>CAVRBW010000001.1:0-161038 GCA_963719325.1 uncultured Actinomycetes bacterium
CGCGAGATCACCCTCTCGAAGCTCAGGCTGGAGGAGGCGCTCGGGCGACCCGTGCGCGCCTTCGCCTACGTGAAGGGCTCGGAGGCGCACTACCGGCTCGTCCACCTCAGCCTGTTGAAGCAGACCGGCTACGAGCTCGCCTTCACCTCGATCTCGGGCTCGAACGGGCCGAGGACCGACCCGTTCCAGCTCCACCGTTACAACGTCGAGCCCTACCCGTCTCGCACGTTCGAGCTCGTGCTCAGCGGCGCCTGCGACCTGATCGCCGTCAAGGACACGATCGCCGGGACGCACGCCCGGCGGTGGTTCAACGCGATGCTGGGGACATCGACGAAGTAGCCGCGGTCCAGGCTGCCGCGACCAGCAGGTTCGAGAGGTTCCGCAAAGCGCCGACGCTCGCGAGCCGGTCGTCCACGCCCTCCCAACGGCGAAGGAGGGCGCTCGTTGCCGGCCGGCTCAACCGGTTCAGGTAGATGAACGGCCCGAAGTAGCGGCCGTTCACCTCGACGCGTTCGAAGCCCGCAGCGGCGAGGAGCCGCTCGGCTCCCCGCACCGTGTTGAAGTGCTGGCGAACGTGCGTCATGCCCGGCAGCCGGACGCGGGAGGTCACCGCGTTGACGAGCGGATAGAGCGACGTCGTGGCCAGCGGGGCGAAGGTGACGAGCGCGAGCCCGCCGGGCCGGAGTACGCGGGCGAGCTCGCGGAGCGCCGTTCGGGGGTCCGGGAGGTAGCGAACGACCTCGATGCAGAGAACGGCGTCGAAGAGGCCGGCTTCGTAGGGGAGCGCCTCGGCGGCGGCGACGGTGAGGTCGGCGGTCGGGTTGGCCGTCCGGGCGTGCTCGAGCATCTCCTCGGCCGGGTCGCAGCCGGCGCAGTCGAAGCGCGCGCCGAGCCGCCGCAGCAGGTCGCCCGTGCCGCAGCCGACGTCGAGCAGCTTCGCTCGGTCCGGAAGCCGGTCCAGGTGGCGGGTGAGCACCTGCTCCAGCTTGAGCCGCGAGTAGGTGAACGAGTCGAAGTAGGGGTCGCGCTCGAATTGCTCGTAGCGACGCTCGAAGAGATCCGCCTGCTCGCGATGCACGGTGACCCCGCGGGGCTGACCGCTCTCCACCCGCTGAGCGTAGCGGTACCCTCGTCACGTTCGTGCGGATCGTCTTCGTCACACAGCACGTCGACCCGGGCCATCCCGCTCTCGCTGCGACCGTACCGAAGGTCCGGGCGCTGGCCGCGGCCGCCGACGAGGTCGTCGTGCTCGCCGACCGCACCGTCCCCGGCGCCCTCCCGGCCAACTGCCGCTCGCGCAGCTTCGCGGCCCGGTCGAAGCTCGGGCGCGGGCTGCGCTTCACGGCCGGGTTGCTCGCCGAGCTCTCGCGACGGCCTCGACCCGGCGTCGTCGTCGCTCACATGTGCCCGATCTACGCCGTCCTCGCGGCCCCCCTGGCGCGCCCGTTCGGCGTTCGCGTCGCCCTCTGGTACACACACTGGAACCCGAGCCGCACCCTCCGGCTCGCCGAGCGGCTCTCGAACGTGATCCTCAGCGTCGACCCCCGGACGTTTCCGCTCCAGTCTCGGAAGCTGCGGGCGATCGGACACGGGATCGACCTCGCCGAGTTCGGATGCGCCGCGAACGGGACGCCCCACCCCGACCTGCGCGCGGTCGCGCTCGGCCGCTATTCGAGCGCGAAGGGTCTCGAGACCGTCTTGCGTGCGATCGGCCTTGCGGTCGGGGAGGGCCTGGACGTGCGGCTCGAGGTGTACGGACCCGCGCTGACCGCTGCGGAGCGGGCCCATCGCGTCGAGCTCGAAGCGCTCGTCCGAGAGCTGGCGCTCGAGCGGCGGGTCAAGCTCGGCCACGCCGTGCTGCGCTCGGAGGTGCCCGAGGTGCTGGCACGGGCGGACGTGCTGGTCAACAACATGCGCGCCGGGGCGACCGACAAGGTCGTGTTCGAGGCCTGCGCGAGTTGCGTGCCGGCGATCGCCTCGAATCCCGCGTTCGACACGCTGCTCGACCCGGAGCTGCGCTTCGAGCGGGAGGACGTCCGGGGCCTCGCAGACCGGCTCGTCGCGTTCGGCCGCCGCTCCGCGGACGAGCGCAGGGCGCTCGGGGAGCAGCTGCGAGGCCGGGTCGCCGCTTCGCACTCGGTCGAGTCGTGGGCGTCCGCGGTGCTGGAGGCAGCCGCGTGACCGCCGCCGAAAGCAGGGACAGTCCTAGGACTGTCCCTGGGTCGCGTGGAGACGCAGGTTAGGTTGACCAGAGTCCTCCACCTGCAGAAGGTCGCCGGCATCTCCGGCTCCGAGGCGCACTTGCTCTCGCTGCTCCCGCGCCTCCGCGAGCACGGTTGGGACGTGCGGATGCTGATGCTCCACGAGCACGAGCCCGGTGCCTGGGACTTCGCCCGTGCGTTGACCGACCGCGGCGTCCCTCTCGATGCGATCTCGCTCAGGCGCGACGTCGACCCGATCGCGTTCGTGCACCTGGCGGGATATCTCACCCGTCATCGGCCGCAGATCCTGCACACGCACCTCGTTCATGCCGACGCCTACGGGCAGATGGCCGGGATGCTCACCCGGGTGCCGGTGCGGTTCTCGACGAAGCACGGGTTCAACGAGTTCCGTGAGGGGCGGGCGTTCGCTCTCGGCGACCGCACGGTTGCGAGCCTGGCGCACGTCCACATCGCGATCTCGCGCGGTCTCGCCCGCTATCTCGCGCAGACGGAGGGCTTCCGCGAGGAGAGCTTCGAGATCGTCCACTACGGGATCACGCCGAACGGCGAGCCGAAGCCGTACTCGGGGGAGGTCCCACGGCTGCTGTGCGTCGGGCGCCTGATCCCGATCAAGGGTCACATCGTCCTGCTGCGGGCGTTCGCGGCGGCGAAGGAGGAGATCCCGGGCCTCGAGCTCGAGATCGCCGGCCGCGGCCCGCTCGAGCCGGCACTACGCGCGCTGGCCCGCGAGCTCGGCATCGCAGACGCGGTCCGGTTCCTCGGCTACGTGGCCCCCATCCAGGGTGCGATCGAACGCTCCGCGATCGTCGTCGTCCCGTCGATGGGCGAGGGCTTCGGGATGGTCGCACTGGAGGCGATGGAGCGCTCCCGGCCGGTGATCGCCGCCGAGATCGGCGGCCTCGGCGAGCTCGTCCGCCACGGCGAGACCGGCCTGCTCGTCGACCCCGGCGAGGCGGAGCCGCTCCGGGCCGCGATCTCCGAGCTGGCCGGGAACCTGGAGCGCGCGGCGGAAATGGGCCGTGCCGGCCGGAAGCGGGCGCTACTCGAGTTCCTCGAGGACCGCTGCGTCGACCGGACGGAGCTGCTCTACCGCTCGGCGCTGGCCGCTCGGTAGACGTCAGCCGTTCGCTTCGCCATTCGCTCGACCGAGAACTCGCCACGCGCTCGCGCGTAGCCCGACTCGCCGAGCGATCCCGCCTTCGCCCTGTCGGCGAGGAGGGTTGTCAGGGCGTCGGCGAGCGCCCCCGGGTCGTCAGGCGAAACGAGTAGGCCGGTCTCGCCGTCGACGACGATCTCCGGGGCCGCGCTCACGCGCGTCGCCACCACCGGCTTGCCGGCGAGCATCGCTTCGAGCAGCGCCAGGCCGAAGCCCTCCCAGCGGGCCGGGTGGACCAGCACCTCCGCGCGCCGGTACCAGGCGGCGACGTCGCCGACGCGGCCGGGGAGATAGACGCCCTCGCCGGCGACCGCCTCCAGCCGTGCCCGCTCGGGCCCCTCGCCGAGGACGACGAGCACGGTGCGCGGCTCCTGCTCGCGGATCCGTTCCAGCGCCCGGATCGCGACGTCGACGCCCTTCTGCTCGGCGAGCCGCGCCACGCAGAGAAGCACGCGTGCGCCGGCGGGCAGCGGCACCCGGCCGTCGTCGCCCCACGGCTGAGGCAGAGCGTCGAGGCCGTAGTGGACGACCTCGACCTTCGCCGCCGGGAGGCCGACGCCGTCCACACAGAAGCGGCGAAGCGAGTCGCTGATCGCGATCACCCGCCCCGCCCGGCCCGCGAGCGCGCGCTCGACGTAGCGGAACGGCCCGAGCCGGAACCGGTCGTCGTTGTGCTTCGTCGAGACCAGCGTCCGCCGGCCGGCGCCGACCGCGCCGTAGACGTCCCCGTGCACGAGATGCGTATGGACGAGGTCGGGCCGAAGTCGGCGCACCTCCCGGCGCACCTGCCAGGACAGCCTCGGGTCGAGATCGCGCGGGCAGGAGAGCCGCACGCATTCGACGCCGAGCTCTTGGTAGAACGGCTCCGGATCGCCTGCCGGATCGTCGAGGCCGAGGAAGACCGCGTCGATCCCGAGCTCGCCGAGCGCAGGCAACAGCGTCAGCAGGTGCCGTTCCGAGCCGCCGATGCCACGGATCCGGTGAACGTGGACGACTCTCACGCCGGCGCGGAGACAGGTGCCTCCGCCTCGACGTGTACGCGCTGCCAGAGCTCGAGCATCACCAGGCACCAGAGCCTGTGTCCGTGGTCCGAGCGGCCGGCGGCATGATCCTCGAGCAACCGCTCGACGGCAGCGGCGCGCAGCTGCCCGCGCGACCGCGCTCGATCGTCGAGGAGCAGATCGTGGGCGAGCCCGCGCAGCTCGCCGCGGAACCACTGTCCGATCGGAACGCCGAAGCCGGTCTTGGAGCGCGACACGACCTCTGGCGGCAAGGCGTCTCCGAACGCATGCCGAAGGGCTTGCTTCCCACGCATTCCACGCGTCTGCAGCGACTCGGGCAGCGAGATCCCGAGCTCGAGCACCTCGTGGTCGAGGAGCGGCGAGCGCAGCTCGAGGGAGTGTGCCATCGAGGCGATGTCGGCCTTCAGCAGGAGATCGCCGGGCAGGTAGGTGCTCGCGTCGAGCCGTTGGAGCCCGGCGATCCCGTCCTGGGGCGGCGGGCCGAGCAGGCGCCAGGCGGGAACAGGCTCCGCGACGAACTCGGGCTCCCAGAGCTGTGCGCGAAGCGGCGCCGGGAAGATCTCCATCAGCCGCCCGTACCGCGCAGGCGCCGGCAACGCGGCGATCTCGAGCAGCCGCCCCGCGCGATTTGCCTGTGACCGCGGCTCGGCCCGTCCGGCCCAGCGCAGCGCACGCGCGGCGAGGCCCGCTCCCGGGACGCCGAGCCGGCGGGCAAGCCTCACCGCCGTGTAGCGCTCGTAGCCGGCGAAGGCCTCGTCGCCCCCGTCGCCCGCCAGCGCCACGGTCACGTGCCGGCGGGCGAGCTCGCTGACGACGAACTGCGGCAGCGCCGCTTCGTCGCCGAGCGGCTCGTCGAACGCCTGCGCCAGGCGCGGTAAGAGCTCGGCCACGTCCGGCTCGACGACGAGCTCCTCGTGCTCGGTCGCGTACCGTTCGGCGACGGTGCGGGCGAACGCCCGCTCGTCGTAGCGCTCCTCGCCGAACCCGACGGTGAACGTCCTCACTGTACCCTCGGCCTTCGCCATCTCCGCGACCACGACGCTCGAGTCGATTCCCCCGGAGAGCAGCGCGCCGAGCGGGACGTCGGCGACGAGCCGCCGGCGCACGGCCGCGGCGACCGTCTCCCGCACCCGCTCGAGCCACTCGTGGTCGTCGAGCACCTCGGACCGGGGCTCGAGGTGCCAGTACCGCTCGACCCGAACCGAGCCCCCCTCGAACACGAGCAGGTGCCCGGGAGGGAGCTTCTCGATCCCCCGGAGCGCCGTGCCGCGCGGCACGTACTGCAGGGCGAGGTAGGCGTCGAGCGCGGCTGGATCCACCTCCCGCCGGATGCCCGGGAGCTGCAGGAGCGCCTTCAGCTCCGAGGCGAACGCCAGCGTCCCGTCGGCCAGCCTCGTCCAGAGCAGCGGCTTCTTCCCCACGCGGTCCCGCGCCAGCACGAGACGGGCCCGTGGGCCGTCCCAGAGCGCCAGTGCGAACATCCCCGAGAGGCGCCGGACGAACGCAGGCCCGTCCTCCTCGTACAGGTGCGGGATCACCGGGGTGTCCCCCGTGCCGCGGACGTCGTGCCCGGTTGCAGCGAGCTGGTCGCGCAGCGCCCGAAAGTTGTAGAGCTCGCCGTTGAAGACGGCGACGACGTCGCCGGCCTCGTTTGCCACCGGCTGGCCGCCCGTCGCGAGGTCGATCACCTGCAGGCGCCGGTGACCGAGCACGCAGCGGCCGAGCTCGTCGACGGAGCCCTCGTCGGGGCCACGGTGGACGAGCGCCGCGTTCATGCGCTCGACGAGCGCCGGGTCGGGCCGGCCGGAGGGAGCGACGAGACCGCAGATCCCGCACACGGCGAGTCAGCCTAGATCAACCATCTCGCTCGGGGTCCTGGCGCGTGATGAGATGCGGACATGCATACGGCGGTGGTCTCCTGCCACGTCGAGCGCCCCCTCGACGATCGCGTCTGGGCGGCGTTCTCTGCCTTGCAGGCCAGACGACCCGGCGGCTTCGAGATCGCCGCGCTGCTGCGGCCTCCCGATCAGGCTGCAGGCGAGGACGAGGCGCTCTGGCTCGACCGCGCACGACAGGCGGCGGCTCTCGGTCCGCTCGGCCACCACACGCACTGGGGCGGGGTGACGCAGGCGCGGCCCGCAGGGGGCGACCCTGCAGAACGGGTGCGCGCCGAAGCGGAGTGGCTGCGGGAGCGCGGGCTCGAGCCTCGACTCTTCTGCGGCGGTGGGTGGTACATGGACGAGGGCGTCGCCGGTGTGCTCGCCCAGTTCGGCTACGCAGACTGCACGGCGACGGCCTTCCGGCCGAGCTACCTCGAGGCCGACGCCCCGCGACTCTCGCTCGCCGCGCCGGCCCGGCTTCGGCTGGGCACGGCTGCGCTCCTCGAGCTCCCTGCGACCCACTCGCTCGGAATGGCCGCCCGCTCGGCTCTTGGACCGCTGCCCGCCTACGTTCACGTGTACTTCCACGACACCGACCTGCTGATCCCGAGGCGCCGGCTCGCGCTCCTGGCGGCGTTGGCGATTCTCGGCTTCCGCTGCCGGAAAGGACGGCTCGACGAGCTGACTGCGGACGACGAAGTCGCGCTGTCGTTGTAGCCATGGCCAAGGGGCCGGAAGTGGCCCGAGTAAGATGAATCGTCACCTTGGCCACAAGGGAAGCTCCACCCACGGACCCCGCGACCGCCCCCGGCCCAGGGGAAGCTCGCGACTACGTCGCGGCGGTCGAGGATGTCCGCCGCAGCCGGCCGTATCTGCTCTCGCCGACCCCGCTGCGCCACTTCTCGATCCGCGCCGCGAGCGTCCTCGCCCTGCTCGTCATCGACCTCGGCTCGGTGGGGTTCGCCCTCTACGGCGCTCTCGCGTTGCGCGAGGTCTACTACGGGCACGACCCGATCCTCTGGGGCGTCCTCTGGGACGCGGAAGGGGAGTGGTTCGCGTTCGTCGCGCTGATCACGATGCTCGTCTTCTGGCGGGCCGGCCTGTACGCGGAGCGCGAGTACCGCGCCGGCTTCGGGCGGATCGTCTCGTCGCTCGTCGTCGTCGCGCTGCTCGTGCTCGCCTTCGGGCTCGGGACCGGGCACGACTTCACCACCTTCGGCATCATCCCGACCGCCCTGATCATGACCGCCGTCCTCGACGGCCTGCTCCGCGGCAGCTACGACATGATCAGCGGCGAGATCCTTCGTACCCTCGGAGTACGGCGACGCGCGATCGTCGTCGGCGAGGGCGAGCACCTCGACCATCTGCTTCGCACGCTCGGCCCGGATCGCGGTGGCATCGAGTACGAGCTCGTCGGCGTCGTCAGCAGCGCTCCGGACGAGCGGCGCACTCTCCCGCATCTCGGCCCGGTCGAGAGCCTGCGCGGCGTGCTCGCTGCAAACCCCGCAGACGAGCTGGTCGTCACCGACTCCGACTACAGCGAGCGCGACCTCCTCCAGATCGTCGAAGCAGCCCACCGCAGCGGCGTGAAGGTGCGCATCGCGCCGAGGATCACCGAGCTGCTCGTCCAGCGAGCCGACTACGTGCCGGGACAGGGAGCGCCGCTCTTCGAGCTGCGGCCGCCGGTGTTTGCCGGCGCCGACTGGCTGGTGAAGCGCTCGTTCGACCTCGCCGTCAGCAGCGTCGTCCTGGTCGTCGGCCTCCCGGTCTGGCTCGCGATCGCGGTCGCGATCAAGCTCAACGCGCGCGGGCCGGTGTTCTACCGCGATCCGCGGATCGGGCTCGGCGGCCAGGAGTTCGAGATGTTCAAGTTCCGGACGATGGTCGCCGGCGCAGCCGAGCAGCAGGCGCAACTCGAACGCCGGAACGAGGCGGAGGGGGCGCTGTTCAAGATCCGTGACGATCCGAGGGTGACCCGTGTGGGCGCTGCGCTCCGGCGCTTCTCGATCGACGAGCTGCCGAACATGCTCAACGTCCTGCGCGGCGAGATGAGCCTGGTCGGGCCACGGCCCTTGCCGCTCCGCGACTACGCCCTGCTCGAGGAGTGGCACCGGAAGCGCTCGGACGTGCTGCCCGGGATGACCGGGCTCTGGCAGATCTCCGGCCGGTCAGATCTCTCCTTCGACGACCTCGTCCGGCTCGACTTCTACTACCTCGAGAACTGGTCGATCTGGCTCGACATCTCGATCCTCGCGAAGACCCTGCCGGCGGTCCTCGCCCGGCGCGGCGCGTACTGATCCTGCGTGGGAAGCGTGGGCGGGCGCCGCGGCGGCGACTAACCTTGAGCCCGTGAAGGCGCCGAAGATCCTGGCGGTCGCCTCGGCAGTCGATCTCGACTTCCGCTACGGCTGCACCCCCGCGTGGTGGCAGCTGTGGAAGGGCCTGCACGGTGCGGGTGTCGACCTGATCGTCACGCCCTACCGCGGGCGCCCGGTCGAATCGCCGTGGTGGCGTACTGCGCCGAACCCCTGCTACCGGGAAGGCGAGGCCTTCGCCCGCGCCCGCGACGCTCTCGCCCGCTTGCGAGGAGATCGCTATCTGCGCCGGGCGGAGCGCGACCCTGGCGACACCGATCGCCTCGTCCGGGAGGTGATCTGGCGGTGGGTGACGCCTCGCTGGCGCCGTCACCTCGTCGAGCTCCTCGAGCGCGAGCGCGACATCGACGCGGTCGTCGTCTTCACCGTGCCGATGAGCCATCTACGCGGGATTCCGACGCTGCTGCGCGAGCGCTTCGACGTCCCGGTCGTCTACTACGACGGCGACGTGCCGATGAGCCTGCCGGAGTTCGGCGGCCACGACACGGGCTTCAACTACTACTTCGGCGCCGACCCGTCCGAGTACGACCTGGTGATCTCGAACTCGGAGGGCGGCCTGGAGCGGCTCCGGGAGCTGGGCGCGCAGCGCGCGGAGGCGATCTTCTGGGGTGCGGACCCGGAGCTGTTCCAGCCGTACCCGGTCGAGAAGGAGACGGACGTCTTCTTCTACGGGTTCGGAGACAAGTTCCGTCAGGAGTGGGTGGAGGTGATGGTCGGCGAGCCGAGCCGCCGGCTGGCGGACGTCGACTTCTCGCTCGGCGGCGAAGACTTCCGCGGCGACATCGGTCGCGCGCGTCTCGCCGGTCACGTCCCCTTCAACGTCTTCTCGAGGGCGATCTCGGCCGCCCGAATCAATCTGAACGTCACGCGCCGCGCCCATGCGTCCGTCTACGCGTCGTCGACCTCGCGGCCGTTCGAGCTGGCGATGTCCGGCGCGACGATCGTCTCGAACCCGCACGCCGGGATCGACCGTTGGTTCGAGCCCGGTCGCGAGCTGCTGGTGGTCGAGACCGCGGACGAGGCCACCGCCGCCTACGAGGAGCTGCTCGAGGACGCCGGCCGGGCAGAGGAGCTCGGGCGCGCCGCCCGGGAGCGGGCTCTCGACGAGCACACGTTCCTCCACCGCGCACGGCGGCTGCTCGACCTGTTGGGGCTGGCCGTTCCGGAGGCAGTCCGTGGTTGAGCAGGTCGAGGTGGCTCCGATGTCGAGCGACGCCAGGCTCGTGGGCCTGAAGCGAATCGCGATCGTCCCGGCCTTCAACGAGGCGGAGTGCATCGCGCGGGTAATCGACGAGATCCGCGCATTCGACGAGGAGCTCGAGATCGTCGTCGTGGACGACGGTTCCACCGACCGTACGGCCGCGGTCGCCGAGGAGCGCGGCGCACACGTCGTCCGGCTGCCGTTCAACCTCGGGATCGGCGGTGCGGTCCAGACCGGTTTCCGCTACGCGTTCGAGGAGGGGTTCCGCCTCGCCGTCCGGGTGGACGGGGACGGCCAGCACGATCCCGCGCAGCTCGGCCTCCTGCTCGAGCCGGTCCTCGCGGGCGAGGTCGACATCGCGGTCGGCTCCAGGTTTGCGGGGCGCGGGCTGGAAGCGTCGCCGGCGAAGCCGGCGTTGCCCGGCCGGAACACCGGGTCGCCTGCGGCGCCGCGCGGGCTGGAAGCGTCGCCGGCAAAGCCGGCGCCGCCCGGCCGGAACACCGGGTCGCCTGCGGCGCCCCCGGTCGGGTATCAGTCGTCCCGGCCGCGGCGGGCCGGGATCACGATCCTCGCGAAGGTGATCTCCCTGTTGGTCGGCCGCCGCGTGACCGATCCGACCTCGGGCTTCCAGGCGCTCAACCGCCACGCGATCGCGCTGTTCGCCGCCGACTATCCGCACGACATCCCCGAGGTCGAGGCGGTGCTGTTGCTGCACAAGCACCGGCTGCGGATGACGGAGGTTCCCGTCGAGATGCGCGAGCGTGCCGGCGGCCGCTCCTCGATCGGCGCGTTCTTCGCGGTCTACTACATGGTCAAGGTGCTCCTCGCGCTCTTCGTCGGGCTGTTCCGGAAGAACGTCACCCCACTGGAGGACGCGAAATGACCCCCCTCGTCGTCTCCATCGTCGCCGCGATCGCCTCCGTCGTGCTGCTGGTCGTCGTGCTGGAGCTGATTCGCAGCCGGAGGCTGCGCGAGCGCTACGCGCTGCTCTGGGTCGCGACCGGACTCGTCCTGCTGGTCCTGTCGGCCTGGCGCAGCGGCCTGAACACGATCGCCGGCTGGGTCGGTGTCACCGGCTATCCGCCGGCCGTGCTGTTCGCGGTGGCGACACTCTTCATCCTGCTCGTGCTGCTCGACTACTCGACGGTGATCTCCAAGCTGAGCGACCAAAACATGGTGCTGGCGCAGCGCCTGGCCCTGCTCGAGGCGCGGCTGCGCGAGCGCGAACCCTCCTAGCTCTAGCCGACCGTCACCGGCTCGCTGACGAGCAGCAGGTCGCCGCCGTCGGTGTCGTTCCGCCAGTTGGAGGCGAGCGCGACGCGATAGGTCCAGCGGCCCGGGGGCGGGCGGTCGACGTAGCTCGTTCCTTCGACCGAGGCGATTCGCGGCATGAACAGGTGGCAGTCCTGCGCCGCATGGGCCGGCTTCGCGCGCGGCAGGAGATGCCTTCGCTGACGGTCCGCTTCTCGGGATTCGTCGGGTCCGGATATGCGGGGCGTCGAGCGCAGCACTGCGTAGAAGACGTCGACGCTGCCGCTGTAGGGCGTCGTCCAGCTCAGGAGCTGCACCCGCCCACCCGACCTGTCCGGAAAGGTGCAAGCCACCGCCGACGGGGATGCTCGTGTGCTCGGCGTCGTTCTTCACCGTCGTCGGCCCGACCTGGACCCGCGTGGCGGCCAGGACGATCACCGGGCACGAGGACGAACAGCACCGCCGCGGCGGCGATCAGGCGACCGAGCCGTCCGCGGCGAGCCGGCGGTCGCGGCGGGGAAGCGTGTGGCGATCGCCTCGCCGAGCCTCGGCACGAGCAGCGGCACCGCGGCCAGCAGGAAGAGGAATGCAGGAAAGCTCGGCATCATCAGCCGGAAGAAGCTCGCGTCCTCGACTCGCGCCTGGTCGGACGTTCCCTTCACGACGAGGAACCCTGCGAGCCAGACGGCGATCAGCGCCGCCTTCGGCCACGAGCGGCGGCCGATCGCGAGCACTCCCGCGATCAGCACCCACTGAAGCGGCCGGATCGCCCAGAAGAACTCGCGCAGCTCGTCGCGGTTCTCGCGCAGGTGGTTCCAGTCGATGTTCACGTACCGCCCCAGCGCGGCCATCGTCCCGCCCGGAAGCGGCAGCCCGAGCGCGGCCAGATCGCTTCCCCCCGACGCGAACAGCGGCTGCGTGCCGAGTCCGCGCTGCTTCCAGAGCACGACCAGCAGCAGCCCCGGCGCGAGTGCCGCGCCGAAGGCAGTCAGCTGGCGCCAACGGCGCGCCAGCAGGAAGGCGACCCCGGCGGCCGGGAAGAAGATCACGTTCGACGGCTTCACGCCGAAGGCGAAGCCCAGGACGAGACCGGCGAGCAGCGGCTCGCGCCAGTCGCGCGTGTCGAGCGCACGGAAGATCAGGTACGCAGCGACAAGCAGCAGCACCATCGAGGGGAAGTCGGCAAGCGGGGTGAACCCGAGCGTCTGCGGCAGGGTCTGCTCGACGTACTTGCCGTGGTAGCGCTGGACGAAGAGCGGGATCGCCAGGTAGGGCAGCGCGATCCAGAGCGCCGCCGTCCAGTAGCCGAGCAGCCGGCCGCCGATCCGGGTGGCGATCCCGTAGACGGCGAGGAGCGCCACCGGCAGCAGCACGAGGCCGTCGAGCAGGATCACGCCGGGAAGCCCGGAGAGCACGTTGCTGCCCGCCGGCCCGGCGATCGGGGAGAGCACGTACGACCAGCCCCAGCCGACCTCCGCCGTCGGCAGCGTCCAGTGGGACATCATCCAGCCGGTGGTGTAGTAGTAGGTCTGGTCGCCGCCCTGGTAGTAGAGCCACGAGTTGTGGCGGACGGTCAGGGCGAGCGCGAGCAGGCAGACCCACTGGACGACGATCAGCGGCCCGAGGACGATCCACGGCTCGCGGCCGAACGGCCCGAGCCAGGCCGGCAGGGTGACTTTGGCGAGACGCGACCCGCGCCTCAGCCGTTCAACGAGCGGCATGGACGGGCGACTGCGCCCGATACCACGCGATCGTCCGCTCCAGACCTTCGCGAAGCGGACGTCTTCGCTTCGAAGCCGAACAGCTCCTTCGCGCGCGAGGCGTCGAGGCTGCGGCGGGGCTGGCCGTTCGGCATCGAGGTGTCCCAGACGATCTCTCCGCCGAAGCCGCTGAGCTCGGCGATCAGCTCGGCGAGCTCGCGGATCGCGATCTCCTTCCCGGTTCCGATGTTGACCGGCGCATCGCCGTCGTAGCGCTCCGCCGCGAGCACGAACGCCTCGGCGCAGTCCTCGACGAACAGGAACTCGCGGGTCGGCGTTCCGTCGCCCCAGAGGACGATCTCCTCCGGGTGACTCGTGCATCTTCCTGATCAGATCCGCGATCACGTGGGCGTTCGTGGGATGGAAGTTGTCGCGCGGGCCGTAGAGGTTCGCCGGAAGCAGGAAGACGGCGTTCGTGCCGTACTGCTCGCGGTAGGCCTGCGCGCCCACGAGGATCGCCTTCTTCGCCACGCCGTAGGGGGCGTTGGTCTCCTCCGGATACCCGTCCCAGAAGTCCTCCTCGCGGAACGGAACGGGTGCGTACTTCGGGTAGCCGCACACGGTTCCCGCGATCACCAGCTTGCCCACGCCGTTCAGGCGGCCCTGCTCGAGCACGTTCACGCCCATCTGCAGGTTGGCGTACCAGTACCGGCCCGGGATTCGCCCGGTTCGCCCCGATCCCGCCCACCTCCGCGGCGAGGTGGTAGACGAGCTCGGGCTGCGCGACCTCGAACAGTCGCGCCGCCTCCTGCTCGTGTGTCAGGTCGTAGTCGGCGCGCCGGGCGACGAAGACCTCGTGACCATCCTGCTCGAGGCGCCCGACCAGGTGCGATCCGAGGAAGCCGCCGCCGCCGGTGACCAGGATCTTCACGCCGGGCTCTTCGCGGGTTGGAGCCAGTCGACGCGGCCGATCCAGCGCTCGCGGTTCTCTGCGTACCAGCGGATCGTGTGCAGCACGCCCTCTTCCCAGCTCATCTTCGGCTCCCACCCGGTCTCGCGGTTCAGCTTCTCGTAGCCGACCCGGAGCGCGATCACCTCGCTGGCGCCCGGCCGGTAGCGCGCCGGAGTCGAGACCACGTGCCGACCGGCCGGCCAGAAGCCGTTCTCCTCGCCGACGCGGATGATCAGATCGGACCAGTCGGCCATCGAGATGTTCTTGCCCTGGCCGTACACGTAGACGTCTCCGGGAATCCCGTGCGCGGCGACGGTCAGATGACCGCGGACGCCGTCGGTGCAGAAGCAGAAGTCGCGCAGCGGCTCGAGCTGGCCGAGCTCGACCTCCTCCCGCTCGAGAGCCTGCGTGATGATCGTGCCGGTGACGTAGCGAGGGTTCTGGCGCGGGCCGTAGTTGTTGAACATCCTCGTGACGACCCCGGGCACGCCGAATGCGTCGTGGTAGTTCATCGTCAGGAAGTCGGCGGCGACCTTCGAGGTGGCGTAGATCGACTTCGGGTTGATCGGCGAGCGCTCGTGCAGGATCAGGCCGCCCGCGTCGTCGAAGTCGTGATGGTGCGACACCGCCTCCCGGACGTTGCCGTACTCCTCCGACGTCCCCGCCGTGTCGAACTTCTCGAGCTCGAGGCCCTGGTCGACGATCGACTGGAGCAGGTTGAGCGTCCCGAGCGTGTTCGCCATCACGGTCTCGTACGGCCGATGCCACGACTCGCCGACGTGCGCCTGCGCGCCCAGGTGGAACACGTACGGGCGGTCGGGGGCCTGGAGGAGCTCGCGCAGCAGGTAGTCGACCGAGGTCTTGTCCGTCAGATCGGCGAAGTGGACCTTCAGCTGCCGGCGTAGGTGCCAGATGTTGTTCAACGCGCCGCTGGAGGTCGCGCGCACGAAGGCATGGACGTTCGCCCCCAGGTGGCAGAGCGCGTCCGTCAGGTGCGAGCCCATGAAGCCGTCCGCGCCGGTGACCAGCACCGTGCGGCCGCCGTAGACGTCCGCGAAGTCCTGCGTGAGGTCGGCGAGCGCCTGCTCCGTCCAGCCGAGATCGGGCGAGCTCGTAGCCATCAGCGCCCTGAAGGGTAGCCCGCGCCGCCGGAACGAACCAGGAGCGGCCTGGCGAGTGCGACCACTCGTAGGCCGAGACGCGTGCTCAACGCTCGCTGCCGGACGGCGGCGAGCGCCCGTCGTCGCGGAGGCAGGTAGCGGAAGCTCGTCCGCCCGCCGATCCGCTCGCCCTTCCACTCCGGTTCGGGCATCTCTTCGGCGAGCTTGCGCGCGACCGCGGTGCGGAAGCTCGCCGGCTCCTCGAGCGTCCAGGCCGTCGAGCCGCGCAGATGGTCGACGACGGCCGCGACGGGCGGCATGTAGGCGTCGTCCAGCAGCATCAGCCCGCCGACCTTCACGTGGGGAGCGAGGAACCACCAGTCGAGGGTGGGGTAGGGGAAGGCGTGTGCCCCGTCGACGAGGACGAGGTCGAGCTGCCGCGGCTCCCAGGTGCGCAGCACGTCCGCCGACGAGCCGATCCGGAAGCGCAGGTGCTCGGTCGAGATCCCGCGCCGCTCGCACTCGGCCGTGATTCGCTCGGCCTCCTCGGCCGACGGCGTCACCGCCTCGTGCTCGGCGCCTCGCGCGGTGAAGACGATCGTGCTCGCGCCGGCCCCGGTCTCCAGCGTCGCCATTCCCGGTTGCACGGTCCGCTCGATGAACGCGAGCGCCTCCCACGCGAGGCCCCAGAACTCCGCCTCTCCGTGGAGGGCGGGCGGTGTCGCCCGCAGCTCATGGGTCAACGACACGCGCGGAAGCTATCGTCTCCGCGATGCCCGCGCGCCGTGCGCTGATCACCGGGATCGGCGGCCAGGACGGATCGCTCCTCGCCGAGCTGCTGATCGAACACGGATACGAGGTCTTCGGCGTCGTCCGGCGAGCCACGTCCGAGCACTTCGACAACCTCGAAGGGATCCGCGACCGGGTCGAGCTCGTCCAGGCCGACCTGCTCGACGAGCTCTCGCTGGTGGACGCGCTGAAGACGTGCCGTCCCGACGAGGTCTACAACCTGGCCTCGCCCTCGTTCGTGCCGATGTCGTGGAAGCAGCCGGTCCTGACCGCCGAGTTCGCGGCCGTCGGGGTGACTGCGCTGCTCGAGTCGATCCGGCTCGTCGACCCGGAGATCCGGTTCTACCAGGCCTCGTCGAGCGAGATCTTCGGTGAGCCGCGCGAGGTGCCGCAGACGGAGGAGACGGCGCTCGCGCCCGTGACTCCGTACGGCGTCGCCAAGGCGTACGGCCACCTGATCGTGCGGAGCTACCGGAAGCGCTACGGGCTCTACGCCTGCTCGGGGATCCTCTACAACCACGAGTCCCCGCGGCGACCGCTCGATTTCGTCACCCGCAAGGTCGCGCACGCGGCCGCGGCGATCAGTCTCGGGCTCGGCGGCGAGCTCTGGCTCGGCAACCTCGACGCACGCCGCGATTGGGGCTTCGCAGGGGACTACGTCGGCGCGATGGCGTTGATGCTCCGCCAGGACGAGGCGGACGACTACGTGATCGCGAGCGGAGTCGCGCACAGCGTCCGAGAGCTGGTCGAGCTCGCGTTCGAACGTGTCGGCCTCGACTGGCAGGCGTACGTGCACATCGACGAGTCGCTCGTCCGCGGCTCCGCCGAGCTCTACGACCTGGTCGGCGACGCGTCGAAGGCTCGAGAGCGCCTCGGGTGGGCCCCGACGCTCGATTTCGCCGGGCTCGTCCGCCTGCTCGTCGACGCCGACCTGGAACGCCTCAAGCGCGAGCAGGTCGAGATCCGAGCGTGAGGCGGCCGCTGAAGACGTTCTGGCTCGAGCCCCTCGAGCCCCACGTACGGGGCTAGTCGCTCTCGGGACGGAGCTCTCACGCCTGGCCGCTCCGCGCGCTCGTGGCGTTTGCCACCCAGTGTCTGACACTGGGTCTGCGTCGAGAGTGCGATTTTTTGTCCACAGGCCAGAGCTCTTGGCCTTCGGCCTGTCACCGACTGAGCGCTCGATAGACGTCGTCGTGCAGGCGGGCGCACTCGTCCCAGGTGTAGCGCGCCGCTTGCTCGACCCCGCCGGCAGGCGGCTGTGTCAGCACCTGGTCGATTCCGCGGGCGATGTCCTCGATCGCCTCCGGATCGAAGTACACGGCGGCCTCCCCGCACACCTCGGGCAGCGAGGCCACGCGCGAGCAGGCGACCGGGCAGCCGCAGGCCATCGCCTCGATGCAGGGCATCCCGAAGCCCTCGTACAGGCTCGGGTAGACGAGCGCAGCCGCCGAGCGGTACAGCTCGACCAGGCCGTCGGGCGAGACGTGCCCGCGCGACTCGACCCCCTCCGGCAGCGACTGCTCGTCGTGACCTGCGCCGGTCAGGACGAGCCGCAACTCCGGCCGGTCGCGCCGGACGAGAGCGAACGCCTCGAACAGCCGCTGGTGGTTCTTGTGCGGCCAGCGGTTCGCGGGATAGAGGAGCAAGGGCTCGCGCCGGCGAGCGTCAGGTGTGAACCGCTCGTGGTCGACTGCGAGATGGATCGTGCGCACGCGCTCGGGCGCAAGGCCCAGCCGCTCGATCAGGGCCTGGCGCGCGTGGTCGCTGATCGTGATCACGATCCGGCTCTTCCGGACCGTCCACCCGTACACGAGCCGCCGGTAGGCGAGCTCCGCTCGGGAGAAGAACTGCGGGAAGACCTCGTGCTGGACGTCGAGCACTGTCGTCGCCGCCGGCGGCGAGTCGACCGGGGGAAGCATCACGCTGAGGGGGAAATGGATCGCGTCGAGCTCTCCGAGGCGAAGCGCACGGCGGACCCGCCCGGGGGCGACGGCCGCCAGCGACATCGCCGTCAGGCGTCCCGGAGTCGTGCGGCTCGAGCGGTACTCGTGGACGACCGTGCTCGGGAGTCCGCCGGCTGCGTCGCGGGCGATCGCCGGGACGAACGCGTGGTACTCGAGCCCGCCGACCCGCGCGAGGGCCCGCGTCAGCTCGCGCGCGTACGTCTCGGATCCCCCGACCAGCCCCGGAACCAGCGTCAACATGGAGATCCCGATCACCCGCCGAGGTTATCGCCCAGGGAACCCTGGGTTCCCCCGCGGGAAGCCGGGCTAGAATGGGCCGATGCCCGGCCCTGAGCCAAAAACCGCTGCTCCAGCGGCGGTTTCCGCGCCGGGTGACGTCGACGTCACGGCACTCGTGCAACGACTGCGCGAGGAGCTTGCCGGCGGAGGGAACGGGGTCGAAGGCGGGCGCGATCGATTGCTGGCCGCGCGTCGCCGTGCAGAGCGGGTCTGGGCGGTCACGGCCGAGCGACCGCTCCACCGGCGGCCGGGGCTGCGCGGGCTCGTCGCCGCCCCGGTCAAGCGCCTGCTTCGTCCGCTTCTGCGCTGGTACGTGGAGCCGCTCGCAGCCGAGCAGCGCGTCTTCAACGACGCCGTCCTGAAGCTGATCGACGGGATCCTCGGCGAGCTGGACGGCGCGGCCCAGGCCCGTGAGGGCGCCGCCCGGTCGCTCGAGGAGCTCGAGGAGCGTCTCACCCGCGTCGAGCGGCGAGGTCAGCCGGTTGCCGCAGGCACGGTCGCCGCGCAGCCCGCGGCCGCGGCGGTGCCCGACTACTTCGCCTTCGAGGCGAAGATGCGGGGCTCGACCGCGGACGTCCGCGACCGGCAGCAGGTCTACGTCGACGACTTTCGCGGCGCCGCCCCCGTGCTCGACGTCGGCTGCGGGCGGGGCGAGTTCCTCGGCCTCCTCCGCGATGCGGGGATCGAGGCTCGTGGCATCGACGCGGACAGCGACATGGTCGCCTACGCGCGCGGCGAGGGGCTCGAGGTCGAGCAGGCCGACGCGGTTGCGTACCTGGACGGCCTGGCCGACGGGCAGCTCGGCGGCGTCTTCGCAGCCCAGGTGGTCGAGCACCTGGCCCCGCAGACGCTCTTCGGGCTGCTCCAGCTCGCGGCGCGGAAGCTCCGCCCGGGAGGCGTCTTCGTCGCCGAGACGATCAACCCGCTCTCGCCGCTGGCCCTGCGCGCCTACTTCGCCGACCTGACGCACGCGCAGCCGCTCGTTCCCGAGACGCTCGAGCTGCTCGCGAAGCAGGCCGGGTTCCGGCGCGTGGAGACGAGGTTCCTGAACGCACCGCGGCACGCAAACGACGTCGACGAGCGGATCCGCGACATCCTGTTCGCGCCGCTCGACTACGCCATCGTCGCCTCGACTTGAGAGTCGCCGTCTGTCGCCCGCAAGTGCCGTTCGCGCGCGGCGGCGTCGAGATCTTCACGGACGACCTCGTTGCCGAGCTGCGCAGCCGCGGCCACGACGCCGACCTCGTGACGGCGCCCTTCAAGTGGTATCCGGGCGAGCGGGTGCTGACCCAGGCGTTCCTCTGGCGGCTGCTCGACCTCGAGGAGGCGGACGGCCGGCGGATCGACGTCGTGGTCGCGACGAAGTTCCCGTCGTACGTGGTTCGGCACCCGAACAAGGTCGTCTGGCTCGTGCACCAGTTCCGTCAGGCGTACGAGCTCGACCGCACGGAGCTGGGCCAGTTCGGCGAGTCGCCGGAGGATCGGGCCCTGCGCCGCGGGGTCCAGGAGCTCGACAAGGTGGCACTCGGCGAAGCGCGCAAGGTGTTCGCGACCTCGCGGAACGTCGCCGATCGTCTCGAGCGCTCGACCGGGATCGCCGCCGAGGTGATGCCTCACCCGCCGCAGGAGCTCGCCTATCGCTGCGACGAGTACGGCGACTTCGTCCTCTCGGTCGGCCGGCTCGATCGCGCCAAGCGCATCGACCTCGTCCTCGAGGCGGCCAAGCGTTCCGGGATCGCCGTGGTCGTCGCCGGCGACGGCCCCGACCGGGAGCGGCTCGAGGCGCTGGCCGACGGGTCCGCCCGGTTCCTCGGCCGGGTCTCGGAGGCGGAGCTCGTGGACCTGTACGCCCGTTGCCTCGCCGTCTTCTACGCCCCGGTCGACGAGGACTTCGGCATGGTCCCGTACGAGGCGTTTCTCGCGGAGAAGCCGGTGGTGACGACGACCGACGCGGGAGGCCCCCTCGAGATCGTCGCCGACCGGGAGACGGGCCTCGTGTGCGAGCCGCGGGCGGAGTCGATCGCCGACGCCTGCGAATGGCTGCGCGGCCACGTCGACGAGGCCAGGCGCTGGGGGCAGGCGGGGCGCGTGCTGGCGCAGCGCGTCACCTGGGATGCGACGATCGACAGGCTGCTCGGACCATGAGGGTCGCCTACTACTCGCCGCTACCGCCGTCGCGCTCCGGGATCGCCGACTACTCGGCGCTGCTCCTGCCTGCGCTCGCCGAGCGGCTGGACGTGGTCGTCGCCCGGCCCGGCCGTTTCCGCCGTGACCCGAAAGCAGACGTCTGCCTCTACCACGTCGGCAACGACCCGCACGAGCACGGGTGGATCGTCGAGGCGCTGCGCCGCCGGCCCGGCGTCGTCGTGCTGCACGAGTTCGTGCTCCACCACCTCGTCTCGGGGTTGACGCTCGCCCGTGGGGACGTGGACGGCTACCTGGCCGCCCTCGAGCGCGACGCCGGGCTGGTCGGCCGGCTGCTCGGCCACGCTGTCGCCGACGCCCGCATCGACCCGCTCTGGGAGACGCGCCCGCAGGACTTCCCCCTCGCCGCCGAGGTGCTCGAGCTCGCCGCCGGGCTCGTCGTCCACTCTCGCTTCGTCGAGGGTCTCGCGAGGGGCGCCGGCTACGAGGGACCGATCTGGCGGATTCCGATGGCGGCCTGGCCGGTTCCGAGCGTCGAGCCGGCGCAGGTCGAAGGGCAACCGCTGATCGGCTGCTTCGGTCACATCAACGAGAGCAAGCGCGTCCCCGAGCTCCTCGCCGCGTTCGACGGCTGCACCGCCGTCGTCCGTCGGCTCGGTTGCTGCTGGTCGGCGCCGTCTCCCCGCGGCTGGGGGACCTGCGGCTCCCCGAGGGCGTGCTGCGCGAGGAGTACGTGCCGGAGGATCGCCTCTGGGCGCTGATGGCCGCCTGCGACGCGTGCGTCTCGCTCCGGGCGCCGACGATGGGCGAGACGTCGGCGGTCGTGGTCCGGGCGCTCTCCGTCGGGAAGCCGCTCGTCGTCAGCGACGTCGGCTGGTTTCGCGAGCTGCCGGACGACGTGGCGATCAAGGTGCCGGTCGGCGAGGGCGAGATCGAGGCGCTCGAGGCGGCGCTCGAGCTGGCGGCGGCGAGCCCCGAGATGGGTGCGGCCGCGCTCCGGCTCGCGGACGCCGACCACCGGCTCGACCGGGTCGCGGACGCCTACGCCGCCGCGCTCGCGGAGGCCGCTCGGCCGGCGAGGGCGGCGTGAAAGTCGCCTACTACAGCCCGCTGCCGCCGTCGCGGTCGGGAATCGCCGACTACTCCGCGCTGCTCTTGCCTGCGCTCGAGGAGCGAATCGACGTCGAGGTCGTCCGGCCGGGACGGTTCCGCCGCCAACCGAGCGCCGACGTCTGCCTCTACCACGTCGGCAACGACGCCGAGGCGCACGGCTGGATCGTGGAGGCCCTCCGCCGCAGGCCGGGGATCGTCGTCCTGCACGACCTGGTGCTCCACCACCTCGTCGTCGGGCTCACCTTCGGACGCGGCGACATGGCCGGCTACCTCTCGGCGATGGAGCGCGAGGCTGGGCTCGTGGGCAGGCTGCTCGGGCATGCCGTTCTCGACAACAAGATCCCGCCGCTCTGGGAGACGCGCCCGGAGGACTTCCCGATGGCCGGCGAGGTGCTCCAGTCGGCGACCGGCGTGATCGTCCACTCCCGGTACGTCGAGGAGCGCGTGCGCGAGCTCGGGTTCGAAGGGCCGCTCCGGCGAATCGCCCATCCGGCCTGGCCGGCTCCCGGGGTCGAGCCGGCAGCCGTCGACGGAAGCCCCGTGTTCGGCTGCTTCGGCAACCTCACCGACGGGAAGCGGGTCCCGGAGCTGCTCCGGGCCTTCGAGCGCGTGCGCGCCCGCCACCCGGCCGCGCGTCTCCTGCTCGTCGGCTCGGCGTCGGCGCGGCTGCGCGAGCTCGACCTGCCCGAAGGGGTGCTCCGGGAGGAATACGTCGACGAGGCGCGCCTGTGGGCGTTGATGAGCGCCTGCGACGCGATCGTCAGCCTGCGCTGGCCGACGATGGGCGAGACGTCGGGGACGGTGATCCGTGCGCTCGGACTCGGCAAGCCGCTCGTGGTCAGCGACGTCGGCTGGTTCTCCGAGCTTCCCGGCGAGACCGCGCTCAAGGTTCCCGTCGACGAGCACGAGGCGGACACGCTGGCCGCAGCGCTCGAGGCGCTCGTCGACGAGCAGGTTCGGGCGCGGATGAGCGCGGCGGCGCTCGAGCTCGTCGGCCGGGAGCACCGCCTCGACCTCGTCGCGGACGCCTACACGGCGGCGATCGAGGAGCTGGCCGGCGGCCGTGCCGTCGAGGAGCGCGTGCTGCGTGAGGTCGCGCAGGCTGCCGCCGAGGTCGGCCTGCGTCCCGAAGACTCGTCGGTCCTTGCCGCCCGGTTGCGGGAGGTCGGTCTTGGCGACAACTAGGACCGCGGCGCTGGGCAGGCGCTCGGCCGCGATCGCGCTCGTCCGGTCGGTCCCCGTCTGGCTCTGGCTGTCGGCCCTCGTCGTCGTCTCGGCCGCGATCAGGTACGTGATCGCCCGGCAGGCGGTCGCGCCGTGGATCATGGTGGACGAGCTGATCTACTCGGAGCTCGCGAAGAGCTTCGCGTCCGGCGGTCACTTCCTCCTCCGCGAGCACGCCTCGGCCGGCTACGGCCTCGTGTACCCGGTGCTGATCGCGCCGGGCTGGGCGATCTTCAAGTCCGTCCCCGACGCGTACGCGATGGCGAAGGCGATCAACTCGGTCGTGATGTCGCTCGCGGCCGTCCCCGCGTACTTCCTCGCCCGCCGCGTCGTCTCGAAGCCCCTCGCCCTGGCCGCCGCCGTGCTGACGATCTCGGTGCCGTCGATGGTCTACACCGCCACGCTGATGACCGAGAACGCGTTCTACCCGATCTTCCTCGCGACGATCCTCTCGATCGTCGTGTGGCTCGAGCGCCCGACCCCCAAGCTGACCGTGGTGATGATCGCGCTCGTCGGTCTCGCGTACCTCACGCGTGCCCAGGCGCTCGCCTTCGGCCCGGCGATCCTGACCGCGCCCCTGCTCTTCACCTGGGCGCAGCGGCGCGGCTGGCGCTCGCTGCGCGACTACTGGCTGACCTACGGCCTCGTCGCCGTCGCCGCGATCGGCGTCCTCGCCGTGCAGGGGGCACGGGGCCGCTCGCCGCTGGGCGTGCTGGGCGCCTACCAGGTCGCCGGCGAGACGCACTACAAGTTCTGGCAGGTCGTCAAATGGTTCTGCTACCAGGTCGCCGAGTTCGACCTCTCGCTCGGCGTCGTCCCGCTCGCCGCGCTGATCGTGCTCGCCGCCGTCGCCCGCGGCCTCGACCGACGGGTCCAGTCGTTCCTCGCCGCGTCGATCGCGATCTCGTTCTGGCTGCTGCTCGAGGTCGGAGCGTTCGCGTCCACCTGGCAGCTCCGGGTCGAGGAGCGGAACAACTTCTACCTCGCGCCGCTGTTCCTGATCGCGCTGCTCGTGTGGATCGAGCAGGGCGCTCCGCGGCCGAGCCGGATCTCCGCGAGCGCCGCGCTCGTCGCCGGAGCGCTGCCGGCGATGCTCCCCTACGAGCACCTGATCAACCTCAACGCGGTGTCCGACACGCCGGCGCTCCTGCCGGTCTGGTCGCTGCACTCGGCGCTCTTCCCCCTCGAGCAGGTGTCGCTCGTCGTCGGGTTGGCCTGTGT
Source organism: uncultured Actinomycetes bacterium (assembly GCA_963719325.1). GTDB lineage: Bacteria > Actinomycetota > Thermoleophilia > Gaiellales > Gaiellaceae > DATBLE01. The sequence continues at coordinate 23,595 of CAVRBW010000001.1, forward strand.
CGTCGCCGCCGGGCTCTTCATCTCGGTGCCGCGGCGCTACCTGCTGGCCCTCCCGTTGCTCGTGCTCGTCTACTTCGCCGTCTCCCAGAAGCCCATTCAGGGCAAGCACCGCACGGCGTCGATCGGGGCCCTGTACGCGGGGATCACCAACCCCGAGCCCGACTGGATCGACCGCATCGTCGGCACCGACGAGCAGGTCGCTGCGATCTGGTCCGGGAACACCGACCCGCACGTGATCTGGGAAAACGAGATCTTCAACCGCTCTCTCGGTCGCGTCTACGACACCGGCAGCCGGCTGAACGGCGACCTGCCCGAGACGCAGTTGACGGTGAACAGGGAGACGGGAGTGATGAGCGCCGACGGGGCGCCGGTCAGGTCTCCCTACGTCCTCACCGACGGCTCGGTGCAGCTCGCGGGCAAGGTGATCGCCCAGGACGAGCGCAAGGGCATCTTCCTCTACCGGCTCGACGGCCCGATGCGCCAGACGTCCCAGGTCACCGGTCTCTACCCGAACGACACCTGGTCGGGTCCGACCGTGCGCTACCGGAGGCTCGACTGCACGGGCGGCTCGCTCACGGTTCGTCTCGAGAGCGACTCGGCGCTGTTCAGCGCTCCCCAGTCCGTCGTCGCGACCGTCGGCGGCCGTCGGGTCGGCCGCGTCGCCGTGCCGCCCGCAAAGACGAGGCTCCTCACGGTCCCGCTCGAGCGAGACGGGCAGGTCTGCACCGTCACGTTCACCGTCACGCCGACCGCCGTGCCGGTCGTCGTCACGAAGGGCCAGAACACGGACAACCGCGTGCTCGGGATCCACTTCACCGCGTTCGACTATCGAGAGCGCTGATGGAGGATCGACCGGCCGCGCGCGGAGGCGAGACCGCGTTCTCGCCGGAGCGCACGAGCGGTCCGCCACGCGAGCCCGGAAGGAGGGGGCTCGTGGGGGAACCACGGGTTCCCCCACGCTGATGCGGATCGCCTTCGACGTCTCGCCCCTCTCGCATCCGAGGACCGGGGTGGGCAACTACGTCCGCGGCTCGCTCGCCGGGCTCGTGGAGGCTGCCGGAGGAGCGCACGAGGTCGTCGCCTTTGCGCCGACCAGCCCGCAAGGACTGAGGCGGATCCCGGAGGCGCTCGCCGGCATCCCGATCCAGCCTCGGCTGCGGTTCCTTCCGTTTGCGCACTTCTGGCGGCAAGGGTGGAGCCGGCTCGGCTGGCCGCCGGTCGAGCGCGTCCTCGGCCCGGTCGACGTCCTGCACTTCTCCGACTGGATGTACCCGCCTCAGCGCGGCGGCCTGCGCTCGACGATGGTGCACGACCTCGTCCCGATCCGATTCCCCGAGTGGGTACAGGGCCGGACGAGGCGCATGCACGGCGCGAAGTACCGCAACACCGCCCGGACCTGCGACCTCGTCTTCGTCAACGCCGAGTTCACCAAGGCAGAGGTCGTCGAGGTCCTCGGCGTCGCGCCCGACAAGGTCGTCGTCGCCTACCCCGGAGTGGGCGAGCGCTTCCGTCCGGACGGCGAGAGTGCCGACCTCGGCCGCCCGTACGTCCTCACGGTCGCGACGCTCGAGCCGCGGAAGAACCTGGAGACCTTGCTCGCCGCGCCGCTGCCGGCCGGGCATGCGCTCGCAATCGTGGGCGCCGCCGGCTGGGGGCCGCAGCCGAAGCTCGACCGGCCGGACGTGGTCCGGCTCGGCTACGTCGACGACGACGAGCTGGCGCGGCTGTACCGCGGAGCGGCCGCGTTCGTCTACCCGTCGCGGTTCGAAGGCTTCGGGATCCCGATCGTCGAGGCGATGGCGAGCGGCGTGCCGGTCGTCGCCTCGGCGCACCCGTCGATGGACGAGGCGGCCGGCGAGGCAGCCGTCCGGGCCGATCCGGAGAGCGCCGAGGCGATCGGAGCCGCTCTCGCGGAGGCGTTACGGCGCCGCGACGAGCTCGTTCCCCGCGGGGTCGCCCACGCGGCCCGGTTTCGTTGGAGCGATACGGGGCGGACGATGCTCGACGCCTTCTCCGCGATACTCAGCTGAAGATGCGCGTCGGCATCGACGTCTCGCCGCTCGTCCAGACCAGGGCGGGCACGGCCCGCTACCTGCAGGCCCTCCTTGCGCGCAACGAGTACGAGCGTTTCTCCTTCGGCGGCCCGAGCCGACTGTCGACGGTGGCACGTGACGTGTACTGGTACCCGCTGGCGCTTCCCCGGGAAGCGAGGAAGCGCGTGGAGGTTCTCCACTGCCCGACCTTTCGCGGCCCTGTTCAAAGCCGCGTTCCGGTGGTACTAACCGTCCACGACCTCGCCGTCCTGCGCCACCCGGGGACGTTCAACCAGTGGACGCGGCGCTACAGCCGCCTTGCCGTTGCCAGGGTGGCGCGGGCGGCGAGGCTCGTGATCGCCGTCTCCGAGTTCACGCGGCGGGAGATCGCCGAGTTGCTCGGCATCCCCGACGGCAGGATCCGGGTGATTCCCAACGGCGTCGGGGCTCCGTTCGAGCCGGCGGGCGCCGCCGCCGAGGGCGACTACGTGCTGGCCGTGGGCACGCTCGAGCCCCGGAAGAACCTCGGCGCTGCGCAGCAAGCTGCCCAGCGCCTAGGGGTCGAGCTACGCGTGGTGGGAGAGCGTGGCTGGGGACAGGTGGACGTGAACGGTTGGGTGGGTCGCGTATCCGACGAGCGGCTCGCCGAGCTCTACCGCGGGGCGCGTTGCCTCGTCTACCCGTCCCTCTACGAAGGCTTCGGCATCCCCGTGCTGGAGGCGATGGCCTGCGGCACGCCCGTCGTCACGAGCGCCGGCGGCGCGACCGAAGAGGTTGCGGGCGGCGCCGCAGTCCTCGTCGACCCGCGCGATCCGGACTCCGTCGCAGCCGGCATCGAACGGGCGCTGTCCCGCCGCGAAGACCTGGTCGCACGTGGCCTCGACCGTGCGCGGGAGTTCACCTGGGAGCGCGTGGCGGTCGAGACGTGGCGGGTGTACGAGGAGGCGGCCGCCGCATGAAGCCGAAACCCCTCGTCGTCGTCGACGCCGACGTTCTCGGCCGGCAGCGGACGGGCGACGAGACCTACGTCCAGAACCTCCTCCGCCAGTTGCCGGTGTTGGGCGCCGACGAGTTCCGATTCGCGGCGATCACGCGCCGGCCCGACCTCGTGCCGGGCGGCGTCGAGCCGGTCGAGCTCCAGGCGGGCTCGCAGATCCTGCGCATGGCCTGGCGCGTACCACGGGTCCTGCGGCGGCTGCGTCCGGCGCTCGTGCACTTCCAGCACGTCCTTCCGCTCGCCTGCCCCAGTCCGGCAGTCGTCACCGTGCACGACCTGTCATTCGAGCGCGACGCGAAGGCGATGGGTGCGGTCGACCGGCGGATCTTCAAGATCGCGGTCCCTCGCGCGGTCCGGCAGGCCCGGCGGGTGATCGCCGTCTCGGAGCGGACGAAGCGCGACCTCGTCGACCAGTACCGGATCCGCCCGGAGCGGATCGCGGTCACGCCGCACGGCGTCGACCCGGCGTTCGGTCCCGGCGAGGACGGCGCTCATGACTACGTGCTCTACGTCGGGGCGATCCAGGCTCGAAAGGACCCGCTTGCGGCCGCGGACGCGGCGGCGGCAGTGGGTCTGCCGCTTGTCGTCGCGGGCCCGGAGCGGGAGCCTGCGCTGGCGCGGGAGCTGGAGCGGCGCGGCGCCCGATTGCGGGGATACGTCGACAAGGCGGAGCTCGCGCGGCTGTACCAGGGAGCTGCGTGCCTCGTCCTGGCCTCCCGCTACGAGGGCTTCGGCCTGCCGGTCCTGGAGGCGATGGCGTGCGGGACGCCGGTCGTCGCCGCGGCGGATCCGGCGCTGCGCGAAGTCGGGGGCGACGCGGCGGTCTACGTCGCCGCGGACGGTCTGGCCGATGCAATCCGGCGCGCGCTCGCCGATCGGGATCGGCTGGTCGCGGCCGGCTTCGAGCGGGCACGCCGGTTCAGCTGGGCGGAAACCGCGCGACGGACGCTCGCCGTCTATCGCGAGGCACTGGGCATTTCCGCCGGGGGCGGAGATGCCTGACGTGCGAATCTCGGCGGTGGTCGTCTCGCACGGTCACCGCGCCGAGCTGGCCGAGTCGCTGCCGGCGCTGGCGCCCCAGGTCGACGAGATCGTGCTCGTCGCCAACGTCCCCGGCAGCCTTCCGGACGAGACGCACGGCGCCCGCGTCCTCGAGAACGAGCGGCCGCTCGGCTACGCGGCGAACCTCAACCGCGCGATCGCGGAGACGAGCGGGGAGCTCGTGCTGGTCAACAACCCGGATGCGGTGCCGGAGGCGGGCGCCGCCGCGGCGCTCGCAGCCTTCATGCAGTCCCGCCCGCGGTGTGGGATCGCCGGGCCGCGGCTGGTCAATCCGGACGGGTCGTGGCAGGCCTCGCGGCGCAGCTTCCCGACCGTCGGCGCCACGCTCGTCCGCCGCACGCCGCTCCGCCTGCTCTTCCCGCCGCTGGAGCGCCAGCGGACGCACTACCTCCTCGACGAGCGACCGACGGAGCCGGTCGAGTCGGACTGGATGCTCGGCGGCTCTCTGCTCCTGCGCCGGGAGCTGCTCGACGAGCTCGGCGGATACGACCCCGGCTTTCGCATGTACGGCGAGGAGATCGACCTCTGCTATCGCGCGGCGAAGGCGGGCTGGGAGCGCTGGTACGTCCCGGAAGCGGTCGTCCGCCATCGCTGGGACGCGCTCACCGACCGCAAGCTGCTCACCCGCCGGACGCTGTGGCACTGGCGCTCCGTGCTCAGGTTCGTGCGCAAGCACCCCGAGCGTCTGCTCGCCCTTCGATGACCTGGACCGAGCGCGAGTACGCCGATCCCGTTCCCTACCTGCGCCACCGCGGCGAGCTGGTGCTGTCGCTGGGTCCGCCGCTCCAGGCCGGTGACCGGCTCTGCGACCTGGCCTGCGGCGACGGCGGGCTCGCCGACTTCCTGCCCGGGATCGACTACCTCGGAGTCGACGCCGACCCGAAGATGGTCGCAGAGGCCCGCAGCAAGGGCCGGACCGCCGTCCAGGCGGATCTGAACGAGTTCGAGCCGGGCGAGCCGGTCGCGGCCACCACCCTCTTTCGCGCCGTCTACTACGCCCGCGACCGGCTCGCGTTCTTTCGCCACGTCGCCGGCTACACCGAGCGCAAGCTGGTGTTCGACCTCAACCCGCGTCAGTACAACGCGGCGGACATCACGGCCGACCTGCGCGCAGCCGGCTTCGGCCACCTCGTCCTGCGTCCGTTCTTCGTTCCGCAGACGGTCTCCCTCGCGGAACCGCTGCGACGCGCGCTGATCGCGGCCGAGCGCTCGGGCCCGCTCGCCCGGCTCGCGCTCCGCTACCGGTTCACGTACCTGGTGGCCGCTTGGCGCCCTAGGGCCGCTTGGCGATGAACGCGTAGGAGATCTGCGCGCCGAGGCGGCGCCGGTCGGAGCCGCCGTTGTCGGCGGGCGAGAAGGTCGGCGAGATCCGAACCTCCACCCGGGTCGGAGGGGAGGCGGGGACGTAGAAGACCCTCGTCTTGGCGTCGTTGGGCACGACCCGATGGAGGACGGTCGTGACCCGGCCCATCGCGGGCTGCTTGTCCTTGCCCCTCACGAGACGTCCGGCGGTGATCGTCATCTTGCCGGGCGCGTACGTCCACGCTCCGCGCGAGACGCTGATCTGGATGAAGCCGGGCTTGCCCCCAGGCGTCGAGAACTGGTCGTACGCGCTGACGGCGGGCACGCTCGGCGCCGCGTCTGTCGGGGCCGTCATCCACCCGTCCGGCTCGACTCCCGCCGGCGTGCTGCGCAGGCGCAGCGGCTGGAAGATCCGGAGCAGACGCCACTGCGCGGGTTCGACCGTCACCCGGTGGATCGGAAAGCCGAACTGATCCTTGGTGAAGACGCGCCGGATGCTGGGCCGGACGAGGACCTGTCCGGCGACGTCGATCCCGTTGTCGGCGACGATGTAGTCGACGCCGGGCGGCGCGCCGGTCGGGATCGAGCGGCCGGTGAGGCGCCCGTCCGGGCCGGCGTCGGGCGTCAGGAAGCCGGGCGGATACGTCCCCGGCCCCGGTGCCGAGCCGTCGAGGCTCCACACGTATCGCAGCGACCGGTTCCAGAACTCCATCAGCCAGATCCCGTTCGGCGTCGTCGGGATGCGCTGGCCGAGATAGATCGTCGGGTGTTGACCCGTGGCCTTGTCGAGCCAGTTCGGCGGGCTCGGGAAGTTCGCGCGCAACGTCTGCGAGTAGCCGTTCGTCCCGTTGCTCGCGGAGATCTCGCCTGCGAGGTTCCAGGACAGCACGAGCGCCACCGCGGTCATCGGGATCAGCAGGGCGAGCCGGCGACGTGCGGCGGCGAATCGCGGCGCGACCAGCAAGAGCACCGAGACGGCGAGGACGACGACGAGGAGCCACGTGACGTCGCGATCGTCGAAGGCGAGATCGACGTTCGCCATCTGGACGATCGACAGGCCGAGCGCGTCCGAGTAGGGGCGGAGGTTGAGCTGGTAGGGCGTCGTCAGGATCACGTAGAGCACGAACCCTGCGGTGCCCGCCAGCGCCCACCAGCGGACGCGACCGCGCTGGAAGGCGAGCGCGGTGGCGACGAATGCGAGCGGGGCGACGTAGATCAGGTTTCGCTCGGCGACGATCGTCGCGAACTTGGTCGACAGATACGCGGCCTTGGTCGCCGTATAGAGGCCGAACGCGATCACGGCCGCCGAGGTCAGCGCGACGAACGCCTTCAGCTCGCGCGTCCACTGCTCGCCCCGCGGACGCACCAATGCCGCCAGCGCGACCACCGGAAGGAGTCCGAGCCCGATCGCGAACGCACCCGCCGCCCACAGCCCGTAGACGATCGTCCGGTGCCGGTAGAAGCCGGTGGAGACGAACCATGTCTCGGAGTGCGCACCGACGACCGCGCTGAAGAAGATCACGGCTCCGATCGCCAGCACGATCGCTCCGACCCAGTCCCAGCGCGACCACGTCCGTCGCCACCGCCGTGCGGGCGCGCTCATCCAGAGCAGGAACAGGGCCGCGAGCGCGTAGACCGGGATCAGGACGGCGAGCTGGCCGCGAACGAGCGGTGCGACGACCGTCGCTGCCGCAGCTCCGAGCACCCAGCCCGCGCTCCGGCGCGACAGCGCCTTGGCGATCAGGAACAGGCACAGCGTTGCCCACGGGTAGGCAGCCGGCTCCTCGACCAGGAACGGCGCGTAGGCGAGCGCGGGCGTCGCGACCGCCCCGACCGCCGCGAACAGCGCCCACGGACGGGAGACGATCATCCTGGCGAGGAAGTAGGCGGGGAAGATCGCCGAGGTCATCAGGATCACGCCCGTGTACTTGATCGCGGCGTACGCGGTGCTCACGTCGTCGATCCGCCAGAACGGAGCGAGCACGTACGCGTACAGCGTCTGGAAGCTACTTGGATGCCCCCGCTGGGCGGCATGCCCGGTCTCGGAGATGGAGCGCGAGATCTGGGCGAGCTTCAGCTCGTCGGTGAAGAGCCAGGGCGTCACGTGCCCGCGGGTCTGCCAGCCGTAGAGGACGCACAGCCACAGGAAGGCGCTGGCGAGCGGGATCGCGCGGAAGAGCCGATCCGCACGGGTTGCCGGGGCTGCGACCTCCACTACTCCCGAGCCGCGCCGAGGACGACGAGCGGATCGAGGTCGGTCTCGCGTCTGACGAAGCGGCACGGAACTCCTGCCGACGCGCAGGCACGGACGATCGCGTCCAGCCGGTGGGCCGGTGCGTGCGGAATGGTCACCAGCACGGCATCCGGGTGCGTGGCGGCGAGGATGCGCTCGATGTCCCCCGAACCCCCTCGGACGGGGACGCCCAGCAGCCGGCGGCGGTGGAGGCGGGGGTCGTCGTCGACGAACCCCACGACCCTCTCGCCCGGCGTCTCCCGGAGCTCGCGAACGAGGCTCCGTCCCGAACGGCCCGCGCCGACGACGAGCGTTCGGCTCCCGTCGCGCTCCGTGAACGTCGTGCGAGCGCGGAAGAGCGCCCGCTCGCCGAACCTCGACGCGCCGATCACGACCATGCAGAGCAACGCGTCGGCGACGAAGACGCGGGCGGGGAAATCGCCCAGCGTCGTCGTTCCGACGACGACGGCGAACGCGACGACCTCAGACGCGGCCACCCCGAGCACGATCGCCGCCGCCTCTCGTGAGCCGGCGTAGCGCCAGATCCCCTGGTAGAGCCCGAGCAGGATGAACGCGAGGTAGCGGGTGACGAGGACGGCCGGCAGCGCGACGGTGAAGACGTGGCGCTCGTACGCGGTCCCGTTCCCGTTCACGAGGAGGACGTAGGCGGCGTACAACGCGACCGAGATGAGGACGAAGTCGACCAGCACCTCGAGCAGGCGGCGCCGGTGGAGCACGACCGTCCGCAGCATCCAACCTCCGCGGACGACCTCGTCGACCGCCTCGGCACGCTCGAGATCGACGAGGAAGCTGGCGAACTGCACGAGCAGCGCAAAGGTGAGCAGCACGCCGACGAGCGTGATCCAGAAGTCGCCGAGCACGCTGTAGGTGAGGCTGGTCGCGCCCAGCCCGGCGGCGATCGCGGCGAGCAGGACGACCGTTCGCTGTTGCGAGAGGCCGCCGCGCACGAGCCGGTGTGAGGCGTGGTCCTTGCCGCCCTGGTGAATCGGCCGACCCTCCACCACCCGCATCGTCGCCACCAGCACCGTGTCGAGGATCGGCACGCCGAGCACGAGGATCGGAAGAACGAGTGTGGCGACCGTCGTCTCCGCGACCTTCCAGCTCGTTGCCAGGCCGAGGGCCCCGAGCGTGAAGCCGAGCACCTGGCTCCCGGAGTCGCCCATGAAGACGGCGGCGGGCTTTCCCGGCCGGAAGTTGAAGGGCAGGAAGCCGAGACACGCGAGCCCGAGGCTCAAGGCGACCACGAGCAGCAGCCGCTCCTCGTGGACGGTGACCGCGTCGATCGCGAAGAAGGTCGCGCCGATCGCGGCCAGGGTTCCGGCGAGCCCGTCCATGTTGTCGAGCAGGTTGAAGGCGTTCGTCATCCCGACCAGCCAGAGGAGGCCGATCGCGACCGCGAGCACGTCGTTCGAGACGATCTCCACGGAGAGGCCGGTGGCAAGCACGATCGCGCCGGCGCCGAACTGGGCGGCCAGCTTCACCACGGGCGGCAGCGAGCGGACGTCGTCGACCAGTCCCGCCGCGAACAGCAGCCCCGCGCCGCCGAGGATCCCGAGCAGCTCCGCGTGCGCGTGCACGCCGCCCGCCGCGATCGCGGCGCCGATCCCCGCAGCGAGCCCGAGGAAGAGGCCGAACCCGCCGAAGGTCGGAGTGGCATGCTCGCTCCAGCGCTCCCCGGTCGGATGGGCGATCAGACGGCGGGCGAGGGGTGAGCGCAGCAGCGTCCAGATCACGAACGCGCTGACGGGCAGGGCGACTGCTGCTGCGGCCGCACTCATACCCGCTCCGGTGTCGGCAAAGCCGACGCCTGCGCTCCTGGGTCGCCTCCGTCGAGTCTACGGCTCATATCGAGAAGCCGAGCGGCACGGGTCCGAAGCGTAACGGAGCGCTGTTAGGCGTTCGTGTGGAGATACTCACAGGGTGATCCCCCCACGCGACGTCATGCGCTGCCCGCTGTGCCGGGGCGCGCTCGCCGAAGCGCCTGGCGGGCTCGAATGCCAGAGCTGCGGTGCCGCCTTCCCGGTCGAGGAGGGGATCCCGCGCATGCTCGACGACCGCCTGCCGGGGATCGCCGCCAAGCGTGGCGAGATCGAGGGCTGGGTCGCGATGGCGAAGGCGCAGGGCTGGTACGAGCCCGACGACGAGGTGGACGCGGTGCTTCCCTACGTCTGCCGCGACCTCGGCTGGGACGATCGCACCTGGCGGGCGAACGAGCACTCGTTCTCGCTCCTGCTCGGGCGCGTGCGGCCGGGAATGCGCGTCCTCGAGGTCGGCGCCGCCAAGTCCTGGGCCGCGCAGCATCTCGTCCCGCTGGGGGTCGAGTACGTGGCCACCGACATCCTCGCCGACGCCAACGTCGGGCTCGGTCGAGGGGCGTTCTACGAGGCCCGGGTCGGCCCGTACGCGCGCGTACAGGCAGACGGCGAGCATCTCCCGTTCGCGGACGGCGCCTTCGATCTCGTCTACTGCGTCGCGGCGCTGCATCACGCGCTCGATCTGCATCGGATGGTCTCCGAGCTCGCCCGTGTGACCCGCCGCGGCGGGCTCGTCGCCTGCCTGAACGAAGGAACCCGTGCGCTCCGGGCGAGCGGCGAGGTCGAGGACCAGGAGGAGGAGAAGGGCTTCGGAATCAACGAGCACGTCCACACGCTCTACGCCTACCTCTGGGCGTTCGCCCGGGCCGGCCTCGTCGTGAGGCGGGTCGAGCACGCCGAGGGCGACGCCGATCTCCTCCGTCGCCGGATGGGAGGCAAGCTCAGGCGACTGCCGCTCGTCGGCAGGCAGGCGGCGACCTGGTTCGCCCAGACCTGCTACGGCTACTCGGGCGTCAGCCTGTTCGCGCGGAAGCTCTTCTGAAACCGTGGGGGGAACAGCCGGTTCCCCCCACGGACCCCCCTCCCCGGACACGCATGCCCTGAGCGCCGGTGCGCTCCGGCGAGAGCGCGGTCTCGCCTCCGCGCGCAGACGGCCGATTAGCCAAGAACGGGTTCCCTTCGTCGCCGCGACCGACCTGTGCGGGCGCGGCACACAGCCGCTCGCCGTCAGGAGGCGAAGCGAGAGCGAGCGAGCGGAGGAGGGGGTTCGTGGGGGAACCAGGGGTTTCCTCACGTGAGAGCTTCCTGTTCAATCAGGAGGCGCACGTGTCGATCTACGCCGATCTCTACCGCTACCGGGAGCTCTTCGGGAACCTGTTCCGGCGGGATCTGCAGACGCGCTACAAGGGCTCGGTTCTCGGCGTCGCGTGGTCGCTCGTCAACCCACTCGTGCTGATGGGGATCTACGTGCTCGTCTTCTCCCTGCTCTGGAAGGTGACGCAGGTGCAGCACTACGCGCTCTACCTGCTCGTCGGGCTGACCGTGTGGCTCTTCGTGTCCTCCTCGCTGACGATGGCGTCGCGTTCGCTGGTCGACAGCGCGGCGCTGGTGAAGAAGGTCCGGTTCCCGCGCCAGCTCGTTCCGCTCTCGGTGGTGGCGACGCAACTCGTCACCTTCGGGGCGATGCTGGGCGTCCTGATCGTCGTCAACCTGATCGTGATCCCGGAGACCCGCGACACCTTCCTGCTCTCGATTCCCCTCTCGCTCGCGGTGATCGCGCTCGTCGGCGGCATCTCGCTGGCGGTGGCCTGCGCGAACGTCGTCTTCCGCGACGTCGAGCACCTCGTCTCCGCGGTGCTCCTGCCGTGGTTCTTCCTGACCCCGATCCTGTACCGGCTCGAGGACCTGAAAGGCGGGTTCGACCGCTACCACTGGGTGGTGACGATCCTGCGCTGGGTGAACCCGCTCACCCCGCCGATCTACGCCCTCCGCGACCCGCTCTTCTACGGGCGGCTGCCGCACGCCTGGGACGTCGTCTACCTCTGCGTCGCGGCGGCGATCGCCCTTGGTCTTGGGTCGTTCGTGTTCAGCCGGGTCGACGACCGGATCGCGGTCGATTTGTAGCGTGGGGGAACCCGTGGTTCCCCCACGGGCCTCCTCCTTCTTGCCTCGCGTGGTTCATCGCGCTTGCGCTCCGGCGAGACGCGGTCTCGCCTCCGCGCGCTGGGGCCGGTCATCCAACATCGGTCGTATCCAGGCGGGTGCCGCCCTCGTAACCGAGCTCGGCCGCCGTCTGCTGTCTGGATCAATGTTGTCGGAGCATCCGGCCGATCCGGAGCACATGCGAGTCGTACTCGTCGTCCGGGACGCCTCCGATCGGATCCCAGTCGTGCAAGAGCGTCCGACGAATTTCGGGGAATCCCCTGCGCTTCCACCACAGAGACCACTCGCTTAGCTCCATTCTCCGACTACCTGCGTAGCCGCGCGACGATCCTCGCGTCGTAGATCCACGGCTCGTCGCCTTCCGGGCGCCAGGCGGGAAGACCCGCGACCGTGCAGTTCGGGGCGAGCGGCAGGAGCAGCGACGGGCACACGAGCGGCTCGGCGAACGACGGGTTGCGCCCCGCGCCCGGGCGATACGCGCGCAGCTCCTTGTTCCGTCCCGCGTCGAGGGACCCGCCGACGGCGGCGTAGCCCTCCCCGTGGGCGCTGCGCGTCAGTTCGTGCCAGTCCGGCGACGGGTCGACCTCCGGGCTGAGGTAGGCGACCCGGCTGCTCGCGTCGCGCGGGCCGACGTCCACTATCGTCTCGAGCATCGCGTTCCCGATCTCCGCGAGCCAGCAGCGCCCCTCGAGGACCAGGTCGAAGGCGAGCCGGTAGCGGCCGGGCGGCATCACCGCCCGTAGGGCAAGGTCGACCGTCGCGCGCTCTCCGGGCGCGAGCGGCGGTACCGGCGTGCGCAGGCCGTCCCAGACGATCGGGTTGCCGTGGTCGTCGAGCCAGTGGTAGGCGGCGAGCAGGTCACGCCAGGCCGCGCTGCCCGCGTTCTCGACCTCGACCCGTGCGCGGCCGAGCGCGCCTGCCTGCGGCGGGTCGAGCCCGTACGACAACCAGCGCACCGCGAGCGGCCCGGCCGGAACGTCATGGGCGGGAGCGGGCTCCATCACGAGGCTAGTCTAGGCCGGTGTCCGAGCCGCTTCTCGTCCGCGCCCTGCGGCGCGAGCGCGTCGAACGAACGCCCGTCTGGTTCATGCGCCAGGCCGGCCGTTCGCTTCCCGAGTATCGCGCCCTCCGTGAGCGGTACGCCTTCTTCGACCTCGCGCATACGCCCGAGCTCTGCGCGGAGGTGACGCTCCAGCCCGTGCGGCGGCATGACGTCGACGCCGCCGTGCTCTTCGCCGACATCATGACGCCCGTTCTCGCGATGGGGATCGACGTCGAGCTCGTCGAGGGCGTCGGCCCGGTCGTGGAACGGCCGATCGCCGCCGCGGCAGACGTGGAGCGGTTGCGCGTCCCGGATCCGGAGGAGGCCTTCGCGCCGGTGCTCGAGGCGGTGCGGATCGTGCGGCGCGAGCTCGGGCCCGAGCGAGCGGTCATCGGCTTCTGCGGCGGCCCGTTCACGGTCGCGGGCTACCTCGTCGAGGGCGGGCCGAGCCGCGACTTCGCCAGGACGAAGGCGCTGATGTACCGCGAGCCCGGCGTCTGGCACGCGCTGATGGAGAAGCTCGCCGAGACCTTCGCCGGCTACGTCTGCGCCAAGGCCTCTGCCGGCGCGGACGCGATCCAGCTCTTCGACTCGTGGGTCGGCACCCTCTCCGTCGCAGACTACGAGGAGTTCGTCGCGCCCTACTCGGCCAGGGTGCTGGCAGCGGCGGAGGTGCCGACGATCCACTTCGGGACCGGAACGGCGCACCTGCTCGGCTCGATGGCCGCCGCCGGCGGCGACGCGATCGGCCTCGACTGGCGGGTACCGCTCGACCGAGGGTGGCTGGCGGTCGGCCCGGAGCAAGGCGGTGCAGGGGAATCTCGATCCGGCCGTGTTGCTCGGCCCGTGGGAGCGGATCGAGGCGGCGGCGCTGGACGTGCTCGCCCGTGCCGAAGGCCGTCCGGGGCACGTCTTCAACCTCGGCCACGGCGTCTTGCCGGAGACCAACCCTGAGGACTTGTCCAGGCTGGCCGAGCTCGTGCGCGCCCGAACGGCGAAGGCGGTGCCGTGAGGACCGCGGTCGTCCTGATGGCGTACGGCTCGCCGGACCGGATCGAGGACGTGCCCGCGTACTACGCCGACGTGCGCGGCGGCCGGCCGGTTCGGCCGGAGCTGGTCGCCGACCTGACCGAGCGCTACCGGCGGCTCGGGATCGAGGACTCGAACCCGCTGAACGAGATCACCGAGCGCACCCGTGCCGGGCTCGAGGCCGAGCTCGGGCTTCCGGTCTTCACGGGGATGAAGCACTGGCGGCCGCGGATCGCGGAGGCGGCCGAGGCAGCGCTCGCCGCCGGAGCCGAGCGGATCGTCGGGCTCGTGCTCGCCCCGCACTACTCGCGGCTCTCGATCGGCGGCTACCGGCAGCAGCTGGAGGACGCGATCGCCGGCCGCGCCGAGATCGCGTTCGTCGAGAGCTGGCACGACGAGCCGGCGCTGGTACAGCTCTGGGCCGATCGCGTGCGCGGGTCGAGCGCACACGTCGTCTTCACGGCCCACAGCCTGCCCGCACGCATCCTCGGCGAGGGCGATCCGTACGAAGAGCAGCTGCTTGCGACCTCGCGCGCGATCGCGCAGGCCGCGGCACTGGGCGAGTGGTCGTTCGCGTACCAGTCCGAGTCGCCGACCGGCGAGCCCTGGCTCCGGCCGGACATCCTCGACCACCTCGAGGCGCTTGCGGCGCGAGGCGTCGAGGACGTGGTGATCTGCCCGGTCGGCTTCGTCGCCGACCACCTCGAGATCCGCTGGGACCTGGACACGGAGGCCCAGGAGAAGGCGCACGACCTCGGTATCCGCCTCGTGAGGATGCAGATGCCGAACGACGATCCGGCGTTCGTCCGCGTCCTCGCGGGAATCGTGCGACGGGTGCTCGCGGTACCCTCGTCCGGATGAGACCGGGAGAGATCCGGGTCGACCGCGCGAGCCGGCGCTTTCGCGTCTCGCCGCAACAGGTCAGGACGCTGAAGGAGCTCGTGCTGGCCCGAGGCCGCACCCGCGCGACCGAGGTCTGGGCGCTCCGGGAGGTCTCGTTCTCGGTCGAGCCGGGCCAGGCCGTCGGCCTGATCGGCCGCAACGGCTCGGGCAAGACGACGCTGCTCAGCCTGATCGCCGGGATCATCACGCCGACCTCGGGGCGCGTCGAGGCCGGCGGTCGGGTCGCCTCGCTGCTCGAGCTCGGCGCGGGCTTCCACCCGGACTTCACCGGCCGCGAGAACGTCTACCTGAACGGATCGATCCACGGGCTCAAGCGCGCGCAGATCCGGGCGCTGATGGACGAGATCGTCGCGTTCGCCGAGTTGCAGGATTTCATCGACCTGCCCGTGCGGACGTACTCCTCGGGCATGTACATGCGACTCGGGTTCGCGGTCGCGGCGCATATCGACGCGGACGTCCTGCTCCTCGACGAGGTCTTCGCGGTCGGCGACGAGGAGTTCCAGCGGAAGTGCTTCGGCAAGATCTTCGAGTTCAAGCAGCGCGGTGGGACGATCGTGTTCGTCTCGCACGACGCCGCGTCGGTCGAGCGG
This sequence comes from uncultured Actinomycetes bacterium, assembly GCA_963719325.1. Lineage (GTDB taxonomy): Bacteria > Actinomycetota > Thermoleophilia > Gaiellales > Gaiellaceae > DATBLE01. The sequence goes on from CAVRBW010000001.1 coordinate 38,784, forward strand.
CTCTGCGAACGGGCGGTGCTGCTGCGCGGCGGCCGGGTCGAGCTCGACGGGACGACGCAGGAGGCGATCGCGCGGTACCACAAGCTCCTCGCCGAGGATCGCGCGCTCGACGAGGTGCCGGCGGGCCTGCGCGAGTTCGGCAGCGGCGAGGCGAGGATCGTCGAGGCGCGGCTCCTCGGGCCCGAGGGCGAGGACCGCCTGCAGCTCGCGGCCGGCGAGCCGCTCGCCGTCGAGCTGCGGATCGCGGTGCCCCAGGCGTTACCCCCGCCGCGGGTCTCGCTGGAGCTTCGCGACGAGGCCGGCCTGCTGCTCGCCTCTGCAGCGCAGGACACGGCCGAGCTCGGCTGGGACGAAAGCCCCGGAGAACGGGTGCTCCGCTTCGACGTCGCGCAGCCGCCGCTTGCGGACGGACGCTTCAGGCTCCGCTTCGAGCTGGGCGATCCCGCTGGACGGCGGCTCTACCATTGGCTGGACGACGAGATTCGATTCGTCGTCTATCCAGGGGAGAGGGTGCGGGGTCCAGTCCTGCTCGCAGGGAGGTGGTCGCTCGAGCAGGTCGAAGCTCCCGCTGAGATCGGAGGAAGATGAGCTATCAAACATGTCCCGACTGGCCGGAGCTGATGGAGATCGCGCCCGATCTCCAGTTCAAGCACTACACCGTGCGGCAGGCCCAGCTGCCCGCGGAGGCGCTGATGCAGATCCCCGGGCTGAACCTCGACGAGATCGAGATCTGCTGCGACATCGACCGTCACGTCTACTTCGCGCGGCACACGGATCCGCGCGTCACGCAAAGCCTCCGCGGCTCGCACTGGTTCGACCTGACCGAATGGACGGTGTCCGGCCCGGGCCGGCAAGCGGTCTGACGATCACCCGCGGTCGCTAGACCAGCCGAGCACGGCGACGCCGTCCCACCACTGCAGGCTGTCTCCGGCCTCGCCGGGGATGTCGAACAGGAGCCGGGCTCGCGGCTGCGCGGCGAGGTAGTCCCGCGTCGCCTGCGCGACCTCGTCCCAGTCCTCGTCGTCGATCACGACCAGCGCCTCGTCCGCGAGCCAGGGCTCGATCGCCCGCACGCCGCGTAACTGGTCGTCGTAGCCGTGCGGCCCGTCGTAGTAGTAGACCCCGACCCGCCGATCGCCGAGCGCGCCCCCCTCGAGGAGCTCGAATGCATCCCCCTCGAGGATCGTCGCGCTCTCCGACCCGAATCGGTGGAGGTTCTCCTCCAGCGCCGGGCGACTCGCGGCCGGGAGCCGCCGGCCGCGCACCTCGTGCTCTCCGAAGACGAAGGCGTCGATCGCGACGAAGTCGCCCGTGTTGCCGCGCATCGCGCCGATCAGGCTCGCCCCGCGGTAGGTGCCGACCTCGACGTAGCTCTCGCCCGGCGCGAGCAGGCTCCCGGCCAGGTTGAGCAGCGCGAGAATGTTCTCCGTAGCGAGGTTCGGGACGCCGTCGATCACGTCGTCGAAGCGCCGCCGAGGGGTGCCGGAAGCACCCCGGTCTTTCCGCTGGGCGTCGCCGGCTTCGCCGGCGGCGCTTCCAGCTCCGCGCGGATGCATCGAGCGCGGGAAGTCGTCGAAGAGCGCAGGAAGCTCAGCCGTGAACCGCTCGACGTCCATCGAGCAGGGAATCTAGCGACCGGGTGTTGAGCACATCCGCCGGCGTCGCCCAGCCGCGCCGCGCGGTCGCCACCGCCAGCTCCATGTTCGCGAGCCCGCGAATCGAATGCGCGTCGGTGGAGCAGACGACCTTGACGCCCGCCGCGAGCGCCTGGCGGACGTAGACGTCTCTCAGGTCGAGGCGGTCGGGCAAGCCGTTCACCTCCAGCGCGACCCCTTCTTCGAGCGCGACCTCGATCAACCGGTCGACATCGAGCTCGTTCTCGGGCCGCCGGTTGATGTACCGCCCCTTGGGGTGTGAGAGGCAGGAGACGTACGGGTTTCGCAGCGCCTCCTCGACGCGCTTCGTCTGCTCGCGCTTCGGCAGCCGCTGGCCGCCGTGCACGCTCGCCTGCACCCAGTCCAGCTCGGCCAGCATCGAGTCCGGCAGATCGAGCCGACCGTCGGGGAGGATGTCGCACTCGCTCCCGCGGAGCACCCGGAACGGCGCCAACGCCTCGTTCACGTCGGCGATCTCGAGCGCCTGGCGGCGAAGATCGTCAGGGAGCAGGCCCCGCACGGCTCCCACCGCCGGCGTGTGGTCGCAGATCGCCAGGTACTCGTAGCCGAGCTCGATCGCGGCCTGCGCCATCTCCTCGACGCTCGCCGTCCCGTCCGACCAGGTCGTGTGGCAATGCAGGTCACCGCGGATCTGGTCGCGCTCGACGAGCGGCGGAGGTGTGCCGCGGAACGGCGCCTCGCGGAGCTCCGGCGGGCACCAGGGGATGCCGAGCGCCCGGTAGACACCCTCCTCGTCCGGCGCGTCCGGCAGGGGCTCGAGTGCCGCGACGTATTCCGGCGAACCCGTGGCGCGGACCAGGTCCGTTCCGAACCGGCGAGGCTCGGCGACGACGATCTCCACCGCGACGCCTTCGACCGTGACCCCGTGCGCTCGACGGTCGACCCGCTCGAGCACCGAGACGATCGCCGGGAGGGACTCGAACGCGTCGAGGACGGGACTCGGGTTCTCCGACAGGAACCACCACGGCCAGGAGCTCGTTCGTGTCGCAGTAGCGGCGGGGATCGCCCGCCGGGACGCCGCCGAGCGCATCGGCGATCGCCGCCACCAGATTGCGGGCGCGGTGCAGCAGCAGCCCTTGCACGCGTGGACGGTCGCTCTCACGGTCGAGCGCGGCCAGCAGCCTGGCCTCGATCTGCGGACCGATCCCGGGCACCTCTTGCAGGCGCCCGGCCGCCGCCGCCTCGCGGAAGTCGGCCGCCGTCCGAACGCCGAGCGTCTGGGCGATCTGCACGGCACGCCGCGCGCCGATGCCGAGGTAGCGGCCGAGCCCGACCAGATCGGGCGAGACCTCGCGCTCCAGCTCCTCCAGCTCGGCGATCTCCCCGGTTTCGACGAGCTCGCGGAGCCTGCCTTCGATCCCGCGCCCGATCCCCCGCAGCTCCCGGATCCGCCCGGCACGGACCAGGTCGGCGACCGGGGCCTTTGTCCCTCTGATCAGCTCGGCGGCGCGCCGGTAGGCACGCGCGGCATATGGGTTGGCCCCGGCGAGCTCGAGCAGGGTCGCGAACGACTCGAGCCGGGCGGCGATCGCCGAGTTCTCCAAGAGTTCCTAACGTAATGGGTATTCGTTAGGAGCTCCCGCTGTTGCGGGGCCACGACGGTAGTGTCACCGCCCGATGGGTAAGAACTCACTTCGAAACGAAGCACGGGCCGCCTGGCCGCGCTGGGCGGCGCGATTCTTCGTCCTCCGTCGCGCCAATAGCGCTGCTATCGGCGCTCCCTGCGTCCTTGCCTCGCGCTCCCCCATCGCGCCCAGGCAGCGCGTGGTCATTCCGAAGTGAGTTCGGACATCGTCGTGCTCTCGGGCGGGGTCGGCGGCGCACGCTTCGTGCGCGGCCTGATCGCGGCCGTTCCCCCACGGCGGGTGACGGTGGTCGGCAACGTCGGCGACGACGTCGAGGTGCTCGGCCTTCATGTCTCGCCCGACCTCGACAGCCTCGTGTACACGCTGGCCGGCCTGCACGACGAAGAGCGTGGCTGGGGGCGCGGCGACGAGACCTGGAACGCGCTCGCGACGGCGACGGAGCTCGGCGACGACGAGACCTGGTTCCAGCTCGGCGACCGCGACATCGGCCTTCATCTGGTGCGCACGAAGGCGTTGCGCGCAGGGGAGGCGCTTTCGGCCGTGACCGCACGGATTGCCGCCGCGCTCGGTGTCGAGGTTCGGCTGCTCCCTGCGACGGACGACCGCCTGCGAACGGTCGTGGAGACGGCGGCGGGGCCCTTTCCGTTGCAGGAGTGGTTCGTGAAGCGCCGGCAGGCGGACCCCGTCGAGGGGGTCCGCTTCGACGGGGCCGAGTCCGCCCGTCCCGCACCGGGAGTGCTCGAGGCGATTCAGGAGGCGTCTCTCGTCGTTTTCGCTCCCAGCAACCCGTGCATCAGCATCTGGCCGATCCTCGCGATCGAGCCGATTCGTGCGGCGGTGCAGCGCTGTGCGCGTCCCGGTGGTGGGCGTGAGCCCGCTGATCGGCGGAAAGGCCGTGAAGGGGCCGGCCGACGCCATGCTCGAGCGGCTCGCCGGCGGCACCTCGCCCGCACACGTCGCCGGCTGCTACCCGGATCTGCTGCACGCGCTCGTGATCGACGAGGCCGATGCGGGCGGCACCGCGCCGCTCGAGGAGCTTGGCGTTCGCGCGCACGTGACGCGGACGCTGATGAGCGACCGCAACGCCGCACGGCGGCTTGCCGAGGCCGTGCTCGAGGCCGCCCGGCAGGACGGGGCGACGTGATCCAGATCATCCCGGTCGAGGGGCTGCCGGAGATCGAGGGGGGCGCGGACCTCGCGGGGCTGGTCGCGAATTCCGTCTCGCTCGAGGACGGCGACGTGGTGTGTGTCGCGCAGAAGGTCGTCTCCAAGGCCGAAGGCCGGGTGGTCCAACTGGCCGGGATCGAGCCCTCGGAGCAGGCCCGCGAGCTCGCCGGAGCGGACGGGGATCCTCGGCGGCTCGAGGTGATCCTGCGCGAGGCCGTGCGAATCGTCCGCTCACGACCGCCGCTCGTGATCGCCGAGACCCGTCACGGCTTCGTCTGCGCGTCAGCCGGCGTGGACGCCTCGAACGCGCCGGACGCGGACACGGTCGTCCTCTTGCCGGACGATCCCGACCGTTCCGCGGCGGAGCTGCGGGCCGAGCTGGAGCGCCGAACCGGCCGGCGTCTCGGCGTCGTCGTCACCGACACCTTCGGCCGGCCGTGGCGACTCGGAATCACGAACGTGGCGATCGGAGCCGCCGGAATCGAGGCTCTGCGCGATCTGCGAGGCGTCCGCGATCCCACGGGCTACGAACTGCACACGACCGTGGTCGCGCTCGCCGACGAGATCGCTGCTGCGGCCGAGCTCGCGATGGGAAAGACCGACCGCGTCCCGGTGGCCGTGGTCAGGGGTCTGGCGGTGGCGGGAAACGGGACCGGCCGTGACCTGGTGATGCCCACGGAGCTCGATCTCTTTCGCTGAGCATCGTCTCGAAAAGCGCCATATCCCTCTGAGGAGGGAGGCATCCTCACCCGGGAGCGCTTATCGATACGTATAGCGATGCCGATATCCGCACCAACTGTGGCTGCTAACCCTGCCTTCTTACCGGATCCGTTTCGGGATCCCGATTCTGCGATCGCGCGCGCCGAAGGTCTCGTCCAGTCGTATCGGCGCCTGGCGTCCGTCTTCCATGACGTCCTCTCCGAGCACAGCCCCGAGGCGCTGCTCGACTTGATCGCCGAGACGCTCGCCGACCTCGTTCCCTACGAGGCCCTGCACATCTACGAGGCGGACGAAGCGCAGCGCGAGCTCGTGCCGGTGTTCGCCCGAGGCGAGTACGTCGAAGAGATCCTCAACAGCCGGATCGCCTACGGGCAAGGGATCACGGGCTGGGGCGTCGCCCATCGCACCCCGGTGCTCGCGAACGAGGCGCATCTCGATCCGCGGGTCGCCTTCGTTCCGGGCACGCCCCCCGACCCCGAGGCGCTGATCACCGTCCCGCTGATCGCGCGCGGCTCGCTGAAAGGAGCACTGAACATCTACCGGGTCGGCGAGAGCGCGTCGTTCGACGAGAACGAGTTCGAGCTGGCAGGCTGGTTCGGCGACGCGGCCGCACTTGCACTCGACAACGCGCGGATCCGAGCCGGTCTCGAGCATCTTGCCCAGACCGACTCGCTCACGGGCCTCTACAACCACCGGTATTTCCAGGAACGGCTGCGGGCGGAGCTGCACCGGGCGGGCCGGGCCCGCGACGTGGTCGCGCTCCTGATGCTCGACATCGACGACTTCAAGCGGGTGAACGACGTGTGCGGGCACGGCGAGGGAGACCAGGTGCTGCAGCAGCTCGGAGAGGTGCTGCGCTTCACCGCCCGCGCATCCGACACCGTCTGCCGAGTCGGCGGCGAGGAGTTTGCCGTGATCCTCCCGTCCTGCACCGCGGACGACGCACTCGGCCTTGCTTCCCGGCTACGGGGTGCGCTGCTGCAGACCCCGGCCGAGTCGGCCGGCGAGATCACGCTCTCGATGGGCATCGCCTTCGCCCCGAGCGACGCGATGAACGCGCGCGAGCTGGTTGCGTGTGCCGAGGCGGCGATGATGACGGCGAAGGCGCAGGGCAAGGATCGCGTCGTCGTCTTCGAGGACGGCGACGGCGCCGAGCGCCCCGACGACGGGGCCGAGGACCGCGACGTGCGCTCGATCGCGCACCTGAAGATGCTCCAGAGCCTCACACGCAAGCTCAACCGGCTCAACGACGTGAGCGCGATCGCCGACGCGATTCTCGAGGAGCTCGGGGGACTCATCGACTACCACAATTGCTGCGTGTACCTCCGCGAGGGCGACCGCCTCGAGCCGGTCGCCGTGCGCGGCGATCTCGAAGACCGGCACGCCGCGTTGGGGCTGCGGGTCGGCGAGGGTCTGACGGGCCATGTCGCCGAGACCGGCAGGCCGATGCTGGTCGCAAACGCCCGCGAGTCGAGCGTCTGCATGCAGGTTGCGGACACCGAGGCCGTGGACGAGTCGCTTGCCGCAGTACCGCTTCGCTACGGAAGACGCGTCACCGGCGCGATCCTGATCTCGAAGCTCGGGATCGGCCAGTTCGACCAAGACGACCTCCGTCTCCTGGAGGTGCTCGGCGGCCACGTCGCAGTCGTCCTCGAAAACGCGCGCCTCTACGAGGCGATGCGCCGCGAGGCCGAGAACGCGCGGGCCTGGCTCGACTTCGCGGACGCGCTCTCCGAGGCGGGTTCGTTCGAGGCGATCTGCTCCGAGGCAGTCTCGAGGGTCGCCGACCTGCTGGGCATGGATCAGTGCTCCCTCTGGCTCGAGGACCGGGCGACGGGCGAGTTCCAGTGCGCGGCCGCCGCAGGCTATGCGGGCCAGGGGGTCGAGGAGATCACCAGATCCCGGCACTCAGCCGCTGCGGGCAACGGATTCCTGGAAGGAAAGCGCACGCCGTTCATCGTTCCCGCCGCCGATGTCCGCCAGCACTTCTTCGGAGACGACCCTTCGCTCGAGATCCGCTCGATCGCCTGCGCCCCGCTCCCTTCCGGGTACGGCGTACGCGGCTGGATCTCGCTGCGCCAGCCCAACGACGACCTCGCCGTCTTCACCGACGACCGCCTGCGTCTGCTGGACGGCATGGCGTACCGGCTCTCGATGGCGCTCCAGCGAACCGATCTGTACCGGGAGCAGCAGGAGAGCGTGCACATCGCAAACGCGCTCCTCGCCTTCGCGCGGGCACTCGTCGCGACAGAGGGCCCCGAGGAGGTGCACGACCGGATCGTCACCCGCACCGCGGAGATGCTGGGCGTCCCCGAGGCGTCCCTCTGGCTGCAGGATCCCGCGACCGGCGAGATCGCCGCCGTGGCCGTCTTCGGTCTCGACGACAAGGAGCGCGAGCAGGTGCTCGCCTTCCGCTATCCGGCCGAGATCGGCGCCCGGTTTGCCGACCTCCCGGGGCCGTTTGCCTTCCTGCCCAGCGAGTATCCCGACGTTCCGTTGCCGCGTGAGAACGCAGACGACCGGATCTTCGCGGTCGCCCCGATCCGATTCGACGTCGACCGCGTGGGGTTCCTGATCGCCGGGACCTACCCGACGCGCCGGTTCGACGAGCTGGAGCTGAGCTTGCTCGCCGGTTTCGCCGATCAGGCGAAGCTCGCGCTATAGGAGCATGGGGGAAACAGCCGGTTTCCCCCATGAGCCCCCTTCCCAGGCACGCGTCACGGATCGCACTGGCGCTCCGGCGAGACGCGGTCTCGCCTGCGCGCGCGAGGTGGCAGCCGGCCACCAGCGGCGCGCTCGCGGCGAATGTCGGTTAGCGACGACGTTTCGCATGTGCTGGAGCTCGAGGTGGTCGAGGGCGACATCGCCGGGCTCGCCGTCGACGCGGTCGCGAACGCGGCGAACGACCAGCTGTGGATGGGCGCGGGCGTCGCGGGCGCGATCAAGCGCGCCGGGGGAGAGGAGATCGAGGGCGAGGCGGTCGCCTTGGGCCCGATCGCGATCGGTGAGGCGGTGGTGACGGGCGCCGGTCGTCTGCCGGCCCGTTGGGTGATCCACGCGGCGGTGATGGGACAGGACCTGGTGACGAGCGCGGACGCGATCCGGAGTGCGACCCGGCGCACGCTCGAGCTCGCCGACGAGCTCGGCGCTCAGTCGGTGGCGCTTCCGGCCTTCGGCACCGGCGTCGGCGGCTTTTCGCTGGCGGAGTGCGCCGGGATCATGGTTCAGCGAAGCGAAGGCCCTCAAGCCGGACACCCTGCGGCGCGTCGTCTTCGCCGTCTACGGCGAGGCCGCGGCCGCTACGTTCGGTGCGGCGCTCGAGGCCTAGGGAAACCGCTCCCGGAGGCGCGGCACGACGTCCGCGGCGAACTGGTCGAGGAACCGGTGCTGGTCCTCGCCCGGCGCGTGAAACACGAGATGGTCGAACCCGAGCGCGACGTAGGCGCCGATCCGCTCGACGATTTCGTCGGGGTCGTTCGAGACGATGAAGCGCGTCTGCGCGATGTCGGGGTTCTCGTCGGCGAGCCGCTCCATCTCGATCGGATCCTCGACGTCCCGCTTCTGCTCTGGGGTCAGCGCGAGCGGCGCCCAGTACCTGCAGGCCTTGCGGGCGTACTCGACGTCATGGTCGTACGACACCTTGATCTCGATCATCCGGACGATGTCGGCGGGGTCGCGCTCTGCGGCCGCAGCCCCATCCTCCAACGCCGCGATCAGCTCCTCGTAGAGCGCCGGGTTCTTGCCGCTCGTGACGATGAAGCCGTCGCCCACGCGGCCGGTGAGCTTCGCCGCGAGCGGGCCGGAGGCGGCGATGAAGATCGGCACCGGCTCGTCCGGACGGTCGTAGACGGTCGCCTTGGCGGTGCGGTAGTACTCGCCGTCGAACGTCACGCGCTCCTCCGCCCAGAGGAGCCGCATCAGCCGGATCGACTCCGCCAGTCGCTGGCGCCGTTCCTTCGCGCCCGGCCACTCAGCGCCGGTCGCCGGGGTCTCGTTCAGCGACTCGCCGGTGCCGACGCCGAGGAAGATGCGGCCGGGGTTGAGGCAGGCGAGCGTCGCGAAGGCCTGGGCGATGACCGAGGGGTGGTAGCGCATCGTCGGCGTCAGCACGCTCGTGCCGAGCAGCGCCCGCTCGGTGCGCTGGCCGAGCGCGCCGAGCCAGGGGAGCGACGCGGGCCCGTGGCCGCCTGTGTGCCGGAACGGCTGGAAATGGTCGGAGATCGCGACGATCTCCAGCCCGTGCCGCTCGGCTGCGACGGACAAGTCGAGCAGCTCCTTCGGCCCGAACTGCTCGGCCGAGGCCTTGTAGCCGAGGTTCAGAGGCACGCTGCCTGCATCCGCGCCAGATCCTCGGGGGTGTCGACGTCGAACGCGAGGCCGGGAAGGTCGAGAAGGATGTGGTCGACGCCCAGAGCGGCGTGCACGGCGGCGCTGCCCAAGTCGCCGAAATGGGTTCGGACGAGGCCCGGCGGGCGCATCGAGATCGCGTTCGTGCCGCCGTCGAGGGCGCGCGCAATCACGATGCCTCGCGCGGGAGTCGCCTCGAGCAGCTCCTCGACCTCCTCCGCGCGGAGCAGCGGGAGATCCGCGGAGACGAATGCGACCACAGGAGCCGTGACGATCTCCGCCGCCGCCGCCGCGAGCGCGTCGTTCCACGCCAGACCCCGGTCGTTCCAGACCTCGTAGCCCTCCACCCGCTCCGCGGTCACGACCGTGATCCGCTCCACGCCGGCGTCGCGAACGGCGCCGACGACGCCCTCGAGCAGCTCTCGCATCAGCTCTGCCCGCTCAGGTTGTGTGAGCGCGTCGGCGAGTCGAGTCTTCGCGCGGTCGAGGGCCTTCAGCGGCACGAGCACATGGGCATCCACGCCCGTGACCTTATCCGGCGCGTATGCTCATCGCGTGTTCGATCGGCCTCTCGAAGAGCTTCTCTCCGAGGCCCGGAGCCTGCGTCGGAGCACGGTTGTCACGTACTCGCCGAAGGTCTTCATCCCGCTGACGAAGCTCTGCCGGGACGTCTGCCACTACTGCACGTTCGCCGGGCCGCCGCGTCGCGCCGAGCGCGCCTACCTGACCACCGACGAGGTCCTCGACATCGCTCGAGCAGGTGCCGCCGCGGGCTGTAACGAGGCCCTCTTCACGCTCGGCGACAAGCCGGAGCGGCGGTACCGCGTTGCCCGGGCGGAGCTGGCGGCGCTGGGCTGCGAGACGACGATCGAGTATCTCGTCCGCTCGTGCGAGCTGGTGCTCGAGGAGACGGGTCTGCTACCGCACGCGAACCCGGGCGTGATGACCCGTGACGAGCTGGCGGCGCTCCGCGAGGTGACTGCGTCGCAGGGGATCATGCTCGAGACGATCTCCGACCGATTGTCCGAGCGCGGCGCGCCGCACTTCGGCTCGCCGGACAAGCGGCCGGCCGCCCGGCTCGAGACGATCGAGCTCGCAGGAGAGCTCGCGATTCCGTTCACCACCGGGATCCTGATCGGGATCGGGGAGACACGTGCGGAGCGGATCGAGGCCCTCGAGGCGATCGCCGCACTGCACGAGCGGTACGGCCACATCCAGGAGGTGATCGTCCAGAACTTCCGGGCGAAGCGCGGCACGAAGATGGCCTCGCATCCGGAGCCTTCCCTCGACGAGCTGCTCTGGACGGCGGCCGTCGCCCGGCTGGTCCTCCCGGAGGACGTCCACGTCCAGGTGCCGCCGAACCTCAGCTACGACGACTTCCCCCGGCTGCTCGACGCAGGGATCGACGACTGGGGCGGCATCTCGCCGGTGACGAGGGACCACGTGAACCCCGAGGCGCCCTGGCCCGAGGTCGAGCGCCTCCGGGCGGCGACGGAGGCGAGGGGCCTCGTCCTCGGCGCGCGCCTGCCCGTCTACCCCGAGTTCGTCGCCGAGCGCTGGCTGGCGCCGCGGGTGCTGACCCAGGCTCTCCACTCGACGGACGGAGACGGGCTCGCCCGGGAGGACGGCTGGTTCACCGGCGCGCAGACGCCCGTGCCGTTCGTTCCGCGGGACGCCTTGCCGATCGACAGCGCGGACGAGCTCGGCGAGGACGAGGTCGTGCGCCTGTTCGGCGCGCGTGGGGAGGAGCTGCACCGGGTCTTTGCCGCCGCCGACCGGCTCCGCCGGGAGGTGAACGGCGACACGGTCAGCTACGTGGTCACCCGGAACGTGAACTACACGAACGTGTGCTACTTCCGGTGCGGCTTCTGCGCCTTCTCGAAGGGGAAGCTGGCCGAGAACCTGCGCGGGCCTGCGTACGTCGTTCCGATCGAGGAGATCGTCCGTCGCGCACACGAGGCGTGGGAGCGTGGCGCGGTCGAGATCTGCCTCCAGGGTGGGATCCACCCCGGGTTCGACGGCGACTACTACGTCGAGGTCTGCGAGGCGATCAAGCGCGAGCTGCCCGACCTGCACGTACATGCGTTTTCGGCCCTCGAGGTCTGGCAGGGAGCGGCGACGCTCGACGTGCCGCTCGACGACTACCTGGCCCGGCTTCGCGAGGTCGGACTCGCCTCGCTCCCCGGGACGGCGGCGGAGATCCTGGACGACGACGTTCGCCGGATCCTCTGTCCCGACAAGGTCACCACCGCCCAGTGGCTCGAGGTGCACGAGACCGCGCACCGGCTCGGGCTGCGCTCGACGGCGACGATCATGTTCGGGCACGTCGACACGCCGCGAAGCTGGGCGCGTCACCTGATGCGGGTGCGCGAGCTGCAACAGCGCACGGGCGGCTTCACCGAGCTCGTGCCCCTGCCGTTCGTGCACATGGAGGCGCCGATCTACCTGCAAGGGCGCGCGCGGGCAGGCCCGACGTTCCGGGAGGCGCTGCTGATGCACGCGGTCGGCCGCCTTGCTCTCCACCCGTGGATCACGAACATCCAGGCCTCCTGGGTCAAGCTCGGACTGGACGGCGCCACCGCAGCGCTCGACGCGGGCGTCAACGACCTTGGCGGCACGCTGATGAACGAGTCGATCTCCCGGGCCGCCGGTGCGAGCCACGGCCAGGAGCTGCCGCCGGAGGCGATGGAGGAGGCGATCCTCGCTGCCGGTCGTTTCCCGCGCCAGCGCACGACGCTGTACGGCACACCGGATCCCGAGCGCGTGGCAGCGTCGTTCGGCGCGCAGCCGCTCGCCGAGCCGCTCAATCCGCCGGTCGACACGTCGCGGCTCCGCCGCCCGGCGAAGCTGATCCGCCCCGGCCTTGCCGTCGCCTAGAGCTCCTACCGTGATGGGTGCTCGTTCCCGGGGTGCGATGGGCGAGCGCGATGCAAGGACGCAGGGAGCGCTCATAGCTCGAGGCTATGGGCGCGACTGAGGACGAAGCAGCGCGCCGCCCAGCGCGGCCCGGGAACACAGCTGCTCATTGCGATAGGAGCTCTCAGGACGCGCGGGTCGCGCACCTGGCGACCATCGACCCTCTGGGTAGGCCGCACGTCGTTCCGATCTGCTTCGCGATTCGGGGACAGACCCTCTACACGGCCGTCGACGAGAAGCCGAAGCGGACGCGGAGGCTCCAGCGCCTCCGGAACATCGAGTCCAACCCACGCGTGGAGGTGCTGATCGACGGCTACGACGAGGACTGGACGAAGCTGTGGTGGGTGCGCCTGCGGGGCACGGCACGGGTCGTCGAAAGCGCAGGCGCTTTGGGACTGCTGGTCGCGAAGTATCCCCAGTACCGCGAACGCCCGCCGCGGGGGCCGGTGATCGCGGTCGCGATCGACGAGCGGATCGAGTGGCGCGCGGCGACGTGACCCAACTCGCATTTGCGAGCGCGACCGAGCAGGCCGAGCTCGTCCGCGCGGGTCAGATCTCGCCGGTGGAGCTGGTCGACGTCTATCTCGAGCGAATCGAGCGCCTCGATCCCGAGTTGAACGCGTTCGTGACCGTCTGCGCCGACGAGGCGAGAGCGGCCGCGCGCGCCGCCGAGGATGCTCCCGCCGAGCGGCCGTTCCACGGCGTTCCCCTGCCGGTCAAGGACCTGAACGAGACCGCCGGCGTCCGCACGACGTTCTCCTCGCGGGCGTTCGCCGACTACGTACCGGGGTTCGACGCCGCCGTCGTCAGGCGGCTGAAGGAGGCGGGCTTCATCCTGCTCGGGAAGACGAACACGCCCGAGCTCGGCTCGACCGCGGTGACGGAGTCCGAGCTGAACGGCGTCTGCCGGAACCCGTGGGACCCGGGGCGGACTCCGGGTGGGTCGAGCGGCGGCGCTGCGGCGGCCGTCGCCGCCGGGCTCGCTCCGGCCGCCCACGGCAGCGACGGGGGCGGCTCGATCCGGATTCCGGCCTCGTGCTGCGGCCTGTTCGGGATCAAGCCCGCGCGCGGGCGCGTGTCGCCGGCACCATACGGCGGCCTGGAGGGGTTCGGCACCAGCGGCCCGATCACGCGGACCGTGCTCGACGGGGCGGCGCTGCTCGACGTGATGCAGGGCTACGAGACGGGCGACCCGTACTGGGCGCCCCCGCCCGAGCGGCCGTTCACGGAGGAGGTCGGAAGCGATCCCGGCCGCCTCCGGATTGCGGTGACGACAACGCCGCCGATCGACGTCCCCGTCGACCCCGTCTGCACGGCGGCCGCAGAGGACGCCGCGAGCCTGCTCGCCGAGCTCGGCCACGAGGTGGTCGAGACGGCGCCCGACTGGGCCGTCGGTGACCTGATGGTGGCGTTCGCGCGCGTCTGGGCGGTCGGGCCCGCGCTCTACACCGACGACCTCGCGTTGCTGGAGCCGCTGAACCGCATGCTCGCCCGGAGCGCGCACGCCGCGACCAGCGTCGAGTACGTCAGGGCCACCGCGAGGCTCCGGGAGATCGCTCGACGCGTCGTTCGCTTCTGGGACGAGTTCGATCTGCTCGTGACGCCGGCGCTGGCCCGGCCGCCGGTCGAGATCGGCGCGATCGTGAGCGGTGAGCCGGCCGAGCAGTTCCGCAAGGCTGCGGCCTTCACGCCGTTCACGCCGATCGTGAACGTCACGGGGCTGCCGGCCGCGTCGGTGCCCCTCCACTGGAGCGACGACGGCTTGCCGATCGGCACCCAGCTCGTGGGCCGCCCGGCCGGCGAGGCTACGCTGTTCCGCGTCAGCGCGCAGCTGGAGCAGGCGCGCCCGTGGTCCGACCGGCGCCCCGGGCTGAGCTAGAAATCTCAGCCGCAGGCGTTCGCCGGAACGCGATTCTCGAGCAGCACCGCCCGCAGCGCCTCGACGCACAGCATCCCCATCGCCTCGCGGGTCTCGTGCGTCGCCGAGCCGAGATGCGGGACGAGGACGACGTTCTCGAGCTCGAGCAGACCGGGGTGGACCTCCGGCTCGCGTTCGAAGACGTCCAGCCCCGCGCCCGCGATCGTGCCGTCGCCGAGCGCGGCGACGAGCGCCTCCTCGTCGACGATCGGCCCGCGGCTCGCGTTCACGAGCACGGCGGTCGGCTTCATCCGGGCGAGCGCGGCGGCGTCGATCAGGTGCCGCGAGCTCTCCGAAAGCGGCAGGTGGAGGGAGACGACGTCCGCCGTCGCCAGCAGCTCCTCGAGCGGCGTCCCGCCGCTTCGGCTCGTGTGCGTGACCTCCATCCCGTGCGCCCGCGCCAGCCGCTCGACCGCCTTCGCGATCCGTCCGTACCCGACGAGGCCCAGGGACAGTCCCCCTAGGCCCCGGCCGAGCATCAGGTTGGGTGCCCAGATCCACCGCTCCTGCCGCCGGATCAGCCGGTCTCCCTCGGCCACGCGCCGGAGCAGCGCGAGCACGAGCGCGATCGTCAGCTCGGCGGTCGCCGCGGTCAGGACGTCAGGAGTGTTCGAGACGACCACGCCCCGCGCGCGGCACGCCTCGAGGTCGACGTTGTCGATGCCGACGGCGTAGTTCGCCACTGCGCGGAGCTGGGGGCCGGCAGCGTCGAGGAGCTCGTCGTCGACGCGGTCGGAGAGCATCAGCATCAGCCCGTCGCAGCCTGCGACCCGGGCGAGGAGCTCGTCTCGCGGGGGCGGCCACTCCGAGTCGTGGACGGCGAGCTCGAAGGACTGCTCGAGCTCGGCTCGCACGCGGTCCGGAAAGCGCCGTGACGCGAAGACGGCGGGCATGGCGGAATCCTACGAGCAGCCGGTCCCGGTCCGAACGAGCTGGACTTGCGAGAGAGCGAGGCCCACGTCTCGCATCGGGCCCGGCTCCGGCCCGAGCGGAACGCCGGCGATCGTCGCCGAGCGCGACGTCGTCAGCGTGAGGTCGGCGTGGCCGCCCGCAGGCACGCAGATCTGGGTCTGGGCGACGCCTCGCGTCCCCGGGGCGACCAGGCCCGTGGCATCCCCGAGGTGGTACTGCGCCGGGCCTCCGGCTTCCGGGGGTGAGTCGAGCGCGACCGAGACGTGCGTGAGCCGGGTTGCGCTCCCCGGCTCCGCGAATACGCGAATGACCGCGTCGCGTCCAGGCCGCGTCCAGCCGTCCGCATCGAGTCCGGTCGTCGCCCAGAGCGCCCGGTACGGCCGCTCGACCGCGAGCACGACGAGACCGTTCGTTGCAACCGGGGACCCGGCGACTCCGAAGCGCGAGTCGCCCGGCGCCATGAGCAGATAGCGCGGCGCGTGCTCGGTTCCCGCGAACAGGCCGCGCTCGCGATCGAGCCGGAGAGTCGTGCTCGGGAAGGGCGTGTACGTGAAGGTTCCGCTCGAATCGACGAACGCCCGCGTCGCCGACTTGTTCCAGAACTCGACCTCCCACCAGGCCTCGGCGCTCCGCCCCCAATCTCGTGAGACTTGGAACGCGACCACGCCGACCGAGCCGTGGACGGACCGGTCGACCCAGTCGCGGACGCGCGGCTGGCCGCTGACGGGGATCCCGGCGACGTTCCCGCTGGTGACCAGCCGGTCGAACGCATAGCCGGCCACGCTGCCGCCGAAGGCAAAGACCACGAGCGTCACCCCCAGCACCGCCGCGGGTCTCGGAGCCCAGGCGAGGGCGAGGCAGATCACGCCGAGGAGCGCCCCGCACACCGCGACGAAGACGCCCGCGGACAGTCCGGCGGACTGGTCGTGGATGATCCCGTTCAGGACCGCCTCAGCCGAGTCGACCTGCAGGCCCGGGACCGGCTTGAAGTCCGCGAGGGCGGCCGTGGCCGAGAAGAAGACCGTCGCCGCCGCGATTCCGGCGAGCGGCAGCCGTCGCCCCTGCAGGCACACCCCCGTCGCGACCAGCAACGGCGCCGCCAGGTAGAAGACGTAGCGGTCGCGGAAGACGTCCGCGCCGCCGAAGCGAAGGTCGTACGAGGCTGTCTCGAGGGCGAGGAGCGGCACGCACAGCGCGGTCAAGGCGGCGAAGGCGCGCAGGTGCTGGGACGAGCTCCGCAGGCTCGAGTAGGCCCACCCTGCGCCGAGCAGGAACGGGACAACGCCGAGGCCGACGGCCAGCACGTCGAGGTGGAGCACCGCGGACTTCCAGACGCCCGCGGGCAGGAGCGAGCCCTGGGTGGCCGTCACGCCGTAGTCGCCGAGCAGCCGGTCGGCCTGCCCGGCTGCGGCCAGCGACACGACCACGAGGATGCCCAAGGCGTAGGCGCCGGCGGCAAGCCGGTGCTGCGCAAGCGCTCGCCGAGGGCCGGAGACGACGAGCGCCGCCAGCGGCAGAACCGCGACGAGAAAGAGGAATTGCGGCCGCGCGAAGTACGCAAGTGCCAGGCCGGCGATCGCGATCCCGTCGTGGCGGGGTGAAGGCTCGGCGAGTGCGACGTGCAGCGCGAGGACGCACCAGACGAAGACCGGGTACGCAGCCGCCTCCGACATCACGAACGCCGCATTCACCGACCACGGGATCGCGACCACGAGCGCTGCGACGGCAAGGGCGCAGGCAGTCGGCGCGAGCCGGCGCGCGAGCAGGAACGTCGGGATCGCCGTGCTTGCAAACAGCACCGCGTTGACGACGTGGGCGGCCTCGAACGCCGCAAACGGGTCGAGCGTGCCGTAGAACGGCGCGAGCAGGATCGGGTAGACGACGCCGAGGAACCCGACGTGCTCGCCGTGGAGCACCGGCAGCGGCGACCCCGTCTGCCCGATGTGCGTGGCGAGCTTCGCGTAGAGCAGCTCGTCCGTCATCACCACCCACTCCTTCACCCGCCAGGTGCCGACCGTGAGCAGCCCGGCAGAGCCGAGCACGATCGCGGCCAGCGCGGTCCAGGGCTGAAGAAGCCGGCTTCGCAGGGTCTAGGCGGAGGAGTACTCGTCCGCGATCGAGAGCACGTCGTCGATGATCTCGAGGCCTTCCTCGAGCTCCTCGCGCGTGATCGTCAGCGGCGGCGTGATCGCCAGCACGTTCCAGTGCACGAACGGGTACAGGCCGCGTTCCAGGCAGGCCTTGGTGATCCGGAACACGGGCTCGGCCGCCTCGCCGCCCGCGTTGAACGGGACGAGCGGCTCGCGGGTCTCGCGGTTTCGCACCAGCTCGAGCCCCCAGAAGAGGCCGAGCCCGCGTACCTCGCCGACCGAGGGGTGGCGCGCTGCGAGCTCGGGCAGCGCCTCGCCGAGGTAGGCGCCCATCGCCGCGGCGTTCTCGACGATCCCCTCCTCGCGAAAGGCCTCGATCGACGCGACGCCGACCGCGCACGCAAGCGGGTGGCCGGAGTACGTGAGGCCGCCGGCGAAGAACCGGTCCTCGATCGCCTCGTAGACGTGCTGCCTGACGGTCATCGCGCCGAGCGGGACGTAGCCGGAGTTGATCCCCTTGGCGGTGGTGATGATGTCCGGGACGACGTCCCAGTGGTCGCAGGCGAACCAGCGGCCGGTGCGGCCGAAGCCGGCCATCACCTCGTCGAGGATCAGCAGGATCCCGTGGCGGTCGCAGACCTCGCGGATCGACTGGAGGTAGCCGTCCGGCGGGACGATGATCCCGTTCGTGCCGGTGACCGTCTCGAGGATCACGGCCGCAACCGTGTGCGGCCCTTCGTACATGAGGATCTCCTCGAGGTGCGGGCCGCCCGAGCAGACGGGGCACGGGTCGGGATGGCCGGCCGGGCACCGGTAGGTGTACGGGTCGAACATCCGCACGACGCCGGGGATCCCCGGCTCGGCGGGCCAGCGCCGCGGATCGCCGGTGAGCGTGACCGCTGCCGCCGTCGCCCCATGGTAGGAGCGGTAGCGGGCGATCACCTTGTGCCGGCCGGTCACCCAGCGGGCGAGCTTGACCGCGTTCTCGTTCGCCTCCGCGCCGCCGTTCGTGAAGAAGGTGCGGTTCAGGTCGCCCGGCGTCACCTCGGCGATCAGCCGCGCCAGCTCGGAGCGCTTGTCGTTCGCCATCGGCGGGCCGATCGTGCACAGGCGGTCGGCCTGCTCCTTGATCGCCGCGACCAGCTTCGGATGCTGGTGACCGATCGAGACGTTGACGAGCTGCGATGCGAAGTCGAGGTAGCGCTTGCCCGAGTAGTCCCAGAAGTACCGGCCCTCCGCCCCCGCGACCGGCAGCGGGTTGAGCGCCGACTGCACCGACCACGAATGGATCAGGTACCGGCGGTCTTCGGCGACGACGCGCTCGCCCTCGGCCTTGTTCGTCTCGACTACGGCCACCGGCCAATCCTACGCGCGACGGCGGCAATTGAGCGCGGGGCCCGGCGACCGCCTCGGGCAACTCGCGGGAATCCCCGGCTCGCCGGCCGACGCGGCGGCGGTAAGGCGAAAGTGGCCCCTCGCGCTACGCTTTCGAGGTCACTTTCGAGGAGGGCAGGATGACCGAGACGATCGCAGCACCGCCGAAGGCAAAGCCCATTCATCACTGGATCGGGGGGAAGAGCGTTCCGGGCACGTCGGGGCGCAGCGGCCCGGTCTGGAACCCGGCGACCGGAGAGCAGACCGGTGCGGTCGATTTTGCCTCGGTCGAGGAGATCGACGCTGCGGTCGCCTCGGCGAGGGAGGCGTTCACGAGCTGGCGGTCGGTCTCGCTGGCGCGGCGCGCCGAGCTCTTCTTCCGGATCCGCGAGCTCTTCCACCAGCACCGCGAGGACCTCGCCCGTCTCCTCACCGCCGAGCACGGCAAGGTGCTCTCCGATGCCCTCGGCGAGGTGGCGCGCGGGCTGGAGGTGATCGAGTACGCGTGCGGGATCCCGACGCTACTCAAGGGGGAGTATTCGGAGCAGGCCTCGACGGGGATCGACGTCTACTCGATCAGGCAGCCGCTGGGCGTCGTCGCCGGGATCACGCCGTTCAACTTCCCGGCGATGGTGCCAATGTGGATGTGGGCTCCTGCGATCGCCTGCGGGAACACGTTCGTGATCAAGCCCTCCGAGAAGGATCCCTCCGCCTCGGTCCTCACCGCCGAGCTGCTCAAGGAGGCCGGCCTGCCGGACGGCGTCTTCAACGTCGTCAACGGCGACAAGGTGGCAGTCGATCGCTTGCTCGAGCACCCTGACGTGGCCGCGGTCAGCTTCGTCGGCTCGACGCCGATCGCACGCTACGTCTACGAGACCGGAACGAGCGCCGGAAAGCGCGTGCAGGCCCTCGCCGGCGCCAAGAACCACATGCTCGTGCTTCCCGACGCCGACATCGACATGGCCGCGGACGCTGCCGTCTCCGCCGGCTACGGCTCGGCGGGCGAGCGGTGCATGGCGGTCTCGGTCGTGGTGACCGTCGGCGACGCGGCCGAGCCGCTGATCGAAGCGATCAAGGCTCGGCTGCCGAAGGTGAAGGTCGGCTCCGGCCTCGATCCCGAGTCGGAGATGGGCCCGCTGATCACCCGCGCCCACCGGGACAAGGTCGCCTCGTACCTGGACTCGGCCGCCGAGCAGGGCGCGAAGGTGATCGCGGACGGACGCGAGCTCGACGTGGACGGCGACGGCTTCTTCCTCGGCGTCTCGCTCGTCGACGAGGTCACGCCGGAGATGGACTGCTACCGCGACGAGATCTTCGGGCCGGTGCTCTCGATCGTCCGGGCGGGCACGTACGACGAGGCGGTCAGGCTCGTGAACGAGAACCCGTTCGGCAACGGGACGGCGATCTTCACGCGCGACGGCGGCGTCGCGCGCCAGTTCCAGTTCGACGCGCAGGCCGGAATGGTGGGCGTGAACGTACCCATCCCGGTACCCGTGGCGTACTACTCGTTCGGCGGCTGGAAGGCGAGCCTGTTCGGCGACCGGCACATCTACGGCCCCGAGGGGATCGACTTCTACACCCGCGGCAAGGTGGTCACGTCGCGGTGGCCTGATCCGGCCACCTCCAAGGTGGATCTCGGGTTCCCCCAGACGCGCTGATGAGCACGGGGGAGGCGGCCGGTTTCCCCCGCGTACCCCCTTCCCTGGGTCGCACCCCCGGGGCCGCTGTCGGCCGCGCCCGCCATGTCGGTCGCGGCCACGGCTGAGCAATGCACGTCACGATCTGCGACGTCGGGCCGCGGGACGGGCTCCAGAACGAGCCCGACGTGCTCGCGCCCGCCGTCCGGGTCGAGCTCTGCGAGCGGCTGGCCGCTGCGGGTGTGCCGCGGATCGAGGCGGTCAGCTTCGTCCGCGACGACCTGGTGCCCCAGATGGCCGGGGCGGAGGAGGTGGTCGAGGCGCTGGATCGGCGCGACGGGACCGTCTACGCCGGGCTGGTGCTGAACGAGCAGGGATACGACCGGCTGGCGGCCGCGGGCCTGAACGAGGTGCACTGCACGCTCGCGGCCACCGAGAGCTTCAACCGGCGCAACGCGAATCAGAGCGTCGAGGAGTCGCTCGCCGGCTGCGCGCGGATCATCGAGCGGGCGCATGCGGACGACCGGCGCGCAACGGTGACGATCAGCGTCGCATTCGGCTGCCCGTTCGAGGGCTCGGTCGACCCGGGGCGCGTCGCGGAGATCGCCGGCCGGGCCGGCGCCGCCGACGAAGTCGTCCTGGCGGACACGATCGGCGTCGCTGTTCCGAGCCAGGTGAAGACGCTCGTCGGGCGGACCGGCGCGGCCGGAGTCCACCTCCACGACACGCGCGGCACCGCCGCAGCGAACGCGCTCGCCGCAGTCGAGGCGGGCGCGACCGTCCTCGACGCCTCCGTCGGCGGGATCGGCGGCTGCCCGTTCGCTCCGCGCTCGACCGGAAACGTCGCGACGGAGGACCTCGTCTACCTCCTGCACGGGGAGCGCATCGAGACGGGGATCGAGCTCGACCGCCTGATCGGGGTGGCCCGGTGGGTGGAGGGCGTCCTCGATCGACCGCTGCCCGGCCGCGTCTACCGCGCGAGCGCCTGAGCCGTCACTGCACTTGAGAGCTCCTAACGCAATGAGCAGTTGTGTCCCCGGGCCGTGCTGGGCGGCGCGCTGCTTCGTCCTCAGTCGCGCCCATATGCAGTGCATATGCGCGCTCCCTGCGTCCTTGCATCGCATCCACCCAACACGGCCCGGGAACGAATTCCCATTACTTAGGAGCTCTTACGCGGCCGCGGCAGCCGTGCGGCTCGGCGAGAGCTCCTCGCCGAACCGCGCCCGCTTCACGAACTGACCCGAGCCGGGCTTCGCGAGCAGCTCGTCGCCCTCGACGATCACCTCGCCGCGGCGGAGCACGATCTCCGGCGAGCCCGTCACCTCGGTGCCCTCGAAGATGCTCATCTCCGACGCCGAGTGGTGCGTCGCGGCGGAGATCGTCAGCTTCTTCTCGGGGTCGAAGACGACGAGGTCCGCGTCTGAGCCGACCGCGATCGTGCCCTTCTTCGGGTACATCCCGAACAGCTTGGCGGGGTTCGTCGAGAGCAGCTCGACCATCCGGTTGCGCGAGATGCGGCCTTCGCGGACGCCGAACTGGTGAACCATGTGCAGCCGGTTTTCCATGCCTGCTGCGCCGTTCGCGATCAGCCGGAAGTCGTCGCGGCCATCCTCCTTCTGCTCGATCGACCACGCACAGTGGTCGGTCGAGATCGCCTGTAGCGCGTCGGAGCGCACCGCGTTCCAGAGGATCTCCTGGTTGTCCTTCGGACGCGGCGGCGGCGTGTAGACGAATTTCACCGCCTCGCTGTACGGGCGCTCGAGGAACGAGATGTCGACGAAGAGGTACTGGGTGCAGGTCTCGCCCCAGACGTCCCAACCTTTGTTCCGGGCGATCGCGATCGGCTCGAGCGACTCCTTGCAGGAGACGTGGACGACGTAGAGTGGCGCGCCGGCGACCCGGGCGAGCTGGATCGCCCGGTTCGTCGCCTCGCCCTCGACCTCGGGGGGTCGTGTGAGCGCATGGTCGAGCGCTGTCGTGCGCCCTGCGGCGATCGCGTCTGCGATCAACACCTCGATCGCGTCGCCGTTCTCCGCGTGCACCATCACGAGCGCGCCCGTCTTCGCCGCCACCTGCATCACCTTGAACAGCGTCTCGTCGCTCGCCCGCAGCGAGTCGTTGTAGGCCATGAAGAGCTTGTAGGAGGTGACCCCGTGTTCCTCGGGGAGCGCCGCGAGCTCCTCGAGCGAGCCGCCCTCCTCGATGTCGGTGACGATCATGTGGAAGCCGTTGTCGATCAGGGCCTTGCCCTCGCGCTTCCCGTGCCAGATCTCGAGCGCCTCCGCGAACGACTGGCCCTTGGACTGGATGCAGAAGTCGACGTGCGTCGTCGTGCCGCCGAACGCGGCCGCCGCATGACCGTGGTAGAAGTCGTCGACCGTCGTCTTGCCCCGCCACAGCATCTCGAGGTGCGTATGCGGGTCGACGCAACCCGGCAGCACGTACTTCCCCGACGCGTCGATCACGCGGTCGGCGCCGACGTCGAGGGCTTCGCCGATGAGGGAGATCCGCTCGCCCTCGACCAGGATGTCGCCGACGTAGTCGTCGGCCGCCGTCACGACCCGACCACCCTTGATCAATACGGACATGTGAACCTCCCTCTTTCGGCTTGCCTACGTGCGGCGCTCTCTCCTACTTCCCGCCCGCGGTCACCTTGACCGTCGCCTTCTTCCACGACGCGCCGGTGACGTTGACGCCGCTCTTCTTGACCATGGCGACCGCCGCCTTGGCCAGGTCGCTGCGGTAGGCGCCCGACGGCGCCTTCTTGATGATCTTGAACTTCTGCGCGATCGAGGCGGTCCGCTTGTAGGAGACCGGATCCATCACGCCGATGCCGAGCTTGGCCGGCCAGATGAGCGCGTTGATCTCGTTCACCTGCCAGGTCTGGTGGCCCTTCCCGAGCGTCGGCCCGTTGTCGAGCACGATCTGCGTGCAGGCCTTCAGGTTGTCACGGCACCAGGCCCAACCGGCGAAGGAAGCCGCGAGGAATCGCTTCGCCACGTCCTGGTTCTTCGCGTTCTTGATCCAGGAGCCCTTGACGAAGATCCCGTCCTCGAGCATTCCCGTGCCCTGCTTCTCCATCGGGAAGACGTTGAGGTCGGAGAGCTGGTAGAGCTTGCCCGTCTTCGGGTTCTTGACCTCGAGGACCTGGGCGAGCTCGTTGTAGGTCATCGCCGATGCTGCGTCGATCTGCCGCTTCAGGAACAGCTGCATGTCGAACGGCTGGGCGACGATCGTCACCTGGCTCTTCGAGTTCGGATCGATCCCGCACTTCTGGAGGGCGGCGAACTGCTCGAACTCGTTGCCGCCGAGCCAGACTCCGACCTTCTTGCTCTTGAGCTTGCAGAAGCTGCCGAGTCCCGTGTCCTTCCACGTCAGCTCGGTCAGGCCGCTGCGGGTGAAGACCTGGGCCACGTTCACGATGTCGCCGCCCTTGTCCCGCGTTGCCATCAGGCTCGGAAGCCAATCGATCCCGAACTGCGCCTGCCCGCCGAGCACGACCTGCTCGGGAATGATGTCGGGGCCGCCGGTCTTGATCGAGACGTCGAGGTTGTACTTGTCGTACAGGCCCTTCGCCTTCGCCGCGTAGTAACCGGCGAACTGCCCCTGCGTGACCCACTTGAGCTGCAGCGTGACCTTGTCCTTCTTCACGCTGCCACTCGACGTCGCCGTCGCGAGCGTCGCCGCCGCGACCGCGGCGAGGACGACGAAGACGGCGAGCAGTGTGCGGTTCCTCCTCATGGTGTTTCCCTTCTCCCTCCCTCGTGGTTCATTCGTGTCCCTGCCGTGTGGACGCATGCCAGCTCAACGAAAGACGCTCCGCCAGCCCGATCACCCCGTAGAACGCGATCCCGATGATGCTCGCGACCACGATCAACGCCCACGCACGATCGAGCTGGAAGATGCCCACCGATGCCCTGATCTGGATTCCGAGCGCCTCCTGTGTCCCCCCGAAGTAGTCCCCGATGACCGCACCGATCATCGCAAGCACGCTCGCGACCTTCAAGGCGGAGAAGACGAACGGCAGCGCGCTCGGGATGCGGACGCGGCGGAAGATCTCGAGCTCGCCCGCCGCGTACGACTGCATCAGCTCGATCGACGACGGCCGTACCGAGGTGAGGCCGCGGAGCGTGTTCACGAGCACCGGGAAGTAGCAGAGGATCGCGGCGATCGCCATCTTCGACGACTGGTTGAGCGCCCCGAACCACGCGTTCGTGATCGGCGCAAACGCGATGATCGGAACGGCGTTCGCAGCGACCAGGTAGGGGAGGATCGCCCCACCGAAGCGGCGCCAGCGGGCCAGGACGACCGCGCTGGCGAACCCCGCTGCGCAGCCGATCGCGAACCCGCCGAGGGCTTCCTTGAACGTGAACCAGCCGGCGCTCCAGATCGCGCTGCGGTCGTTCCAGAACTCGGTGATGACGGTGGTGAAGCGCGGCAGAAGGTAGGTGTCGACCCCGATCGCCGGGACGAGCCACTCCCACGCGACGATCCCGAGGCCGAAGACGACGACGGCCGGCACCCAGTCGACGAGCCGTCGCCCGACGCCGCGGGCGAGCGCCCCTCGCGGGACCGCCTCGGCGATCGTCGTCAAGCCTCGACCTCCTCTTCGACCGGCGGCGCGTCGAACGCGTGCGCGGCGGCGAGCAGCTCGCGGACCTGGGTGACGAGCTCGAAGTAGCGGGGCTCCTCGCGGGTCAGGCCGGTGCGGGGATAGGGCAGGTCGCTGTCGACGATGCCGGCGATCCGGCCGGGGCGGGCGGACATGACCACGATCCGGGTCGACAGGAAGACCGCCTCGGCGATCGAGTGCGTGACGAAGACGACCGTGCTCTCGATCTCCTCCCAGATCCGGAGGAGCTCGAGGTTCATCCGCTCCCGGGTGAACTCGTCGAGCGCGCCGAACGGCTCGTCCATCAGGAGGAGCGCAGGCGAGAACGAGAGTGCGCGGGCGATCGCGACGCGCTGCTGCATCCCGCCGGAGAGCTGCCACGGGTGGTGATGGTCGAACCCGCTCAGCTCGACGAGCTCGAGCATCTCCTGGACCCGGTCGTGCCGGCGCTGTCGATCCCAGCCGAGCATCTCGAGCGGCAGGGCGATGTTGCGGGCGACCGTCCGCCAGTCGTACAGCACCGCCTCCTGGAAGACGATCCCGTAGTCGCGGTCGAGGCGCGCCTGATGGGCGGGCTTGCCCTTGACGGTGACGGTGCCCGAGCTCGGCTGGGTCAGGTCTCCGATCACCCGCAGCAGCGTCGACTTGCCGCAGCCGGAAGGGCCGATCAACGAGATGAGCTCGCGCGGCCGGATCTCGAGGTCGATGTCCTTGAGCGCGGTGATGTCGCCTTTCGGGAACGTGAAGGTCTTCGTCACGCCCCCGAGTGCGACGACTGGAGCGGCCTCACTCATTGGCCTGCCTCCCCGGCTCTGCAAGAGGATCTCGTCGCCGCGACCGACATGGCGGGCGCGGCTCCCAACGGTCCTGGGGTGCAAAATGTTCTTGGGGAGGGGGGCCCATGGGGGGAACCGGCCGTTCCCCCCATGAGAGCGAGCCGAAAGGCGAGCGTTCACGTTACGTGCTCCGGCGCCTGGCGGACGACGAGCCGCTCGGCGACGATGACGGCGAGAAAGAAGACGATGCCGAGGCAGGCGGCGATGACGTTCGTCGCCCAGAGGTTCTTCGGCTCGGTCACGTAGTACTGGTTGAAGTTCAGGATCGCGCCGCCGAGGCCGTCCTGGATCGACGACGGGAGCTCGCCGATGATCGCGCCGACGACCGCTGCGGTGGCCGAGATCCTGAAAGCGGAGAAGAGGTACGGCAGCGACGCCGGCACGCGCAGCTTCCAGAGGATCGCCCACCAGCTCGACGCGTAGGAGCGCATCAGCTCGAGTGCGCGCGGATCGGCCGACTGCAGGCCGCGGACGGCGTTGATCGTCACCGGGAAGAAGGTCAGGTAGGCGGCGATCACGGATACGCAGAGCCAGGCGGTCACCCCCTTGCTGCCGAGCCCGACGACGATCATCGGCGCGATCACGATCAGGGGGATGGTCTGCGAGGCGACGACGTAGGGCATGAGCCCGCGCTGGAGCAGCTTCGAGTGGACGAGCACGATCCCGAGCACGAAGCCGGCGCTTGCGCCGATCGCGAAGCCGACCGCCGCCTCCTTGGCGGTGAAGAGCGAGGCGTGCCAGAGCGTCGCGATCAGCAGCGGCCCGTTCGCGTGCGACGGTTCGCCCAGCTGAGCGAGGATCGCGTGCACGTGCGGCATCGTCGTGTCGTCCACGACGAACGGCCACGTCCAGCCGGTCCAGACCCAGATCGCCCGGTAACCCTCCCACAAGCCCCACAGGCCGCCGAGGACGACCGGGAGGAGGGCGATCCGGAGCGTCCCCTCGTCACGCGCGAGCGCTCTGATTCGCTCCCACGCTCCGCCCGAAGCCGCCACCGCCATCGCTATTGCTTACCACGGATCGCTTCAGTGGGGGAACCCAGATTCCGCCACGGATCCCTTCCTTCTTGCCGCTCGTGGCGGATCGCTCGTGCGCTCCGGCGAGAGGGCGGTCTCGCCTCCGCGCGCGGCAGGCCAGTCCTCCGTCAGCGTTCTCGGGATCGTCCGAGCGTTGCGAGCTTCGCTCGCCTGGGAGGGGGAGTACCCTTCGGTCGATGGTGCTCGCCCTGCTCGGCCCGTGGGATTTCGTGATCATCGCGGTCGTGATCGTGCTGGTCTTCGGCTCACGGCGGATCGGGCGTGCCTTCCGCGCGCTCGGCAGCGGCGGCCGCGAGTTCAAGCGCGGCATCCGCGGCGAGGACGAGCTCCCGCCGCCGCCCGCCAAGTAACAGTCTGTCACTTGCCGCGAGAGCGCTTTCTGCCTGGTCTCGGCACGAACCGACCCAAGTAACAGACTGTTACTTGGTCAGAAGCGGTCTGGGCTGAACGGCGCCAGATCGTGGCTTGGCTGCTCGCCGGCGACGAGTTGGGCGACCAGGCGGCCTGTCACCGGAGCGAGCGAGATGCCCTTCATCGCGTGCCCCGTTGCGACGACGACCCGGCCGCGGCGACCGATTGCCGGCAATCCGTCGGGCAGGCACGGCCGTAGCCCGGCCCAGGTCTCGAGCACTCGGCGACCGGCCAGGCCGCGGAACCACCGCTCGCCTCCCCGCCTGATCGCCTGCACGCGCGTCTCGGAGATCGAGAGGTCGAGGCCCGCCAGCTCGAGCGTCCCCGACAGCCGCAGGCGCCCCGGTAGCGGCGTTCCGATCGTCCACGTCTCCTGTACCCAGGCGGGAATGCGCAGGTCGTCCTCGCTCGATTCCTCGTAGTCGACGTGGTAGCCCTTGCCGCCCTCGAGCGGGAGGTCGACGAGCGTGCGACTCCACGCTCCGGCCGCGACGACGACAGTCTCGGCCTGCAATTCGTCCAGCGACCGCACCTCGACACCGGTCCGGATCTCTGCGCCCGCGACAGCTGCTGCGCGGCCGACCGCCTCGACAAACAGCTTGGGGTCGACACGACCCTCGTCCGGGTAGTGCACGGCACCCGTGAGCGGGCCGGCCAGCGAGGGCTCGAGCTCCCGTGCAGCGTCGGAATCGAGCACCGAATGGCGGAGGCCCGAGGCCTCGGCCTCGCGCGCACCGCCGTCCAGCCCCTCCGGCCTGGCGTAGACGTTCAGGGTGCCGGTGCGCTCGAAGCTCGTGCCCAGCTCCACGCCGAGCTCTGCGTGCAGGTCGAGGCTCTCGATCGAGAGGACCCGCGTCGTGCGCGCCCCCTCCTCCCAGTGCCGTGCGGCAAGCGCGAACCGCGCCAGCCAGGGCAGGACGGCGGGGCGCGGGCGGAGGTAGAACGGGCTGTCCCGCTTGAACATCCACCGCAGCCCGTTTCGGACCGAGACCGGGTTCGAGATCGGCGTCGAATGGCTCGGGCAGATCAGCCCGGCGTTCCCCGCCGAGCAGCCCGACGCAAGCGCGGGGCCCCGCTCGAGCACGGTGACGCCGGCTCCGCGGCGGGCGAGCTCGAGCGCGCAGCAGGCGCCGATCGCGCCACCGCCGACGACAATGACGTCGCTCTTCATCCCCCGGCGATCGTAGACCCGGTGTCGACCACTTGACGAAAGGAGTCTTTCGAAAGTACTCTTTCGATAGATGCCGGACGAGCCGCATCGGGCGATCGAGCTCAGGGACCCACGGGCGCTGCGGGCACTCGCACATCCCATCCGCCTTCGGCTCGTCGGGCTGCTTCGGCGCGAAGGGGCCTTGACCGCGACCCAGGCCGGCGAGCACATCGGCGAGAGCGCGGCGAGCTGCTCGTTCCACCTCCGCCAGCTCGCGAAGTGGGGGCTCGTCGAGGAGGCAGGAGGCGGACGGGGCCGCGAGCGCCCGTGGCGGGCGACGGCGCGCTGGACGAGCTGGCGCGTGCGCTCTCCCGAGGACGCCGAGCCGGCCGCGGCGCTCTCGTCGCTGATCGTGGAGCACCAGTTCGCGGAGCTGCTGCGGTGGTTCGAGCGGATGCCCCACGAAGACCCGGCCTGGCAGGCGAGCGACGTGCTCGGTGACACGCGCCTGTACCTCACGCCGGCGGAGATGCAAGAGCTCGAAGGGAAGATCCTCGAGCTCGTCCGCTCGTACGAGCGGGACTCGGCGCCGGAAGGCGCACGGCCGGTGATCGTCTTCTGGGCCACCTATCCGGAGGAGGAGCAGGAGTGATCCCGGCCCTCCTTCGCGACAACGTCCGCTTCCGCCGGTTCTGGGCAGGGCAGTCGATCTCGCTCGTGGGCGATCAGGTGTCGCTCATCGCGCTCCCGCTCGCCGCCGTGATCGTTCTCGACGCCGGCCCGGCTCAGATGGGATACCTGACGGCCGCCGCGCTGGTGCCGAACCTCCTCTTCTCGCTCCATTTCGGCGCTTGGGTCGACCGCCGCGGCCGCCGCCGGCAGACGATGATCGCCGCCGACACGGGGCGCGCAGCTCTGCTCGCGACGATCCCGGTCGCCTACGCCTTCGACGCGCTCACGATCGAGCAGCTCTACGCGGTCGCCTTCCTCACGGGCACGCTGAGCGTCCTCTTCTTCGTCTCGTACAGCACGCTGTTCACGTCGATCGTCCCGCGAGGCGAGTACGTCGAGGCGAACCAGATCCTGCACGGGAGCCGTGCGCTCTCCTTCGTCGGCGGCCCGAGCCTCGGCGGTCTGCTCGTGCAGGTCTTCTCCGCTCCGGTCGCCTTGATCACCGACGCCGCGTCGTTCCTCCTCTCTGCGCTCTTCCTCGGTCGTGTGGACGCAGAGGAGCCCCCGACCGAGCAGGCCGAGAGCGGCCACCTGGTGGCGGGCGCCCGGTTCATCTGGCGGGAGCCCCTCCTGCGCGCCTCGCTTGCGGCCACCGCCACGATCAACCTCTTCAACTTCGTCTTCTTCGCCATCTTCGTCCTCTACGCGACCCGGACGCTCGACGTCCGCCCGGGGACGCTCGGGCTCGTGCTCGGAGCCGGCGCCCTCGGCGGTGTCGTCGGTTCGCTCGTCACCGGTCGGGTCGCGCGGCGGATCGGGATCGGTCCGGCCCTCGTGGTCGGCTGCTTCCTCTTTCCGACGCCGCTCCTGCTCGTCCCGGCGGCCGGCGGGCCGAAGCCGCTCGTGCTGGCGTGCCTCTTCCTGGCCGAGCTCGGCTCGGGGCTCGGCGTGATGATTCTCGACATCTCCGCCGGCTCCATCTTCCAGGCGCTTGTCCCGGATCGGTTGCGGTCGCGCTTCTCGGGCGCCTACATGGTCGTCAACTACGGCGTCCGGCCTCTCGGCGGACTCCTGGGCGGACTGCTCGGAACCACGATCGGCCTCCGCGAGACGCTCTGGATCGCGACCATCGGCGCGATCGCCGGCGGGCTCTTCCTGCTGCGCTCGCCGATACCGCGGCTGCTCGCGCTGCCCCAGCAGGCCGTCTGATCTAGAGTCGAAATGTGGCGCTTCAGCCTGCTCGAACCGTCGAGGAGCTGCGTGAGCTCAGGGAGCTGACCGGCGACGAGAACGGCGCTCAGCGCGTTGCCTGGACGGAGACCTGGGAGCGGGCACGAGAGTGGCTGCGCGGCAAGCTCGCCTTCGCCGAGCACGAGATCGACCAGGCCGGCAACCAGTGGTTCACGGTCCGGGGAGCGTCCGAGCGCGCGCTCCTGATCGGCGGCCACATCGACTCGGTGCCGAACGGCGGTTGGCTCGACGGCTGCCTGAACGTGATCGCCGGCGTCGAGGTGCTACGGCGCGTCGCCGAGGAGGGCACGCCGCCTCTCACCGTCCGCCTGGTGGACTGGGCCGACGAGGAAGGGGCACGGTTCGGCCGGTCGTTGTTCGGATCCAGCGCCGCGGCGGGGTCGATGCAGGACCAGGCCGAGATCCGCGGCCGCACGGACGCCGACGGCATCCGCTGGGAGGACGCGCTCCGCGAGCACGAGGTCGAGCTCGATCGCGCGATCGAGGCCCGAGCTCAGCTCGCGAACGCCGCCGGGTACCTCGAGCTGCACATCGAGCAGGGGCCGGTCCTCGAGTCGCTGGATCTGCCGTTGGGCGTCGTCCTCGGCACGTTCGGCGTCGAGCGTCATCTGATCAGGTGGACCGGCCAGGCGGCTCACGCCGGCTCGACGCCCATGGACAAGCGCCGCGACGCGCTCGCCGGTGCGGCCAAGCTCGCACTCGACATCCGCCGGATCGCCTCCGAGACGGGCGGCGGCGCCGTCTGCACCAGCGGCGGCGTCGTCTGCAAGCCGGGGATCGTCACCTCCGTGGTCGAGACCGCCGAGCAGCTGCTCGACCAGCGCCACCTCGACGCGGCCAAGCTCGCAGCGATGCTCGACGAGGCCAGGCGCGTCTCCGAGCGTTTCGCCGCCGAGGAGGACCTCGAGGTCGCCTGGGAACGCATCTGGAGCATCGAGCCGATCCTCTTCGACGACACGCTGATCGCTCTCGCCGAGGAGGCGATCGCCGAGGTCGCCGGAACGTCGCACCGGCTGCCGAGCGGCCCGCTCCACGACGCCGCCGAGGTCGCGAGGGCCGGGATTCCGACCGTGATGCTCTTCGTCCAGAGCCTGCGCGGGCTCTCCCACACGAAGCTCGAGGACACGAAGCCGGAGCACATCGAGCTTTCGGTGCAGGCGCTCGACCGTCTGACCTCGAAGGCGCTCGACCGCCTCAGCTGAGCGGGCGAGGGGTCGATCGAGACCTGAGCCTGCGGCGATGCCCGTCGCTCCAGAGACGAGCAGCGTTTCGCGAGCCTCGAGGTTTGGAGCACCGGCGATCCGGTGAGTTGCCTGACGTGGCGCGCGAGGTCGTCCTGACGCCCGAAGGCAAGGAGCGGCTGGAGCAGGACCTCGATCGGCTGAGAGGGCAGGGGCGGCGCGAGATCGCCGAGCGGCTGGAGCATGCTCCGGCGATGGGACGCGAGCTCGCCGAGAACGCGGAGTATCTGGCGGCGAAGGAGGATCAGGCGCGCCTCGAGCGTCGGATCATCCAGCTCGAGAGCCGACTCGAGCGGGCTTCCGTCGCCAGTGGACGCCCATCAGGTGGAACGGTTTCCGTCGGCGTCCACGTCCGCGTCCGCGACCACGGCTCGCGGACAACCGAGGAGTACGACATCGCCGGCTCGGGCGAGAGCGATCCTTCCGCCGGGCGCATCTCGCTCGACTCGCCGATCGGGCGCGCGCTGCTCGGCCACCGCCAGGGCGAGCAGGTCGACGTCGAAACACCTGTGGGCGTGCGGACGCTGAAGATCCTCGCCGTGCAGTAACGACGGCCGGCGGTGGGGTTAACCGAAGACCAACCTGATTCTTAGCGCGCTCTCAGATTCGCCTGGCAGGGTGTGACCCGCAAGCCCGAAGCAACGACCTCTTCCTCCTTCGTCGGTCGTGCAAGCACTGGCCGCCGCGGCTCCCTCTCCCGTCAAGAAGGTGCGCCGCGGCGGTCGGTCGATTCCAGCCGGCCCGCGCAACCGCACTGGATCAAGCATCTAGACTCGACCGCGAGCATGCTGAGCTTCGGGGTCACGATCCTCCCGGATCCGCCGTGGCAGCGGCTCGTCGAGCTCATGCAGCTCGCCGAGCAGAACGGGTTCGACTACGGCTGGACGTACGACTCGCACGTCCTCTGGCAGGAGCCCTATCCGCTGCTCACGCTCGCGGCGATGAACACCGAGCGGATCAAGCTCGGCCTGAACGTGACCAATCCCGGCACCCGCGAGCCGACGGTCACGGCGAGCGCGTTCGCGACGCTGCAGGACGTCTCCAACGGGCGGATGGTGATGGGGATCGGGCGCGGTGACTCCGCCCGGCGCGTGATCGGCCAGAAGCCGGTCAGGGTGGCCGAGTTCGAGGCGTCGTGCGCAATGCTGCGGGACCTGATGAACGGCCGGCCGGTCCGGTGGAACGACACGGACATCGAGCTCGCATGGGCGAAGGGCAGGCCGGAGATCCCCCTCTACGTGGCCGGCTACGGGCCGCGGGTGCTCGCCATCGCGGGTCGGGTCGCGGACGGCGTGATCATCCAGCTCGCGGACCCCGAGATCGTCGAGTGGATCGTCGCTCAGGTACGGGCCGCTGCCGAGAAGGCGGGGCGCAATCCCGCGGAGGTCAAGTTCGTCGCCTGCGCGCCGGCCCACGTCGGCGACGACGTCAGCGAAGCCTGCGAGCAGGTTCGGTGGTTCCCCGCGATGGTCTCCAACCACGTCTTCGACGTGCTCTCCAAGCACGACCCTGCGGCCCTCCCGGCGGCGCTGACCGAGTACGTCGCCCGGATGCAGCGCGAACGCTACGACTACTCCGAGCACAGTCGCGTCGGCGCGAAGCACGGCGAGCAGATTCCCGACGAGACCTGCGAGCGGTTCTGCATCCTCGGCCCGCCCGCGGCCCACATCGAGAAGCTGCGCCGCCTCGAGGCGGCGGGCGTCGACCAGTGGAACATCTACCTCATGACCCACGGGCAGGAGGAGACGCTCCGGGTCTACGGCGAGACGATCATCCCGGCGCTGGCGGCCGAAGCGATCCCACCCGTCAGCGGCTGACCGGCGCCCGACGTCTCCTACCTCAACCTCGCGGGAGGTTCCGCCGATAGGTAGTGCATGCCTGTTTTCATCAGGCCCGGCCAGGCCGGGTTGCAGCCGTTCGCCCGAGCCTGGTACGCCGTCGCCGCCGTCGGACTCGCTGTGTTCACGGCCCACACCATCGCCGGAGCCAGCCTCGGCCTGGATCACTTCTTCAACGCCTGGCTGTACAACGGCCTGATCCTGCTCGGACTCGCCGCCTGCGTGGTCCGAACGGTTCGGGTGCGCCTCGAGCGGGGCGCCTGGCTCGCTTTCACCCTCGCGGTAGCCGCGTGGGCACTCGGCGAGATCTTCTACGACTTCGTCTACGCAGGGGACCCGCCGTACCCGTCGGTGGCGGACGTCTTCTACCTCGCGTTCTACCCCTGCTCGTACGCTGCCCTGCTCTTGCTCCTGCGTGCGCGTTTCTCGGAGTTCACCCACCGATTCTGGCTCGACGGGGCGATGGCGGCGTTGGCGGTATCGGCGCTCGGCGCCTCCGTGCTCTTCGAGGTGGTGCTGGGCGACACGGAGGGAAGCATGGGCGTGGTGATCACGAACCTCGCCTATCCGCTCGGAGACATCCTGCTCCTGTCGCTGGTGGTCGGAATCTTCGCGCTGACCGGCTGGTCGGCCGATCGCACCTGGTCGTTGATCGCCGCCGGACTGGCGGCCTCCGCGATCGCGGACGCGATCTTTCTCTACCAGGCCTCCACCGGCTCGTACACGGAGGGAACCATCCTCGACGCGATGTGGCCGGCATCGCTCCTGCTGCTCTCCGCAGCTGCCTTGCAGAAGCAGAAGCGGGCGGTGGTCGCGCTCGCCGGGCGGCCACTCGTGGGGACGCCGCTCGTCGCCGGGATGATCGGGCTGGGCGTCCTCGTCTTCGACCATTTTCAGCGGCTGAACCTGCTCGCCATCGGCCTCGCCGGTGGGACGATCGCCATGGTGATGCTGCGCACGTATCTGACTTTCCGCGAGAACAGCCGCGTCCTCGAGCTGATGCGGCACGACGCAGTCACTGATGCCCTCACCGGTCTCGGCAACCGGCGCCGGTTGATCGCCGATCTCGATCGGGCGCTCGTCGCCGGGCCGGACGCGGAACCGCGACTGCTGGTGATGTTCGACCTGGACGGCTTCAAGCGCTACAACGACACGTTCGGCCATCCTGCCGGCGATACGCTGCTCGCGCGGCTGGCGGGAAACCTCGCCTCCGTGGTCGGATCCGTGGGCTCCTGCTACCGCCTTGGCGGGGACGAGTTCTGCGTGCTCGCGGCCGTCCCGATCGAGCAGACGGAAGCCTTCCTCGAGGCGACCTCGGTGGCGCTCAACGAAGACGGCGAGGCCTTCAGCGTGGGCAGCTCGTTCGGCGCGGTCTTCATCCCGGCAGAGGCGGCTGACTCGAGCGAGGCTCTCAGGGTCGCCGACCAGCGTCTCTACATGCACAAACGGGATCGAAGCGGCCGGGGCCACCCCGACGAGCCCCTCCTCCAGGCGCTGTTCGAACGTGAACCGGATCTCCGGCTGCATGTCCAGAGCACGGCCGACATGGCCTGCGCAGTCGGACGCGCCGTCGGGTTTTCCGCCCAGGAGCTCGAGGAGCTGCGGCTCGCGGCCCGTCTCCACGACATCGGCAAATTGGCGATTCCTGACGCCGTTCTCCAGAAGCCGGGCCCGCTGGACGTCGACGAATGGGCGTTCATCAAGGAGCACACCGTGATCGGAGAACGGATCCTGAGCGCGTCGCCGGCGCTGCAAAAGGTGGGACAGATCGTACGGGCGACCCACGAGCGCTGGGACGGGGCGGGCTACCCGGACGGCGTGCCCGGCAGCGAGATTCCGCTCGCGGCGCGGATCATCGCCGTGTGCGACGCGTTCTCCGCGATGACCTCGCCCCGGCCGTATCGCGCTCCGGTCGCCTCGGACGCCGCGGTCGCCGAGCTCTGCCGGTGCGCAGGCACGCAGTTCGACCCCGAGATCGTGGCGGTCTTCTGCGGAGAGGCGGAGATCGCGATGCGCGACGGCTGGGGCGACCTCCGCGCCGTGGACGCCGCCTAGCCTGCCGTTCACCTCTTTCCAATCTCGGCGCGGGCCGACTAGCGTAGCGCCGTGCCTCGTCGACTCCTCCTCATCGGGCTGGTGCTGCTCGCCGCCGGGTGTGGCTCGACCGCCTCGAGTCCGTCCCGAGGTGGAACGGTGCAGTCCGGCACCGAGGGCCGCCTCGACCTCGTCGCCTACCCGGGCTACGCGGAGGCCGGCGGCGACGATCCGCGCGTCAACTGGGTGACGCCGTTCGTCCAGGCAACCGGCTGCAAGGTGCACGTGCGAACGGTGCGCAGCTCGACCGAGCTGCTCGACGCGGTCTCGCATGGAAGCTACGACGGCGTCGCCGCCTTCGGAGACGTCACCCAGGTGCTGACGGGCGGGCGTGAGGTCGCACCTCTCGACACGCGGCGGATCGCCAACTACTCGTCCGTCTACCGCAGGCTGAAGCGCTTGCCGCAGAACCTGGACGGCGGTGAGGTCGTCGGTGTCCCGCACGGCCGCGGCGCCGACGTCTTGCTCTGGCGCACCGACGCGGTGCGTCCGGCGCCGCGAGGATGGGATGTCCTGTTCGGGACGAGCTACTCGGGCCGGATCGCCGTCTACGACGCGGCGATCTCGCTCGCGAGCGCGGCGCTGCACCTCGGCTACCGCAACCCCTACGAGCTCGACCAGCGGCAGTTCCGGGCGGTCGTGCGGCTCGCCGCCGAACAGAAGGCGAGCGTCGGCTCGTACTGGCAAGACCTGACGAACGCGCTCGCCGACTACACCGGCGGCAATGTGCTCGTCGGCGAGGCGACTCCCCGGCTGGCGGCGCTCCTGCGCGCCGACGACGTGCCGGTGCGGACGCGGGTGCCGGCCGGCGGAACGGCGCGGTCGGCCTCGTGGATGCTGCTCAGTCGGGCCCGCCACCCCGGCTGCATGTACCGGTGGCTGGGCTACATCCTCTCGCCGAAGGCGAACGCCGCGTCGGCCCGCTACCTGGGACAGGCCCCCGCGAATCCCGGTGCCTGCGCCTACATGGACTGCGCCGCGGTCCATGCGGGCGACGAAGCGTGGTGGTCGCGGCTTTCGTTCTGGAGGACGCCGCAGCACGACTGCGGTGACGGCCGGGGAAGCGTCTGCGCGGACTGGTTCGACTGGTCGGACGCCTGGGCGCAGATCCGCTCGGGATGAGTCCTTCGTACGCCCGCGGTCGAGCGGAATAATCCGCTCTCCTTCGTGGGTTTCCGAGAGGAGGAAGAACGGATGAGGAAGCTTCGGAGACGGCACGCTCTGTTGGCCGCAGCGATCGCGGCGGTTGCCGTCCCGGCGGCGGGCGTCAGCTCCGAGCAGGCGCTGCCGGCCAAAGTCGGACCGGGCGAGGGCGAGCTCAGGCTCGTCGCGTGGGAGGGCTACACCGAGAAGCAGTGGGTGACGCCGTTCGAGAAGAAGACGGGCTGCAAGGTGTCGGCGAAGTACGCCGGCTCCTCCGACGAGATGGTCGCGCTGATGCGCTCGGGCGGCGGCGGCCAATACGACATGGTCTCCGCGTCCGGCGACGCCAGCCTGCGCCTGATCTACGGCCACGACGTCCAGCCGGTGAACGTGAACCTCGTTCCGGACTTCAAGAACTTCGTCCTCCCGATGCGCTCGCCGCCCCACAACACGATCAAGGGCGTGCACTACGGCGTCTCGCTCCAGTGGGGGCCGAACACGCTGCTCTACAACACGACGAAGGTGAAGCCGGCGCCGACGAGCTGGTCGTCGATCTACGACTCGAAGTACAAGGGCAAGGTCACCGTCCCGGACAACCCGATCCAGATCGCCGACGCAGCCCTGTACCTCTCGAAGACGAAGCCGAGCCTGGGGATCAAGGATCCGTACGAGCTGACGAAGGCCCAGTTCGAGGCGGCGATCGGGCTGCTCGAGCAGCAGCGGCCGCTGATCAAGAAGTACTGGGCCCTGGCCTCGGACGAGATCGAGCTGTTCAAGCGCGGTCACGTCTGGCTCGGCGCCTCGTGGCCGTATCAGACGAACACGCTCGTCGACGCGAAGGCGCCCGTCCGCGACCTGATCCCGAAGGAGGGGGCGACCGGCTGGGCGGACACGTGGATGCTGTCGGCCAAGGCCAAACACCCGAACTGCGCGTACATGTGGCTGCAGTGGATCTCGACGCCGAAGGTCCAGGCGCAGCAGGCGGTGTCCTTCGGCGAGACGCCGGCGAACAAGCTCGCCTGCGCGCACATGGACAAGATCGCGAAGGGCTCGTGCGCGAAGTACCACGCGAACGCACCGCTCTCGTACTACAAGACGGTCAAGTTCTGGAAGACGCCCGTCGCCGACTGCGGCAACGGCTCCAAGAGCTGCATGGACTACACGAAGTGGGTGCAAGCCTGGCAGGAGCTCAAGGGCTAGCCGCTTGCTCCGCAAACGGCTCGAAGGGTTCGAAGGGGCGTCGCCGCCCCCTTCGTGCAGGGGCGTCAGCGGCTGATGCCCGAGCTGACCCGCAAGGGCTCCGGGCTCAGGGTCGGACCAGGGTCATTCCGGATTGCTCGTCCGGCTGTCGTCGGCGACGCTGGTGGCATGAGCGAACACACGTCCGAGCAGACGACCATGAGGCGCCTCGAGCGCAGCCGGTCGGACCGCATGCTCGCCGGGGTCTGCGGGGGCCTGGCGCGCACATTCGGAATCCACCCCGCGTTCTACCGGGTCGGTTTCGTCGTCCTCACCCTGATCGGCGGCGCCGGCATCCTGATCTACCTTGCGGCTGCGCTCGTCATCCCGGACGAGGGCAAGGAGGACTCGATCGCAGCGGAGGTTCTCCGCGAGAGCCGCGCGCGGCCCTGGCCGCTGATCGGGCTCGGGCTGATCGCGACCGCCAGCGTGATCCTTCTCTCCAGGGTGACGCTCTGGCCCGAGGGCGACGCCGCATGGATTCTGATCCTGCTCGCCGGCGGTCTGATCCTCTTCCTAGCCCGGCGGCAGACGGCCCCGCCGCCCTCGACGCCCCCCGCCGTGACGGACGACGCGCCGACGCCGACGAGCGAGCCGGCGCCTGCGGCCCAGCCCGCCCCGGCGGCCCGGAGCGGCTGGCGGGCCGGCAGGATCGTGCTCGTGGGCGTCGGAAGCCTGTTCGCCCTCGTGCTCGTCGCGACGGCGATCTTCGTCGCGATCTTCCCGGTGCACCTGAGCCAAGGCGTCGGCGAGAAGTCGTTCACGCCCACGACCGCCGCGGACGTGGACCGGAGCTACCGCCTCGGCATCGGTGAGATGAGCGTCGATCTCACGCAGCTGCGCCTGCCTGCCGGCGAGACGCACGTCAAGGCAAGGGTCGACTACGGGGATCTCAACGTCGTCGTCCCGAGCGGGGTCGCCGTCCGCGCCTACGCAAAGTCGAGGCTCGGCTACGTCAGTGTCTTCGGCGACGAGACCGACGGACGGAACGCGGACGAGAGCGTGACCGCCGACGGGCGCAGGGTGCTCGTCGTCGACGCCCGGGTACAGGTCGGATCGGTGCGGATCGAGCGCACCGTACGATGAGGCATGCCGCTGCCTGCGTTCGCACGCCGCGCTGACGAGCGCGTGATCGCGGGGGTCTGCGTGGGCATCGCGCAGGCCCTCGCCGTGGACGTCACGCTCGTCCGGCTGATCTTCGCGCTGCTCGCGCTCGCGGGCGGCGCTGGGATCGTCCTCTACCTCGCGCTGTGGGCGTACAGCGAGTCGAAGCCGCCGATCCTGGTCGGGCTGTTCGTCGTCGTCGCCGGCGCCTTTCTCCTCCATGCCGTCGGCCTCTCGAACCGGTCGGTGGCGGGAATCGCTCTGATCGCCGGCGGGCTCGCGCTCGCCTGGCGCCGCGGGGGCGCCTTCCAGGCGCATGCCGCGTACTCCTGGGCGGGTGTGGCGGTTGCGGCTGCCGGTGCGGTACTGCTCCTTGCCGGCGGCCGGCCCTCCGCGACTCTCCTCGCGCCGGGGGCGATCGCGGGAGCGCTCCTCCTGATCGCGGGGCCGTGGCTCTGGCGGCTCGCACTGGAGCGGGACGCCGAGCGTGCGGCCCGGATCCGTAGCGAGGAGCGCTCGGAAGTCGCCGCGCGCGTGCACGACTCCGTCCTGCAGACGCTCGCCCTGATCCAGCGTCATGCGCAGGAGCCGCGCCGCGTCGCGTCGATCGCGCGGCGGCAGGAGCGAGAGCTTCGCGGCTGGCTGTACGGCGACCAGCCGCTCGGCGACGAGAGCGCGTCGCTCGTCGCCGCGCTCTCGGAGGCCGCCGCCGACATCGAGGAGCTGCACGGCGTCCGCGTCGAGCTCGCCAGCGCAGGCGATTGCCGGGTGGACGAGCCCGCCCACGCGCTCGTCCTCGCGGCCCGGGAAGCGATGACGAACGCAGCCAAGTTCGCCGGCGTGGAGGGGATTGACGTCTACCTCGAGGTGACCGACGACTCGATCTCCGCATTCGTTCGCGACCGCGGCGTCGGCTTCGACCGCGCAGCCGTGCCCGCAGGGCGGCGTGGACTGGCCGAGTCGATCGAGCGGCGTCTCGAGCGAGCCGGCGGCCGGGCGACGATCGTCGCCTCGCCGGGTGCCGGCACCGAGGTCGAGCTGCGCCTGCCGAGGAGGGGCGCGTGAAGCGAAGGGTCGTCCTCGTCGACGACCACGGACTGTTCCTCGCCGGAGTTCGCGCGGAGCTCGGCGACGCGGTCGAGGTCGTCGGCGAGGCCGGAAGCGTGGCCGACGCCGTGCCGCTGATCAAGGATCGCGATCCCGACGTCGTGTTGCTCGACGTGCATCTCCCCGACGGCAGCGGTGACGCGATCATCAACGCCGTCGCCCCCGAACGACCCGGCGTCCGGTTTCTTGCGCTCTCCGTCTCCGACGCCGCCGAGGACGTGATCGCGGTCATCCGCGCAGGGGCGCGCGGCTACGTGACGAAGACGATCTCGGCCGACGACCTGGCGGAGGCGATCGAGCGGGTCGCGTCCGGTGATGCCGTCTTCTCGCCGCGTCTCGCCGGCTTCGTCCTGGATGCGTTCCGCACCGGAGAGCAGGTCGTCGGGGACGCCGAGCTCGACGAGCTGACCCCGCGTGAGCGCGAGGTGCTGCAGTTGATCGCGCGCGGCTACATGTACAAGGAGATCGCGGCCCGGCTGCACCTGTCGGTCAAGACCGTCGAAAGCCACGTCTCCAAGGTGCTGCGCAAGCTCCAGCTCTCGACGCGGCACGAGCTGACCCGCTGGGCCACGCAGCATCGATTGGTCTGACGACGCGAGCTACTTCAGGACGGACAGCACGGGATACGTCGCGTACCGGGCGAGGATGGCCGGGATCCGGCGCACCTGGGCTCGCGTCCGGTCGGCGAGCCGCTTGCCGTACCGATGGTCGACCTCGCCGGAGCGCTCCTCGTAGATCGCCTGGGTTCGGTCCCAGGTCGGCATCGTCTCCGCGATGATGTCCCGAGAGTCGACGACGCTGAAGCCGTGGCGAAGAAAGAGTGCCGGCCAGTCGGTGACGAGCTCCTCGCCCCGGTGGTAGAGCACCGCCCTGAGGGTGCGGTCGTCTGTCGACGGTGGGCTCGTGTGCAGCGCGAGGTCGGAGAACCCGAGCCGGCCGCCCGGGCGCAGTACTCGGTGGAGCTCTCGGACGAGGCGCTCTTTGTCCTTCTCGCTGACGCAGATGTCGCCTGCCGCCTCCAGGCAGATGACGGCGTCGAACGAGCCGTCCGGGAAGTCGAGCGCCCGGGCGTCTCCCCTGACGATCCTCACCCGGTGCGACATCCGCTGCTGCTCGACCAACTGCCGTCCCTGGCGGACCTGCTCGCCGCTGATGTTGACGGCCGTGATGTCGCAGCCGTAGCGCTGGGCGATGCGGCACGCCGGTGCGCCGAGGCCGCAGCCGACGTCCAGGACGTGCTGCCGGCTTCTCGGGCGCACCCGCTCGGCGACGAGATCGGTGTGCGCGTCGAGCGCCTGCGCCAGCGTCTCTGACCCGGTGGGGAAGTAGCCGAAGTGAAAGCTGTCGCCGTAGAAGAGGCGGCCCTCGTCCGTGATCAGGTCGAAATAGGCGGCGACGCCGCGAGCGGTTCGCTTCCCTCTGAGCACGATCGGCAGCGCCATCTGCGTGGCCGCGTACAGCTTGCGCGCGCACGCCGCCGGCCCTTGCTCATGCCAGGTGGAGGCGAGGATCTGGGCTGGCATCGGGAGCGTCGGTGGGCGGCCCTAAGCCGCGGCGTCGAGCGACTCGCCGATCGCGCGGGCGAGCGTCGCGATCTCGTCCTCCGTGATCACGAACGGCGGCGAGATCTGGAGCGCGACGCCGCGGAGGCCGCGCAGGAGCACGCCGCGGGCGCGGGCCTCGTCCACGACCCGGTTCAGCTTCGACCCGTCGGTGAGCTCGACTGCAGCGAGCAGGCCCAAGCCGGCCCGAACCTCGCCGACGAGCGGATGCGACTCGAACGGTCGGAGCGCGGCTTCGAGCACGGGCTCGAGATCCCGGACTCGTTCGACCAGCCGCTCGCGCTCGAGCACGTCGAGGTTGGCGAGCGCGACTGCGCAGGCGGTCGAGTGCCCGGAGTACGTGTAGCCGTGGCGGAAGACGTGCTCCGTTCCCGCGGCCCAGAACGGCTCGGCCACACGCGCGGAGGCGACCACGGCTCCGAGCGGGATGTACCCCGAGGTGATTCCCTTCGCGCAGGTCATCAGGTCGGGAGTGATCCCGAGTCGCTGCGACCCGAACCATTCGCCGAGCCGTCCGAAGCCGGTGATCACCTCGTCGGCGATGAACAGGACGTCGCGCTCGCGGCAGAGGCGTTGCACGGACTCGAGGTAGCCCTCGGGCGGCAGCATTACGCCGCCGGCGCCGACGACGGGCTCGGCGATGAAGGCGGCGACACGCTCGGGCCCGACGCGGTCGATCGTCTCCGCGAGCGCGCCGGCGTCGTTCCACGGCACCTGCTCGACCTCCGGGACGAGCCGGCCGTACGGCTCGACGAGCGCCGCCATCCCGCCCAACGCGGTGCCGTAGGCGTTCGAGCCGTGGTAGGCGAACTGGCGGGAGACGATCACGTGCTTGTCGGTCTTCCCGACCGCCGCCCAGTAGGCGCGTGAGAGCTTCGCGGCCGTGTCGACCGCGTCGCCGCCGCCTCCGGCCGTGAAGAAGACCTTTGCGCCGTCGAAGGGGGCGAGCCCCGCGACCCGGTAGGCGAGCTCCTCCGCGGGCGGGGTCGTATAGCGCTCGTAGGTCTGGTACGACTCGAGCTGGCGGAGCTGCGTCGCCGCGGCGTCTGCGAGCTCCCGCCGGCCGTGGCCGACGTTGCAGTACCAGAGCGAGGCGATCGCGTCGAGGTAGGCGTTGCCTTGCTCGTCCCAGACGGTCGAGCCCTCGCCGCGAACGACGTTGACCGTCGCACGCTCGCGAATCGCGCCCATGTTCGCCATCGGGTTCCAGAACGCCCGCTCTGCCATCTGGGCGATGCTATCCGGATGGCCGACCGCGCGCCCTGGTGGCTGGACGAAGGGCCTCCCGATCCGGAGACGGAGCCGCTCGCAGGCGACGCGGAGGCGGACGTCGCCGTCGTCGGCGGCGGCTTCACCGGCCTCTGGGCGGCGCTGACGCTGAAGCAGCGGGCCCCGGGAATCGCCGTCACGGTCTTGGAGGCCGAGCACGTCGGCTACGGGCCGAGCGGCAGGAACGGCGGCTTCCTCGAGACCTACTGGTGCGCGCTCTGCCGCGTGCGCGCGCGACTCGGGGACGAAGGCGCGCTCGCGCTCGCGCGTGCCTCCGAAGGGGCGCTCGTCGCCGTACGGGCCCTCGGCGAGGACGTCTGGCTGCGAGAGGGCGGGATGCTCGAGATCTCGACGACCCCTGCCCAGGACGCGGCCGTGGACGAGGCGCTGCAGGCGGCCGCCGAGCTCGGCGTGCCGGAGCGCGCGGTACCGCTGAGCCGTGACGAGCTCGCGGAACAATGCTCGTCGCCGGTCTTCCGGCGGGGAGTCTTCTTCCCGGACGCGGCCACCGTCCAGCCGGGCCGGCTCGTGCGCGCTCTGCGGCGGGCGGCGCTCGTAGCCGGCGTGGAGCTGCACGAGCGCTCACGTGCGACGGCGATCCGGCAGGGCGAAGTCGCGACGGCGAACGGGCGGCTGCGCGCTCCCGAGATCGTCGTCGCCACGAATGCACGGATGACGGGCTGGCGGCCGGTCCGTACCCGGCTGACGAACTTCGGCAGCTTCGTCGTCCTCACCGAGCCGGTTCCGGAGCTGCTCGAGGAGGTCGGCTGGACCGGCGGCGAGGCGATCACCGACGGCCGGATGTTCCTCCACTACTTCAGAACCACCCCCGACGGGCGCGTGCTGATGGGCTCGGGCTCCGGGCCGGTGGGACGGGGCGGAGTGCTCGACGACCGCTTCTTCGGCGACCAGCCGACGGCTGCACGCGCCGAGCAGGGGCTTCGGCGCCTGCTGCCGCGGCTGGCCGAAGCCCGGGTCGAGCGGTGGTGGGGAGGGCCCGTCGACGTCTCCAGCGACCAGCTCCCGTTCTTCGGCACCGTCCCGGGCACCCGGATTCACTACGGCGCGGGCTACTCGGGCAACGGCGTGGGGCCGTCGTGGCTCGGGGGGCAGATCCTCGCGTCGCTCGCGACCGGAGCCGACGACGAGTGGACCGGTCTTCCGCTGGCGAGGCGTGTCCCGCCGCGGCTGCCGCCCGAGCCGCTGCGGTTTCTCGGCGCAGCGCTCGTCCGCAGGGCGATCCTCGCGGTCGAGCGTGCGGACGAGGACGGCCGACGGGCGTCGGCGGTCGCGCGCGCCGTCGCTGCCTTGCCCG
The DNA here is from genome assembly GCA_963719325.1 of uncultured Actinomycetes bacterium. GTDB lineage: Bacteria > Actinomycetota > Thermoleophilia > Gaiellales > Gaiellaceae > DATBLE01. The sequence goes on from CAVRBW010000001.1 coordinate 83,008, forward strand.
CATCTTGGGCCTCCGGATCGGGACGCGCTGACGATTGCCACTTCGACCCGTTTCGGTCGCAGCAGTGGAGCGAACGAGGGACCCCGGCGATCGGTTTCGGTCGCGCAACGCTCGAGCCTACATGAACAGGTCTGCGACGGTGATCAGCTCGACGCGCTCGCCCTCCGCCCGCCCCCGGAGATCATACGTGAAGCCGCTCTAGGAGAAGAGAGCGAGCTTCGCCTGGTTTGCCTTCGGCCCAATGGCACTGCGAGCCTCGATGAGGTCGTCGAGCACGTCGACCCCGACGGGCTCCTCCCACCACTTGCACTCGCCAAGGACTGCGTATCCTTCTTGGTGAGGGCTGCGATGTCGACTTCGACAGTGCTCCTTCGATTCCACCATGAGCTAACCTCGTCCGCGCTCGAGCCAAGCGATACACACGCGCGACTAAATCGCGGCAGATGTCCTCGAAGATGTGGCCGGTGTAAGTGGGCCGCCGTGCCTCGATCTCGCGCGCGACTTCCTCGATTCGCCCGCGCGCAGCTGGCTTCGGTTCGGGAGGACGTGGCTGAACCAGAAGCGGAAGTAGGGGTCGCTGATCTTCCAGTACGCGCGAGCTCTTCCTTCCCGCGCGGTTCGAGCGGTTCGACCTTGGAGACGTATCCCAGCGCCGCGAGTCGCTACAGGTACTTGTTCACCCACTGCGTCCCAACCTCGAGTCGGCTGCCGATTGCGGTAGGCGTCGTGTAGCTGTCTGCGATCGCCTCGAGCGTTCCGAAGTAGGGGCCCGGCTCGCGGATCTCGTCCTCCTCGCGGATCAAGTGCTCCGGATCGCGATGCAGCGGCGCATCAGGTGAGAGGATCACCTCGCGGAGAATTTCCTCGAGCGGACGCGCACCAGCCCACGCTGGTACTGAGGCGTCCCACCGAGAACGGCGTAGCGCTCGACAAGCTCGATCGGCGACAGCCTCTTCAGCGCGAATCTGCGCGTCTTGGTAGCTGAGCGGCTGCACACAGGTCGAAAGACGCTGCGGCCGTACGTCGGCTTCTGCCCCGACAAGAGCCCCGCCATGAAAGAGAGCGCACTGCCGAGAGAACGAGTAGCACGGATTGCTCTGGTGATCCCAGCGATCCCACCACTTCTGTCCGCCGAGACAAGTCGGCGTCCTCAGCGGCAAGGTACTGGAACTCATAGAGAACGGCGACGAGAGCTCCCTCCCGCCTCGCCTGAGCATCGAGAAACGCGAACGCATCCTCCCAACCCTCGAACGCGAGAGGGCATCACCGACAGGTGACTACACTCCCGCGCGAATGCAGCAGCTGCAACGACTGCGACTGTTCCTAGGCCTGGAAATGGACGACTCGTACACCGGTGAGGGCTACCGGAGCAGGAAGCTCTTACGACGCGCCGACGACCGCTGAGAATCACCAGCGCCGGCGGGTCGGCCGCCAATGCGTGGAGCTGCTGCAGCTCGCGCTACCGGTCGATGATCTGCACCGTCATTCAGGGCAGAGAGTAACAAAAGAGAAACTCGTAAGTTTGAAACTCGAGATTTGCAACTCCGGCGTTTGCTCGCCCAGCGACGATAACGAGCAGCGCGTCCATTGTCGCCCGATAGCAACCGCTCTCCCGTCGAAGCCGGCGCGCCGACGTTCAGATCCGAATCTGCGGCTCAAGAGACATTGGATATTCGTGGTGGCGCGGCGAGTGTTCTGGCAGAATAACCGCTGTACTTTCCGAAGACGGAGTGAACCGTTATGGCAAAAGGCAGACCAGCCGGAACAAGAATAGGAATTATCCACCACTCGGACTTGCCGAGTCTCTACGAGTACCGCGTGCGATACAGGACGAGGCGTCGGGATGACGATGTCGCGCCCACACTCGCTCAGATGCTCAATGTTTCGCCAGCGTCGAGCGTGTTCCGAGAGCTTGTGGCCTCGGCCCGCTTCTACGGGCTGACGTTCGGTGGGATCAACGCAGACGAGTTCGGACTGACACCGCTTGGCAATGAGGCTACTGGCGGTGACGAGGTTACTCAACTCAGCGCGCACAAGCAGGCCGTACTGAACGTCGCTCCGTACAAGACATTTTTCCAGGCGTTCAACGCGAAGAAGTTGCCAAGCTCTACCCCACTCACCGAGTTCCTCACCAAGAACGCCGACGTGCTGACTGAGCGCGCGAGGAGTGCGCGGAGTTCATCCTCGCCGACGCGCGGACTGCCGGGCTGCTTCGGACCATGAAAGGCGCCGCGCTGTACATCGATCTCTCGGGCGACGCCGACGATCAGCGCAGACGGATGAGCAAGGCGAGATCGACGAAACTGTTGAACTGGAAGCTGCACGACGCTGCCGAGTTGAAGGATCTCCACGAGGAGACGGAGACTCCGAGAACTGAGAAGCCGATGCCTCCGGCGCGAAACGGGAAAGCCAAAGAAGGTCTTCATCGCGCACGGGAAGAACCGCACGCCGTTGGAGCAGCTCAAGACTGCTCTCGACACCTTCAAGGTGCAGTACGCCGTCGCGATCGACGAGCCGAACGCGGGTCGCCCGATCAGCAGGAAGGTTGCGACGCTGATGCGAGACGAATGCTCTTCAGGCATCTTCATCTTCACAGCCGACGAGAGATTCGTCCGCGAAGACGCGAATGGCGAGACCGAGGAGGTCTGGCGCCCGAGCGAGAACGTCGTCTTCGAGTTCGGTGCCGCTTCGATCCTCTACGAGAACCGAATCGTCATCTTCAAGGAGAAGGGTGTGTCCTTTCCCAGCGACTTTTCCGATCTTGGGTACATCGAGTTCGAGCGGGACCAGCTCGTGGCCGAGTTGGGGCGTCTGTTCACGGAGCTCGTCGAGCTCGACATCCTCGAAGTACGAGCCAAGGGTTAAGGCGGTGTCACGGGCAGGATGGCGACTAACGTCTACGTCGACGCCTTCAACCTCTACTACGGCAGCCTGAAGGGGACACCGTACCGTTGGCTCGACCTCGGAGCCCTCTGCGCTCGACTGCTGCCCAAGGATCGGATCAACCGCATCCGCTACTTCACCGCCACCGTCAGCGCCCGGCTCGACAATCCCGATGCGCCGCAGCGCCAACAGATTTATCTACGTGCACTCGAGACGACCCCGGGCCTGTCGATTCACTACGGCCACTACCTGAGCCACGTCACGCGCATGCCACTCGCTAACCCGCGGCGCGGCGGCGCGCGTACGGTCGAGGTCGTGAAGACGGAAGAGAAGGGCTCAGATGTCAATCTCGCTACCTACTTGCTCCTCGACGCGTTCCAACACGACTGCGAGGTCGCAGTTGTCATCTCGAACGACTCCGATCTCAAGCTACCGATCGAGATCGCCCAGAGCGAGCTCGGAATCGGGGTCGGCGTCGTGAATCCGCACCCGCCTGCACGTCGAAGCCGTGCGCTTCAGCCGACGTTCTTCAAGCAGCTCCGAGCGTCTGCACTCGGCGCGTGTCAGTTCCCACACGTCCTCGCGGACGCCAAAGGCGAGATCCGCAAACCGACGCACTGGTAGGCCTTGCCCCGATCATGAAAACGCAGAGACCCGCCGAGGCGGGTCTCGCACCCAGCCACCGAAGCGGCTGAGGGGATGAGCCAATTCTAGCGACGCGGCGGACGGATTGTGTGCTCGTGGGGCATTTCGAGCGACCGGGATCCAACTACTGGCCGGTTTCGCCGGCCACCGCGTAGACCTTCATCACCTCGTCGCCGTAGTGGTTGATCACCTTGACGGCGATCTTGCCCGTCTCGGGCGGCGGGAACGGGCGGCTCTCGGTTCGAGTACAGCCTCGCCCACGCCGCTTCGTCGATGTCGGCGCGAAGGGCCTTCCGGAGCGACTCGTACGGATCGCCCGCGCCGGTGAAGTACGCCTCGCGGACGAAGAAGCTCTCCTCGTTGTAGTTCGTGTCGACGAACCAGCAGGCGATGTCGTCGGTCGAGCTCGAGCGGACCTGCGCCGGTGGTCGGGTCGTAGACGTCGAGGCCGCGGATCTCGACCTGGACGAGGTCGTCGCCCGTCCGGCGGATCGTCGACGTCGGGCTCGCCGAAGATCATGAACAGGTTGCCGGCGCCCGTCTTCTTCAGCAGGTCGGCGCCCATCGTCGAGGTCGGGGTTCATGCGGACGAGAAGGACGCGCAGCCTGCCGAGCTTGCGCTCCTCGGCGGCGACCGCCCAGCCCGAGCTCATCGGACGGGGCGAACTCCTTCGCCGTCTCGCCGGCGGAGGCGTCGAACGCGAAGCCGCAGACGAGCAGCAGGTCGGCGCCGGCGCCCTTCGACGGCCTCCTTCGCCGCCTCGCGCACCTGGTCGGCGTCGACGGTGCCGTACTCAGGCCCGATCGAGACCGCGACCGTCCGCTCCGCTCCGTCGGCGTCGGTGAACGCGCCGCGGGCGTGCACCCAGATCGCCGGCGCTCGGGTCGAGCCAGTCGAAGCGCAGGTGCTCGCTGCTTCACGGTGTTCTCGACGCCCGCCTTGCGGAGGTTGTCGAGGATCGTCGGGACGAAGTCGAGCGTCGACTCGGCGAGGCCCTCGAGCATCGTCGGCCGGCTCGAGCGTCCGGTGCGGCGAAAGGCTCTCGACCGTGAACGGGCCGGTGACGCGCACCTTCTTGCGATCCTCCTGCGGCTGGTCGTAGAGCGTCTCCTGGTCGGCGTGACGGGCGATCGCGGCGTCGATCTCCTCGCGGCTCATGCCCTCCGCGATGTCCGGGTTCTGCGCGATCGACTTGAGCGTGATCGTGCGGCACCGTCGCGGCAGATGAAGCCCTGGCGGACGTCGGAGCTCGTCGCGCAGCTCGATACCACGAGTAACGATAAAGTCATCAGTCGCGTGCGTGCCAGCGCGACCGCGACCCGCGAGGTGTCGATCGTGATCCAGCGCCGGCCCCACTTCTCGGCCACGACTGCGGTAGTGCCGCTACCACAAGTCGGGATCGAGCACGAGGTCGCCCGGATCTGTTGTCATGAGCAGGCAGCGCTCAATGACCTTGAGGTTCGTCTGGACGACGATACACCTTCGGACCGCCGTACTGATCCTGCCCCACGGTGTCCGTCCCAGATGTTGCTGTAGCGGAAAGACCGGGAAGTCGTCGATGTAAGCGCACGTAGCAGAGAGCTCTGTCCGACGCGCGCAATCGGCCGGTTGGCAGATCGCAGCCGAGCCATGCCCTCGCGATTGGTCTTCCACTCCACCGGCACCTTGGCATGGAATGTCGCCGCCTTCGACATCGACGTCGAAGTAACCACTCTTCTCCGCCTCCCGCACTCGTCTATGACGTCAGCTACTCCGACTCCCGAACCGCCCTTGCGCCTGCCACCAACTCGGCCGTCCGTCGCGCTTGAACCGGACGCACCCCACCGTCATCGTCTCGCTCCAGCGTGCGTATAGCGCCCCGCACCCGCTCCGCCCACTTCCTTGGCCGAGTAGAGCGTCCGGAACTTCAGCGCGTCCGCTTCGCTGCGCGTACCACAGGACGTAGTCCGCTAGTGCCGGCCACCCACTCCCCCGTCGCGCCAGCTAGTCTTCTAGAAGGTGATCAGTGAGACGAAGTTCTCGCTGCCGAAGACCTCGTCGAGGAGGCTCCGAACGAGATGGACATTCTCGTCGCCGATCTGAACGAAGATCGACCCTGTCTCGTTGAGCAGCTCGTGCGCGACCACGAGCCGGTCGCGCAGATAGCGTGAGATACGAGTGGATGCCGAGCTCCCAGGTGTCGCGGAAGGCGCGGATCTGCTCGGGCTGACGCGTGAGCATCACTCGACCTTCCCGTCCGTCACGTCGCGCTTCCGCGTGGACACCTGCCAGTTGCGAGCCGAACTTGATCCCGTAGGGCGGGTCGAGGTAGATCGTCTGCACCTTGCCCCGGAGACCCTCCTTCTCGGCGAGGCTCGTCATCACCAGCAGCGAGTCGCCGAGGATCAGCCGGTTCGACCAGTTAACTGCTCGTGCTAGTAGAAGTCGACGAGCTGCTCGAACTCGATACCCGTTGAAGTCGTCGAACAGCGTCAGCTCCGGCTCGGGCTCGCCGGCGGCTGCCGTCTCCCGCAGGTTCTCGACGATCACCTTCGGGTGCAATCTTCTCCTGGATGTAGACCGGAACGACCGGCACCTCGAGGTCGACTGCGTCCTGCTCGTCCTTGCCCTTCCAGACGAGCTGCGGGTCGAGGCTCGGATCGCGCGGATAGAGCATCGTCCTCGGCGAGCGCTCGTCATCGGCGAGCATGCCGCGCAGCTCGTTCGTCGGGATGTTCGCGCGCTTGTCCTGGTGGCGGATCGCCTCGACCGGCGTCGCGCGGAGCCTTGGCGCACGCCTTGCGCGTGCTCATACGGGCAGCCCCTCCGCTCGGGCAACGAGATAGTTGTGGATCGCGTTCTCGGCATTCCAGGGGTCGGTGATCTCGATGAAGTCCCAGCGGCCGAAGCGGCCGAGCGCGTTCACGCCCGGCACCCAGCGCGTCTGCGCCGTCGCGACCCGCTCGACCTTGTCGCGGCGAACTTCGCCGGTCACCTCGACCACGAGGTTGAGCAGGTCGTCGCCGTGGCCGTCGTCGATTCTGACGACGAAGTCCGGGAGATAGGCGCGCTCCTTTGCGTCGACTGTGTAAGGAATCGTGAACCCCAGCCCCTGGTTCTTCACGTACGCCTTCACCTCGGGCATCGCCTCCAGCCGCTGCGCGATCACGTGCTCCCAGTTGGAGTCGGCGGCCACGTACTCGACGTGGCACGCTCACGGGTCGGTGACCATCATCGGCTTCGCCGTGTCGAAGTCGACCGCGGCGGTCGACCCCTCCGGCTCGTACGGGCGCGAGGACGGCGACGAGCCGCGCCTCGCCGCGCTCGGCCGACGACGATGCCCGCGGGCGATCCGCTCGACCGCCGCGCTCCGCCTGCTGGTGGAGCAGGAGCAGCTGCGGGAACGTGTCGTCGTGCAGCTCGACGCGACGTGCGCAGCCACTCGCGGGTCGCCTCGACGAGCTGCGGGAACAACCACAGCCGATCAGCGGAAGTGACGCGCCTGCCAGCTCGCGCGCGAGCGTGAACAGCTACCTCCTGCTCGCGCTGCGACCGCAGGTCGTCGAGAGTCGTGGATCTCCCGCTCGCCGACGATGCCCGCCACCTCGGTCTCGGTCGGCACGTCCTTCGGTCGAGAGCGCGAGCTCGCGACTCGTCGCCGAACGTCCAGCGCGAGCCGCTCGCCGTCGACAGCTCGTAGCGGTAGCCGACGACGCGCGGGAAGCGGATCTCGCAGCGCCGCGCGCTCGGGGAGCGCCCGCACCCGCGTCATCAGCGCCCCGGCTTCGGATCGACGGCCGATCCCGAGGTGGGGATGAAGCTGAACGGCACGCCGTACACCTCGGCGTACTCCGGCTCGAAGTAGCCCGTCGTCGTCGGCGACGTAGCTCATCCGCCGCAGCCCGCGGCCGACGACCTGCTCGCAGAGCAGCTGCGTGCCGAAGGCGCGCACGCCGAGGATGTGCGTGACCGTGTTCGCGTCCCAGCCCTCGGTGAGCATCGAGACCGACTGACGACGCAGCGGACGCTGCTCGCCGAGCTTGCCCGGCTTGCCGACCGTGTTCATCACCTCGCGCAGCAGGTCCTCGTCGGTCAGCTCGTCGACGTCGCGGCCGGGCAAGCGGGCGCGGTATCTCGCGCCTTGAACTCGTCGATCTCGCGGGCGGCGACCGCCTTGAAGTCGGCGCTCATCGCCTCGCCCGACTCGAGCTGCTCGCGAGTCGATCAGGATCGTCTGCGGCCGGTCGCAGCCACCCGCCGTCCTCGCTCGTTCGAGAGCAGGTCGAGCTCGCCCGGCACCGCCACGCGTCATCCCGTCCGGAACTCCCTCTCCCAGCCGGCGACGTAGTCGTAGACCAGCTTCGAGACGCTCGTGTTGTTGCAGACGACGATGAACACCGGCGGCGTGGTGCCGCGCGCTCGGCCCGCTCGCGCTCCTCCCAGCGTCGGTACTGCTTCTCGTAGTTGCCGTACAGCGCTGTGCAGCGCCGCCTGGAGCTCGTCGGGAAGCTGCGGCTGCGCCCTCGCGGCGTCGGTCTCCTTCACGTTCTTCTTCGGCAGCTCGGTCGCGGATCCGCGCCCAGAGGTTGCGGTAGGTCGGCGCAGCTCGCTGACCATCGCGTCGTCGGCGACCGGGCACGCGCGGGATCTTCACGATGCCCGACTCGATGGCGTCGATCAGCGAGAAGTCGCGTGACGACCCAGGGGAAGAGCGTCCCCTCCGGCCAGCCGGAGCCGCGCAGGAAGAACGGCGTCGCCGACAGGTCGTAGACGACCTTCGGACCCCGAGCTTGCGCTGCGACCGCCTCGCAGCCCCGTCACCCAGACCCGCGCCTCCTCGGTCGCGCTGCTCGGCCTCCTTGCGCTCCTCGCCCTTGAGCGTCTCCTCCTCGCCGTCCGGCTGCGCGCGGTAGCAGTGGTGCGCCTCGTCGTTCAGGACGACGATCTGGCGCTTCGTACCCGAGGCCGCGGCAGACGCGGCGCACCATCTCGTCCGGCGTCTCGAGCGAACGGGCTCGTCGCCTCCGCGCGTCGAGCAGCTCCTTGGTCAGTCTTCGACGCCGGCGTTCCTGTCCCGCTGGCAGGAAGCGCGTGGAAGTTCGTGATGACGATCTCGCGCCTGCCCGAGCTGCTCGAGTCGATCCGGCCGGCATGATGTCGCGCTGCCGGTAGTAGTTGTCCGGGTCGTTCGGGGAGCAGGACGCGCAGCCGGTCGCGGATCGTGATCCCGGGCGTGACGACGAGGAAGGCGTCAGAGAACCGCGCGTCCTGCGGGTTGGCCAGCTTGTTCAGCGTCTGCCAGGCGATCAGCATCGCCATGACCACGGTCTTGCCCCTGCCGGTCGCCATCTTGAACGCGATCGCGGTACAGGCCCGGGTTCGTGCCCGTCGTCAGCCTCGCGCAGCTCGTTCTCGATCCAGGCGTCGCCCTGCTTCGTCGCGCCCTCGGTCAGGTAGATCGCGGTCTCGAGCGCCTCGACCTGGCAGAAGAAGAGCGGCCGCTCGCGCGTCTCGTCCGTCCAGTACTCGAGCAGCCTGCGGGTCGTCGGTGTCACGCCCGGCCAGTGGCGAGGCGCGCCAGTTCGCGACGCGTTCCCGGATCTGGTTGATCAACCGGTTCTCCTCGATCCGGTCGCGCGTCCACTGCGTCTCGAGCTCGAGCTGCGCACCGCGCACCTTCGAGGCCGGAATGGGCATGAAGTAGGAGCTCGGACGCCGCTCTTCGTCGATCTCGTTGGTGATCCCGGTGTCGCCGAATCGCCAGTGCCGCGCCGGCTCGTGGAACGGCGAGTTCAGGATCGGGTTCTCGATGACGGCGTCTGTCAAGAAGGGACACACTAACGCCGCTGCCTGCCGGTGAGCTCCTGCGCCGCTTGACAATCCGGGGGGCTTTGCGGCAAGGCTGCGCGTGCCGCTCGTCCGCAGGGCGATCCTCGCGGTCGAGCGTGCCGACGAGGACGGGCGCCGCGCATCCGTGGCGGCACGGGCGGTGGCCGCGCTGCCACGCGTGCTCGGCCTTCGTCTCGGCACTCGCTAGTGGGCGCCGACGCCTTCGGTCTTGCCCTCGCGGCCGCGTTTCTCCATGCGGCCTGGAACGTGCTTCTCGCCCGCACCCGGAATCCACAGACGGCGACCACCGTCGCGTTCTGTGTCGCGACCGTCGCCTGGGCTCCCGTCGCCGTCGCGCGATGGCGCGTCGAGGCGTCGGCGTGGCCGTACATCGCCGGCAGCGCGGCGTTCGAGCTCGCCTACGTGCTCCTGCTCGGCGCCGCCTACGCACGGGCGCGGCTGTCGGTCTTCTACCCGCTTGCCCGGGGGGTCGCGCCGGTGCTCGTCCTCGCCGTCGCCGCGCTCGCACTCGGCGCCGCGACCTCGTGGTTGCAGGGGGTCGGCGTCTGCGCGGTCGGCGCCGGAATCCTGCTCGTACGCGGCCGCCGCCCGGATCGAGGCAGCACGCTCTTCGGGCTGACGATCGCGACCACGATCGCCGGCTACACGCTGCTCGACAACAGCGGGGTGGCGCGCGCCGACCCGCTGACGTATCTCGAGCTGGTGATGATCCCGACGGCGCTGGCGTCGGCTGCTGTCGTCGCCGTCCGATCGGGACGTGCTGCGCTGCGTGCCGGCCTGCGCACCGAGACGGTCCTGATCGGCCCGCTGACGCTTGCGCCCTACGCGCTCGTCCTCTTCGCCCTGCGGCTCGCGCCCGCCGCTCCGGTCGCGGCCGTGCGGGAGTCGAGCGTGCTCATCGCCGTCGCGCTGTCGGTGCTCTTCCTGCGCGAGCGTGTCTCGGGGTGGCATGCAGCGGGTGCGGCCGTCGTCGTCGCCGGGATCGCACTCCTTGCCGTCTAGACATACTAGACGCCGTCTAGTAGACTAGACAGCATGATGACGCTCGACGAGAAGGTCCTCGCCGAGGCGCGCGAGGCGCGGCAGAAGCTCGTCGACATGGAGAGCCAGACCGCGCACGCTCGCATCGACTACCACCACGCGATCAAGAAGCTCCACGCTGCGGGCGGCTCCCTCCGCGAGATCGCCGAGGTGCTCGAGCTCTCGCACCAGCGTGTCCACCAGATCGTCGAAGATTCTCCGGCGGCGGAGCTGCCGCCGTACTGGGCGAGCCAGTCCTGGAAGCGGCGCGGCCACCGGGGGCGGTTCCTCGTTCGCTTCGACGACGACGCGCGGACGATCGTGGCGAGCGCCGAGGAGGAGGCAGACACGCTCAAGCACGGGTATCTCGGGACCGAGCACCTGCTGCTCGCCCTGCTACGCCGTAGCATCGGCGACCTCGACATCTCGGTGGAGGCCGCGCGCGACGAGATCGTCAAGCGTGTGGGTGAGGGGACGTCACCGCTCGAGCGGCGGAGGCGGCTGCCGTTCTCGCCGCGGGCGAAGCGTGCGCTCGAACAGGCGCTCGCCGAGGCGACGGCCGCGGGGCGCCGGGTGATCGTGGCGGAGGACCTCCTACTCGCCATCGCCTCCGATCCGAAGAGCACCGGCGGCGAGGTCCTTCGCGCGCTCAGCGTCACACCCGAGTGGCTGCGCGACCAGCTCGGTCGGTAGCCGCCGCGGCGGCTTCCCCTCCACCGTTCACGCGGACGAGCAGGGCCGCCGCCCGGGCGGCCGTCTCGGCGAGGAGCACGCCGACCTTGGCGTCGCCCCCCACGGCGTCCTTCGGTCGCAGCCGCGGCCTCCGCGGCGACCTCGGCCGCGGCCGCGGCGAGATCTGCCATACGCAGCGGCAGCGCGATCGTCCGCTCGCGCGCCTCCTCCGAGCGGGTACGGAGGAAGTCCTGGTAGGCGGCCGCGTCCTCGGCCGCCAGCGGCGCAGCGTTGGCCGCCAGAGCCCGGGCGCGCCTCGCGAGGTCGGCTCGACCCGCGACGCGCGCGGTGACCGCGGCGAGCCCGGCGGCGAGCTCGATGGTCCTGACGATCGCGGGACCCGCCGCAAGAGGGGGTTCGTCAGGGCTCACCGCATCGTCAAGGATGGGTGATGGAGGACGGGCCTCTCGCGCGCGGAGGCGAGACCGCGCTCTCGCCGGAGCGCAAGAACGAGGCGCCACGCGTGCCGAAGGAGGGGGTCCCTGGGGGAACCCTGGGTTCCCCCACGCTAAAAAAGTCCAACGGTGCGCCCGTGCTCGTCGATGTCGACGTTGAACGCAGCGGGGGTGGCCGAGAGGCCGGGCATCGTCTGCATGTCGCCGCAGAGCGCGACCAGCCAGCCGGCGCCGGTGTAGGCGCGCACCTTGCGGATCGGAACCGTGAAGCCCGTCGGAGCGCCGGTCAGCTCGGGGTCGTGCGAGAGCGACAGGTGCGTCTTCGCCATGCAGACGGGGACTCGGTCGAGGCCCTGCGCGGTGAAGCGCTTGACGTCGTTCAGCGCGGCCGGGAGCAGCATCGCGCCGTCGGCGCCGTACACGCGCCTGGCGATCGCGTCGATCTTGTCGGCGATCGGCGCCTCGAGCGGGTAGATCGGCTCGAAGGAGCTCGGGGCCTCGGCGGCGTCGGTGACTGCCTCGGCCAACTCGACAGCGCCCTCACCGCCACCCTCGAACGACCAGTTCACGGCCGCCGAGTGGGCGCCGAGCTCGAGTGCCAGCCGGCGGACGGCCGCAACCTCGTCGTCGGTGTCGCCGGGGAAGCGGTTGACGGCGACCACCGCGTTGAGGCCGAACTCCTTGACGATGCCGATGTGCCTGGCGAGGTTGGGTGCTCCGAGCTCGATCGCGTCGATTCCACCGTCCGGGTCTCCGCCGTGGTGCTTGAGCGCGCGCACGGTGGCGACGAGCACGATCGCGCTCGGTGCGATTCCGCCGACCCGGCAGATGATGTCGAGCAGCTTCTCCATGCCCATGTCGGAGCCGAAACCCGACTCGGTGACCACGTAGTCGCCGAGCTTGAGCCCGACGAGGTCGGCGACGAGCGACGAGTTGCCGTGCGCGATGTTCGCGAACGGTCCGCAGTGGACGAATGCAGGCTGCCCCTCCAGCGTCTGGACGAGATTCGGCTTGATCGCGTCCTTGAGCAGCACGGTCATCGCACCTGCCGCGCGAAGCTGCTCGGCGGTGACGGGCTCGCCCGCCCACGTGTAGGCGACGGTGATCTCGCTCAGGCGCCTGCGCAGGTCGAAGAGATCGCGCGACACGGCCGCGATCGCCATCACCTCCGAGGCGGCGGTGATGTCGAAGCCGGTTTCTCGCACGTACCCGTTCGCCCGGCCGCCCAGGCCGATCACGACCCCGCGCAGCGCGCGGTCGTTCATGTCGACGCAGCGGCGCCAGCTGACCGTGAGCGGGTCGATCCCGAGGGCGTTGCCGTGCAGGATGTGCGCCTCGAGCATCGCGGACAGGAGGTTGTTCGCGGCGCCGATCGCGTGGATGTCGCCGGTGAAGTGGAGGTTCAGATCCTCCATCGGCACGACCTGCGCGTACCCGCCGCCCGCCGCCCCGCCCTTGATCCCGAACACCGGGCCGAGCGACGCCTCGCGGAGGCAGAGCACCGGCTTGCGGCCGATGCGGCCGAGCCCCTGCGCCAGCCCGACGGCCGTCGTCGTCTTCCCCTCGCCCATCTTGGTCGGGGTGATCGCGGTGACGCCGATGAGCTTGCCGCTCGGATGGTCGGCGAGCCGCTCGAGGACGGAGAGGTCGACCTTCGCCTTGTAGCGGCCGTAGAGCTCGATCTCCTCGTCGAGGAGGCCGGCCTCCGTCGCCAGCTCGTCGATCGGTCGAAGGATGGCCCTCTGGGCAATCTCGAGGCTGCTCGGCATCTTCGTCGTCGCCACCTGTTTGCTCCTTTCCTGGATACGCACGTACGAGCGTAGCCGCAGCGCGTCGTTGAGAATGATCGGAATGGAGCACCGCTGGGTCGGGCAATCGATGTTGCGCCGGGAGGACCTCCCGCTCCTCACCGGCCGCGGCACGTTCGTGGACGACGTCCAGGTTGCCAACCCGCTCCAGGTTGCCTTCGCGCGCTCGCCCTGGGCTCATGCGGAGATCCGTTCCGTCGATCTCTCCGCCGCGCTCGCCGCCCCGGGGGTCGCGGCGGGGCTCGCCGGGCACGAGCTGCCCGAGCTGACCGACCCGTTCGCGGCCGGGATCACGCACCGGTTGGCCTACTATGCGCTCGCGGTCGACCGGGCGCGCTATGCGGGCGAGCCGATCGCCGCGGTCGCCGCCGAGGATCGCTACCTCGCCGAGGACGCCGCGGAGCTCGTCGCAGCCGACTACGAGCCGCTCGACGCGGTCGTCTCGGTCGAGGACGCGCTCGATCCGGCCAAGCCGCTCCTCCACGACGAGGTCGGCTCGAACGTCGTCGTCGACCGGACGCTTCGCTATGGCGATCCCGACCGGGCATTCGCCCAGGCCGACCTCGTCGTCACCGAGACGCTCCACTGGGAGCGCTACTCGTCGACCCCGATCGAGACCTACGGGATCGTCGCCGACTACGAGCCGGCCTCGGGCCTCCTGACGATGTGGGCGAACTTCATGGGTCCGATGACGCTGCTGCCGGTGCTCGCGCGGTCCCTGAAGCTACCCGAGGAGCGGCTGCGGGTGATCGTCCCGAAGGACATCGGGGGCAGCTTCGGGATCAAGTCGTCGCTGTTTCCGTACATGACCGTTCTTGCGCTGCTCGCGATGCGCACGCGGCGGCCGGTGAAGTGGATCGAGGACCGCGCCGAGCATCTGATCGGATCGAGCCACCAACCCGACCGGGTCGGGACCCGTGAGCTCGCGCTCACGAAGGACGGCGAGATCGTCGGGCTGCGGGCCCACGTCGTCGACAACCTCGGCGCCTACGTACGCGCGCCGGAGCCGGCGACGACCTACCGGCCGCTCGGCAACGTCGTCGGGCCCTACCGCGTCCGAAACGTCGAGTTGCACCTCCGCGACGTCGTCTCGAACAAGGTGCCGACCGGGCCGAACCGCGGCTACGGCTGCCAGCAGGTCTACCTCGAGACCGAGCGGACGCTGGACGAGGCGGCCGAGCAGCTGGGGCTCGACCCGGCCGAGATCCGCCGCCGCAACCTGATCCCGGCCGACGCCTTTCCGTACGAGACCCCCTCGGGCGGTCTGTACGACAGCGGCGACTACCCGCGCGCCCTCGAGCTCGCGCTCGAGACCGCCGGCTACGAGGAGCTGCGCGCGCTCCAGCGCGGTGCGCGCGCCGAGGACCGGCTCGTCGGGATCGGCATCGGGCTCGCCGTCGACCCGTCGATCTCGAACATGGGCTACGTCTCGGTCGCGCTCCCGCCCGAGGTCCGCCGGGCGCCCGGCTATCTGCACAAGTCGGGAGCGGCGGACTGGGCGCAGATCCGCGTCGACCCACGCGGCAAGGTGGTCGTGACGATGGCGACGACGCCGCAGGGTCAAGGCCACCAGACGGCAGTCGCGCAGGTCGTCGCCGACGAGCTCGGCGTCTCCCCCGAGGACGTGGCCACCGTGGACGAGTTCGACAGCCACACCTCGGTGTGGTCAGTGTCCTCGGGAAGCTACTCGAGCCGGTTCTCGGGGGTCGCTTCGGGCGCGGCGCGCCGGGCGGCAGGCGTCGTCCGGCGGCAGATTCTCGAGATCGGCGCGAGCCTCCTCGAGGCGGCGGTCGACGACTGCGAGCTGGTCGACGGAGCGGTTCGCGTCCAGGGCAGCCCGGATCGCTCGGTCTCGCTTCGGCGCGTCGCCGGCGTCGCGCACTGGGATCCCTCCGCGCTGCCGGAGGGGATGAGCGCGGGGATCCAGGCATCGGAGGTCTTTCACGTCCCGAGCTCGGCGCCGCCGACCGACGACGACCGGATCAACTCCTCGCACGCGTACGGCTTCATCGCGGACGTGGTGGCGGTCGAGGTCGACCCCGTCACGTGGGACGTCCGGATCCTGAAGTACGCGTCCGTCCACGACGCCGGCACGATCATCAACCCGAAGCTGGTCGAGGGGCAGGTGTACGGCGCGGCGCTGCACGGCCTCGGGGGTGCCCTGCTCGAGGAGTTTCGCTGGGACGAAGACGGCCAGTTCCTGACCGGGACGTTCGCCGACTACCGCTGCCTGACCGCGGCGGAGGCGCCGAGGATCGACCTGGCGCACATCGAGAGTCCGTCGCCGTTCACGCCCGTCGGCGCCAAGGGATGCGGAGAGTCCACGTCCGAGAGCGCTCCCGCGGCGATCGCCAACGCCGTCGCGGATGCCCTGCGGCCGCTCGGGGTGAAGCCGGCGCACCTGCCGCTGACGCCGGCCCGGCTCTGGGAGCTCGCCCGGAAGTGAAGCCCGCGCCGTTCGCCTACCACCGGCCGGCCTCGCTCGACGAGGCGTTGTCGCTGCTGGCGGAAGACCCCGATGCAAAGCCGCTGGCCGGTGGTCAGAGCCTCGTGCCGATGCTCAACTTCCGGCTCGCCCGGCCCACGGCGCTCGTCGACCTCGGCGGAATCGACGAGCTGGCCCGGTTGCGGGTCGAGGACGGCGTGCTGGTGGTCGGCGCCATGACCAGGCAGTGGGATCTCGAGCGCTCAGGCGACACGCAGCCGCTGCTCCGCGAGGCGCTGAGCTTCGTCGGGCACACCGCAACTCGGTGCCGCGGCACCGTCGGAGGCTCCCTCGTCCACGCCGACCCGACCGCGGAGCTACCCGTCTGCGCGCTCGCGCTGGGAGCACAGCTGGTCGTTGCCGGGCCGGGCGGCCGCCGAACGATTCCGGCGGACGAGTTCTTCGTGTCCGTGTTCACGACGGCGCTGGAGCCGGGCGAGCTCCTGGTCGAGGCTCGCTTCCCGGTCGTCGACGGCGCGTGCGCGTTCGAGGAGCACGCCCACCGCCACGGCGACTTCGCGGTCGTGTGCGTCGCGCTCGCCGGTGAGCGCATCGCCCTCGGCGGAGTCGGCGCGACGCCCGTGCTGTACGACGGGGGCGCGATCGATCCGGTCGGCGACCTGTTCGCCCCCGCCGGCTACAAACGCGAGGTCGCGCTCGCACTGATCGAGCGTGCCCGGGAGCGTGCGCGATGATCGAGATCGCCGTCACGGTCAACGGCGTGCGCCACGAGCGGCGGGTCGAGCCGCGATTGCTCCTCTCCGACTTCATCCGGCACGAGCTCGGCCTCTACGGCACCCACGTGGGCTGCGAGCATGGCGTCTGCGGTGCGTGCACCGTCCTGCTCGAGGGCAGACCGGCGCGCTCGTGCCTGACGCTCGCCGTGCAGGCGGACGGTGCCGAGATCCAGACGGTCGAGTCGCTCGCGCAGGGCCTGGAAGCCGCTCGCCGGCCGAGCCGGCGCCGCCCGGCCGGAAGAGCGGCGGCGCCTTCGCCGCCGCCCGGGACGCCGCGCTCCATCCGCTGCAGCAGGCGTTCCACGAGCACTTCGGCCTGCAATGCGGGTTCTGCACGCCGGGGATCCTGATGAGCGCGACGTTCTTCCTCGAGCAGAACCCCACCCCGACCGAGGAGCAGGTCCGCGCGGAGCTGGCGGGACACCTGTGCCGCTGCACCGGCTACGCGTCGATCGTCGACTCGATCCTCGCGGCGGCGGCGAAGCTTCGAGGCTAAGAGCCCCTAACGGAATGAAGCAGCGTGCCGACCAGCGCGCCCAGCCAACGCGTGGTCATTCCGTCAGCGGCTCGAAGTGCCGACCAGCGTCGAGAGCCGGATCAGCCCCTGCTCGCAAACAGGCGTCGGCGGCTTGATCGGCGCGACGAGCGTGCCGGCGCCCGGCGGCGGATTCACCCGCATCTTGTAGGCGGTCGGCTCGCAGGGGCCGCCGGTCGACTCGCCCGGTCCGGGTATGTCGGGCGAGAAGCGCGCGCTTGCCTTCGCGCGGCCGTTCGGCCGGAGCACGACCCGCTTCGACGTCTGGCCCAGCTTGGCAGGCTGGACCTTGGTCGGCAGAGCCTTCCCCGTGCGGCCGAGCAGACGCAGGCCCACGCGCCCCGAGACGACGCAGCTCTTCGGCGAACGATTCCGGAGCGTGAGCGCGTACGAGATGTGCCCGGCTCCGCCGCTGCCCCGGATCACCGAGAAGGAGCCGGTCAGCATCGCGCCGGTGCAGGGCGAGACGTTCGCCGCCGGCCCGCCGCCGGCGAGCGCGAGCGCGCCGACTATGACAACGGCCGCGAGCAACGAGCATCGTCTGGCCATGATGGCGAGCCTACTCGCCGTCAACCGGGCCGCGCCCCCGAATGGGCAATTCTGACCATCGTCATCTGCCCACCGGAAGCTTCAATCGGTGCGGAGGAGCGTTGAAGCTCGACCTGGACCGGCGGCCGATCCTCGTCTTCTGGGAGACGACGCGCGCCTGCCTGCTCGCCTGCCGCCATTGCCGGGCATCGGCGCTCGCCGAGCCGTTGCCAGGGGAGCTGACGCCCGCCGAAGGGCGCGACTTCGTCCGCTCGCTGACCGAGTTCGGGCGCCCGTACCCGGTGCTCGTTCTCACCGGCGGGGACGTGCTGATGCGCGAGGACTCGCTGGAGCTCGCGCGATACGCCGCGTCGCTGAAGATTCCGGTTGCGCTCTCGCCGAGCGTGACGCCGAAGCTCACGCGCGATGCGATCGGACGCATGCGCGAGGCGGGGGTGAAGGCGGTGTCGATCAGCCTCGACGGCGCGATCGCGTCCACGCACGAGCGGATCCGCGGAATCGACGGCCACTTCGAGCGGACGCTCGAGGCGATCCGGCTCCTGCGGGAGAACGGGTTCGTCGTCCAGGTGAACACGGTCGCGATGCGCGAGAACGTCGACGAGCTCCCTGACGTCGCGGCGCTACTCGACCGGCTGGACGTGAACGTCTGGGAGGTGTTCCTGCTGGTCAAGACCGGCCGCGGCGTGCAGATGGAGGAGCTCACCCCCGCCGAGAACGAGGACCTCTGCCATTTCCTCTACGACGCGTCTCGATACGGGTTCGTGGTTCGTACCGTCGAGGCGCCGTTCTTCCGGCGCGTGGTCGCGACGCGGAAAGCCGACGGCCCCCCGGCCGAGCCTGGTCTGCTCTACCGAAGCCTGTCCGAACGGCTCGTCGAGCTGCTCGGAGAGCCGCGTGGCCAGGCCAAGGCGCAGACGAAGGGCACCCGTGACGGCAAGGGGATCGTCTTCGTCGGCCATGACGGAGACGTCTACCCGGCGGGGTTCCTTCCGTTGCCGGTCGGCAACGTCCGCACGACGACCATCGCCTCGATCTATCGCGAGAGCACGCTGCTCCGCGACCTTCGCGCGGGGCTCTTCACCGGCCGGTGCGGCGCGTGCGAGTTCGGGGACCTGTGCGGCGGCTCGCGGTCGCGGGCCTTTGCGGCGACCGGCGACCCGCTCGCCGACGATCCGGCGTGCCCCTTCTTATCGCGGGGGGAACGGCCGGTTCCCCCCGCGGGCCCCCCTCCCCGGCGCGCGTGTTGAGTCGCTCCTGCGCTCCGGCGAGAACGCGGTCCCGCCTCCGCGCGCGGTGGGCCGGTTCTCCACCGCTGTTCTTCTGCGTCACGAGTTCGCGCGACCAAAGAAGGGGTTGAAACGGAGCGAGCCGCGCCGTGATGGCGCGGCTCGCTCCGCTCCGGTGGCAACCGGGTCTAGTGGCTCATCGTCCCCTCGACCTCGCCGACCTCGAGCAGGCCGACCTGTCCCATCTGAACGGTTGCGAACGAGTGCGAGACGAAGGGGTAGAGACCCGGCTTGTCGATGGTGACGTCGAAGACGCCGCCGCCGCCTGCCGGGACGACCGCCGTCTGGATCCCGCGTTGCGGCGCGTTCGTCAGGTCGGCGTTGACCCAGGCGCGGTTGAGAAGCGTGCCGACGACGTGGAAGTCGTTGTTCAGGCTCGGGACCCGCGTCGACGACCCAGAAGCGGACGGTCTCTCCTGGCATCGCGGTCAGCGGGTGCTTCACGTACTGGCCGGCGTAGCCGTTCCAGGTCACCCAGTCGGGCTTCATCTGATCGGCCTTCACCATGTCCAGCTGGGCGGGCTTGTCGAGCCCGGGGCCGTTCAGGTACCACTCGCCCGAGACGAGCACGTACTCGTGGTCGGGCTTCGGCAGGAGTCCCGCCTTCGGCTCGACGACGATCGCGCCGTACATGCCGTTCGCGATGTGGGCCAGAACCGGCTTGGTTCCGCAGTGGTACATGAACACGCCCGGGTCGTCGGCCTTGAAGCTGAACGTGAACGACTTGCCGGGAGCGACGTCTGCGAACGCCACGTTCGGCGCGATGCGCGCCGCGTGGAAGTCGACCGAGTGCGGCATCGGCGCGTTGTTCGTCAGCGTGATCCGCACGGTCTGACCCTGGCGCACGTGCACGACCGGCCCGGGAACCCCGGCTCCGAACGTCCAGGCTTCGTACTTGATCCCGGGAGCGACCTCGATCGTGCGATGCGCGATCCCGAGGTTGACGTTCACGACGGGACCGGCCTGCAGCGCGGGAAGCTCGGCCGGATAGGCGCGGTGGGCGGCGGCGATCGCGTCCGCATTCGCCGGCGCGAGGCCGGCAAAGCTCGGCGTTGCCACTGCGCCCGTCGCGGTCGCGCCGGAGGCCGTTCCGGTCGTCACCCCGGGCATCGCCGAGGTGGCGGAGACCTGTGCGGCGGCCGCCCTGGCGTCGTCACGCGCCTTGTTCGCCGATGCGGCGCTCCAGAGGGCGAATCCGAGCACGGCCGGCAGGGCGATGCCGAGCATGAGCGCGACGATCTTGACCGCGGCGCCGCGGTCAGGGTCTTTCGCCTGGTACGCGGGAAGCTGACTGGATACTGGATATGCCACCGGAGTTCCTCCTCGTTGATTTCCACAACGAGCTTAGTGAGAACCAGAGAGCGCAGCAATCAGCAAATTTGCGGATACAAACGCCGGAGTTCCACCGATACCCTTGGTGCAAATGGTGGAAAGCATGCGCGTGCGCCGCGCTCTCGCCGACGACCATCGGGTCGACATCGTGACCGAGCTTCGGGACGCGCCCGACGGGCTCGACGCCCGCGAGCTGAGCCGTCGCGTCGGACTCCACGAGAACACGATCCGGTGGCATCTCGGCATCCTCGGCGACGCCGGGCTCGTCGACTCGCAGCCCGCCGCCGGGGGTAAGCCCGGACGGCCGCGGATGGTCTATCGCGCTCGGCCCGAACCTGCGGAGGACGCAGGCCGCGACGAGCATCGGCTGCTCGCGACCATCCTCACCGGCACGATGTCCGAGCTTGCCGACGGTGAGGAGCGCGCGCAGGAGGCCGGGCGGGCCTGGGGCCGATACCTCGTGCGCAAGCCGTCTCCGCTCGAGCACGTCAGCGACGAGCAGGCGATCGCGGAGGTGACGCGGCTCCTCGACGAGCAGGGCTTTGCGGCGACGGCCGACGGCTCGGAGATCCACATGCGCCACTGTCCCTTCCACGACCTTGCGGAGCAGACCCCCGAGATCGTCTGCGGGGTGCACCGCGGGATCGTCTCGGGAGCGCTGGACGAGCTCGGCAGCGGCCTCGACATGGAAGGCCTCGACATCTTCGTCCGTCCCGACCTCTGCGTCGCGCGACTTGCGCGGCGTCGGTCGGAGACCGGCTGGCAGCCAACTCAGAGCTCCTAGACTGCGGAGATGCCGACTGTCGGCATCGTGAGCCCCGGGGCGATGGGCAGCGCCGTGGGATATGCGCTGCGGCGCGGCGGGGCGCGTGTGGTCGCGACGACGACGGGCCGAAGCGAGCGAACCGCCCGGCTCGCCGGGCAGGCAGACCTCGAGTTGCTGCCGAGCCTCGCCGCCGTGGTGGAGAGCGCCGAGGTGGTGCTCTCGATCGTCCCCCCGGATCAGGCGGAGACGGTTGCGGCCGCAATCGGCGCGGCCGCCCTGGTCGCGGACCTGAACGCCGTCGCGCCGGAGACGGCACGACGCATCTCGACGGAGGTCGACGGATCGATCTCGGGGCCCCCGCCCTGGAAGGAGGGGACGACGCGCCTCTACCTGGCGGGGCCGCGCGCCGCCGAGGTCGCCGCGCTGCCCTTCCACGGGGTCGAGGTAGTCGTCGTCGGCGAGGAGGTGGGGGCGGCGTCAGCCGTGAAGATGAGCACCGCCTCCGTCTACAAGGGCTCCGTGGCTCTCCTCACCCAGGCCGTGCGTGCGGCGGAGCGCTACGGCGTGCTCGAGCACGTGCTTGCGGACCTGGGCGATCCGCCCGACGACGTCGGCAGCCGGATCGCCCGGGCCGCGGCGAAGTCAGGGCGATACGTCGGCGAGATGCGCGAGATCGCGGCCGCACAGGAAGCGGCGGGCCTGACGCCGCAGCTGTTCCACGCAATGGCCGAGGTCTACGCCGAGATCGCGCGAACGCCGCTCGCGCAGTCGTCGCCCGAGGACGCCGCCTCCGACCTGGTCGACGTGTTGCGCGGCCTTCGCTGAGCGGAACGGGGCGGCTCAGGAGAGCGCGAGCTGGCGAAACGGCTCGATGTTCGAGAGCCCGACGCCGACGAGCCGTAGCGGGCCCGGCCGGTCGGCCAGCGCCCGATCGAGCAGCGTGCACGCGATCTCGCCGATTGCCTCGCCGTCGTCGAGACCCCCGGCGAGGGTCGAGGAGCGGCTCCGGATCGAGAAGTCCGGGTAGCGCACCTTCGTCGTCACCGTTCGCGCGGCCTGGCCGGTCCGGGTCAGGTGGTCGCCGAGCCGGTCCGCCATCCGTCGGAGCTCGGCGTGGAGTTGCTCGCGGTCGGCGATGTCGCGCTCGAAGGTCTCCTCGGTGGAGATCGAGATCCGCTCCACCTGCGTCTCGAGCCCACGCGGATCGATGCCGCGAGCGCGGTCGCGTAGCAGCCGTCCCACCTTGCCCGGCAGCAGGCGTCGCAGGGCCGCGTCGTCGAGCTGCGCGAGCACTCCGATCGTCGCCACGCCCGCGTCGCGGAGCCGGGCCTCGGCCCGCGGCCCGACGCCGGGGAGCAGGCGCACGTCGAACGGCGCGAGAAACGACGCCTCGCTGCCGCGGCGGACGACGGTCAACCCGCCCGGCTTGCGCCGGTCCGACGCAACTTTCGCGACCACCTTGCAGGTCGCCACCCCGATTGAGCACGTGAGGGCTGTCGCGCCGCGCACCGCCGCCTTGACGGCCTCGGCCACGCGCCGCGCGGCGAGGAAGTCCGCCGCCACCTCGCCGAGGTCGAGGTAGCCCTCGTCCAGGCCGGTGCGCTCGACCGTCGGAACGACCTCCCGCACCGCCGTCCACACCTCCTCCGAGTACTGTCGGTAGAGCGCGTGGCGAGGTCGCACGAAGACCGACTGCGGGCAGCGGCGTAGGGCCTCGGCGCAGCTCATCGCCGAGTGGATCCCGAACGTGCGGGCGACGTAGTTGGCGGTCGCGACCACGCCTCGGCCGTGCGGGTCTCCGCCCACGACGAGCGGCTTCCGGCGAAAGCTCGGCTCCTCCAGCTCCTCGACGGCGGCGAAGAACGCATCCAGGTCGAGGTGGGCGACGATCACGACGCGTGTCCTTTCGGGTGATCTTGCCGGTCTTCTGGCGAGCGAAAAACAAGCCAGGCAAGGACGCAGGGGGCGCTCATATCCGAACGATATGAGCGCGACTGAGGACGCGGCATGGCGTAGCTTTGCAGCCGCCAGAAGGCCGGAGGAGATCCCCCGAAGGGACACCGGCTCAGGAGCGCGCTCGGGCGCTGAGGTAGGGTCGGGCGGTGGCGTCGGTCGACGTTCCGGTTGCGCTGCTCGGGTACGGGACGGTCGGCTCTGCGGTCGATCGGCTGCTCCAGGCCCAGGCGGCGGACATCGAGCGGGCCACGGGACATCGGCTCCGCGTCGTGCGCGCACTCGTGCGCGACCCGAGCAAGGACCGGGGTGGGGTCGCAGTGACGACCGACTTCGCCGAGATCCTCGAAGACCCGTCGATCGGGGTCGTCGCCGAGGTGATGGGCGGGCTGGAGCCGGCGGGCGACCACGTCCTCGCTCTGCTCCGGGCCGGCAAGCCGGTCGTGACCGCCAACAAGCAGCTCGTCGCCCGCCGGGGCGCAGAGCTGTTCGCCGCCGCGATCGAGGGCGGTGTCCAGCTGCGCTTCGAAGCCTCCGTCTGCGCGGCGATCCCGGTGATCAAGGTCTTGCGCGAGGCGCTCGTCGTCTCCCACGTCCACCGGGTCCTCGGCATCGTCAACGGGACGACGAACTTCGTGCTCACGGAGATGGAGCGGGGCTCCAGCTACGAGGAGGCGCTGGCCGAGGCGCAGCGGCTCGGCTTCGCGGAGCCCGACCCCACCGAGGACGTCTCCGGGCTCGACGCGGCCGCGAAGATGGCGATCCTCGCGACCGTCGCCTTCGGCTCCAGGGTGACGATCGACGACGTCGCCTACGAGGGGCTCGAGCGCGTCAGCCCCGCCGACGTGGCCGCGGCGAGGGAGATGGACATGGTCGTGCGGCTGATCGGGGCGGCCACGCTCGCGGACGGACAGGTCGACGTGCGCGTGCGGCCGGCGCTGGTCGATCGCGCGCACCCCCTCGCCTCGGTCGAAGGCGCCTTCAACGCGGTGATGCTCCAGGGCGATGCAATCCGCGAGATCACGCTGGAGGGCCCCGGCGCCGGCGGGCTGGAGACGGCGTCGGCGATCGTCGCCGACATGGTCACGGTCGTCGGTACCACCGGCACCGGCTTCCTCCAGAACGACGCCTGCTGGCGGGAGCTTCCGGGCCTACCGGCCGGAGAGCTGGCCTCTCCGTTCTACGTGCGGATCGAGGTCGCCGACCAGCCGGGTGTGCTCGCGCTCGTCGCCCTTCGCCTCTCGGGTCACGGCGTGTCGGTCGCGCGCCTCGTCCAGCACCAGTCCGACGGCAGCGCGACGCTGCACATCGTCACGCACGAAGCGCGCGAGGGACGGCTGCGCGACGCATTGGCCGAGATCGACACCCTGGCCGAGACCCGGGGCTCCGCTTCGGCGCTGCCGGTGATCTCCGACCGCGGCGTCACAGAGCTCGGATGGCGCTAAGAGCTCCTAACGCAATGAGCAGTTGTGTCCCCGGGCTGCGCTGGGCGGCGCGCCGCTGCGTCCTCAGTCGCGCCCATATGCACCGCATATGGGCGCTCCCTGCGTCCTTGCATCGCATCCACCCATCGCACCCCGGGAACGAATGCCCATTACGTTAGGAGCTCTACCGGTCTCTCTCGGCGAGGGCGGCACCCCGCTGCTGCCTGCGCCCCGGCTCTCCGAGCGCCTCGGCTGCGAGCTGTGGCTGAAGTGGGAAGGGATGAATCCGACCGGCAGCTTCAAGGATCGCGGGATGGCGGTCGCCGTCTCGCGGGCGCTGGAACGCGGCGCGCCGGGGGTGATCTGCGCCTCGACCGGCAACACGGCGGCGTCAGCGGCCACCTATGCGGCCCGCGCAGGGCTGAGGGCCGTAATCGTCCTGCCGGCGGGCGCGGTCGCGCGCGGAAAGCTCGCCCAGGCGCGTGCGGCCGGCGCCGAGCTTCGCGAGATCGACGGCTCCTTCGACGAGGCGCACCTGATCGCTCGTGAGGCGGCGGTGGAAGAGGGTCTCGTCAACGTCAACTCGATCAACCCCGATCGGATCGAAGGGCAGTCGTCGGCGGCGGGGGAGATCCTCGAGCAGCTGGACCGACCGCCCGACGTGGTCGCGCTGCCCTACGGCGGTGGCGGGAACACGTGCGCCTACCTTCGAGGCTTCAGCGAGGCCGGCACCAGAGTCCCGCGCTTGCTCTCGGTCCAGGCGGCGGACCGGTCGCGGACGTTCGCCTCGGCCATCCGGATCAGCGATCCCGTCCATCGCGAGCAGGCCGAGGCGGCGGCCGAGGTGGTGACTGCGACCGACGACGAGATCCTCGAGTGGTGGAGGGCGGTGACGCGCCTGGAGGGCGCGTTCTGCGAGCCGGCCTCGGCGGCTTCGGTGGCAGGTGTCGCGCACGTCCGGCCCGGAGGTCGGGTCGTCTGCGTGCTCACCGGCCACGGGCTCAAGGATCCGGACGCGGTCGAGCGGTTGTGAGCCCGGCGAGCCTGGTCGTCCGGGCGCCGGCGACGACGGCGAATCTCGGCCCCGGTTTCGACTGCGCCGCTCTCGCACTCGAGCTCTGGAACGAGGTCGAGGTGAGCGAGGGCGACGTCGACGTCACGCCCGACCCCGGGCATATCGGCATCCGTGCGTTCGGGCTCGTCGCCTCGCCGGCAGGGCTGGTGTTCAGATGGACGGAGCGGATCCCCCGGGCGCGAGGGCTCGGATCGAGCGCGGCGACGATCGCGCTCGGCCTCGTCGCAGCGGCGAAGTGGTCGGGCGAGGAGCTCTCGGCGGAGGACTTGCTCGCGCGCGGCGCGCCGCTCGAAGGCCACTCCGACAATCTCGCCGCCTGCCTTGTGGGCGGCGCCTGCCTGACGTGGGATGGCCGGATCGAGCGGGTCGCGGACACGCTTCCGCTGACGCCGGTCGCGGTTGTCCCCCAGGAGGAGGTGCGGACGCCCGCGGCACGACTTGCGCTCCCGGCGGAGGTCGCGCACGCGGACGCGGCGTTCAACGCGGCCCGTGCCGCCCTGCTCGGCGCCGGCCTGGCCCGCGGAGACCCCGCGTTGCTCGGCGAGGCCTTCGCCGACCGGCTGCACGAGCCCTACCGGCCGTCGCCGGTGCTCGACGCCGTTCGCACCGAGCTCCCGACCAGTGCAGTGGGTGCGACGCTCTCGGGCTCCGGGCCGACCGTCATTGTGTGGGCCGAGGACGCCGAGGCCTGCGTCCGGGAGCTCGAGCGGCGCTTTCCGGACGAGGAGGTCCTCCCGCTGCGCGTCTCGTCGGAGGGTGCACACTGACGCTTCGGGCCGGTCGGGTAGCCTGACGTCAATGGCCGTACCGGTCGCAGGCGAAGACGCGCTCCGCTCCCTGATCGGGGAGCCCTCGAACGTCGTCCGCTCGAAGGTGAGCGATCGCCTGAACGAGCTGACCCGCCAGTTCGTCGAGCGCTCGCCCTTCCTCTGCCTCGCCACGTCGTCCGCCGACGGCGCCTGCGACGTCAGCCCGCGTGGCGATCCGGCCGGCTTCGTCCGGATCCTCGACGAGCGCACCCTGCTCCTTCCCGACCGGCCCGGGAACCGGCTCGCCGACTCGCTGCGGAACGTGCTCCAGAACCCCCACGTCGCGCTCCTGTTCGTCATTCCCGGCGTCGGCGACACGTTCCGCGTCAACGGCCGCGCGACGATCGTCACCGATCGCGAGCTGCTGAAGCCCTGCGCGGTCGAGGGCAAGATCCCGAAGCTCGGCCTGCACATCGAGATCGACGAGTGCTTCACGCACTGCTCGAAGGCGTTCCTGCGCGCGCAGCTCTGGGACCCCGACCGGTACGTGTCGCGGGAGGAGCTGCCCTCCTCGGGCGAGATCCTCCGCACGCTCGACCCCGCAATCGACGCCGACGAGTACGACGCCGAGCGGGCAGAGCGGTACGCGCGGCGCGAAGGCTTCTACTAGCCCTTGTGACCTATCGCTTCGTCGATTGCGCCTACTCGCTGGAGCGCGTCGAGGCGGGGCGCGAGACGTACCTCGAGGCGCACGTTCCCGGCGCATCGTTCCTCGGGATCGACGAGCTCTCCGACCTGTCCGTGAAAGGGCAGGGGCGGCATCCGCTGCCGAGCCCGGAGGCGTTCGCCGAGGCAGCTTCTCGGGCCGGGATCGGCGAAGGCGTGTTCGTGGTCGCGTACGACCACGGCGGCGCCGGGGGTGCGGCGCGGTTGTGGTGGCTCCTGCGCCACTTCGGCCACGACGAGGTCGCGGTGCTGGACGGTGGGTTCGAGTCCTGGCTTGGTCCGGTGCGCGGCGGCTCGGAAGAGATCGAGCGGGCGACCTTCGTGCCGCGGCCGCGGGCCGGCGACACGATCGACGCCGACGAGCTGGCCGCGCGCCTCGGTGAGCGAGGGCTGACGGTCGTCGATGCCCGCGCGCCGGAACGCTTTCGCGGCGACCTGGAGCCGATCGACCCCGTCGCGGGGCGAATCCGGGGCGCGGTCAGCTGGCCCTACGAGGAGGCGGCGGCGGTTCCCCCGGCGGTCGCAGAGGCGGAGGAGATCGTCGTGTACTGCGGCTCGGGCATCACCGCCTGCGTCGACCTCCTTGCGCTCGAGCGGGCCGGCCGGCCCGACGCGAAGCTCTACCCGGGCTCGTGGAGCGACTGGTCCCGGCGTGGCCTGCCGGCCGAAAGGGGCTAGTCGAACCTCGTTGCGTTTCCAACCCGGTGTCTGGCACTGGGTTGTCACGAAACGGTGACGATTCGTCCACAGGGCTTACCGGAACCCGCCGATGAGCGCGCCGCCGGCCACTACCAGGAGCGCGCCGAGGGCCAGGTGGCGCCCGACGAGCTCGGTGCGTCGCAGTAGGAGCACGGCGAGCAGGACGCTGAAGAGCGACTCGGTCGCGACCAGCGGGCTGACGATGCTGACCCGCGCTCGGTAGAAGGCCTCGAAGAGGGATGCGTAGGATGCGCCCCAGAGCAGGCCCGGGAGGGCGAATGGTGCGGCCGAGCGTCTCAGGTCGGCTACGAGCCGACCCCGCCGCGTGACGGCGACGTAGGCGAGGATCACTGCCGTACCGGAGAGGATCGTCGTTGCGGCGGCGAGCTGAGGCGCGACGTCGGTGTCCGAGGCGAGCCGGCGGACGAGGTTGTCCCGGGTGGCGAAGAAGATCGTGCACGCGAACGAGAACGTGAGCCCGATCGCCCGGAACGACTCCGGTCGCTCGCGCTCGGCGATCAACGCAAGGCCGCCGGCGACGATCAGCACCGCCCCGACGAGCAGCGGGGCCCGCACGGGCTCGTCGAGCGCGATGACCGCAATCGTCACTGCGACGAGCGGCGCCGCACCTGCGATCACCGACGCTCGGGCCGGTCCCGCCTCTCGAACTGCGAGCACGAACAGGAGCTGCGAGCCGCCCGGTGCAAGCAGGCCGGCCAGCACGAACGGAAGAAGATCGCCGCCCCATTCGCGCCCGATCGCGGCGACGAGGGCGCAGACCAGGAATCCGCAGAAGGCGGTGACGAACGCCCCGATCTCGGCGTCTCGGCTACGGCGCACCGCGAAGCCGAGGGCGATCGACATCCCGCCGAAGAGCATGGCCGAGAGCAGTGAGAGAGCGACCCCGAGCATCGGCCGAACCTAACGGGTTAGGTTCTCCTCGTGGCCATCGAGCGGGTCTGTGTGATCGGCGCGGGCGTGATCGGCTCGCTCTACGCGGGGCACCTCGCGCGCGACCTCGAGGTCAGCGTGCTGACCAGGCGCGAGGACCATGCGCGCGCGCTCACCGAGAACGGCCTGCGCATCTCGGGCAAGTCGGACTTCACCGCTCGCCTGCACGCGACGGCCGACCCGGCCGAGCTTCCGGAGTTCGACCTGGGCATCGTCGCGACGAAGGCGACCCAGCTCGAGGATGCGGCAGCCGGTCTGGGCGGACGCTTTCCGGACGCCACGCTGATGACGATCCAGAACGGTCTCGGTGCCGAGGAGCTCGTGCGGGGGTACGGGGCGTGGCCGCTGGTCTCCGCGGTGACGTTCATGAGCGGGGTCCGTCACGACGACGAGACACGTCGAGTACGAGCTCGACACCGAGACCTGGCTGGGCCCGTACGCCGGCACGACCTCGTTCGAGCGGGTTCAGGAGATCGAGGAGCTGCTCGTCGCCGCCGGCCTGCGTGCCCGCGCCTTCGCCGACCTGCGGCCGGCCCAATGGTCGAAGCTGATCTTCAACGCGACCGTGAACACGGTCGCCGCCCTCACCGACCTCCCGCACGTCGGCCAGTTCGCCGCCCAGGAGCGCTCGACCGATCTCGGCCACCTGGTCCACGATCTGATGGCGGAGGGGAAGGCGGTTGCCGCCGCCGCGGGTGTCTCGCTCCACGAAGATCCCTGGGAGATGAACGTGCTCGCGGTCAAACGCGGCGAGACCCTCGCCGCCGAGGGGCACTACGCCCACGTCCCCTCGATGCTCGAGGACGTTCGCGCCAACCGGCGCACCGAGATCGACTTCATCACCGGCGCGCTCGTGCGGGAAGCCGAGCGGCTGAACGTGCCGGTGCCGCTGCACACGGCGATGTACCGGCTCGTGAAGGCCCGGGAGTCCGCATGAGTTCTTTCATGAGGGCTCTGGCGTGAGGGTCGCCGTGATCGGCTGCGGCGCCGTCGGGTCGCTCTTCGCCGCGAACCTGGCCCAGCTGGAGGACGTCGAGGTCTGGGCCTACGACCTCTGGCAGCCGCACGTCGACGCGATCAACGAGCACGGCCTGCGCCTCTCCGGTGCCGGCGAGGTTCTCGGCCGGCCGCACGCGACGAGCGACCCGGCCGAGCTCCCCGCTTGCGACTTCGGGATCGTGGCGACGAAGAGCATGCACACCTCGTCCGCGCTCGAGGCGACGGCCCACGCGTTCACGGAGGGCGCCGTCTGCTCGGTGCAGAACGGCGCCGGCAACGAGGAGCTGATCGCCGAGCACGTCCGCGAGGTGATCCGGGGCACGACCTTCCCTGCCGGCCACATCGTCGAGCCCGGCCACGTCGGCTGGGACACGAAGGGCGATACGCACATCGGGCCGTTCGAGCCGAGCCCGACCCCGATCGAGAAAGTCCGCGAGCTCGCGGGCGCGTGCACCCGCGGCGGCATGCCGACGCACGCGCTCGACGACGCCCGCGGAGCGCAGTGGCGGAAGCTGATCTTCAACGCCGCCTCGAACGCGATCGCCGCGC
Source organism: uncultured Actinomycetes bacterium (assembly GCA_963719325.1). Lineage (GTDB taxonomy): Bacteria > Actinomycetota > Thermoleophilia > Gaiellales > Gaiellaceae > DATBLE01. The sequence goes on from CAVRBW010000001.1 coordinate 113,136, forward strand.
TGACCGGGTTCACCCACGGCCAGATCGCCGAGTTCGGGCCGACGCGCGAGCTGGCCTGGGGCGTGATGGCGGAGGGCCGCGCCGTCGCCGACGCGCAGGGGATCGTCCTCGACATGAGCCCGGAGGAGCTGTTCGACCACGCGGCGCGCAAGGACGTCGCCTACGGCCACAAGCCGAGCATGCTGCAGGACGTCGAGGCCGGCCGCGAGACCGAGATCGACTTCCTGAACGGCGCGATCGTCGATTTCGGCAAGCGATACGGCGTCGACGCGCCGCTGAACCAGGCACTGACGCAGCTGATCAAAGCCCGGGAGTCTGCATGAGCACGCTCAGGCAGACTCCGGGGAGGGGGACTCGGGGGAACCGAGAGGTTCCCCCTTCCGCGGTAACCCGGGTTCCCCGGGGTGCCGCGGGGAGAAAGGAGGAGGCGCGCGGATGACCACTCGAGGAGAGATCGAGCGCCGCTACGCGGCGGTTCGCGAGGCGGCGGCGGCCGACGGCCTCGACGCCGTCGTCGTCTCGGGCTCGGAGTACACGGGCTTCGAGGGCGCGGTCCGGTACCTCTCCGGGTTCCGGATCCTGCACCGCTACGCGTACGTCGTGCTGCCGGTCGACGGCGAGCCCTCGATCGTCTTCCCGCGCGAGGCGCGCTGGGTCGGCGACCACTCGGAGGCGTGGATCGAGGACAAGGTCTTCGCCGAGCATCCCGGGACGTGGATCCGCGAGCGCGCGGCCGGCGAAGGCTGGAAGCGCGTCGGCGTCTACGGCCTCGACTACGTGATGGCCGTGCGCGACTACCGCGCGCTCGCAGGCGGCTCCGCGGAGATCGTCCCGTGGGACCAGGGCTTCGACCTCGCGCGGGCGGTGAAGAGCGACGAGGAGCTCGACCTCGTCCGCGAGAGCTTCCGGATCAACGAGGAGGGCTTCCGGGCCGTGCTCGACGCGTACCAGGTCGGCAAGACCGAGGCCGAGATCATGGGCGAGGCGGAGCGCGTCTTCGCCGCCGCCGGCACCTACCGCACGACGATGGACATGGTCCTGACCGGATCCGGCGGCGGGGCCGGGCCCGAGTTCAAGTTTCCCGACCATTCGCGGCCGATCGCCGCGGACGACCTGCTCCTCTACGGGCTCGAGATCGCCGGCCCGGGCGGCCACTGGGTCGAGTTCTCGCGTCCGATCTGCGCGGGCGAGCCGAGCGCCGAGACCCGTTCCGCCATGGATGCCTACCTCGAGTACTTCGAGGCGGCGAAGCAGACGATGCGGGTCGGCTCGACGGCGCACGACGTCCACATGGCCGTCTCGCGGCCGTTCCTCGACCGCGGGTTCACGCTCGGCCACGTCACGGGTCACTCGATCGGGATGACGATGATCGAGTTCCCGCGGATCGGCGAGGGCATCGAGGTGGAGCTTCGCGCCGGCATGGTCGTCTCCATGCACCCGCACGCGATCACACCCGACGAGCGCACGTGCCTCTACATGCAGGACACCTGGCTCGTCACCGAGGACGGCGGCGTGCCGTTCTCGCAGATCCCGCTGCGGATCTTCGCGCCAGGCGCGCCGGAGGCGCGCCGGTTTGCCGGCCGGGCGTCGCCGGCTTTGCCGGCGACGCTTCCAGCCCCGGGGGACCGGGCGTGAACGGGCTCGACTTCTTCGTCGAGGCGGTCCCGCCGGGCCTGGCGGTCGAGTACGGTCGCCGCGTCGAGCAGGCCGGGCTTCCGATCGGCGTGGTTCCCGGAGATCACCTTCGGCGACTCCTTCGGGCCGGCGACCGCCACGGCCACCGGCACTTCGAAGCTGCTGCTCGGAACAGGGGTGGTCGGCATCTGGAGCCGCTCACCCGTGACGATGGCGCTCCAGGCGGTATCGCTCAACGAGCTCTCGAACGGGCGGCTGCTGCTCGGGCTCGGCGTTCAGGCGCGAAACTACGTCTCCGGCTGGCACGACCGGACCTACGAGCGCCCGATCCGGGCAATGCGCGAGTACGTGACGATCCTGCGACGGATCCTCGCCGGAGAGGCCGTCACCTTCGAGGGCGAGCTCTTCTCGGTGCGCGACTTCCAGCTCCAGGTACCGCTGCAGGAGCAGCCTGCGCGGCTGTACGTCGCGGCGGTCGGGCCCCAGATGATCCGGCTGGCCGGCGAGGTCGCGGACGGGGTGATCGGCTACTGCTGGTCGGCGGCCTACGTTCGCGAGGTCGTGATGCCCGCCCTTCGCGAGGGCGCGGCGCGGGCGGGTCGCTCGCTCTCCGATCTCGACGTCGCCTGCGGGTACCCGACCGTCGTCGCCGAGGACGGGAGCGGTCTCGAGCGGGCCAAGGGCCAGGTGCTGATGTTCGCGACCGCCTCGAGCTCGTCGCCCTTCTACGCCGAGAGCTTCGCGGCCGCGGGATACGACGACGTGGTGCAAGAGGTCAACGAGCGGGTCGCCGCGCTCGATGCCGAGGGCGCCCTGGCGGCGATCCCGGACGAGGCGGCAGACGCGATGACCGTCTCGGGCTCCGCCGAGGACGTCAGTCGCCGCGTCGAGGAGTTGAACGCCGCCGGCGTCACGACGGTCGCGGTCAATCCGTCGCCGCCAGGGCTGTGGTATCCGCTCTACCAGGGCCACTTCCCGGAGGGCTTTCCGATGCGGGAGTTCTCGTTCCCGGACTACCTGAAGCAGATGGACGACGCGCTGCGACTGATCGGAGGCTGAGATGCTGCAGGAGAAAGGCGCACGCACCAGAGAGGCGGTGCCGTTCACGGTCCGCACCGCGGACGGCGACACGATCGAGCTGACCTATTCCTCGCCGCGGGTCGCGGAGGAGCACGACGAGAGGGAGGTGCTCGAGACGCTGCCGTGGTTCGAGCCGGGCAAGCCGCTCCGCAACTACATGCTCCACGAGACAGACTTCGCCGACGAGGTCGAGCAGATCTGGGGACGGCCATGGGGCGCCGAGGGAATCGGCACCCTCCGCGAGGTGCTCGTCTCGCGGCCGACCGAGAACGAGATCCGGCCCGAGTACGCGAAGGAGTGGCAGTACTACTACTCGAGCTCCGCGGGCAACGCCGACCTCGGCAAGCTGCAGGCGCAGTTCGACGAGTACTACGAGGTGCTGGCCGGCAACGGCGTTCGCGTCAACCACCTCGAGGCGCCGGTCCCGGCGATCGGGGCGTACGGCTACATCAAGAACCTCGTCACGCTCGCCGGCGCGGGTCTCTGCGTCGGCGGCGGCGTCGTCCTCCACCGCTACGGGCTCGGCTCGTGGCAGAGGGGTCGCGAGGTGATCTGGGCGAAGGCGCTCGCGGCGCTGCAGGTGCCGGTCTACCTGACGATCCACGGTCGCGGCATCTGCGAGCCGGGCGCGGGCCGCTGGCTCGACTCGAAGACGTTCGTCTTCAACGAGAGCGTGGTCGCGAACGAGGAGGGGCTGCGGCAGCTTGCCTTCGTGCTCGATGGCCTCGGCGTCGAATTGGTGGTCGCACATAGCCCGGGCTGGTACGACTCGATCGGCGAGGGGTCGATCGGCACATCGCACATGGACATGGTCTGCCTCGTGCCGGATCAGCGTGTGATCGTGCTCGCGCCTCACCTCGTCAACTACGGCTTCGTCCGCTGGCTGATGGAGCGCGACTTCCGGATCGTCGAGGTGCCGGTCGAGGAGTACTGGGACCTGGCCGTGAACGGAGTGACGCTCTCGCCCGGCAAGGTGGTGATCAACCGCGGCTCGCCGACGGTCGTGAACGCCCTGGAACAGGTCGGCGTCGAGGTGATCCAGGTCGACTTCTCGGAGAGCCAGCGCTTCGCGATCGCTGGGCTGCACTGCGCGACGCTCGAGCTCGTCCGCGACCAGCCCGGGCCGCTCCTCGACTAGACGCCGACCTCGGGGGCGGGCGCCGGCGGCTCGGGCCCCGGGCGGCGCCGCGGCGAGCGCGGGAGCGAGAACTCGCGCCCAGCCGTGATCCCGCCGGGGCGGAGGAGGAGCACCGCCAGCATCACGATCGAGACGCCGACGAGCGACGAGCCCTGCGGCAGGCTGATCTTCCAGCCGACGAGATGGATTCCGTTCTCGCCGTTCTGGAGCAGGATGTTCACCAGGCTGACCCCGATCGCGCCGGCGACCGCTCCGAAGAGGCTGTGGACGCCGCCGACGACCAGCATCGCCAGGGTGAGGAAGGTGAGGTCGAGGTAGACCTGGTTCGTGGTGATGCTGCCGGGCGGGAGGTGGACGAGCAGCCCGCCGGCGAATCCCGAGAGCGTGCCCGAGAGGACGAAGGCCAGCAGGCGCTGCCGGTGGACGTCGATGCCTGCCGCCTGCGCGGCGGCCGGATCCTCGCGGGTCGCGCGTAGCTGCCGGCCCCAGCGGCTCCGCTGGTAGGCGAAGGCGATCGCGATCACAGCGACCGCTCCCACCGTCGCCTGGACGTAGTCGGTGGTGACGGGAATCAGGGTCAGGGTCGTCGCACCCGGCCCGATCCGCGTCCAGTACGTGAGGATGTTGTAGGTGATCCCGAGTACGGCGAACGTGGCGATGCCCGCAGCGAGCCCGGACAGCCGCATGAGAGGGATCCCGACTGCGAGGGCGTAGACGCCGCCGAGACCCGCGGCGAGGACGAGCGACCAGGGGTTGGAGAGCGAGTGGTCTTTCAGCAACGGGAAGAGGTCGGGCAGGACGCCGGGCTTCACGTCTGCGGGCACGGTCATCAGCCCGGCTGCGAACCCGCCGACCGCAACGAAGCTGACCTGGCCGAAGGAGAGAACACCGGAGTTCCCGACGAAGACGTACAGCGCGACGACGAGCGCGACGTTGACGATCGCTGTTCGGAACTTGACGTCGTCGGCCGCGTTCACCGTCTGCGAGGCGACGACCGCGAACAGAACGACGAGCACGGCCGGGCCGGCCAGAGCAGTGACGGCGTCGAGGGCCCGCCTCACACTCGCTCCACAGCTGCCTGGCCCCGCCGGGCGAAGAGCCCCGCCGGCCGGAGCAGCAGGACGAGGATGACGAGCACGTAGATCACCGACGGCAGGTAGACGCTGGACGTGAACGGTGCCGCGGTCTGGCTGGTCGACCCCTGGGTGGCGAGCTCGAAGCCGAGGAACGAGTTCGCAAACCCGATCGCGAAGCCGCCGAGGGTCGCGGAGAGGAGCCGGTTCATCCCGCCGACGACGACGCCGACGAGGACGAAGATCGTCTCGCTCAGGCCGGTCGTGTTCGAGACCTGCGGGCTCTGCACGGAGAGGATCACCGCGGCGACGGCCGCCAGCACGCCGGCGACTGCGACCGCGGCCATCATCACGGTGTTGGCGCGCACGCCGAGCAGCCGTGCGGTGTGGAAGTCGGCCGCGGCCGCGCGCATCTGCAGCCCGAGGGTCGTCCGGTTGAGCAGGAGGCCGAGCAGCAGGAGCGAGACGACCCCGGCGGCGATCGCGACGAACGTGATCCAGCGGACGTGGAGGGAGCCGATCGTCGCTGCTCGGTTCAGGCCGCCGAGTACTCCCACCGAGTCGCCGACGGGCCGGTTCTGGTACGTGTAGCGGAGGAGCGCGACGTTCTGCAGCAGAAAGCTGATTGCGAACGTCGCCACCAGGACGGTTGCGGGAGAGGTCGTCCGCAGCGGTCTGAACGCGACCCGCTCCATCACGAGCGAGGCGAAGATCGCGGCGAGGACGGCGATCGCGATTGCGGCGACGTCCCCCCACCCCTGGGTGAAGACGAGCATGTAGGCGGCGATCATGATCAGCTGGCCGTAGGCGAAGTTGACGATCCGGAGCACCCCGAAGACCAGCCCGATCCCGACCGCGATCAGCGCGTAGACGGCGCCGAGCCCAATCGCATCGATCAAAGCCTGCACATGTGTCATCGCTCGGCTCCGTCGCGGCAGGTTTCCGCCGCCGCGACCGACATGGCGGGCGCGGCTCGCAACGGTCGCTGAGGTGCGACGTGATTTTGGGGAAGGGGGCCCGCGGGGGAAACCGGCTGTTTCCCCCGCGAGAGCGAGCCGGAGGCGAGCGACTTCATGCGAGGTAGGCGGCGATCAGCCGCTCGGTGTCACCGGCGTCGGCCGGTGAGAGGGTGAGATGCAGGGCGCCGTTCGAGAGCACGTACGTGCGCTGGGCGAGCGCGACCGTGCGCTGGGCGCGCTGCTCGACGAGCAGGACGCCGACGCCGCGCTCGCGGATCCGGTCGAGCGCGTCGAACAGGGTGTCGACCAGCTTCGGCGCGAGCCCGAGCGAGGGCTCGTCGAGGAGCAGGACCTTCGGCCCGGCGGCGAGCGCCCGGGCGATCGCGAGTTGCTGCTGCTGCCCGCCCGAGAGCGCGCCGGCCTGCCGGTCGCGGAAGTCGTGCACGATCGGGAACAGCTCCCGGATCCACGCCAGGTCGCGCTCGGCTCCCGGCCGGGCGCCGCGGCCGATCAGGCCGAGCCGGAGGTTCTCGGCCACGGTGAAGTCGGGATAGATGCGCCGCCCCTCCGGCACGAGGGCGAGGCCGGAGCGCGCGATCGCCTCGGGGCTGAGCCCTCGCAGCGAGCGGCCGTCGAGGCGCACGTCGCCGGCCTGGATCGGCAGGAGGCCCATCAGGGCGTGCAGCGCCGTCGTCTTGCCTGCGCCGTTCGGGCCGATCAGGCCGACGATCTCGCGCTCGTGCACCTCCAGGCTCAGCTCGCGCACCGCCGGAACGGGTCCGTAGCGGACGTCGAGCCCGGCCACCTCGAGCAGCGGCTCAGGCATCGCCTGCCTCCGGGTGGACAGCGGTGTCGCCGAGGTAGGCGGCGGCGACGTCGACGGAGCCTCGGATCTCGGCGGGCGTCCCCTCGGCGAGCGTCCGGCCCAGGTCGAGTACGTGGATCCGGTCGCACACCTCCATGATCAGCGCCATGTTGTGGTCGATCAGCAGGACACCTGCCTTGCGCTCGTCGCGGACGAGCCGGATCGCAGCTGCGAAGTCCGGCACCTCCGGCTCCGGCAGGCCCGCGGCAGGCTCGTCCAGGAGCACGAACGTAGGCTCTGCCGCGAGCGCGCGGGCGACGCCGAGCTTGCGCTCGGCTCCGTGTGAGAGCGCCGACGCCGGCAGCGCGGCCTGGTCGGCAAGTCCGAGCAGCGAGAGCAGCTCGTCAGCCCGGCGTCTCGCCGTGCGGGGCGAGGCGCCCGAGCCGATGGCGGCGACCTCGACGTTCTCCTGGACGGAGAGGTTGCGGAAGGAGCGGCTGTGCTGGAACGTCCGGGCGAGCCCGTTGCGGCCCCGGCGCGCCGGGGCCCAGGGTGTGATGTTCCTGCCGCCGAGCTCCACCGTGCCGCTGTCCGGGAAGTCGAACCCGCTGAGGATGTTGACGAGCGTGGTCTTGCCGGCCCCGTTCGGGCCGATCAGGCCGACGACCTCGTGCCGATGGATCTCCACGGACACGTCGCGGAGTGCGTGCACGCCCTCGAAGGACCGAGAGACGACGGTGGCCCGGAGAGAGTCTCCAGGCCACCGATCCGTCGCAGGCGGGTTCGCCTGAGCCACAGCGGGTGTCAGCGCAGGCTGGCGGGCGACGACGCCTTGATCTGACCCACGTACTTCGGCTTGTTGTTCTGAACCACCATCACGCGGTACGTGCGACCGAAGACGCTGTGCAGCGCCGCCGAGAAGCTGACGTTGCCGGAGATCGTCGGCACGTTGTGGAACTTCTGCATCACACCGGCGAGCTTCGCGCCGTCGGTCGAGCCGCCGGCCCGCTTGATCGCCGCGACGATGCCGTCGATCGCCGCTGCGCCGGGGAGGAAGCCGCCCGTCGCGGGTGCCTGATGCTTCGCCTTCATCTTCGCGATCAGCGCCTTCACTTGCGCGTTCGGGTCGTCGCCGAACACGGAGCCGTACGTGACGTAGTAGTAGTTCGTCACCTTCGGGTTCTTCGGGTACCAGAAGGTGCCGTCACCGGCCCACGAGTTCATGATCGGCGTCTTGTTGCCGAGGCTGCGGATGCCCGCGACCTCGGTCGGCCAGTCGGCGAAGCCGTCGGAGGTGACGATCACGTCCGCCTTGTGCTGGTTCACGCGGCTGACGACGTTCTGGATCGTCTTGTCGCCGGTCGTGAAGCTCTCGCTGTCGGCGATCGTGCCGCCGAGCTGCTTGAACCTGCTCGTGAACGCCTGGACGACGTTCTTGAAGTAGACGATCACGTTGTCGGTGACCGTGATCGCGGTCTTCCAGTGCTTCACCTTGTAGGCGTACTCGGCCATCGCCGCGCCTTCGTCCTGGGCGACGTTGCCGAAGCTGAAGGCGAGCTTGCCCTTGGCGCCGAAGCGCTTCGGGCCCATCTGGTCGGTCCCGATGCAGGGTGCGATCGTCAAGAGGCCCTTGTTCAGGAACGTCAGGATCGCGGGCGTCGCGAAGTCGACGTCGCACGTGACCCAGCCGATCACGGCGCCCTTCGAGATCAGGTTGGACGCGCACGACGTCGAGACGTCGGGCTTCGAGTTCTGCGTGTTGCACGTGACGATCTGCAGCTTGCGACCGTTGACGCCGCCGGCCGCGTTGATCTTGGCGATCTCCAGCTGCGCCGCCGTCAGCGCCGGGTTGTTGAACGGGGACATCTGGCCGCTCGTGTCGATCGCGGCGCCGATGATGATCGGCCCCGCCGCCGAGCTCTTGCCGGCCGCAGTTGTCGCTCCCAGCGTCACCGCCGTCGCGATCGCCGCGACCGCGAGCACGGCGACCGTCCCGAACCTGGCTCTACTCATGTGGCCTCCTAGAAAGAGGGGAATCCGCGTTGAGGACCATACGCCTGCGGTGTACGAAGATTCAACGGGGTTCGGTTCAGCGTGGGGGAACCCCTGGTTCCCCCACGGGCCCCCTCCTCCTTGGCGCGCGTGACCGATCGCGATTGCGCTCCGGCGAGAGCGCGGTCCCGCCTCCGCGCGCGGGAGGCCGGTCCTCCATCACCGTCCCGAGTGAGTGCCGGCCACCGGGAAGCACGAGCGCCTTTAAGGTCCTCCGGTGCGGATCGGGATCTGCGAGTTCACGACGCTGAGCGCGACCTTCGCGGAGGATCTCGCCGCCTACCGCGCAGCAGGCGTGGGCGGGATCGGCGTCTGCGAGATCAAGCTCGGCGAGGGTGCGGCGGCGCTTCTGCGCGAGAGCGGGCTGCACGCGACGCACTGCGTGCCGGCGGTCCCGTCGATTCTGCCGCTCCCGCCGATGGAAGGGCCGGACGAACCCGAGGCGCGCGTCGAGGCCCTGTGTGCGAGCGTGGCGCGGCTCGCCGAGCTCGAGCCCGAATGCGTGTTGTTCCTGACCGGGCCTGCGGGCGGGCGCGACGACGCGGTCGAGATCGTGCGGGAGGGCATCCGCGCCGTAGCAGGCGCCGGTGCGGCGGCGGGCGTGCGGGTCGCGCTCGAGCCCATTCATGCAACCCAGGCGGACGTGTTCTCCCACGTGCACACGATCCCCGCCGCCCTGGAGCTGATCGGCGGCGAGGACGTCGGGATCCTGCTGGACACGTGGCACGTGCCCGATCCGGCGGGCATCGCCCCGTACGTCGACCGGATCGTCGGCGTGCACGTCGCCGACCGGCGGGAGCCGACGCGGAGCCACTTCGACCGGGTGCTGCCGGGCGCGGGCGTGCTCGAGCTGGGCGCCGTGCTCCGCGTCCTCGATGAGGGCGGCTACGACGGCTGGTACGACGTCGAGATCTTCTCCGACAACGGAGCCTTCGGCGAGACGTTCGGGGACTCGCTGTGGGACGTCGAGCCCGCCGAGCTCGCGCGCCGAGCCCGCGAGAGTCTCGAAAACGTCTGGGAGAGCCGCTAGATGGCCCCTTCCGGCCGTGTCCCAGGGACAGTCCCTCGAGCACCCCTCGCGCGGCTTCGCTTTGCGGTTAGCCGGGGCGTTTGTCGTCCGCTGGGGACGGTTGAGGGACTGTCCCTGGGACACGGCTCGATGGGTCACGGCGGTGCGGGCCTATGAACAGACGCTTCGACGCCGTCGCGATCGGGAGCGGGATCAACTCGCTGGTCGCCGCGGCGCTGCTGGCGAAGGCCGGCTGGCGCGTGTGCGTCCTCGAGCGGAACGACTGGCTCGGCGGCGCGATCCGCACTGCGGAGATCACCGAGCCCGGGTTCGTCCACGAGGTCTTCGCGTCGTGGCACCCGCTCTTCACCGGGTCGGCCGCCTATGCCCAGCTGAAGGGCGAGCTCGACGCGCGCGGGCTCGAATACCTGAACACGGAGCTGCCCACGGCCACGCTCTTCCCCGACGGCCGCAGCGTCTTCCTGACCACGTCGCACGAGGCGAACGTCGCAGAACTGGGGCCGGGGTGGTCACGCACCGTCGAGCAGTTCATGCCGAACGCCGACCTCGCGTTCGGCGTCCTCACCACCGAGCTGTGGTCGCGCGACGGCCTTGGCCTCGCCGCGAAAGCGCTCCGCCGCCTCGGCCGGCGCGGCCTCGTCGAGTTCGCGGGCAACGTGCTGACGAGCTGTCGCGACTGGACGGCGGAGGCATTCGACGACGAGCGCGCACACGGGCTGTTCGCGCCGTGGGTGCTCCACACGGGCCTCGGGCCCGACAACGCTTCCTCCGGATTCATGGCTCAGGTGATCGGCGTCGCGATCGAGCTCGGCGGGATGCCGGTGCCGCGTGGCGGCGGTGTCAAGCTCGTCGATGCGCTCGCCGGCGTCGTGCGGGAAGCCGGCGGTGAATGCGAGACCGGCAGGCAGGTCGCCCGCATCCAGGTCGACGGCGGTCGCGCGACCGGCGTCACGACGGGCGACGGCGAGACGATCGAGGCCGCTCGGGCCGTTCTCGCGAACGTCACGCCGCAGCAGCTCTACCGAGACTTGCTCCGCGGCGACGGCCCGACCGGCGAGGCGGGCCGCTTCCGTTTCGGCCGCGGAGAGATGCAGATCCACTTTGCGCTCTCCGAGCCGCCTCGCTGGGAAGGCGACGAACGGCTTGGCCGCACGGCGATCGTGCACCTCACCCCGGGGCTCGACGGCGTGTCCCGCGCGGTGAACGAGGCAGATCGTGGCCTGCTCCCCGCCGAAGCCACCGTCGTCGTCGGCCAGCCGATGGCCGTCGATCCGTCTCGCGCCCCGGAAGGCTCCTGGATGCTCTGGATTCAGCTCCAGGAGGTTCCTTCACGTCCGAAGGGCGATGCCGCAGGGGAGCTCGACACCGGAGACGGGACGTGGACAGAAGCGCTCCGTGAGGCGTACGCCGACCGGATCCAGGCGCGGATCGCCCACCACGCGCCGAACTTCGAGTCCTCGATCCTGCGGCGCGCCGTCCTGTCGCCGGCCGATATCGAGGCGGCGAACCCGAACATGCCCGGCGGCGACATCTACGCGGGCTCATGCGCTCTCGACCAGAACCTGCTCTGGCGGCCCAGACCGGGCCTGCCGGGCCACCGGACCCACCTCGAAGGGCTCTGGCACATCGGCGCGAGCACGCATCCCGGGCCGGGATTGGGCGCGGGCTCGGGCACGCTCGTGGCGAAGGAGCTCCTGCGGCCGAGCCTGGGCCGGCGGCTCCTGCGCCGCTAAGAGCTCTAGGCGGGCGCCGCCTCCTTCTTCGCTGCTACGCCCTTGAAGTGCGGCATCACGCGGTGCGCGAACAGCTCCTGGTTCTTGATCGCCTGCCAGTGCTCGAAGCCTCCCGGGTTGACCGTGATCGAGATCTCGGTCAGGCCTTCGCACACCTCGCGCACGGCTTCGATCCGCTCGATCACCTCTTCCGGCGTACCGACCCAGACGATGTCGCCGGCGATCATCTCCTCGTAGGGCGTCTCCGCGAGCTTCTCGAGGATCCCCGCCGTGTAGAAGCCGTAGCCTGCCGCGGTCAGCTCGTCGGCCGGAGGCCGCTCGTGCTCGACGAGCGGCGACGCATTGCCGGCGAGGAAGCCCTTGATGCCCTGCTCGGCCTCGCGGATCGCGGTGTCGCGATCCTCATCCAGGTAGCACGCGTGGATCCAGACGATGTCGGGCTCGTTTCCGTGCTCGGCGCAGGTCGCGCGGTACAGGTCGAGCTGCTCGCGGAGCGCCTCGTAGGGAAGGAGCGGCGGCACGACGACGCCCCAGCCCTTCGTCCCGGCGAGGACGTACGTCTTGTCGCTCGTGCCACCCGTGAAGACGCGGAACGTGCCGCTCGGCGGCGGAACGATGCGCGCGTCATGGACGTCGTAGAACGTGCCCGAGTAGGAGAACGACTCTCCTCCGCTCTCGAGTGCGGTGAAGAGGAGCTCCAGCGACTCGTCGTAGCGCGCGACCATCTCCGAATAGGGGAGCCCGGCCCGCCAGGGGATCCAGCCGTGGCCTCGGCCGACGCCGAACTCGTAGCGGCCGCCGGTCAGCACGTCGGCCGCCGCGATCCGCGACGCCAGCACCATCGGGTTGTGGTACGGGAGCACGTGGACGAGCGTCCTGAAGGTGATCCGGTTGGTGCGCTGTGCGGCGGCCGCGAAGAGCGCGATCGGATCCGGAGACACCGAAAACTTCGGGAAGAAGAAATGCTCGATCGCCGAGTAGGTGTCGAAGCCCAGCCGGTCGGCGTACTCGATCTGGTCGAGCACCTCCGCGTAGACCTGCTTCGGCTCCTTGCCCGGCCACCACTGCAGCTCCGAGTAGATGCTGAACTTCAACGCGCCGCCTCCTCGTCGGGAACAGAGCGATCTTACGAGGGCGGCGTCACCGGCGTTCGAGCAGCCGTCGCGCGATCACGAGCTGCTGGATCTCGTTCGTGCCCTCGCCGATCACGAGCAGCGGCGCGTCGCGGTAGAGGCGCTCGACCAGGTACTCGGGCGAGTAGCCGTACCCGCCGTGGACCCGCATCGCCTCCGTCGCGCATTCGAGTGCAACCTCGCTCGCGAACAGCTTCGCCATCCCGGCCTCGAGATCGGCGCGCTCACCCGATTGCTTGCGCCGCGCCGCGTGCAGGGTCAGCTGCCTGGCCGCCTCGATTCTCGTCGCCATCGTCGCCAGCTTGAGCTGGATCGCCTGGTGCTCGGCGATCGGCTTCCCGAACGTCTCACGCTCGCGGGCATAGCGAAGCGCAGCGTCGAGCGCCGCCTGCGCCAGGCCGACCCCCCTGGCCGCGATGTTCACACGGCCGAGCTCGATCGCGGCCATGAACTGCCGGAAGCCGGAGCCTTCCTCGCCGCCGAGGAGGTTCGTCACGGGGACGCGGACGCCGTCGAAGGCGACGTTGCACGTCTCCAGGCCCTTGTAGCCCAGCTTCTCCAGCGGCCGGATCGAAAGGCCGGCCACATCCTGCTCCGGGTCCTTCTCGACGATCAACGTGCTCGTACCGCGGTGCGGCGGGTCGGCGTCGAGGTCGGTCTTGACGAGCGCGGTGAGGAGCGTCGCGCGCTGTGCGTTCGTGATCCACGTCTTCTCGCCGGTGACGGCGTACTCGTCGCCGTCGCGCTCCGCGCGGGTGCGGATCGCCTGGAGGTCGGAGCCCGCATGCGGCTCCGTCATCGCGAAGGCGGCGCGGATCTCGCCGCTCGCCATCCGCGGCAGCCAGCGCCCCTGCTGCTCGCCGGTGCCGAAGGTCTCGATCATCCACGCGGTGACGAAGTGCCCGTTGAGTATCCCCGAGAGCGACATCCAGCCCCGCGAGAGCTCCTCGTTGATCAGCGCGTAGGTCTCGAGGTCGAGCCCCAGCCCGCCGAAGCGCTCCGAGATCGCGACGCCGAAGAGGCCGAGCTCCCGCATCCCGGCGACGAGGTCGGCCGGATACTCGTCCGCGTGCTCGAGCTGCGAGGCGACCGGCACGACCTCCCGGTCGACGAACTCGCGGACGGCGGCGACGATCTCGCGCCGGACGGTGACAGCTTCGTCTTTCACACCAGCGCGCGGAGCTCGTCGTCGGTGACGAGGCCACGCTTCTCGGCGCCGAGCGCCTTCACCTTCGCCAGCAGCTCCGGCCGGCGCTCCTCCGGCACGTCGAGCCCGAGCCGCTCGCAGGCGATCCGGATCGAGTCCAGGCCGCTCTTCTTGCCGAGGACGACGGAGCGCTCCGCCCCGACCAGCTCGGACGAGTACGGCTCGATCGCCGGCGGGTCGTGGAACTGGCTGGCGACCGCGCCGCTCTCGCGGCTGAACAGATTCTCGCCCACGAGCGGCTTCCACGGCTCGAGCTCGTAGCCCGACCGCTCGCGGATCAGCCGCGAGACCTCGCGGGCGCGGTCGAGCCGCAGATTCGTGGAGACGCCGTAGAGCGCGTCGAGGGCGAGGGCGACCTCGAGCAGGTTCGCGTTCCCGCCGCGCTCGCCCATCCCGTTGATCGTCCCCTGGATCCAGGTCGCGCCGGCCCGCACCGCTGCCGCAGCGGCGGCGGTCGCGAGCCCGAAGTCGTTGTGGCCGTGGAAGTGGATCGGAACGTCCGGGCCCAGCCACTCACGTGTCCGCCCGACGAGCCCCGCCACGGCCTCCGGCGAGGCGATCCCCAGCGTGTCGACGACGACCGCCTCCTTCGCGCCCGCCTCGATCGCGGTCTCGTACGCCTGCCGGAAGAACCCGAGGTCGGCGCGCGTGCCGTCGACCCCGAAGTACGCGACCGTGATTCCGTTGCCGGAGGCGTTTGAGACCGCATCGCGGATCCGCTCGAGCATCGACTCGCGCGACACCCCGAGCGCGGCGAGCTTCGCGTCCGAGATCGGTGACTCGATCACGCTCGCGCCGACGCCGAGCTCGACCAGCGCCTCGACGTCGGCGGCGACGGCTCGCGAGAAGCCCCACACCTCGGCGTCGAGACCGGCGTTCGCGATCAGCTTCACGGCCTCCCAGTCGTCGGGTGACGTGCGCGGGAAGCCGGCCTCGATCCGCTCGATGCCGAGTGCGTCGATCGCGCGTGCGAGCTCGAGCTTCTGCTCCGGATCGAACACGACGCCGACGGTCTGCTCGCCGTCCCGGAGCGTCGTGTCGTAGAGGCCGACTGCCCCGCCGATCCGGGCCTCGTCGTTGATCGGCCCGGTCCAGATCAGGGAGCGCTCAGACACCGACGATCCCGTCGGGGAAGGCGGAGAGCTTCTCGGTGCCGTCGGCGGTGACGAGGAAGTTGTCCTCCAGGCGCAGCCCACCGCCCTCGGGCCAGTAGATGCCCGGCTCGATCGCCAGCACCATGCTCTCCCGGATCTCGCCGCCGCCCGCCTGGTGGGCGTACGGCGGCTCGTGGGCGCGGGCGCCGACGCCGTGGCAGATCGGATGCGAGGGCTGCCCGGGATAGCCGGCGTCGCCGATCCCGGCGCGGACACGCCGGTCGAGCTCGGCCAGGCTCGCACCGGGCCGGCAGAAGGCGACGGCGTCGTCGTAGACGGCCGTCAGCTGCTCGAGCAGCTCGGCGTAGCGTGGCTCGAGCTCGCCCGGGCAGAGATTCTTCGTGTGGTCGGCCCAGTAGCCGTCGGCGCAGACCCAGATCTCGAACAGCGTCGGCTCGCCCTCCACGACGAGGCCCGCGGTCGTGGCCGTGAAGGTCTTGATCCCGGGTCCCGACCAGACGAGCGAGAACGGGAGTGCGAGCTCGACCTCGCCCTTCCAGCCGGTACCCTCGCCGTGGACGAAGCCCTGCCATTCGGCGGCGGCCTGCGCCGCGGTCATTCCCGGCCGGAGCACGCCCTGGACGTGCTCCATCGCCGCGGCCGCGATCTCGTTCGCGAGGCGCATCCGGCTCGACTTCTTGCGGGGTCTTGATCATCCGCGCCTCGTTGATCAGCGGCATCGCGTCGATCGCGTCGGGGAACGCGTCGAACCAGGCCTTCGGATACGTCGTCGGCTCCCCGACCATCCGGTCGGACGCCTGCGTGCCGAGGGAGAGCTCGAGTCCGACCCGGCCGTAGGCGGACGCCGCCTCGCGGGCCAGGTCGAGCGCGCGGAGCCCCGGCGGACGAGGGTCGCCGGCGTCGTACCCGCCGAAGAGGCGCACGTCCTGCGTCCAGGCGGTGCGAGCCGCGTCCTCGGCAGACGGCTCGAGGCAGATCAGCACGGGCTCGCCCTCGCGCGGGAAGACACAGGCGTCATAGCCCTTCATCCCCCAGAAGTTCGTCAGGTAGAGCACGTTGTCCGGAGCGCGGACGACGAGCGCGTCCAGGTCGTGCTCGACCATCAGCGCTCGCACCCGGTCGAGCTTCGCGTCGTCGCGCGGCCAGCTCACCGGCTGAACCTAACGGTTCTCCTCGATCCGGGCGTCGGCGTTCCTTCGTGTCATCCGTAGGCCCGCGCCCACGCCAGCTCCGCCTCGACGAGGTACACGACCCGATCGGTGCGAACCGGATACGGCTGGCCGATGTACTTGTGCGAGATCCGGTCGATCACCTCGAACGCGGCGTCCTCCTCGAGCCGTTCCACGACTCGACCGCGGACCTCGGCCATCGTGAACGGCTGGCTCGCGTCCGTGATCGAGATCGCGACTCGCGGATCACGCTCGACGTTGCGCGCCTTGCGCGCGCCCGGGGCGGTGAGGAAGGCGATGCGGCCGTCCTCCAGCCCGACCCACACCGGCACGCTGTGCGGGGAACCGTCGGGGAGCACCGTCGCGACGTGTGCGTAGTTCGCGCCTTCGAAGAGGACTCGGACCTCGTCTGACAGCTTGCTCATCACGCTCCTTCCGAGATTCGGAATCCAAAGCACCTGCGAATCATCGACGGCGGTCAACCCTTGCCGGCACCTGACCCGCGCCGGAGTCAGGGGAAGCGAACGGTGACCTGCGCGACGACGGGCGGCGACGGATCTACCGGATCACGAGAGCGGATCACGACAGGTCGGGGAGCCGGCGTCGGATCTCTTCCGGTGTGGCGCCGTCCTGCTCGAGTCGCTTTGCAAGGACATCCCTGAAGAGCCGCAGGTTGTATCTCTGACGCTCCCGTTCCTCGGGCGTCCTAAGAGGCTTCTTCCTCTTCTTCTCCATCGTCTTCTCCTTCGATGAAGCTGACGATCCGTTGGATATTGAAGCTGATGTCGAAGACCGCCAAGAGCATAGCCTCGACTTCCGAGCGCGAGATCAGCGCCTCGGTTTCCACGTCCTGATGGTGGCCGAGTCGCAGGCGCCGAGCAAGATGGCGCTTCGAGCCGCGGCTCTACCAGCGAACGCGAGGCGGAGCGGGCTCTCCATAGGCCTCCTGCCACGAGATCACCGGGTTGCGGAGGACGCCGATGCCCTCGATCTCGGCCTCGATCAGATCGCCCGGCTTCAGGTAGAGCGACGCGGCGTCGGGCGAGAACCCGGCCACCCCGGACACCGTCCCGGTGGACAGCACGTCCCCGGCCGAATATCCCAACGGCGAGTAGTGGGACACGATCTCCGGGATCGTCACCGACATCCGGCCGGAGTGCGAGCGCTGCCGCACCTCGCCGTTCACGCGCAGCTCCATCGCCAGGTCGTGCGGGTCGGCGATCTCGTCCGGGGTGACGATCCACGGCCCGAGCGGACAGAACGTGTCGATCGCCTTGCAGAAGGAGAAGACCCCCGACTCCATCTCGCGGCGCTGGATGTCACGGGCGGTGATGTCGTTGAAGATCACGTACCCGGCGACGTATTCGGCGGCCTCCTCCGGGCCGAAGTGCTTGCCCGCCTTCCCGATCACGACCGCCAGCTCGAGCTCGTAGTCGAGCTCCTCGGTCAGGTGCTCCGGGTAGATCACCGGATCGTCCTGCCCGACCAGTGCGTCCACGTTCTGGAAGAAGACGATCCAGGGGGCGATCTTGTGCGTCCAGCCGACCTGCTTCGACTCCTCCTCGTGCTCCCGGAAGTTGCCGGCGGTGTGGAAGAACTTCTTCGGGACGATCGGAGGGCGCAGCTTCGCGCCGGCCAGCGGAACGCGCTCGCCGCTCTCGGCGGCGGCGCCGCGCTCGAACCACTCGCGCATCGTCGGCACCTCGAGGACGACGATCTCGTCGCCGTCGACGTAGCCCACCCGTCCCTCGTCGAACGTGACGAGCCTCATGCCGTTCCGCAGACCTCGATCGCCGCCCGGGCGTACACCTCGGCGGTCTTCACGAGCCCGTCGACGTCGAGGTTCTCGCCCTTGACCGTGTCGAGCAGACCGGTGGAGGTGCCGTAGTTCACAGTCGCGATCCCGTACCGGGTGAGGACGGACGCGTCGGAGAACCAGCGGGTGACGTCTCGCTCCGGCCGCGCCCCGAACACGGCCTCATGCGCCGAGTCGACAGCCGCGATCAGGGGATGGCTCTCCTCGATCTCGGCGCCCGGCGCCGTCACGTAGACCTCGCCCCGAACCCCGTATTCCGGGAAGCGCGCGTTCAGGCTCCGCACCATGTCGAGCACTTGCCGCCGGGCGAGGGCCATCGGCTTGGTCGGTGGCACGCGGACGTCGAGGAACAGATCGGTGGTGTGCGGCGTCCGCGAGACCCGCCAGCCGAAGCCGCCCTGGATCGCGCCGACGTTGACGATCGCCTTCGCCCCGCGGTAGGCGTTCTCGGGGTCGTCCTCCCACACCGGGATCCACTCCAGGACGGCGTCGAGCACCTCGCGCATCCGCAGGATCGCGTTCCGGTCGCGTTTGCCTTCGCTGAACGCGGTGTGGATGAAGTGCCCCTCCGTCGAGATCCGCACCCACATCGAGCCGAAATGCCCGAGCACGACCTTCCCCTCGGTCGGCTCGCCGAGGATGCACATGTCCGCGACCCCGCCGTGCGAGACGAGGTAGCGCGAGCCGGCCGCGTAGCCCCGGAACTCCGCGCCTTGCGCGTCGCCGAACTGGGTCTTCTCGATCTCGCCGCAGACTGCCGCGATCAGGACGTCGCCCCTCAGGCGAACACCGGCGTCGGCGAGCGCGCGCGCCGCCTCCACGTAACAGGCGAGCGCCCCCTTCATGTTCGAGATCCCGAGGCCGTACAGCCGGCCGTCCTCGACGAACGGGTCCGGCTGGAAGCCCGGCACGTGGCGGAGCCAGGGCTCCCGCCCCGAGTACGACGTATCCATGTGGCCGTTGAACATCAAGCTTGGGCCGCCGCCGGCGCCTTCGCGGGTCCCCAACACGTTCGCGCGACCCTCCTCGACCTGCTGCCACTGGACGGCCAGCCCCATCTCCTCGAACGTGTCGCGCATCAAGTTCCGCCATCGCCTGCTCGGAGCCGGTGAAGCTCGGCGTCGCGATCGCCCGGCTCGCCCAGTCGACGAGCCGCTCCCTGTCGACCGGGATGCTCATCGGACGTGCGGGAGCACCCGCTCGCCGAACATCTTCAGCTGCCCGAGACGGTCGTCGCCCCAGAGCTCGAGCATCACGTGCGTGCAGCCGGCCTCGCGGTACTCCTCGATCGCGGCGATGCAGTCCTCGGGCGTGCCGGCGATCGGCCTGCACTTGTCCAGGATCTCGTCGCTGACCGCGGCCTTCGCGGCCAGCCGCCCGCCGCGCTCCATCGCCTCGGCCACCGGCCGGATCTCGTCCTGCGTCAGGCCGGCGCACTCGAGCAGCGTGTCCGCGGCCGCCTGGATGTTCTGGACCTTGTTCGCGAGGTACATGCCGGCGATCTCCCGCGCACCGTCCCGCCCTCGTGCGCGGTCGTCGTCGACCGAGGCGACGATCGTGCAGCCGAGGTCGAGCGAGTCCGGATCGCGGCCGGCCTCTCCGACCTGCTCGCGCACGTAGCGGACGAAGGCGGGCGTCGTGATCGACGCGGTCAGCAGGCCGTCGGCGGCCTGAGCGGCTGCGCGCAGCATCATCGGGCCGGTGCCGGCGAAGTAGATCGGCACGTCCCAACGCGGGGTGTCGGCGTCCGCTTCGAGCGCGGGGATGTGAGCCGAGAACACCTTCCCGTCGAAGTCGAGCGCCTCGCCGGCGAGCGTGCCCCGCACGATCTGCGCCGCCTCCTTCATCGCCGCGACCGGCTTCGAGTCGACGCCCGCGTGGCGCATGAAGATCTTCGACACGCCGAGCCCGAGGTAGAAGCGGCCGGGGCCCGCCGCCTCCTGCGTCACGCGCGCCTCCATCGCGATCTGGATCGGGTGGCGGGTGAAGGGCGAGATGATCCCCCAGCCGATCGCGAGCCGCTCCGTCTCTCGCGCGATCACCGGCGACAGGGCTGTCGAGGAACGCGCCTCCATCGAGTGCTTCCGCCACCAGGGATACGCCTCGGCGAGCCAGATCGTGTCGAAGCCGCCCTCGTCCATCGCGCGGGCGTGGTCGAGGATCTCCTCGAGCGGCTCCATCGTCAGCTGCATGACGCCGATGCGGAAGGGCGGGGGCACAGGGATGCGATCCTAGATCGGCCGGCCGGGGCGAGGCAGCGTGACCTGTCGTGTATCACGTGTGATACGATGGCACGGTGGCGGACGTCAGCATCCGCGATTTGCGCAATCGAGGCGGCGACGTGGTCGATCGGGCGGCTCGCGGAGAGCGGATCACGATTACGCGCGCCGGAAAGGCGGTTGCGGAGCTGCGCCCGGTCGCGCCCGCGCCGCTCTCGGCTGAGGCGCTGCTCCTCCGATGGCATCCACTCCCTGTTTTGGACCCGGCGGCCCTCCGGCGAGACATCGACGACATCCTGGACGCTCATCTGTGAGTGTTGCGTCGACTCCAACGCGAGGCATCCTCGACACCTCGACGGTGATCCTGTTGCAGCGCTTGACAGACGTGGGCGCCCTCCCGGCCGAGCCGCTCATCACGACGGTGACCCTGGCGGAGCTGTCCGTCGGACCGTTGGTAGCCCGGAACGAGCGCGAGCGCGCGGCCCGCCAGGCCCATCTCCAACAGGCGGAAGCCGACTTCGACCCGCTGCCTTTCGATGCGGCCTCCGCCCGCGCGTTCGGGCGCGTTGCAGCGTCTCTTCGGCACGCCGGGCGGAAAAGTGCGGCCCGCGCATACGACGCGATGATCGCCGCGACTGCGATCGCGAACGATCTTCCCCTCTACACCTGCAACCCCGAGGACTTCAAGGCGATCGACGGCCTCGACGTGGTTCCCGTGCCGCTGCCGGAGTCGGGTTAGATTTGTCAGGCATGGAGCGCTACAACCTGGTCGTCGTCGGCGGAGGCCTTGCGTCGGCGAAGGCCGTCGAGGCCTACCGCGAGGCCGGCGGGGACGGGAGCGTCCTCCTGCTCTCGGCGGATCGCTACCCGCCCTACCATCGCCCGCCGCTCTCGAAGCGGCTGATGCGCGGTGAGCAGGAGGTCGAGCAGGCGTTCGTCCAGCCGGAGTCGTGGTACGTGGACCAGCGCATCGAGCTGCGGCTCACCACCCGCGTCAGCGCACTCGACCTCGGCAGGCGCGTGCTCGCGCTCGATTCGGAGGAGGTCGCATTCGAGCGTCTGCTGATCGCGACCGGCGCGCTTCCCCGTCCGCTGGACGGCGCGCTCACGCTTCGCACGATCGACGACTCGCTGGCGATCCGCGCGCAGGCACGGGCGGCCGGCCGCGCCACGGTGGTCGGCACCGGTTTCATCGGGCTCGAGGTCGCGGCGTCGCTGCGCGCGCTCGACGTCGAGGTTACGCTCGCCACGGCTGGGCGTCCGCTCTTCGGCGCGTTGGGGTCAGCCGACTTCTCCGCCTACCTGGACGGCCTCTATCGGGAGCGCGGCGTGCAGCTCCTCGAGGAGGCGCCGCCGAGCTCCGACCCGGTGATCGCCGGGATCGGGGTCGTCCCGACCACGGACTGGCTCGAGGGCTCCGGCGTCGATCTCGACGACGGCGTTGTCGTCGACGAGCGCTTCCGCACGGCCACGGAGGGCGTCTATGCGGTGGGCGACGTCGCGCGCTTCTACGACCCCGTCTTCGGTTACGCCCGCCGGATCGAGCACTGGTCGAACGCGAACTACCAGGGCGTAGAGGTCGGCAGGATCCTCGCCGGCGGAGGCGGCCGGTACGACCAGGTCTCGGCCTTCTTCACGGAGCTGTTCGGGACCACGTTCCGCGTGATCGGCGAGCCGCGGGGCGACACCGAGATCGAAGGCTCGTTCGGGGCGGGCCGCGCGATCGTCCGCTACCGGCTCGGCGCGCGGCTGATCGGTGCGCTCGTCACCGGGCTCGAGGACGACGAGATCGACGAGCTGAAGACGGCGATCCGGGACGCGGCGGCCGCTAGCCGCAGCTGAACGTGCCGGAGCCGGTGCCGCCGCCGGTGAGGGCGCTGCCCGAGAACGTCCCCTTCGTGCGGCCGCCCGTCAGCTTGACCGTCGTCCGGAGCAGCGCGCCTCGCCGGCCGTTGGGGAACTGCCAGGCGATGCCCTGGTTCTGGACCGTGCCGTCGTGCGTCGTGAAGATCGTGATCCCGAAGTAGCGGAACTTCGGCTTGCCGGGTGGCAGCGTGATCGTGCCGATGTTGATCGTGAATGCCGAGGCGGTGGTGTCGCAGCTCCCGCCCGAGAACACGTAGGTCTTCCGGCCGAGGCGGAGGGTCGCGCGGGCGTGGCCGCAGAAGGTGCGGTAGGTGACACCTCCAGCGGCATGAGCGCCGGCGGTGCAGCTCGCCCGCGCGGGTGCCTGGGACGTGATCGCGAGCGCAGCCGGCACCACGGCGAGCGGCAGGACGATCCTCATCCGCCCTCTTTGGACTCGTTCACCTGCCTCTCGAGTGCGTTGAGGACGTTCGTCACCTGCTGGTTGACGATCGGCTGGAAGACGCGCTGGCCCATGCTGCCGATCGGCCCGGCGACCCGGACGTCGGCTTCCCAGCGCATGCTCGTCCGCTCGCCGTCGGGCGTGAGGTGGAACTGCGTCTCCATCGAGACGATCGCGCCGACGCCCTGGCCCTTCGAGTTCAGCTTGGCGTACTCGATCGGGCGCTCCTCGATCTTCTCGAACTTGAAGTTCAGCTTCAGGCCGCCCATGCCGAGCGGGATCTTCACCGCGGCCGACCAGTGACGGTCGTCCTGGACGTCGAAGCTCTCGACGCCGGGGAGCAGGTTCGCCATCTTGCTCGGGTCGTTGAGCACGTCCCAGACGAGCTGGGCCGGGGCGTCGAAGTCCCTCGTTCCTTCAACCTTCACTGGCGGGTCACCTCCACGAGTGCGGCCGTCTCTTCGGGGTTCTGGATCATCCGCCAGACGCGCTCGGGCGGGTTGTGCGAGTCGGAGACCACCGCCGGCTTGCCGGCACGCCGCAGCGCGTCCTGGATCGCGGCGCAGATCGCGTGGATCGCCGCACCGCCGCCTTCGCCCATGCCCTTCGTGCCCAGCGAGGAGAACGGCGACGGGCTCTCGATGTGGCCGGTCTTGATCTGCGGCAGGTCGAGGGCGTGTGGCACGTGGTAGTCGTAGAAGTTGGAGGTCAGCAGCTGGCCGTACTCGTCGTAGGCGAACGTCTCGTACAGCGCCGCGCCGATTCCGTGCACCGTCGCGCCGTGCACCTGCCCTTCGACGATCTGCGGGTGGATGCGGACCCCGCAGTCGTCGACCGCCGCGTAGTCGAGCAGCTCCACGTGACCGGTCTCGGGATCGATCTCGACCACGCAGGCGTGGATCTGCGTGGCGTACGTGAGGGTGAGGTTCCCGAACTTGCGCTCGAAGTCGGGTAGCTCGAACGGCGGCACGTAGACGTACCGGCAGTTGAGCGTAACGTCGCGGACGTCCGGCGGGAGCACGGCGTTGTTCGCGTTCACGATTGCGCCGCAGGCCATGAACGGCAGCGCGGCCTCCGGGTTGTCCTTCCGCTTCGCGAAGCCGCCTTCGAGGACGACGTCGTCGGGGTCGGCGCCGCCGAGCACCGCCCCGGCCAGCCGGCGGATCTCGAGCGAGAGCCGCTCAGCCGCGCCTTTCACCGCCTCGAGGCCGGTGACCGCGAACTGGCTCGCGTACGTGCCGGAGAAGCCGGCGTGCGAGTTCCAGTACGAGTCGTGGCCGGGCCGGACGTGGATCTGGTCCGGCGAGACCCCGAGGATGTCGGCGGCAACCTGGCCGGCGACCGTCTCGTGGCCCTGCCCCTGCGGCACGGTGCCGAGCGTGAGGACGATCTCGCCGAAGATGTCGAGCTTGATCGTCGCCACCTCGTTGTTGCCGGAGAACTGCAGCTCCGGATTCAGCAGCGTCGACTGGCCGAAGTTGTTCGTGCCCGAGTCGAGGGTCGAGCCGATTCCGATCCCGATCAGCTTGCCGCCGCCTGAGGCCTGGCGGGCGCGGGCGCTCTCGTAGTCGATCAGCTCGAGCGCGATGTCGAGGCAGCGGGCGTAGTCGCCCGAGTCGTACACGCACCCGTTCGGCGTCTCGTAGGGCATCTCGTCGGTGCGCACGTAGTTGCGCTTTCGCACGTCGACCGGGTCCAGCCCGAGCTCGTGGGCGACGATGTCGCAGATCCGCTCGGTCAGCCAGAGCTGCTGCATGCGGGAGTAGCCGCGGTTCGGGGCGACCGGCGACTTGTTCGTCACCACCTGGGTGAAGTCGACCCGGATGTTGCGCCAGCGGTAGACGCCCGGAGTGACCTGGGCCCAGATGATGCAGCCGAGCGGCTCGTAGCGTGGGAAGGCGCCGCAGTCGTCGAGCGCCTTCACCTTGAAGCCGAGCATCGTCCCGTCGTTCTGCACGGCGACCTCGATCTCGTGGAACCAGCGCTCGTTCCCGTGCGCGTTCGCCGTGTGCTGGTCGGTGCGCCACTCGGTCCACTGGATCGGGCGCTTGAGCTTCCGCGCGAGCAGGCAGCAGGCGGTCAGGTACGTGTGCGTCGTGATCTTGTTGCCGAAGGCGCCGCCGATGTCCTGGGTGACGAAGCGGAGCCGGTCGAGCGGGACGCGAAGCGCAGGGCCCATCCAGATCGCGGCGATGCCGGGCATCTGATGATTGCAGTGGAGCGTGAACTGGCCGGTGCCGCGGTCGTACTCCACGAGCGCCGCCGAGCATTCGAGCGGCGTGGAGGAGAACCGGTCGAAGTGCAGCTCCTCGATCTTGACGATCCGGTCAGCCGCCTTCAGCGCCCCGTCGACGTCGCCCCAGTCGAACGTGCCCGACCAGACGACGTTCGTGCCGGCGCCGTCGTGCAGGACGGGTGCGTCCTCGTCCTGCGCCCGGCGCGCGTCGACGAGCAGGTCGAGCGGCTCGTACTCGACCTCGACGAGATCGGCGGCGTCACGAGCGATCTCCCGCGTCGCGGCGACGACGGCGACCACCGGCTCGCCGATGTGCCGCACCTTGCCGACGGCGAGCGCGTAGTCCTCGATCTGGTTGCCCGGTGCCGTCGTCAGCTCGAAGAACGGATCGGTCAGCTCGGCGACCTCGTCGGGGGTGAGCGTCCCGTAGACGCCCTCGAGCGCCTCCGCCTGCGAGACGTCGACGGAGACGATCTCGGCGTGGGCGTACGGGGAGCGGACGAAGTGGACGTAGCCCATCCCGTGCCGCTTCACGTCGTCCGCGAAGACGCCCTCCCCCTGCACGAGGCGCTTGTCCTCCTTGCGCGGGACGCTCTTGCCGGCGTAGCCGACCTCGAGCTCGACCTGGGCCGGGGCGACGGTCGTCTCACTCACCGGCTGCCGCCTCGATCGCCTTGACGATGTTCACGTAGCCGGTGCAGCGGCAGATGTTGCCCTGGATCCCGCGGCGGATCTCCTCTTCGCTCGGCGCCGGGTTCTGCGAGAGCAGGTACGTGGCGCTGATCAGCATTCCCGGCGTGCAGTAGCCGCACTGGAGGCCGTGGTGCTCCGAGAACGCGCGCTGGAGCGCGTTCGGCTCGCCGTCCTGGGCGCGAGGCCCTCGACGGTGGTGATCTCCGCGCCGTCGGCCTGGGCGGCGAGCAGCATGCAGCTCTTCACGGCGCGGCCGTCGAGCAGCACCGTGCAGGCGCCGCAGTTGCCGGTGTCGCAGCCGACGTGCGTGCCGGTCAGGTCGAGGTCGTCCCGGATGAAGTGGACGAGCAGCTTGCGCGCCTCGACTTCACGCTCGTAGCGCTCGCCGTTCACCGAGACCCCGATCGTGTGGTCGCTCACGAGGCGTCCCTCACGGCGCGGGCGGCGAGCACCTCGGCGAGGTGCCGCCGGTACTCGGCCGAGGCGTGCACGTCGGCTGGCGGGTCCAGCTCCGCGGCGCGAACGGCATCTCTCACGGCCGTCTCGTCCGCGCTCGCCGTGACCACCACCGGTGTCGCGGCCACGCAACCGATCGCGAGCCGCGCGGTGCCGCCGGAGACTGCGGCAGCGACGTTGACGATCCCGGTCCCGTCCTTGCCGAGCGTGACCGAGGCCCACCCGTCGCGCGTCTCGCCCTTGGCCGGAATGCGAACGCCCGTCAACAGCTCCCCGGGCTGCACAGCGGTGAGGTAGACGCCCTCGAAGAACTCCTCGGCGGAGACCGTGCGCTCGCCTTCTGCGCCAACGATGGTGAACTCGGCTCCGAGGGCGACGAGGACCGGCGGGAAGTGGTTCGTCGGGTCGTTCGAGCAGACGTTGCCGCCGATCGTTCCCCGGTTCCGGACCTGGACGTCGGCGATCGTGCGGGCGACCTCGGCGAGGATCGGGCGCGCCGACGCCACCTCCGGGGAGTCGACGATCGCCGAGTACGTGGTCATCGCGCCGATCTCGAGCGCGCCGCCGGCGCCGCGGATGCCACGCAGCGCGTCGATCCGGTTCAGGTCGACGACGAGCTCCGGCGCGGCGACCCGCGTCTTCATCACGTTGACGAGGCTCTGGCCGCCTGCGAGCGCGCGCGCGTCGTCTCGGGCGGAAAGGAGCCTCACCGCCTCGTCGACGGATCCCGGGCGCGCGTAGTCGAGCTCGCGAAGCAGCACGTGGCGAGTCTAATGGGCGGTCGTCGTCGCGTCCGGGGGACTGTCGCTACCTCGCGCGAGCAAGGCGCGATGCTCGCGGAGCGCGTCGAGCACGCGGTCGACGTCGTCCTCGACGTTGTACAGGTGCAGGGCGATGCGCAGGTTCGAGTCGCGCTCCGAGCAGACGATCCGCTCGGAGGCGAGCCTGGCGACGAGGGCGTGCACGTCCGTCGAGCGGACGCATACGAGCGGCCCGCGCTGGAGCGGGATCGTGCGGCGTCACGACCGTCGCGCCGAGCTCGTCCAGGCCCTCGATCAGCCGCGTCGTCAGCCCGGCGACGTGCTCCTCGATCGCGGCGGCGCCGGCCTCTTCGATCAGCGACATCCCGGCGACGCCGCCGTAGATGTTCGGAACGGGCGGCGTGCCGGCGTCGAATCGTCTCGCGTCCGCGGCCGGCGAGTAGTCGGAGATGTCCATCTGGAAGATGTCCTCGTCCGCGAACCAGCCGGTCTGGGTGGGGAGGAGGGTGCCGAGCAGCTCGCGGCGGACGTAGAGGAAGCCGAGGCCGGCGGAGGCGAGCAGGTACTTGACCGTTCCGCCGGTGGCGAAGTCGACGCCGAGCGCCGGCGCGTCGAAGTCGATCGCGCCGAGCGCCTGGTACGAGTCGGCGAGGCAGAGTGCGCCGGCGGCATGTGCGATCCGGGCGATCTCGGCCACGTCGTGGCGATGGCCGGTCCGGTACGAGACGGTGGTGCAGCAGACGAGAGCGGTCCGCTCGTCGATCGCGTCCGCGAATCGCTCCGGCGGGATCGATCCGTCGGCCTCCGGGCGGACGTGGACGACCTCGGCCCCGCGGAGCTCCTGCGCGTGCGCGATCTGGCCGACCGTCGGGAACTCGTATTCGCTGATCACGATCTTCGTCCGGCTGCCACGCTCGAGCGGCAGCGCGCTCACGATTCCGCTGACGCCCTGGCTGACGGAGGTCGTGACCGCGACCTCGTCAGGGCCGGCGTGGAGCAGGCGCGCGAAGGCGGCGCGGGCGGACTCGGCACGCTCGACCCAGTGAGCCCACTCCGCTCCCCGCTCGTCCCAGCCGTCCAGGTACTCCTCGTAGGCGGCCCGAACCCGGTGCGAAAGCGCGCCCTGCGAGCACGAGTTGAGGTACGTCGTGTGCGCGAGGATCGGGAACTCGCCTCGGATCGCCGCGCCGACCCTGCCGGTTTGCACCGCCACCGCCGGAAGCCTACGCCAGTGAGCTGTGGACGGCGCGTTCCAGGGACTGTCCCTGTAAAGCCCTGCTCGAGGCCCTCTTCGCAGGGGTGCTGTGGACGGTTGGTTCCAGGGACTGTCCCTGGGTCACGGCTCTAGCGGCCGAGGTAGGCCTTGCGGAGGTCTTCGTGCTCGAGGAGCTCGCCGGCCTTTCCCTCGAGCACCAGCCGGCCGGTGGAGAGGACGTAGCCGCGGTCGGCGATCGAGAGGGAGACGTTCGCGTTCTGCTCCACGACCAGGATCGCGACTCCCGCTTCGTGCACCTCCTTGATGATCTGGAAGTTCTGCTCGACGAGCACCGGCGCGAGGCCCATCGAGGGCTCGTCCATCAACATCAGCTTCGGCCGGGCCATCAGCGCGCGCGCCATCGCGACCATCTGCTGCTCGCCGCCCGAGAGCGTGCCGGCGAGCTGATTGCGCCGGTCGTGGAGTTTCGGGAAGAGCGAGTAGACCCGGTCGAAGTCGTCCTTCGACGGTCCGCCGCGCAGGTACGCGCCCATCTGCAGGTTCTCCAGCACGGTCATCGGCGCGAACAGCCGGCGGTTCTCGGGCACGATCGCGATCCCGCGCGCGATCCGGTAGCTGGTCGGCCGGCGAGTGACGTCCTCGCCGCTCAGCAGGACACGACCGGTCCTCGGACGGACGATGCCGAGGATCGTCTTCAGCGTCGTCGACTTGCCCGAGGCGTTGCCGCCGAGCAGGCACACGAGCTCGCCCTCCCGCACCTCGATGTTCACGTCCTGGAGGATGTGGATCAGCCCGTAGTAGGTGTTCACGCCTTCCAGGCGCAGGAGCGGGTGGCCGTTCGTGCTCATTTCCGGTCCGTGCCGCTCAGTCCGAGGTAGGCCTCGACCACCTTCGGATCGGTGGCGACGGCATCGAAGGAGCCCTCCGCGATCTTCACCCCGTGGTCGAGCGCCACCACTCGATCCGAGCAGCCCTCGACGCAGTGCATGTCGTGCTCGATCACGAGGATCGTGTAGCCGCCCTCCTCGCGGAGCCTGCTGATCAGCGCGGTGATCTCGTGGGTCTCGGTCGGGTTCATGCCCGCTGCCGGCTCGTCGAGCAACAGGATCCGCGGCTTCGTCGCCGTCGCGCGGGCGATCTCGAGACGCCGCCGGTTCGCGTACGACAGCGAATACGCGGGCTGGTCCCAGCGGTAGCCCATCAGCCGCTGGCCGAAGAAGCCGAGGCAGTCCTCGGCGAGACGCTGGATCTCGCGTTCCTCACGCCGCATCCCCGGCGTGCGGAGCATCGCTCGCAAGGGGCCGGCCTTCGTCTTCCCGTAGGCGGCCGCCATCACGTTCTCCTTCACGGTCATGTTCAGGAACAGCCGCAGCGTCTGGAACGTCCGCGCCACGCCGAGCTCGTTGATCCGGTGCGGCGCGACCCCGGCGATGTTGCGGCCGTCGAGGACGATCTCCCCCTCGTCCGGCTGGTAGATCCCGGTGATCAGGTTGAAAAGTGTCGTCTTCCCGGCGCCGTTCGGCCCGATCAGGCTGACGATCTCGCCCTCCTTGATCACGAGATCGAGCTCGGTGACGACCCGCAGGCCGCCGAACGAGAGCGAGACCTGGCGCAGCTCGAGCAGCGCGCTCATCGGTTTGCTTCCCTGATTCTGCTTTCCGCCGCCGCGACCGACATGGCGGGAGCGGCTCGTAGCGGCTGCTGAGGTGCGAGGGGGTTCGGGGAAGGGGGCACACGGGGGAAACCGGCCCCGCCCGCGAAGCGGGCCGATTGGCACAGCCCCCACGGGGCCGCCTGCGGCGGCCCCGTGTGAGCGAGCCGGAGGCGAGCGACCATCAAACGATCTCCACGCGCTTCTCGCCGAGCAGCCCGTTCGGCCGCACGATCATCAGGCTGACGAGGATCACGCCGATCACGATGTAGCGGGTCGGCTCGGGCTTCACCTGCATCACGTTCTCCCAGACAAAGGCCGCCAGGTAGAGCACCGGCACGAGGAGAAGGGTCCTGACCAATCCGCGGATGAGTGTCAGGCCGAGCGTCGCCCCGATCAGCGAGATGTAGGCCACCGGCGGCAGCCAGTCCGCCAGGTCGGCCGGCACGATCACCCAGTCGGACGCCCAGCCGCCTGCCGTGCCTGCCACCCACGAGTGGTCGATCGCGTCGGCGACCGCATGTGCGGCGAAGCCGAAGCCGATCGTCGCGGCGGCCAGGATCGGAAGCCGCCGGGACAGGCGGAAGGAGATGACGAGCCCGAGTCCGAGGATCACGTAGAAGACGTAGCGCGAGTGGCCGGGGTCGCGAAGGAGCTCGAGCAGGACGCTGATCACGATTGCGCCCAGCACCACCCCGGCTTGGCTGCCTTGCCCGCCGAGGATCACCATCGTGTACACGGTGATCAGCAGGACGAAGTAGAAGGTGAGCGGGAAGACGCTGGCGTTGAGGGCCGCGAAGAGGCCGCCCGTCAGCGCGGCAACCGCGGCGCCGAACGCGAAGCTCATCAGCTTCAGCCAGTTGACCGGCATGCCCATCACCTCGGCCGCGAGCGGGTCCTCGCGTTGCGAGCGCCATGCCCGCCCGGTGCGCGATTCGTTCACCAACCGCAGCGCGACGAAGACGACGGCGAAGAAGCCGAGGGCGACGTAGTAGTACGAGACCGCGAAGACGCCCTCGTGCTGGACCGCCAGGTCGTGGCCGAACAGGTCGAGCGGGTCGACTCGCAGGAGCCCGTTCGCGCCGCCGGTCACGTTGTGGCCGAAGACCTGGTCGCCGTTCACCATCAGCGTCTGGAAGAGCTGGAGGAAGAACAGGGTCACGATCGCGAGGTAGTCCCCGCTCAGCCGTCGCGACGGCAGCCCGACCAGCAGCCCGACGATCGCTCCGATGATCATGATCGACGGCAGCGAGGCGACGGACCACATGTGGATCCCGTAGTGGTCGGAGTCGAGCAGCGCGTAGGAGTAGGCGCCGACGCCGTAGAACGCGACGTAGCCGAGGTCGAGCAGGCCGCCCCAGCCGACGACGACGTTCAGGCCGAGCGCGAGGAGCATGTAGAGCACGGTGTCGAAGCCGACCCGGCGCACGTAGCCGCTGCTGGAGAAGACGGGAAGCAGCGAGGACGCGGCAACGAAGAGCGCGAGCCAGGCCCACCAGGGAGCTCGGCGCAGCCGTGCTTCGATCGCTCCCAGCGGAGGCGGCAGCCGCCGGTCGAGATGGCGTGCGACCCACTCGTCGCGCCCGATTCCGGGCGACGTGACGGGGGCGTCGGGGCCGGGCGGAAGCTCTGGAGTGCTGTCGGACACCTAGACCTTCTTGATGTCGGGCCGACCGAGGAGGCCCTGTGGACGGAACACCATGAAGACGATCAGGAGCGAAAAGACGACGAGGTCGGTCCAGCGCGTGCCTGCTTCACCAGGCCAGTAGCCCGCCGTGTAGGACTCGGCGAAGCCGAGGATCAGCCCGCCGGCCATCGCGCCCGGCACCGAGCCGATCCCGCCGATGACCGCTGCGGTGAAGCCCTTCAGGCCGGAGACGAAACCGATCGATACACCAGTCGGGACCCGCAGCGCAAAAAGCACACCCGCCGCGCCGGCGAGGGCAGAGCCGAGGACGAAGGTGAAGACGATCACGCGGTCGATGTCGATGCCCATCATCGCGGCGGCCTCGCGGTCGTACGACGTCGCCCGCATCGCCTTTCCGGTGCGCGTCTTGTTGACGAGGAACCAGAGCATGAACATGAGCGCGAACGCCGAGGCGATGACGATGTCGCGGATCAGCGGCACTCGCACGCCGCCGATGTGGAAGCCCTTGAAGTAGAGGGCGCCGCCGTCCAGCGAGAACGTGTCGTAGTCGCGCTGCTGCGCGCCGAACAGGAGCTGCATCGAGTACGCCAGGAAGAACGAGACCCCGAGCGCGCTGATCAACGGCGCGATTCGCGGCGCGTCGCGCAGCGGCCGGTAGGCGAAGCGCTCGATCACGACGCCGAGGAGCGCGCAACCGGCCATCGCGGCCAGGGCGATCAGGATCAGGACTGCCCAGCCGGGCACGACCGGATCGGCCGAGCCGCCGAGCACCTGGAGCACGCCGAAGCCGATGTACGAGCCGACCATGAACACGTCGCCGTGCGCGAAGTTGAGGAGCTTGAGGACGCCGTAGACGAGCGTGTAGCCGAGCGCGATCAACGCGTAGACGCTGCCCAGCGTCAGCCCGTCGACCGTCAGCTGGATGAACTTGTCGGTGTCCACGGCGCGACGCCGATCCTCTCAGACGCGTGCGGCCCGGACGGGGCCGGGCCGCACGGCGTCAACCACGTTCCGGTCTAACCGACCAGCTTGTACGAGCCGTCGGACTGGATCTGGAAGATGTAGAACTTCGCGTTCAGCGGATCGTTCGACTTCGTGCTGAAGGCGAAGCTTCCGCCGAGGATCCAGTTCTTGATCTTGACTCGCTTGACCTGGCGCACGATGGCGCGGCGGTTGGCGAGGCTGCCATGACCCGCGTTGCACGCGCGCTTGATCGCGTTCAGCATCACCTGGATCGCCCCGTAGGTCGGCGGTCCGAAGGAGCCGACGGTCTTGCCGGGGTTGTCCTTCTTCCAGCCGGCGACGAGCGCCTTGTCGGCCGCGATGCCGGTGATGTCGGGTGCGAAGTTGGATACGTACGCGCCCGGCGTCTTGAACTGGTCAGGAGCATTAGATCCATCGCCGCCGAACACCTTCGCCTTCTTGCCCTGCTCGACGAGTTGCCGTGCGAACGTCTGTGCGTCCGGCGGCTTCTGCGTCGGGAAGAAGACGATGTCGGCGTCGCTCGGCACCTTGGTCACGTAGGACGAGTAGTCCGTCGTCGTGTTCGGAGCCGAGAGGCGGATCGTCGACACGCCTTTCGACTTCAACACCCTCTCCGCCGCATCGGCGAGGCCGAGCGAGTAGGGCTCCTGGAAGTCCAGGATGACGACCTTCTTGACCTTCAGCTTCGAGACCATGAAGTTGGCGTCGCTCGGGCCCTGGACGTAGTCGCCCGGGACGACCCGGAAGAAGGCGGGTGTCGCCTCCTTGGGGGAGCCCTGGGTGAAGGACGTTCGAGTCGCCGACTCCGAGATGTGCGCGATGCCGGCCTGGAAGTACGTCTGGCTCGAAGCTGCCACAGCACCGGACGTCGACGGGCCGATGATGCCGACGACGGATTTGTCGGCCACGTACTTCTGGGCCAGCGACTGAGCGGGCGCGGGGCCCTGCTCGACGGGCGTGTCACCGGTGACGAGCGTGACCTTCAGCCCAAGCGACTTCGGCAGGGACTTCATCGCGTACTTCGCCCAGCTGAGCTGCTCGTTGCCGAGGAAGCCGGCACCGCCAGTGAGCGGCGTGACGAGCGCGAGCTTCATCGTGCTGCTGCAGCTGATCGCCTCCGACTTCGCCGCGGAAGTCGTGTGGCTCGGCCGCGCGAACGCGGCGGTCGCGGCGGCGAGCGCAAGCGCGCCGGCCACGAGGGGAAGCATGAATCGGTATCTCCGCATGCAGTCTCTCTCCTTGCGGTGGGGGGAATCCGCGGATGGTAGTCCGTGCAGGCTAGGACGCCAAGGGGGGGCTATTCGTTAGTGCTGGGCGCTCGTGACGCGGGGTCGCCTGACGGGTGGAACACGCCAAGCACCTTCATCGGTGTCGGTCCGGTGTTCTCGAGGCAGTGCTCCTCGAGCGGCGGCAGGTGGATGCACGAGCCTGGCCCGAGCGGCGTGTCGCGCCCTCCGAGGTGGAGAACGCCCTCGCCGTCGACGACGTAGACGACCTCGTCGTAGGTGTGGCTGTGCATCGGCGCCCGCCCCGGCGGGATGACGCCGACGAACTGGGTGACGTCGAGGCAGCCGGAGTCATCGTTGACGAGGAAGCGGAACTCGCGGTTCGGGCTGGCGGGAAAGACCGGCCGGTCTGCGTAGCGCACCGTCACCCGGGAGCGTTCGGAAGCTTCGCACGGGGCGCTGGCCGAGACGATGACGACGTCCTGGGGCCCGGGGTTCTCGATCTCGTAGCGGTCTCCTGGCACGAGGAAGGCGCCGGTGTCCGGCTCGAGCTCGTGATCCTCGCC
Source organism: uncultured Actinomycetes bacterium (assembly GCA_963719325.1). Classification (GTDB taxonomy): domain Bacteria; phylum Actinomycetota; class Thermoleophilia; order Gaiellales; family Gaiellaceae; genus DATBLE01. The sequence continues at coordinate 147,045 of CAVRBW010000001.1, forward strand.
CGCTGTGCGCAGCATGCCGCGGCCCGACACCACGTAGAGGACCTCCTGGCGGTCGCCCGTCTGCCGCTCCTCCGAGCGCCCGGGACCGAACCGGAGCACGCGCTGCTCGAGCCGCTCGCAGCCGCAGGCGCGGTCGATCGTGACGCGCGCCTCCGCGGTCCCGCTCTCCTGCCGGGCGTCGACGTCGCTCGCCTGGACGACGTAGCCGCGGCTCATTTCACCCGTGCCTGGCACCGGTTTTCGCCACGAAGCCCCTGCAAATGACGGCATGCGGACAAAGCCGCGCAGTTCCGTAACCCGTGCCTGGCACCGGTTCTCATGCGCCGCCTCCGAGCGCCTCGACCCAGCCGCGCGTGTCGGTGAACTGGTGAAATCGCACCGCGCGGCCTCCTCGGAAGCGCCAGAGGTGCGCGAAGGGGACGTCCAGCGGGTTGCCGGTCTGCTTCGCCTTCGCCGTGTACCGGCCGATCACGACGACGTCGTCGCCGAGCCCGATCACCTCGTCCGGATCGGCACGGAAATCCTCCCACCACGCGTCCTCGATCGGGTCGAAGACGGAGGCGCGGACGGCTGCCAGCCCGTTGTAGACGCCGCCGTGGGGGAGGCCCTGTGCCTGGTGCCAGACGATCCCGTCGTCCATCATCGCGAGCGCTGCCGCGAGGTCGCCGCGATTGAAGGCCTCGTACGACTTGTGCACCGCCTCGACCGTCATGAATGGCACTCCGAAGTGGGCTCTTCGCCGCCGCGACCGACATGGCGGGCGCGGCTCACGTCGGTTGCTGGGGTGCGAACGGGTTTGGGGAGGGGGGTTCGCGGGGCGCCCTCGGCGCCCCGCGACGGGGGGCCCTGTTTGCTTCGCACGCTTCGCGTGCAATGGCTGTTCCCCCCGCGGGAGCGAGCCGAAGGCGAGCGCTTCATTCGGTGACGGCCGCCAGCACCTCGTCCGGGTGCGCGCCGGCGTCGGTCACGTCCCACACCTTCTGGACGAGCCCGTCACCGTCGAGCAGGAAGGTGACGCGGCGCGCGAGCATGCCGTACTCGCCGTAGTCCTTCAGCAGGTCGAGCTCGCCGGTGAGCCTCGCACCCTCGTCGGCGACGAGCGGGAAGGCAAGCCCGCACTCGGCCCGGAACTCGTCGTGACGCTCGTCGCTGTCGACGCTGACGCCGATCACCTCGTAGCCAGCGTCGCGGAAGCGGTCGTACCGGTCGCTGAAGGCCTTTGCCTCCATGGTGCAGCCCGGCGTGAGATCGGCGGGGTAGAAGTAGACCACCGCCGCGCCCTCGGGTTTGACCGGAAGCTTCTCGACGGGAAAGCGCTCACCGACCTCGAGCATCGCCCAAAGCTAATCAGAGCGCGGCGTGTCGCCGCGGAGGATCGTTGTCAGCGTGGATACGTCGATGTTGCCGCCGGAGACGATGCACACGATCCTGCCCCCGCCTGCGCGTCCGGACAGCGCGACCGCGGGGGCGAGTGCGCCCGCTCCCTCGGCGATCACCCGCACCCGCTCGGCGAGCAGACGGATCGCCGCGGCCGCCTCGTCAAGGGTCGCCACATGCGCGCCGTCGATCACCTCGCGCACGTAGGGCCACATCCCCGGGAGCGCCTTGCGCGCGCCGGCGCCGTCCACGAATGAAGGTCTGTACTCGACCTCGACGGGCTCGCCGGCGGCGAGCGCGGCCGTGACCGCGGGGGCCGTCTCCGGCTCGCAGGCGTACACCTTCGTCTGGGGACGCAGCTGCTTCACCGCGCTTGCGATCCCGGTCGTCAGGCCGCCGCCGCCGAACGGGATCAGCACCGTGTCGAGCTCAGGCAGGTCCTCGACCAGCTCGAGCCCGATCGTTCCGTTTCCCGCCATCACGAGCTCGTCCTGGACGGGATGGACGAAGAGACCGTCGACGCCGTCGAACCGCGACTCCTCGATCGCCTGCCACCAGCGCTCGTACGGAACCTTGACGACGCGCCCACCGAGACGCTCGATCGCGTCGAGCTTCGTCTGCGGGGCGTGATCGGGAACGACGATCGTCGCCGCGACACCGGCCTCCCGCGCTGCCCACGCGACGCCCTGGGCCATGTTGCCGGCGCTGGCCGTGACCACCCCGGCTGCGACCGCGTCGGGAGAGGCGGCCCGGATCGCGTTCGTCGCGCCGCGGATCTTGAACGAGCCGATCGGCTGCAGGTTCTCGAGCTTCAGCCAGATGTCCGTGTCCGGCATGCGGACGAGGGGAGTGCGCACGGCCGCGCCCGCGATGCGCTCCCGCGCCCGCTCGATCTCGGCGAGCGGGATCATGAGCTCCTAACGTAGTGGGTGTTCGTTCCCGGGGCGCGCTGGGCGAGTGCGATGCAAGGACGCAGGGAGCGCCCATAGCTGAGGCTATGGGCGCGACTGAGGACGAAGCAGCGTGCCGTCCAGCGCGCCCTGGGAGCACAACCACTCATTGCGTTAGGAACTCAAAACTCGACCGTGAGCCCGGTACCCGTCTCCAGCGCCCGCCGCTCGAGGTATTCGGCCGCGGCGAGGTCCTCGACGGCGAGGCCCAGCGACTCGAAGAGCGTGATCTCGTCGTCCGAGCTCCGGCCGGCCGTCGTGCCCGTGAGCACGTCGCCGAGCTCGGCCTTGATGTGGCCCTCGTCGATCGCGCCGTCCTGCAGCGCCAGCAAGTAGTCGCCTGCCTCGTTCTCGGCCGACTCGCGCCGGTCGACGAAGAGCGATGCGCGGGCGACCGCGGTCGCGTCGAGCTCTCGCGTGTGCGGGAAGCACGCTCCGACGGCGTTGACGTGGGCGCCGGGCTCGAGCCACTCGCCGAGCACGACCGGCTCGGCGGACGACGTGACGGTGCAGACGACGTCCGCTCCGCGAACCGCCTCCTCGGCGCTTTCGACGGCGGTCGCCAGCGGCCATTCGGCCGCGAGCCGCTGCGCGCTCTCGAACGTGCGGCTGGCGATTCGGATTTGCTCGAACGGGCGAGCCTCGAGCATCGCGGCCATGTGCGGCCCGGCCTGGTGACCGGCGCCGACGATCGCGAGCTCGCGCGCGTCGGCGCGTGCCAGCGTCCTCGTCGCCACCCCCGACACCGCGGCGGTGCGGATCGCGGTGATCGGCGTCGCGTTCATGATCGCGACGACCGATCCCGTGATGCCGTCGTACAGCGTGACCGTGCCCTGGTGCGGGTCGAGCCCCCGCGCGGCGTTCTCCGGGGCGACCGCGACCGTCTTCAACGCGTACAGGGGGCGCTCGCCGGCCCGGTAGGTCGGCATCAGTCCGAGGAAGGTCGGCTCGCCCGGCGGACGGACGACCGGGCGGAGCGGCAGGTGGAAATCGCCCTGCGCCAGCCCGATCAGCGCCTGCTCCATCGCCGCCATGCAGCCGGGCAGGTCGAGGAGCGCTTCGACTTCCTCGCCGTTGAGGATCAATACGCTCATAGAGCAACCTCGCTGCGCGCGCAGGATCCCGTCGCCGCGACCGACATGGCGGGCGCGGCTCCCGAAGGCTTCTGAGGTACAAGCGGGTTTGGGGAAGGGGGCTCGCGGGGGAAACCGGCCGTTTCCCCCGCGAGAGCGAGCCGAAGGCGAGCGACAGTCACCGGAAGAGCGAGCCTACTTCGTCACGCTCTTCGGGCGAGAGCTCCAACGCCAGCGCCTGCCGGACGGGCTCGAGCTGCCCGGGGTGCCGTGGCCCGACGACCGCAGACGAGATCCCACCGAGCGCCCAGGCGAGCGAGAGGCCGGCCATGCTCACGCCGTGCGAGGCTGCATGCTGCTCCAGCGCCTCGAGGGCGTCGTAGACCCGGTCCTCTTCGAGGTGGAGGTACGGCTCGGGGCGCATCGTCATGCGCGACCCGGGTGGGGGCTCGGCGTCGCGGCGGTACTTGCCGGTCAGCCAGCCTCCGGCGAGCGGGCTGAACGCCTGGTACTCGATCCCGTGCTCCACGCACAGCGGAATCACGCCGTCCTCGTCGCCGCGATCGAGCAGCGAGTAGGAGTTCTGGACCAGCGCCGGCGTGCCGACGGCGAGCCATTCGCGCAGCCCGCCCGTGTCGACGTTGCTCACGCCCCAACGGTCGACCAGGCCCTGCCCGGCGAGCTCCTCGAACGCACGCAGGGTCTGCTCGACGGGCGTCTCCGGGTCTGGCTCGTGGGTGAGGTAGAGGTCGATCCGCTCGACGGAAAGCCGCTCGAGGCTCGACTCGGCCTGGCGCCGGACCCGGTCGCGCGAGAGGCCCCGATCTCCCCCGGCTTCCATCGGGTTGAACGTCTTGGTCGTGATCCGGGGCCGGTTGCCGGTCTCGCGAATCCAGTCGCCGATCCAGGTCTCGCTGCGACCGCCTCCGTAGGCATCGGCGGTGTCGAACCACCGTAGGCCGAGCGTCCACGCTGCGTCCATGAGCGCGAACGCCTCCGCGCGCGTCTCGCCCCGGCCGAAGAACTCGGGCGCCGAGCCGATGCCGCCGAAGTTGCCGCACCCGAGAACGACCCCCATCGCAGCCCATCCTACGTTTGCGAGAATCGCGGTACCGACCTAAGAGGAGGCGAGTGATGCCGTTCGAGCTACCCGCACTGCCGTACGACCACGCCGCGCTGGAGCCGCACATCGACGCGCGCACGATGGAGATCCACCACGGGAAGCACCACCAGGCGTATGTCGACAACGCCAACAAGGCACTCGCCGGAACGCAGTGGGCCGACCGCTCCGTCGAGGACGTGCTCAGCGAGCTCGACATCCTGCCCGAGGACATCCGCACTGCGGTTCGGAACAACGCCGGCGGCCACGCCAACCACTCGGTCTTCTGGCAGATCATGGGTCCGGGCGGCGGCGGCGAGCCCGACGGCGCGCTCGCAGCCGCGATCGCCGACACCTTCGGCGGTCTCGACCAGCTCAAGGAGCAGGTGAACGACGCCGGCGTCAAGCGCTTCGGCAGCGGCTGGAGCTGGCTCGTCTGGGACGGCACCGGTCTCGCCGTCTACTCGACGCCCAACCAGGACAGCCCGATCTCGAACGGGGACGTCCCCCTGCTCGGGATCGACGTCTGGGAGCACGCCTACTACCTCAACTACCAGAACCGGCGACCCGACTACCTCGCGGCCTGGTGGAACGTCGTCAACTGGCCCGAGGTTGCACGCCGGCTCGAGGCAGCGCGAGGCTAAGCGTGTCCCTGCCTGTGCGTCCTCCGGGCTTCGGCTCCAGGAGAACAACCACGAGCGTGCCGTACCGCATCCACGAGCCGTAGCAGCGGCGTAGCATCGCGCCGTGAACGTCACGGTCGGCGGGCAGTTCGGCCGGACCCGGCAATCGCAGGTCTACTTGTCGGGCTTGCGTGGGCGGGGTCCGCTCGTCCCGTTCGACGCCGCCGAGCTCGAAGCGGCCGCGCGCCGGCGCATGTCCCGACGGGCCTACGCCTACGTCGCCGGCGGCGCGGGGCTCGAGAGCACGATCGACGCCAACCGGGCCGCGTTCGAGCGCCGCCGGATCGTGCCCCGCGTCCTCCGCGACGTCTCCGAGCGCGACGTCTCGGTCGAGCTCCTCGGCCGCCGCCTGCCGTCGCCGTTCCTGCTCGCCCCCATCGGCGTGCTCGAGCTTGCGCACCGCGACGCCGACGTGGCGGTCGCCGGGGCTGCGGCCGCGGAAGGCGTCCCGATGATCTTCTCCAACCAGGCCTCGCGGCCGATGGAGGACTGCGCGCAGGCGATGGGCGACGCTCCGCGCTGGTTCCAGCTGTACTGGAGCACGTCGGACGAGCTCGTCGCGAGTCTCGTGCGCCGAGCCGAGTCCTGCGGCTGCGAGGCGATCGTGGTCACGCTCGACACGACCATGCTCGGCTGGCGCTGCCGAGACCTCGATCTCGCGTACCTCCCGTTCGCCCTCGGCAAGGGGATCGCCCAGTACACGAGCGACCCCGTCTTTCGCGACCTGCTCCGGCCGGCCCGGCTCGAGCGCTCCGGCCCGCCGACGCTGACGGCGCTCCGCTCGCTGTTCCAGACGACGCGGTCTTTTCCGGGGCGGTTCCTTCCGAACCTGCGCTCGGGCCTGCCGGTCGCGGCGGTGCGCGAGTTCCTGACGATCTACTCGCGGCCCTCGCTGACGTGGGACGAGGTGCCGTGGCTTCGCGCCTTGACGACGTTGCCGATCCTGCTCAAGGGCGTCCTCCACCCCGACGACGCCAGGCTCGCCGTCGACCACGGCGTGGACGGGATCGTCGTCTCCACCCACGGTGGCCGGCAGGTGGACGGCTCGATCGCCAGCCTCGACGCGCTGCCGGCGGTCGTCGAGGCGGTCGGCGGGAGGATCCCCGTCTTGCTCGACAGCGGCGTACGCGGCGGCGCCGACGCGTTCAAGGCGCTCGCCCTCGGCGCGACGGCGGTGCTGATCGGGCGCCCGTACGTCTACGGGCTCGCGCTCGCCGGCGAACAGGGCGTCCGCGAGGTGATCCGGAACTTCGTCGCCGACTTCGACCTCACGCTCGGTCTCGCCGGCTGCTCCTCGGCCTCGGAGATCCGACCCCAGGCTCTACAGTCTGTCTCGTGAAGGTCGAGATCTTCTACTGCCCCGTCTGAAGCGGGTACGACGAACGGGCCGCGAGTCTCGCAGCCGCGCTGAAGACCGAGGGGTACGACGCCGTAGACATCGAAGGCGAGAAGAGCCAGTTCGACGTGATCGCCGACGGGCGACTCGTCTTCTCGAAGCAGCAGGAGGGTCGGTTCCCGGACACGGGCGAGATCCTCGCGAGCTTGCGAGGCTAGTTACTCCCGTTCCGCCTCCGCGACGATCCTCGCAGCATGCTCGCGGGCCCACCCAGCCCACGCCGCCTGGGCATCTCGCGACACCGCTCCCGGCTCATCCACACCACCCGCGGCCAGGATCGTCTCTGCGAGATCGGCTCCGCGCTCCTCCGGGCCGTCGTCACAGCGAACGAGCCACTGCCCGCCGGGCGCGTGATCCACGACGAGCGAGCGCCCGTCGACCGTATACGTGCGCCAAGTGATGATCCTGTCTTAGGCCCGTTCGCCGCCCGGGTCAATCACCCATCAGGCTGAGTTCGTGTTGACCCTTCGATTCGGAACCGGCCGCCGAGCGCAAGAAGAGCCACCGGTTCGCGTCGCGTCAGGCGAGCAGCAGCCGGTGGTCGTTCGGCTGGTCACGTCTCCGGTGCGGTGACCGGCGGCTCGGCGCTCCAGGGGAAGTCGATCCAGCGATCGGTCCGGCGCCAGACGTATTCGCAGCTGACGATCGAGCGCGGCTTCTCGTAGAGCACCGCAACGCGGACCTCGCCGACCTGCCCGGCGCAGAACCCCTTCACGAGAGCGAGCGTCTGCCCGGTGTCGGCGACGTCGTCGGCGATCAGCATCCGTGCGTCGTGGAGGTCGACGAGGTCGGGAACGGGCGGGAGGAGCATCGGCACCGGCAGGCGCTCGTCCACGCCGGTGTAGAACTCGACGTTCATCGTGAACGAGTTCTTCACTCCGAGCGCGTAGGCAAGCGCGCCGGCGACGAGCAGCCCGCCTCGCGCGATTCCGAGGATCAGATCCGGCTGATAGCCGTCGGCGACGATGCGGGTACCGAGCTCGCGCGCGCCGCGACCGAGGTCGTCCCAGCTCATCACCTCGCGCTCGGACGCGATCGACGCGGAAGCTGCAGGCTCGGCCGTCACCCGACGATTCTAGATAGCGTGCCAACAGGTGGACGTAGAGACGTTCTGGGCCGGGCGAAGCGCCGAGCTCGACGAGTACGCGCGTCTCGTATTGCGTGTCGGCGTGAACATCGAGCCGAAACAGGACGTGACCGTCTTCGCGTACATCGAGCATGCTCCCCTCGTTCGTGCGATCGCGAGGGTTGCGTACGGGGAGGGGGCATGGCGCGTCGACACCAACTACGTCGACGTCCACGTCCGCCGTGCCCGGGCCGCGCTCGCCCCCGAGGACGCGGTCGGCTGGACGCCGCCCTGGGCTCTCCAGCGGGTCGCCGAGGAAGCCGAGCGTGGAACCGCCTTCGTGAGCGTCGTCGGCGAGCCGGATCCCGACCTCTTCGCGGGCATCGACCCCGAGCGCGTCACGCAGTCCGCGATGTCCGAGTTGCGCAGGGCCTACTGGGATGCGTTCGACCGCGGCCAGATGCCGTGGACGATCGTCGCCTTCCCCACTCCCGCCTGGGCGAAGCAGGTCTTCGGCGAGCCTGACCTTGCCCGCCTGTGGAACGCAGTCCGGGCAACCGTTCGCCTCGACGAGCCGGACGCCCCTGCCGCCTGGGAGAGCCATGTCGACATGCTCCTGGAGCGCGCCGAGCAGCTGAACGAGCGGCGATTCGACGCCGTCCGTTTCCGGGGGCCGGGCACGGACTTGAACGTGGGGCTCTTGCCGCAGTCGCGCTGGATGGCCGCGAGCACGGAGACGTCGTCGGGGCAGCGCTACGTCCCGAACCTCCCGACCGAGGAGGTCTTCACGACCCCGGACCGCCGGCGGACCGAGGGGCGCGTGCGCGCAACGCAGCCGCTCGTCCTGATCGGCGGCACGGTTGTGAACGACCTCGAGATGACCTTCGCAAACGGTCGGATCACGGAGGTCGACGCGGCGACGGGTGCCGACGAGGTGCGGGCGGAGGTCGCCCTCGACGACGGGGCCGCGCAGCTCGGAGAGGTCGCGCTCGTCGACGAGCTCTCCCGCGTCGGCAGGAGCGGGATCACATTCTGGAGCACGCTGTTCGACGAGAACGCCGCGTCACACATCGCGTACGGGACCGCGGTCATGCAGGCACTGGATCTCAACGGCCTACCCGACGACGCGGACCTGGAGGAGCTGGGCGTGAACCGCTCACGCGCCCACACCGACTTCATGGTCGGCGGGCCCGAGGTCGAGGTCGACGGGATCGAACCAGGCGGAGGCGCGGTCCCGATCCTTCGCGACAACGCCTGGCAGCTTTGACGCGGGGGAACCCATGGTCCCCCCGCGAACCCCCTCCTTCGGCACGCGTTGCGGAGCGTCCTTGCGCTCCGGCGAGAACGCGGTCTCGCCTCCGCGCACGAGCGGCCGTTCTCCGACAATCGATCTGGCAAAGACGGCGTGACGCGCCTTTTCGCCGAACCCTCTTGCTAGCCAGCTCGCGCTAGGAGGCCGTATCTCGCGCCGTCGCGAGAGCTCGGTGCACCCGCTCGCCGAGGAGGGCCAGCCGCTCGACCGGCTCGTTGCTGAACACGAAGCGGACGTGGCGATCTGCGACCTCGCCGCCCCAGCCTCGCATCGGCGTGGCGGCGACCTTCTCCTCCAGCAGGCGCGCCGAGACGTCCTCGCAGTCGAGGCCCAGCGCGGCGACGTCGAGAAGCAACGACCAGCCTCCGTGCGGGCGGAACGCGGGCAGTCCAGCCAGCTGCCGGAGCGTCTCGTCGCGCCGTCTTTGCCACTCGGCGTTCGCCTCGGCGAGATCCTCCGGCGGCGCGCCGAGCGCGACCCGCGTGCCGATCTGGGCGAAACCGCTCGGCACCAGACCGTTGTAGATGTGCACCCGCGAGACGTCGTTCACGAGCTCGCCCCCGTCCTCCGGCCGCGCGTCGCCGGCTTTGCCGGCGACGCTTGCAGCCCCCCCGTCCTCCGGCCGCGCGTCGCCGGCTTTGCCGGCGACGCTTGCAGCCCCCCCGTCCTCCGGCCGCGCGTCGCCGGCTTTGCCGGCGACGCTTGCAGCCCTGGGCGCGACCACCCAGCCGACGCGCCAGGCGATCATCCGCTGCTCGTGCGACGGCGCCGACACCGTGACCGTGCGATCGCGCATGCCCGGGAGGGCCGCGGGGTGGACGACCGTGCGGCCGTCGAACAACACGCCCTCGAACGAGGCGAAGTACAGCAGCCAGAGATCGTGCTCGCCGCAGGCCGTCGCGATCGCCTCGAGCTCCGTGTCGTTTGCGGCCCAACCGGACGGAAAGGACGGGTTGTTCAGGAAGATCACGCGCGTCCGGTCGGTGATCGAGCTCCGCAGGGCGTCGAGATCGAGCCGCCAGGCGCCGTCGACGACCACGAGCGGAACGAGCTGAGGCACCGCGCCCACGAGGCGAACGCGGTTCAGCATTCCCGCGTAGGTCGGGTCGGTGAGGATCACCCCGTCGCCGGGGTCGGTGAGACAGAAGAGCGCGTCGAGCATGGCCTCGCCCTCGCCTCCCGTGATCACGATCTCCCGCCGGCCGTCGTAGCGCGGGCCGCCACGGCGTTCGATATAGGCGGCAACCGCGTCCTTCAGGTCGTCACGGCCCGTGAACGGCAACCAGCTGTTCGCGTCGTCGGTGCCGATCGCCTCGCGCGTCGCCTCGATCGCGGCAGCGGGAGGAGGAACGTCCGTGTCGAGGTTCTCGAGGCGAAGGACGTCGGGATCGTCGCCGGCCGCGGCGGCGACGCGGTCGATGTTGAAGCCGGGGATGTCCTCGAGTCGCTTGACGCTCATCGCGTTCCTGCGGTCCCTACCAGTCCCGGGGAAGATACGCGGTCAGCACGATCCGTCCACCGGCTGCGAGGAGTCGCAAGCGGTGGAGCGTCTTGGGGTCGGCGGGAAGCGTTCCGCCCCAGCTCCCCGAGCCGAGACGGAACGTCTCGAGCGAGATGGGGCGACCGTCGACCGAGACGAGCTCGGCCCGCTCCACGCGGCTTCGGTAGCGACCCTCGACGGTGATCATGATCCAGCTCGGCGAGCCCCGGTAGAGGAAGACCGTTCCGGCGGGACGTCCGGCGACCGTGCGGAGCTGCGCGGCGGTGAAGGCGCTTCCGTGAGCCCGAGCGAGCGTGGCTCGGTACTGGCCTGCGAGCTGGCGGTCGTCGCGAAAGGCGAGCAGGAGCGTACCGGCCGTGACCGCTGCGGCCACCAACGCCGCGGCGAGGGCGGGAACGAGCCGGGCTCGCCGGCGACGCGCTGCCCGCGGGCGGGGCTGGAGCGCCCGGAGCGCCCTCAGCTCGAAGCCCAGCGGCGGCTCGTGCTCCGGAGCGAGCAACAGCAGGTCGTCCGCGAGGATCGAGAGCTGCTCGAGCTCGTTCCGGCAATCGGCGCAGTCGGCGACGTGATCGAGCAGGCCGGCCCGTTCCTGGCCGTCGGCGATCCCGAGCGCGAGCTCGCTCGCGAGACCGCGCAGCTCCTCACAGCGCTCAGGAGCGCTCATCGGCCACCTCGATCTGCGTGCGCAGCCTGATCATCGCCGAGCGGATTCGGGTCTTGGCGGTTCCGAGCGGAACCTGTTCGAGCTCGCCGATCTCGCTTGCCGTGCGGCCTCCGAAGACGGCGAGCAGCAGGGCGCGCCGCTGCTCGACCGGCAGCGTCTCCAATGCCTTGCGGAGCTGCTCGCGCTCCTCGACCGGCGGGTCGCCGTTGGCCGAGGCTCGATCGGCATTGCGCTCGAGCTGCACCGCCAGCAGGTCCGCGTCGAGCGGTTCGGCGCGCTTCGGCCGCGCGGCGTCGATCGCCACGTTCCGAGCGATCGCGAGCAGCCAGGTCAGGACGCGCCCACGCCTGGGGTCGTAGGTCTCGGCGCGGCGCCAGGCCCGGACGAACGCCTCCTGCGCGGCATCCTCGGCTGCCGCCGGGTCGCGCAGGATCGTCACCGCGAGTCCGAACACGCGCCGCTGGAACCGCCGCACGAACGCGGCCGCTGCGTCCGGGTCGCCGGCCGCGAGCCCAGCCAGGAGCGCCTCGTCGGAGCTGCCCACACAAAGGTGTACGGCCGTGTGGAGCCGGAGGGATTAGGAACTGCTGCTGCTGCCGCCGTGCGCCGGCGTCGAGCTCAGCGCGGGCCTCGCTGCGCCTTGCGAAGGGCGTCGAGGCGCCGGCGGTCGCGCTTCGTCGGCCGCGCCGTGAGGTCGGCCCCGAGCGGGCGCGAGACCCGGCGATCGGCGGCGAGCTGCTCGCGGGCGGCCTTGGACTCCGGCGTCTCCTCGTAGAGCGTCGCGGCGACGCTCGCCGGGCCGCGCCGGTCGGCGAGGCCGGTGACGACGACGGTCCAGCGCTGCGGCCCGCGTCGGATCTCGAGCCTGTTCCCGACCGCGACCTCGCGCGCAGGCTTCACTCGCAGGCCGTCGACGTGAACGTGCCCGCCGAGGACGGCCTCGGTCGCCGCCCCGCGGGTCTTGAAGAACCGCGAGGCCCAGAGCCACTTGTCCACGCGCACGCGTTCCACGCGGATCAGCCTACGGATCCCGCCTCTTGGCGGCGTGAAGAGAATGACCCCGTGAACGTGTTCGCCGAGCTCGCGGCGCGCCGCCCGTGGAGCCTCCTCGCGGTCGTCGGCGCTCTGGCGGTGGTCGCCGCCGTGTTCGGCCTGCAGACGCCGCACCTGCTCGGGCGCGGGTCGAACGACTTCGTCGCGCAGGGCAGCGAGAGCCTCCGCGCGGAGCAGGCGGTCGAAGAGGCGTCGGGCTTGTCCGCTGCGCCGCAGGTGCTCGTGCTCGTCCGCGATCCGACCCGAGCACGGCTGACGCGAGTCTCGAAGCTGATCCGGACGGAGTCCGTCTTTCCGGTCGTGGGACGTCCACTCCTCTCGCGCGACGGGCGGGAGGCGATCGTCTTCGCCTATGCGCGTGCGGGCGTGTCGCAGCGGCTCTGGCGGGACGCGGCCGACCGCGTGCAGAAGCGGCTGGCGGACGTCCGCGGGACCGCGATGGGCGGGAGCGCGCTCGCCGTCTCCCAGGTCAACCGGCAGGTGCAGCGCGACCTCACCTACGCGGAGAAGCTCGCCTTCCCGATCCTGTTCCTGCTCGCTCTCTGGGTGTTCAGGAGCGTGGTCGCGGCGCTGCTGCCGCTCCTGTGCGGCGCGCTGACGATCCTCGGCGCGCTGCTCCTGCTTCGCCTGCTCGACCAGGCGACGCCGATCTCCACGTACGCGCTGAACATCGTCACCGGCGCGGGTCTCGGGCTCGGGATCGACTACAGCCTGCTGCTCGTCTCCCGCTACCGCGAGGAGCTCGCCCGCCGGGGGCCGGGCATCGAGGCCGTGCGCGCGACGCTCGCGACGGCCGGGCGGACGGTCGCGTTCAGCTCGGTGACGGTGGGCGTCGCGATCGCGACGCTGGCCGTGTTCCCGCTCGGGTTCATGCGCTCGATGGGGCTTGCCGGCGGGCTCGTGGGGCCGCTCGCCGGGCTGATCGCGCTCACGGTGCTGCCGGCCCTGTTCGTCCTGCTCGGCACGCGCGTGGATGCGCTCTCGGTCCGTCGTCGGCCCCACCGGGAGGGGCGGCAGGGCGGCTGGTACCGGCTCGCACATGCGCTGATGCGGCGGCCGTGGCCGGTGGCGCTGGCGGCGACGGCGCTGCTCGTCGTGCTTGGGCTGCCGTTCCTCTCCGTGCGATTCACCGGCGTCGACGCGTCGGTGCTCCCGGCACAGGTGAGCTCACGCGTCGTGGACACGGCGCTGCGGGAGGACTTTTCCGTGTCGGCCGTCACCCCGGCCTACGCCGTCGTGCAGGGGAGCGAAGCCGAGGCGCGCGCCTATGCGGCTGCGGTCCGCAGCCTGCCGGACGCCGCGCTCGTGCAGCCGCTCCGGCGGCTGGGCCCCGGCGTGTGGGAGGTGAGGGCGTCGTCCGGAGCGCCTTTCCTCGCCGGCGCCTCGCAGCGGCTGGTGCACGAGCTGCGGGCCTTGCCGGGCCATGCCCGGGTAGGCGGCTCGACGGCGCAGTACCTCGACCAGAGACACACGATCGGATCCCACCTCCCGCTCGCGCTCGTGCTCCTGTGCGTGGTCACGTTCCTGCTCCTCTGCCTGGCGACCCGGTCGCTCGTCCTGCCGCTGAAGACGCTGGCGATGAACGCGCTGACCCTCGTGGCAACGCTCGGCATCCTCGTGTTCGTCTTCCAGGACGGCCGGCTCGAGGGTCTGCTCTCCTACCGAAGTCAGGGCGCGCTGCAGCTGACCCAGCCGCTCATCCTGTTCGCGACCGCGTTCGGTCTCGCGACCGACTACGGCGTCTTCCTGCTGACGAGGATCAAGGAAGCCTGGGACTCGGGCCTGCCGAACCGCGAGGCGGTCGCGCTGGGGTTGGAGCG
>CAVRBW010000002.1:0-112963 GCA_963719325.1 uncultured Actinomycetes bacterium
TGCAACAGAAACGGCGTCGGCTGCGGCTCCTCGGACAGCGATTGCTGATGAACAGCGAGCACAGCACACCTGAGAGGAGACACCAGATGAGGATGACCGGCACTCGCCGCTTCCTGTGGATCGCCCTGCCGGCGGCGACGCTCGTCGCCGTTGCGACCGTCTCGACGTCCGGCGCGGCACCGCTTGCCGCGCCCAAGGCTTGCTCGGTCTTCACGAAGGCGATCGCGTCGACACTGATCAAGGAGCCGCCGAAAGCGATCGTCGATTCCGCGCTCGTCTGCACCTATGGCCGTTCCTCGGAACGGGCCGCGACGATGAAGACGACACTGAGCTTCTCGATCGTCCGGAACGCGAGCGTGAGCGCTGCCCGGGCGGTGCAGCGCCGTGTCGAGAAGATCGCGCCCTCCTCGACACCTGCCGGAATGACCGGATTCTCACGCGGCACCGTCAGCCTTCCCGGCGGAGAGGCGACCTACGTCTACTTCAAGCAGGCCGGCGGGCCGATCGTTGGCGGGTACGTGTTCCTCCGCGTCGGCGTCTACACCGCTCAGCTCACGCCCGAGGTGCAGGCCAAAGCCGGCCGGGCGTTCACGGCGAACGACCTCAAGAAGGCGACGACGCAGCTGGGCGCCAACTGGGCGAAGGCCGGCTGATCGGCTTGAGGCTCGTTCCTCTTCTCATTCTGGCTGCGGTGTTCGTGACTGCGGCTCAGGCTGCGACCTTCGACGCGGCCAAGTTCGCCCGAGACGCCCAGGCGGACATCACCTCGGCGAAGGCGCGGAAGGAAGGGATCTTCGGGGGAAGCTGCAAGGCCCTCTCGAAGGTCCGCGTCCGCTGCACCGTCATCTCGCCGGCGTACACGGCCTACACGGGCGGCGGCCCACGGTTCCGGGTCGAGTTCTGGTACGCGAAGGGACTCCTGCACCGAGCCGCGTTCACGTCGGACAACATCAGGATCGGCCGGCCGACGACCTGCCGGTATCTCACCTACGCGGGCTTCGCCCGGCACTGCGACACGTGAGGACGGCGACGCGCACTCGGGTTGTTCGCGGTCGTGCTGGCCAATGAAGACGAGCAAGCTCTTGATCGTCCTACTGGCGGCGACCGGTGCGGTATTGCATTCCGGGCCGGCGGCCGCGTCCCAGCTGATCGGCGTGAACGCTAGCAATGTGAAGCTCAGCGCCGACGCCTCGGGTCGGGCGCTGGTCAGCTTCCGCAGCGGCGGTTCCACTCACCGCGTGCTCGCGTGGGGCGCGGTGGACGCACGGTCGCCGTCCCCCTCGGTGCCCCAGGTGGCGTTCAGGCTCGACCTGCGCGGCGGCTCGGTGCGCAACTCCTGCACGCCGGTTCAGCTTCCGCTCGCATGGTTCGTCTCCGCGTGCCGTGCCGCCGACGGCTCGTACTGGGGCCTGCAGAGCTGGCAGCGGCTGCTTCCAAACGGTGGCGCCTCGCCGACGAGCCGGCAGGCCGTCCGTGAGCTGCGCCTGTCCCACTGGACCGGGGAGACCGCGGAGCTCACCGTCCGCTTCGGCTGGTCCTACCGTCGCATCCTGCAGCTGTACGGCGTCTACCGGTACCGGGGTGAGCCTGTCTTCGGCTATCGCGTCGCGAATGGTCAGCCGCTCGACGGCTACGGACGCAACATCTACGTCGACGCGCTCGACTCGGATCTCGGCGCAGGCTGGAGGCGGGTGAACAGCTTCCTCGCCCACGCGCCGCTCGGCGGGTTCTGTTCCGGCTTCTACCCCCACGGCGGCCACACCGGTGTCGGTCGCCTCCGAGCGACCGTCATCGGCCCCGGGGTGACACCGGACGTGATGTGGCAGGGAGATCCGCCCGCGAGCTACAGCGACACGGCAGATCGTGCCGCCGATGCGGACCTCGCCTCACTCCTCCAGGGCGACCCGATCTGCAGGCCGAACTGAGCGCATGGGAATGACGCACACCAACGAAAGGCGGCGGACAGGAATGACGCACACCACGAAAGGCAAGGATCGGCAGGGGCTTTTCTCGCGTACGACCGTCGATTTGCGTTCTGGCACTGATCGTGCTTGCGGGCGCGGTGGCGGTGCCGAGCGCGGTGGGCATCTCGGGGAGCAACACGATCACGACGCTCGCCGGTACCGGGACGGCCGGCTTCTCGGGCGACGGCGGCCAGGCCACCTCCGCCCAGCTGAGCGCCCCGTTCGGTGTCGCGGTCGACGGGCAGGGCAACCTGTACATCGCCGACTAGGGCAACCAGCCGGATCCGGAAGGTGAGCGGCGGCGTGATCACGACCGTGGCCGGCACCGGAACAGCCGGCTTCTCGGGCGACGGCGGCCAGGCCACCTCCGCCCAGCTGAGCTGCCCGACCGGTGTCGCGGTCGACGCGCAGGGCAACCTGTACATCGTCGACTACGGCAACCAGCGGATCCGGAAGGTGAGCGGCGGGTGATCACGACCGTGGCCGGCACCGGAACGAAGGGCTTCTCGGGCGACGGCGGCCAGGCCACCTCCGCCCAGCTGAACGACCCGTCCGGTGTCGCAGTCGACGGGCAGGGCAACCTGTACATCGCCGACTACGTCCAACAAGCGAGTCCGGAAGGTGAGCGGCGGCGTGATCACGACCGTGGCCGGCACCGGCACGAAGGGCTTCTCGGGCGACGGCGGCCAGGCGACCTCGGCCCAGCTGAACGACCCGAAAGGTGTCGCAGTCGACGGGCAAGGCAACCTGTACATCGCCGACCGGTCAACCAGCGGATCCGGAAGGTGAGCGGCGGCGTGATCACGACCGTGGCCGGCACCGGCACCGCCGGCTCCGCGGGCGACGGCGGCCAGGCGACCTCGGCCCAGCTGAACTACCCGTCCGGTGTTGCAGTCGACGCGCAGGGCAACCTGTACATCGTCGACTACATCAACCAGCGGATCCGGAAGGTGAGCGGCGGCGTGATCACGACCGTGGCCGGCACCGGCACGCGGGCTTCTCGGGCGACGGCGGCCAGGCCACCTCGGCCCAGCTGAGCGACCCGTACGGTGTCGTAGTCGACGGGCAAGGCAACCTGTACATCGCCGACTACAGTCCAACGAGCGCGTGCGGAAGGTGGAGAACAGGCCGCCGACGGCGTCGTTCACGGCCAGCCCGACCAGCGGGAAGGCGCCCCTGAGCGTCGATCTCGACGGCTCCGCTTCGTCCGATCCGGACGGTCAGGTGGCCGCCTACGCCTGGGCGTTCGGCGACGGCGGAACGGCGACCGGGACATCGGCGAGCCACACATACGCAGCGGCAGGGACCTACACCGCCAAACTGACGGTCACCGACGACGGCGGCGCGACCGCCTCCACGACGCGCACGATCACAGTCAGCAGGCGGGCATCGCCTCCACCCGCACCAAGGCCGACCCTGTCGGCGAGCAAACCGACGATCGGGAAAGCGGCAGCCGGCAAGGCGTTCACGGTCTCGTTCGCGGTCCGAAACGCCAAGACCGGCAAGGGCGTCCTGGGAACGTTGTCCTGCTCGGCCAAACTGGCCGGCAAGCCGCTGGCGACGTCTCACCGCTCGAACACAGCGAGTCGGGCGAGCTGCACCTGGCAGCTGCCCAGATCGACCAGAGGCAAGCAGTTCACCGGCACGATCGCGAAGACCTACCAGGGTGCGAAGGTCAGCCGCACCTTCACGGTCAAGATCACTTGACCGACCGCTAGTACCCCAGCAGCCGCACTTCCTCGCGCCGCTCGCGGGCGAAGAAGTGGACCCCGTCGACGAATCGAACCCAGTTGCAGCGCGTGCACATGACGATCGAGTGCGTCCGCGCGCTGTCCGCGAGGAAGCGCACGCCGCGGAGCAGATCTCCGTTGGAGACGCCCGTTGCCGCGACGATCACCTCGCCGGAGACCAGATCTTCGGTGTTGAAGACCTGCTCGACGTCCTCGACTCCGTACTCGGTGGCAGCCTCGATCTCGCGGCGGGAGGTCGGCCACAGCTGAGCCTGCAACTCGCCGCCGAGGCAGCGGAGCGCTCCGGCGGTCAGCACCGCCTGGCGCGTCCCCCCGATCCCGATTGCGAGATGGTCGTTCGTACCGCGGATCGCCGCGGAGATCGCCGCGGTCACGGTTCCGTCCTGGATCAGCTTGATCCGCGCGCCGGCGTCCCGGATCTCCTCGATCAGGTCGTGGTGCCGCGGCCGGTCGAGCACGATCGTGGTCACGTCGCCGGCGTTGCGGCCGAATGCATCCGCGATCGCCCGGACGTTCTCGCCCACGGGGCGAAGCAAGCTGATCTTTCCGCGCGCACGCGGGCCTACCGCGATCGTGCGCATGTACATGTCGGGCAGCTTCCGCAATTGCCCGGGCTCGCCGACGACGATCATCGAGATCGCTCCGTTCCCGCCGCGTGCGACCACCCCGCGGCCTTCCAGCGGGTCGAGCGCGAGATCGACCTCCTCCCCGCCCGCCCCCACCGTGCCGCCGAGCGTCGGCCCGGCCTCGGCGTCGCCCGCGCCGATCACGATCTGGCCGGTGATCGGGAGAAGGTTGAGCGCATGCTCGATGCCGGAGAAGGCCGCCTCCTCGGCGCTCTCCTGATCCGCCCGGCCGAGCCAGCGGGCGCCGGCGAGTGCGGCCCGCTCGGTCGCGCGCAGGTAGGTCACGCAGAGGCACGGCCGGCTCTCTCGTTCCGAGTCCACGGCTCCGTCGTTCGGCATCAGACGTGCGCGTACCGTTCGGCGCCGCTCAGGACGAGCTCCATGACGGTGCCGATCGTCAGCTCGATGCTCGCGTTCTCGACCACCGGCACGCCGGCGCTTCGGGCGCGCTCGACGATGAAGTCCTGCAGCAGCCTGATGTCGCCAAGAGAGTCCAAGTATTTCTGAACCGGCCGCATTCCGTCCGAGCGGGCGTCCCGCACCCAGAAATGCGACTCGTGCAACTCGGTGTCCTCGATCGCGAGCACGCAGTGCATCACCAGAGCGCCCTCGATCGGCGGAAGCATCCCGGGGACGAGATGGACGCCTTCGAGGACGACCGACCAGCCTTCCTGCAGCGCGCGTTCGATCACTGCGCGAACGCCGATCAGCACGTTCCGGGTCTGCTCGACGAAGCCGTCGGCGATCTCGCCGAGATCGCCTTCGTAGGGGACCTCGAAGCTCGAGTAGTGAATCGAGGGCATGAACTCGCGCGAGAGGAAGGCACGCATCGTCTGCCTGACGAAGTCCGTCGAGGTGACCCGGGTGATCCCGAGCCGGTAGGCCACCTCCGTCGCCACCGTGGACTTGCCGGTCCCGGTCGCTCCCCCGATCAGGAGGATGATCGGCAGGTCGAGCTCCCGTAACAACTCATACCGCCGCAGCCGCCGGACGACCTGCGCCCCTTCGTTCTCGCCCAGAACCTCGTGCGCCAGCTGCTCGAGGCGATCGAGGTCGACGCTCTCCTGTCTGCGCGCGACGAGATCGGTCTGGACTCGCTGGGCCAGGTCGTAGGCGCGGACGGCGGTGACCCCGGCGGCCATGAGCGCCCGGGCCATCAGCCCCCGCGAGTACGGGAGGCCTCCGGAACCGCCGAGCGGAAGAGGGTCGTGGTGTCGCGGCTCGGTCATCGCGGGAGATTTTCGCGCGACTTGCTCACCGGTTGCCAGCTCGGCGAGCTCGAGCAGTGCGTCGTCCAGGCCGGGAGCGACGACGTCGTTGCGGGCGAGCACCACATCGACACCGCGTGAGACGGCGGTCTCGGCGACGAGGTCGATCGCGGCCGCCTTCAGCTCGACCACGTAGACGTCGACGTCGAGGCGCTCGAGATCGCGCCGTAGCCGCTCGCGATCGGCAAGGTTCTGTGAGGCGAGCACCACCCCCTCGAGATGATCGACGCGGGCGGGTCCGGTCGTGAACACCGCCGCCCGGCGCCCCCCGAGCGGCTCGAGCGGCTGCAGACGCAGGTCGAAGCGGATCACGCGCCGGCCGAGTGCTGCGGCCGCGGTGGCCACGCCGTCGTCCATCGTGAGGACCAGGTCGCTGATCAGAGCCCGGTACGGGTTGAGCCCGGACTCGAGATCGTGCGCGACGAGCACGCGAGCCTGGACGGCCACGGGCGGGATCGCCGCCCCGCTGCCGTCGAAGAGGACCAAGTCGGGCGAACGTGCGGCGGCCACCCGGGCACCCTCGAGCACGTTGGAGACGAAGGTCGCCCCGGCGAGTCCGCCCGCGCAGCGCCGGCAGCCGACCGTCGGAACGCCGGCCAGGGCGGCGATCTCGAGGTGATCCGAGGCCGCATGCCGCCCTGCACGCGAGCGGGCAAGAAGGTCGTCCACCGTCGGTGGCACCTCGACGACCTCCGGTTCGGGCGGACCCCCACGTCCCATCGCGACGACGACCACGTCCCGGTCCCGCGCGAGAACGCGGGCGACATGCGTGGTGACGGCGGTCTTGCCCACCCGCTTCCCGGTCCCGATCACGGCCAGCGCGGGAAGCGGATAGGGCTCGAACGCCGGTGGCTCGAACCGGAAGTCGGCTCCGACGTACGGCAGGCCTGCGGCGAGCACCCTGCTGGCGAGGAGCAGTCGCTCGCGCGGTCCGAGCACCGGCTCGTCGGACAGGTCGACGACGAGCTCGGGATCGTGCTCGGCGATCGCACCCTCCACGCTTCCTGCGAGCGTCACGCCGTACCCGTCGCCCCCGCGAAGCTTCTCGGTCCCGCCGACGAGCACCGCGGCGACGAAGTCGTACGGCAATGCCGCGAGCGCATCTCGAACGACAGGCGGATAGTGCTCCCCGTCGATGATCGCGATGGCGCGGCTCAGCTTCGCGACGAGAGCTCTCCCTCGATCCGGGCGGTGTACTTCTCGAACTCGAGCGTCTCGGTCGAGAACTGGATGATCCGTTCCTGACCGTGGAAGGGATAGCGGCGCCAGACCGAGACGTGCGCGCCCTCGACCTCGATCACGTTGTAGCAGGGGCGGGTGTTCCCTCTCAGGCGGAGCGACGAGACAGTTCCCGCGTTGAGGATGAACATGTTCTCGAGCCGCCAGGCGTACGGGACGTGCTTGTGCCCGGAGAGGACGATCTGGACGCGCGCTCGCTGCAGGCACTCGAGTGCGTCGCCGGCGTCGTAGACGACGTTTCGCTCCCGGCCGGTGCCGGGCACGGGAAGCAGGTGGTGGTGGAGGACGAAGATCCGCAGGTCTGATTCGTCGTCGAACTGCTCCTCGATCCAGCCGTACCGCCCGCGGCCGATCTGTCCGTGGTCGAGGTCCGGCTCGGTCGAGTCGACGGCGACGACGGTCACGCCTCCGATCCGCAGCACGGAGCTGCGTTCACCAAAGAATTCCTCGAAATGCACGTAACCGACGTTGCGCGCGTCGTGGTTTCCGGGGATAACCACCAGTGAGTTGCACTGGAGCCGGTCGAGGTACTCCCTTGCCTGGACGAACTCGGGCTTGAAGCCGAAGGTGGTGAGATCCCCCGAGCAGACGACCAGGTCGGGCGCGAGGTCGTTCACCTCCGAGATCGCGCGCTCCATCAGGTTGGGCACGAAATACGGCCCGCCGCAATGGATGTCGGAGATGTGGGCGATCGTGAAATGGTTGCCGGCGGCCATCTCCGGAAGTCTAGGTTGGCCGGCACCGCCCGGGGCGAGGGCGGACTAGGGTGTCCGGACCGGGCAGTATCCTGACTGCGTTGAAGTCGGACGCACCTGATTTCCAGGTATATCGCGGCTCCGAGCCACCGCAGTTTGCGAACGACGCCGAACTGGAGTGCGCGAAGGTTCTCGACTATTACGGCGTCCCCTGGCTCTACGAGCCGCACACGTTCGTACTGGAAGAGGACGAAGACGGCCGCGTGCTGGAGGCGTTCTCGCCCGACTTCTACCTGCCGGAGCAGAACCTCTACCTGGAGATCACGGTGATGAAGCAGTCGCTCGTGACCAGGAAGAACCGCAAGCTCCGGAAGCTCCACGAGCGGTATCCCGAGGTGAACATCAAGCTCTTCTACAAACGCGACATCGAGCGGCTGGGTCAGCGATACGGACTGAAGCTCGCCTCCTGATCGGCAGCAGCCCTGCAGGTTCGCCCAATCGTGAGCCGGTCGACGGACGGGTCGGCGAGGTGTACCTGTCCGCAACGGAGATCGCGGCCCGCGTTTCCGAGCTCGGCGCCGACATCGCCGCCGACTACGCGGGGCGCGAGCCTCTCCTCGTCGCGTCGCTGAAGGCGAGCTTCGTCTTCCTCGCCGACCTGACGCGAGCGCTCCCGATCGTGCACCAGGTCGACTTCGTCGAGCTCGCCGGCTATGCCTCCGACCAGACGGGCGGGACGCCGGCAATCAGGTTCCTGAAGGATCTCAACGCGCCGATCGCGGGTCGCGACGTCGTCATCGTCGAGGACGTGATCGACACCGGCCTGACGCTGCACTATCTCGTCCGCAGCTTCCGGCTCAGAGAACCGCGCTCGCTGGCCGCAGTCACGCTGCTCGACCGCCCGTACCGAAGGCTCGTGGAGGACTTGCCGGTGCGCTACGTCGGATTCACCGTTCCCGACGAGTTCTTCGTCGGCTACGGCTTCGACGTCGACGAGCGCTACCGCAACCTGCCCGACCTGCACGTCCTCCGAGACAAGCCCTGAGGAGGAGGTTCGCCGCCGCGCCCGACATGTGCGGGCGCGGCAAACAGCGGTGTCTCGGGTGCGAGGAGTTAGGGAGGGGGCACACGGGGGGAACCGGCTGTTCCCCCCGTGAAGCGAGCGGAGCAAGCGTCCTAGAGGTAACCAAGGGGGTCGACCGCTTGGCCGTTCACCCGCACCTCGAAGTGGAGATGCGGGCCGGTCGAGTGACCGGTCGATCCGACGTAGCCGATGATCTCTCCTTGGGTCACGCTCTGTCCGACCGAGACAGCGATCTGGGACTGATGGCCGTAGGCGGTGGCCAGACCACCGCCGTGATCGATGACGGTCAGGTTGCCGTAGCCCCCCAGCCAGCCCGCGTAGATCACGGTGCCGGCGGCCGCGGCCGCGATCGGCGCCCCGTAGGACGCGCCGAGATCGACTCCTTCGTGCATCCGGCCCCAACGCCACCCGAACGGGCTCGTCACCGACGCGCTGACGGGCCACATCAGACCCGATGCGGAGACGGTGCGCTCGACGCTCGAATGCGCCTGCGCCGCCTGGATCTTTGCCGCCAGGGAGGCGCTGACCGCCTGGAGCGCGTCGATCTCGCTCGCGTCGGCTCGCTCCGACGCCGAGAGCGAATCGAGATCTGCCTTCCTGTCGCTGCGAACGTCCTCCAGCCGGCCTTTGTTCGCCAGCAAGTCGTCGCGCAGCACGCGGACCTGGTGGACGCGGACGGCGACGATCTGGGCCTGTTGACGGACGACGGCTCGCGCCCGGCGGGTCTTGCCGAGCGCGATCGTGACGTCGTGGCGGGCGACACCCACCTCGTCGACGATGCGCCGGTCGTACTCGGCGACCGTGTGGACGTACTCGAACGTGTCGAGCATGGCGCTGAAGCTCCGCGCGGAGAGCAAGACCGCGAGGGTGTCCGGCGTCTCCGACTTGTAGGCCTGCACGAGACGCTCGCTCAGCCTCGCGACCGCAATCTGGAACTGGGCGCGCAGGAAGGCGAGCCGGTCACTCTGGATCTTGAACAGCGCGTTCAGGCGGTTCAGCTTCAGCTCGCGCAAGGTCAGCTCGCGCTCGAGTGGCACCAGCCGCTGCGATACGTCTCCCGCCTGCTGCTCGAGTCCACGGATCTCCGCGGACGCGGCATCGATCTGCCGTTGCAGCACGGACTCCCGCGCCCTGGCCGCCTCGACCCGGTCGCGCAGCTCCGCGATGCGCTCGTCGACCGAATGCTTGCGGTCGATGACTCCGGCGGTGGCGGGAGCAGCAATCGCGAGCGCGATTGCGAGACCGGTCACGAGCCGGCGAGGAAGTCGGTTCACACGCCGGGGTTCGGCGGCCGGGCGGGCGACCCTCCCCCGGTCTACGAGACGCTTCGGGGCGGCTCCGGCTCGGGAACGATCACCGGCCCGGGCGGCTCGTGCGGGACCGGCTCCGGCTCGGGAACGATCACCGGTCCGGGCGGCTCGTGCGGGACCGGCTCCGGCTCGGGAATCCTCGGCGTGACCTCGACCGCTCTAGTGGCGTGACTGACCGCTGGCACTGGCATCGCTTCGTACTGTTCCCGAATCGAGCGCGCGCAACGCATCCGCCGCAGTCCGACGCAAGTCGCCGACCTGGCGCCGGTAATCCTCGTCGGAGACCTTCCCGGTCCGGTGGTCGAACTCGAGCTCCTTCAGCGCAGCAAGCGCACGATCGCGACCCTCTTCCAGAGCCAGGCGCCTGCGATCGGGCTGCTCGAGCCGGTCGTCTCCCTCCGAGCCGGCAAGGAAGGGCCGAGCGACGAACCACACGGCGGCGACGGCGAGCAATCCGCCGATGACGAGCGCGGCCGTGAGCGTCCTAGTGCCCCATCCGGTAATGCCGCCGAGCTTCTGGGTCGCTAGCACCAAGCGATGCAAGGACGCAGGGAGCGCCCATAGCCGAAGCTATGGGCGCGACTGAGGACGAAGCAGCGCGAAGCGTGATAGCGGCCCAGAAGCCGGCATGTATTGCCGGATGGGGCACTACGTCTCCTGCGGGAGCTGGCCGTACCGCACGGCAAGCCGGCGTTCCTCGCGGGCGTCCGGCCAGAGCGTGACCAGCGAGCCGACCAGGAAGACGAGGCCGGCGAGCCAGATCAGGTTCACGAGCGGGTTGATGATCGCCTTGAAGTCGATCGTGCCGTTTGCGTTCACCTGCTCGGTGATCAGGAACAAGTCTTCGCCCGTCAGCCAGTCCGAGCGGATCGCGACCTCGTTCGAGATCTGCTGCTCCACCGGATAGCTGTTCTTGCCGGGATGCATCACGGCGATCCGGTCCCCGCCCTTGAAGACGTCGATCGTCGCGCGCCGCTCGACGGCGTTCTGGCTCTGCGTCGTCGTCACGCCTCGGTAGACGAGCGTGTAGTCGCGTACCTTCAGGGATTCTCCCTTGGAGAGACGGGCGCTACGGGACGTGTCGTAGGCGCTCGACCCGGCGATGCCGATCGCCAGCATCACGATCGCCGCATGGACGACGTACCCGCCGTAGCGGCGCCGGTTGCGGGCGACGAGAGACGCGAAGGCCCGGGGAACCGCCTCCCCGGCGAGTGCCCGCCGGGCCTGTGTCCCGCGCGCGAACTCGAGCACGATCGTGGCGGCGACGAAGATCGAGAACGTGTACGCGATCAGGCCCGGAATCGAGGACCCGGCGCCGGCGGCGAGCAGCGCGGCACCACCGGCAAGAGCGGTCGCGAACGGCCAGAGGAACGTCTTCCCGAGGGAGCGGAGGGAGGCGCGACGCCAGGCGACGAGGGGCCCGATGCCCATCAGCAACAGCAAGGGCAGCCCGAACACCCGGAGGAAGAAGTCGTACCAGGGCCGCCCCACCGTGACCGACTCTCCGCCGATCGCCTCTCTCAGGATCGGGTAGTTGACTCCCCAGAGGATCGTCAGGCAGAGAGCGACGAGGAGCAGGTTGTTGTAGAGGAACGTCGCCTCGCGGGAGACGAGCGACTCGAGCTTGGTCTTCGCCCGCAGCAGGGGCAGCCGCCGGAACAGGAGCACGAGCGACGCGGTGACGACGAAGCAGATGAAGCCGAGGAACCAGGGCCCGATCGAGCTCTCGGTGAAGGAGTGGATCGAGCTGAGCACGCCGGACCGGGTCAGGAACGTCCCGTACAGCGACAGCGAGAAGGCGAGTAGGACGAGCAACATGTTCCAGATCTTCAGCATCCCTTTCTTCTCCTGCACCATCACCGAGTGCAGGAAGGCGGTCGAGGCGAGCCAGGGCATCAGGGCGGCGTTCTCGACCGGGTCCCAGGCGAAGTAGCCGCCCCATCCCACCTCCTCGTACGCCCACTTCGCGCCGAGCAGCTGGCCGATGCCGAGGAACATCCACGCCGCGAGCGTCCAGCGACGGGTCGCGACTATCCAGCGCTCGTCCGTCCGCCCGGAGAGCAACGCGCCGATCGCGAAGGCAAACGGGACGGTCAGGCCCACGTAGCCCAGGTAGAGCATCGGCGGGTGAGCCTGCATGTACGGGCTCTGCAGGCTCGTGTTCAACCCGCGCCCGTCCGCGGGAGCAAGCTGCGTGTGGAAGGGGCTCGCGACGAAGGCGACGAGGAGCGAGAAGAACACGGCGACGACGCCGAGCACCGGCACCACCCACGCCACGAGCTCCCGTCCGGCCTTCCGGTCGAGCAGGACCGCGGTCGCGCCGTACCCGGTCAGAACGAGCAGCCAGAGCAACAGCGATCCCTCCTGGCCGCCCCAGAGCGCCGTCAGCTTGTACGTCAGCGGCAGCTCGCGGCTCGTGAAGGCGGAGACGTAGGTGAAGGAGAAGTCGCTCGAGACCAGCGCCCGGAGGAGCACCCCGGTCGCGACCGCTGCGGCCACGAACGCGGCCACGAGGGCGTTCTGGGCCGACAGGGCGAGTCGCCGGCGACGCGTGTGCGCGCCCCAAAACCCCGCGACGACTGCGTAGAGCGCGAGCCCGAAGCAGACGACGAGTGCTGCCCGACCCAGGTCAGGCACTTAGCGTGGGGGAACCCATGGTTCACCCACGGGCCCCCTCCTTCGCCGTATCGACATTTCAGCCGCGCGAGGCCTCCGCTCGGGCAAGGTTCCCCGCAGCGTCGACGGGCAAAGCCCGCCGACGCGCCCGAAACCATGGGCCCGGCTCCGGCGACCACTCGCGACGACCCAACAGCCGGGAGAACACCTCACGCTAATTGAGCTCCGGGGAGACAAGAAGAGCTACGTCTTCGTCGGCGCGTACTTCGACGGGCACTTCGTGACCATCGTGTCCGGGTCGGCGACGAAGACGCCGCCCTGCAGCCTGCCCTTGACGACGACGTCGCGCCCGACGCGGAAGAGATCGGGCACGGAGCCCTTGTAGACGACCGGCACGGTCACGGTGCCCTTGACGTCCCGTAGCCGGAACGAGAGGCCTGAACCGTGCGCATCGCCGCGGACCGGCTTCAGCACCCGTCCGGTGAGCGAGACCGTCCCGGTGTGGCCCGCCAGGGAGCTCGGCCGCAGCGCGGGCGTCCCGCCACCGGCTATGGACGAGTAGAGGAGGAAGATCGCGAGCACCGCCGCGACTGAGAGCGCAATCACGAGCCGCGCCGGGCTGCGCCTCCTGGCCACGGCGAAAGTCTACCGTGGGGGGAACAGGCGGTTCCCCCCACGAGCCCCCCGGCACGCGTGCCTTCGTCGCCGCGACCGACCTGTGCGGGCGCGGCACACTGCCGTTCGCCGTCAGCAGGCGACGCGAGCGAAGCGAGCGAGCAAAGGAGAGGACCCGCGGGAGAACCCATGGGTTCTCCCGCGTTATTCGACGGGCGTTTGCTCGCGGCGGTCGGGAACCCGGTAGCCGTGCTCGACGCAGAGCTCTCCCGGTGAATCCTCGGTGAGCGCGTCGCAGTAGCCCTTGCCGTACGCGGCGCGCATAAAGGCGCCTACGACTTCGAGGTTCCACTCGGAGATGTCGTTCGCCTCGCGCCAGAGATCGGCGAGGCGTAGGTCGATATCGAGCTCGAGGAGGTCGATCCGTGACGGTCGGCGTGCCATGCGATCACCTTACGGAGGGCCTCGGACGACATCGGCTAGGCTCGCCGGGATGAGTGAAATCCGGTTCGGGCCGGCGCGCGTTCCCTCGCGGGAGAGCCCGGAAGGAGCGATCGAGCTGCTGCTCGAGCGGGGTTACAGCGCCTGCGAGATCGACTTCGAAGGCGGCTTCTGGATGGACTACCCCTGGGCAGAGCGCTTCGGGGAGCTGGCGCGCGACGCGGGGATCGCGCTGTCCGTGCACGCGCCGCTCGCAGGGTTCCTCGGGCACGTCGAGCGTGACAAGAAGCAGCGCATGGCGATCGGGATGCTCGACCACTCCGCCGGCGTCGCGGTGGCGTGCGGCGCGGCGGTGGTCGTATTCCATCCGGGCTTCCTGCTCGGTCGCACCCACGAGGAGGCGTTGGCGGCGGTCGTCGAGCAGCTCGGCGAGCTGCGTCTGCGGCTCGAGGAGAAGGGACGCGCGGTTCCGTTCGGGGTCGAGGTGATGGGTCGCGTTCGCGAGCTCGGCACCGCCGACGACGTGCTGGCGATCGCCTCACAGCTTCCGTGGGTCCGGCCGGTACTCGACTTCGCGCACCTGCATGCGGTCACCGACGGTGCGTTCACCGGCGTCGAGGAGTTCGCCCGCGTGCTCGGGGCCGCCGACCTGGTCCTGGAGCCCGGCGCGCCCTTCCACGTGCACTTCAGCGACATCCAGTTCGCGAACCGCAACGAGACGAAGCATCTCCCGTACGGGGAGGGCACGCTGCGGGCCGAGCCGCTGGCGGAAGCGCTGGCGCGCTTCGCGCGCCCGGCGACGGTGATCTCCGAATCGCCGGACGAGGCCTCGAGCCAAGCCATCCGCGCGATCCTCACCGGATCGACTGCACGCAGTCCGTAGAAAGATCGCAGCCGCCGGCGGGCGGAGCCGGGCTTTGCCCGAGCGCAGCCCAAACCCCGGCCGGTCACGCGAGCCACGAAGGAGGGGGCTCGCGGGGGAACCATGGGTTTCCCCGCGCAAAAAACCACGGGTTCCCCCCGCGCCTTACGCGATGTGCTCGATCCGATTTGCGAACGCAGCGGAGAGCGCCGACGCCGGCGACAGCTCGGCCAGCCGCTCGCGGTACCCGGCGGCTTCCTCGTCTCGGCCGCGCTCCAGCAGGAATTCTTCGATACGGGTCAGCACCCACGTCTCCAGGCCGCGGAACCCGGTCGACTCGACCATGGCCAGCGCCTTCTGCAACAGCTCCTCTGCATCCGCGTCTCGGTCCTGTGCGGCGCGCACGAGGCCGAGCGTCATCATCGTCGTCGTTCGCGAGCTCGTGTCGTGCTCGCCCACCGTCTCGACCGCCTCGAGCGCAACGCGCTCGGCTTCCTCCAGGCGGTTCTGGTGGATCAGCGCTTCCGCGAGAGCGCGCTGGCTTTCGCACAGGGCTCCACGATCCTCCAGGGGCTTCAGCAGCCTGATCGCCTCCCGGAGATCGTGCTCGGCCTTCGCGTAGTCGCCCTGCAGATCGGCCGCCCAGGCCAACCCGTTCATGGTGCGGCCGAGCATCCAGGCGTCGCCGACCTCGGCGAAGAGCGCCTTCGATTCCTCTAGACGCTGTTCGCCTGCTTCCGGCTCGTTTCGGTGGAGGTGAAGCAACCCGAGGGAGTGCAGTGCTTGCGCCTTTCCGACGATGCTGCCGCTCTCGTCGGAGAGCTCGAGCGCACGCTGCAGCAGCTCCTCGGCCTCGTCGAGGCGTTGCTGGTGCCGGTACGCCTCGGCGAGGTCGTTGAGCGCATGAGCCTCGAGATCCTTGCGCTCGAGCTGACGCGCAATCTCGAGCGCTTCGCCGCAAACGCGCTCCTCGGTCTCGAATTCGCCCACCCAATACGCGATGCGCCCGCGCACGCCGAGTGCTGTGAACCGACCGTCGAACGGCAACGCCTCCAGGGCCGCGTCGATCAGCTCTGTCGCCTTCGGCAGATCCGCCTCGCGCAGCAGCGCCGCCTCGGCGAGCGCCGTCAGCGCCTTTCCTTCGATGGTCGCGTCGCCCGCGTCGCGTGCTTCCTCGAGCACTCGCCGCATCTCGACCGACACCGCGGGCAGGTCGCTCATGCGCCAGGCAGCGCGAGCCGCGTGGTAGCGCCGTGCGAGCGTCGGCTCGAGCTCGACGGCGCGCAGGAGCAGCTTCCGAGCAGAGCGGTTCGCTTCGCGCGCAAGGGCGCGCCGGCCGGCCTCCTCCAGGGCTGCGGCCGCCTCGTGGGCCAGCTCCGACGGCGGCGCTCCTTCGAGCTCGGCCAGGAGCTTCGTGGCGTGGTCGAGATGGTAGGCACGAATCTCGAGCAACTCGTCTCCGGCCCGCTCACGAAGCCATTCCGCGAAGCGGGCGTGCAGCTTCGCGCGCTCGGCCTTCGTCAGGCCGCGGAACGCGACCTCGCGGATGAGGACGTGCTTGAACCGGTACGCGCGCTCCCCGATGATCGTCGAGCGCGGCTCGCTGAGCACGAAATCACGCAAGATCAGGTCGTCGAGCAGGTCCTCGGCTGCGGCTTCGGGTGACAGGTACTCGAGCGCACCGAGCCAGAAGACGCGACCGATCACCGCTGCTCGATGCAGGAGCGCCTTCTCGGCGGGCGGGAGGTGATCGATACGAGCCGCGATCAGAGCCTGGAGCGTGTCGGGGATCCGCTCGGGAAGGTAACCGTCGCCGCTCTCGACGAGCATCCGGATCGTCTCCTCGACGAAGAGCGGGTTTCCCTCTGTCTTCTCCAGGAGCTCTCCTCGGGCCTGCAGGCTCAGACCGTCACCCGGCAGCAACGCCGCGAGCAGCTCCTCGCTTTCGGCCGCCTGCAGCGGATCGAGCTCGATCGCCGTCGCGCGCATCCGACCTCCACCCCAGCCGGGTCGCACGTCGAGCAGCTCCGGCCGCGCGAGACCGATGATGAGCAACGGCGCCTCGCGCACCCACGTCGCGAGTTGCTCGACAAGCTCGAGGAGCGGCTCCTCGGCCCAGTGGATGTCCTCGAAGAGAAGTACCAGCGGCTGGACGTCGGCGAGCCGGTCCGCCCACTCGCGGGCCGCCCACGCGATTTCCTGCGCGCTGCGATCTGCTTCGACCGCCTCCAGCACGCCCGACGCGAGTCCGAGGAGGTCGGCGACCGCATCGTCCTCGCAGCAGGCGCGCAGCTTCTCCATCGCCTCCGCGACGGGGTCCGTATCCGAGATCCCGGCAGCCGACTTGACCATCTCCGCCAGTGGCCAGTAGGTGATCCCTTCCCCGTAGGGCAGGCAGCGCCCACCGAGCACGGTGGCGCCCTCGAGGCTGGAGACGAACTCGCGCGCCAGGCGACTCTTCCCCACTCCCGGCTCGCCGTAGATCGTGACCAGATGCGCACGCCGGCCACGGACGGCTCGCTCGAATGTGTTCGCGAGCAGATCGAGCTCCGACTCGCGCCCGATCAGTGGTGCGGTCACCGTCACGGGCGGGGTCTGCGTGCGATCGGCAGCGCAGACGACGCGCCAGGCGGCGACGGGCTCGACGCGTCCCCGGACGTCGATCGAATCGACTTCCTCGACCTCGATGCTGTCGAGCGCAAGGCTGCGGGCTCCGGGGCCGACCAGGATCTGGCCCGGCGCCGCCGCCTGCTGCAGCCGAGCGGCCAGGTTGACGGCCTCGCCGGTTGCGAAGGTCGAGTCGGTGGTCTCCACGACCACTTCGCCGGATTCGATGCCGATGCGCGCTTGCAGCTCGAGCTCCTCGACGCCGTTCAGGATCCCGATGCCGGCTCGCACCGCCCGCTCCGCGTCGTCCTCGTGGGCCTGTGCCACGCCGAAGGCGGCGAGCACGGCGTCGCCCGCGAACTTCTCCACGATCCCGCCGTGCGTCATCACGCAATGGGAGACCAGATCGAAGAACCGGGTCACCCGCCGCCGGACGACCTCGGGGTCGGCGGCGGAGACGAACGCGGTCGAATCGACCAAATCGACGAACAGGACGGTGGCGAGCTTGCGCTCCATACCTGAAGTGTAGAAACGAACGAGCATCGGGATAGCATCCGGGGCCGAATGCTCGACCCAAAGGTCTTCAAGGCGTACGACGTGCGCGGGGTCTATCCCACCGAGCTCGACGAAGAAGGCGCCTACGCGATCGGGCGTTCCTACGTCGAGCAGTTCGAGCCGCGCCGCATCGCCGTCGGCCGCGACATGCGGCTCTCGGGCCCCGCAATCGCTGGAGCCGTGATCGAAGGAGTCGCGGACGCCGGTGCCGACGTCGTCGACATCGGCATGGTCGGAACCGAGATGCTCTACTTCGCGGTCGGCGAGCTCGGGCTCGACGGCGGCATCGCCGTCACCGCCTCGCACAACCCGAAGGAGTACACCGGGATGAAGATCGTGCGTCGCGGCGCGCTGCCGGTCGGCGGCGACTCGGGTCTCTTTGACATACGCGATCGGGCGATCGACCTGGACCCGGCCAGAGCCGTGTCCCGTCGAGGGGAGGTGCGCCACGAGGACATCTGGCCGGCGTTCGTCGAGCGGGTGCTCTCCTTCGTCGACCTGGCCGCGATCCGCCCCTTGCGAATCGTGATCGACGCCGCAAACGGGATGGCGGGCTCGATGCTTCCGCCGGTCCTCGATCGGCTGCCGGTCGACGCGGTGCGCTGCTACTTCGAACCGGACGGCAGCTTCCCGAACCACGAGCCGAATCCACTGCTGCCGGAGAACCGCGAGTTCATCGTGCGGACGACGCTCGAGGAGCGCGCCGACCTCGGAATCGCCTTCGACGGCGATGCCGATCGCTGCTTCTTCGTCGACGACACCGGCACGTTCGTCCCCGGCGACTTCGCGACCGCCCTCCTCGCCGAGGCTGTGCTCGAGAAGGAGCCCGGCGCGAAGGTGATCTACGACGTCCGGGCGAGCTGGGCGGTCCCTGAGACGATCGAACGATCCGGCGGTGTGCCGCTCGTCAACCGCGTCGGCCACGCGTTCATCAAGCAGCGGATCCGCAAGGAGGACGCCGCGTTCGCCGGCGAGGTCTCCGGTCACTACTACTTCCGCGACTTCTCCCAGGCCGACTCCGGCACGATTCCGTTCCTGCTCATGCTCGAGCGGATCTCGAAGGGCGGCGCGAAGCTCTCCGAGCTCCTCGCGCCCTTCCGCGAGCGCTACTTCATCACCGGCGAGCTGAACACGCCGGTCGCGGACGTGGCGGTCAAGCTCCAGGAGTTGAAGGAGCGCTTCGGCCCGCAAGGGAAGGTCTCGCACCTCGACGGCGTCTCCGTCGACGCCGACGACTGGCACTTCAACGTCCGGCCGTCGAACACGGAGCCGTTGCTCCGACTGAACCTCGAGGCACGCTCTCAGGAGCTGATGGAGCGGAAGCGCGACGAGGTGCTCGCGGTCATCCGTGCCTGACGAGCGCTTCAAGTTCAAGGCCGCAACACGAGTCGGCTTCTCCGACACGGACGCCCAAGGCGTCGTCTACTACGGCCGCTACATGCCGTACTTCGACCTGGCCCGGGTGGAATACCACCGCCATCTGGAGATGCTCCAGACCGACCCGGGGGAGCGTCAGTTCGTAATGCGTGCCCTCGCGGTCGAGTACCACGCGCCGGCGAGCTTCGACGATGCGATCGAGGTCGACGTGCGGATCGCCCGCATCGGCGCGTCCAGCGTGACCTACGAGTTCGCCGCCTACCTCGACGGCCCCGTGCTCGCCGCCACGGCGACGCAGACGCTCGTCCTCGTCGACTTGGCGGAACGGCGGCCATGCCCGGTCCCGGACTGGTGGCGCGAGCGGATCAAGTCCTTCGAGGGCGAGCATGTCGACGCCTGACGGCGTCCTCGAGGCGATCGACGGGATCCTGAACCGCGGCGGCGACGCCGACGACGTCCTCAGGCAGGTCGTCGCCGCTCTCCACCGGCGCTACTCGTACGTCGCGATCGCATTCGTCGAGGATGACCGGCTCGCGGTCGGGCCGGAAGCCGGGCACCTTCCGGCCGACACCGAGGCATTTCCGATCTCGTTCCAGGGCAGCCTGGTCGCCGAGCTCCGAGTCGGCGGAGCACCCTCGGACCCTTTGCTGCTCGAGCGGATTGCGGCACTGGTCTCGCCGTATTGCCTCGTCGGCTGGGACACCGGCGGCGAGTCTTGGGAGCCGTAGACGACGAACGATGAAGCCGCGCCCGCCCAGCTTCCCCCCAAGCCGAACGAGCGCCGCTTGTGTTTCGCCTCTCCCGACATGCGCCCCATCAAACGTCCTAGGCGTTCACGAATCTCCTTCACCGACGGTGCCTCCACCTCCCGCGCGCGGAGGCGAGACCGCGCTCTCGCCGGAGCGCACGAGCGGCCCGATACGCGCGGCAAAGGAGGGGGCCCGTGGGGGAACCACGGGTTCCCCCACGCTCAGTTCGGCGTGACGCGGTAGGCGTCGAACACGGCCTCGATGTTGCGCAGCGCCGTGAGCAGAGCTCGAAGCGAGCCGATGTCGCCGACCTCGGCGGTGTACCAGTTCTTGGCCAGCTGGTCCTGCACGCCCCCGCCGTAGGCGACGATGTTCGCCCCGTGCTCGGCGAAGGTCCGCGCGACGTCCTCCAGCAGGCGTGGTCGGTCCCAGGCGGACACGGCGATCTGAACGCGGAAGCTCTGAGAGCCGTCTCCGCCCCAATCGACGGCCGTGAACCGCTCGGCGTTCTTCCTCAGCGCCTTGACGTTCGGGCAGTCCTCGCGGTGGATCGTGATACCCCGGCCGAGCGAGATGTAGCCGACGATCGGATCGCCGGGAACGGGCGTGCAGCACTTCGCGAGCCGGACGAGCACGTCCTCGACACCGGCGACGTCGATCCCGAAGCTCTGGCTGCCGGCGGTGTCCTTCGCCTTCGGCGGCTTGAACGTGACCGCTTCTTCCTCTGCGACCTCCGACGTCTTCAGCCGCTGGATCACCTTGTTGACGATCTGGCCGGGCTGCAGCTTGCCTGACCCGAGGGCAACGTAGAAGTCCTCGGCCTTCTTGAAGCCGGTCTCGCGGATCACCTGCGCGAGGATGGCCGAGCCGGCGATCTTGCGGTACGGCAGGTTCTGCCCCTTCAACGAATGCTCGAGCGCCTCGCGACCTTTCGCTTCGGCGTCGGCGCGGGTCTCGCGGGAGAACCACTGCCTGATCTTGTTGCGTGCCCGCGTGGACGCGGCGAGGGACATCCAGTCACGCGACGGCCCGCGTCCCGACTTGGAGGTCATGATCTCGACGATGTCGCCGCTCTGCATCCGGTAGTGGAGCGGGACGATTCGCCCGTTCGCCTTCGCCCCGACCGTGCGGTGGCCGACGTCCGTGTGCACCGAGTATGCGAAGTCGATCGGGGTCGAACCCGCCGGGAGGGTCTTCACTTCGCCTTTCGGCGTGAAGACGTACACCTCGTCGTCGAAGAGGTCGGTGCGGAGCGTCTTGATGAACTCGCGGGGGTCGGCCTCGTCCTGCTGCCAGTCCATCAGCTGCTTCATCCACGCCGTCCAGTCGGCGTCGGCGCTCTTCTTCGGCTTGCCGCCACGCTTGTACTCCCAGTGCGCGGCGATCCCGTACTCGGCGGTCTGGTGCATGTCGACGGTGCGAACCTGGATCTCGAGCGGCCGACCCTGGGGGCCGATCACAGTCGTGTGTAGCGCGCGGTATCGGTTCAGCTTGGGCATCGCGACGTAGTCCTTGAATCGCCCGGGGAGCGGCTTCCAGAGCGAATGGATCAGGCCCAGCGCGCCGTAGCAGTCGCGGGTTCCCTCGTCGCCCGTCCGCTCCACCAGCACCCGCATCGCGGTCAGGTCGTAGATCTCGTTGAACTCGCGGCCCTTCCGGACCATCTTGTCGTAGATGGAGTAGAAGTGCTTCGCCCGTCCCGAGATCTGTGCAGGGATGGCGGCCTTCTCGAGCTCGCGTTGGAGAGTGACGCTCGCTTCGCGGACGTGTTCCTCGCGGTCGGTCCGGCGCTCGTTGACCATCGCCTTGATCTCCGAGTACTTGCGCGGGTGCAGGGTCTCGAAGGAGAGGTCCTCCAGCTCCCACTTGAGCGCGTGGATGCCGAGCCGGTGGGCGAGCGGCGCGTAGATCTCGAGCGCCTCTCGCGCCTTCTGCACCTGCTTCTGCTTGCCGAGGTACTCGATCGTGCGCAGGTTGTGGAGGCGGTCGGCGAGCTTGATCAGGATCACCCGGACGTCCTGGGCCATCGCGACGATCAGCTTGCGGTAGTTCTCGGCCTCGGCGTGCTCGCGGCTCTGGAACTGGATCCGTGTCAGCTTGGTGGCTCCGTCCACGAGCCTCGCGATCTCGTCGCCGAACTCGTCGCCGACGGCCTTCAGGTCGACGTCCGTGTCCTCGACGACGTCGTGGAGGAGTGCCGCTGCGATCGTCTGCTCGTCGAGGTGCAGCTCGGCCAGGATCTTCGCCACCCCGAACGGGTGGTTGATGAACTCCTCCCCCGACCGCCGCTGCTGACCTTCATGGGCGTTCGCAGCGAACGAGAAGGCGCGCCTCAGCAGGTCGCGGTCGACCTCCGGCTTGTAGGCCTCGACCGCGTCGAGCAGCTGATCGACAAGCTCCTGATGACGCTCGGAAACCTCGAGGACAGCCATCTTCACAGTGTACTTCGGGCCTTGCGGGGCAAACCTTCAGCGCCGTGCCAAAGGAGCGTCCGGTCCGACACCGAATCCTTGAGCCCATGCGCAGACGACGGAAGAGAGCCGAGCGGCTCGCTCGCCTGTTCGAGCTGTTGCTCGTGCGCTAGGCGGCTTCGGCGAGCAGCGGCGCGTCCAAAAGGGCCCGGAACGTCTCGGACTCGAGCAGGCTGCGCCACGTACCGCCCTCGCCGAGCCCGAGCTCGGCAAGGACCGTCTGCGCGTCCGGGCTGAGCTCGCCGGCGCGCCACTCGCTGACGAAGCGGTCGCGGAGCTCCAGGTAGCGGTCGGGCGTCTCGAAGATCCGTCTGACGACGAGCTGCGGCGAGCTCGTCCCGTTCCAGGTGTTCTCCTCGAGCTTGAAGGCGATGTCGTATCGCCCGACGCGCAGGTAGCGGTCGAGCTGGGAGCCGAGGCCGAAGGCGATCGCACTGCCGGCCGGACGCCCTCGGTCGCGAACGCGGAAACGAAGATGCTTTCCTTCGCCGACCGCCGAGAGCTCGCCGACCTCGCAGCCGGCGACGAGCAGGGTGACTCCCGGGTTGCCGAGGCCGAACGGCGCCAGACGCCGTAGCTCCGCGCACAGGTCGAGGGTGAGCGCCGAGCCCGGCACGATCGCGTCGACGGTGGTGACGGCGCGAAGCTCGTCCTCCCCCAGGTGCTCGTCGGCGTAGGCCGCGAACGCATCGGCGAAGGCGTCGACCGAATCCGGCTTGATCGAGAGGCCTGCGGCGGCGCGATGTCCGCCGAAACGCTCGAGCTGTGACGAGCAGGCGGAGAGCCCGCCATGCAGGTCGAACGCCGGGATCGAGCGACCCGAGCCCTTCCAGTCGGCGCCGCCGCCTCCCGGCCGGGCGCCGGCGGCTTCGCCGGCGGCGCTTCCAGCCCCGCTGCCGGCGATCAGCACCACGGGGCGCTGGTAGCGCTCGACCAGCCGCGAAGCGACGATCCCGATCACGCCCTCGTGCCAGCTCTCGTCGGCGAGGACGTAGCCGCGGCGGCGCCGGCGAGGCTCCGGCCACGCGTCGATTGCAGCCCTCGCCTCGCGAAGGATCCGCTCCTCGACCATCTGCCGCTCACGGTTCAGCTCCTCGAGCTCGCCCGCGACCCGCGCCGCCTCGTCCTCGTCCTCGGTCAGCAGGAGCTCGAGGGCGGCGGTGGGCCTGCCGAGGCGGCCGGCAGCGTTGATCCGCGGGGCCAGCCGGAAGCCGACGGCGCCCTCGTCGACCACAGCGGGGTCGACGCGGGCGGCGCGCATCAGCGCGCGCAGGCCGGGTCGCGTGGTTGTTGCCAGACGGCGCAGGCCGGCGATCGCAAGCGCCCGATTCTCGTCGACGAGGGGTACGACGTCGGCGATCGTCGCGAGCGCGACCAGGTCGAGATGACGAGCGAGGCGCTCGTCGCCAGGGGCGCCGAAGGCGACCCGGTCTTCCGGCCGGGGGTCGCCGGCTTTGCCGGCGACGCTTCCAGCCCCGACGCCGAGCAGCGCCTCCGCGAGCTTGTAGACGACGCCGGTCCCGCAGAGCTCGGGAAAGGGGTAGTCCGACGGTCGAGTTGCGACGATCGGGCAGTCGGGAAGCTCGGCGCCCGGGCGGTGGTGGTCGGTGACGATGACTTCGAGACCCGCAGCTTTCGCCTCGGCGACCTCGTCCACCGCGGTGACCCCACAGTCGACCGTGAGCACGAGGCCGAAGCCCTCTCGCGCAAGCCGGGCGAGCGTCTCGCTCGAGACGCCGTAGCCTTCCTCGAAGCGGCTGGGCAGGTGCCAGTCGACGTCGGCGCCGAGCTCGCGCAGCACGAGGACGGCGAGCACGGTCGCGCAGATGCCGTCGACGTCGTAGTCGCCGTGAACGCAGATACGCGTGCCCGTGCTCACGGCTGCGCGGATGCGCTCGCAGGCCGCAGCCATGTCGCCGAGCAGGAACGGATCGTGACCGGGTGACTCCCCGGCGAGAAACGTGCGCGCTGCGTCGGGGTCGGTGTAGCCACGCCGGACGAGCACGCTCGCCGTCGTCTCGCTCACTTCGAGGTCGCGGACGAGCGCCGCCGCCTGCCGCCGATCGCAGGGCTTGATCGTCCACGTTGCGTCGCGCATGGACAAGCGACGGTACGCGGCACGCCGGACGGAGTTCGCACGGGGGGAACAGCCGGTTCCCCCCATGAACCCCCCTCCCCAACACCGATTCGCACCCCAGAGACGGCGCGTGCCGCGGCCGCCATGTCGGTCGCGGCGGCGAACAGATCAGCTGGCGGCGCCTGCGCACCGACTCCCACGCGATCCGCGTCCACAGGACGACGAGGAATGCGAGGGCTC
Source organism: uncultured Actinomycetes bacterium (assembly GCA_963719325.1). Classification (GTDB taxonomy): domain Bacteria; phylum Actinomycetota; class Thermoleophilia; order Gaiellales; family Gaiellaceae; genus DATBLE01. The sequence continues at coordinate 24,548 of CAVRBW010000002.1, forward strand.
CGGCAACCGCGACCACCAGCGGGGCCAGGATCACGGCCCGCTCGAAGGACCAGTCGAGGAGCACTGCCGCCAGCGCGGTCAGCGCGGCGCAGGAGACGAACGAGACGACCAGGACCCGGAGCTGCATCGGGCCGAGAGTGTAGGCGCCAAGGCCGTTGGTATCCTCGATGGGTGGAGGCAACGACCGGGTGAACGGGGCCAACTATTCATCCGGGGACGACTACGTCGTCGAATTCCTCGGGTACCGCTTCAGCTTCAACGCGGCCGATTTCGAGCAGCGTGTCACGGCAGCCGCCGTCAAGCTCGGGCTGTTGGAAGCGAACGAGCTTGACGACGACGAGACGGCCGACTTGGTCGAGCTGGCCGCGGAAGGCCGCATCGACGAGCCGCGAAGCCCGCTCGGCCGATACCTCGTTCGCCATTGGGAGCGGATTTCCCTCGTCGGGGGCGAGTCGCTCGTCTACTGGCTGCGGAAGCTGATCTTCCGCGGCGCCTGGCTCGACCACCGGGTCAAGGAAAGCCTGCTCGAGGTCGTCTGGGACGACGAGAGCTCCGAGTTCGCCTATCGCGACCCGCGTGGCGGGCGCGCGCTGCTCGAGCTGGCCCCCGTCCCGAGCTGGCACGAGCTCCAGTATCGGCCTTAGCTCACGGGGGGAACAGCCGGTTCCCCCCGTGGACCCCCCTCTCAAAGACCGAGTCGCACCTGAGAAGCCGCTCTTTGCCGCGCCCGCCATGTCGGTCGCGGCGATCAACGGGACATGCCCCGTCTCGGCGTTCGGCTTCTCCGTGCCTGGCTGGCCAAGTGCTTCGCGACAAACCGAGTTGAGTGATTTCCGTCGCCGCGACCGACAAGGCGGGCGCGGCTCACAGCGGCTTCGAGCGTTCGCAGTCGTTCGCTGACCCGAGGGAGGGGGGCTCACAGGGGGAACCGGCCGTTCCCCCCGTGCTTTAAAACAGGCTGTCGGCCCGCGCGGCCCGCCCGGCAGCGACATGCGCGAGGCCGAGCTCGGTGACGATCCGGCCGCGCGGCGTGCGCTGGATGAACCCGAGCTGGAGCAGGTACGGCTCGTAGACGTCCTCGATCGTGTCCGGCTCCTCGCCGAGCGAGACGGCGAGCGTCGAGAGCCCGACCGGACCTCCGCCGAACTTGTGGACGATCGATTCGAGCAGCTCGCGGTCGGTTCGCTCCAACCCCTCCTCGTCCACCTCCAGGAGCTCGAGCGCCTCCGCGGCGATCTCGGACGTGATCTCGCCCGCATGCCGCACCTGAGCGACGTCCCGGACGCGGCGCAGGATCCGGTTGGCGACACGCGGGGTTCCCCGCGAGCGGCGCGCGATCTCGTCGGCCGCCTCGCCGGTAATGGTCACGTCGAGGATCCGGGCCGAGCGGATGACGATCGCGGCCAGCTCGTCGGGCTCGTAGTAGCCGAGCCGGAACGTCATCCCGAACCGGTCGCGGAGCGGCGTCGTCAGCAGTCCGGTGCGCGTGGTCGCGCCGACGAGCGTGAAGGGCGGCAGGTCGAGCGTCAGCGTCCGCGCCGCCGGGCCCTGCCCGACGATGATGTCGAGGCGGAAGTCCTCGAGCGCCGGGTAGAGGATCTCCTCGACCGCCGCGTTCAGCCGGTGGATCTCGTCCACGAACAGAACGTCGCGTTCCTGGAGGGAGGTCAGGATCGCCGCCAGATCACCCTTCCGCTCGAGCGCCGGGCCGGCGACGGTACGGATCCCGACGCCGAGCTCCTCGCGAACGATGTAGGCGAGGCTCGTCTTGCCGAGCCCGGGAGGGCCGACGAGCAGGACGTGGTCGAGCGCTTCTCCCCGCTCGGTCGCCGCGGTCAGCGTCACCTCCAGCTGGGCCTTGAGCCGCTCCTGACCGATGAACTCAGTCAGTCGCCGAGGCCGGAGCGAGCGATCGAAATCGTCCTCGCCGGCATCCTCGAGCACACCAGCGAGGAGACGCTCCGTCATGCCGCCCTCCTCAGAGCGAGGCGCACCCGTTCCTCGGCCGGCAGCGTCGGGTCGGTCTCCGACAGGACTCGTTCTGCCTCCACGAGCGAATACCCGAGCTCGATCAGGGCGTCGCGGGCTGTGAGGTGCTCGTCCTTCGGTGCACCTGCGTCGGCAGTCCCACCGATTCCGACCTTCTCCTTCAGTTCGAGCACCACGCGCTGGGCGGTCTTCTTGCCGATCCCCGGAATCGCCTCGAAGCGAGCCGTGTCCTCCAGGACGATCGCCCGCCGTAGCTCTCCGGGGCTCGAGCCGGAGACGATCGCCAGCGCCACCTTCGGGCCCACGCCGCTCACCGAGAGCAGATGCTCGAAGAGCTCCCGTTCGTCCGCGTCCGCGAATCCGTAGAGCTGCAACGCGTCCTCGCGGACGTGGAGATACGTCTCGACGGTGACCTCGCCGTTGCCGTCGGCCTTCCGAAGCGCGCTCGGGGTCGCCGCGACGAGGTAGCCGACGCCGTTGACGTCGAGCACGAGACCGTCAGGCCGCCGCGCGACCGGCGTGCCCCTCAGCTGCGAGATCACCCGACCGCCTTCAGCAGGGGCGTTGCGAGTGCGTGGCAGATCGCGACCGCGAGCGCATCGGACGCATGCGTCGATCCAGGTGGCGCCGGCAGCGAGAGGATCGCCTTCACCATGCGCTGGACCTGCCCCTTCTCGGCCCGCCCGTAGCCGCACACGGTCTGCTTCACCCGCGCCGGCGCGTACTCAGCGCACACGACGCCGGCGAGCGCGGAGGCGGCGAGCACGGCGCCCCGGGCCTGTCCGACAGAGAGTGCGGTGCGGGCGTCGGCGCCGACGAACGATTCCTCGAGGGCGACGGCATCCGGCTCGTAGCGCTCCAGGAGCTCCTGCACGTTGACGAAGATCGTCTTCAGTCGTAGTTCCGGGCGCTCGCGAGCCGAGGTCCGCCACGAGCCGTGGTCGAGTGCCCTGAGGCGGCCTTCGCTTTCGTGGACGATGGCGTACCCGCATGCAGCTGTGCCTGGATCGATACCCAGAACCTTCACGGGAAGAGGTTAGGCGCCGTACCGGACGTTCCTTTACGCGGGGGAAACAGCCGGTTTCCCCCGCGCGCCCCCTTCCCCGGCCATCCGCACCTCAGGAGCCGCCGTTTGCGGCGCCCGCACATGTCGGGCGCCGCCACGATCATCCTTCCACCGCCCGGCTAATCAGGCGGCGACTGCTTCCAGGACGCGCTCCGGGATGTCGAAGTTTGCGTAGACCTCTTGCACGTCGTCGTTCTCCTCGAGCGCGTCGATCAGCTTCAGCACCTTCTTCGCGGTCGACTCGTCCTCGATCGCGATCGTCGTCTTCGGCAGCATCGTCGCCTGCGCGTCGGTCACGGGGATCCCGCCGGTTTCGAGCGACTCACGCACCGTGTGCAGATCCTCGGGCGCGCAGGTCACCTCGTAGCTCGAGCCTTCCTCGCGCACGTCCTCAGCCCCCGCGTCGGCCGCCGCGAGCGTCAGCTCCTCCTCGTCCGCCGTATCCGCCTGCACGAGGATCACGCCCTTCCGCTCGAAGAGCCAGGCGACCGCGCCCGACTCGGCCAGGTTGCCGTCGTGACGGGCGAAGATGTGCCGCACGTCGCCCGCGGTGCGGTTGCGGTTGTCGGTCAGCACCTCGACGTAGACGGCGACGCCGCCCGGCGCATACCCCTCGTAGGCGATGTGCTCGTAGGCGGCCGCATCGGTGCCGGTGCCGCTCCCCCTGGCGATCGCCCGCTCGATGTTGTCCTTGGGCATCGAAGCTGCTCGCGCCTTCTCGATCGCGTTCTGGAGGGCGAGGTTCGAGGCGGGGTCGGGCCCGCCGTCTCTGGCGGAGACGATCAGTGCCCGGGTCAGCTTCGTGAAGAGCTGGCCGCGCTTCGCGTCCGCCGCACCCTTCTTGTGCTTGATCGACGACCACTTGCTATGCCCCGACATTCGTCTCCTCTCGAATCAGCTCCAGAAAGCGCTCGTGCACGCGGGTGTCGTCGGTCAGCTCCGGATGGAACGACGCGACGAGGACGCGTCCCTGGCGGAGGAGCACGGGCTCGCCGTTCAGCTCGGCCAGCACTTTCACGTCCGGCCCGATCGCGGTCGACTCGCCGCCGGGGATGACGAGTCCGTCGAGCCCGTCGAGCTCCTCCGGGAGCCGCACCTCGACCACCTCCGCCCCGAGCCGGCGCAACATCGCCGCGTGCTCGCGGAAGTTGCCCTGCACGGCCAAGACGCCGACCTTCATGTCGAGATCGTAGTCGGCGCTACGCCGTGTCAGGCGCGGCGTTGCGCCGGCGCAGCATCATGCCCACGAGCACGAGGAAGAGGCCCAGGCAGAGGTATGCGACCGGGCCTGCCCACGTCGTCGGCCGCTCGAAGCCGCTCGAGAAGCCGAACGTCTCGCCGAGCGAGTAGTGACCGGTTGCCAGCACGAGCCCCACGACGCCGAGGACGGCATAGCTCGAACGGCGCATTGCCGCGCCGACGAGGATGAAGAGGAGGCCGAAGATGATGATCCCGGCCCAGTCACCGTCGCTCGAGTGCCACCAGTAAAGCAGGGCACCGCCAAAGGTCAAACCGGCGACCACGTGGACCCAGAACCCGTACGGCCGCCGGTCGCCGCCGTCGAGACCCATCGCGGTGAAGAAGAAGGCGAGGCCGACGAGCAGGCTGACGGTGGCGCTCCAGTTGCCGCCGCTCGAGACGAGGTCGGCGACGAAGTACCACCCGAGTCCGGCGGCGATCGCGACCAGGAACGGAAAGTGGAAGGCACGGAGCGCGCTGAGGGCGGCGATGATCGTCAGAACCTCGAGCCCGAGGTTGCCCCAGTGGAAGCCGTGGAGCGGATCGTCGCCCGAGAGCCACCCCCACCAGGAGAAGAAGGCGCCGACCATCACCGCGAACAGGCCGACGGCCACGAACGCGAACAATCCGCCGATGAGCGGCCTGCCCCGGCTTCGCATGGCCATCGCGATCGTCTGGGCAACGGCGAAGAACAGGACCGACCAGCCTGCGAACGCTCCGCCGCTGTGCTCGTTCGAGATCACGTCCAGCCAGGCGAAGGCGGCGAAGAGAGCGGTCAACGCTCCCGCGTAGACGAGAAACGACGTGCTCGCCCAGCCTGCCCGGACGATCCTCACGCGACCAGCATGGCTCTCGCGTCGGACGACGCCCTCAGAGCTCGTTTCTGAAACGAGCTCTCAGCGCAGGAGCTCTTCCGCCAGCTCTTCATGGCCCCCGTAGCTCGCCCAGCCGGAGGCGTCACCGCCGTGAAGCGAATCGCGGAGCCGTGGGTCGGCGCCGAGCTCCACGAGCGTATGGGCCGCCTCGCGCCGGCCGGACTGAGCCGCGAGGTGAAGCGCGGTGACGCCTTCTCCGTGGGTCGGCCCGCCGAACGTCCCACGCTGGTTCGGGTCGGCTCCGAGCTCGACGAGCGTGCGGATGGAGGCGACCCGCCCGTTCGCAGCCGCCCAGGTGAGCGCCGTCCCGCGATAGGGATCGGCGTCCACCCGCGCCCCGAGCTCGACGAGCACCGGCAACGCCTCCGCGCGATCCGACTTCGCCGCCCAGACGAGCGCCTCGTCGAGCACCTCCTGCGGGTCGTCCGACGGCGCCCAGGCGGGGAAACCGCCGTGCGGCCGGTAGAAGTCGCGGTGTGCTCCCGCCGCCGGCGTCCCGGCGAGGGCTCGGATGCGGCCGAGGTCCCCGAGGCCCGCCGCAACCCGGAGGTTCGCGGGCACTCTCCCGAGCAGGTCGACCACCTCGCGGTGACCCCAGAAGAGCGCGGCGACGAGCGGCGTCCCGCCGTCACCTCGCGCCGACGGGTCCGTCCGTGCTCCGGATTCGAGCAGGAGCGCCGCCAGCTCGCGCCGGTTTGAGTAGCCCGCCTGGTGCAGCTTCGTCCATCCGTAGTCGTTGCCCCGGTTCGGATCGGCGCCGCGCTCGAGCAACAGCCGCACGAGCTCGAGATCGTTCGCCATGCCGAGGAGGTCGTTGCCGTTCGTTCCCCGCTGTCGGACGAGCTCCGGGTCGCGATCGAGCAGGCTGACGAGCTCGGCCCGGTCACCGGCCTCGACGGCGCGGTAGGCGAGCACGAACGGCGTCGGCGGCTCCTCCCCGCTCGCCAGCGCCTGGACGTGGCGGCGGAGCTGCGGCCAGCCTGCGAACCCGTGCCGCCGAGCGAGCTCGCGCCGCGCCTCGGCTCGGCTCAGGCCGCCGGTCGTCGCGATCCCGTCTGCACGACCCTCGTAGTAGTCGAGGTCGGTGTGGAAGGGCTGCTCGAGCCCGAGTCGTTCGACGTAGGCCTTCAGCTTCGGCCAGCTCGAATGGCCGTGCTCTCGGGCAAGAACGAGCTGGGCACTCGCCAGCTGGATCGGCAGATCTCCCAACCGCGCCAGCGCTTGAGGGTCGCCCAGCCGAGCTTCCTGTACGAGGTCTTTCGCCTGCTTGCGAAGCTGTTCGAGGTTCATGCCGACCTCCTCCCGTCGAGCCCGTGTCCGCGGTCGGGCGGGAAGAAGATCGAGTGACGTTCGGTGCTGCCGAGGAGGTGGGCTCAGCCCTGCCCGCGGACCGGATGCGCCCTCACGCGCCCCGCCAGGATACCGTGCGCTTCATGCCTGAGGAGGACATCTGCCTGCCTGTCGGCAAGCTTCCAAGCCAGTTGCTCGCGAGCTTGCTCGCGAAGTACGCCACGAGCGATCCAACAGTCATTGTCGGTCCAGGAATCGGCGGCGATGCGGCGGCAATCGATCTTGGCACGACCACGCTCGTCGTGAAATCCGATCCGATCACCTTCGCCCGCGAGAGCCCAGCGCGTTATCTCGTCGACGTCAATGCGAACGATCTCGCCTGCCTGGGTGCGACGCCGCGTTGGATGATGGTGACGGCGCTGATGCCCAAAGGGACGACGGAAGGTCTGGTCGAATCCCACTTCCGAGAGCTGCGCGACGCCTGCCTCCAACGGCGCATCTCGCTGGTCGGGGGCCACACGGAGATTACGTTCGCGGTCAGCCACCCGATCCTCATCGGCGTTCTGATCGGTGAAGTCGACGGCGAACGGCTCCTACGCCCGGGCGGCGCTCGCGTCGGCGATCAACTGCTGCTGACAAGGGCGATCGCCCTCGAAGGGACAGCTCTCGTCGCCCGCGAGCTCGGCAGCCGCCTGAGCGGCGATGTCCACCCGCTCCTCCTCGAGCGCGCCGCGAGCCTCCTTTCCGACCCCGGTATCTCGGTCGTCCCGGAGGCGATTGCCCTTCTGGACGCCGGAGGCGTGACCGCCCTGCACGACCCAACCGAGGGCGGGCTGGCAAACGGTGTCCGCGAACTCGCGCTCGCAGCAGGCTGCGGGGCAACGATCGACCGCGACTCGGTGCCGATCATGCCGGAGACATCGGCGATCGCCGCCGCGCTCGGCCTTGACCCGCTGGGGATGCTCGCATCTGGCAGTCTCCTCGCCGCCGTCGAACCGGAAGCCGTGGAGCGACTCGGCTCGGTCAGCGACACGCTCGGCTTTCGGCTGACCCGGATCGGCGAGGTAACCGGCCAAGCAGGCCGGTTCATGCTGCGCGAAAACAGCGTTGAGCGGGAGATGCCGGTCTTCGACAGCGACGAGATCACCCGAGCCTTGGGCGGCCGGGCTTCCTACTAGTAGCAGTCGGACAGGAACGTCGTCACTTCGTCGCGGAAGCGGTCACGCGCCTCGACGAAGATGAAGTGGCCGCATCCCGGGAGAACGACGGTGCGGTGATCGGGAATCGTCGCGAAGTCCGCCGCGCATGCCGGCCCGGTGATGAAGTCCTCCTCGCCCGTGATCACGAGCGTCGGCGCCGTGATCTTCAGCAGGTCGGCACGGAGGTCGAAGCTCGTGAAGATCTCGTCGTTGAAGAGCAGGAGCGCGTCGGCGACCGGTACCTCGTCGTGGAGAGTCTCCAGGTAGGCGCGTTCGACCGAGCCGTAGGTCGCGAAGTAGAAGGGAAACTCGCGCAACGCGAGCTTGCCCAGCTCGGCGTCCGAGGCAAAGCGACCGGCCTGCTCGTCCTCGAGCGCCGCGCGTGCGTCCTCGTACCACGGCTCGCCGGCCTTCGCGTTCATCCCGCCCTCCATCGCCGCGACCTGCTCCTCCGCGAACCGCGCGAGCGTGCTGGCCAGGACGAGCCTCTCGACACGCGTGGGATGAGTAGCGGCATAGGCCGCTGCAACCACCCCGCCGTGGGAGTGACCGAGGAGGAGCATCCGCTCGAGCCCGAGGTGATCGCGAAGGCTCTCGAGATCCGCGACGTAGTCCTCGGTCTGGTAGGCGCGCGAGTCGGCGGGACGATCCGAGCCCTCGGTGCCCCGCGGGTGAAGGAGGATCAACTCGAAGCTGTCCCCCAGCCCGGCGAGATCGGCAAAGTACCGGGAAGAGAACCCCGGCCCGCCGGGATGGCAGACGAGGATCGGCCCCGATCCCTCTCGGCGGAACGCGAGCGTCCGGCCGTCGGCCGTCTCGAACGAATCCACGGCGCGAGCGTACTTTCTAGGAGGCGGCGAGATCGCCCGGGCGCGGCTCTTCGAGCCCCGTCTCCGGCGGGCCGACCGGCTCGGGCCGTGCCCTGGGCCGGAGATACAGCCATTCGTACAGCAGCGCCGCGAACGCGCCACCCACCGCAGGACCGGCGTAGTAGATCCAGGTGTAGCTCTCCCAGACGTTGTAGACGATCTCCGGGCCGAGGGCACGTGACGGGTTCATCGCCGCGCCGGTCAGCGGACCGCCTGCGAGCACGCCCATGGTGATCACGAGACCGATCCCGAAGCCGGCGACCGCCTTGAACGCGCCGCGCTCGTCGACTGCAGTCGCGAAGACGGCCAGCACGAGGAAGGCGGTCATGATCCCCTCGAGTGCGAATCCCGCTCCCTGGCCGATCGACGGATGGAGCAACGGTGCTCCGAGCCGGGCCGGCGCAACTGCCTCCTGCGGGAAGATCCACCACAGGAGCAGCGCGGCGGACGCCGCCCCGGCGAACTGCATCACCCAGTACACCCCGGCCAGCCCGGCCTCGATTCTGCGCGTGACCAGGAAGCCGAGCGTGATCGCCGGATTGAAATGACCGCCGGAGATGTGCCCGAAGGCGGTCACCATCAGACCGATCGCGAGGCCGTGCGCGAGCGCGACGCCCAAGAGTCCCGCGGAGCCGACCATGATCGCCCCGGCCCCGAAGAACGTGAGCGCGAAGGCGCCGATGAACTCGGCCGCGCCGCGTCTCAAGTAGTCGCCTTGCACCGAGGCGAGAGGCTAGAGCGCCGATCGGACGGACTGCTCGGCTCTGGGACCAAAAAAATTCGCCGAGCCGGTGGCGCTTTCGTCCACCCAACCTGCCGACGTTCCGCTTCCGCGTACCGCCGCCGGGCGGGGCTTCGACCTACTCGCGCTCCGTGCTCGACGCAAGCGGAACCCTACGAGGTCGGACCGGTCCGCGCAAGGGGACGGCCACGGGAATTTGTCGCAATTTGCGAGCGGCCCGATCGACCTTCGAACATTGCGAACTTCCCGCGACCGGCGTCCGTGTCGGCACTGATGCAGTAGCTGCGCCTGCGCCGCAACAGTGGCGTTCGATGCACACGCTCGAGACCACTGTCTTCGAGGAGCTGAAAGCGCCGCTCGACGACATCGAGGCGGTCGTCGAAGCGGATCGCTGTCTCGAGTGCGGCGGATATGCCAGCGCGCCGTGCGTGCTCGCGTGTCCAGCCCGCGTCGACGTCCCCAGCTTCGTCAGCGCGATCGGTCGGGGCGACCCCGAAGAGGCCGCGGAGACGATCTTCGCCGAGAACCTGCTCGGCGGAAGCTGCGCACGCGTCTGTCCGGTCGAGGAGCTCTGCGAAGGCGCCTGCGTGCTCTTGCACGAAGGGCGCCGGCCCGTCGAGATCGCGCGCCTGCAGCGGTACGCAACCGACTGGGCGCTCGCAGCAGGCGTCCCGCTCCGCCGCGTGCGCGTGCCTCAGAACGGCCATCACGTGGCCGTCCTCGGGGCCGGGCCGGCCGGGCTGGCATGCGCCGGCGAGCTCGCCGTGCGCGGCTACACGGTCACCGTGTACGACGCGCGGGAGGAGCCGGGCGGTCTCGTCCGGTTCGCGATCGCTCCCTACCGAATCATCCGCGATCCGCTCCCCGAGGAAGCACTGGCCCTGGCCGAGCTCGGTGTCCGCTTCGCCCTCGGCGTCCGGATCGACTCGCCGAAGGTGCTGCACGCGATCGAAGCTGACTCGGACGCCGTCTTCCTCGGTGTCGGCATGGGCGCAGACTCCGACGTCCCCTACGCAGGCGACGAGCTGCAGGGGATCTGGGAGTCGCTGCCCTTCATCGAGGCGATCAAGGAAGGGCAGCCGCCGGTCGTGGGACGCAGGGTCGCCGTGATCGGCGGCGGCAACACCGCGGTCGACGTCGCCTGCGAAGCCCGCCGGCTCGGCGCCACCGACGTGACGATGATCTACCGGCGCACGGAGGCGGAGATGCCCGCCTACAAGCACGAGGTCGAGTTCGCGCGCGACGAGGGCGTCCGCTTCCAGTGGCTCACCAACCCGGTGCGCTTCGTCGGCACCGACCGCGTCGAGGGCGTCGAATGCGTCTCGATGCGGCTGGGCGAGCCGGACTCGAGCGGTCGCCGGCGACCCGAAGCGGTGCCGGGCACCGAGTTCGTGCTGCCTGCCGACACCGTCGTCAAGGCGATCGGCCAGCAGTCGCGGACCGAGCTGCTCTCCTGGATCCGCGGCCTGGAGCTCGACGGCGGGCTCATCCGCGTCGACGCCGAGACCGGCCGCACCTCCAACCCGAAGTACTTCGCCGCAGGCGACGCGGTCAACGGCGGCGCCACCGTCGTCGAGGCAGTGCGGGGCGCGAAGCTCGCCGCCCGCGCGATCGACGCGGTGCTCGAGGCTGGAAGCGCCGCCCGCCCGAAAGACCGGACGCCCGGGGCGTCCCAGGGAGGTGCACGATGAAGGAGATCCGCTGGCACGCACGCGCCGGGCAAGGCTCGAAGACCGCCTCTCAGCTCCTGGCCGTCGGCCTGCTGCGCGCAGGCAAGAGCGTCCAGGCCTTTCCCGAGTACGGCCCCGAGCGCCGCGGCGCGCCGATGCGCGCATACACGCGCGTCGACGACCGGCCGATCCGGCGTCATGACGCCATCGACCACCCCGACGTCGTCGTCGTCCTCGAGCCGTCGCTGCTCCACGACGCTGCCGTCACGGCCGGACTGGGCGATGAAGGGATCATCGTCGCGAACACCGACGAAGAAGTCCCAGGCGCGGTCTGCATCCCCGCCGCCGATCTCGCGCCGGCTCGTTCCGTGAACCTGGTCATGCTCGGAGCGCTCGCAGCCGTCCTGGGCGAGCCGACCCTCGACGACCTCGTCGGCGCGGCGACAGAGGTGCTGGGCAAGAAGGCCGACCCGGAGCTTCTGCGGTCGGCGATCGCCGCAGGCTACGACTACGCGGCGAAGGAGACAGCGTGCCTGAACTGAAGTCCTGGGACCAGCTGACGATCGGCGGCACCGTCGTTCGAGACGATGCCGAGCAGCCGATCACCGGCGGCTGGCGGACCGGCCTCCGACCCGAGGTCGACCTCGACCTCTGCGTCAACTGCCTGCTCTGCTGGCTCTACTGCCCCGACGCCGCGATCCAGATCAAGGGCACGCGCTTCGTCGGCATCGACCACGACCATTGCAAGGGCTGCGAGATCTGCGCCGAGATGTGCCCGACCGGGGCGATCGAGATGGTGGCCGAGACCGATGTCTGAGCTGCGTGTGATGACAGGGGGCGAGGCGGTCGCCCAGGCGATGCGGCAGATCAACCCGGACGTCGTCCCGGTCTACCCGATCACGCCCCAGACGCCGATCATCCAGGGCTTCGCCAAGTTCGTCGCAGACGGCAAGGCGACGACCGAGATCGTCAACGTCGAATCCGAGCACTCGGCGATGAGCGCAGCAATCGGCTCCGCGCTCGCGGGTGCCCGGACGATCACCGCGACGTCCTCTCAGGGGCTCGCACTGATGGCCGAGATCGTCTACATCGCCGCGGCGATGCGCGCGCCGATCGTGATGGCGCTCGGCAACCGGGCGCTCTCCGGCCCGATCAACATCCACTGCGACCACTCCGACTCGATGCTCATTCGGGACTCGGGCGCGATCCAGCTCTTCGCCGAGAACGCACAGGAGGCGTACGACCTGATGGTGATGGCGCCGCGGATCGCCGAGCATCCGAATGTCCTCCTCCCCGTGCTCGTCTGCCAGGACGGGTTCACGATCACCCATTCGGCCGAGCCGGTTGCGATGCTGCCCGACGAGGAGGTTCGTGAGTTCATCGGCGAGTACACGATTCCGTACCCGCTGCTGGACGTCAGCCACGTCACCTCGCAGGGCCCGTTTGCGATGCCCGACTACTACTTCGAGCTGAAGTACCAGCTGGACGAGGCGATGCTCGCCGCGCTCGACGTCCTCGAGGACGTCTCGACCCAGCTCTCGACGCTGACCGGCCGCACCTACTCCGCGATCGAGCGTTACCGCATGGACGACGCCGAGCGCGCGATCGTCTGCCTGGGCTCGACCGCCGGGACGACGAAGGACGTCGTCGACGAGCTGCGCGACGAAGGCGAGGCCGTCGGCGTCCTCCAGATCCATTCCTTCCGACCGCTGCCGCAGAGAGAGCTACGCGCCGCGCTCGAGAACCTCACCTCGGTGGCGGTTCTCGACCGGGCCGACTCGCCCGGCGGCGCCGCGCCCCTGCACGCCGAGCTTGCCGCCGTCCTCTACGACGCCGGGCCGACGCTCGAGAGCTACGTCTACGGCCTCGGCGGTCGCGACATGCACCCGGAGGACATCCGCGCGGTCTTCGCCGGAAGAGCCGAGCACTACGTCGGATTGAGGAGAGAGTCGTGCCCCGTCTGAAGGAGCTCGCCCGCAACGAGAACGGCACCCCACCAATCCGCGGCGGCCACGCGCTCTGCCAGGGCTGCGGGATCCCGATGGTGGTCCGGACGATCATCGATTCGATCGGCGGACCGGCCGTCGTCGTGAACGCGACAGGCTGCCTCGAGGTCGCAACGACCCGGTTCCCGACCACGTCCTGGAACCTGCCCTGGATGCACGTCGCCTTCGAGAACGCCTCGGCCGTCGGCAGCGGAGTCGAAGCCGCGTACAAGGCGCTCCGCCGTCGCGGGGCCCTACCCCAGGACGACGAGCTGACCTTCGTCGTCTTCGGCGGCGACGGAGGCACGTACGACATCGGGCTCCAGTCCCTGTCGGGCGCCCTCGAGCGCGGGCATCGAGCGATCTTCGTCTGCTACGACAACGAGGCGTACATGAACACCGGGATCCAGCGCTCGAGCGCCACCCCCCACTTCGCGAACACGACCACGAGCCCGGCCGGCTCGGCCTCGCTCGGCAAGGCGCAGAAGCGAAAGGACCTGACGGGAATCGCCGTCGCCCACCACATCCCCTACGTCGCCCAGGCGGCGGCCGGTCCGCATTGGCAAGACCTGAGCGAGAAGGCGGCCAAAGCCGCCCGCGCCGACGGCCCGGCGTTCCTGAACGTCCTCAGCGACTGCCCGGTCGGTTGGGGTCACGAGTCCAGGATCGGTCCGCGGGTCATCCACGCCGCCGTCGAGAGCCGCTTCTGGCCGCTGTTCGAGGTCGTCGACGGCAGCTACCGGCTGACCTACACGCCGGCGAAGCCCACGCCGATCGAGGAGTTCCTCCGGCAGCAGACGCGGTTCTCCCATCTCCACGGCCCGGAGGCGCGCGAGACCGTCGCAGCGCTGCAGGCCGAGATCGACGAGGACTGGGAAGCCCTCGTCGACCGCTGCGAGCACGACGCGCGTTTGTTCGCGTAGGGACTCGGCCCGACAGCCATGACCGTCGAGGACTGGGTTACGCTGCTCTGCGGCGGGCCCGTAGCTCAGCTGGTCAGAGCAGCGGACTCATAATCCGTTGGTCCCTGGTTCGAATCCAGGCGGGCCCACTCTCGAAACGGCGCAACGGAGCCGGTTGCCGGCTCCGGCGATTCATCGGGTTCCGTTTCTGTGTCCCGAATGTGTCCCGAAACGGGCCGCAGTCGCGGCACCGTTTCGGCCGCTTTCGACGAGTTTGGTGAGCTTCTCGGCGGCGTCGATGCGCGGCACGTGGTGGACGTTCTCGCTCACCATCGCTCTGCCTCCTCAGACGGCGGATCCGACCGTAGAAGCCATCAGCGTCGCGAGACGCGCTCGAAGGCGAGCGTCATCGCCTGATGTGGCAAGGATAGTGGCTGGCCTCGCGGGGTAGGATGTGCGGAGGCGATGAGGCCCGCCTGAACCGCCGCTCACGGCTGATGGCTTCTACCGGACGTCGAATGGAAGCCAGTGGCGGACGCGTTCCACAGCATCCTCTTTCCCGGCGGCGGGCGGGAGCCCACCGGGACTGAAGCGCGGCCGGACCACTTCGGGGACCTGAATTTCGACCAGGTGCTCGACGCCCTGACCGCCGGGCGCGAGGAGTATGACCTGGCGCTGTTCTTCTGCGCGCCGCTGCACGAGGTCGGACCCGTGCAGTACCGGCACGAGGTCCTGCGCGACCTCGAGCAGCCGGCTGCGCTGGAAGCTGTCCGTTCGTTCGCGGAGGGGATGCGGCGTGTACGCGCCCACCTCCGTCAGGCGGAGCAGAACCGCGACGCGCTCCAGGCGCAGGCGTGGGTGCTCGAGGCCGCAAGCGTCTACTGCAACGCCGTCGTCAGCCTGCGCAGCGCGCTCGACGACCTGGACCTCTCCTCTGCCGGCTTCCGTGCATGCCGCCGCTACCTCGACGGGTACGCAGAGTCGGAGCCCTTCCGCGCGCTGGCCGGGGAAACGACTGCGCGCAAGGAGGCGCTCGCAGACGTGACGTACGCCGTGCAGATCCGGGAGGCGAAGGTGACGGTGTCGCGCTACGACGGCGAGCCGGACTACAGCCGGAAGGTGGAGGACACCTTCTCCCGGTTCCGTCGCGGCGCGGTCCGCAGCTACCTGGTCGACCTGAGAGACGCCGGCGGCCTGAGCCACGTCGAGGCGCGAATCGTCCACCTGGTCGCGCGCCTCTATCCCGAGGTCTTCGAGCCGCTCGCCGAGTACGCCCGGCGCCACGCCGACTTCCTCGACGACACGATCGTCCGCTTCGACCGGGAGGTGCAGCTCTACGTCGGCTACCTCGACCTGGTCGAGCCGCTGAAGCGCGCGGAGCTGCCGTTCTGCTACCCGCACGTCTCCGCCCGCTCGCAGGAAGAGTCGGTCGAGGAGACGTTCGACCTCGCGCTCGCGCTCAAGCTGGTGCGGGAGGGCACGCGCGTCGTCGTCAACGACTACCGCCTCGAGGGACCGGAGCGAATCGTCGTCGTCACCGGCCCGAACAACGGCGGCAAGACGACCTTCGCGCGGACGTTCGGGCAGCTCCACCATCTCGCCGCCCTCGGCCTCCCCGTGCCGGGAAGCTCGGCCCGTCTGTTCTTGCCGGATCGCATCTTCACCCACTTCGAGCGGGAGGAGGACATCCGCACGCTGCGAGGGAAGCTCGACGACGAACTCGTGCGGGTGCGCGGAATCCTCGAAGTTGCGAGCGCGAGCAGCGTGGTCGTGATGAACGAGAGCTTCGGGTCGACGACGCTCCGAGACGCGCTCCACCTGGGCACCGAGATCATGCGGCGGATCCTCGACCTCGGCGCCCTCGGCATCTACGTCACCTTCGTCGACGAGCTGGCCTCGCTGAGCGAGGCGACGGTGAGCATGGTCAGCACGGTCGTCCCCGAGAACCCGGCCGTGCGGACCTACAAGCTCGTTCGCAAGCCCGCGGACGGCCTCGCCTACGCGTGGGCGATCGCTGAGAAGTACGGCTTGACCTACGAGCGGCTGCGGGAGCGAGTCGCGTGAAGGTCAGGCTCATGTATGGGGATCGTGACTTCGACCCGGAGCAGGAGCCGCCCGCGGGCGTCGAGGCGCTGACGCAGGATCTCGAGCTGGAGACCGTGCTGGCAGCGATGGCGGCGGGCGACGAGTACCTGCTCGCCGTGTCCAGGGCCGGGCTGCTCGCGAGCCTGGACGATCCCGAGTCGATCCGCTACCGCCAACACGTGCTCGCAGACTGCATCGACCAGCCGGACACCGTGCGAGAGCTGTACGCGCTCGCCGTCGAGGCCACGCAGGCCGAGCGGCAGGCGGGTACGTACTTCAGCCTCGCCCATTCGTCGCCGGGCACGATCCTCAGCCGCTCCGTGCGCATCCTCGAGGCCCTTGTCGACATACTCGAACGGCTCCGCAGGCTCGCCGACACCGAGGCGGAGAGCTTCCGATCCGAGGGTTTCCGCGAGCTGTTCGCGACGGTTCAGGTGGAACTGGACGACGAGTACCTCGGGATCCTGCGCCGCTACCTTAAGGAGCTGAAGCTCGAGGGTGGCGTCCTGATCAGCGCCCGGCCGGGCAGGGGCCTAAAGGGGTTCGGGCACATCCTCCGCCGCCCGTACCGCCGTAGCTGGGTCGAACGGTTACCGGGCAGGGGCCCGACGAGCTACAGCTTCACGATCGCGCCGCGCGACCAGGCCGGGTTCAGGGCGCTCGACGACCTACGCTCGAGAGGCATCAACCTGATCTCGGACGCGCTCGGCCAGTCCACCGACCATGTCGTTTCGTTCTTCCGCCTGCTGCGTGCCGAACTCGGTTTCTATCTCGGAGGGCTCAATCTGCTCGCGCGCCTGCTCGAGAAGGGTGAGCCGAGGTGCTTCCCGGTGCCGGAGCCTGCCGGCGCGCTCGCATTCTCGGCCCGCGGCCTGTACGACATCGCGCTCACGCTCCATCTGGAACGCCGCGCTGTCGGCAACGACGTCGATGCGGACGGAAAGTCGCTCGTGCTGATCACCGGAGCCAACCAGGGCGGCAAGTCGACGTTCCTGCGCAGCGCCGGGATCGCTCAGCTGATGATGCAAGCCGGCCTGTTCGTCGGCGCCGAGTCGTTCTCCGCGAACGTCGCGACCGGCGTCTTCACGCACTACAAGCGCGAGGAGGACGAGACGATGGAGAGCGGCAAGCTCGACGAGGAGCTTGCCCGGATGAGCGAGGTCGCGGACGCGATCCGATCCGGCTGCCTCCTCCTCTGCAACGAGTCGTTCGCGGCGACGAACGAGCGCGAAGGGTCGGAGATCGCCCGCCAGGTGATCCGGGCGACGACGGAGGCGGGCATCAAGGTCTTCTTCGTCACGCACCTGTACGACCTCGCCCACGGCTTCAAGGAGCAAGGGCTCCAGACGGCGCTCTTCCTCCGCGCGGAGCGTACGCCGGAGGGCGGCCGGACGTTCAAACTCGTCGAAGGCGAGCCGCTGCCAACGAGCTACGGCGCCGACTCCTATCGGCGGATCTTCGGCGCAGAGCGGACGACAGCCGAGATCGCCCGGTGAGCTGGCCATACAGCCCGAGGGAGTGCCCGGACTGTCGGTCGCTCGCACCACTCGACCCGCCGGTGCTCGATGATGCCGGCTACCAGATCGTCGGCTTCTGCCGCCATCCTCGCATCGCGATGGATCTGTTCGTCTTCACGCAGCGTGATCCGGAGTTGATGGAGCCATGTCCGTGCTTCCGGAAGAAGGCGGAGAACTGACGGCGCCGGCGCCGAGTACGGAGACTGTCATCCAGGCGGCGGCGTAGCCGAAGGCGACACTGGGCGAGACCGCCGCCCAGAGGAGGCCAACCACAGCCGAAGAGACGAAGTCGCCGAGCGACTGCACACCCCCGAGGAGGCCAAAGCCGCTACCGCGAAGCCGATCGGGCAGCAGTTGCGCGACCAGCGCCGATTCCGCCGTCTCCGCCAAACCGATCCCGCCTCCGGCGAGCAGGAACGGGGCGACGAGCAACAGCCAGGAATGAAATGGGAAGGCGAAGAGCGCGTACGAGGCGACGTAAAGGAGGCCGCCGCTCGCAAACACAACCCGCGGCCCGGCTCGGTCGAGCCAGTGCCCACCCCCGTAGGCAGCTATCGAGCCGAACAGATTGTGGCCAGCGTAGATCAGCACTGCCGCCGAGGTCGCCGCCGCCGCCGTCCGCCCGCCATGGTGGAGAAGCGTGGTCGCCCGCAGGATCAGCAGGGTCGACGCCATGTTTCCAAACTCGAAGGCGGCGATCGGGACGAGCGGGCGCAGCATCCCAGCCTCGCGCAGCCCGGAGAGCTCGAGGCGCACGCGACGCCGGACCGCATCGTGCTTCGCGCGTGCCTCGGTGGCGGCAACGCTGATCGCGATCGCGGCGAAGAGTCCCGGTACTGCCGAGAGATAGATCGTCGGTCGAATCCCGACCCAGGTGACGAGGCCGGCGGCCAGCAGCGGGCCGGCGACCGCGCCGAGATTGTCTGCCGCCCGCTCGAGGCCGTACGCGCGCCCGTACGCCTCGGGTCGCGCCAGCGAGGCGAGCATCGCGTCCCGCGCCGGGGTGCGGACGCCGCGAGCGAGCCAGGCGGCTGCGCGTGCCAGACCCACCTGCCAGATGCTGGTGGCGAGACCGATCGCCCCGGTCGCGGCAGCGGTGACGACGTAGCCACCGGAGGCCATCCGCAGCCGGCGCGACTCGTCGTTCGCGAGCGGCCCGCTGACCAGCTTCGCCGCCCCGGTCAGCGCATCGCTAATCCCTTCGATCAGTCCGAGCGCACCCGCGGACGAGCGAAGGACGACGGTCACGAAGCTCGGCAGCACCGAGGTCGCGGTCTCGTGACCGAAGTCGCTGAAGAAGCTCGCCAGCCCGACGCTGCCGACGCCGCGCGTCAGCCACTCGCGCCGTCCCGCGCTCACGCTCGAAGCGTGGCGATCAGCGCAGTCGGATCGAGAAGCAGCTCAATCGCCTCGACCGCCGACCGGCAGACAACGGCGGCGGCACGCATTGCTTCCGTGCTCATGCCCTCCGGCCCGAGTACGGCGATCCCGAGCACAGCAGCCGCGAGCGCCGCCGTGTCGTTTGTCCCGTTCCCGACCACCGCAGTGCGGTCGGCGCCGAGTTCCGCGACCAGCTGCCGCTTGTCTGCGCCCGTCCGCACGGTACGCGTGCCGACGCCGAGGTCATGGCCGATCTCGGCGAGCGTGCCGAAGGTGTCTGCGGAGGCGAGGAGAGGCTCGGCGCTCGTCTTCAGCCGCTCGATCGCGGCCGCCACACCGTCGAGTAGCCGCCCGCGGTCGGTGAGCGTGCCGTTCACGTCGAAGACGACGTACTCGATCTCGAGCCGGCCGCGGCCGGGGACGTCGGCGGTAAGCGGCATCAGGCCCGCGCCTCCCCGACGTAGCGCCGGATGACCTCCGTCCAGGAATCCTGCTCCGCGCCCTTCGCCTCGTGCGCGAAATGGACGTCCCGCTTCCGGTCGAACTCCTCGAGCTGCGTCCGCACCTCGGCCAGACGGCTCCCGCCGTCGGCGAGCAGGAACGCGACCGTTTCCGCCTGATCGTCGGAGGCCTCGTCGGCGACGGCAGCAAGGTGGCGGAGGCAGAGACCGTCGGATGCGCCGTAGAGCTCGCGGGCGGCGCCGGTGCGGAGGAGATCGAGGAGGAAATAGGCCTTGCGCGACAGCGCCTCCGCGGCTGCGACGCAGGCCGGGCATTCCGAGCGGCGCGTGAGCCGCCGAGTGCGCCGGCGGCTCTTCGTCAGGACGGCGATCGCCCGGTCGAGCAGCTCGAGGTCCCGCCTGGCGAGCGAGCCGTAGAGATCGGCGATCGCCGCACCGGCATTCGCCGCCGCGACCTGGCGATGGAGGAGCCACCCGTGCCGGGGGCAGAAGCCGCCCGCGTCGTAGAAGGCGAGCCGGGCGTCACGCCCGCTCTTCCCTTCGCGCCAGAACGACTCGATCCAGCGCTCCTCGTCCGCCGCCACGGTCCGGCAGAGCGGGCAGCCGGGCAGACGAAACGCGTCGGCGAGCTCAGTCGCGAAAAGATCGGGCACGACCGCGCTATATGGCCTGGGCGGCGTGGCGCGCGCGGGCCTCATCGATCTCGCGCTCGGCGACATCTCGTCCGGCCCAGCCCTCGATCGCGGTCATCCTCTCCGGCTCCAGCTCCTTGTAGATCGAGAAGAAGTGGGCGATCTCGTCACGGATTCGGGTCGAGACGTCGTCGAGTTCGTGCACCTCGCGCCACTCCGGGTCGTGCAGCGGCACGCAGAGCACCTTGTCGTCAACGCCGGCCTCGTCCCGCATCTGGAAGATCCCGATCGGACGCACGTCGATTCGGCAGCCGGGAAACGTCGGCTCGCTGACGAGAACGAGCGCGTCGAGGTGGTGCGTCTCGTCGATTCGCGTGCCCTCGAGGAAGCCGTAGTCGGCCGGAAAGACGACGGACGAGAACAGGTGGCGGTCGAGCCTGAGCACGCCGCGCGCCTCGTCGTACTCGTACTTGTTGCGGCTGCCCTTCGGCACCTCCACGAAGCAGACGAGTTCCACCGCGGCCCTCCTTCGATCTCGGACTTCCCCGGCAGAAGCCATCAGCGCCGCTGAGAGGCGCGGTTGAAGGCGGGCTTCATCGCCCCCGCGAGTATATGCGGAAGGGGGCTGCGCCTCAGCGCACGAGCACCAACACGAGGACGAGGCCGAGGGCCGCGAAAAACGCGGCCGCCACCGCACCCGTGCGCAACCCCGATCGTCGGGCCTCCGGTCTCGGGAAGCGGCGCAGTGCCTGGTCGTACTCGATCAGGAACGCACACAGGCCGGCGACCGAGGCGATTCCGAGAATCAGGACGACCGGGCCGAGCATGTCGTCAGCGTAGATCTCTGCTTGACAGGGAGGCTCGTCTCTCACTAGCGTGCCGCCCAGCCAGATGAAGCTCTGGCGGGAGTGTCTTTCGGCTCCCGAACGGCCGCCCGGCGGCTGATGGCTTCTACCCCCGACCGCTGTCGAGAAAGGAGTTGCGGGGTAGGTGCCGAGGCTCGAGGACTGGCAGATTCAGTTCTTCCAGGTCGGGACTGTCCTGCTCCTCGGCCCGCTTGTCACCGGAGTGATCGCCCGCGCCGAGGCGATCGTGCAGATGCGTCGTGGGCCGCGCCTGCTCCAGCCCTACTACGACATCGTCAAGCTCTTCCGCAAAGAGACGGTGCTCCCCGAAGGAGCAGGCCCGGTATTCCGTGCAGCGCCGTACGTGTCCTTCGCCGGCTACCTGACGGTGCCGCTGCTGATCCCCGTGCTGACGACCTTCCCGCTGCCGCTCGGCTATATGGGCGACATCCTCGGCGGCGGGTTCATCCTGGCGATGGCGAGCTTCGCGGTGTCGCTGGCCGCAATCGACAGCGGGAGCCCGTTCGCGCAGCTCGGCTCGAGTCGACTGCGCAGCTTCGGCGCGCTCGGCGAGCCGACGATCATCTTCGTCATCTTCACGGTCGCGCTGACCACCCACACCGACCTCCCCTACGCGATGGTCGCGACGCTGAAAGGCTCGGCGGTCGAGATCGTCCGCCCCTCCCACCTGCTGGCGGCAGCGGCGTTCTTCATGGTCGTGCTCGTCGAGACAGGCCGCGTCCCGGTCGAGAACCACGGCTCGACGCTCGAGTTCGGGATGATCGAGGAGGCCCGCACGCTCGAGCACTCCGGCCCCGGCTTCGCTCTCCTCAAGTGGGGCTCGTCGATGAAGCAGCTGATCCTGTACGTGATCTTCGCCAACGTCCTCGTCGTCCCCTGGGGGCTGGCCGTCGACGGCCGGCTCGACCATCTGCTCGAGGCGATCGGGCTCCTGTTCGCGAAGGCGCTCGGAATCGGACTGGCGATCGTGGTGATCGAGTCATCGTTCGCCAAGCTGCGCCTCTACAAGATCCCCGAGTTCACCGTCGCCAGCTTCCTTCTCGCCGTGCTCGCCGTCGTGACGTTCGTCTTCGAGCGGCAGTTCGAGCCGGGCGCGCTCACCGTCTACGGCGCGATCTCCAGCGTCGTCGCCGTCGGCGTCCTCCTGCTCGCGTTCGCCATGCTCCGCTCGCAGGACGTGTGGGAGCAGCTGCGTCTTTACGGGCTCGGCTCGCTGCTTGTCGCTGCGCTTGCCTTCTCGGCGGCCGGGACGGGGCATGGCTCGAGCGCCCTCTACGCCCTCGGGGCAGTCACGATCGGCTTCAAGGCGCTGGTCGTCCCGGTCGGGATTGCCTTCGTCCTCCGCAGCCTGGAGGTGCCGCACCGCGTTCCGTCGGCGGTCGGGGTCCCGACGACAGCCCTGATCGGGATCGCCCTGTCCGGGTTCGCCTTCTTGACCCTCTCTCGCCTGCAGATCGGAGCGGTCGATGGTGCGCTGCCGCTCTCCGCCCTGGCGGTCGCGGTCGCGGTCGTGCTCGTCTCCTTCCTGCTTATGGTCGTCCGCCCATACGCACCCTCCCAGGTGCTCGGCTTCCTCGTCCTGGAGAACGGCGCCACGCTCGCGGGGCTCGTGGTTGCGCCGGGGCTGCCGCTGATCCTCGCGCTCCTCCTCCTCTTCGACGTGTTCATCGGCGTGCTCGTGTTCGTCGTCCTCGTCCAGTACCTCGGCGTCCACCACACCTCGGTGACGACCGACGTGCTCGATCGGCTTCGGGGCTGATGGCGGCGGCGCTGGTTGTCATGCTCACGGCCCCACTGCTGGCGGCAGCCGTGGCGTTGCTCGGCCGTGCCGTGCTCACCGAGGCGGTGACACTGGCGGTCGGCGCCGCCTGTTTCGCGCTGGCGATCGTCGTCTCCCTCTCGGTCAGCGACGGCACGGCTGTCCGCACCTTCGACGGCTGGCTTCGGCTCGACTCGCTCGGCGCCGTGTTCCTGCTCGCAACCGGGCTGGTCTACGCGGCTGCAGCGCTGTACTCGATCGGCTACCTGCGGGCGGACGAGCGCCGCCGCGGCTACCCGGCATTTGCGCGCCGCTACTTCTTGTTCCTCAACCTGTTCGGCTGGACGATGCTGTTGATCCCCTGCGCCGCGGACTTCGGGATGCTCTGGATCACAGTCGAGCTGACGACGATCGTCTCGGCGCTGCTCGTTGCCGTCGATCGCACCGACGCCGCGCTCGAGGCGGCCTGGAAGTACGTGCTGATTGCCTCCGCCGGCCTCGGGATCGCGCTGCTCGGCGTGATCGTCCTCTACGCCGCCGGCACGGGCTCACTCGGAGACGCCTACCTGCCGCGCTTCGGATCCTACATTCGCGTCGCGGGGTCGCTCTCCCCGGCCGCCGTCCAGTTCGCCTTCATCCTCTCCGCGGTCGGCTTCGGGACCAAGGTCGGGTTCGCCCCGGTCCACACCTGGCTACCCGATGCCCACAGCGAAGCGCCCACGCCCGTTTCGGCGCTGCTCTCCGGTGCGCTGCTCGCCAGCGCCTTCTACGCAGTGCTCCGCTTCTACCAGGTCGCGGTGGCGGTCGACGGCTCCGGTCTTCCCCGCGCGGTCCTGCTCGCGCTCGGCACTGCCTCGCTGCTCGTTGCCGGGCTGTACGTCCTCACCCAGCACAGCTACAAGCGGCTGCTTGCCTACTCGTCGATCGAGCACATGGGTGTGATCGCGCTCGGGGTCGGCTTCGGCGCACCGCTCGCCGTCGCCGGCGCCCTGCTGCACGTCCTCAGCCACGCATCGGCGAAGACGCTCGCCTTCTTCGGCGCCGGCTCCGTGCTTCGGCGCTTCGACACGAAGGAGATCGACCTCGTCGAGGGCGGGGCGACCGCGCTGCCGTGGAGCGGCCCGATGTTCCTCGCTGCCGCCCTCGCGCTCTCGGGAATCCCGCTCTCCGGCGTCTTCCGGAGCGAGTTCCAAATCGTCTTCGGCGGCTTCCAACGACCGGCCTACGCCTGGGTTGCCGTGCTGATCATCCTCGTCAACCTCGCCTTCTTCGGCGTGATCTGGCACATCGGGCGGATGATCCTGACCGCAGGCGACCCCGCCGGCCCGCGCGGAGAGACCAGCTGGACGATGGTCGCGGCGATGGCCGCCTGCCTGATCGTCGTTGTCGGGCTCGGGTTGCACGTTCCAGGCGATCTCGGCCACCTGCTCACCAACGCCGCCAACAGCCTCCGGAATCCCGCGGCATGAGCACGGAACTTGCACCGATCGTGCGTGGATCGCACGAGACCCTCGAAGGACGGTTTCGGGCGCTCGCTCAGGAAGCTGCGCCGGGAGAGCGCCGCTACCAGGTTCCGCTGGCGGTGCTCGACCGTGCGGCCGCACACCTGGTCGAGACCGGCGGCCGTTTCGTAACGCTTTTCGTGCGGCAGGCGGAGCCGCGCTCGCTCTGCGCCGCCTTCGCCGTCCGCGGCGAACTGCTCGTCCTCGAGACGCCATTAGGTGCGACCGACTCGTACCCGACCCTGAGCATCGACGTGCCGGCGGCCATGTGGGCCGAGCGCGAGCTGCACGACCGGCACCAGCTGACGCCGCTCGCGCACCCCGACCTACGGCCATTCATGCGCCCAGACGCGGACGCGTTCGAGCGGCGGGTCCGCGGCGAGGAGACCTTCGTTCTTCCCTACGGACCGATCCGCTCCGGTGTCTTCGAGGCGATCCAGTTCGTGATCGAGACCGGCGGCGAGGACGTGCTCCGGCTCGACGTCCGCCCTCAGTTCAAGCGGCGCGGGCTCGAAGACCGCTTCGGCGGTCTGTCGTTCGAGCATGGCGGCTACCTCGCAGAACGCGTCGCCGGGATCTCGTCGGTGGCGCACGCGATCGCCTTCGCTCAGGCCGTCGAGCGGGCGACCGGGATCGAGCCCCCACCTGCGGCCGCGCTCTGGCGGACGATCCTCGCCGAGCTCGAACGGGTCGCGAACCACCTGGACGTCGCCGCGCGGCTGGCCGAGGACCCTGCGCTCGCCGTCGGGCAGGCCCGCTTCGCAATCCTCAAGGAGGACATCCTGCGCATGCAAGCGGAGCTCACCGGAAGTCGCTTCGGCCGCGGCGTGGTCGTGCCCGGTGGCGTCCGTGCCGCCGGCCGGCTCGCGCCCGACGACCTGCTTCGCCGGCTCGGCGCGTTCGAGCGCGACTTCCGCCGCGACCGGCAGCTACTCCTGCGAACGACCTCGTTCGTCGACCGGCTGATCGGAAGCGGCCGGCTCGACCGGGGCACAGTCGAACGGCTCGGAGGCGTCGGCCCCGTCGCCCGCGGCAGCGGCATCTCCACCGACGCCCGCTTCGAGCGGCCCTACGCGACCTACGGGCGGCTCGGCTTCGACGTCGTCACCCGCGACGACGGCGACGCGATGGCACGGCTCGAGGTGCGCCTCGGCGAGATCGGACAGAGCCTCCACCTGCTCCGCCAGGCCGTGGAGCGGCTGGCCCGGACGCCGGAGGAGCTACGCGTTCGGCTCGAGGGCGCCGGCCGCGCCTGCGGCTGGAGCGAGGCGGCCCAGGGCGAGGTCGTCTACTCCGTCGAGGTCGACGGCGGCAGGATCGTCGACGCGCACGTCGGCTCGCCGTCGTTCCGGAACTGGCCACTTTTCGCCGAGAGCTTCCGCGGCGACGTGCTCACCGACTTCGCCTTCATCGAGCACAGCTTCGGCCTCACCCCCGCGGGAGCGGATCGCTGATGCTGGAGTGGATCGCCCGCGGCCTTCGGCGTGGGATCGTCACGACTCGGTATCCGCGGCGGCCGGAACCTGCCCCGGACGGCTTCCGCGGGAGAGTCGAAGTCATCGAGGCCGGCGGCGCACCGGCCGAGCTCGAGTCGCTCTGCCCGACCGAAGCAATCCGCGTCGCCGCCTCCGACATCTCACTCGACCGGCGCCGGTGCATCCTCTGCGGAGCGTGCGTCGAGGCCGAACCGGACCGGTTCCGATTCGTCGCCGACTACCGCACCGCGACCCGGCGGCGGGCGGCGCTGGTCGCCGGCGGCGAGCTCGACCTGGAGGGAGTGCGCGAGCCACTTGGGGAGCAGGTCCGCGCGCTCCGGCGATCGGTGCACATCCGCCACGTCGACGCCGGCTCGGACGGGGCCGACGAGTGGGAGATCGCCGCGCTCACCAACCCCTACTACGACATGCAGCGGCTCGGGCTCCACTTCACCCTCGCCCCGCGGCATGCGGACATCCTGCTCGTCACCGGCGGCGTCACCGAGCCGATGGCCGAGCCGCTCCGGCGTGCGTACCAGGCGATGCCGGAGCCGAAGGCGGTCGTCGCCGCCGGCACGGACGCCTGCTCCGGCGGGTTCGCTGCGGCGGACGCGGTTGCGGGCGGAGTCGACCAGGTCCTGCCGGTCGACGTCTACGTCCCCGGATCGCCGCCGAGCCCGATCGCGCTCCTACACGGGCTGCTGCTCGCAGTCGGCGTCCTGACCGAGGAGGCAGCCGCGTGAACGTCGCCTTCACCGTCGCCCTCTGCCTCTTCGGCGCGACGATCGTCGCCGCCGGGCTTGGCAGCCGCCTGGCCGCCCTCCCAGCGCTCGCCGGCTCGTGTGTACTCGTCGCCGTTGGCTTCATCGCCGCCGGACACTGGAGCTCGGCCGTGCTCGACTTCGGCAGCTGGCTCGGCTTCGGCCAGTCGGCGTTGCGCGTCGACCGTCTCGCCGGCATCTTCCTCGCCCTCACCGGCGCCAGCGGAGCGGCCGTCTCTATCGCCTACGTCGAGCATCCGCCCCGGCGGCTGGTCGCCTCCTTGCACGGGCTGCTGCTCGCCGCGATGGCGTTCGTGATCGCCGCCGACCAGGCCTTCCTCTTCCTGATCGCCTGGGAGGCGCTGACACTCACGCTCTACCTGCTTGCCGGCGCCGACCGCGAGCGGCCGGGGGCCTTGGCTGCCGGCTACTTCACCGGCGCGATGAACAAGCTCGGCGGCGGTGCCCTGCTCGCCGCCTTCGGACTGCTGTACGCGCAGACCGGCAGCTTCGCCTTCGCGGACTGGAACCGGCTCGCGCCCGGCCTCGGCGACGGCGTCCGCGGCACCGCCTTCGTCCTTCTCCTGGTCGGCTTCGGGACGAAGGTGGGAATGATGCCGTTCCAGGGCTGGCTGCCGGTCGGCCACGCCGCCGCTCCCGGCGCCTCCTCGGCAACGCTGTCCGGGATCGCCATCAACGCCGGCTTCTACGGCCTCTGGCGACTCGTCTTCGGCGCCCTCGGTCCGGCAGCCCTCTGGTGGGGAGAGCTCGTGCTGATCGTCGGCAGCATCTCGGCGCTCGTCGGGATCCTCTACGCGATCGCCCAGGACGACATCAAGCGTTTTCTCGGCTACTCGACGATCGAGCACTCGGGCATCGTCCTGATCGGCTTCGGCGTCGCGCTCGTCGGCCAGGCAGCGCGCGAGCCGAAGCTCGCCGCCGCCGGCCTGATCGCCGCCACGCTCCACCTGATCGCCCACGCCGTCTCGAAGACACTCGCCTTCCTCGGCGCCGACCGCGTCGCCCGCGCGGCGGGTACGCGCGAGCTCGGCCCGCTCGGCGGCCTCGGACAGATGCTCCCCCGGACGGCGGTCGGCTTCGGCGTCGCCGCCCTCACGCTCGCGGCGATCCCGCCCCTGGGCGGCTTCGTCAGCGAGTGGCTGACCTTCGAGTCCCTCCTCCAGGGCTTCCGCCTCGACAGCACCTTCGCCCGCCTGGTGATGGCCCTCGCCGCCGCGCTGCTCGCACTCACGGCCGGCCTCGCCCTCCTCGCGTTCGCCAAGCTGTACGGCACCGTCTTCCTCGGCCGCGCCCGCAGCGCGCTCGCCGCGGCCGAGCCCACCGACTTCGGCGTCGGGGCCGTGCTCCTCGCCGCGCTCGCTCTCGTGCTCGGCCCGGTCGCCCCCTGGGAGATCCGCTGGCTCGGCCGCGGCCTGTCCGGCCTCCTCGGCTTCAACCTCGCCCCCAGCACGATCAGCCATCCGCTCGTGCTCGGCCCGGTCTACGAGAAGTTCTCCGTTTTGGCCCCGACCTGGCTCGCCGTCGCCCTGCCTGCCTACGCGCTGATCACCGGAGCTCTGGTCTGGCTGCTGCTCCGGCCGCGGGTGCGGCGTGCGCCCGTCTGGGTCTCCGGCACGGCGGTCGACTTCGCGACCGTCCAGTACACGCCCGCCGGTTACTCGAACCCGGTTCGCGTCGTCCTTCGCGGCCTGTACGGATTCTCCCGACAACTCGTCCCCGACCGGCCAGGCAGAGTCCGTGGCGCGCCCACGTTCGCGGTCGAGACGCGGGTCGTCCCGCCGTTCGAGCAATACGTCTACGACCCGCTCGTCGCCGCCGGCCTCTGGGCCTCGCGGCAAGCCCGGCGGCTCCAGTCCGGGCGACTCTCCGCGTACCTCCTCTACATGCTCGTCGTGCTGGTCATCGTGCTCGCCCTCATCCCCGCACTCCACCACTGATGTTCCAGCGGATCCTGATCGCATGGGACGGCTCGAGGCCAGCGCGCAAGGCGCTCGACGTCGCCCTCGACCTCGCCCGCCGCTATGAGGCCGAGCTCGTGGCAGTCTCGATCGCGCACTCACCCGGTCACGCCGAGACCGAGTCCGACCGTCTCGAGTCCGTCGAGGGCGCCAGCGTCTACCTGACGGAGACGCTCGGCCGCGTCCGAGACCGGGCCGACCGCATCGGCGTCCCTCTCGAACACGTCGTCATCGAAGGCGACCACCCCGCCGAGGATCTGCTCGCATACGCGCACGATCACGGCTTCGATCTCGTCGTCGCAGGCCACCACAAACGCGGCCGAACCGGCCGCTTGCTGCTCCACGGCCTGCCCGAGCGACTCATCGCCTCCTCCACGATTCCTGTACTCGTCGTCGGCGAGGCAAACGATGACTAGGGACGACAACCGGCGAGACAGTACCGAGGAGGTTGCCGCCGCTTACGGTGGCGACGTGATCGTGGGAGCAGGCTCGTGAAGACCGGGGGCCAAGGCAAGCTCCTCCGGATCTTCGTCGGCAAAGCCGACACCTGGCACGGCCAGCCGCTCTACGAGGCGATCGTCCTCCGGGTGCGCGAAGCGGGACTCGCCGGGGCGACCGTGATTCCCGGCATCGAGGGCTTCGGCGCCCACTCGCGGATCCACACGCCCCACCTCCTCCGGCTCTCCGAGGACCTCCCGGTCGTGATCGAGATCGTCGACACAGCCGAACGGATCGACGGGGTCCTCCCGCTGCTGGACGAGATGATCGCCGAGGGAATGGTCACACTCGAACGCGCCGAGATCATCGCGTACCGCTCGAGCGGTACCTGAATCGTCTGGATCGCGTGCGCCTCCTCGTGACTCGCGGCGACCCCTCGCGACACCGCCAGCTGTCCGTCGACATCGCGACTCGTGGACAAGTCAATCGTTGTCTCTGCAAAGGCTAGACCTCATAATCCGTTGGTCCCTGGTTCGAATCCAGGCGGGCCCAAGTTGCTCCCCCGGGTTGGTCCCTGGTTCCCGTGGGATCCGTTTCAGCAGTCGAAGATCGGACTCGCTGCGCGGACGTGATTCGTGCCGCGCCGAAGGACGAAGTAGTGGTCCACGCAGTGCCAACGCACGGATAGCCGTGCCACTCGGGTCAGGTGCGCATCCCGAGGGGCGACGCGGAACGCGACGTGGACCGCGCCGCCGCTGGTGGGAAGCGCCAACGGCTCGTGGCGCAAGAGGCGACACCCTCCGCTCCAGTGTGTCGAAAAGGTCGTGCCCAACTCGCAGACCTTGAGCGGAGCAGCGGCCGTGGCGCTGATCGTGATGCGTGCTTCGGTCGGATGCATTGCGAACAGGATTCCCGAAGGCTCGAGCACGAAGGCATCGAGCGTCACCACCGATGTTGCATGGCGCGGCCTTGCGAACGCGCCTGCACCAAGCGCGAATACCGCGGTAACCGCGGCAATGCCGATGAGCAGGCCTCCGAACCCGATCAGCCGCCGCACGGATCGACTCCAGGAATCCACGGCGAGCTCGACGGCCGACCATTCATCTGCTTGGTTGACAAACCCTCGGGTTGAATAGAGTACCGCGCGGCTGGTCGATCACGCGACGCAGAGCAGTCTAGGGTTGCACCGTCGAGAAAGGAGACGGGGGATGGGCAAGATCGTCGTAACCGAGTTCGTTTCGCTGGACGGTGTCATGGAGGATCCGGGCGGAGCGGAAGGGTACAAGCACGGTGGCTGGACCTTCGAGTTCAGCACCGGTGACGAGGGTGACAAGTTCAAGCTCGACGAGCTGATGGCAAGCGATGCGCAGCTCCTCGGGCGCGTGACGTACGAGGGCTTCGCGCAAGCGTGGCCGACGATGGAGGGCACGGGCGAGTTCGGGGAGAAGATGAACGCCATGCCGAAGTTCGTCGTGTCCGGGACGCTCGCGAGTGCGGACTGGAACAACACCACGATCCTGAAGGGCGACCTCGCCGACGAGGTCGGCAAGCTGAAGGAGCAGTTCAGCGGCGACATCCTCGTCGCCGGGAGCGGGCAGCTCGTGCAGGGGCTCCTGGAGCGCGATCTCGTCGACGAGTTCCGGCTGATGGTCTTCCCGGTCGTGTTGGGCAGCGGGAAGCATTTGTTCGGGGACTCGACCGAGAAGAAGCCCTTGCGTCTCGTCGACTCGAAGACGGTCGGCGACGGCGTCGCAATCCTCGTGCTCGAGCCCCAGCGCGCGTGACCGACCGAGGCGCAAGCCTTGGCGAGCTTCGCCGTTCGCTGGCGGGCAGCGTGCTCGGCCCAGCGGACCCCGGATACGACGAAGCCCGCGTGTGCTTCAACGCACTCGTCGACCGCCGCCCCGCCGTGATCGCGCGTTGTGCCGGCGCAGCCGACGTCGCGACTGCCTTCGACTTCGCACGGTCGCACGACCTGGAGGTCGCCGTACGCGGAGGCGGGCACAATCCAGCGGGACACTGCGTTCTCGACGGCGGGCTCGTCATCGACCTCTCGCAGATGCGAAGGGTCGACGTGGACACCGAGGCGGGGACCGCATGGGCCGAAGGCGGGTCGACCTGGCTCGACTTCGATGCGGCGACGCAAGCGTTCGGTCTCGTGACGCCGGGAGGCGTCGTCGGATCGACAGGTGTCTGCGGACTCGCGCTCGGCGGCGGGATCGGTCATCTGACCGCGCAGCACGGCCTGACCTGCGACAACCTCGTCGGAGCGGAGATCGTCACCCCTGACGGGGTAATCGTCCATGCCGGCGCGGATGAGAATGCGGAGCTCCTCTGGGGACTCCAGGGGGCCGGCGGGAACTTCGGCGTCGCGACGCGGCTCGAGTTCCGGCTGCACCCGCTCGACACGGTCGTGGGCGGACGACTCGTCTTCGGCGAGAAGGGCGTCCGCGATGCGCTTCGCCGCTTCCGCGACGTGGCTGCGCGCTCGCCGGGGAACCTCAGCTGCCAGGCGGGCCTGTCGGTGGACGAGTCCCTCGCACCCGTGCTCGTCGTTGCGCCTTGCTACACGGGCTCGGCCGCCGATCCTGAGGAACTTCGGGTCCTGCGCTCGGGACCGGGGCTCGTGGACGACAGCGTCCGAGTTCAGACGTTCCTCGAGCAGCAGCGTGTGTTCGACTCGGCATACGGCGAGAACCGCCACTACTGGAAGGGCCACTTCGTTCGCGAGCTCGACGACGAGCTGATCGACGAGCTGCTCCGCGCTGTCGCCGCACTCGGCCGTCCGCCGGGAGGGATCTTGATCGAGTCCCTGCACGGCGCGGCCCACGACGCCGAGCCCGGCTCGGGCGCCGTCGGATTCCGCCGAGCCCTTTTCAACATCAGCGCAACAGCGACCTGGCAGGACGCGTGGCTCGACGACCAATACATCGCCTGGGCGCGCGACACGGCAGCGGCGATCGAGCCGTGGTCGTTCGGCGGTGGCGGCTACGCGAACTACATGCAGGCGGACGAGCCGATCGAGCGCGTGCGCGCGGCCTTCGGCGACGAGGCATTCGCGCGGCTGCAGACTCTGAAGCGACGCTACGACCCCGGAAACGTCCTGCACCGGAACCAGAACATCCCGCCCGGGTCAGGATAGCCGGGGGCGAAGACAGGGCGCTTCTTGGCGGCAGCCTTCCGGATCGAGCAGAATACGCACCGTCCGACACAATCGACTCTCAGAGGTGAGCGAGGCGTGAAGGTCTTCCAGAGGGAGCAGCACCTGCGCACGGCGGGCGGGTTGACCGTCCGGGACATCACGGAGGACGTCCGGGAGGCGGTCGAGGAGAGCGGCGTGCAGGAGGGGATCGCCTGCGTCTACTCCCCGCACACGACCTGCTGCGTTCGCGTGAACGAGTTCGAGCAGGGCTTCCTCGAGGACTTCGCGGCGCTCCTCCTCAAGCTCGTCCCGCGCGAGAGCTACTACGCCCACGACGACTGGGACCGGCGCACCGAGAACATCTGCCCCGAGGACGTGGACTTCGGCAACGGGCACTCGCACTGCATGGCGATGCTGCTCGGCACGGCCGGCGAGTCGATCCCGATCCGTGAGGGCGAGCTGATGCTCGGCACCTGGCAGCGCGTGCTCTTCCTCGAGCTGGACCGCGAGCGCGACCGCCGCTGGCTCGTCCAGGTAGTCGGAAACTGAGCCGCCGGAAGTCTGACGACTTCCGGCGGGTGACTGTCCTCGCGGTCTGCGCGAGTGTGCCGCGCCCGCCATGTCGGTCGCGGCGACGTAAGACCTACTGGGCTTTCGTCTCTTCGCGCTGCTCCGCTTCGCGCCCGCTCGCGCGGCGCGAGATCGAAGTACCAGAAGTCGCGGCCGGTGACGGCCAGGGCGACGTTGTAGACCGGGACGCGACCGACGTAGCCCTCGAACGTCCCCGCGTGGGCATGCCCGTGCAGGACGATGTCCGGGCAATGGTCCGCGATCGGGCCGGCGAGCCGATGGCTCCCCAGGAAGGGCCAGATCCCGCGCGGCTCCCCTTCGAGCGTGGTCGTGGTCGGCGAGTAGTGGAGGAGCACGATCCGCAGGTCGCAGCCCTCGATCTCCCCCAGGCCACGCTCGAGCGCCTCGACGTCCGCGGTCGTCTCGGCGTAGACCTGGCGAAGCAGCGGCTCGCCGAAGTCGGGCAGCACGTAGTCCGGGAACCCGCCGACGAACCCTTTCAGGCCGACCACACCGACCTTCGTGCCTCGCACGTCGAAGCGAGCCGACTCGCGCTCGAGGATGTGGACGCCCGCACCGCCGAGAACATCGACCACCTCCGGCGCACGGTTCAGGTGCCAGTCGTGGTTGCCGAGCACCGCGCAGACCGGGACGTCGAGCCCACGGCAGACCTCGGCCAAGACGGCGACCTCGTCCGGATCGCCGCAGGTGGTGAGGTCGCCGGCCAGGAGCACGAGGTCGGTGCCGCGCTCGAGCTCCGCGAACGCCTTCGTTACCCGGGCACGCTCCGGCTCCGAGGCGTGGATGTCCCCCGCCGCCGCCACTCTGATTGGACGCCCGTTCCGCACATGCCGAGGATTCCCAACTGCGTGCGGTTACATGCCATTCCGCGCCGGGTACGAAGGCTTCGTGCCCGCCCACGACAACGATCTCAACGGGATGGTGCCGACGCTCAAGCGCGCTGCGGCCGCACTCCGCGACGCCGAGATCCCCTTCCTGGTCGCAGGCGGCGTGGCGTCGTGGGTCCGCGGCGGTCCGGCGACCGACCATGACCTCGACCTGATCGTCAAGCCGGAGGACGCCGAGCGCGCGCTCGGCGTCCTGGTCGAGACCGGCATGCAACCCGAGCGACCGCCGGAGGAGTGGCTGGTCAAGGCCTTCGACGGAGACGTGATGGTCGACCTCATCTTCGCGCCCGCCGGCCTCGCGGTGACCGACGCGGTCATCGCACGAGGCGAGGAGCGCGAGGTCGACGCGATGACCATGCGCGTGATGCGGCCCGAGGATCTCCTGGTGACGAAGCTGATGGCGATGACCGAGCACACGATCAACTACCGCAGCTGCCTCGAGATCGCGCGCTCGCTCCGCGAGCAGATCGACTGGGACGACGTCCGGCGGAGAACCGCAGGCTCGCCCTTCGGCCGGGCCTTCTTCGTGATCGCGGAGGGTCTCGAGGTGATCGAGCCGGCCTGAGAGCTAGGCCGCTTCGCCCAAGCCGGCGACCTCGCGCAGCATCGACAGCGTTTCGAGCGCGTTCGCCTCGATCTGGCGCACTCGCTCGCGGGTCAGCCCGAGCTCCTTGCCGATCGCCTCGAGCGACATCGGCTCCCGGGCGCCCTCGAGCCCGTAGCGAAGGACGAGCACGAGCCGCTCCCGGTCGGGGAGCTCGCCCAGAGCCTTGCGAAGCGTCTCCTCGCGCAGGCTGATCTCGACCTCCTCGTCGGTTTGCACCTGGTCGGCGGGAAAAAGGTCGCCGTACGAAGCGGACGCGTCCTCGCCGATCGGCCGATCGAGGCTCGTGACGGCCCGCGCGGCGGCCTTCACCTCCCGAACCTGCTTGAGCGGCAGCTTCGCCGCCTTCGCGAGCTCCTGCTCGGTCGGCTGCCGGCCGAGCTTCACGACCAGCTCGCGCTCGGCGCGGGCGATCTTCTGCTCGCGCTCGACGATGTGCACCGGGATGCGAATCGTGCGCGACTTGTTCGCCACCCCCCGCTGGACGGCCTGCCGGATCCACCACGTCGCATACGTCGAGAACTTGAAGCCTCTGCGGTAGTCGAACTTCTCGACCGCGCGGATCAGCCCGATGATCCCTTCCTGGATCAGGTCGAGCAGCGACAGGCCGTGCCCCTGGTAGCGCTTGGCGATCGACACGACGAGGCGGAGGTTGGAGTTGATCATCAGGTCCTTCGCCGCCTTTTCGCCTCGCTCGATTCGCTTCGCGAGCTCGACTTCGTCCTCCGCGGTCAGGAGCCGGTACCGGCCGGCTTCGTTCAGAAAGAGCTGGAGCGCGTCGGTCGTCGCCTGGACGAGGTCGCCGTTGGCAAACGTCGCGTCGTCCTCCCGCACGCGGCCGCAGTCGTCGCTGAGCTCGATCCCCCGCTCCTCCAGCTGTTCGTACACGCGAGCCAACTCGTCTTCGTCGAGGTCGATGTCGTGGATCAGGTCGTTGAGCTGCGACAGGTTCACGCAGCCCTGCTCCTCGGCCCGATCGATTAGCGCCATCAGTCGGTCCATGGATCCCCTAGGGTCGGTGCCCGGTCGACCAGGACCTTAACCGCTACAGCAAGCCGCAATACCTGGCCGTGTTCGGCCATGGCCAGTACCCGCGTGTCCGATAGGCACGTTCGGCCACCCACATCTGCTCCAGAGGCGTCCAGTGCTCGGCCGTTCCTTTTCGATGGAGCAGACTGCGGCCGTAAGTGGTCTGAAACTCGAGATCCATCTGCAGCCCACCGTAGTAGGGGGCGTCCGGGTCGCGCCACGAGCCCTCGTATCGGTGGATGCAGAGCCACTCCCGCTTATGTGGCGGATTCAGCGCCTCGCGCTTGGCGACGGCGGCCCGGCGCTGCCACAGCTGGAGCACCCGGCGGCTGTGGGCGATGCTCCGCATCTGCAGAGCGAGGTTTCCGGACGGGGTGGGCTGACGGTGCATCAGGCGCTCCCAGCGCCAGGTCTCGTCCCGGTGGGTGGCGATCAAGTCGATCAGATTGACCATCGCCGCTCGTTCCGCTGCGAGGTCGCGAGCGCCGCGCTGCTGTCGCGCGCCCGCCTGAGGGACGAGAGCGACGGCGAGGGCAGCGAGCAGGGCAAGCAGGCATGCGTGTCTCACGCGCGTTCTCCTTCGTCTTGCTCGGCGACGGCAGGAAGCGACAGACAAAGAGGCGCGCACCGGGTGGCACGCGCCGCGGCCGCAGAGCCGTCTGGCTTTCCGAATCCGTCGGGGACCGTAGCAACCCGCCAGGGGTGGGCGCCAGGTACTAGGTGAGCGCTTTGGCCACCCTGCTCTGGAAGCTGATGATCAGCCGCTCGCTGTCGGGGAGGAGCCTTCCGCTCTCAACCAGGCCCGCGCGGACACCTCGCTGCACCGACGCGACCAGCGCCGAGTCCTCGCGTCCAACCTGGTCGTCGAACTCGATCAGCTCGCGTGCTGTCCCGTCGTCGACGTCTGCCCCGAAGAAGTAGTCGAGGAAGCCCACCGTGCGGTCGGGCGTCTCGGGCCAGACCGGGCCGATCGAGAGATTCGCGGGCCCCGGGTAGACGTTCACCTTCAGCGCCGGCCAGACCAGGTGGAACTCGCACTGACCCTCGCCTTCCCGCGCCCGGCTGCGCTGGCTCCAGCAGGGCCCGTCGCCGTCGAGCTCGAACACGTCCGGATCGACGTCGACCAAACGACTGAAGCCCGGGTGCGCAACCGGACAGTGATAGCACTCGAGGTAGTTCTCGACCGCGATCTTCCAGTTCGCAGCGAGCTCGTAGTGGACGCGCTCGCGGAAGACGAGACCCACCGGATCGAAGGCCAGACTCAGCCCGCCCAAGGCCTCGCGGAGCGGCGCAGCATCGGGGTCGGCGTTGACGAAGAGAAACGGTCCCCAGGTCTCCAGCCGGAGGGGAACAAGCGAGAGCCTGTCCGCCTCGAAGCCCGCTTCACGTTCGGCGCGCGGCGCCGACCGCAGTGTGCCGTCGAGCCCGTACGTCCAGGCGTGGTAGGGGCACTGGAGCGTCTCGCGCCGCCCCTCCCCGCTGGCGATCTCCGAGCCGCGGTGGCGGCACACGTTCAAGAAGGCTCGGAGCTCGCCTTCGCCGTCGCGGACGATCACGGCGGGCAGCCCGCCTGAGCTCGACGCGAAGAACGTCGAGGGCTGCGAGACCTTTGCCTCGTGTCCGACGTAGTGCCAGGACGAACGGAAGATCCGCTCCTGCTCGACGCGCAGCGTCGCCTCGTCCGTGTACCACGCCCACGGATAGGTGCCGGTCAATCTGGACCCTCAAATCGGGCCGACCGAAAGCCGATGAGGAGACCGTGCGACGAATCGTTGTCTGTGCGGTGCTCGCCTGCGTGCTCGCCGGCCCGGCCCAGGCCGGTCGAGGGCTGCTCGTCGGGGTTGCCGACGACTCGCTGAAGTGGAACGCCAGCACGCAGGCTCAGGCCGCTCTCGGATACTCGCGTGATCTCGGGCTCGGCGCCGTCAGGGTGACGGTGCCGTGGCAAGCGGGCCAGACGCGGCTTCCGCTCGCACAGCGAGGGCCGGTCGACCGCATGATCCTTGCCACGTGGGGGCGGCGATTGCGCGTCGTCCTGTCCGTGTACGGCCGCGCCGACGATGCCCCGCAAAGCACCGCCACGCGCGGCGCGTACTGCGCGTTCGTTTCCAGCCTGCTGCGCCGCTATCCGGGCGTGAACGACGTGGTGATCTGGAACGAGCCGAACTCGGCCCGTTTCTGGCGGCCTCAGTTCGCGGCCGACGGCACGAGCCTCGCACCGGCAGCCTACGAGGCTCTCCTCGCGCAATGCTGGGACGCCCTGCACGCCCTCCGCCCGGGAGTGAACGTGATCGCCGCCTCGTCTCCCCGCGGCAGCGACAACCCTTCGGCGTCCTCGAATGCCTCCCACTCGCCGGTCAACTTCTATCGCAAGCTGGGCGAGGCATATCGCAGGACCGGCCGCCGTCAACCGATTCTCGACACGGTCGGACACAACCCGTATCCGCGGACAAACGCGGAGAGGCCCTGGACGCGCCACCCGGGCTCGACCATCGGCCAGGGCGACTACGACAAGCTCATGAGCGTGCTCACGGAGGCGTTCGGCGGCACCGCCCAGCCGTTGCCAGGCGAGGGCCGCGTGAGCATCTGGTACATGGAGCAGGGCTTCCAAACCGCGGTCGACCGGTCGAAGGTGGGCTTCTACCATGGGCGCGAGACCGAGAGGCAGGTCATTCCCTCCTGGGTTGCCGGCTCTGCCGGGTTCGGCGGGCCGGCGCCCGATCAGGCGACGCAGCTCCGCGACGCCCTCGAGCTCGCCTACTGCCAACCGGCAGTCGGCGCCTTCTTCAACTTCGAGCTCGCCGACGAGGCCAGGCTCGACGGCTGGCAATCGGGACTGCTCTGGGCGGATCTGACCCCCAAGCCCTCCTACCAGGCGTTCAAGGCGTCGGTCAGGGCGGTCGCGGCGGGACACGTCGACTGCGCCCGCTTCGCCGCGATCGGCTTCACCGCGAACGCCAAGCGCGCGTACGTGCCCGGCTAGTGGTTCAGTAGCGTTCGGGCGTGTTCGTCCGCTCACTCGCACAAGCGGAAGCCTTCACGACTGCCGACGGAAGCACGATCCGCGAGCTCCTCGGCCTTCCCACCGCCCCGATCCGCAATCAAAGCCTCGCCGAGGCGACCCTCGGGCCCGGCCAGGCGACCGAGCGCCACTACCACCGCGAGTCGGAGGAGATCTACTACGTCGTCGAGGGCGCCGGCGAGCTGGAGCTTGACGGCAAGCGGCGACGCGTGGTGGTCGGCGACGCGGCGCTGATCCCACCCGGTGCCTGGCACCAGATCCGAGCCGACGAGAGCGGGCCGCTGCGCTTCCTCTGCTGCTGCGCCCCGGCCTACAGGCACGAAGACACGTTCTTCGAGTAGCGCTCGTCTGTGGACAAACCGTGACGCTTTCGTCACACCCGAGTGCCAGGCACTCGTGGTGGACAAAACGTCACACATTCGTTTGACCCTGACGCCCGGCACCGTGGCTCGAGCCGGCAGGTAGCTTTCGGCCATGCGGGTCACGATTGGCGTCCAGGTCATTCCCCAGCACGGCGACTTCGAGCCGATGAAGCGCGCCTGGGTCGAAGCGGACTCGCTCGGTGTCGACCGCATCTACAACTGGGACCACTTCTTCCCGTTGAGCGGAGACTCCACCGGAAAGCACTTCGAGTCGCTGACGATCCAGGCGGCGATGGCTGCGCTGACGAGCCACGCCGAGATCTCGTCGCTCGTGATCTGCAACTCCTACCGCAACCCGAGCCTGCTCGCGGACATGGCGCGCACGATCGACCACATCTCCGGGGGTCGGTTCATGCTCGGGATCGGCTCCGGGTGGTTCCAGAAGGACTACGACGAATACGGCTACGAGTTCGGGACGGCGGGCAGCCGACTTCGCGACCTCGACCGCGCCTTGCCGATCATCAAGGCGCGCTGGGCCAAGCTGAACCCGCCGCCGCTTCGCCGCATTCCGATCCTGATCGGTGGCGGCGGCGAGAAGGTGACGTTGCGAATCGTCGCCGAGCACGCCGA
This sequence comes from uncultured Actinomycetes bacterium, assembly GCA_963719325.1. GTDB lineage: Bacteria > Actinomycetota > Thermoleophilia > Gaiellales > Gaiellaceae > DATBLE01. Next base: position 63,496 of record CAVRBW010000002.1, read on the forward strand.
CATCTGGCATGCGTTCGGAGACCCGGCGACGATGAAGCGCAAATCGGACATCCTCGACGACTGGTGCGCGAAGGTCGGCCGCGATCCATCCGAGATCCAGCGCTCGACGACGGTCGCCAGGCTGAGCGGCGAGACGTCCGCAGCCGATTCCTATCTCGAGCTCGGCTTCACCGACTTCATCGTCAGCGTCTCGGGCCCTGACTGGGACCTCGACCCGCTGAAACGAGTTCTCGCCTGGCGAGACAGCCTGGCGTAAACCCACCCGTTCGAGGGAGAGTGAGGGTGGCCTCGCAGGGGACCACCTCCGATGAGAGATCATGGTCCGGGCGCTCCTGATAGCCGCCACGGCGCTGGCTCTTGCCCCCGCAGCCGGCGCAGGCGTCCTCGCATACCCTTCCGCCCAGACGATCCCCGCCTCAGGACGTCTGCCCCAGGACGGGGCGGCTTCCGTATCCCTCAACGCGGCGATCGGCGAGCGGGAGGGCGCCTGGATCGTGGTCACCGGCGCGACGAACGTCACAGCCTCGATCGACGGCGCACAGCTCGGCCCCTTGAAGGCGGGCCTCTTCTTCGGCCACTACGTCGCCGCCGCCGGGCGCGCCGTCCCCGACGCCCTCCTTCCCTGGGACGGCTCCGGCCACGCAACCGAGAAGCCGAACCAGCCGCTCTATCTCCAGGTCTTCGTACCGGAGGACGCGAAGCCGGGCGGCTACCGGGCGACCGTCCACGTCAGCGCCGATGGACGAACGACCGACGTGCCGGTCACGATCAGGGTATTCGGCGTGCGTCTGCCAGCGTCGAATGCCGCCGACGGCAACCTGCTGACCTCGTTCCACGTCGTTCCCGAGTCGTACGTCAGCAAGGCCGACGCCCTCTACCACTTGGGCTCGAATCCGGCTCGAGCCGCGGCGAACGAGGCGCTCTACTCCTTCCTCGCCGCCTACCGGATCTCGCCGGCAGGCTGGGGCTTTGGGGAGCCCCGGAAGCCGGACGGCTACACGTCATCGTCGAAGTGGTGGCTCGACGCGGCCGGGAACATGATCCGGGAGAACAGGATCGGATTCGCGGCGATGCGCATCCCGATCTCGAACCAGCGGGCCAGCATGCGGAACCGAATCGCCGGCATCTCGCCGTTCGCACTCGAGAGCTGGTGCGGCTACCTGCAATCCGTGCGTGCGTTCTGGGATCAGCATGGCTGGCTGCAGAGCCGGATCCCGTACCTCTACACGCTCGACGAGCCGGCGCAGGGGGCGGCAAGGTTCGTCGCACAGCAGGCCGAGACCGGCCACCGCTGCTTCCCCGGCGCTCGGATGCTCGTGACGGGCAACCCCACTCAGGCCAATGGCTTTCTCTGGGACGACCGGAACGACGACGACGTGGACGTGTGGACGGTGCTCTCCCGCCGCTACTACGGTCAGTTCCGCCGTCCCCGGCAGTTCCAGTCCCTGATCGAGAAGGCACAGCGCGCGGGGAAGATGATCTGGTCGTACACCTACAGTGGGGTGCGCGGCACTCCGGGCTACAACGCGACCGAGCCGCTCTCCGACCCGCGTGTATTCCTGCTGTGGAACGCGCTCGAGGGCATCCGAGGGACGCTCTACGGCCAGGGGATCACGTCCTACGGCCCAGGGAGTCCCTTCGACGGGCTTCCGTCCGGCGGCGAGTTCGTCCTTCTCTACCCCGGGCGGAACGGCCCGATTGCCAGCGCCCGCCTCGAGCAGATCCGCGACGGGATCGAGGATTGGGACGTGCTGGACATCGTCCGGCGAAAGCGCGGACTCTCGGCCGTCCGCAAGATCCTCGCGGACGCGGGTCTCTTCAGCGCGACGATCGCGAAGGTGAAGCTCGCCTGCACCGCAGGTTGCGACCTCAGAGGATCGACGAAGTACGCGTGGCCTCAGTGGTCACACGACGCTGCCACCGCTGCCAAGATCGAGCAGGCGAAGATCGCCGCGCTCAAAGCTGCCTCCTAGCCGCTACGGCTCCGCCTTCACGTGCAGGTTGGCGAACAACGCGCCCGGAACGGGGTCGCGGAGCAGCGCGACATGGCCGTCGAGGAACCGCGCGAGCGCGTTCATCACGGCGATCAGCGGCCAGCCGAGCCAGCGCATCCGGATCCGCTGGCAGAGGATGTCGAGGTACACCGTGACGAGCATCACCAGACACGCGGTCGTTCCGGAACCGGGCTTTACCGCCAGCGAGCGCCACTCGGCGCCCGTCCGAAACAGGTACTCGAGCCCTTCGTGCGTCCAGCGCCAGCGGTCGTGCGGAGACGGGTGGTACACGTAGACGCCGTGAGTCGAGGCGAGCACGCACCCGCCGGGCGCGACGACACGGCGTAGCTCGCGCACCGCCGCCGCCGGGTCGTCACAGTGCTCGAGCACCTGGGTGCAGAGCACCACGTCGAAGCTCCCGTCGGGAACCGGCAGCGCCTCGATCGGGCCGACCAGATCCGCCCACGGAGTCTCGACCGTGTCGACCCCGACGTAGCTCGCTTGCGTACGGGGCGAAGAAGGACTCGTACGGCTTCTGGCCGCAGCCGATGTCGAGCACGCTGTATGGCCGCCCGTGTCGCTCGTGTGCCTCAGCGGCCTCTGCCTTCAACCACGAAACGAGCGGCTTGCGCACCGCATAGGACGGCCGCCCGATGCTCGGCGAGCGCCAGACCGCGCCGGCAGGCTCGAGGTCGGGGGCTCGCACCATCGCGGCGAGTCTAGGCTCCAGCCGTCTAGGCTGCCCAGATGGCTGAGTTGCCGCTCACAGGCGGCTGCCTCTGCGGCGGCGTCCGGTACGAGTTGACGCAGCCGCCCGTTTCCGCCGGTTATTGCCATTGCACACGGTGCCAGCGGCGAACCGGCAGCGCGGCGGCGATCTCCGCGGCGATCGTCCCCGGGTCGCTCCGCATCACGCGCGGCAGGGGCCTCCTCGCATCGTTCGATCCTGCGGACGGCTGGTCGAAGGTCTTCTGCTCGGCGTGCGGTGGTGCGTTGTGGGCCCAGAATCGCCAGGATCCGGCCGTGGTCAGCGTTCGACTGGGCACGTTCGACGACGATCCCGGAGTGAGGCCCTCCTACCGCCAGTTCGTCGCCTACGCTGCGCCGTGGGAGCCGATTCCCGACGACGGGCTGCCCCGCTATCCCGAACGCCGCCCGCCCGCCTGATGCCGGTGCACATCACGTCGCAGGCGACGGTGCCCGGCGTGGGCGCCAAGGTGATCCGCGAGCTCGTCGGCCGCGTGAACACGGGCACGGAAGCCGTGAGCGTCGCCCGCATGACCAGCCCGCCCGGCTGGGAAGAGCCCGCGCAGACACCTGAGTTCGACGAGGTGACCGTCGTCCTCGAAGGCGAGGTGCTCGTGGAGCACGACGGCGGCTCGATCACCGTGCACCCCGGTGAGGCGATACTTGCCCGCGCCGGCGAGCGGGTGCGGTACTCGACGCCCACCGGAGCGGAGTACGTCGCCGTCTGCGTGCCGGCCTTCAGCCCGGCCGCGGCGCATCGCGGGAACTGAACCAGGCGGTTTCACGGTCACTCGTTCGGGGAACCGGGATGCCGCCGATCGGCGGCTGTTCTCTCGCCCACCGCAGCTGCTCGTGCCCGCCTGACGGGCCGATGATGCGCCCGCGCCGTTAGCTGAGCCGCGGCCCGAGGGCTACGAAGGCGATCGACCGCGGACCCAGGCGACCAGCCGGTCTGCGGCAGTAGGCTCCGCGACCTCCTCGCCGCGGGCTCGTTCGACCGCACGATCGATCTCCTGCTCGGAGTAACCCTCCCGCAGCATCTGCTCGATCATCACCCGCAGGTACCGGTCTTCGTACTCCTTCGTCGAGCGCTCGCCGAGGACGTCGCGGACCGTGCCGACCAGCGCACGTTCGGTGAACGGCTTGAGCACGTACCCGGTCGCGCCGGCCTCGACGGCGCGACCGAGCACCTCTCCGTTGCTGTGACCGGTCAGGGCGACGATCGGAACCTCGCGCTCGTCGAGGATCCGGCGTGCCGCCTCGACGCCGTCGAGCTTCGGCAGGCCGAGATCGAGCACGATCAGGTCGGGCCGGTACTCACGGGCGAGCTCGACCGCCTCCAACCCGTCTCGCGCCTCAGGGCAGACCTCGAACCCCGCCTCCTGGAGGATGAGCCGCAAATCTGCCCGGACGATTGGGTCGTCCTCGACCGTCAAGACCCTCGCCGTCGCAACCTCTGCCATTCGCATCTCCCCTCGTCCGGGCAACAAAAAAGCCCCGGGCGCTTCGCCCGAGGCCTTCGAAGACCACGCTGAGCGTCAACTGTGACGCGGTTCCATCCTAGCTACTGCGTCCGCGGACACGTGCGGATCACCTTGGCGAGAGCTCGAACCGCCGCCTCGACGGCAGATTGGTGGAGACGCCCGTAGCCGACGACGAGGCCGCTCCGGCGCGAGCGTCTGATCCTGAAGGCAGCCAACGGCGGAACGCGGATTCCGGCCTGTTCGGCTGCGACCGCCACAGCCGTGTCGCGGACACCCTGCTCGAGCCAGGCCAGCACGTGCACCCCTGCAGCGACACCTCCGACCCGCACCTCCGGTAGGTGCCTGGCGAGCGCGGCGAGCAGACGGTCTCGGCGAGCGTGGTAGACGGCGCGCGCCCGGCGAACGTGGCGGTCGTATTCACCGCTCGTCATGAGCTCCGCCAGGGTGAGCTGGTCGAGCGAGGGCGAGAAGCCGTCCACGAGCCGCTTCGTGCGGGCGACAGCGGCGGCGAGCTCGCTCGGCACGACGAGCCAGCCGAGCCGGAGCGCAGGCGCGAGACTCTTCGAGACGGTTCCGAGCTGGACCACGTGATCCGGCGCGAGGCCTTGCAGAGAACGGACCGGCTCCCGGTCATAGCGAAACTCCGAATCGTAGTCGTCCTCGATGATCAGTCCACCCGTCCGCTCGGCCCAGGCCAGCAGCTCGCGGCGGCGATTCCCGCTCAGAACCGAGCCCAAAGGGAACTGATGCGACGGCGTGACGAGCACCGCGTCCGCGTCGAGCCCGTCGACGACCATCCCCTCGTCGTCGACCGCACGTGGGACGACCTCCAAGCCGAGAGCCCGGATGCGCTCGTGCTGCCTGGGGTACGACGGATCCTCGACTGCGATCCGCCCCGCGCCGCCCGCCCGCAGAACCCGTAAGAGCACGTCGATCCCTTGGGCGGCGCCCTGGACGGCGACGATGTCGGCGGGATCGGCCGTCACCCCCCTCGTCCTCCCGAGGTGGTCTGCAAGCGTTTCGCGTAGGAGGCGCTCACCCCGGGGGTCTCGGTAGTCGAGCGTCGCGGAGCCAAGCGTCCGGGAGACTTTCTGAGCAGCGGCGAACCAGCGGCGGACGGGAAACACCGTGACGTCGGGCGTCGTCGGCGTCAGGTCGTACCGAGGCGCTGCTGCCTCCGGCTCCGGTCGCCGGCGGGCCCGCAGGCCGGGCACCTCGGCGACGATCGGTGCGCCACGCGGCTTGACGACGAGGAAACCCTGCGCCTGGAGCTGACCGTACGCGTCGGTGACCACGCCGCGAGAGACGCCGAGCGTGCGGGCCAGAACGCGCGAGGCGGGTAGATGCACCCCTTGCCGCAGAGCGCCCGAGCGGATTGCGTCGCGCAGCATCCGCTCGAGCGCCGCCCGCAGGGTCTCGCCTGCAGCCGGTCGGAGGGACAGCCAGCTGGCCTCATCAAATGGCATGACCGTGGATCTTTCCATAAGGCCACTAGATCGGCATCCTCCGGCATGTGAGCTGGTCGCCGGTCGTCGAGCTGCGTCAGTACGCCCTGCGTCCGGGTGCGCGCGACACACTCATCAGCCTCTTCGACGCGGAGTTCGTCGAAACCCAGGAAGACGCGGGGATGAAGGTGATCGGCCAGTTTCGAGACCTGGACGAACCTGACCGGTTCACGTGGCTACGAGGCTTTCCGGACATGGTCGAACGAGAACGAAGCCTCACCGCCTTCTACGGCGGACCGGTCTGGCGGGCCAACAGTGCAGCCGCAAACGCGACGATGATCGATTCGGACGACGTCCTGCTGCTGAGGCCGGCGCAACCCGGATCGGCGTTTGCGCTGGGCAGCCGGTCGCAACCGGGCGGGTCCGTCGAGGCGACGATCCTCCACCTCGAGACCGCGGAACAGACCGCCGAACTGGTCGCGCGCTTCGCGTCGGACATTGCGCCCGCGATCACTGACGGCGGCGGCACCGTTCTCGGCTTCTTCGTCACCGAGTCGAGCCCGAACACCTACCCTGCTCTCCCGGTCCGAGAGGGCGAGCACGTTCTCGCGTCGTTCGTCGGATTCCACGAAGCGCGTGGCCCGTCGGCACACCCGGCCTTCGAGACGCTCGGCCTCACGCGGCCGCCGCAGGTGCTGCGTCTCGCCCCGACCTCGCGCTCCGCGCTACACGGCCAGTCGCCTCCGTGCGACGCGACACGAAAGGAGACACGATGACGGTCGAGCAATCCGAGGAAAAGGCCCTCGAGGGCCGCCACGACTTCGACTTCCTCTTCGGACACTGGCGGATCGCAAATCGCAAGCTTGTCGATCCGTTCGATCAGGATTCCGGCTGGATCGAGTTCGAAGCAACCTCCGAGAACCACCCGATCGTCGGCGGGCTCGGCAATTGCGACACCTTCGTCGTCCAGGACTTCCCGGGCCGCGGCCACTTCGAAGGCTTCACGTTGCGCCTGTTCGAGCCAGAGACAGGGCTCTGGCGAATCTGGTGGGCGTCGTCGATCGGCAACGGACAGCTCGATCCTCCCGTCGTCGGCCGCTTCGTCGACGGACACGGCATGTTCGAGTGTGACGACGTGGTCGCCGGACGGGCCGTGAGGGTTCGCTTCGACTGGACCGTCAACCCCCCGGCCTCACGGGCGTCGTGGAAGTGGGAGCAGGCGTTCTCGCTCGACGGCAAGACCTTCGAGACGAACTGGGTCAACGAGGGGACGTCCGAGGAATAAGCCCGTCTTCGGCCGCGGCCCGGGTCGCGACGCCGAGACACACGATCCGGGAACCGCGTTGCTGCCCGCGGTGTAGTAGCTCGGAGCAATCGGAGGAGGCGGATGATGCGGATCTCGCGGTGGCCTGTGCTCGGGGCGGCGATCGTGGCCTCGGCCGCGCTGTGTGGGACGGCATTCGGAGTCGGCCCGTGGCCGGGACTGGCACGAGCTGTGGTCTCGCCAGTCGGGCACGTCCGGTATGCGGCGGCAACCGCGCACGGGACGACCACGGTCCGTGCCGTGAAGGGAGGGCACGTCGTCGCCTCGGTGAGGCTCGACGGGGCGTACGGGATTCCCGCGGTCACGAGCACCGGCCTCGCCGGCGGACTCTCGCCCGACGGACGCCTGCTCGTACTCGCGGAGCCGGCGAGCTACGCCGGGCTGCGCGAGCAGAGCAGGTTCGTGCTCCTCTCTGCGGGCACCCTCGAGCCGGTGACAGCCATCGTGCTCCCGGGCGAGTTCGGCTTCGACGCGATCTCGCCGAGCAGGGGCACCCTCTACCTGACGCAGCACATCTCGAGCCAAGACCTCGTCAGATACGTCGTGCGCGCCTACGACCTCCAAGCACAGCGTCTGCTTCCCGGGGCGATTGTGGACAAGCGCGAGACCGACGAGGCGATGAGGGGCTATCCCGTCGCCCGAGCGACGTCGGCGCGAGGCGCATGGGTGTACACGCTCTACAACCGAGCCAGCTCGAGTGGGCCGCCGTTCGTCCATGCGCTCGACACCGCCGGTCGAACGGCGTTCTGCATCGACCTGCCCCGCTGGCCGAACGGGGCGAACATCTGGGACGCGCGCCTCGCGGTCGCGCGCGACGGCCGACAGCTGGTCGTCCGCGTTCCGGGTCTCCCGACGGTGGCGACGATCGACACGAAGACGTTCGAGGTTCGCTAGCGGGAAGCACGCCGATCGCCGCGGTTTCGGCTCGCCGGCAGGGGGTTCGCTCTGCGTGGGCGAGCCGTGGCCGCCCGCGCGCTGCGCCGCCGGCTCGTCGATCCGTATTCTCCTTCGAGACGGCTTCGAGAAGGGGGGAACGTATGCATCGCGGGGAGGTCGGAACCGAGATTGCGCCTGCGGCAGCCGTCGGCGCGGACGCAGGCGCTCACGTGGTGGAGAAGGTCGACGAGATGTTGCGCCGCACCTGCGATCTCGCTCGCGCGCTGACGCGTGCCGAGCAGGCCGCGCTGAAGCTCTGCGTCGACGACGATCCCACTCACACCCGGAAGTACTTCAGCCTCAGCGCGGCATACGAGCGCTGGCACGACTACCGAGTCGATCCGCATGGTCTCGGACTCCACGGAATCGACATCCCTCCCGGGCAGGCCGTGCGACTGACGCAGCCGCAGGTGGAGGAACACCCCGCCTGGACAGCCTTCGGCGACCAGGCGCCATACCACCCGCCGCTCCGAGGATGGCTCGCCGCGTCCGTGTGCGGGGAGGGCGGGCGTACGTACGGGCTCCTGCAGCTGTCGGACAAGTCAGGCGGTGCAGATTTCGACGAACGAGACGAGCAGCTCGTGCTGGAGCTGGTCTCGGTGGTCGGGGCGGCTCTGGACGCGCTCGGCGCGGCGCATGCGGGCTGACCGCCACCGATGGCGCCCGTTCACCCCGTCCGCCACCTCCTTCGCGCGAAGGACCTCATCGACGCCCGCTACCGCGAGGCGCTCGACGTCCCCACACTCGCACACGTCGCGCACCTCTCCCCCGCTCACTTCAGTCGCGAGTTCCGTCGGGCCTTCGGCGATACGCCGCACCAGTACCTGCTGACGCGTCGCCTCGAACGAGCAGCCGCGCTGCTGCGCAACACCGACCGGGCGGTCTCGGACATCTGCTTCGACGTGGGCCTGCGGAGCATCGGATCCTTCACGACCAGCTTCGGCCGGGCCTTCGGACTGTCCCCAACGGCCTACCGGGCCGCCCATCCTCCGGCCGCTGCTCGGGCACCTGTGCCGACATGCATCATCCGGGCCCGCGCGCGGCCCACGTCAGCACGTTTGGAGAAGACAATGGCATGGAGCGCCGCTACCTTCGCCGCCGACCGTAACGAGATCGGAGGATGAAGATGATCAAGCAGCTCACGCATGTCCAGGTCTGGGTGCACGACCAGGACGAAGCGCTCGCGTTCTACACCGAGAAGCTCGGGATGGAGCTTCGCGAAGACGTCACCATGCCCGAGCTGGGCAACTTCCGCTGGCTCAGCGTCGGCGTGCCCGGCCAGCCGGACGTGGCGATCACGCTGATGGACATCCCCGGCCCGCCCGTGTTCGAAGAGGAGACGCGGCAGCAGATCCGGGCCCTGATGGCCAAGGGCGCCAGCGGCGGCCTCTTCTTCCAGGTCGAGGACTGCCGGGCGACCTACGAGGAGCTCAAGGCTCGCGGCGTCGAGTTCACGCAGGAGCCGACCGAGCAGCCCTACGGCATCGACGCGGGCTTCCGCGACCCGTCGGGGAACCACTTCCGCCTGGCGCAGCCGAATTAGCACCGCAGTCGCGAAGCGGGGCTCGCCCGAGCCCCGCTTCGCGGCGATTGACGCTTTCCCTGACGAGCCTCGCGCGGCGGCGCGGCTCAGCTGCTCATCGCAGCCATGGCCTCCTTGACTCGCTCGGCCATGTCCTCCGGCGAGACGTCCTCGACATGCGTTGCGATCGACCATGAGTGCCCGAACGGATCCTTGATCGATCCGAAGCGGTCGCCCCAGAACTGGTCGGCGACCTCCGACGTGATCGTCGCGCCCTCATCCGCCGCTCGCTGCACCACCGCGTCGACGTCCTCGACGTAGAGGAAGACGCTTGCGCTCGTGCCGCCCAGCTCGCTCGGCGGCCTCGTCGATGCCTGCGGAAACGTGTCGGCGAGCATCACCAGGGAGTTGCCGATCTCGAGCTCCGCGTGCCCGACCTTCCCATCCGGCCCGTCCATTCGCATGCGCTCCTTCGCGCCGAACGCTCGCTTGTAGAAATCGATCGCCGCTGACGCGTCATCGAGAGTCAGGTACGGCGTGACAGAGTGGTACCCCTCAGGAATCGGCTTCGTCATGTGCCCCCCTTTTGGTCGCGGCCGAAGCGGCGATTCTAAAGAGTCGGAAGCTCGTCAGAGGCGGCACGCCTCCGGAGTCTCCGAACGCTCACCACAACGGTTCCGAACCGTTCCCTCAACTCTTCACGAGCCGGTAGCCGTCGCGCAAGAACGGAGTCCGGTCCATCAGCAGCCGGACTTCGTCCGGCGGGACGGCTCCTTCCTCGGTGACGATCCGGTCGACGAGCTCAGGCGGAGTGATGTCGCGGAGGTCGGGTTCGTCTTCCACGCCTGCAAGCGCAGGGGCAAGCTTCAGCAACTCGCAGGCAACCACCAGGCGGACACCTATCCGCTGCGCCGCCTCGGCGAGCTGCCGCGTTCCGATCTTGTTCTCGACCGAGCCGTCCTCGTAGACGGTGTCGGCGCCGACGAGCACCAGCGACGATCCTTCCAGCGTTCGGATCACGTCCCCGTCCTCGAGGACGACTACGTCGAGTCCCTCCGCACGCAGGTCCTCCGCAAGCGAACGCCCCTCCTCGAAGGGAGCCGACGTGGTGCAGAAGAGACGGGCCGGCGGCGTGTGCAGCACCGCCTCTCGCACGGTCGCCGATGCCGAATGTGTGAGCACGAGGGCGTCTCGAAGGAGCGGCGAAAGCTGCACCGCGATCGAGGATGCCGCGCGATCACGGCTTCCGATCAGCGCGCTCCCCTCCTCGGAGACAAGGCGTTGCAACTCGTCGGGGTGCAGGTGCGAGGCGGTATTCGCCGACGCCACCAGCCGGCCGACCGCATGCGCGATCGCGCCCATGGCGGGCCGAGCTCCGACCAGCTGGCGAGCGGCGTCGAGCAGTCGCTCGAGGAGCTCGGCGCTCGACGACGCGGGCTTGGCCGCCACGTCGAGCAGAGCCTCGACAGCCCGGCGGGCCATCCAGCTGCCTCCATGCGCGCGGTCCGAGCGGAGATCCTCAACCGTCTCGACCAGCGAGGCCACGTCCACATCCTTACAGCTGAGCTACGCCTCGAAGCGTCAGCGAACCGCTGGGAGCACGAACCGCTCGAGCAGGCCGCGCAGATTCCAGTCGGAGTCTTGCACGATTGCGGTTGTGACCACGATGAGGTCGAGCTTCGGCCAGACGAGGATGAACTGTCCACCCCGGCCGATCGCGGAGAAACTGTCGGCCTTGGCGGCCGGGAACCGCCACCACAGGTACCCGTAGCTGCTCGCAGGAGGGTAGCCCCAGCTGCCTGCTCCGTTCGAGCCGGTGGCGACCTGCCTCGTGGTCGAGGTCCGGACCCAGCCTGCGGGAACGATCTGGCGCCCGCCCCAGCGGCCGGCGTGCAGGTAGAGGTACCCCAACTTCGCCATTTGCCGCGTGGTCAGCTCGAGCCCCCAACCGCCGAGGCTGTTGCCGGTTGGATCTCGCGGCCAGCCCACCGTTCCGAATCGGAGTGGCCCGAACAGGTACCGGCGCGCAAACGCGTCGGCCGGCATCCCGGTCGCCTTCGTCAGCACGGCAGAGAGAAGATGCGCCGTACCGCTGTCGTAGGCGAATCGAGTGCCAGGATCCCGGACGAGCTTCCGATTGATCAGGGCGCGCGGCCAGTCCGCCGTGTTCGTGTAGTCGAAGTTCGTGATCACGTCGCCGGCGAAGCCGCCCCTCATCGTCAGCAAGTCTCGGAGCGTGATGTCGCGGGTCCGCGGGTCCGTGCCGGGCGAGATGTCACGCGCCGGAAGGAAGTCGACGAGCTTCTGATCGAGGCTGGCCAGATCGCCTCTGGCCAAGGCGATGCCGACGAGCGCAGAGATCACGCTCTTCGTCACCGACTGGACGTCGCCCAGGCTCTGCTGGGACGAGCCGTAGTAGCGCTCGAACACCACCCGGCCGTGCCGAACGACGAGCCAGCTCGTCACGTATCGAAGCTGCCGGCGAACGAACTGGTCGCCCCGCTCGAGCAGCTTTCCGTCCATCCCCTGGGCCGCGGGTGACGAGACCGGCCACCGATTCGTGACGTCGACCGGCCCCGGCGCCGCGCCGCCGGCACCACCCCCGGCGAACGCCGCAGCAACTCCGAGCGCCGCGACCAGCACCGCAACCCGTCTTCCGGCTCGCATTTGTACGACTGTAGCTCCGAGCGGGAGCTCTCCGATCCCATCGGTTTGACGTTCGCGTGGCCACGCGCGAGCGTTTGCACGGATGCGATCGCTCGCGCTCACGCTGGTGGTGCTCGTCCTCTCAGGCTGCGGATCGGAGAGTCGCTCGCGAGCTTCCGAGGTCAAGAACGCGCGAGAATGGTCGACCGGAGCCTCGCTGCTACTGGACGGGGTGGACGAGGCCCTCACGAGGGTCGCTCACGCGGGCGTCGGGCGGCTCACGTTCGAGAACACCTCGGCGCTGTACGAGGCGCTGCTGGGCTACACGTTCCTGGGAGGCTGCGGTGAGGTGCTGGCGAACCTCGGCGAGCCCGCGCCGGAGCAGGTCGAGCTTCGCACTCGGCTCCGGAGCGCGTGCAACCGGCTCGAGCGAGCCTCGAAGCTGTTCACGCAGGCGGTCCAGGGCAACGACGCGAGCCTGCTCGTCGCAGCCGCGCGTGAAGCGCTCGGCACCGCGACATCGCTCCGCCGGGCCCGTGCGCTGGTCCCGCGCGCGGGCCCGGCACCGTAGCTCGGCTACGGCGTGAAGCTGTAGACGCTGCCGGAGGCGGAAGATTCGAGGGACCGGCGGGCGGAGTACGACAGCCCGTGTCAGCCGTCTGCGATCGGACGGCCGACGACGAGCGCCTCGCGGAGCTCTGGTTCCAGGTCGCCGTAGCTCGCGTCCGGACGGACACCGAGCGCGTCCAGCGTCTTCGAGAAGAAGCAGCGGGCCGACGCGGCGAGGACGACGTCCATGATCTCCGTGTCCGAAAGCCCGAGGTCACGGAGCCGCTGCAAATCGGCCTCGCCGATCGAGGTGGCGTCGTCGACGACCCGCTCGGCGAGATCCATCACCGCGACATCGATCGCGTCCAGGCCGGCGGTGCGGTGGTCGAGAGCGATCTCGCGGACGCGCTCGCCAAAGCGCTCCGCCAGCACCGTTCCGTGAGCGAGGCAGCAGTAGCTCGACCGGAGACGTCGCGCGGCAGCGAGCGTCGCGAGCTCGTAGCGACGCAAGTCCATCCCCGCCTTGATTGCGCCGTTCAGCTTGGCCCAGGCCGCGTACACGTCCGGTCGCTCCTCGAAAGCACGCTCGTAGTTCGTCGTCACGGCGCGATTCTGACGGCGGGTTGCGACCGTCTCAAGGCGCCGGCGTGACGAGTACACCGCCCCAAGATTCGGGGTGGACGTCGTCGAGCGTCTCGGAGAACGTCCACTGGTGGCCCGCGAGGTCTGCGGCTGCGTACTGCCGCTCGCCGTACTCGAAGTCGGTCGGCTCCATCACGATCTCGGCCCCGTGCGCCCTGGCACGCTCGCAATGGGCGTTCGCGTCCTCCACTCGCACCAGGACCGAGTGCGTCGCCTCGCCCGGTCGCGGCGGCTTGCGGTCGTGGCGCACGTCGCCGACGATGACCGCGCCGTCGCCGACGCTCAGCTGCGAGCGGTGGTTCTCGCCGATCTGCAGCCGCTCGACGAATCCGAAGGCAGCGCCGAGCCAGGCGACGGCTTCTCGGACGTCCGGGTAGATGAGGACTGGAACCACCGTCGCCGAGGGGATCGAGCGGTTTCGCCTCACTAGGCCGCCAATGCTAGAGGCTCATGGCCTTTGGCAGACTGCACCTGTGCCCGAAGACCACTTCGGCGAGCGTGTCGCGGAGCGGTACGACGAGTCGTCCACGGAGATGTTCGACCCGGCGGCCGTCGATCCCGTCGTCGACTTCCTCGAGGAGCTGGCGGGCGGCGGCGCCGCGCTCGAGCTCGGAATCGGGACCGGCCGGATCGCGCTGCCACTGGCGCGGCGCGGCGTCCGCGTGCATGGGATCGACCTCTCGACGGCGATGGTCGAGAGACTCCGGGCGAAACCGGGCGCCGAGAACATCGACGTCACGATCGGCGATTTCGCCACGACCACGGTCGAGGGCACCTTCTCGGTCGCCTACCTCGTCTTCAACACGATCATGAACCTGACGACACAGGACGAGCAGGTCGCGTGCTTCCAGAACGTCGCCAGGCACCTCGGGCCGGGCGGATGCTTCGTGATCGAGGTGGGCGTCCCGGATCTCCAGCGGCTCCCACGCGGCGAGGCCTTCCGTCCGTTCAAGGTGACTCCCGCGAGGCTCGGCTTCGACGAGTACGACGTCGTAACGCAAGGCCTGATCTCACACCATTACTCGGTCGCCGACGGGAAGCTCGAGGTCTTTTCGCCGCCGTTTCGCTACGTCTGGCCGTCGGAGCTCGACCTGATGGCGCGGCTCGCCGGGATGACCCTCCGCGAGCGCTGGAGCGGCTGGAAGCGCGAGCCGTTCACGAGCGACAGCACCAAGCACGTCTCCGTCTGGGAGAAGCAGGCCTCGCCTTCTCGCGGGTAGACGTCGGCGGGTCAAGCGAGAGCACGCTGGGACAGGCCAGCTTGGCGTCACCATGCGGTCGCGTTAGCCTTTTGTCGTGTGCTGGCGGGGGTTGGTCGCGCTAGCTCTGGCGCTCGTCGCGTGTACAGCGACGGCGGCAGCTTTCGCCAGCCCTCTGACCGTCGATGCTTGCTTGGAACTCGCCCTCTAACCATTCGAATCGTCTCCGGCTTATCGCCGTCCGCCCGATTTCCGGACTGTCGCTGCTGCCTGGCAAGGCCTTCACCATGACGTGGAAGCGCGGATCTGCGCCGAAGCGGACGGCTTCAGAGGCATGTCTCTTGACCGTGGCGAAGCCGGGAGAGATCCAGGTCGTAACCGGACGCTGGCGTGCCGGGCATGTCAGCCGCTGGTCGTTCGGCCATCCGATTCCGACGACCAAGCCGTTCTTCGCGAACGTCAGGCTGCTCTCGGACGGCCGCGTCACGAAGATCTACCGCAACTGACCCCCGAGCCTTCGAGGGACATTCCTGAACACTGGCGCAGATAAGCGCCGTTCTCCCCGACCGCTCGAACTGGGCGCAGTGGGTTGCCGCTCAGATGTGGAGGGTGGGCTCGAGACGTTTAGAGACATCGGCGCGCGGAAGTCTTCGGCAGTGCTCTGTGTATGCGTGTCTTCCGGATTGCGCGATCGCGTGAAGCGAGGGTTCTGGAATGCTGTCGCTCTTTCGGGTTGACGTCCGGCGGCTTGCGGCCGTCGACATGCACGGGGCTCGAGGAACGCGGATCCGTCGCGTGGCGATCCTGATCGAGTTCGTGCTCGGGGCTCTTGGGGGGACGGCGCTCGGAGCGCTCGTGGCCGCGGAAGCGTCCGCACTGGGCTGGAGGCTGTTCGGCATCTGGCTCGCCGCGGCATGCCTGAATTACGTGCCTCTCGCACTTACCGCGCTGTCGCTCTCCTGGGATGGACGGCTCGAGGCCGAACTGGCGGGGGTGGACGTCCGGCGCGAATTGCGCCGCTACACGCTGCTCCAGTTCTGGATCGCGGTACCACTGCTGTTCGCCGTTTTGGCCGTGGCCCAGCGACCCATGGCCCAGGGACGGGGTCGGTCGACCGCTCCAGAAACCCGCACGTTCCGCTGAACGCGCGCGCCGACATCTGTGCGGAACTCGTCGATCGTTCCCGAGCGTTTGATTCTCGGGCGTCATTCGTGAACGCTCGCCCAGGCGAGACAGCCGTCGCTTGGACTGCGAGAATCTGCTGCGTGAACGAAGCGAGGCTTGAGGACGCCGGCTCCGGGCTTGCCCCCGTCATGGAGGGTTGGTTTGTCGTCAACGTGCGCGATGCCGAGTGGTTCTCGTCGCAGACGAGGGGCGCGGCGTGTTGGTTCGCCAACGAGTACGGCGAGTCTCCGATCGAGTTCGCGCAACTCGGGATCAATGTGACCGTCCTCGAGCCCGGCCAGAGCAGCGTTTACCACGCCGAGGCGAATCAGGAGGCGTTCCTCGTTCTGGTCGGTGAGTGCAGGCTGCTCGTCGAGGGCGAGGAGCGACTTCTCCGAGCCTGGGACTTCTTCCATTCACCTCCCTGGACGGAGCATGCCTTCGTGGGAGCTGGCGACGCGCCGTGTGTGGTCCTGATGGTTGGCGCGCACGTAAGCCCGGAAGTGCGGTATCCCGTGTCGGACCTCGCAGCGCGCTACGGCGCGAGTGTGGAGAAAGAGACATCCGATCCGGAGCAGGTATATGCGACGGCCGAGCGTTTCCGGCGAGGGCGGCCGTCGTACTGGTCACGGCTGCCCTGGGGCTAGAGCCGTTCGCGGTAGCCGTCAGGCGTCATTCCCGAACACTCGCACATAGATGCCTCCTGTTTCCCGACGGGTAGGGTGACCGTCATGAGCCAGCTCGGTCACACGAGCAACCAGCGTGTGCCCGGCGGCGTAGTGCACAAGCTGCCCACAGACCTGCGCAGGGCGCTGATCGCCAACCCCGTGGCGCTCGAAGCCTGGAAGGACATCACGCCTTTGGCTCGCAACGAGTTCATCTGCTGGGTCATGGACGCCAAGCAGGAGACAACCCGAGACCGCCGCATCCGTCGGACACAGGAGGAGCTAGAGGAAGGCCGGCGTCGGCCTTGCTGCTGGCCGGGGTGCAGGCACCGCGAACGCGCTGGCAGATAGCGGCCGGCTCCATTCAGCGACCGCGTCCCATCGTCGAGGGACATTCGCGGACGCTCGCGCACGCCGGTGTCATACCGCTGGACGACCGGGTTTCCGCGGGAGAGGCCCTGCGTTGGCAGGCGGAGCGCCAGCGCAGGGCTCACGTCGCTTTCAGCTCAGAGGATGCTCAGCGAAGAATTTTCCGAGTGTCTCGAAGGAGACGAGTGGGTGGGTCTCGATGACCGCAAAGTCGGCGATGTCGCCGAGCAGTTCGAAGGCTTCGTCTTCAGAAACGACGTTGAGCACGGCAAAGCCCTTGCGGTTGCCGGCGAAGACCCCGCCGGTCTCGAGCTTCCCCGCTTGCTGCCACGCCTGCACCTTCTCGCCGACTTTGGACCGAAGGCGGCTGATGTCCGTCGGATCGATGTACGTCTGGAACGCGGTGAAGCCCACGTAGAGTCTCATTACATCCTCCTCGTACGCCACAAAGGCGATTGGTAACCGCCAAGTCGGATCGGATCCTCGCACACGCGCAAGTGCGTTGCCCCCGCCTCAAGCATCCAGGGGACATTTCTGAACACTTGCCCACCGCAACGCACACTCCCCGGGCGAACCTAGTGCGACGGAGGTTCGATTTCGTTGCCCGTCCGCTCTGCCGGCGATCCGCCGTCCCGATCGTTGTGTTCGAGAGGACGACCCACTTGCGCCGGTGGCGCTCCGAGCGACGGGAACGACGCTGACGGAACCTAACGCACCATCCGGCCTACTCACAGCCTCGCCGTCGGGGGACACTCCCGCATTGGCACAGGTGACGATCGGCTCGCCCGGCTTCACGTGAGCCATCGTTCTACGATCGGTCGCGTGGATGAGTTCGTGCCGCGCGACTTCGACGTCCCTCGGCGGCTCGAGACGCCGCAGTTCGTGCTCGAGCCGCTCGGCCCCGAGCACAACGACCGGGACTACGACGCGTGGACCTCGTCGGTGGATCACATCCACGCGACACCCGGTTGGGAGGACAGCAAGTGGCCGCGAGAGATGACGCCGGACGAGAACCGGGCAGACCTGCAGCGCCATGCCGACGACTTCCGCAACCGCACGGGGTTCACCTACACGGTGCTCGATCCCGCGAGCCGCGACGTGATCGGGTGCGTCTACATCTACCCGCTGCCTGACAGCGACTACGACGCCCGTGCGCGCTCCTGGGTACGGGCGAGCCACGCGCAGCTCGACACCCCGCTCTGGCGTGCCGCGAGTGAGTGGCTCGCGTCCGACTGGCCGTTCGGCAGCGTCGAGTACGCGCCGCGCGCCTAGGCGCCCCCGAGCAGCCGCGCGGCTCGATTCGGGTCGGGCGACATTCACGAACGCTCGCCCACACTGCCGTCGTCCCGCCGCGATCGTCGAGCGCTAGTCGCTCGCGCCGCTTTGCGTTAGGGTCGGTTGCGGAGCGCCCCGCCCGCGACACCCGCCGACACGTCCTCCGGGTCATTCCCGAACAGTCGTCCAACGCCTCAGGAAAGGATGCCCCGATGCTCTTTCACGTCACCTGGGAATTCATCGACACGAGCGAGGACGGAATTCGCCGGTCGCTCGCAGTCTTCTCGAAATGGCAGCCGCCGGCCGGAGCGGAGTTCAAGGGCTTCTATGGCTTTGCGGACGGCCGCGGGGGTGTCGCCCTGATCGAGGCCGATAGCGCCGCGACGATCTCCCGCACCACGGCACCCTGGGCGCCGTGGCTGCGCTTTGCGGTGACCCCGATCGTGCCGATCGAGGAGTCGTCCGCGATCGCCGGAGAGGCAGTCACCTACCGCGACTCGGTCGCCTAGGCACAAGACGCGCGGGTGGAGGACGTCCCTCCTCCACCCACCCGCAAGGCTCTAACTCCTCGGGGAACATTCCTGAACACTGGCGCGAGCGGTGCTCCTCTCCTTCGATGCGAGGAGAGCGAACTACAATGGTGGCGACCAGTCGAGGCGAGATCCAGGAGGCGGGGACGGTGACCGAGCACCAGGAGAACGCGCAGTGGAACGCCGCGGAATGGCACGGCAAGATGCTGGTCGATCGCGACGGCGAGAGGATCGGCAAGCTGCAGGACGTCTACGTCGATGTGGAGAACGACGAGCCGCAGTTCGCCACCGTCAAGGAGGGCTTCATCGGCCGTCACCTGACCTTCGTGCCGCTCGGCGGCATCAAGGTCGGCCCCGACGAACTTCAAGTGACCGTGACCAAAGAGCAGATCAAGGCCGCGCCGAACATCGAACAACACGGCGAGGAACTGTCCCAGTCAGACGAGTCTGCCCTCTACCACCACTACGAACTCAACTACACGCCGCCAGATACCGAGAGCGGTCGCCGCCTCGCCCGCCGTTGATTGCGCGAGGAATCCGTTGACACCGAAGTTTGCACCTTTCCGTCGCCTGTTCCTGTGACGCAGTAAGGGCGACGGACAATTCCCTGCGCGTTCGGGGGACACTCGCCAACGCTGGCCCAGGCTAACGGTCTGCTGCCGGAACCCTCGGTGGAGACCAGACGTATGGCGTGGTCGACGTCACTGCGGTGAAGCCGAGACGCTCGAGGATCGGGCGGCTGTCGTCCGAGGCGTCCGTCTCGAGGTAGCTGAAGCCGCAGCCGGCGGCGAGGTTCGCCCGGTAGGCCACGGTAGCTCGGTAGATCCCGCGTCGGCGCCAATCCGGCAGGGTCGCGCCACCCCAGAGGGTCGCGAACTCGGTGCCGCGCTCGAACCGGATCCACGCGGCGCAGACGACCGTCGCGGCGGCCTCTGCCACGACGATCGTGAGCGCGTCCGGATCGACCGCACGTTCCGACTCGAGCGTGTCGACGAGCCAGTTCTGCTGATCCTCTTCCCCCCACACCGCCTGCTCGAGCGCCGCGATCCGTTCGAAGTCGGTACGGCTCGTCACCTCTCGTAGACGCACACCCTCGGGCAGTCGCGGCTCCCGGGCGATATCGGCGACATGCGCGATCACGATCGTCTCCGTGTCCTCGGGCACGAATCCCGCCGTGCGCAGCCGCTGCGGTAGATCCCTAGGCCGGTCGTGTCCGTGCAACTTCCACTCGAAGCGCTCGCCGCGCTCGGCGAACACGTGCACCTGGCGCGCTATCAGCTCGTCGAGATCCCCGCCCTCGAGCCCGCCCAGGTCCCGATACACGACGAAGCCACGCCCTGCCAGACCGAGGAAGCGCACGAGCGGCCCGTCCCGCTCGACCCTGACGCCTCTCGGCAAGGGGTCGGGAATACGGTCGCGAACCTGCGCGTCATAAGCGGCCAGCAGCTCCGCCACGTCGGGCACGAGCGGACCCTAACCCTCGGCCGCTCGCCAACCCGGTCTGCTGCCGCCGAGCGACATTCCCGCACACTGACCCGGCCGGCGATGCGTTCGTCTGAGGGTGCCTGAAGCTCTCCTAACGCGCTGTTCGCCCTCGCGCGTGCGGAGCGTCGGCTCGCCGGCCAGCACGATCACCCACTCCTCGTTCGCGTAGTGCGTGTGATACGGCCAGAGCTTGTTGCCTGGCTCGACCTCGGACATGCTCGCGCCGATCAGTTCGCCGCCGATGTGGTGGCCGACAAATGCCTCCTTGATCCGCCACACCCCTCGCGCTCCCTCGGCTCATCCCACTGATCGCCGTGGAGGTTGAAGACCTTCATCAATCGTTCCCCCTCGGATGGATGCCAGCTGCGGGCGTGCTGTCACGCGCCCGTCTACCTCTGCCAAATCGGCCGGTTCATCTGACTCTTCCTCGATAGCCTCCGGGCATGCGTCGCTTGCTCCTTGGCCTAGTCATTGTCTTCGGCGCAAGACGGGCCTATCGCTTCTACGCAAGCGGCGCCGTCACCATCGACAGCCACGTCGGCAGGAGGGTTCGTGACCTGGGCCCTGTGACGTGGGAGATCGCGGCCGATCGTGAAGCCGTCTTCGACGTGATCGCCGGTCCGTACCTCGGGAAGACGCCGCGCTCGATGAAGGATCACCTCCATGTCTGGGAGCGCGGCACGGACATGGTCCTCGCCGCGCATCTCACACAGGTCAAGTGCGGCGTCACGAGCACGGTCGAGACCGTTCGCTTTGAGCGGCCCGAGCGCATCCACTTCCGCCTCGTCCGCGGTCCTGTTCCCCACGTTCGCGAGTCCTTCATCCTTGAACCCACTGAGAGCGGGATGGCTCTTACGTGGGAAGGCGAGCTCGGAACGGACTTCGGTGCACTCGGCGCGCTCTGGGGCAACGTCGTCGCTCGCTCGTGGGAGAAGGCCGTTCGGTCCTCGATGAAGGCAATCATCACCGAGTCCGAGCGGCGCTCAGCGGCCGAAACTTAGCGCGGTCCCTCCGGCACTCCGCTCGTACCTCGAGCGACATTCCCGCACGCTCGGACATGCCAACCTTCTGTCTCGCTGGTGACCGGTCAACCGCTTCGTGCTCCGCCGCGCACCAGCGACGCCATTGTCGATCTGCGTCCTCGGCCTCCTTGAGGTGGCTGCTGCACGAAGGCGATCGCCATGCTGCCCTCGCCGACTGCCGCCGCAGCACGCTTGACTGGGCCGAATCGAACATCGCCGCACGCGAAGATGCCGGGGTCGAGGCCCACCGGCCCGCGGAGCGCGCGTCAGACCCCGTGAGTACATAGCCGTTGCGGTCGACGGCGATCTCGGGCGGGAGCCACGCCGTCTCGGCGTCCGCCACGATGAAGATGAAAAGCCCGCCAGACTCGAGTCGCGTCGCCTCGCCGGTCGTGCCGTCGCGGACCTCGATGTCCGCGCTCTCGGCAACGCTCGGCGTCGGGATCGGCGCCGTGCTCCGTAACCAGGTCCTCGCCATCGTCGGCCTGTTCGTCTGAGTCTTCGTCGTCGAGATCCTCATCTTCCAGTATCTGCCCGGAGTGGGCCGGCACGCACCGGGCGCCGCAGGCACCGCGAAGACCGGCGACACGGTGGGCGACTCCTCGGTGCATCTGCTCTCGGCCCCGGTCGGAGGCGCGCTCCTCGCCGGCTACGCGGCCGCGTTCGTCCTCACGGGCGCGCTCGTGACGAGCCGCCGCGACGTCACGTAACGCTGATGGCGCGCGAGTCGCGCGGCCAGGCCGCACCGGGAGAGGCCGTCCGGGAGCCTCTCCCGGCCCGGGCGCTCACGCGGCTTCCTGCTCGAAGACGCTGATTGCGCCCATCGGGCACTCCGCTGCCGCTTCGAGGACCTTCGGGTCGGCGCTCGATCCGACGCGCAGCGACGCGATCCCGTCCGCGCCGACTTCGATCACGTCGGGGGCGAGGTCGGCGCACACGCCGAACCCGCTGCACAGCGAGCGGTCGATGACGATCTTGTACACGGCTTCTCTCCTTTCAGGGTGGACGCTCCGACCTTAGGCCGGCTCGATCGAGCTGCGGGCAAGCAGACGGGAAGCGTTCCTCCGCAAACGGCAAAGATTCGGCAAAGCCGGCACGGGCAGGCGCCAAGGAGGGCGTAGAGGCAGCGACTGACAATCAGGGCGCTCCACGATGCCCCGCGCGCCATCTCCGGGGACCCTCTGTGAAAGTCGAGAAGGACATGGTCCCATGACGCCCGCAACCGAAAACAGTCGCCCCAACGGCGCACAGCGCCGCACTCCGAGCCGGCGTCAGCTCTTCGCCCTTGCCGCGGTCCTCGCCGCCACCGCGCTGACCGCCGGCGCCGCGATCGCCGGTCTCACCCGGACGCCGAGCGCGCCACCCGCACCGGTCCCCACCGTCAACCAGATCATCACGCCGGCGGCGCCCGCCGCGACGACCCCGCGGCGAGTGGAGCCGGGGGACTGATGCGCGGCGTCTGGACCACGCTGCTCTCCGTCTGGGCGCTGTTCGCAATCGTCGCCGTCCTCGCCTGGACGCGGCAGCAGCCGGCCGGCGCACCAGCGCAGGGGCCGACGGCGGCCGTCGTGGTCGGCAAGAACGGCAAGCGCCAGCTCGTCGTCCTGCCCAGCAGCGCGTCGCCGACGCATGCAACGACCCGGACGTCGCCGGTGCCGGCCGGATGATCCTGGCTGCCACCGCAGGCGTACCGGTCGCGTGGCTCATCGCCCGCGCTTCCGGGCTCGTCGCGTTCGGCCTCCTCACCCTTGCCGTCTGGCTCGGCCTCGCGATGTCGACGCGGCTGCTCGCGGCCCGGCGGCAGAAGACGCTCCTCGGGTGGCATCAGGCTCTCCTGTGGACAGGGCTCGGCATGGTCGTGCTCCACGGCATCGCCCTCGTGCTCGATCCGACCCTGCACTTCGGGTTTCTCGCAGTCCTCGTGCCCGGTACCGCCCCGTGGCGGCCGCTCGCCGTCGCGGCGGGGGTCGTCACCGCCTGGCTGATGCTGACGCTGGCGCTCTCGTTCCACGTCCGGCGGAAGATCGGGCAGCGGCAATGGCGGCTGCTCCACTACGCGGGCTTTGCCGGCTTCGCGTGTGGCCTCGGCCACCTGTTGACCGTCGGCACCGACGTTCGCGGAACGACAGGACTGCTGGTCGCAGCGCTCGCGGGCGGCCCGATGCTCTGGTTGGCGTTTGCCCGGATCCTGATCCCGCGCGTCCCGCCCCGCCCTGCGCCACCGCCCGCCATCCGCCCGCCCGCCCGCATGCGTCGCGCCGCCGCATGAGCACCGCGCGACTCTGGCGGCTGTCTTTCCGAGCGATGGGAACCCTCTGCGAGGTCGCCGCGACCGCCGGCCCCCTCGACGGCTCGAAGGCCAACCGTGCCTTGGCGGCCGGCCGCGCGGAGATCGAGGCGTGCGAGCGGGCGCTCTCGCGCTTCGACCCGGCCAGCGACCTCTCGCGCCTGAACGCCGCCAGCGGCGACTGGGTCGAGGCCGGCACACGCCTCGCACGTGCGTTGCGTCTCGCCCTCCGTGCGCGGGAGGACTCAGGCGGGCGGTTCGACCCTACGATCCTGCCCGTTCTCGCCGCGGCCGGGTACGACCGTTCCTTCGAGCTCCTCGAGGAGCGCCTGCCGCGGGAGGCCGCGGGCTGGCACGCCGGCGCCGAGATCGAGCTCGACGAAAACGGCCGTGCCCGAGTCGCGGTGGGCTCGGCGGTCGACCTCGGCGGGATCGCCAAAGGCTTTGCCGCAGGGCGGGCGCTGGACGCGATGCTGGCCGGGTGGCCGGCGCTGCCGGGCGGGCTCGCCGACCTGGGCGGCGACATCGCCGTGTGGGGCTGGTCTCCGGAGGGTACGTGGCGCCTCGCGATCGCCGATCCGCGCCGGCCGGAATCGACCCTCGGGACCCTCGAGCTCGCGGCCGGAGGGGTCGCGACCTCTGGACCCAACACCCGCCGCTTTGGGCCGGGCCGGACGTTCCACCACCTGATCGACCCGGCGTCGGGCGCATCCGCCCGCTCCGGCCCGCTGGCCGTCACTGTTGTCGCCGCCGAGCCCGCCGAGGCTGAGGCTCACGCGACGGCCCTGGCCGTTACCGATCCAGCTGACGCAGGGACGTACCTCGCCGCGCGCCCGCACCTGGCCGCGCTCCTCGTCCCGGCCGAGGGCGATCCGGTTGCTCTCGGCCGGCTGCCTCTCGCGCGGTCGAGTCTCGCCGCGGAGGCGGTCGGATGAGGCTCAAGCTCCGCCGAGCGACGCTTGCAGCCGGCGCTCTCGCCTCGAGCGCTCTCCTGGTCGCCGCCTGCGGCGGCGGAGGCGGCGGGACCGAGTCCGCGTCGAGCTTCGTGAAGCGGATCACGCTCGAGTTCTCCCGGGGCCAGACAGGCCGGCTCTGGGACGAGCTCCATCCGGCGGAGCAGGCTGTCGTGACGAGGACGCGATTCATCCAGTGCGAGCGCAACGAGGGCTTCGGCCTGCGGAAGGTCAAGCTGCTCGACAGCTACGAGGAGACGATCGGTGTCGCCGGTACGCGGACACGCTCGACAGCGGTGAGCGTGCGCGTCACCTCGGACGACGGGATCACGACCGCCACCCTCCACGCGGTGCTCGTCGACGGGAAGTGGCGCTGGATTCTCCAGCCGGCCGACTTCGCGGTGTACAAGCGCGGCGGCTGTCCCTCCGGCTGAGCAGCCTTCCCGATTCATTCACTTCCGCGGGAGAAACCCGAGCTGTTCGCTGTCCGGTTCCTCACCACGGCAGTAGTAGAAGAGAGGCGCCAACGACGTCGCAAGGAGGACGGACATGACCCGCCACCTCACCTTCGACTACAACCCGAAGATGCTCGCGCTCCGGCGGAGCGGAACGACCGAGATCGCCCTCTTCTGGAGCAAGCGGACGGGGCGCGCCGCAGTCGCCGTCGAGGACGAGGCGACCGGCGACCGCTTCGAGCTCCTGATCAACCCGGAGGACAACCCACTGGACCTCTACAACCATCCGTACGCGTATGCTGCCGCCCGCGAACCTGGGGCCGGTCGCTTTGACTCGCGTACGGCGACCCCGAGCCAGGAGTAGCACCATGAGCATCCTTGTCCGCTTCACCGGAGCCCGACAGGCCTGACAGCCGAGGACTACGACAGGACGATGCCCCGCATCGAGGCATCGGGCGAGTTCCCGCCTGACGGGCTCGAGTACCACGTCGCCTTCAGCTCCGGTGGCCCGGGTCAGCGAGATCTGGGACTCGATGGACAGTTCGAAGCGCTCGGCGAGCACCTGATGCCGATCCTCAGCGAGAGCAGCATCGAGCTCGCCGGTTCGCCAGAGGTGGTCGAGGCGCCACAACCTCCTCAAAGCCGTAGCCGACCCTCATCGACAAGACGATCCTTACCGGAGCTTTCCTGGACGCGCAAAAGATTCCCCGGTTTCAGGTGAGAGTACGCTGGGACAGCCGACGGCCGAACGCCTCGGCGGGAAGTGCCTCCAGCTCGGCGTTGTCGAACCTCGCGCGCCACTCGACACACTCGTCTCGGTCACGGGCGGGTGAGGAAGAGCCGCTTCTCTGTTGCGAGATGGGGTGCCCAGTCGAGGCGGTCGCCGCCGCCGAAGCGAAGGTAGGCGCGGAGCGCGTCGCGCATCGCGTCGACGAACCCGTCGGCGCGGCGCGGCGCGAAGCCGTCCTCCCACCAGACGTCGAGCACCTCCACGCGGGCCCGGTCGCGGTCGATCCGCGGTTCGATCCGGCCGACGAAGCGGTCGCCGAAGAGCATCGGGAGCACGTAATAGCCCCACCGGCGCTTTGCCGGCGGGAAGAAGCCCTCCCACACGTACTCGAAGTCGAACACGCTCGCGAGCAGAACGGTGTCCCACAAGAGCGAGTCGAACGGGGCGAGGAACGCGACGGAGGGCGCCGGCTCCGGCGGCGCCTGGAGCAGCTCGAGTTCCTCGGCGAAAACGAAGCGCTCGCCGCGCATACCCTCGACGTCGACGGGCACGAGCGAGCCGAGCTGGACCAGCTCTCTGCGGAGCTCGTTGCGCTCCGGCGGCGCAGCGATGCGAGCGAACGTGCCACCAGCGCCGCCGGCGCCGAGCAGGCCGTGAGCGCGATACCGGGACAGGAGCTTGTGCCGGAGCTGTTCTCGCTCCGGCACTTTGTGCGCGAGCAACTCGGCCGGGAGCAGCCGTTGGAGAAGGTCGTAGTACCGGAGGTTGCCATCGCGTCGCGCGAGGCCGATCATGCCCATGACGGTGTACGCCTCGAGCACCGCGCGGACGGCGTTCTCCGGCATCCCGAACCAGTCCTTCGTCAGGCCGGTCTCGCGCTCGAAGTCGCGTGATGACAACGGTCCTTCTGCGCCGATCCGCTCGAGCACGCGCTCGGCCACCGCAGCGTTCTCGGCGAGGGCCGCAGCGTGGAACCGGGGCCCCTTGCGGCCCCAGACGTGACGGAACCAGGGGAACTCGCTCGTCGGAACGAACGACAGCGCCTTGTTGGTCGCCTCGAAGATCTCACGGCGTTCGTAGAGCACGTCGCACCAGGCGGGCTCGTAGCCGGTCACGCGCGCATGCAGCACGAGGTCGTGGTTCCGGCCGGCGACCGCGATTGGGTCGAACTGGATCGACCCCAGCTTCCGGAAGACTTCGAGCACCCCGTCGGGGCCTCCCGCAAGAGACCGCGCAGGCGCGAGGAAGTGCCGCGCGACGAGAAAGCGACGCGCCGCCTGAGCAGTCACCTTCACCGTAGGACACTAGCGCGAGCGTCGACCGGCTCTTGAAGTACGCGCCGCCACAGGCGACCGTCACCCACAGGCCTTCGCGTAGCTGCGACCGAGGGCGAAGCGCCTCGGGGGACATACGCGAACACTGGCGCAGGCGAGACAGCCGTCGCTTGGACTGCGAGAATCTGCTGCGTGAACGAAGCGAGGCTTGAGGACGCCGGCTCCGGGCTTGCCCCCGTCACGGAGGGTTGGTTTGTCGTCAACGTGCGCGATGCCGAGTGGTTCTCGTCGCAGACGAGGGGCGCGGCGTGTTGGTTCGCCAACGAGTACGGCGAGTCTCCGATCGAGTTCGCGCAACTCGGGATCAATGTGACCGTCCTCGAGCCCGGCCAGAGCAGCGTTTACCACGCCGAGGCGAATCAGGAGGCGTTCCTCGTTCTGGCCGGTGAGTGCAGGCTGCTCGTCGAGGGCGAGGAGCGACTTCTCCGAGCCTGGGACTTCTTCCATTCACCTCCCTGGACGGAGCATGCCTTCGTGGGAGCTGGCGACGCGCCGTGTGTGGTCCTGATGGTTGGCGCGCACGTAAGCCCGGAAGTGCGGTATCCCGTGTCGGACCTCGCAGCGCGCTACGGCGCGAGTGTGGAGAAAGAGACATCCGATCCGGAGCAGGTATATGCGACGGCCGAGCGTTTCCGGCGAGGGCGGCCGTCGTACTGGTCACGGCTGCCCTGGGACTAGAGCCGTTCGCGGTAGCCGTCAGGCGTCATTCCCGAACACTCGCTCATAGATGCCTCCTGTTTCCCGACGGGTAGGGTGACCGTCATGAGCCAGCTCGGTCACACGAGCAACCAGCGTGTGCCCGGCGGCGTAGTGCACAAGCTGCCCACAGACCTGCGCAGGGCGCTGATCGCCAACCCCGTGGCGCTCGAAGCCTGGAAGGACATCACGCCTTTGGCTCGCAACGAGTTCATCTGCTGGGTCATGGACGCCAAGCAGGAGACAACCCGAGACCGCCGCATCCGTCGGACACAGGAGGAGCTAGAGGAAGGCCGGCGTCGGCCTTGCTGCTGGCCGGGGTGCAGGCACCGCGAACGCGCTGGCAGATAGCGGCCGGCTCCATTCGGCGACCGCGTCCCATCGTCGAGGGACATTCGCGAACACTGGCGCAGTCCAGCGCCGTATCGTCTGAACAGCCTGACAAGGGACACAGAGACATGGATGACCAAACAAACGGCGGCGCCGTGAGCGCCGAACCGCCCCGGGAGCCGGCCGCTGTCGACCCGTTGGCGGGGGAGTTCGTGACCGAGACCTTGCGTGACTACGACGGAGGTCGTCAGCTCACGGCCTACGTTCCGCCGAGTCCGCCCGAGGCAGTCGTATTCGCCGGTGACGGCCAGTGGATCTCGCAGTGGGGTGGGTTCCTCGAAGCGGCCGACGTGCCGTCCACGATGATCGTCGGTGTACACGGGTTGACCGAAGAGATGCCGCGGCTCCATGAGTACTCGCCGGCCTTCGACGCCGAGCGGTTCGCGGCGCACGAGAAGTTCTTCGTCGAGGACGTCCGCCGATGGGCGCGCTCACGTCTCGGAGTCGCGCTGCCCGCTGAACGAACCGCGGTGTTCGGCTATTCGGCCGGTGGAGAGCTCGCGCTCGCGCTTGGACTGCGGCATCCGGACGTCTACGGTGCGATCATCGCCGGCTCGCCGGGCGGAGGTTACAAACCCCCTGGCGTGATGCCTAGATCGCTTCCGCGCGTGTACCTCTTCGGCGGCACGCTGGAGCCGTTCTTCCTCGAGAACGCAACCCGGTGGGCCGTCGCGCTTCGCGCTGCAGGCGCGGACGTCGCAATGAGCGAGCGGGTCGCCTCCCACGGCGCCACGCAATGGCAAGGAGAGTTCCCACTGATGGTGGGCTGGGCGTTTAGACGATGAAGCATCGCCGCACGGATCACCTCCGCCACCTGAGCTTCGGAGGACATTGCGCACGCCACGTCGGGCGTCATTCCGGAACACTGGCGCAGGCTGCGGCCATATCGCTCGGTCCCGCGGCGCGGGGCTCACACCACATAACGTTGGGACGTGTCGAGGGTCGAGCGGGATCCTGAACGCGGCCGAGCGGCTGCGGCCAAGTTGAAGGCGCTCGGCGTGAAGGGAATCCTCATCAAGGCAGCCGAACAGGGTTACATCACGCAGCTCGCATGCAAGATGCCCGAATGCTTCTGCCCCGAGGAGCTTGGAGGCGCGTGCTACTTCGAGCCGGTCGCCACGAAAAGCGACTGGATACCCACCCACGAGCACTTCCCGCTCTCCAAGAAGGACGGCGGCCTCGTCGCTGTGGACAACGCCATCCTGGCGCACCGCCTCTGCAATCGCCTCGACTACTCCATACGCGTCGGCCGTTCGTACGCGCGCGATCTCGAGAGGATTAGGAAGGCCCGCGAGGAGGCGACCCGCCGCCGAAATGCCCAGATCGGCAACAAAGTCCCCCGGTCGTTTTTCGTTGGGGCCGTCGACGAGTCCGGCGAACCGGTCGAGGAGACCGAGCCGGAGGCAGAGGCAGCGACGCCGAAGCCGAAGAAGGCGCCAGAGTGGAAGTCGCGACCGGACAACGAGAAGGCGCAGTACCTCCTCGACCACCCGACGCTCTCCGATCGCACCTGGACGAACGAGCCTCGGCTCAAGGGCGAGAAGCGCGACGCCTTCATCCGTCGCATCCTGCTCGGTGAGGTTCTGCAAGGCGAGGCCCGTCGAGTCCAACCCAGGAGGCCATAACGACGTGAACGTCAGCTGTGAGATCGAAGGGACTGAACTCGAAGGTGACACGGCATGGTTGCGAGTATCCGTGCGAGCTGTTCGCGCTGCAGGCATGAGACTGAGTCGTTCGGGACAAGCGAGAGGAGCATTTGAGGAGCATCCAACGCTGTCTCGCGCTTATGCGCGAAGAGTGTCCGGCAGGGGAGAGCGCTTCGCCTTGGCCGACGCATCCGGCCACTTCAAACTGCCCCGCGTGTGGCTCGATCGGCTACGCACCGCAGATTGACTTCAACTGACCGCGCCGCCGGCCAGCCGCTCAGGCGACCTCCCTGAACACTCACCAGACGGCGTCCCTTCACCGGGAACGCAAACAGGAGGAGATCAACAAATGTCCACAACGCTGAAGCTGATCCACAAAGCAATCGGAGCGGAGGTCCGTCGTGGCAGGTACGACGTCGTGCTCGACGGGGAGCGTGTCGGTTCAGTCGAAATGAACGACACGTTCGAGACTCCAATCGAACCCGGACGTCACACGCTGCAAGTCCGCGACGGCCGGAAATCAAGCCGAACCAAGACCTTCGACGCCGGCAACGGCGAAACCCTCGCTTTCCGATGTACCGGAAAGAGCATCTTGCCGATCTTCCTCTTGTCCTTCGTTGTTCCCAGCCTGGCACTCTCGCTCGTCCGGGAGACTCGGGCTTGAAGCTTCAGCCGTCGTGGTCGGGATGGACGTCCTGTTCTTCCGAAGCCACCTCTGGGAACGGCTGGCAGCCAACGTTGGAATCGTCTGGTGTTCGCAGCGTTCCACTTCAGGTTCCTGCATCGCCCATAGAAAAAGCCGCGACGAGGTACGGCCACAGCCAATGCGCCTCGAGGGACATTCCTGAACTCTCGCGCAGCGGGCCGTGTTTCCGCTGGACTTGGCCAGCCGGGTGACGGCGGTACGATCGACGAGATTCCTGACGACCCGCGCAATTCGGAGGTGAATACCGATGAACGACAACCCGACCTGGCAGGTCGCGCACCTCGACGACATCGAGCGGCGCGGCAGAGATATTCCGGTGCGCGAGCACCTCGGGATCCACGCATTCGGAATCAACGCCTACACACCCGGCGAGGACGGCACGCTGATCAACGAGCACGACGAGGCCGGCTCGGGCCAGGAGGAGCTGTACATCGTGCTCGACGGCAAGGCGACCTTCGAGATCGACGGCGAGGCATTCGACGCGTCGCCAGGAACACTCGTGTTCGTCGGGCCGGAGTCGCGGCGGAAGGCGACCGGGGAAGGAACGATCCTCGCTGTCGGCGCCACACCCGGCGAGGCGTACCAGGGGGTCGACTGGGGTGAGGCGTGGCCGTTTCACAGTCAGTCGATGACCGCCTACGGTGAGCAGCGCTACGGCGACGCGCAGGAAGCGGTACGCGCTGCCCTCGAGCGCATGCCTGACCACGCGGGCTTGCACTACAACTACGCGTGCTTCGCAACGCTCGCGGGCGACACCGGCGACGAGACGTTCGACCACCTCCGACGGTCCGTCGAGCTGCTCCCACGGTTCCGCGAAGACGCGCGCAGAGACGACGACTTCGCCGCCCTACGCGACGACCCGCGGTTCGAGGAGGCTCTTCGCTGAGCGCGTACATTTCGACCCTCGACGAGCTGAATCCGTCAGGCGACATTTTCTGAACACTCGGGACAACCGAGCGGCCTGCTACTGGATCTGAGTCGCGGCCGGCCGCGGGTTCAGATACCACGCCGGCGGGAAAGAGACGACGCGGTGGAACCGCGTCTCGACGTGATCACCTTGGCCGTGGCCGACCTCGAACTCGCGCTCGCGTTCTACCGCCGTCTTGGTTTCGAGTCGAAAGGCATCGTCGGAACGCAGTGGACGGACGAGATGACCGGCGCGAATGGCGCCATCGCGATGTTCAAACTCGACGGCGAACTGCTCCTCAACCTGTACCCCCGCTCTGATCTCGCCAAAGACGCAGCGATTCCGGTCGGGCCGCCACAAAGCGGCGAGTTCAGCCTCGCGCAACTCGTTCGTAGCCGCGACGAGGTCGACGAGCTACTGGAGAACGCGGCGGCTGCGGGCGCCACGGTCACACCAGCCCACGACCGACCGTGGGGGATCTACTCCGGCTACTTCCACGATCCTGATGGCCACCTTTGGGAGGTCATCTGGAACCCGGACGGGATTCCGAAACCGCGCGGCTGAAGCCCTACGGTGCACGTGCCAGGCGGTCTTGATGAACCATCGCGGTGGTAGCCGCCTTGCCTCGAGCCATGCCCAAGCTCTCTCTCACGGTGGTAATCCCCGGTGATGAGACCGGAGACCGCTCGCGCCAGATCGCTGTCGGAAGTGACGCACAGGTCCGCCTGTAACTGCCTCCGCGCCACGAATTCGGCGTCGTAGGTGGTTTCCCACCCAGCTGGTCTGCGACCCTCCACGCCGTCCGCTGCAGCACCTCATCGCCCAGGAAACGAACCTTCAGCGAAGCCCACCGGGGCGAAGCACGGACGGATGGCGAGCGCGATTGCATGTGCGGGCTCATGCTCAATCGTCGGCGAGAAGCTCGAAGAGCACGCTGTCTCGCCAAACCCCACCACTCAAGAAGCGCTTGCGTGCGACGCCAATCCGCGTAAACCCGTTCCGAGCAAGCACGCGCTGGGAGGCACCATTCTCAGGAGAGGCTGTGGCTTCGAGTCGGTGCAGACCAAGGTCGGTGAATGCGTACTCGATCATCGCTGCAAGCGCACGAGTTGCAAGCCCCCGTCCGTTTTGGTCCTGCGATACCCAGTAACCGACCGATGCGCTTTGCAGCGGGCCGCGCATGATGTGCGAGAGGGAGATGACGCCTGCGATCGCGCCCTCGTCGAGGATTGCGAGCCGCACTCCGTCGCCGCTCTCAAGCCACGCTCGTTGCCCCTCGTCGGTCAGGTAGTCCTTCGGCCTCTCGGGCTCGGACGGCATGAGGAATGACTTGTTCTTCAACTGCAGGGCCGTCAATTCGGGGATGTCGGACGGCTCGAATGGCCGAATGATTTCTGTGTTCACTTGTGCTCCGCTCCTATACGGATCGCTTGGGTGCAGCGGCTGCGAAGGGAAGCAAGGCGGGAGGCACATGGCCCCCTCCCCACCTCGTGGCCGAGCGTCTTTCGCCAGCCGCGCGGGATGTGTTTTCGCGAGGCGCTGACGACGATGATGCTACGTGGGAGCGGGTGCGGGCTGAGCTTTGTCGCCGGCGGTCGCGATACTCGGCTACTACAGGCCAAGACGCTCTCGCCTCAGCGATCCACGAGCTCACGGCATCCAGGTGAAGGCGTAGCCCAGTGCTCGCCCGAGAGGCTGCAGCGGTGTTGCATCCGAATGCCACCCAGAAGGTCGGGGATTGTCAGGGAACAATCCTGAATTCGGTGCGCTGCGGCATTCTGTCGGAACGCCGCAGCGCACCCGCGAGAGCTACGGCCGTTCAGCCCACGGCAGCTCGTCCCAGCGTGCTGGACGCCGAACCTCCCATGTCCCGCGACGCTCGGGATTCTCCGTATCGACATCGGATCCCGCGTCGTAGCGGAGCGCGACCTCGGATCGGCGGGATACCCGCTCCAGATCGTCGCGCCGGTTTCCCGTGGCGAGGATCACGCACGGCCCGGCTTCCGTCGCGACGAAAGTGTGCGCGGTCATCGGCGGGCAATGCACGAAGTCCCACGTCCGCAGGTGCCGTTCCTGGTCTTCGATGATGAGCACGCACTCGCCCATCAAGATCAGGAAATCCTCCTGAACCGACTCTGCGTGGTAGAGAGCTGCCGGCTGCCCCGGCGGCACGACACGGATCGTGAACCCGGCGTTCGGCTTCACGTACTCCGTGAGATCGGGTCTGCCCCGCAGGACGAAGTCGTCTGACTCGAAGATGCAGACGCCGCCGTACCACTCGTTGTTGACCCAGGCGGCATCAGCCGTGTTGACGATGAACCATCCCGGCGTGACGGGAGCAAGCCCCGATGCGACACGTTCAAGGCGTGCTTCAGTGACCACAGTTCCTCCTCGTAGTTGATCTCGTTGACAGCCGCCGATGCACGCCACCGACAGCTGGCGCGTGTTCAGCAGCCTCGCCGCGGGCCGCACCACTGTGCGCCCGAAGGGCGTGGACAGGTGGGATCAACTACGCCGGAGACGCCACAGTTCCGAGTCTAACCGCTGGCACCTCATGTACATCATCCAGCCCGGACTCGCGTGAACGAGCTCGAACCGCTGCATCTCACCCCCCTCTCTGTCGCGAGGGGCGCGCGCGTTGCAGCTAGATCTACCGCGCGTACGGCTTGGGGAAGACCGGTGAGCGCGAGCACGACGAGGTGGAACTTAGGCTACGAGGGATGCTGCCGGTGAGGAAGACCTTCGGGATCCGAGAGGAGCGACCAGTGACTGAAGCACTCGGCAGCGAGACCGAATTCAACCGGCGGACGATCCGCGAGGCAGAAGATGAAGAACGTTCGTCAGCCTGCCGACTTCTCGAAGCCCGTTCGCTATGCGCACGGCCCTGACTCCGCACTTGCCGGGCCGAGCGGCCAGGCGAGTATCCGACCCGGTTAGGCTGAGCTTCGTGGTCGAAGCGACGTACACGGTCAAGGCTCTCGATGAGTCGACGTGGGCTGCGTTCGCCGCGCTGGTCGAGCGCAACAACGGCGTCTTTGGCGGCTGCTGGTGCATGGGGTTCCACCCCGAGGGGGTCGGGAGGGGGACCACTCCCGCCCTCAACCGCGAACGGAAGCTCGATCGCGTTCGGGCACGGACGGCCCATGCGGCGCTCGTTTTCGACGGGAACGACTGCGTGGGCTGGTGCCAGTTCGGGGCGCCGGACGAGGTGCCCCGGATCAAGAGCCGCGCAGCGTACGAAAAGGGACAGACGACCTCGCCCGACTGGCGGATCGCGTGTTGCTACGTCGGCAAAGGACACCGGCGTCAGGGCGTGGCCACCGCCGCGCTCGCCGGTGCCGTCGATCTCATCGCGGGCCTGGGCGGGGGAACCGTCGAGGGATACCCGGAGGACGCCGGCTCCGTGCCTGCCGGCTTCCTCTTCAACGGCGCTCTGTCGACCTACGAGAAGCTCGGCTTCATCCGCGACCGCAAGATCGGCAAGCACCGCTGGGTCGTGACCAGGGTCGTCGAGCCGAGGTCGTAGGAGACGCGCTGGTCCAAGCCAGCTTCCTGTGTTCTTGACCGTGGGATGATCCCACGTCGCGTAGCGGCGGCCCATCTCTCTAAGCGAGGTTGCCCTGCCTTTGGAGGCAGCCGAGGGGACCCGACGCGCAGGAGCGCCGAGTTGACGCGTCGACCCGACGCTAGGAGGTCTTCTCGAGGAGGACGACGCTCTCCTGCTCGTTCGGGTCGGTGCGCGCGATGACGGCGCGAACGGTCGTATCGCCCGGGTTGTACGGCTGGTGCGGCACGCCTGGCGGGATGTAGACGAAATCGCCGGCACCGGTCCGCATGACGTGCTCGAGGTTCGGCCCGTGTCGCATCTCGGCGACGCCCTCGAGCACGAAGATCGCCGTCTCGTGCGCCTCGTGCAAGTGCGGCTCCGCTGACGCGCCCGGGGGCATCTCCAGGATGTGCATGCAGATCGCCTTCGACCCGGCGCTCTCGGCGGAGATGCCGGCGAAGTAGTCGAGCCCCTGCTTGCCGCGGAATGTCTCCTCGCCCGAGATGAGCCTGCACTCGTCCACGCGCCTGATTATTGCGTGGCACGGAGCGATAGGGTCGTCCGGCCAGCGATCAAGGAGGCGGGTGCGGGTGAACGTTTCTTCGCGATTCGACGTCGCCGGATTCGGGGTGATCGTCACCGGCGGTGCCAGCGGGCTCGGGCTCGCGTACGGAGAGGTGCTCGCTGCGCACGGCGCGCGGGTGACGCTGATCGACGTCGACGCCGAAGGCCTCGACGCGCAGGCCTCCCGCCTCCGGGGCGACGGCCTGGACGTGCGTGGCGTGGTCGCGGACGTGACCGATCATCCCGCCCTCGACCGCGCGATCGACGAGGCGGCGGATGTCTACGGCCGGCTCGACGTCGCGTTCGCGAACGCAGGAATCGATCCTGGGGTCGGTTTCGTCGGCGCCTGGGCCGGCGGAGCGCGCCCACGCCTGGAGGACGGCGCGATCGAGCGCTACACCGACGAGCGTTGGAACCGGGTGATCGACATCAACCTCAACGGGGTCTTCGCCACGGCCCGGGGGGCCGCCCGGCACATGCGTGCCCGCAACGTCGGGAGGATCGTCGTGACGACGTCGCTCGCGGCGACCAGGGTGGAACCTGCGATCGGCGCGGCCTACATGGCCGCCAAGGCCGGCGCTCGGCACCTGACCCATTGCCTCGCCCTCGAGCTCGCGGCCTACGGCATCACCGTCAATGCGATCGCGCCGGGGTTCTTCGTCACGAATATCGGCGGCGGCCACGCGCACGACCCCGACCTGCAGGCAGCGCTGGCGAAGGACATTCCGATGCACCGCGTCGGGCAGCCGGACGACATCAAGGCGCTCGCGCTCTTCCTGGCGTCGCCTGCCTCCGAGTACATCACCGGGCAGGAGATCGTCATCGACGGCGGCTGGGGGCTCGGCGTCGCGGACTGAGTCGCTTCGTCGCCCGTACACTCGCGTCGAACAACGACCCGAAGGGGGCTTCCATGAGTGGTTACGAGGTGGCGCACCTCGACGAGATCGGCGAGGTGGACGACGGCCGCGAACCCATGCGGCCCGTCCGGCACCACCTCGGCATCTCCGCCTTCGGCGTCAACGCGTGGACCGCCCGCGCCGCCGGCGATCGAATCATCAACGAGCACGACGAGTCGGACGACGAGCAGGAGGAGCTCTACCTCGTGCTGCACGGCCGCGCCGTCTTCGAGCTCGACGGCGAGCGCGTGGACGCGCCCGCCGGCACGTTCGTCTTCGTCCGGCCCGCGGCGAAGCGAACGGCCTTCGCCGAGGAGGCCGGAACGACGATCGTCGCGGTCGGCGGCGTCCCGGGAAAGGCGTACGAGGCCGACGGCTGGGAGCTCTGGGCCCCGCTCAGGCCTCTGTACGAGGCCGGTGAGTACGCCGCTGTCATCGACCGCGGACGCGACGTGATCGAGGCCAATCAGTACGCCGGGCCGTTGTACAACCTCGCCTGCTGCGAGAGCCTCGCCGGCCGGACGGCCGACGCGGTCGAGCACCTCCGCCGTGCGATCGACCGGTCGGAGCAGTTTCGCTCCTACGCGAAGGGCGATTCCGACTTCGATCCGATCCGCGACGAGCCCGCGTTCAAGGAGCTGATCGGCGGCTGAAGCGCTCGCCGTACACGGTCTCACGCGCTCCGGCTGGGTGCGCTCGACCCGGCCGGGGACCGAGCATGGAACCCTCCGGCGGGCTGCGGTGTAATCCGGACGTGAAGCGCACTCTCACGCTCGTGGATCGCGCACCGATGCTCGCGGCTACCGGCTGCGGCATCGTTGCTCTGGCGGTCGCCGTGGGCGTGCCCTCCCCAGGTGTCGCCGCCGGTGAGGCCTGCCGCGGGCAAGTCAGCCATGCGGTGATTCCCGCGTGGGCGCGGGCGGGTTTCACCGACGCACGGCCGCGGGTGCCGTATGTCCTCGGGCGATCGGGACGGATCGTCGGGATCCTCTTCGGATATCCGCTGCGCTCCCCCCCAGCCTCGGGGCGCGCCAACAAGATCCTGTGGGTTTCGCGAGCGCCCGTGAAGACACCGACGGCGCTCTGGATCAGGGCGCAGCGGATGCGCGGGAGCCGGCCGATCGGCGCACCGACCACCCATGTCGTGCGGAACGGGCCTGGACCTTCCTACCTCGATGTGCCCGAGCCTGGATGCTGGCGGCTGACGCTCAGCTGGGCGGGTCGGGCGGACGCGCTCGACCTCGTCTACACCCGCGAGCCCTGAGACCTCACTCGACCCGCGGCCCGTGGGGGCGTAGCGGTGGTGGAGGAGGATGGAGTTGCCGGCCAATCGCGGAAGCCGGCGCCATGGCAGACGCCCGAGTCCCACATCTCCCTGACCTGCACGCCCGCCGCCTCCAGCTTCGCCTTCGCCTCGGCGACGTCGGGGACGCCCAACGCAATCGTTCCGGGCGGCAACGGCGTGAACTCGTAGTCGTGAGTGTGCGGTGTCATCACGCGAGCGTCACGTTGCCGATCTCGTACTCGACCCAGTCCTCGGCGGGCGAGTTCGGGTTCCGCTCGAGGCCCAGCACCTCCCGTAGAAGCCATCTTCATATTCGGTAGCCACTTTCATTTGTATAGTGAAAACTCACCGTCTTCTCCAAGAAGGAGCCCTGAATGCCTGTGCTCGAAGAGGTCCTCGCCGCGAACAGGGACTACGTCGCCACATTCGGCGACAAGGGCAACCTGGCGGTCCCGCCGGCCCGGCGCTTCGCGATCCTCACCTGCATGGACGCTCGCCTCGATCCGGCCAAGTTCGCCGGCCTGAAGGAAGGAGACGCCCACGTCATCCGTAATGCGGGCGGCCGCGCCAGCGACGACGCGATCCGTTCCCTCGTCATCTCCTACAAGCTCCTCGGCACGGCCGAGTGGTTCGTGATCCACCACTCGGACTGCGGCATGGAGTTCTTCACGAACGACGTGATGGGCGATCTGCTCGCCCAGAGCCTCGAGACGGCGGCGCTCGGCCCGGACGGCTTCCACGACGTCGGAACCGGCCCCGGATCGACCGCCGGCCGAGCCATCGACTGGCTCACGATCGCCGACCGCACGCAGAGCGTCGTCGACGACGTCAGCCGTATTCGCAACCACCCCCTCGTACCCTCGAGCATCCCGATCTACGGCTACGTCTACGACGTCCGGACCGGAGCTCTCGAAGAAGTGGCCGACGCCACCCAGGCAGGCCGCCCCAGCTGATCACCAGGATCGGGCGCCGGTGCCCGCCGGGAGTGCCGGACGGGCACCGGCGATTCCCGCTAGCTCAGCGTGTCGTGAAGCTCGTACCAGTAGTCGGCCGTGGGCGGCGTGAAGTCGCCCTCGCCTGCTTCGGCCATGA
The DNA here is from genome assembly GCA_963719325.1 of uncultured Actinomycetes bacterium. GTDB lineage: Bacteria > Actinomycetota > Thermoleophilia > Gaiellales > Gaiellaceae > DATBLE01. Next base: position 101,982 of record CAVRBW010000002.1, read on the forward strand.
ACCGCTCGAGGATCGGGGTGAGCTGCTCGTCGATAAACCGCTGACCGGCCTCGCGGCTCTCCCAGACGTCGAAGATCCGGAACACGCCTTTGTCGTGGTCGAATCCGGCGGTGTGGACGATCAGACCGTCGGGCGCCGCGTCGAGGTTGAGCGCCTTGGAGACGGCGTCGTAGTTGGTCGTGCTGGTGTCGCCGTCGACGATCGGGAACTCTTGGATGTAGGCAATGGCCATCGTGCACTCCTTGGGTCGCGGGCCTGGATCGTAGACCACCGACGGCGGTGCGGACCCTCAGTCGTGACACACCCCACCGCACAGCGGACTGACGGTTTGTGGCACCGGCCGGAGAAATCGTAGACTCGCACCGTGCCCGAGGCGCAGCTCGAAGACTCCGGCTCCGGCCTAGCGCCCGCCGGCAACGGCTGGTTCGTCGTCAACGTCCGCGACGCCGAGTGGTGGACGTCGGAGGCGTTCGGTTCAGGTTGTGGGTTCGAGAGCCGCGAGCTCGATTTCCCACAGCTCGGCATCAACCTCAGCGTCGTCGAGCCGGGGGAGTCGAACTGCCTCTACCACTCCGAGTCGCAGCAGGAGGCGTTCCTCGTGCTGTCCGGCGAGTGCAAGCTGCTCGTCGAGGGCGAGGAGCGGCTCCTCCGCTCGTGGGACTTCTTCCACTGCCCCGCCGGCACGGAGCACGTCTTCGTGGGCGCCGGCGACGGCCCGTGCGTGATCCTGATGGCCGGCGCCCGCTCGAAGGACGAGCAGTTGCTCTATCCGGTGTCGGAGCTGGCGGCGCGCTACGGCGCGAGCGCGGAGGAGGAGACGCCGGACCCGAAGCAGGCGTACGCGCGCTTCCCGCGGCCTCAGCGGGCGCGGCCGGCGTACTGGGACCGCCTGCCCTGGGGCTAACGAGTCCCAGCCAGATCTACGGCGCGTGATAGCCGGGGGGCGGTTCGACGCCAAAGCGCTCTTGCAGGAGTCGGATCTCCTCGTGGTCCTTGTCTGTCAGCTCGTAGCCGGCGTGCACGCGCATCTGGAGCTCGGGCGTCAGGCATCGCACCTGCCTACCGGCGATGTGGCCGATGCCGGCTAACCCCGTCGCCGGGTAGGTCCAGGTCTTCCCCTCGTCCATCTGGTAGATGCCGTCTCCTCGTTCGTCGAAGGTCACCGGGTGTACGTCGACCTGACGGCCGTCAGGGTCCACGAGCTCGAAGCTGAGAGGCGCCTCGCGGTGCTGGAAGGTGTAGCCCTGCTGCCTCAGCACGTCCTGCAATCGTCCGACATCGCGCATCTCGACGACCACGTCCAGGTCGTCATGCGAGCGTGTCTGTTCGCCCAGAAGCGCATCGACGCCCCAGCCTCCATCCACCCAGACCTGCACACCGGCCGCGTCCAGGGCATCGAGCAGTCTGACAAGCTCTTCAGCGGCCATCTCCGTGTGAGGACTCCGTCCGCGTCCGGCTCGCGTTTCGGAATGTGCTTCAGGCAGCCTTGCTTGTTCCATGGGATCGAATCCGCTCATGATGGCTCACGCGATTTGTCGTCTATTTTGACAACACTGGAGGTGGTCCTAGTGCCGCGAGCGAGCTCGAGGAAGTCGGGAATCGAACCCACGCGGCATTCCCAGAGGAGTTACCGGCAGACGTCGGCCGAGCCCACTCTTGCCTGACGATATCGACCGAGATCTCCACCGCCGGAACCGTTCCCCTGTTCTCGAGCCAGTGTGTGGTGCTCTTATCCTCGGGCCAGCCCACCCGCGTCCCTAGTCCGTAGCGACCCATTGAGGTCGATGATCGTTCCTTCCAGTATGTAGACGATGCCTGGTCTGTCTTCATGGTCGTGAATCGGGCCGAAGACGCCTCCAGGCTCGATGGTCACCATCCGCATTCGAAGTTGGCGCCCTGCCATGCCCTCGATCTCAGGGCCAAGGTCAACCGCTGCAAGTAGCTCCGCCGTAACACCTTTCGTCTCAGGTGCCGCTTCGGTGCTCATCGTGCTCTCCTCTTTGCCTCCTAGACCGCTCAAGGGACATCCCCGCACGCTCGCCCACGTGAGGCAGGCGTCCCTTTGGACTGTGAGAATCTGGTTCGTGAACGAAGCGAGGCTCGAGGATGCGGGCTCCGGGCTTGCCCCGGTCACGGAGGGTTGGTTCGTCGTGAATCTGCGGGATGCCGAGTGGTTCTCTTCGGAGACGAGGGGCGCGGCGTGTTGGTTCGCCAACGAGTACGGCGAACGTCCGATCGAGATCCCGCAATTGGGGATCAACGTGACGGTCCTTGAGCCGGGGCAGAGCGGCGTCTATCACGCGGAGGCGAATCAGGAGGCGTTCCTCATCCTCGCCGGTGAGTGCAGGCTGCTCGTGGAGGGCGCGGAGCGACTCCTCCGACCCTGGGACTTCTTTCATTCGCCTCCCTGGACTGAGCACGCGTTCGTGGGAGCGGGTGACCGGCCGTGCGCGATTCTGATGGTTGGCGCACACGTAAGCCCCGAAGTGCGGTATCCCGTGTCAGGCCTCGCCGCGCGCTACGGCGCAAGTGTGGAGAAGGAGACATCCGATCCGGAGCAGGTCTACGCGACGGCCGAAAGATTCCAGCGAGAGCGGCCGCCGTTCTGGTCACGCTTGCCCTGGGGCTAGAGCCGTTCGCCGTAGCCGTCAGGCGTCATTCCCGAACGCTGGCCCAGCGGGCCGTGTCCCCGCTGGACCTGGCGAGCCGGGTGACGGCAGTACGATCGACGAGATTCCCGCGACCCGCGCAACTCGGAGGTGAATACGGATGAACGACAACCCGACGTGGCAGATCGCGCACCTCGGCGACATCGAGCGGCGCGGCAGAGATATTCCGGTGCGCGAGCACCTCGGAATCCGAGCATTCGGGATCAACGCCTACGCGCCCGCCGAGGACGGCGTGCTGATCAACGAGCACTACGAGGCCGGGTCAGGCCAGGAGGAGCTGTACATCGTGCTCGACGGGAAGGCGACCTTCGAGGTCGACGGCGAGGCATTCGACGCGCCGCCAGGAACACTCGTGTTCGTCCGGCCGGAGTCGCGGCGGAAGGCGACCGGGGAAGGAACCATCCTCGCTATCGGCGCCACACCCGGCGAGGCGTACCAGGGGGTCGACTGGGGTGAGGCGTGGCCGTTTCACAGTCAGTCGATGACCGCCTACGGTGAGCAGCGCTACGGCGACGCGCAGGAAGCGGTACGCGCTGCCCTCCAGCACATGCCTGACCACGCGGGCTTGCACTACAACTACGCGTGCTTCGCAACGCTCGCCGGGGACACCGGCGACGAGACGTTTGACCACCTCCGACGGTCCGTCGAGCTGCTCCCACGGTTCCGCGAAGACGCGCGCAGAGACGACGACTTCGCCGCCATACGCGACGACCCGCGGTTCGAGGAAGCTCTTCGCTGAGCGCGTACGTCTCGACAGAGGAGTTGAGCCGGGCTCCGATCGTCCATCGCGCAAGTCTCGCACGGGAGCACGAGCGGGACGCGAGCGTGATGCCCTGGGCCACTTCCCGGGTGTTGGCCATTTTCGCCGGAATAGGCAACGCGCTGGAGTGCGCCGGCCGGACGGTCTCGCGGTCGGAGTTATGGTGGCGGAGAGGCGCTGCTGATCACTGCTGACAACGCTTCGGCGTCGAGGGGCAGGACGGTGAGCTCGGGTGGTGGCCGGCGGACGAAGCCGTCGATGAGCAGCATGTCTTCGGCCTGGCCGCTCGTCAGAGGTTCGTGTTGCTCGGGGGGCGCGCGGGCGATCGCGATGCCGGCGTTGATCTCCAGCTCGGGCGCCCGGCCCTGGTGGGAGCGTGCGAGTCGCGCACACGGCTCCCCCGTGGACGAAGAAGGCTTTCCGCCAGCCTGGGGTGAGGGCGGGCGCGATCAGGCAGGCGCTCAGGGTGCGGAGCTGTTCGAGCCGGCGGAGCCGCTGGAGGAGCTGCTCGAGCGCGTTGATGCGGTCGCGGAGACGGGCCGCTTCTTCGTAGCGGAGGCTTTCGGTCAGGTCGGCCAGTCGCTGCCGGAGACGGGGCAGCGGGCCTCCGTCGAGGAGATGCTCGAGCTCGTCGAGGGTGGCGTTGGCGAGCGCGCGCGCTGCGAGCTGGGCCTGCCGGCGGCTGCCGATGGGGCCGAGCTCGGTCGGGGTCTTGGTGACGACGAACTGGTCGCCTCGACGCTTCAGGTAGAGACCGTGGTCGGGTCGTCGGCTGCGGGAGTTGGCGGGCGGCTGCAGTTCGCGGATCAACCGGAGCTCCTCGAGCGCGGCCTCGAGCTCGGAGCCGAGGACGCGCCATTCGATCCGCTCGAGGGCGAGGAGCGCCGCCTCTACGGACGGACGCTGGCGTTCGCTCTGGAAGTAGGAGCGCAGGCGGGCGCGCAGGTCGCGGGCGCGGCCGACGTAGAGCACCTGGTCGTGCCGGTCGCGGAACAGGTACACGCCCGGCCGGGGCGGTGCCCCGCGGATGAGCGGGCGCTTGCCGTGCACGCGTCGTTTGCGCGGCGCGGCGAGGGTGCGCAGCTCGGAGAGGCGGCGGGCACCCAGCTCCTGGGCGAGCCCGATCAGCCGCACGAGCACCTGCGCGGTCGCCTCCGCGTCCGGCAGCGCTCGGTGGCAGGGAGTGGTTGCCACCCCGAAGAAGTGGGCGAGCGACGCGAGGCTGACCCGGTGCACGCGGCCATCGAGCAGGCGGCGGGCGAGCGCCGCGGTGCAAAGAGGCGGCTCCGCCAGCCGGCCGCTTTCGCGCCGCCGCAGCTGCCGCTCGAGGAAGCGCTGGTCGAAGCGGGCGTTGTGCGCAACCAGCGGTGCCTCGGCGGCAAAGACGATGAAGCGGCCGAGCACGGTCGAGACGCCGGGCGCGTGCCGCAAGTCGCGCTCGCGCAACCCGGTCAGACGGGCAACCGGCTGCGGGAGCGGAACGCCCGGATCGACAAGGGACTGGAAGCTGTCGACCAGCTCGAGCGCCTGGACGCGGACCGCGCCCAGCTCGCAGATCCGGCTGGTCTGCGCCGAGAGCCCGGTCGTCTCCAGGTCGAAGACCACGAACTCCGCCTCCTCCAGCAACGGGTCCGGCGCGCCCGCGAGCGCCACGGTCGCCCCCGTGCAGAGGACCCGGCTGTCGCCGGCGCACACCTCGGCCACGAGCGAGGAGGCGAGCCCCGCCGGGATCGTGCGCGTCGCAAACAGGACCCGCGCCGCGTCGACCACGGATAGCGAGCCCCGCTCCTCCAGCGCCCCCACGAGCCGATCCAGACCGTCCAGTGCGAGCTGCACCCGACGTATAAAAGCGAACATACGTTCGATCGACAAACACCCGCGTGATGACGGCGGGCGACGATGCCGCACGCCGTCGCTGACGCATTCTTCGCCTCCGTCGAGCAGCGCAACAGCCATGCGTCGGGTACGGCCAGGTTCGATTTACCGCGCCGATGTGGCAATCGATTGGTTCAACCAAGCCGATGGAGGCGGCGGGACTCGAACCCGCGCCACGTTCCTTCAGGCCGTCCCGCGTCGCCGGCTAACCCGTCAGGTATCGATAGCCGACCTCACCCGACGCTTCGTCGATAGGGCGGTGCGGCATCTCGCTCGCTTGCTCCCACTCCTCGAACCGCGACGCGTAGAACGCGTTAAGGAGGATCACGAACCGCTCGTACGTGACCTGCTCGATGAAGAACGCCACGTACGTCTCCTTGAGCGTTTCGACGACCTCGACGAGACAACCGACGTTCGCCTCGCCGCCCACGACCGCGCGCTTCTCCGTCCCCGGCTCCAAGCGAGCTTCGGCCAGGAGCGCCTGAGCATCGCCGTGAACGAGGTCAACGAATCGCTCGTCGCGTTCGGCGAAGAGCACCTCGTAGTCGACGGCGGCCGGCTTGATCCGCTTCGCAGCGATCAGTTCGGGGAAGTGCTTCTTGAAGGGATCGTCGGCTGCCCCCGAGCGATGCCTGCCGTGATAGGCGCAGAGCCAAACCACTCTCTCGACTCGGTCCCACCAGGTCGCGCCACGATGGTCGTGGCCGTAGCCGAGCCGCCGGATAGTGTCCTCGTCGGCTTCCGGTCCGACCGTCTTTCCGGCGTCGGGATCGGTCGCCCGGTCCTTGATCAAGGCCTTGACGATCGGATGGTCGAGTAAGTCGTCGATCAGCGTGTCACGGGGCGTCTCGAGATCCTCCTCGAGACAGCGTGCCGTGATGCGCAGCTCATGGTTGGCGAGGACGTACGAGCCGCGGATGGCGGTGTTGATGTGCGACTCCGACACGATCGCGGAGTCTAGGTCCAGCGTCGGACTCAGCCGGCGGCGCGCGCGGCGGCTGCCTTGGCCCGAGCCGATCGCGTCTGACGTGCGAACTCGAGGAGACCCTCGCGGTCACCGCGACGGACGAGGTCGGCGACGTGATCGAAGTCCGCCGAGATGGCCGCGCGGTGGCGCTTGGAGAACTCCGACCACGCCTGAGCCAGCATGTCGCCCGGGGTCTTGCCGCGCATCCCGGCGACGGCCTTCACATCGGCCAGGACGGCTTCGTCGATCCGCACGACGGCGGTGCTCAAATAGCACTCCTTTCAACAGTCACGGCCTCGTGATACCCAGGTCGAGTAGCAGTGTAACACTGTTACCGACTTCTGTCGACCCTCCTTGCCGAAGACCGATCGCTCGATCCGGGTCGACCGGCCGCCCGCCCTCCTCGCCTCACTCCCCAACCGTGGCGAACCGCCTGGTCATCTCGTCGGCCGCCTCGAAGTCCACGCCGAAGTTCCATTGGAGTGCTGCGGAGATGGTCTCGGCGTGCTGAAGCACCTACGTCACGTGCTCGGGCGCAGCGTGGCTGGTCTGTACTGCGGGCGGCCGTTAGGCCGGTAGACCTGGATCGTTACGCCCTTCGCGTCGACTCGCGAGTCGACCAGATCTAGCGCAATGTCCGGGCCGGCGTCGGGGAACAGCCGCGTGCCCTGGCCGAGGACCACGGGGACGATGAGCAGGGTGAGCTCGTCGACGAGGTCGTTTTCGAGCAGCCATCGGATCAATGCAGCGCTGCCATGCACCTGCAGCTCACCCGCCGGCTTGGCTTTCAGCTCGCCGATGGCAGCCCCGAGGTCACCGGAGAGGACGGTCGTGCCCGCCCAGCGCGGTTCGGTGAGCGTGGTCGATGCCACGTACTTGGGCGTCTCGTTCAACGCCACCCCGATGGGGTGGGCGCGCATGTCTGCGATTGCTCCCCAGGAGCCGGCGAAGAGCTCGTAGGTCACCCGGCCGAACAGGAACGCGTCGGCGCGCTGGTAGGTCTGGGTGATGAAGGTCGTGGTCTCGTCGTCGAACACCCCCATGGCCCATCCGCTGCGCTCGAATCCGCTCCTGCGTTCCTCATCCGTCGCGCCGCCGTTTCCCTGCATCACTCCATCGACGGTGACTTGCGTCATGGTCGTCAGCTTCATGGGTTCGCCCTTTCTCTCGTGATCGTCTTCCTCGTTCTGACCGCACCGAGGCGCGGATCTGATCGGCCGAACGTGGCCCCGTGCTGCAGGTTCACTCCGTCTCCCTCCTGGACACGGGCCGCGCAACTGCTGCCTGCACCCACCAACGACCGACTCTCACACGAGACGGATTGGTTCACGGGGTCCGGTCATTCCGCGTGATGACGGCGCGGGGCGATCCTGCACGCCGTCGCGGACGCATTCTTCGCGTCCGTCGAGCAGCGCGACGAGCGCCGTCTGGGTAGACGGCCGGGTTCGATTACCGCGGTAATGTGGCAATCGATTGGTTCAACCAAGCCGATGGAGGCGGCGGGAATCGAACCCGCGTCCGCAGCCGCACCGGGCAGAGCCTCTACAGGTTTAGCTCACCGTTTTGATCTCGCCCGGACGGCCGGTTGGTGAGCGACCTACCGCCGGGCCAGCCATCCTGTGGTCTCACCCCTCCGGCGATTGGCTTTCCTTCGGGGCCAGCCCGTTTATGACGCCGCTGCCCTCGCCACGGGCCGAGCGAGGAGCGACGCGTCGCCTAAGCTAGTTAGGCAGCGAGTGCGAGTTCGTTATCCGCACTTACGTTGTTTCCCGGTTGTTTTACGAGGCCGACCGGGGACCTCGACCTGCAGCTCAGCCGGAGAACCGACCACGTCGAGACCTGGTCGCCCCCGTATGTTCGTCGACACAGTGTAGCCGTCAGCGGCGGGACTTCAGCGCCCGCTGCATCGCGCGGTCGGCCTCGCGTTTGGCGATGTCGCGACGCTTGTCGATCGTCTGCTTCCCGCGCGCGAGCGCGAGCTCAACTTTCGCCCGGCCGTCCTTCCAGTACATCCGGGTCGGCACGAGCGTCAGTCCCTTCTCGCGCACCTTGCCGATCAACGACGCGATCTCGTGCCGGTGGAGGAGCAGCTTGCGGTCGCGCTCGGGCTCGTGGTTCGCGATGTTGCCCTGGTCGTACGTGGCGATGCTCGCGCCGACGAGCCACACCTCCGCTCCGCGGACGTCTCCGAACGCCTGCGTGAGCGTGGCCCGCCCCTCCCGCAAGGACTTCACCTCCGTCCCCGTCAGCACGAGCCCGGCCTCGAAGCGCTCGAGCAGCTCGTAGTCGTGACGCGCGCGACGGTTGTCGACGATCAGCTTCTCTCCGGCCATGCCGGAATCAAGTCTAGGGACGCGTCAGCCCGCCAACAGCCGGTTCGCCGGCACCGCCTCGGCCGGAATGCCCCGGCGCGCGACTGCGACGAGGAAGGGGCTCAATGCCGCCGCCGCAACCGCGCCGGCAACCGCCAGGGTCGCGTACCCGGCCACGCCGACGACGGGACCGGCGACCGCGGTCGCGCTCGCGGCGGCGACACCCATGCTGAGCTCGCCGAATGCTTCCACCCGCGGTCGGTGGGCAACAGGGACGGCCGACGCGAGCAGCGTGCTCCCGGCGACGAGCCCGGCGTTCCAGCCGACACCGAGCACGACCAGACCTACCGTGAAGGCGAATGCGTCGGCTCCGGCGGCCGCCGACACCGCGCCGGCGACCATCAGCAGCAGCGCGCTCGCGGCTGCGACCGGGATCGGCCCGAGCCGATCTGTCAGCCGGCCCGTCAGGGGCGAAGGCCCGAACATGCCGGCGACGTGCAGGCTGACCACGAGCCCCACAAACTCGAGATCGTGCCCTTCAGCGTGCATGTGCACCGGCGCCATGCTCATGACCGCGACCATCACGAAGTTGGCGACGACGATCGTCGCCAGCCCGGTGGTCGCCGCCGGGGCCGACAGCAGCCGGCGAAGCCCGGGTCCCCTGGCCGGCCGCGGGAACACGTCCCGCGTCGGATCGGAATCCAGAGCGGCGGCGATCTGCAGCGGATCGGGACGCAGCAGCACGAACAGGACGACCGCGGCGATCGAGAACGCCACCGCCGAGACCAGGTAGAGGCCCGTGAGCTCGGGTAGCCCGACAGCAGTCGCGACAGCGCCGGCGGGTGCAAGGAGATTCGGCCCGGCGACTGCGCCGAACGTGGCCGCGAAGACGACCCGGCCGATCGCGCGACCACGCGCCTCTTGAGCGCTGAGGTCGGCGGCGGCGTAGCGAGCGAGCATCACGGCCGTGTTGCCGGCTCCGAACACGGCGCTCGCGGCGCAGAGCAACAGGAAGCTCGCCAGGACACCGGCCGCGACGACGCCGCCGGCCCCGGCGGCGGCCGTCCCCAGCGCGAGCACGAGCCCGGCGCGGCGGCCCGCTCGGCGAAAGACCAGCGAGATCGGGACCACGGCCGCGGACGAGCCGACGACGATGAAGGCCAGCGGCAGGCTCGCGAGCGACTCGCTTCCGGTGATGTCCAGCGCCAACAACGCACCGGCGGCGGCGCCCGACGCTCCCAGAGCCGCGAAGACCTGGGCGCCGACGAGCACGCGCAGCGTGCGCCGCTGCAGCGCCCCACGATCGGACACGTCGCTCCACCCGCGCATCGCCCCACAGTAGGCGCGCGATGGCCCGCAGCTCTTGAACGAATCGGCCATCTTGCCGGCTCCGGAGTTGCCGGCGCGGTCTCAGCCGGTCGCGAGCTCTTGCAACTCGAGCGAGCGCAGCACCGGGCCGAACGAGGCGGCGTGATCATGCGTGGCGAGGCACTCGCGGGCTTCGTGCAGGAGCAGCCGGGGGGTGCGGCCGGCGAGCCGCAGCGCCTCGCGCGAAAGGTGGGCCTGATCGGCGAAACCCGCCTCGCGCGCGATGAGCGCCAACTCGGCGGCCGGACGGTCGCGCGTTCGCGTCAGGGCGAGGAAACGCTGGAAACGGAGGATCCGATGGAGGACCTTCGGCGTCACGCCGATTGCCGCTTCGCACCGGCGGCGGAGCTGCCGCTCGGAGACGTACAAGGATGCCGCGAGCGCTCGCACGTCGCTCGTGCGCCAGTGCAAGAGCCACCGCGTGGCCTCTTCGGCGATCGGGTCGGGCTCGCTCGCGTCGGCGAGGCGTCTGTGGACCGCGGCCTCGAGAACCGCCGCCGCGTCGCGCGGAGAAGCTGCTGCCGCCACTCGTTCGCCGAGCGCCACGGCAGCGCGGCCCCACAGCTCGTCGGACTCTAGGACCAGGTCGACCACCTCCGAACCGGGCAGGCCCAGGAGGGAGGGAGCAGCGCCGGGCCGGAAGCGAACGCCGACGGCGGTCGTGCCGGCGGCGAGCCTTTCCTCCATCGGCCCGGTCTGCGGGCCGACGAGCTTCGGAGTCGCACCCACGACGCAGACGAGCTCGGCGCTGCCGTTCGGGATCGTGCGGTGGACGTACGGGCTCGAGTCGGGAGACACCTGCTGGACCCAGACACAGGTGGCGTGGCGACGAAGAGCTGGAGGCGGCAGCCACTCCCGGTAGCTCTGCAGGCCGTGTGGCCGTTCGGCGGCGGCTTCGACCCTCAAGCGACTCATTATCGGCGAACCCCCGTGGGCGCCGTAGGGTTCCGGGGTTGCATCCTCGCGACCTCGTGCTCGTCGCCGGCCGGCTCGGCTTCGCGGCGAGACGAGGGCGCTCGACTCGGCGATGA
>CAVRBW010000003.1:0-229226 GCA_963719325.1 uncultured Actinomycetes bacterium
CGGGCGCGGCACACTCACGTCCGCCGTGAGCACGGCGTCTTTGGCGAAGGGGCTCACGGGGGAAACCGGCTGTTTCCCCCGTGCGAGCGAGGCGGCGGAGCCGCCGCGAGCGACTTAGCGGACGACGGGGCTCGAACCCGCGAACCTTCAGCCTGGGAAGCCGACCCTGAGTTGCACGGTTTTAGCCGCCTCCACGTAACCACGCCGGAAAGCACCTGGACGGCTCCCCGCTCGGGACGGACGGTCACTGGCGCGAAACTGGCGCGCAGATAATCATCCGAGATCGCTCTTTCGAGCGATAGCCGATAATCAGCATCTGGTGAAGAATCGCTTTAGGCTTGGCGCGTCGCGTCCTGAGCGGGCCGGAAGGCGGGCGGGGAAGCGCTCCATGCGGGTCAAGGAGAGTTCGACGCCGCCCCCGGCCCTAGTAGGTGGCGCTGGGTCCAGCGACCTCCAATTCACCGTCGATGGCCTTGATTCACGGGTCGCTGATGTCGAAGACCAGGTGTCCAGCGCCTGCGATGCGATCGAAACGCTCTCGGTCAATCTTCAGGACGTAGCCGGCGTCTACGCGGCGTGCTGAGGCCCGAAAAGGAGAACACCGCCAGCGATGGAGACCGCCGGGGCGGGGTCGAACCCACGCCGGCCGGTCGAACGCTTCCCGGCGAGGCCCAATCGCTCAGGAGGGTGAGAACGAGCGAATCGCGATCGGGCTAGTCGCCTCCGAATTCGCGCTCGCTGCACTCGGGTCAGAAGATGACCGCCGCGCCGTCGTCATCGAGGTAGGCGCGCTAACCTCGCGCATCGAATGGACTCTCCGCAGCCCACCTGGCGCAGATCAGAGGAGCTTGCTCGTCCACGAGTGAGGTCAGACCGCGACAGCGCCGGGCGCGGTCTTCACGGGCGTCGCAGGTTGCGATGCGGTCGGTAGCAAGAGGTGGCTGTCGACGATCGCCTGGGCGATGTCGATGAGTTTTTGGCTGTTGTGTTGTGAATGGTCGCGGAGCATGTCGAACGCGCGGTCGCAGTCGATTTCGTGCCGGGCCATCAGGATCCCCTTTGCTTGCTCGATCACGGCTCGGCGTCCAAACGCGCCTTGGAGACTGTGGTACTCGGCGAAGCGCTGGAGTGTGATGTCGATCGCGCTTTGTAGCTCCTCTGGACTGCTGTCGACGATGTAGGCGAAGACGCCGCGCTTGGCGGCCTCGTGGACATAGGCGGGGTCGTTGGTGGAGAGCAATGCGATCACGGGGCAGGAGGCCTCGCGGACGATCTCCGAGATCAGCTCGAGTGCATGCTCGGAGTCGAGGCCGAGACCAACGAGGGCGACGTCCGGCCGCTCTCTTGCGGTCACCGCTCCGACTTCCTTCACGTGGATCTCGCTGGCAATCACTTCATGGCCGAGTCCTGACACGACCCGGGCGAGCAGCTCCAGCCGGTCTCGGCGTTCGTTTGCAATCAGGACCCGGAGCTGCCGCATTTGCTCGTCAGTCATGTAACACATGACTCTAGCGCTCGGAGGCGAGCCGGAGTCGCCTCTCGGACAGATTCCCTGGAACGGGGGATCGAGCGCAAGAGATAGCTGTCGATTGACCTATATCGGCGCGCCTCATTGAGTAGGTGTCGCGATAGTCAGCGGCGGCCATAAGACGATTCGGCCACCCTGAAGGGTCCGACCTCAGCAGCGCAGGCCGGAAAAGATCGTCGGATGCACCGTGCCTCTCGGCGATGACTGCAGGCTGAGGAAAGGATCGAAGATGAAGCTCTTCACGCACCGGTCCCCCGGGGCATGTTCGCGTTCGGTGGCCCTGTCGATCGGCCTGGTTTCGCTCGTCGTGCTGGTGGCCATGTCGCTCGCAGGGTTCGCGCTGTCGTTCGCACAGCGCGCGGATAGCGCCGTCTCCGCACAAGCAACCGTCGACCTCGGCGACGCCGACTCGTTCGGCGCCCTGTCCTTCACCGCCATGACCAATTCCGGCGCAGATACCGTCGTCAACGGCGACATCGGCTCGCCGACCTCGATCGACGCAGGCGTCACCCACCCTGGATACGCCGCCTACGGCGCCGGCTCTTCGCAGCTGGCGGATGCCCAGGCCAGTCTCCTCATCGCGTACGGCTTTGCCGAAGCGCAGGCGCCGAGCCAGCCGTCGATCACCGGCGTCAATCTCGCAGGTCAGACGCTCACGCCGGGCGTCTACAACTCCACCTCGGGGATCCTGATCAGCGGGCCGATCGCACTCACGCTCGACGGAGGCGGGGATTCGAGCTCTGTCTTCATCTTTCAGGCCTCCAGCAGTGGCGACCTGACCGTCGATCCGACATCCTCGATCACCTACACAAACGGCGCCCAGCCGTGCAATGTCTTCTGGAAGGTCAACTCCGCATTCCTGAAGAACACGGACAAGACCTTTGTCGGGACGATCCTCGCCCTGACCCAGATCACGCTGACCGAAAACATCACGGTTGAGGGCAGGGTCTTGGCTCGCAACGCCGACGTGACCTTCATCCACGACACCGTCAACAAACCGTCGTGCGCGACCGCTCCGCCTCCAACTGAAAGCACACCAACAACCACCACCTCAACAACAACTAGCTCAACAACCACCACGCCAACAGAAACCACGCCGTCCACAACCGCGCCGACGCCGACGCCCACACCAACGCCCACGACCACACCAACACCCACGACCACACCAACACCTACACCTACACCTACACCTACGCCGCCTATCATCGCGCCGATCACCAAGCCGAAAGCCACGCCAAACGCCACGGCCGTGAAGAAAAGGGCAGCCGCAGCCAAGCTTGCAGCAGCGAAGAGGCTGAAGCTCGCCGCGGCGAAGAACGCTGCCGCAGCCAAGCTTGCAGCAGCGAAGAGGCTGAAGCTCGCCGCGGCGAAGAACGCTGCCGCAGCCAAGCTTGCAGCAGCGAAGAGGCTCGCCGCTGCCAAGAGGAACGCCGCGGCCGTGAAGCACGCGACGGCGATGAAGGCCGTGGTTGCGAAGCACGGTCACGCCCGCCCGGCAATCCGCCACGCAGCCTTTACCGGTTGAGCGACGCCCGGCTGGAACCCGACTGGCTCCAGCCAACACGAGCGGGCGGCGAGGCCGCCCGCTCGTCGCGTTCTGACCGCAGCCACACAACCGAAGCGTGACTATGCCCACCAACCGCTTCTTGTTCGCGCTGCTACTGCTCGTGCTGTTCGCCGCCACCTGGACGGGGGCGGCACCCGCGCATACCGTCATCCCGCCAGTCGTGAGGCCAACCCAGGAGCTGGTGGCGCTTTTCACCCCGCACGAGGCGTTCTTCAGGCCCTCTCGGCATTCATCACTGTTCGGAGTGGTGCAGCCACGGCGGCCGCTCACGGGCGAACAGACCGTGCTTCCGGTTCTCGACAGTACGAGCGCCCACGGACTCGGCTGGCTGCAGGTCAGGCTCCCCGGCCGCCCGAACGGACGGACCGCCTGGATCAGACAACCCGGAACCGTGATCTCGACGACCAGCTGGCATATCGTGATAAGCACCTCACAACGACGGATGACCGTCTACCAGTACGGCCAACCAATGCGAACCGTGAAGGCAGTCGTCGGCAAATCGTCAACGCCGACACCGCGCGGCGAGTTCTTCGTAGAAGAAGCGATCCAACTGCAAGCGACCGAAGTCGGCGCACCTTACGCGCTCGCACTGAGTGCCCGCTCCAATGTCTTGCAGGAGTTCGACGGCGGCCCGGGCCAAATCGCCCTGCACGGACTGGCGAACATCGGCGGCATCCCCGGCACCGCCGTCTCACACGGCTGCGTCCGCCTCGACGGCAACACCATGCACTGGCTCGTCATCCGCATCGGACCCGGCGTGCCCGTCACCATCACAACTGAACCCCTGTCCGAACACAGGTTGTTGGCCCGCACACAGCCCGTCGCAGGCATCGATCTGTCCGCGGGCCGTCTATCCAACCGACGGGTCTGAGCAGTTCGGCTGGTAGTACGCCGTACCGGTGCGCTGGAGGTAGAAGGTGCCATAGTAGTCACCGGCCATCTGCCCTGCCTGCTCGGGCCTCGCGCCGAAACGCTCGGCAAACCAGGCGAGCTTCTGCATGCCATTGCACTCGGCCGTCGCCTCGTCTCGGATCCCCAAGAGGTGCTGCGACTCGTGCGAAATCGTCTGTAGCGCGAACACTCGGTTCAGGTAGTCGTGGCAGACGCTCGAGCTGGGCGTCCCGACCGGAACCTTTGTTGTCCTGGTGGCGTAGGAGACACGCGTCCGCCACTTGCCATTCACCTTGATCCGTCTTGTGACCTTCACCATTGCAGTCTTCAGCTGGAACGTGCCCTTCGCCTGGCACACCTTCTCCTTCTCGGCCAACGGCACTCGCCGGTATTCATCCAGGTAGAAGCACGCGGGCTGGGAGAGCTGCATCGAGTCGCTTGGCCGGTAGGAGTCGGTCGACGCCTCGTAATCCATCACGACGAAGCCCCAAACCGTCGCCGGATCGAACCGATCCTGCGAGGCCAGGCGGTCCCACTCGCCCGAGTCGTTGCAGACGGCCCTAACCGGACGGCCCGCGACCGCGCTCGCAAGCTCCCCTATGGACTGCTCCAAGGGCGTCTCCACAGCGGCGCCGCCCGCCCATGGAAGGGGCGACCCGGCGTCCGCGGCCAGCGCCGCGGGCGCGACGGCCGAAACCGTCAGAACGGCAACGAGCAGAAACCTGCAGCTTCGGCCAGTCCGACTGATGTCTCCCTCTCCCCCCTCGAGCGCGACGCCCGAGGAGCCGCACTTACTTGATGTAGGCGATCGCAGAGAGTTTGTCCAGCCACGCGTCGACCGCCCGCTCCTCCCGAGGACACGGCGACAACGAACGTCGAGCGCTCGCGTCGGCCGGGACTTCAGCCCCGCCGAGACGCTCGACCAGTTCGGGCAGCTTGCTGTCGAGCGCGAACGCCTCCGCGTGCAGGACGGCCGAAAGACGGCGGCCGGGGCAGGCGATCGCGCCAGCGAGCAACACCTCGGGTAGCCGACTCGCTGTGTCCGTTGTTCCCTCCGTCCTAACTCACCGTAGGGAAGCCGGGTCGTCGGCCCGCTCCACTGAGGCCAGTACGAAGTTGAGTACGAACCTGGCGCGGGAGAGATGTCGACGAGCGGACGGTTCGTCAGGTGCGATCTCAGCGACGATCGCGTCTGTGACGCGATGGAATTCTCGATCAACTAGGCGTGTCTAGCACGACGGGGCGCGAAGAGGCTACCCGGTCGCTGCGCGTCCGTGACTGGCGCGCATTCTGGCGCGCACTCTACCGAACGAGCCGGTCAGGAGAACACAGAAGCCCCGCATACCGTTTGACTGCAGGGCTTCTGTGAGAGCGGACGACCGGGCTCGAACCGGCGACCCTCAGCTTGGGAAGCTGATGCTCTACCAACTGAGCTACGTCCGCGCGTGCTCGCGGACAGGATAGCGGGCTACCCGATCCGGACCTGCACCAGCCGGCGTGCGGAGACGCCCGCCAGCAGGTTGTCGCCGGGCTTGCGGGCGCGGACGAAGAAGACGACGGATGCGTGCCGAAGGGGCATCGCCGGGGTCGGCAGGAACGTGATCTGGGCCCATCCGTCCTGGCCCGTCACGACCTCCGTCGCAGCGCGGATCCACCCGTACGGCAGCGCGATCGAATACACGGCGGCGTCCCGGATCACGTAACCCCGACTGTCGGTGACCCGGAAGCGACCGACGAATGCGTCCCGGGAGGAGAGACGGGTCGGGACGAACGCGACTCCCGAGATGATGAGCTGGTAGGGCGCCGAAACCTCCTGAACCGGGATCGACATCTCACCCGTCGGAAGCTTGATCGCTCCGCTTGGAAGCGCCGACGCGACCGCCCCGGTCGGAGCCGAGGTCGATCCTCCGCTTGTCCCGTACCGGTTGGTCGCCCAGACGGTGAGCCGAATGGTGTGACCGACGTCGGCGGAGGTGAGCCGCTGGCTCGGACTCACTCCTACGGTCACACAGCCGTTACCGGCCGAATCGCATCGCAACCAGCGGTAGGCGTAACGCGTAGGCGCGTTCGTCCACGACCCGGCGTGCGCGACCAACGTCTGCCCGTCCTGCGGCGTACCGCTGATCGTCGGCGGGGACGTGTTCGCGGGTCGAGGAGAACGTGAGACGACGACCGCCGTCGGACCGGAGGTCGCCGGATTAGAGCCGAATGTGTTTCCCGCCCTGACCTCCACGCGCATCGTCGAGCCGACGTCGCGCCTGTCGAGACGGTAGGTGGGCCGGTTGTTGCCGACCTGCTTGCACGCGTCGCCGGACGAGTTGCAGCGCAGCCATTGGTACGCGAACGTGGTCGGGCTGTACCTCCAGGAGCCGGTGTGAGCGCCGAGAGCCTCGCCCTCCTTTGCCATCCCGCTGATCGTCGGCGCCGCAGTGTTGACCGGTTGCAGCCCGTGCCCGACGACGCCCGTGGCGCTGGAGAGCTCGCTTGCCGAGCCGTCGCCGTTCGTGGCCGTCACCGCGACCCGGACGGCGTGGCCGACGTCGGCCGAGGTCAGCTTGTACGTCTGGCCTGTCGCGCCGGAGATTCCCGAGCAGGATCCGCCGCCCGAGTTGCACCGTCGCCACCGAAAGGAGAACGACATCGGCGTGGAGCCGGACCAGGATCCGCTCGACGCAGTCAGGGTCTCCCCCTCTCTGGCCGCGCCCGAGATCGTCGGCGGCGAGGTGGTGGCCGGCACCGTGAGGCGGGCGCTCCCCGCCGCTCCGGCCGACACGACCAGCAGCGTTACACCAACCGCGACGGGCCTCAACACACCTGGATCGTGCCCGCAGCGCCGGGCCGCCATGCACCCGGCAACGAAATGCTTACGACACCCAAAAACCGGGATAACATCGAACAGACCTGAAAACGAGGAGGAATCATGGCACCAAACCTCGAGGAGACCGCCCGCGCGCTCGTCGCGCCGGGAAAGGGCATCCTCGCCGCCGACGAGAGCGGGGGGACGATCAAGAAGCGATTCGATTCGATCGGCGTGGAGTCGACCGAGGACAACCGCCGCGCCTACCGCGACATGCTGTTCACCACCGAGGGCTCACCCGACTACATCAGCGGCGTCATCCTGTACGACGAGACGATCCGCCAGTCGGCCCTCGACGGGACGCCGTTCCCGAAGCTCCTCGAGCACCTGGACGTCATTCCGGGGATCAAGGTCGACGAGGGCGCCAAGCCGCTCGCGGGAGCTCCTGGAGAGACGGTGACCGAGGGTCTTGACGGGCTGCGCGAGCGGTTCGCCGAATACGTCGAGCTCGGCGCGCGCTTCGCGAAGTGGCGCGCGGTGATCCACATCGCTTCGGGGATCCCGAGCGAGTACTGCATCTGGACGAACGCCCATGCGCTCGCCCGTTACGCGGCGCTCGCCCAGGAAGCAGGCCTCGTTCCGATCGTGGAGCCCGAGGTGCTCATGGACGGCGACCACTCGATCGAGACGAGCTTCGACGTCACCTCGCGCACGCTGCACGCGGTCTTCACCGAGCTCCGCGATCAGCGGATACGCCTCGAGCAGATGCTCCTCAAGCCGAACATGGTTCTCTCCGGGTACGAGGCGGCCGACCGGGCGGGTGTTCAGGAAGTCGCCGAGCAGACGATGCGGTGCTTCAGCCGGCATGTGCCGGCCGCGGTGCCCGGAGTCGTCTTCCTCTCGGGCGGCCAGACCGACGAGGACGCGACCGCTCATCTCAATGCGATGAACGCGATGGGCCCGCACCCGTGGGAGCTGTCCTTCTCGTACGGGCGCGCGCTGCAGGCACCGTCTCTCAGGGCCTGGGGCGGCGAGCCGGCGAACGTGCCGGCCGGCCAGGCGGCGTACCTGCATCGAGCGAAGCTGAACAGCCTCGCCCGGTCCGGCTCGTACTCGCCGGACATGGAGCAGAAGGTCGCAGCGTAAGACAGAGCCGGTACGGCAGTGACAGGCCTGGGTCTGTCACTGCCGTCCCGCGGTCAGGAATAGCGACTGCCGGTCAGCAGGGCGAGCTTCTCCAGGCGGTGCTCCGCACGGATGCGCCTGATCGTGCCCGAGCGTGACCGCATGACGATCGACTCGGTGACGGCGATGCCGTCCTGCACCCGGACGCCGCGCAGGAGGGCACCGTCGGTGACGCCGGTCGCGGCCACGAACAGGTCGGCGCCCGAGACGAGATCGTCGTGCGTCAGGACGCGCTCGACGTCGTACTCCGCTTCGGCGAGGCGTTGGCGCTCCTCGTCGTCCCGAGGCCAGAGCTTGCACTGCATTGCTCCGCCGAGGGACTTGATCGCCGCGGCCGAGATCACGCCCTCGGGTGTGCCCCCGATCCCCATCAGCAAGTCGACGCCGGTTCCCTCACGGGCAGCGGCGATCGCCGGTGCGACGTCGCCGTCCATGATCAGCCGTACCTTCGCGCCGGTCTCGCGTAGCTCGGCGATCAGGGACACGTGCCGGTCGCGATCGAGGACGACGACCGCGATGTCCTCCGGCCGAACGCGCTTCGCCTCCGCAACTCGACGGACGTTCTCCGCCGGCGAGCTGTTGATGTCGATGACATCCGCTCCGGCCGCGCCGACGGCGATCTTGTCCATGTAGACGGCGGCGCCCGGGAAGAACATCGTCCCGCGCTCTGCCACGGCGATCACCGCGATCGCGTTCGGTGCGCCGTTCGCCGTGAGCCGGGTGCCCTCGAGCGGATCGACGGCGACGTCGACGTCCGGGCCCGCCCCGTTCCCGACGTGCTCTCCGTTGTAGAGCATCGGCGCCTTGTCCTTCTCCCCCTCGCCGATGACGACCACGCCGTTCATCGCAACGGTGTCGAGCATCAGCCGCATGCCGTCGACCGCCGCCTGGTCGGCGGACTCCTTCTCGCCGCGCCCGACCCACCGAGCCGCGGCCATCGCGGCGGCCTCGGTGACGCGGACGAGCTCGAGCGCGAGGTTTCGGTCGGGGGCCTCGCTCACAACTGCCAATCCTAGAGCTCCCAGCGCGCTGAGTGTTCGCAGCTTAGGACACAACTGCTCAGTGCGCTGGGAGCTCCTACATCCTTTCGGGTGCTTCGACCCCGACCAGCCACAGAGCGCGTGCGATTACCGTCTGGGTCGCGCGACACAGCCCGAGGCGAAAGGCTTGCTCCTCGCTGCCGAGCACCCGGTGGTGGTGATAGAAGCGGTGGAAGTCGTCGGCGACGCGGATCGCGTAGGTCGGGATCGCGTGCGGGCCCCGACGTGCCGTCGCCTCCTCGACCACGTCCGGGAACTCGGCCAGTCGCTTGATCAGGTCACGTTCCTCGGTGGCCACGCCGGAGCGAGGCTCGGCCGACACTTCCGCGGCTCCGGCATTCCGGAGGATCCCGGCGATCCGCGCGTGCGCGTACTGGACGTAGTAGACCGGGTTCTTCTCCGAGCGTTCGGCGGCGAGGTCGACATCGATCTCGATCGTCTGGTCCGGGCTGCGGTTGACGAGGTACCA
Source organism: uncultured Actinomycetes bacterium (assembly GCA_963719325.1). Classification (GTDB taxonomy): domain Bacteria; phylum Actinomycetota; class Thermoleophilia; order Gaiellales; family Gaiellaceae; genus DATBLE01. Next base: position 9,478 of record CAVRBW010000003.1, read on the forward strand.
CCGGGCCGCGTCGACCCCGATTTCGTCTACGAACTCGTCGAGGAAGACGACGTCGCCACGACGCTTCGACATCTTGGTCTGCTCACCGCCCTTCGTGAGGTGGACGAGCTGGTAGAGCAGCACCTCGACGCACTCCGGGTCGTAGCCGAGCATGCGCGCGACGGCCGCGTACCAGTGCCTCGTCCCATGATGGTCGGCACCCAGCACGTAGATCGCCCGGTCCAGCCCCCGTTCGAGCTTGTCGACGAGGTAGACGACGTCGGCGGCGCGATACGTCGGCTCGCCCCCCTCGGAGCGAAGCAGCACCCGATCCTCCTCGTCTCCGTAGGCCGAGGAGCGAGCCCAGAGTGCACCGTCGCGCTCGTACGTGTCCAGTCGAGGCAACAGATCCGGCAGGCGCTTCTCGAGCTCGCTCTGCCGGACCCAGGAGTCGAAGTGGATGCGGAAGCGCTCCAGCGTCTGCTCGATCCGCTCGAGCATCGGCGGCACCGGATCGCCGTCGATGGCGGCGAGCTCGCGGACGTAGTCGCCGCGATAGCCGTCCTCCGGAGGCTCCGCCCCGCGCCGGATCGCGTCGACCGACTGCCGGAACCGCTCCATCTGCGCGCCGGCGTCGTTGTAGTAGTACTCCCGCTCGACCGCGTGCCCGGCGAGGTCGAGCAGGCGGGCGATCGAGTCGCCGATCGCGCCGTTGCGGGCCGCCGCGACGGTCACGGGACCGGTCGGATTCGCGGAGACCATCTCCACCTGCACGCTCTGGCGCTCCACTCCACGGCCCTCTCCGTACGACGGGCCGAGGTCGAGCATCTCCGCGAGCGCCTGCCCGAACCAAGAGCCGTCGAGGAAGAGGTTGACGAACCCCGGGCCGGCCACCTCGGCGCGCTCCACGTCCGGAAGCCGGGCCGCCGAGGCGGCGATCTCCTCCGCCAGCTTCCTCGGCGCCAGCTTCCGCACGGGTGCGAGCCGAAGCGCGACGTTCGTCGCGTAGTCGCCGTGGATGGGATCGCTCGGGCGCTCGAGCTCGACCTCCGTCCCGGCGAGCTCCGCGAGCGCGTCGGCGAGCTCGCGGATCGATCTAGCCTGCAACGGCCTCGCCCCCGGCGCCGGCGGAGCCGGAGCCGGAGCCGTCCCGCCGGGCGACGGCGGGTTTGCCGTCGTCGCTCCGAGCGGACGGCGCGAACAGGTCTTCGAGCGCCCGCAGCTCCTGCTCGGTGCCGACCGCGATCAGCACGTCGCCCTCCGCGAGCGAAGCATCAGGCGACGGGGTGGTTTCGAAGCTACCGTCGACACGACGGATGGCGATCACGACGGCGCCCGTCTCGCGGCGAATGCGCAGATCCCGAATCGTCTTCCCGACCCGCCCCGACGCCGGCGTGACGACGATCTCCTCGAAGCGAAGGTCCGGGCCCGCGTGAGTCGAGACGATCTCCAGGAAGGCCGCGACCTGCGGTCTGAGCATCAGCTTGGCCATTTCCTGACCAGCGGTCGCGTACGGCTGGACGACCCGGTTCGCGCCGGCAAGGGTCAGCTTCTCCGCTGCGTCGCGGGTGGAGGCGCGGGCGACGATCTGGAGGTCGGGCCTCGCCGCACGAGCCGACAACGTGATGTACAGATTGTCGACGTCCGAGTCGGACGAAGCGACCAAGCCACGCGCCCGCTCGAGGCCGGCTGAGTACAGCGTCTCGTTGTCGGTGCCGCTTCCTTCGACCACGAGCTCATTCCGGTCGCGCGCGATCACGAGCACCTCGGGGTTCAGATCGACCACTACGTACGGCGCGCCGGCCTCGCGGAACTCGCGCGCGACCTGCCGACCGACCCGGCCAAAGCCACAGATGATGTAGTGATCCGTACGCTGCTCCACGCGTCGCCTCGTCTTTCGTTTCTGCCAGGCCCCGCCGACCGCGCCGCTGACCGCGATCTCGATCACGAGGCCGAAGACGTAGAGGAAGATTGCCACACCCCAGACGACGAGCACGATGGTGAACACCTTCGTGCCGACGGTGTCCGGTGCACTGACGAGACCCGCCGTGTAGACGGTGATCACGGTCCGGTACAGGGAGTTGAACAGACTCTCGTCCGAGATCACGTGGAAGCCGACCGTTCCGGCCACGCAGAGCGCCACGAAGGCACCGAACGCGATCCCGACTTGGCGCACCGAGACTGGCCGCTTCTCCACGCGAGTAGTATCCCGGGCGGTGGAAGGCGAGGGGCAAGAGCGCCAGCTCAACATCCACGTCGAGCCCGAGAAGCTGGTCGGCGTCTACGCGAACTTCGCCCAGGTCAGCTTTTCCGACTACGAGTTCACGATCACCTTCGCGCGCATCGACCACGAGGTCGAGGAGGGAGACATCCCCGGCGTCGTCGTCTCGCGCGTGAACCTCTCGACCCGTTTCATGAAGGAGCTCCTCGACGCGATGGAGGACTCCTGGTCGAAGTGGACGGCGCGCGAGGGGATCAGGAACCTGCCCGAGGCCCCTCCCGAGACGCCCAAGCCCTAGCCATCGCGACGCGCTGCATCAGCGTCGGATGGTTGTCGAACGCGAGGTACGCGAGCGTCGGCGGGCTCGGATCGCCGAGGCCGGTCGTGGCGAAGCGACGGAACAGGCTCTCGGCCGCCCCCGGATCACGTGTCGTCTCCAGTGCCATCCAGTCCGCCTCCGCTTCGATGTGGCGTGAGATCGCGTTCTCGAACGGGAGCGCGGCGAGACTGAGGACGACGAGCACGAGCAGGGCGACCGGCATCGCCGCCGGCTCGCGCATGCCTCCGCGCCGCCGGGTTGCGACCGCGATCAGGTAGGCGCCTGGAACGAGCGAACAGCGCATACCAGGCGATCCCCTCGAGCAGGTGGTTCCGAGCCTGATGGCCGTACTCGTGGGCGAGCACGACCTTGATCTCCCGATCGGTGAACCGTCCGTCGAGGAGAGAGCTCCAGAGGAAGACCTTGCGCGACGAGCCGATTCCGGTCGTGAACGCATTCGCATCCTCCGTATCCACGTCTTCGACTCGGACCGGGACCCCGTGCACCCCCTCCTGGTCGGCGATTCGCGTGGCTGCCGCCTGGAGCTCCGGATCCCGCAGGGGATGGGTGTCTGGGATCAGGTACGGCGAGACGAAGGTGAACAGCGCGGCCAGACCGACGAAGACGGCGGCGCCGGGGATCCACCACGTGCGCCGGAACCATTTCGCCAGTCCGACGACGACCAGAACTGAGAACGACAGGAACACGAACTCGATCGCCAGCTGGAGCCAGCCGCCGAAGATCACCGTGAAGTAGCTCTCGTGCGACTGGTCGTAGCGCCGCGCCCACCACAGCGAGAGCACGGTGAACGGGATCGAGACCAGCCAGACGAGCGCGAACCCCAGCATCGCGAGCAGCATCGCGGTGCCGATCGGGCCGGCGGCGGACTCGCGGGCGAAGCGGGCCCCACGCCATGCGTACAAGGCAAAGACGACGAGCGTGGTCAGCGTCTCGCCGAGCCAGAGCCAGTAGCCGAACTGCTCGTAGTGCTCGGCGTGGCTCAGGAACGAGCTGGTGAAGAGCTTCCGCTCCGGAAGGCCGCCGAGCTTCAGGCCTCCGGGTACGCGTGTGCTCGACCAGAGGAAGAAGGCAGCCACCGCCCACGCTCCTGCGAGCGCCGCTAACGTAGCGATCCGCAGCTGGAGCCTCATGCGCGTCGCAGTCATCTCCGACATTCACGCTAACTTGCACGCGCTCGAGGCGGTGGCGGAGGCGATCGAGAACGAGTCCGTCGACGCCGTCTGGTGCCTCGGCGACCTGGTCGGCTACGGACCCCAGCCGAATGCCTGCTGCGCTCGAGCGGCCGAGTTGACGCAGCTCTGCCTGGCCGGCAACCACGATCTCGGGGTCCTCGGGGTCCTCGATCTGGACGCTTTCTCTCCGGACGCGGAAGCGGCGGCCTCCTGGACCCGGAAGGTGCTCGACGAGTCTGCGCGCGACTACCTCGCCGGCCTGTCCTCGAGCGCCGAGCGAGACGGCGTGGCCCTCCACCACGGCAGCCCACGTGACCCGGTCTGGGAGTACGTGCTCACCTGGGAGGCGGCTCGAGACGCGATCCGAGCTTCGGATGCACACGTCACGATCGTCGGCCACAGCCACGTCCCGCTCGCGATCGCCGACGGCCGCGGGGCGATCGGCGGCCACGCCGCAGGCGGTACCGAGATCGACCTGAGAGCAGGACGCTGGCTCCTGAACCCCGGATCGGTTGGGCAGCCTCGCGACGGCGATCGCGACGCCGCCTGGCTGTTGCTCGACCTCGACGCGAGTCAAGCGTCCTACCGTCGCGTCCCCTACGACTTCGGCCGTACCCAGGCCGAGATTCGGGAGCTCGGCCTTCCCGATGCGCTGGCGGAGCGTCTCGCTTACGGCGTGTAGCGTCGCCTTGCTCGCATTCCCGGCTGCGGCGGGAGCGGAGAGCGACTACCGGTCTTGACGTCGCTGCGGCTGGCTCAGCTGGCCGCGGACGTCGCTGCGGGAGCGAGCTGTGGGGGTCCGCTCGTCGCCGCGTCGGTGGACGCGGTCAACCGCGGTCAGGTGCCCGGCGTGCTGCAGGAGGAGCTGATCTCCGCGGTGAACCGAATCGCCGCGACGTGCTCGCGCCCTGCCGCGCGCGAGCTGGCGCGGCAGCTTCACCCGTAGAGCCGAACGTGATCCCCTCGCGGGCGAGCGTCAGAGCGACCTCCTCGCGCGCCTTGTAGATCCGCCACTTGACCGTTGCGAGCGTGATCTCCAGGGAATCCGCTATTTCCGAATACGACAGTCCGGTCACGTCACGAAGGAGCAGTGCCATCTTCAGGTCGGCCGAGAGACCGTCGATCGCACGCCAGAGCGCGTCGACGGTCTCGCCACGCTCGATCGGCGCGTCGAGAACCTCGAGCGGGCCGGCATCGTCCAATGCGACCAGGTGCCGCGGCCGCCGCTCGCTCGCCCGCAACTCGTCGAGGACGCGATTCTTCGTCACCTGGAACAGCCACGTCGTGAACTTGCAGCGGAGCGAGAATCGAGGCAGGCCTTGGAAGACGCGCAGGAAGACCTCCTGCGTGAGGTCCTCTGCGAGGGCGCGATCGCCGACGAGGCGGAGGACGTAGTTGAAGACCGGCGTCTCGTAGGCTCTGACGATCAGGGAAAAGGCACGCTCGTCGCCTCGTTGCGCCTTACGCAAGACACCGAGGTCAGGTTGCGTTAGTGACAAAGCCGGCGGAGTATAGCCCGGTCGGTTCGACATCGAACGCCCGCTTACGGAAGCTTTACGAGGGTTTGTCCGGACATCTCCTGCGGCTGAGGGATGCCCAGCAAGTCGAGCGCGGTCGGAACGAGGTCGGAAAGCTCGCCGCCGTCGCGCACCTCCGCCCCGGCCAGGGTGACGATCAGCGGGACGGGATTCGTCGTGTGCGCCGTATGCGGGCTGACACCGTCCTCCGCCAGCATCGTCTCCGCGTTCCCGTGGTCGGCGGTGACGAGCATCACGCCTCCCGCCCGCGCGACGCCAGAAGCGACCCGGCCGAGGCAGCGGTCGGTCGTCTGGACAGCGGTGGTTGCCGCCGGAATCGAGCCTGTGTGCCCGACCATGTCCGGGTTCGCGAAGTTGACGATGCCGAAGCGATACCCGTTGCCGATCTCGGCCGCGAACCGCGCAGCCACCTCCGGTGCGGACATCTCGGGCTTCTTGTCGTACGTGCCGACGTCGCGAGGCGACGGAACGAGGATCCGCGTCTCGCCGGGCCACTCCTCTTCGCGGCCTCCGTTGAAGAAATAGGTGACGTGCGCGTACTTCTCCGTCTCGGCGCAGTGGAGCTGGCGGGCGTCCCCCGCGGCGAGGACCTCGGCCATCGTGTTCGGGACGTTCTGCTCCGCGAAGACGACGGGGCAGTCCAGGTCGTCCCGGTACCGCGTCATCGTCGTGAGATCGAAGCCGGCCTCGAGGAGCTTCTGGCTCAACTGCCGGCCCCGGTCGGGGCGGAAGTTGAAGAAGACGACGGCGTCGCCGGGCTCGATCCCGGGGCGGCCCTCGAAGTGCATCGGTTCGATGAACTCGTCCGTGACGCCCGCGTCGTACTGCTGTTGCACGTACGTCACAGGGACTGTCCCTGTGACCGGCCTGGAATCGACGATCGCCTCGAGTGCGCGTTGCGTGCGCTCCCACCGTGCGTCCCGGTCCATTGCGTAGTAGCGGCCGGAAATGCTGGCGATCCGTTCGGCCGGCACCTCGGCGAGATCGTCGACCGCGGAATGCGGCGAGACGTCGCGGCCGTCCGTGAAGGCGTGGATCCAGGTCTTCTCGGGTGCGAAACGCAGCAAGGCGCGGAGGTGCTCGATGTGCGAGTGGACGCCGCCGTAGGAAACGAGCCCGAGCAGGTGCACGTTCGCACCGCGCTCGAACGCCGAGCGCAGGACGGCGTTCTCGAAGAACGAGCCGTCCTCGATCGCCTTGTTCACGCGCATCAGGTCCTGGTAGAGGATCCGCCCCGAGCCGATCGTCAGGTGGCCGACCTCGGAGTTGCCCATCTGCGCCGGCGGCAGCCCGACGGCCTCGCCCGAGGCCTTCAGCGTCGTGTGCGGGTACTCGGCCCAGAGCCGGTCGAACACGGGCGTCTGGGCGAGGTCGACGGCGTTCCCCGGCCCCGGCGGCGCACAGCCCCAGCCGTCGAGGATCACGAGCGCGACAAGTGGGACGGGCGTCAGCCTCTGCCCCTCGACGCAGCTTCGACGATCGCCGCGAAGGAGTCGACCTCCAGCGAGGCGCCGCCGACGAGCGCGCCGTCGATGTCCGGCTGAGCGAGCAGCTCGGCAGCGTTGTCGGGCTTGACCGAGCCGCCGTACAGGATCGGAACGTCGATGAGGCTTCGGATGAACGCGTGTGCCTCCTGCGCCTGCTCGGGGGTCGCGGTCTTTCCGGTCCCGATCGCCCACACGGGCTCGTACGCGATCACGAGCTGGTCGTGCGGCTCGAGCACGGATGCCTGGCGGCCGAGCACCGCCTCGGTCTCGCCTCGCTCGCGCTCCTGCTCGGTCTCGCCGATGCAGGCGATCACCGACAGGCCCGCGGCGAGCGCCGCGGTCGTTCGACGGGCCACGTCCATGTCGGTCTCGCCGAAGTGCTGGCGCCGCTCGGAGTGGCCGACGATCGCGCCGTAGACGCCGAGCTCGCGAAGCATCCCGGGAGCAACCTCCCCGGTGAACGCGCCCTGCTCCTCCCAGTGGACGTTCTGCGCAGCGACCGCGATCTCGGTGCCCGCCAGCGCCTGCACGGCGGCGGCCAGCGAGGGAAACGGCGGGCAGACCGCGACGTCGACGTCATCGAGCTCCGCCAGCCGCTCTCGCAGTGCGGCGCAGAACTCGGCGGCCTCGGCCGGCCCCTTGAACATCTTCCAGTTGCCGGCGATCAGCATCGGTGCCTTCCGCCGCTTCTGGACCTGAGCTTCGTCATGCGCTCGGGATCGCCGCCACGCCGGGCAGCTCTTTGCCCTCGAGCAGCTCGAGCGACGCGCCGCCGCCGGTCGAGACCCAGCCGATGCGGTCGGCGAGCCCTGCCTCCTCGACCGCCCGCACCGAGTCGCCACCGCCGACGACCGTGTGCGCGTCGGCCTCGGCGACTGCGTGCGCGACCGCGTTGGTGCCCTCCGCGAACCGCGGCCACTCGAACACGCCCATCGGGCCGTTCCAGAACACCGTCTTCGCCATCGCGATTCGCTTCGCATAGCCCTCGCGGGTCTCGGGGCCGATGTCGAGTCCGAGCCAGCCTTCCGGAACTCCGTCGGCCGGGACGACCTTCGACTCGGCGTCCGGCTCGAAGGCCGCCGCCGCGACGACGTCGCCCGGCAGCTTGACCGGGACGTCGATCGGGTGCTCGCGGATCTCCTCTGCCATCTTTCCTCCGACGAGGACGACGTCGGCGCGCTCGGCGAGGCTGCGGAGGACGCCAATCTTGTCCTCGACCTTCGCACCCCCGACGATCGCGACGAACGGCCGTGCCGGCTCGTGTAAGAGCCGGCCGAGCTCCTCCAGCTCTCGCTCGAGCAGCAGGCCCGCGTACGCGGGCAGCAGGTGTGCGACCCCCTCCGTCGAGGCGTGGGCGCGGTGCGCCGAGCCGAACGCGTCGTTGACGTAGACGTCCGCCTGCGCCGCGAACTCCTGCGCAAGCTCGGGGTCGTTCTTCGTCTCGCGTGCATCGAAGCGGGTGTTCTCGAGCACGCGCACGCGACCGTTCGCGCCGAGCAGCTCGCGTAGGCGCGCGGCCACCGGTTCGATCACGAACGCCGGATCGGGTCCTTTCGGCCGGCCGAGATGAGAGCAGATCACGATCTCCGCTGCCCCACGGTCCAGGAGCAGCTGCAGCGTCGGGAGTGCCGCTCGAATCCGTGTGTCGTCGGCGACACGACCGTTCTCGAGCGGCACGTTGAGATCGGCGCGGACGAGAACGCGCTTGCCCTCGACGTCCGCGTCACGGACCGAGCGCGGGAGGTTCACCTCAGGCAGTCGCGGCTGCGGCCTCGACCGGGAGCGTCTCCCCGATCATCGCGATCAGGTCGACGAGCCGGCAGCTGTAGCCCCACTCGTTGTCGTACCAGCCGAAGACCTTCGCCATCGTCCCGTTCGCCATCGTCAGCGTGCTGTCGAAGATGCACGAGTACGGCGACTGGACGATGTCCGACGAGACGAGCGGATCCTCGGTGAACTGGAGGTACTTGCCGAGCGGCCCGCCCGCGGCCTGCCGGAACGCCTCGATCACATCGTCCTTCGTGACCTCCTTGCCCAGCCGGACGACGAGGTCGGTGACCGAGCCGGTCGGGACCGGAGCCCGGACGGAGATCCCGTCGACCTTGCCCTTCAGCTCGGGCAGAACGAGCCCGATTGCCTTGGCAGCCCCGGTTGACGTGGGGATCAGGTTGATCGCGGCAGCCCGCGCCCGGCGCAGGTCCTTGTGAGGCAGGTCGAGGATCTGCTGGTCGTTCGTGTAGGCGTGAATCGTCGTCATGAAGCCCTGCTCGATCCCGAAGGCGTCGTGGATGACCTTCGCCAGCGGCGCCACGCAGTTCGTGGTGCACGAGGCGTTCGAGACGATGTGGTGGACGGCAGGGTCGTACTCCTCGCCGTTCACACCGAGGACGACGGTCAGATCCGGGTCGTCCGCCGGCGCAGAGATGACAACCTTCTTCGCACCTGCGTCGATGTGCTTCTGCAGGTCGCTCCGCTTCTTGAACCTTCCGGTCGACTCGAGGACGAGATCGACACCGAGCTCGCTCCACGGCAGCGCAGCCGGGTCCGTCTCGGCAAGCATCTTGATCTCCTGGCCGGCAGCAACGATCGAGCCGTCACCGACCTCCACGTCCCGGCCGAGCGGGCCGAGGACCGAGTCGTACCTGAGCAGGTGCGCCATCGTCTTGGCGTCACCGAGATCGTTTGCCGCCACGATCTCGAAGTCGCCGCCCCGCTCCAGATGCGCCCGGAAGAAGTTGCGCCCGATGCGCCCGAATCCGTTGATTCCTACGCGAACCTTGGCCATTTCGTGTCCCCCGTTCTCGACTCTCTCGCCTTCGAGTGTAACGAGAGCGAAAAGCCACCCACTCAGTAGTCCGCCGCAGTGGACATTCGGAAAATACGGCAGCAGCGGGCCGGAGGGGAAGCTCCGAGGACGACCTCCCCCTCCGGTTGCACCGCGCTCAGGACCTTGCCGGCAGACGGGGTCTGAATCCGCCGGCGGACGAGCGCAGACCCGCTACACAACAAGTATGGAGCATCGGACCCCGTAGCGCTACGGGCGCCGGTCATCCCCTTCGGAGAGGGCGATCACCCGGGACAGACGCCTGTGAATCGTCGCCTTGGTCACCGGGGGCCGCGACTTGGCGGCGAGCGCCGCGAGCGTGATCGACGGATGGCGAAGGCGGAGCTCCGCCGCCTCGCGCAGCTCGAACGGAAGCGTGCCGAGCTGCCCTCGCGCCTCCAGACGGGCGATCGCCGACGCCTGCTCGTGCGCGGCGCGACTCGACCGGACGAGGTTGGCGTGATCCGCATTCGCCACGCGATTGGCGCGTGCGCGTGCTTCGGCGACGACGCCATACTCGTCCAGGGCGAGCGCGGCGTCGCCCGCTCCGACCAGCGCCAGCGCGTCGGCGATCGGCTCGGCCGCCTTCGCGTAGGCAGCGACGTGTCGGCCGCGTTCGTGCAAGCGCAGTGGAACGTCTTCCTGGGCTGCCGCCCAGATGACACGCTCTGCTCCGGCTCGGTTCGCCGTGCGGATCTCGAGATGCGGCGTGCGCGGGCCGCTGACCGAGCCGCCACCGAGAAACGCGCCACGCAGGTACGCCCGTCGGCAACACGCCCGACCGATCACCCGCTTCGGAGGAGCTTCGAGGGGAGCGTGCGCGGCCGACAGGACTCCGGCCTCCACGAGCACCTGGAGCGAGCGCTTCCCGCCCGGAACGTGGATCTGGTAGCGGGTCCCACCCGACAGCGCCCGCCGCCTGTAGGTCCGGATCTCGGCATCCACGGAAAGTGCCCGAAGGAGCCCGAACGCACGTCTGGCGACGGCCGACTCGGCCACGTCGAGATGGACGGAGAACTCGCCGTGGCCCCGCAGATGGAGACTGCCCGCGGTATGAAAGAGCCCCGAGATCTCGGCCAGGCGATCGCAGCCCCGGCGCGGATCGATGCTCGCGAGCTCCCGCCGAACCTCGTCAGAGAAGGGCATGCTCGAGCTCCAAGAGCCGTCGTTTGTATCCCGTCCCGAGCGAGCCGTACGAGCCCAGGCCGCCCGCAGCGACCACCCGGTGGCAGGGGACGATCAGCGAGAGCCGGTTGCGCGCGCAGAACGAGCCGGCGGCCCGTTGCGCCTGCGGGTACCCGGCGAGCGCCGCGAGCTCCCCGTAGGTCACGGTCTGCCCGTACGGGACCTCGCGCAGGGTCTTCGCGACGGCGAGCTGGAACGGCGTGCACCAGTCCAGGTCCACCTCGATGCCGTCGAATGAGGTCGGCTCGCCGCGGAAGTACGCGGCGAGCAGCCGCACCACTTCCGGCACGGATCCATCACGATCCCGTTCGCCGGCCTCCGCTAGCGTGAACTCGGGGGCTCCGCTGCCCCCCGGTGGGGGGCTGGTCCGCGGAGCGGGCAGCTCGTGCCACAGGACGAGCTCCTTCTCGAGCCACAGCTCCCCGACGCCCCAACCGTCGGCCAGGTATCGCACGTGTCGGGCACGGCTCACGCGCCCACGGTACGCCACGAGCGTGCAGGCGACGCGCAGGCGTCGACCGGCGCCTGCGTATGCCCCGCCGTCGGAGGTACTAGCATCCTGCGCAATGGCCGCACACGGCATCTTCCACCCTCCTCCCCCCGTGAACGAGCCGGTGAGAGGCTTCGTGCCGGGCTCGCCCGAGCGCAAGGAGCTGAGGCGGCGACTCGACGAGCTCCGAGGCGACCGCCTCGACGTCCCATGCGTGATCGGCGGCGAAGACGTGCGCACGGGCGACACCGTTCCGGCTGTCATGCCCCACCGCAAGGACCACGTTCTCGCCGACGTCCATCAGGCTGGGGTGGCCGAGGTCGGGCGCGCCGTCGAGGCGGCCGGCAAGGCGTGGGCGGACTGGTCGCGAACCCCCTGGGAGGAACGAGCCGCCGTCTTCCTCCGCGCCGCCGAGCTTCTCGCCGGCCCCTGGCGCGCGACGCTCAACGCGGCAACGATGCTCAACCAGTCGAAGACCGCGCATCAGGCCGAGATCGACGCCGCCTGCGAGCTGATCGACTTCTGGCGCTTCAACGTCGAGTTCATGACTCGCATCTATGCCGAGCAACCAGTCTCCTCCCCCGGTGTGTGGAACCGGATGGAGTATCGGCCGCTCGAGGGCTTCGTCTTCGCGGTCAGCCCGTTCAACTTCACGTCGATCGGCGGCAACCTCGTCGGCTCGCCGGCGCTGCTCGGCAACACCGTGATCTGGAAGCCGGCGTCGACCGCGGCCCTCTCGGCGTACTACGTGATGCGGCTCCTCCAGGAGGCTGGGCTCCCAGACGGCGTGGTCAACCTCGTCTACGGCCGAGGCTCGTCGATCGGCGACCCGGTACTCGCCAGCCCGCACCTCGCCGGCATCCACTTCACCGGCTCGACGGCGGTGTTTCAGGGCATGTGGCAGACCGTCGGCGAGAACATCCGCAGCTACCGCAACTACCCACGGATCGTCGGCGAGACCGGCGGCAAGGACTTCATCGTCGCGCACCCGTCCGCGGACGTCGACGCGGTCCTGACCGCGATCGTGCGGGGCTCGTTCGAGTACCAGGGTCAGAAGTGCTCGGCCGCGTCGCGTGTGTACGCACCCTCGAACCTGTGGCCGGAGCTTCGGGAGCGCCTTGCCGAAGAGGTCGGCAGCCTGAAGGTGGGCGACCCGTCCGACTTCGAGAACTTCATGGGTGCCGTCATCGATGCGGGCTCGTTCCGCACGCAGCAGGAGGCGATCGAGGAGGCCGGCGCGCACGGCGAATCGTCGGTGCTCGTCGGCGGCGACTGCGACGACAGTGAGGGTTACTTCGTCCGGCCGACCGTGATCGAGACGCGCGATCCGAACTTCCGACTGCTTCGCGACGAGCTGTTCGGCCCCGTCGTCACCGCCTACGTCTATCCCGAGCAGGCATACGAGGACACGCTCGAGATCGTCGACAAGACAGCGCCCTACGGACTGACCGGCGCCGTCTTCGCCCGAGACCGCGCGGCGATCGAGCTCGCCGGCGAGAAGCTCCAATACGCCGCGGGCAACTTCTACGTCAACGACAAGCCGACCGGAGCAGTGGTCGGTCAGCAGCCCTTCGGGGGTGGCCGCTCCTCTGGGACGAACGACAAGGCGGGCTCGATGTGGAACCTGATCCGCTGGGTCTCCCCACGAACGATCAAGGAGACGTTCGTCCCGCCGCAGGACTATCGCTACCCGTTCATGGCGCCCGACGAGGCGTAGGACCGGCCTTCATAGGCTTCGGCCGATAGCTCTTCTGGCGCACCGATCAGCACGATGAATTACGCGATCCTTACGCAGAGCTAACAGCTTCTCATTGACCTCTAACACTCGCTGCCTAGGGTGAGATCCATGCGACTCCTCACCGTAGCTGCCGGGTGGCTGACGATCCTCGTGCTCGTCCTGCCCGTCAAAGGTTTTTAGCTCTCCGCTCGAGCCGTACTAGCGGCGCGTGACGGTGAAAGCCCAGGCGATCGCCGAGGCTTCCCGCCCGCTGCTGGCGAAGACGACCACAGTGTGCCGCCCTCGATTCAGCGGGGGCTCGAAATTCGCGTAGAGGGTCGAGTTGGACACGGTGCCGGCGACCTTCGGGTTCGTGGGCTGGCCGTCGAGGTACATGACCGCCGTCCCGCTTCCCGCCGGCCCTTCGACTGCTGCCGCGACCTGACCGACAACGCGCTCGCGGGCGCCGGGATCGGGGCCGATCGGTCGCACCTTCACCGGCCCGCCCAACTCGAGCTTCCACGCCGCTCCCTCGAGGCGGAGGGCAGCGGCGTAGAGGTCACGCCCCTTCGACCCCTCGGCGGCTCGCGTGCCGTCGATCGCGACCACACCGAGCTCGGGGGTGATTCGCTCGGAGACGACCACCCGGAAGCGGCGGAAGGAGCCGACGCCCTCGGCGAACTCGGCCGCGGCGTGTTCGCGGAAGCCCGCCAGAGTCGGGCCGAGCCGTTGACGCGACGATGTCGAAAGCATCCGCCACAACGCTTGGCTGTGACCGGCGCGGGCCGCGCTGACGAAGGCTTCGATCGCATCCCGCCCGGGATCCGCCGGCGCCGTCGTCGTCGTCCCCGGCGCGTCAGTGGAACTCGCCCCCGCGCTCTTCCTCCCGCCGCAGCCCGCTGCGAGCATGGCGACGACAGCCGCCAGCGCGAGCGCGCTACGCACGCCCGGCCTTGTGCAGCTGCGCGTAGATCGCGCGCGCCGTCTTCGGCGGCACACCGGGCACGCCCTCGAGCTCCTCGCGCGTCGCCTCGAGCAACCGTTCGGTCGATCCGAAGTGGCGGAGCAGGGCTCTTCGGCGCACCGGCCCGACACCCTGAAGCTCGTCGAAGAGCGAGTCTCGCGCCTTTGCGTCGCGGCGCTGCCGGTGAAACCCGAGTGCGAAACGGTGCGCCTCGTCCCTGATCCGCTGGAGGAGCTGGAGGCCCGCCGAGTCGCGCGGCAGCACGATCGGCTGCGGACGGCCGGGCACGAAGACTTCTTCCTCGCGCTTCGCGAGCGAGATCACCGCCACTCGGGGCAGGTCGAAGGCCTGCATGGCCGCCAGCCCCGCCGAAAGCTGCCCCTTGCCCCCGTCGATCACGACCAGGTTGGGCGCCGCGGCGAAGCTCTCGTCGTACTCCTCGGCGGTCACCTCGCCGAGCCTCGCAAAGCGGCGCGAGACGACCTCGGCGATCGCCGCGAAGTCGTCCGGACCCTCGAGGCGACGGACGCCGAACTTGCGGTAGTGGGCCTTCTGCGCGACTGCGTCCTGGAAGACGACCATCGAGCCCACCGGCGACTCGTCCTGGATGTTCGAGATGTCGTAGCACTCGATCCTGATCGGCAGGCTCTCGAGGTTGAGCACCTCCCGCAGCTCCTCGAGCGCCTCGACCCGCCGTAACCGCCGCTGTTCCGACCGAAGCAACTCCGACCGGACGGCGAGCCGGGCGTTCTGGTCGGCGAGCTCCTGGAGGCGTCGCTTCTCGCCTCGGGCGGGCGCCCGCACCTCGACACGCGAGCCACGCCGGTCGGAGAGGAATTGCTCGAGCGCCCCGGTATCGCCTGCCTCGGCGGGGACGACGAGCTGCGGCGGGATGCTCGGCGACGAGCCGTAGTACTCGAGCGCAAAGGCCTCGAGCACGGTGGCCGCATCCTGTCCAGCGACGTTCTCGAGGTGAAACCCGTACCGGTCGACGAGCTTCCCGTCGCGGAGCGGGAAGATCTGCACCGCTGCCCGGTCTCCCTCGATCGCGATCCCGATCACGTCTACCGTTCCCACTGCGCGCTTGTCGGCTGCTTGGCGCTCGGCGAGGTGGCGGATCGCGAACAGCCGGTTCCGATAGCGGGCAGCGTCTTCGAAGCGCTCCTCGGCGGCCGCCTCCTGCATCCGCCGCTCGAGATCGCGTAGCACAGGCCGCGTCTCGCCCGAGAGGAACTCGATCACGCGGTCGATGACCAACCGATACTCGTCTTCTGCGATGTAGCCGACGCACGGGGCCCGACAGCGATCGATGTGGTAGTCGAGGCACGGGATCCCCGAGTGCCGCCCCGGCTTCGGCCCCTCGCAGGGCCGGTACTGGAAGACGCGATTCAGGACGTCGAGTGTCTCGCGCACCTTCTTGGCGTTGGCGTACGGCCCGAAGTACACGACACCACGACGGTGCCGCTCCCGCGTGAACATCACCCGCGGATACTCGTCCTCGACGGTGACGGCGATGTACGGGAACGACTTGTCGTCGCGCAGACGGATGTTGAAGGGCGGACGGTGGCGCTTGACGAGGTTCTGCTCGACGTGGAGGGCCTCCGCTTCGGTTCCGGTGACGATCACCTCCAGGTCGTCGATGCGCTCGGCGAGACCCGCCATCTGCATTCGCCCGTCCCCCCCGCGCTGGAAGTACGACCGCACGCGTGACCTGAGCGACTTGGCCTTGCCGATGTAGAGCACCCGGCCCTCGCCGTCCCGGAAGAGGTACACCCCGGGCTTGGCCGGCAGCGCTTTCAGCTCCGACTGAATTCGCTCTTTCATTACAACCTCAGGCTATCTTGGGCCCGTGCGAGGGCTTGTGCTCGGGGTCGTGGCGGCAGCAATCCTCGTGGTCGCGCCCTCGGCGCAGGCCGGCGGGCCGTCGATGCTGGTCGGAGCTGCCGAGGATCAGGTCCGCCACGAGTCGCTGACGGAGGCGAAGGCGAAGATGGATCTCATGCGTCTGGCCGGCTTCGACACGGTCCGGGTGACGTCGATCTGGGATCCAAGCCAGACCCAGCCGACGAGCAACGAGGTCACGGTCCTGAGCAACGTCGCACAGGCCGCGGAGCTCGACGGAATGCAGGCGTTCGTGTCGGTCTACAACTTCGGCAGCAAGACGACGCCGTTGAGCGAGGAGGATCAGCGGAACTTCGCCTCCTATGCCGCCGGAATCGCCAGCCAAGTTCCCGAGCTGCGCAATTTCATCATCGGCAACGAGCCGAACCTCAACCGCTTCTGGCTACCGCAGTTCAACCCCGACGGCACGGACGCGGCCGCGCCCGCATACCTGAGCCTGCTCTTCCGCACCTACCAAGCGCTGAAGAACGTGGACTCCGATGTCCGCGTCTTCGGCGGCGCGATCTCGCCGCGCGGAATCGACCGGCCCGGGACGGGTCGCGACACGCATTCGCCGACGGCCTTCATCCAGGATCTCGGCACCGCCTACCGGGCGAGCGGAATCACCGGGCCGGTCATGGACGCGCTCGCGATCCACCCGTATCCCGAGAACTCGACGATTCCGCCGACGTTCGCGCACCCGATCTCGACGCCGATCGGGGTCGCCGACTACACGAAGCTCGTCGGTCTGCTGACGACCGCCTTCGACGGCACCGGCCAGCCTGGATCGACGCTGCCGATCCTGTACGCCGAGTACGGCATCGAGACTCAGATCCCCAGCGCGAAGGCGTCGCTCTACACGGGCAGCGAGCCGAAGACGATCAAGCCGGTTCCGGAGACGACGCAGGCGGCGTTCTACAAGCAGGCGCTCGCGATGTCGTTTTGCCAGCCCAACGTCATGGGCGTCTTCGTGTTCCACGCGATCGACGAGCCGGCGCTCGATCGCTTCCAGTCGGGTCTCTACTACGCCGACGACACTCCGAAGACGAGCCTGACGACCGTGCGCAGCTCCGCGCGTGACGTCCGCGGGGGCGTGATCGCACACTGCGACGGTCTGGAGCTGACCCCGACGGCGAAGGTCGGCTACCCTCGAGTAGCCGCGATCGCCGCCGGAACGGCCGCGGTCACGGTCACCTGCGACATCGACTGCACCGTGTACGCCCGGGTCGAGAAGCTGCCGAGACACTCGACGACGCTGGTCGCGAGGGGTAAGGCCCTCGCCGGCGAAAAGACGCGGGTTCCCTTCCGGCGGACCCGGCTGGCGCCCGGGAGGTATCGGTACACGATCAGCATGCGTGCGCCGGTCAACCCCGGCGCGCCGCTCGCGGTACAGAGCAAGACCGTGACCATCCTCCGGTAGGTATCGCAAGCTTTCTGCCGAATAGTCGAGTAGATTCAGACTCGGGTTTCACCGGCTGCGGCCGGGTCTTTCATGCGTTCCGCCTTCGCGCTCATCGCAACGGTCTCGGCTTGCCTCGTGCTTGCCTCGCCGGCCGCTCCGGCGAGCCGACCGATCATGGTCGGAGCCGCGGAAGACGCGAGCAAGCAGCCCGAATTGCTCGCCGCGGACGCGAAGATGAGCCTCGCGCGCCTTGCGGGTTTCGACGCGATCAGGCTGACGGCACTCTGGTCGCCCGGCCAGCGGGAGATCGCGGGAAACGATCTCCTCGGGCTGACGAATGCCGCCGAGGCGGCGCGCATAAACGGCATCCGCGTCTTCGTCTCCGTCTACCCCTACGGCTCGTCGGTGACTCCGTCGTGGTCGACGGCACGCGCCCAGTTCGCGTCCTTCGCCGCCTCGATCCCGCGGCTCGTGCCGTACGTTCGCGACGTGATCGTCGGCAACGAACCGAACCTCAACCGATTTTGGATGCCGCAGTTCACGACGAAGGGCTTCGACGCGGCCGCCTCCTCGTACCTGGGTCTGCTCGCACAGACCTATGACCGTTTGAAGGCGGTTTCGCCTGACGTGACCGTGATCGGTGGCTCGGTCTCCCCTCGCGGCGGCGACGATCCGAGCTCGACTCGGCCGACGCATTCCCCGACGGCGTTCATCCGCGATCTCGGGCTGGCATACCGACGGAGCGGTCGCACGAAGCCGATCATGGACTGGTTCGCCTTCCATCCGTACCTCGAGACCTCGAAGCTGGCGCCGACGTTCGCCCATCCGAGGACGACGACGATCGCGATCGCCGACTACGGCAAGCTCGTCACCCTGCTCGGAGGGGCGTTCGACGGCACGGCGCAGCGTGGCTCGACGATGCCCATCCTCTACGACGAGTTCGGCGTCCAGACCGTGACCCGGTCGGTGAAACGCTCGCTCTACATCAACGATGCCCTTCCGTCCGCCGGCGACGCCGTCGACGAGGCGACGCAGGGTCGCTACTACCGCCAGGCGTTGCAGCTTGCCGCCTGTCAGCAGAACGTCGTCGGGCTCCTCTTCTTCCACGTCACCGACGAGGCCGATCTCGATCGCTGGCAGTCGGGCCTCTACTACGCCGACGACACACCGAAGGCCAGCCTCCCGGTCGTGACGGCGGCGGCCAAGGCGGCTCGAGCCGGCACGCTGGTCAAACGCTGCGGCCAGGTTGTCGCGCACCGGCGGGCTTCGCCCGTCGGTGCTGCGGGCCAGGTCGTCGCGCACCGGCGGGCTTCGCCCGTCGGTGCTGCGGGCTAGCATTCCGCGCGTGAACGGCCAGTACGTCGCCTACACCTTCTATCGGGTCGATCCCGCCTGGCGCCGGTTGCCGGTCGAGGAGCGCGCCGCCGGCAAGGAGGCCTTCGTCGACGTCATCGAGGCCTGGGCCGAGCGAATGGACGGGCTCAGGGCGTACACCTGCACCGGAATCCGCCCCGACTGCGACTTCTTCCTCTGGAAGATCACCGAGCGGTACGCCGACCTCGGAGAGCTCGGGACCGAGTTGAACGCGACACCGCTGGCCGGTTGGCTCGAGACCCCGTACTCGTACCTGGCGACGACCAGGGCTTCCCAGTACACGAGCGCGCGACGTGCGCGGAAGGTCACACCGCACAACCAGGCCTACCTGGTCGTCTACCCGTTCGTGAAGGTGCGGCCCTGGTACGAGCTGCCCGAAACGGACCGTCAGCGGGCGATGGACGAGCACATCCGCATCGGCCGCGAGGAGTTCCCGGGGATTCACAACCACACGACGTACTCGTTCGGGATCGACGACCAGGAGTTCATGACCGCCTTCGAGTGCGACGAGCCCGCCGACTTCATGCACTTGATGCTCCGCCTCCGCGACAGCGAGGCGAGTCGCTACACCGAACGAGATACGCCGATCTTCGTCGGCCAGCTGGTCGACGTCCGTACCGCCCTGGACGCGCTCGACGGCGCGCAGACACGCGTCGGCGCCTAAGAGCTTCGCCTAGATGTACGTGTGCTGGTCCCGCCACGTGCGCCACATGGCGAAGGCACCGAAGGCGAGCACCACCACGAACGCGACGGAATCCGGACCCGAGTGGTCGACGAAAGAGATCGCCACGATGTCCGCGACGACTAACAGGGCCGCGCCGTAGAAGACGGCTCGTGCACGTCCCGACCATGCAGAGATCTCCTCCCTACGCTCGCGCCACATCAGATAGACGAAGAACGCGATCGCAACCACGAACGCGATCCTCGCGAGCACGAACAACGCCGCGAGCGTCGCTTCGAGCCGGAGCGCGACGATCACGGCCGCGATCGCGGCGATGATCAGGAACCCGCGCAGCGTCGGGTTGATCCGGCTCACGACCTCAGGGTAGCGGCCCCTCGAGCGGGCACGTCAAGCGCGAGCGCGCCGACTGCGCCGGCGACTGAGCGCGAGGCCGAGCCGCATCAAACCCCAGGTCGCCGCCGTGCGCTCTACTCGGCGGCCGGTGATCTTGGTTGACCGGATCCGGAATGCGACCGGGACGCGGCCTGTCTGAGCGTGGGATCGTCGGCGGCGGCCGGCGAAGCGTTGGACGAGGAGGGCGAGCGCTGCCTCCGCCCGGGTGCCGTCGAGCTCCTCGTAGATGCCCTCGACGATCACGCTGCGCCAGCTCCCGTCGTTCGGCTCGTATTCGTCGACCTCGAATACCACTTGCGGGTTCGAACGCATGATCCGGATCTTCCGGCCCTCGATCGACTGCACGTAGATGCACTCGCCGTCCCAGACGTAGAGCACCGGGACGACGTACGTCTCTCCGTCGGCGTGGCAGCCGACGCGCCCCACGACCTGTCGCCGCAGGAAGTCGTCGATCTCCTGCCCGTCGAGCTCTTCGATCACGCGCGCGGGACTACTGCCGGGTAAGGGACACAGAGAGGGGCGCCGAATCGACCACGTGCTGAGGTGCGGATGAGAGGACTTGAACCTCCACGGGGTTACCCCCACACGGACCTGAACCGTGCGCGTCTACCAATTCCGCCACATCCGCGCGGGTCGCCATTGTAGCGGTGGCCCGACGCGGGCTCAGCCGCTCACTTGGCGACGCGGTACTTGAGGTGGGTGACGCCCGGAGCCTCGACCGCGCGAACCTGCTCGAGCTCGATGTCGGCGTCGCCGAGGTTCTCCAGCAGCCGTGCCCCGCTGCCGAGGAGGACGGGAGAGACGGCCACGTTCAGCTCGTCGACCAGGCCGGCCGCCAGGTACTGCTGGGCGATGCTTGCTCCGCCGGCTAGAAGGACATCCTTGCCGTCGGCAGCCGCCCTGGCCTGATCGAGCGCGGACTCGATGCCGTCCGTGACGAAGGTGAAGGTGGTGCCGCCCTGCAGAGCAAGGGGTTCGCGGGCATGGTGCGTGAGCACGAAGACCGGCGTGTGGTACGGCGGATCATCCCCCCACCACCCCGGCCACGGATCGTCTCCCCACGGCCCGGGTCCACCGCCGAACATGTTCCGTCCCATCACGTATGCGCCGATGTTCGCAAGGGACTCCTCGACGACGGGCGTGCTGGCGTTCGTCTCTCCGCCTTCGAGCCCGTGTGTCTTGCGCCACGCGGCCAGGCCAAAGGCCCAGTCGTGCAGCTTCATCCCGTCGATGCCCAGTGGATTCTCTTCGCTCTGGTCCGGGCCGGCGACGAAGCCGTCCAGCGACATCGAGATGTGCAGTCGAAGCTTGCTCATGGTGTCTCCTCCGCTCCGGCGGCCGGGCCGCCCGCTGTCGATTCAGTGCTGTAGACATGCAGCAAACCGGGAATTCATCGCTGTAGGCTGCGCCTGTGGTCGAGGAGGGCCAGCCCGCGCCGGACTTCGAGCTGCAGAACGACGAGGGCGAGACCGTCCGCCTGTCCGATCTGCGGGGGAAACCCGTCGTTCTGTACTTCTACCCTCGCGACGACACTCCCGGCTGCACCGCGCAGGCCTGTGGGATTCGGGACTCGTGGGCTGCCTTCGGCGAGCGAGGGGCGCTGGTGCTCGGCATCAGCCCCGATTCGGCAGCATCGCACGAGCGGTTCAAGAAGAAATACCGCCTCCCCTTCACCTTGCTCGCAGACCCCGACCACGAGGTCGCCGAGACCTACGGCTTCTGGGTCGAGAAGACAGTGAGAGGCAGGAAGTACATGGGCATCGAGCGCTCGTCGGTGGTGGTCGCACCCGACGGAACCGTCGCACGGATCTTCCGCCGCGTGAAGCCCGACCGCCACGCCGATCAGGTACTGGCCGCGCTATCGGCCTAGCTAGCATTCCCGGTCTGAGACGGCTCTTTCTTGCGGTGGCGGCCCTGGCCGCCGTTTGTTTCACCGGAGCGTCACAAGCCGCGCCCTCAAGGCTGGTCGAGGTGGTCGTCACGCTCGACGCGCCGCCGCTCGCCGAGGCGATCCAGCAGAGCCGAGTCCTGAGCTCGAGAGCCAAAGCGATACGACTGGACCTCCGCTCGCCGACGAGCGTCGGCTACCTCCGCTCGCTGGCAAGCGCGCAGCGAACGCTTGCCGCCCGCGTCGTCCGGACGATTCCCGGCGCACGGATCACGTGGCGCTACCGGGTCGTGCTCGACGGCCTGGCCGTCCTCCTCCCTCGAAGCGAGCTCGGTCGGCTGGCGTCGATCTCGGGTGTGGCAAAGGTCTGGCCGAACGTCACGTACCGACCGCTGCTCGACCGAAGCCCGCAGCTGATCGGCGCGAACCTGCTGTGGGGTTCCGACTTCAGCACCGCCGGCAACGGCGTGAAGATCGGGATCGTCGACGACGGCATCGACCAGGCGCACCCGTTCTTCGATGCGACCGGCTACACGATGCCGGCAGGGTTCCCGAAGGGCGACCCGGCGTTCACGACCGCGAAGGTGATCGTCGCGCGCGCGTTCTCGCCGCCGACGAACACCTGGAAGTACGCACGAACCCCGTTCGACCCGGAGCAGTCGGAGCACGGAACGCATGTGGCCGGAATCGCGGCCGGCGACCACTCCACCGCTGCAATCGCCGGGCGCGGGCCGTTGTCAGGAGTGGCCCCGGGCGCCTATCTCGGCAACTACAAGGTGCTCACGGTGCCAACCGAGAGCTTCGGCCTGAACGGCAACGCACCGGAGATCGCCGCGGGCATCGAGTCGGCGGTGCAGGACGGCATGGACGTGATCAACCTCTCGCTCGGCGAGCCCGAGATCGAGCCTTCGCGGGACCTCGTCGTCGCCGCGATCAACGCGGCCGCCGACGCAGGCGTCGTGCCCGCGATCGCAGCGGGCAACGACTTCGACGACTTCGGGAACGGCAGCGTCTCCTCGCCGGGCAGCGCGGCCAAGGCGATCACCGTCGCCGCCGTCTCGAAGCAACTGGTCGTGGCGTCGTTCTCGAGCGGCGGGCCGACGCCGATCTCGCTCGAGATGAAGCCCGACGTCAGCGCGCCGGGCTTGGACATCACGTCGTCCCTGCCGCCGCGCGCAGGCACCTGGGGCTCGCTCAACGGGACC
The DNA here is from genome assembly GCA_963719325.1 of uncultured Actinomycetes bacterium. Taxonomy (GTDB): domain Bacteria; phylum Actinomycetota; class Thermoleophilia; order Gaiellales; family Gaiellaceae; genus DATBLE01. Next base: position 32,220 of record CAVRBW010000003.1, read on the forward strand.
AGCATGGCCTCGCCCCACGTCGCCGGCGCAGCCGCGTTGCTGCGTCAACGGCACCCGGATTGGACGGTGGCCCAGATCAAGTCCGCGCTCGTCCTGACGGGCCAACCCGTGCGTCTGACGGGAACCGCAGAGGCTCCGCCGACGCGCGAAGGTGGCGGGGTGATCAACGTCCCTGCGGCGAACGATCCGGCGATCTTCGCCTCCCCCACCGACCTGTCGTTCGAGCTACTTCGGACCGGCTCGACGGCAACCCGCTCGATCGCCTTGACGGACGCCGGTGGCGGTGCGGGCACGTGGACAGTCGCGGTCGCCGGACAGCGCGGGCCGGCCGGCGCGGCCGTCAGCGCGCCCGCGAGCGTCACCGTCCCAGGCTCTCTCGACGTCACGGCAACCGCGCCGGCAGGCACAGCCGAAGGGGACGCAACGGGGTTCGTCACGCTGACGAACGGGACGGTCGTGCGCCGCATCCCCTACTGGTTTCGCGTCACCGCCCCCCGGCTGGCAGGCGAGCGACACGGGACGCTGCGTGCGCCCGGAACCTATCCGGGCCAGACGAAGGGGAAAGCCTCGCTGGTCAAGTCCTACCGGTATCCAGATTCCCCGCCGGGCCTGCCGCGCGTGCTTTCCGGGCCGGAGCAGGTGTTCCGAATCACGCTGACGAAGCCGGTCGCCAACCTCGGGGTCGCGGTCGTGGCCGGCGTTCGAGCCTCGCCACGGATCGTGATCGGCGACGACGAGAACAGGCTGGCCGGCAACTCGGCACTCCCGCTCGTGATCAACCCGTATCTCGATGCCTTCGGCACCGCCCGACCGGTGGCGGCAGCGATCAGGCCGGATCGCGGCACCTATACGGTCGTGTTCGACACGCCGGCCGGAGCGGTTCCAGGCGCATTCACGTTCCGCTTCTGGGTCAACGACGTCACGCCGCCCACCGTCCGCCTGACGAGGTCTTCGGTCAAGCGCGGGTCGAGCCTGTCGCTGGCCGTCACCGATGCCGGCGCCGGTGTCGACCCATCCTCCCTCCAGGCGACGATCGACGGACGGCGAGTCGAGCTGTCCTACGCTCGCGGTCGAGTCACTCTTCCCCAGCCGAGCACGCGGCGAGGCCGCCATCGTCTCGTCCTCACTGCCGCCGACTACCAGGAGCTGAAGAACATGGAGAACGTCCCCCAGATCCTGCCGAACACGCGTGTCTTCCGCGCGATCTTCAGCGTCCACTAGATCCGGCTGCGCGCCGGCTAGCGGCTCGGGTCGTGCTCTTCGATCGTGGGCAGGCGCTCGAGGTCGCGCTGCACGCTCGCGGCGAACTCGTCGCTCTCGCTCTTCAAGAGCCGAAGCTGCGCCTTCTGCCGCGCCCGCGCACGCTGCTGCCGTGCCCGGGAACCCGCCCGCTCGCTCAGCCGCGGCCATTCGGCGCCGGCCAGCACGACGACCGCCGCTGCGAGCAAGCCGATGAAGAGCCAGCTCACGACTCGCATTGTAGGCACCGCGACAGGGACCCGCCGAGCGCCGTGATCGAGCCGCGTATCAGGCGGTCCCGCCGACCACCTCGTCCTCGGGCTCCCGGCGCGCCAGCTTCTCCTCGAACGAGCGCCGCAGATCCTCGCCCGAGACCTCGAGCTGGTACCGCGGACGGCGCGGTTCGATCTTGACGATCCGGACCTCGGACTCGCGTCTCCCGTGGCAGCGCGCATACGCCTCGGCTTCCGTGAGGGCCCTGAGCCGCTGCCTGCGCACGCTGCCGATCCTAACCCCGGAGTGCTGGACGGCGCGACTGCGGCCCGGGACCGCTCATTCCACCTCGGCAAGCTCTGCGGCCGCTTTGTCCGCCGCGGCCCGCGCGTCCCGTGCCACCTGCAGGGCCCTTTCGGCCGCGGTCTCCGCTCGATCGGCTTCGCGTTCCGCTGCTCGCGCGGCCTGCTCCAGCTCCCGCACTCGCTGCTGCAGCGCGCGCTTCGCCGTCTGGGCCTCGTCGCGCTTTCGCCGGCGCTCGGCCAGCTCGTCGAGGTCGGGACGCCTGGTCGAAACGGCCTGCAAGCCCGCGAACGCCTCGAAACCCGAAGGCTCGAGCTCGCCGGTCAACCGTGCGGCCTTCAGCAGTTGCCGCCCCACCTCGTCGACGGCCGCAGCCTCCAGCGTTCGGCGGATTCGGTCGAGCATGGCCGGTGTCGCGGCGCGGCCGGCGCCTTCCAAGGCCGCGCGCGCCAGCTCCGTCACCGCCTGCACCGCATCGCGCTCCCTCGCCGCCGCACCTCGAAGCGCATCCGCGGATCCGCCCCGTTCCAAGAGCCGACGCTGCGCCTTCCGGAGCGCGTCACCGGCGGCGAGCAGCTCGCGCGTCGCACCAGCCTCGCCCCGGCTGGCCTGATTGATCGCCCACGCCGGCACAGCCGGCTTTGGCACCGCCCGAACGCGAGCGGCTCCCTGGACGTCCTCGGCAGCCTCGAGCCGCTGCACCAATTCGTTGCGCGCGGCCGTGAACTCCGCCAGCGGCAGTCCGAAGAGACGGTCGATCTCTTGCTCCAAGCTGGGCACAGGAAGAGGTCATAGCAGGCGCACACGGCACGGGCGCCAGGCAGTATTCCCGCGTGGACGAAGACGCCGCTCCGGAAAGGCGTGTCCTCGTGGTCGATGTCGGCGGCTCGCACGTGAAGGTGCTCGTAACGGGCGAGCCGAAGCGGAGGCGCTTCGAGTCCGGTCCCGACCTGACGCCGCAGGAGATGGTCGAAGGGACGCTCGCGCTGACGGCGGACTGGCAATACGACGTCGTCTCGGTCGGCATCCCCGCCCCAATCCGCAACGGCAGCCCGACCCGCGAGCCCGTGAACCTCGGCCAAGGGTGGGTCGCGTTCGACTACGAAGGCGCCTTCGGGAAGCCGACGAGGCTCCTCAACGACGCGGCGATGCAGGCGCTCGGGAGCTACGAGGGCGGGCAGATGCTCTTCCTGGGCCTCGGAACCGGGCTCGGGACGGCGATGATCGTGGACGGCGTGATCGTCCCGATGGAGCTCGGCCATCTGCCGTTTCGGAAGGCGACCTTCGAGGACTACGCCGGCGAGCGCGGTCTGGACCGCCTGGGCAAGAAGCGTTGGCTCCGGGCGGTGTTCGACACCGTCGCCGAGCTGACCGCGGCGCTGGAGCCGGACTACGTGGTCATCGGCGGCGGGAATGCAAAGCTCCTTGACGGGCTTCCGCCCGGAGCGAAGCTCGGCCAGAACGAAAACGCATTTCTCGGCGGCTTCCGGCTGTGGGATCCCGAGGTCAGCGACCTGCCGGGCCCGTAGGAGGCCCGTCGCCGGCGACCGACGTGGGCGGCGCAGCACACAGCCGCCTGCCGTGAGCGGATCTTGTCCGCGACGGAAGTCGAAAGACTTCCGTCGGAAAACTCCCCGGGTTGGACTCGAACCAACAACCCTCCGGTTAACAGCCGGATGCTCTGCCAATTGAGCTACCGGGGAACGACTGCCAAGCGGCCGACCGGCATGGTAGCGATCAGCCGGGAAGGGCCGCGCGGAGGGTGGCCGCTGCATGCTCGGGATCGGGCGCGTCGCCGATCGCCCGCACGACGGCGACCCGGCGGGCACCCGCCACGACGACGTCGCCGACGTTCGTCACGTCGATGCCACCGATCGCGAACCAGGGGATCTTCGCGTGCTCGGCCGCATAACGGACGTAGTCGAGCCCGGTCCCCGGCCGACCTTCCTTGGTCGGGGTGGCGTACACCGGTCCGACGCCCGCATAGTCGGCGTCCGTTCCGTCGAGCTCGTCGGCGGAGTGGGTCGACTGACCGACGCGCAGGCCCAGACGGCGCCCCGCTGCGACCGGGAGGTCGTCTTGGCCGAGGTGGACGTAATCCGCTTCGACGAGAACGGCGAGATCGGGACGATCGTTCACCACCAGCGGGACGCCCAGTCGGCGCGTCAGGTCGCGCGCCCGTTCGAGCACCGACAGGAACTCGCCGTCCGAGAGCGACTTCTCGCGGATCTGGACGATGTCGACGCCGCCCCGAACCGCTGCCTCGATCAGGTTCTCCCAGCCGTCCCGAGCCGAGGTGATCAGGTAGAGGCGGCTATCCACCCGCGACCGGCCGGGCGACGAGCAGGACGTCCCCGTCCTCGAGATCGGTGTCGCCGTAGCGGGCGCGTTCGACCGGCTCGCCGTTCCGTTCCACGAGCGCGTACTTCGCCGCCAGCCCAAGTCGCTCGAGGAGCGAGGCGATCGTCTCACCAGAGTCCGCGGTCTGAGCCCGGCCGTTGACGGTGACGTTCACGATCGCGTCGAGAGGCCGCCGAGCGGGCTCGACGCTTCGGCCGTCTCGTGCTCTTCGATCAGCCCGGCATGCCGGGCCGTCCGTCCCGCCTCGACGGCGAGCCGGAACGCGCCGGCCATCGCTGCAGGATCCTCGGCGCGGGCGATCGCCGTGTTGACGAGCACCGCGTCGGCGCCGAGCTCCATCGACTCGGCGGCATGCGACGGAGCGCCGAGACCGGCATCGACGACGACCGGAACCTCGGCCTGCTCGACCATGATCTCGATCATGTGGCGCAGCTTCAGCCCCCTGCCGCTCCCGATCGGCGCGGCAAGGGGCATCACCGCCGCACAACCGACCGCCTCGAGCCGCCTCTGGAGCACAGGGTCCGGGAGGACGTACGGAAGGACCGTGAAGCCTTCCTCGACGAGCTGCTCGGCCGCATTGAGGGTCTCGACCGGATCCGGCAGGAGCCAGCGCGGGTCGGGGATCACTTCGAGCTTGATCCAGTCAGGCAGCCCGCCGGCACGCGCCAGCCTCGCGATCCGCACGGCGTCGTCCGCCGTCGCTGACCCGGCGGTGTTCGGAAGCAGCGTCACCCCGTCGGGAAGGTAGTCGGTGATTGCCTCCTCGACGGTGTCGAGATCGATCCGACCGACCGCGACCGTGACGAGCTCACAGCCCGACGCGACCACCGCCGCGCGCATTGCCGCGGGCGAGGAGTACTTGCCGGTGCCGGTGATCAGGCGAGAACGAAGCTCGCGTCCGGCGATGACGAGCGGGTCTTTCATGGCTCCTTCCTTCGCTGGCATGACCCAGATCAGGTTCGTCGGTCGCGACCTCGTGGCCGCCTCTCAGCCCCCGCCAGGGGCTCCCGCACCGAACAGCGTAGCGATGTGCGTCCCATGCCGATCAGGGATTTGCCGCACCGCCCGGGCGTGATTCCCCGATGGCCGCGGAACGCCGCCGTCCTACAAGACCTCCATCCACGACTAGCCGACTGTTCGAGGAAAGGAAGCGCCATGCAGCGCCGTTTCTCATTGCTGCTGGTCGCTTGCGCGTTCACCGTGGCGGCCCTCGCCGCGGCAGGAGCCTCAGCGAGCCAGCATCGACTCTCCAGCCAGACCGAAGACACGATCGTCTTCTGCAGCGACACGACCTATCCGCCGATGGAGTCGCTCCAGGGCGGCAAGGCCGTCGGCGCAGACGTCGACATCGCAAACGCCGTCACGAAGGCGATGGGGAAGTCAGCCAAGATCAAGACGACCGGTTTCGACGTGATCATCCCCGCGCTGCTGAAGAAGAAGTGCGACGCGGTCATCAGCGCGCTGACCGATACTCCGGAACGGCGTAAGCAAGTCGACTTCGCAAACTACGTCACTGTCGGGATGCTGCTGATGGTCAAGAAGGGCAATCCCTCGCATGTCACCGGCCTTGCGTCACTGAGCGGAAAGGGCGTGGCGGTGCAGGCGGCGACGACCGAGAAGGCGAAGCTCGACGCCGAGAACAAGACACTCGCGAAGCAGGGCAAGGCGAAGATCACGATCAAGATCTACCCGGCGGACACGAGCGCGGCCGCAGCGCTTCTCTCCGGCAAGGTCGACGCGTACTTCACCGACGCGACCCCCGCCCTCTACTACATCAAGAAGACGAGCGGGAAGTTCGAGACCGCAGGTAGGCAGATCGACTCCGCGCCGGAGGGCATCGCCACTCGCAAGGGCGATCCGCTCGGCCCGCAGTTCAAGCAGGCGATCGCCAAGCTCTACGCAAACGGAACGATGCAGAAGATCCTCGCGAAGTGGGGCCTCAGCGCGTTCGCGCTGAAGAAGTAGCCGGATGCACGTGCTCGTCGCAGTCGACTGGCACGTCATCTGGACGCGGATCTTCCATCCGGACGCCACGTTTGCTCACGCACTCTGGGCGACGATCTACATCTCGGTCGTCGCCCAGGTGGCGGGCATCCTGTTCGGACTCGCTGCCGCGCTGGCTCGGATGTCGCGGATCTGGCCGCTCCGCGCGCTCTCGGCAATCTATGTCCTCATCTTCCGCGGCACCCCGGTGCTCGTGCAGATCTTCTTCGTCTACTTCGCCTTCAGCGTGCCCAGCATCCACGTCGGCTTCAGGGTGCCGGCGGAGGCGGTCGCCGGGATCATGGCGCTGAGCATCAACGAGGGCGCGTACATGCGCGAGATCATCCGTGCCGGGATCGACTCGATCGACAGGGGCCAGCTGGAGGCGGCGAGATCGCTCGGAATGAGGTCCGGGCTCGCGATGCGTCGCATCGTCCTGCCGCAGGCGGCGCGTGTGATCGTGCCGCCGCTCGGCAACGAGTTCAACAACATGATGAAGACGACCTCGCTCGTCTACACGATCGGCGTCTACGAGCTCTTCGCAGACGCAGAGCAGGGCTACGCGCAGACGTTCCACGCGGAGTTCTTCGTCGCCGTCGCCTTCTGGTATCTCATCCTCACCACCGTGTGGACGTTCGCCCAGGCCGCAATCGAGCGGCGCCTCGCGGTGAGCGAGCGCGGCGACGTGCTCAGCTTCCGGGAGCGACTCGTCGCTGCCTGGAACCCTGTCTCCGCCTGGGCCCGAGGAGCTCGATGAGCCTCATCCTCGAGGACACCGCGACCACCGAGACGATCGTCAAGGCGATCGACGTGCACAAGCGCTTCGGCCGCCTCCATGTTCTCAAGGGTGTGTCGCTCGAGGTGCGCAAGGGCGAGACCGTGTGCATCATCGGCCCGTCCGGCTCGGGGAAGACGACCTTCATCCGCTGCATCAACCACCTCGAGAAGGTCGATGCGGGCCGAATCGAGGTGAACGGACGCCTGATCGGCTACCGGGAGCACAACGGAAAGCTCCGGGAGGACTCGGAGCGCAGCATCGCCCTCCAGCGGACGCACATCGGGATGGTCTTCCAGCGCTTCAACCTCTTCCCGCACAAGACCGCGCTCGAGAACGTGATCGAGGCGCCGGTGCACGTGCTCGGCGTGCCCAAGGAACAGGCCGTCGCCGAGGGCGCGACGCTGCTCGCGCGGGTCGGGCTGGTGGACAAGCGCGACGTCTATCCCGGGAAGCTCTCGGGCGGCCAGCAGCAGCGGGTGGCGATCGCGAGAGCACTCGCGATGAAGCCGTCGCTCATGCTCTACGACGAGCCGACGAGCGCGCTCGACCCGGAGGTGATCGGCGAGGTGCTGGAGGTGATGGCGGAGCTCGCGCACGAGGGCATGACCGGGATCGTCGTCACCCACGAGATGGGCTTCGCCAAGGTCGCCGCCGACCGGGTGGTGATGATGGACGACGGGCGCGTGATCGAGGAGGGGACGCCGGAGCACTTCTTCGAGGCTCCGACGGAGGAGCGGACCAGGCAGTTCCTCTCGAAGATTCTTTGAGTGATGTCGGCCTCGCCGCGGATCCCGGAACTTGGCGCCCGCGGCGGCGGTTGGGTCGCGGCTCAGCTCCTTCTGCTGGCGGCAATCGGAGCCTCGGCGCTCGTCGGGCTCGAGTGGCCGGACGCCCTGCAGGTCGTGGCATACGTCTTCGGAGCCATGCTGATCGGGATTGGACTTCTGGTTGTGGCCGCGGGCGGCGTTCAACTCGGCTCGTCGCTCACCCCCTTCCCCGCGCCACGCCCCGGCAGTGAGCTCGTCGGGACTGGCCTCTACCGCTGGGCGCGCCACCCGATGTACGGGGGCGGAATCATCGTCGCGGTTGGCTGGTCGATCGTGTTCGCGACGGTCGTCGGCGGCGTGCTGACCGGTGCGCTCGTGATCCTGTTCGAGCTGAAGTCTCGACGTGAGGAGGCTTGGCTGATCCAGCACGACGCCTCGTACGCCGAATACCGCCGCCGAACTCGCCGCCGGTTCATACCGTTGCTTTACTAGAGCCTCAACCCAGACTGCCGACGGCTTCGCGAATCCTGCCCAGCGTAGCCTGGAGCTCCTTGATTCGACGCGGATCGTCCGCACGGTCGAGCTCACGGCGAATCGAACGTTCGCGGAGCCGAAGGAGCAGCTCTTTGGTCGTGTTCACACCGATCGCCTCGGCCGAAGCCCGCGCGTCGAGCTCGGCCAGGGTCTCGACGAGATCGCGGTCGCTCGCCTGTCCAGGGTCGAGCAGGTGCTCGCGGACGCGGCGGTGGAGCTCGAGGTCGAAATGTTCGGGTGTAAGCTCGGCGAGCAGCGGCGTGAGCTCCGGGTGAGCGACGACACCGGCCAGCGCGTCGCGCTCGTGCCGCACGCCTCGCTCGAGGACCTTCGTCGAGATCGCACCGCCACGCGCGTGCGCCGCTGGAGCGAGGCCGGCCTGCAGCTCGACAGGCAGCCCCAGCCGGTCGGCTGCCAGCCGCACCGCGTCGTGACGCTGGGGCGAGTCCTGGAATGGAGCGAGCACCTCTCGGACGCGCTCGAAGGCACGCTGGCGGTCGGCCGCGCGCTCGATCTCGATCCGGACCCGGTACGGCAGGTAGTCCTCGGCCTTCGCGAGCCGGGAGTCGAACGTCGTCGGGTCGTCAGCCGGGTCGGTTCCGGGTGGGAGCGAGACGACTCGGATGTCGAACCCCTGCGCGGCAGCGAGCTCCATCCCCCGCAACGTCGCGTCCTGGCCCGCAGCGTCTGCGTCGAAGCAGAGCGTGAGACGCTTCGAGAGGCGGCCGAGCTCCTTCAGCTGCTGCGGTGTCAACGCGGTGCCCATGGACGCAACCGCCGGCTCGAAGCCGGCTTGGCGGAGAGCGAGGACGTCGGTGTTCCCCTCGACCACGATTGCGCGGTCCTGCTTGGCGATTACGGCACGCGCAAGGTCCAAGCCGTACAGCAAATCGCCCTTGCGGAACAGATCGCCCTCGGGCGAGTTCACGTACTTGGCCCGCAGGGGATCATCCTCGTAGAGCTGCCTGGCCTGGAAGCCCCGGACGCGGCCCCGCGCATCCGAGAGTGGGAAGAGCAGGCGCCGAGCGAAGTAGTCGTTCCCGCGACGATTGACGAGTCCAGCCGCAGCCAGCTCGTCGCGGGTGAAGCCTTGGTCACCGGCTGCACGCGCGAGCGCGCTCCCGCCTGGCGCGAGACCGAGCCGGAACTCGCGGCAGATCTCCTCACCGAGGCCCCGGGAGTGCAGGTAGTCCCGAGCGAAAGCACCCGCCTCCGACTCCCAGAGGTAGCGCTCATAGAACGTCGCGGCGCGGTCAAGCAACTGAAAGAGCCGCTCGCGCCGCCTGCGTGCGCGATCTTGCTCCGGGGAGGTCTCTTCGTACTCGAGTTGGACGTGAAAGCGGTCGGCGAGCCACTCGATCGCGCCCACGAAGTCGAGGTTCTCCTGCTTTTCGACGAAGGAGATCGCATCGCCTCCCTCCCCGCAGCCGAAGCACTTGAACGTCCCGCGGTCGGGTGAGACCCCGAAGCTCGGGGTCTTCTCCTGGTGAAAGGGGCACAGCCCGACGTAGCGACCGCCCGACTTGCGCAGACGCGTGTAGCTCTCGACGAGCGCGACGATGTCGGTCACGGCTTTCACCGCGTCGACGGACACATCCTTGATTCGAGCCACTTAGATCCGCTCGGCGTAGACGAGCGCGAACCGATCGGTCATCCCTGCGACATACTCGACGATCTCGTCGGCGGAGTCGCCGCGGTCGATCAGGTGCGCGACGATCTTCGCGATCGTCGCATGCGCGCGCCGGTGTTCTGCCTGGGCGTGGTCCGCGAGGTAGACCCGCTCGAACATGAACTCGCGCAGGCGGAGCATCGCTCCGCCGATCTCCTCGCTCTGCCGGATGTCGCCTGCGACGGCGGAGGCCTCGACGAGATCGTGGACGAGCCGGTCGATCCGCGCCGCCCCAGTCGGCCCGAGCAGGTCGATCTCGCCGCGGGGTAGGTCGATCTCGCGCAGAAGCCCGTACCGGAGCGCATCGTCGATGTCGTGGTTGATGTACGCGACGCGGTCGACAAGACGGACGATCCTCCCTTCGAGCGTCTCGGGCTCGACGGGGCCTGTGTGCGTGAGGATCCCTGCACAGACCTCGGCGGTGAGGTTGAGGGAGCGAGCGATCCTGTACGACTGCTCGTGGTGGCGGAATCCGCGGTCGAAGCGCCCCCGGAGGGCCTGATCGAGCGCGTCTTCTCCCGCGTGGCCGAACGGCGTGTGGCCCAGGTCGTGGCCGAGCCCGATCGCCTCGGTCAGATCCTCGTTCAACCGGAGGGCGCGTGCGACGACCCGTGAGATCGCGGTCGTCTCGAGGGTGTGCGTCATCCGGGTGCGGTAGTGGTCGCCCTGCGGATCGATGAACACCTGCGTCTTCCCCTTCAGCCGCCGGAACGGCTTCGAGTGCACGATCCGGTCTCGGTCACGTTGGAACGGCGTGCGCACACCGCATGCTTCCTCGTCCTGCTCGCGGCCGCGCGTCTCGTAGGACCGCACAGCGAGCGGGGATAGCCACGATTCCTCGTGCTCGCGCACAAGCGCCGCGAAGGTGTCGGCAACTCTCCCGGCGAGCTCGGGCATCGTCTTCCAGACTAGTCGGTACAGCGGCGCGAACGGCGTCGCTGAAGCTGCCCGAACGCACCCCGGCCCCGCACCCCCACCCTCATTGGGTGGGGAGCCGTCCCGCCGCCCTCGCCGGCGACACTACCGGGGATCACGTGTCCTCTGTGTGCCGATGCTGCGCCGACTTTTCCCACGCCCGGATGACACGCTGCATCGCGTCGCGACGAATCGCCTTGACGCAGCTCGCGTAGCCCAGCCCAGGCGTCAGAGGATGATCGGAACCGTACCTCCATCGGCGCTCCAGGCCGCACCCGTCACGTACGAGGCGCGCTCGGAGCAGAGGAAGACGATCACGGCTGCGATCTCCTCCGGCTGTGCCAGTCGGCCGAGCGGCCGCCCGGCGCCGACCTTTGCGAGCACCTCGTCGCGTGCCCCTTGCTGGTCCGCGAGCCCACCCTCGGCGAGCCAGGCATCGGTCGCGGTCGGCCCCGGTGTGACTGCGTTGCAGCGAATCCCGTCCTTCGCGTAGAGGTCGGCGACAAGCCGAGACAGGGAGAGGACAGCCGCCTTCATCACGGAGTAGTGCGGCATCCCCGTCGACGGGCGCTTGCCGGCGGTCGAGGAGACGTTGACGATCGTGCCGCCCCCAGCGTTCCGGAACAGCGGCAGTGCTGCGCGGATGGCGCGGATGTAGCTCATCACGTTGAGCTGCCAGTACTCCTCCCACTCTTCGTCCGGAACCTCTTCGAAGCGCGCCTGGCGCGCGATGCCGACGTTGTTGACGAGGCAGTCGAGCCTCCCGAGCCCCCCGGCGACGCTCTCGACCAGCCGCTGCGGCTCGTCCGGCCTGCTGAGGTCGACGCGCACGTGCATCGCCTCGCCGACGCCGGGCGCCTCGCCGCGCCCCGAGGTGACCACACGCGCACCCTCTGCGGCGAGCAGGCGGGCCGTCTCCAGCCCGATGCCGCGAGTCGAGCCGGCGACCACGCAGACGCGGTCCTGCAAGCCAAGATCCATGACGCCGCTAGCCTAGCGTCATGACCACGATCCTCCTGGTCAGGCACGGCGAGACCGACTGGAACGTCGAGCGCCGCGTGCAGGGTCACTCGGACACGCCGCTGAACGACCGGGGACGCGAGCAAGCACGAGTTCTCGCAGACGAGCTCGAGACGGAGCCGATCGACGCGGTCTACTCGAGCGATCTGCTTCGTGCGCATGAAACCGCTCGGATCGTTGCCCAGGATCGAGGCCTCGGCGTCACGGCGATCCGTGACCTTCGCGAGCGCCATTTCGGGACCTGGGAGGGCCTGACCGACGACGAGATCTTTGCCCGCTTTCCTGACGCAACGAACAGCTCGTGGGGTGACGGGGAGACCCGTGAGCAGATGGCCAGCCGGGTGTTCGACGCGTTGGTACGCATCGCGGAGTCTCATCCCGGCGGCATGGTGTTGGTCGTCTCGCACGGGGGGCCGTTGCGCGCCGTGTTGACGCACTGCGGCGTCGACGGAGTGGGTCGAATCGACAACTGCCATGTCGTCCGGATCGGGATCGACGGTCGTGTGATTCGCTCGGAGTAGACTGGTCACGATGGAGGACTACACGGGCAAGTACAAGGGTGAGCAGGTCGAGGTGGCGCTGATGAACGGCGACTACCAGGACGGCGTGCTCACCGCCTACTGCGCGATCGACGACGTCGCGCACGTCGAGCTGAACGGGCACATCCTGATCCCGCTGCAGAACGTAGCCTCCCTCCACTGCTCGAGCCGCTGCGATGCACCGGAGCCGGATTGGCCGCCGCGCGGGCTCGCTGAGGACGAGCGCGACGACGAGGGATAATGCGGGCCGCCTGGCCGGCGATCCGCAACGTCTCGAAGGCGTGGGCGTTACTGCTGGGTCTGTGCGCCGGCCTCGGGGCGCTGGGCTGGTGGCTGGGCGGCTATCGGGTCGCATCGGTCTTCGTCTTCTGCGGCTTGCTGCTCGGAGTGGGCGCGTACTGGTATGCCGACCGGATGGCGATGGGGATGGTCGGGGCCCGGGAGCTGCTTCCCGGTGAGGCGCCGGCGCTCCACTCGCTGGTCGAGCGCCTCGCGCTGCGGGCACGCGTGGTCAAGCCGCGGCTGTACCTGATCTCGGACGGCTTCCCGCAGGCGCTTTCGGCGGGTCGCGGCGCGACGAGCTCCGCACTGGCCGTCAGCAGCGGCCTGCTCGGACTGACGGCTCCGGCCGAGATCGAGGGCGTCGTCGCCCACGAGATTGCGCACATCCGTCATCGGGACGTCCTGGTCCAGACGACGGCCGTCGTGCTGGGCACCTCGCTCGTCGAGCTCTCCCGCGTCGGCGGCTGGATGTCGCGCGCGCTTCTCTACGTGCTCGGCCCCGTGGCTGCGTCGTGCGTCCACCTGCTGGTCTCGCCGCGCCGTGAGTTCGAGGCCGACCGGCTCGCCGCCGAGCTCTGCGAATCGCCGCACGGCCTCGCCGACGCCCTGATCCGCCTCGAGCAGGCGAGCGAGCTCGTTGAGTTTCGGGGGAGTCCCGCGACCGAGCCTCTGTACACGATCAATCCGTTCATCGAGCAAGGGCTCGCAGGGCTGTTCGTCACGCATCCTCCGGTTGCGGAGCGGGTTCGCAGGCTCAGGGATCTCGACCCGGAGTGGCGCGCGAGGCTCCGCGCCGCCTAGCGGAGCTCGAAGAGGACTGCCTCGCTCGTCCCGTCGCGAAAGGACGGGTGATCTCGTGTGATGCCGATTCGCCGGAACCCTGCCCGCTCTGCGACGCGCTGGGAAGCGACGTTGAGCGGGTGAGTCGTCAGGCGGAGGGCACGGATGCCGTGCGTCCCGCGCGCCCAGTCGACCACGACGCGGACGGCACGCGTCATCACACCGCGGCCGCGGGCGTGAGAGGCGAGCCAGTATCCGACGGTTCCCTCCTCGACGAGCCTTACGGTCACGACACCGAGGAACTCGTCGTGCTCTTCGTCGAGGATCGCGAACGTTCTTTCGGGCGTCGTTTGCCAGGACCTCGAGACGGCGTCGAGCCAAGCTCGGGCATCGTCCCTGCGATAGGGGCTCGGCACAAACGGAATGAAGCGCGAGATCTCGGGATCGCCGCAGGCTGCGACGACGGCCGCGAGGTCCTCTTCGGCCGGCGGCCGTAGCAAGAGCTCGCCGTCACGCAGCTCCACAGGCGCATTCCGGGCCTCCACGGCTCGATCCTACGTCGAAAACAAAAGCGGCCGGAAGTCGCGAGACTTCCGGCCGACTGATAATCCGGCGGCGTCCTACTCTCCCGGGAGGTTGCCCTCCGAGTACCATCGGCGCTGGCGGGCTTAACTTCTCTGTTCGGAATGGGAAGAGGTGTACCCCCGCCGCTATGACCACCGGAAAGTTGTGAGGTGTGTGCACACACACCTTCAAAGCTCCATAGCGACAAAACGGTGTTCTAAATCAAGACCTCGGGCAATTAGTACGGGTCCGCTGAACGCATTGCTGCGCGTACACGTCCCGCCTATCAACGTGGTGGTCTCCCACGGCCCTTACTCCTTCTAGAGGATGGGAAGCCTCATCTCGAGGTGGGCTTCCCGCTTAGATGCTTTCAGCGGTTATCCCATCCGGACGTGGCTAATCAGCAGCGCCGTTGGCACGACGACTGATACACCAGCGGTCCGTTCGTCTCGGTCCTCTCGTACTAGAGACGACTCCTCTCAAGCTTCCAGCGCCCATGGTGGATAGGGACCGAACTGTCTCACGACGTTCTGAACCCAGCTCGCGTACCGCTTTAATGGGCGAACAGCCCAACCCTTGGGACCTACTCCAGCCCCAGGATGCGACGAGCCGACATCGAGGTGCCAAACCCTTCCGTCGATGTGGACTCTTGGGAAGGATAAGCCTGTTATCCCCGGAGTACCTTTTATCCGTTGAGCGACGGCACTTCCACTCGTTACCGCCGGATCACTAAGGCCGACTTTCGTCCCTGCTCGACATGTCTGTCTCGCAGTCAAGCTCCCTTATGCCTTTGCACTCTACGCACGATTTCCAACCGTGCTGAGGGAACCTTTGCGCGCCTCCGTTACATTTTAGGAGGCGACCGCCCCAGTCAAACTGCCCACCTGACACTGTTCCCGACCCGGATCACGGAATCGGGTTAGAAGCCCAGAACACGAAGGGTGGTATCCCAAGGTTGGCTCCACGAGAGCTAGCGCTCCCGCTTCACAGCCTCCCACCTATCCTGGACGACGAATCCCAAACTCCAATGTCAAGCTGCAGTAAAGGTTCACGGGGTCTTTCCGTCCAACCACGGGTACTCGGCATCTTCACCGAGACTACAGTTTCACCGGATCCCTCGAAGAGACAGCGCCCAAGTCGTTGCGCCATTCGTGCAGGTCGGAACTTCGCGTCTATCCTCCGTTTCCGGAGGCGCAGACTATCCCTTCACCCTGACGCAGACTCGCGAGAATCGCTTCGGCGTCGTACCGTCGTCTCCCGCTCGGGTTCATGCCCCGCGCAAGTTCGACGATCTCGGCCAACCCAGCTCGACTTCGATGCGCTCCGACCGCTGCCAACCGGCAGGTGGCCGCGAACCGCTCAAAGTCGAACCGCTTTCCCGACAACAGTGGATAGCGCTCGAAATGCGGGACGACTCGCTCGACCAGATCGTTTCGTCGAGTCGACGTGTCTCCCATTTCAGCGTTCTATCGCTGCGGTCCGGGCGGATGCTTCCGCATCCGAAGTAGGCCTTCATGACGTGAAGCACCTCGGCGCGATCTCCATTCTGGCTGACGGAGAAGCTCGGCCTCACCTCCCACCCCACGAGCAGCGTCGCTCGCGGTGAAATGGAAACGGTGAAGCAGCCTTCTCCGTCGACATATCCGGAGATATACGCCGAGAGGAACTCGCGACTGCACCAGGGGCCGGCGTCTGATCGCATTCGTAGATTGTCGCCCCGCTTCCGGACGACGCAATGCGATCTCACGTCCAAAAAGGACGATCAGTCGTTACGGGGTCAAGCTCTCGTCACGCATTCGTCACAGAGAGCCGACTTCCCACGGGATCACCCTCTCGCGTCGCGACGTCCTTGACGCGTCGCATACGAGGAGGGCTTCCCCGTTATTAGCCGGTTTGTCCGCCGGAATTACTTCCGGCTCGGGCAATCCAGTTACCCGACAAGGAATTTCGCTACCTTAGGACGGTTATAGTTACCGCCGCCGTTTACCGGGGCTTGGCTTCAAAGCTTCGCCCGAAGGCTAACCTCTCCGCTTGACCTTCCGGCACCGGGCAGGCGTCAGCCCCTATACGTCGTCTTTCGACTTCGCAGAGACCTGTGTTTTTGGTAAACAGTCGCTTGGGCCGTTTCACTGCGGCCCCCTCGAGCTTGGCCCGCGAAGGGCTTTCACTCTACCGGGGCGCCCCTTCTCCCGAAGTTACGGGGCCATTTTGCCGAGTTCCTTTTCGAGGGTTCTTCCGATCGCCTTGGTATTCTCTACCTGCCCACCTGTGTCGGTTTTGGTACGGGCACGCGCCACCTCCCTAGACGCTTTTCTAGGAGGCATGGCTTTTGGGACTTCGCACCTCACGGCGCTCGGCATCCCGTCTCAGACTTGCCCGGCGGATTTACCTACCGGACGTCCTACGCGGTTACCCCGGGACGACCATCGCCCGGGATCCCATAGCCTACCCCGTCCCGCCATCGGTGATAGCGGTGGCTACGTGGTACAGGAATATCAACCTGTTGTCCATCGCCTACGCCTGTCGGCCTCGGCTTAGGTCCCGACTAACCCTGAGCAGATTAGCTTTACTCAGGAACCCTTGGGCATTCGGCGGAGGAGTTTCTCACTCCTCTTTCGTTACTCGTGCCAGCATTCTCACTTCCCAGGCCTCCACAGCTGGCTTACGCCGCCGCTTCGCCGGCCAGGGAACGCTCCCCTACCACTCGAGCAAGCTCGAGTCCGTGGCTTCGGTTCCTTGCTTGAGCCCCGTTACATTGTCCGCGCCCGACCACTTGACCAGTGAGCTGTTACGCACTCTTTGAATGGTGGCTGCTTCTAAGCCAACATCCTGGTTGTCTCTGCAATCGGACATCGTTTCCCACTTAGCAAGGAATTAGGGACCTTAGCCGACGGTCTGGGCTGTTTCCCTTTTGAGCACGAAGCTTATCCCCCGCACTCTGACTGCCGTGCTCTGGACTACCGGCATTCGGAGTTTGCCTGAGTTCGGTAAGCTGGTAGGCCCCCTAGCCCAAACAGTGCTCTACAACCGGTAGTGAACGCACGACGCTATACCTAAATATATTTCGGGGAGAACCAGATATCTCTGAGTTTGATTAGCCTTTCACTCCGACCCACAGGTCATCCCCGCCGTTTTCAACCGACGTGGGTTCGGTCCTCCACGGGGTCTTACCCCCGCTTCAACCTGCCCATGGGTAGATCACTCAGTTTCGGGTCTACCTCCGACGACTAGTGCGCCCTATTCGGACTCGCTTTCGCTACGGCTCCGTTTCCTTAACCTTGCCGTCGAAGAGTAACTCGCTGGCTCATTATGCAAAAGGCACGCCGTCACAGCACGAAGCTGCTCCGACCGCTTGTAAGCACACGGTTTCAGGTACTATTTCACTCCCCTTCCGGGGTACTTTTCACCTTTCCCTCACGGTACTAGTTCACTATCGGTCGCCAAGGAGTACTTAGCCTTGCGGGGTGGTCCCCGCGGGTTCCGACCGGGTTTCCCGTGCCCGGCCGTACTCAGGAACCTGTCAAGGAAGTCCGCGCGTTTTCGTCTACAGGACTATTACCCGCTGTGGTGCGACTTTCCATTCGCTTCGACTAACGCGCGGATTTGTAACTTCCCGACCCGCCGGCAGACGGATCAAGACAGGCCCTACAACACCCCAACGACAACGACTGCCGTCTATCACGTCGTCAGGGTTTGGGCTCTTCCCCTTTCGCTCGCCACTACTCAGGGACTCGAGGTTTCTTTCCTTTCCTCCGGTTACTAAGATGTTTCAGTTCACCGGCTTGCCGCCGCCTGCCCTATGTATTCAGGCAGGGGCACACGCGCATTACCACGTGTGGGTTTCCCCATTCGGAGATCCCGGGATCAAAGGTTGGTCAGCACCTCCCCCAGGCTTATCGCAGCCGCCCACGTCCTTCTTCGGCTCTTGGCGCCAAGGCATCCACCGTGTGCCCTTCATCTCTTGATCGTGAAGAACACCGTACATTTGCCGCTATGGAGTTTTCAAGGTGCGCGTGGATCGAGAGATCGAACAGTCTCCCGGTCTCTCAAAACTCAGCAGCGTGCGGCGCAGGCCGGCTTGCATCCGCGTGAGCGGCTGCG
Source organism: uncultured Actinomycetes bacterium (assembly GCA_963719325.1). Classification (GTDB taxonomy): domain Bacteria; phylum Actinomycetota; class Thermoleophilia; order Gaiellales; family Gaiellaceae; genus DATBLE01. The sequence goes on from CAVRBW010000003.1 coordinate 50,268, forward strand.
TACCGACTAGCACCGTCGAGGTCGACGTTTCTTCTAGGCGAGCTCTGATCTTGGACGGCTCGAGAGCCATCTTTCGCCGCCTGACAGCAGCCCCGAAGGGCATACCACGGAGGGCGGCAAACAAACAGAGCGCCTACCGGAGTAAGAGCTCCGGCATTCCCTAGAAAGGAGGTGATCCAGCCGCAGCTTCCGCTACGGCTACCTTGTTACGACTTCACCCCAGTCACCAACCCCACCTTCGGCGGCTGCCTCCCTTGCGGGTTAGCACACCGACTTCGGGTGTTGCCGGCTTCCGTGGTGTGACGGGCGGTGTGTACAAGGCCCGAGAACGTATTCACCGCGGCATTGCTGATCCGCGATTACTAGCAACTCCGCCTTCATGGAGGCGAGTTTCAGCCTCCAATCCGAACCGGGACCGGTTTTTTGGGATTCGCTCCCCCTCGCGGGTTTGCAGCCCTTTGTACCGGCCAATGTAGCACGTGTGTAGCCCAGGACATAAGGGGCATGATGACTTGACATCATCCCCACCTTCCTCCGATTTGTCACCGGCAGTCTCCCATGAGTCCCCGACATTACTCGCTGGCAACATGGGACAGGGGTTGCGCTCGTTGCGGGACTTAACCCAACATCTCACGACACGAGCTGACGACAGCCATGCACCACCTGTGTACAGGCCCCGAAGGGCTGCCGTATTTCTACGACATTCCTGTGCATGTCAAGCCCTGGTAAGGTTCTTCGCGTCGCGTCGAATTAAACCACATGCTCCGCTGCTTGTGCGGGCCCCCGTCAATTCCTTTGAGTTTTAGCCTTGCGGCCGTACTCCCCAGGCGGGGTGCTTAATGCGTTAGCTTCGGCACGGACGGAGTCGACACCGCCCACACCTAGCACCCATCGTTTACGGCGTGGACTACCAGGGTATCTAATCCTGTTCGCTCCCCACGCTTTCGCGTCTCAGCGTCAGTACCGTCCCAGAGAGCTGCCTTCGCCATAGGTGTTCTTCCCGATATCTGCGCATTTCACCGCTACACCGGGAATTCCACTCTCCTCTTCCGGACTCTAGCCAAGTGGTTTCCGCCGACATCTCGAGGTTAAGCCTCGAGTTTTCACAGCGGACCTACAAAGCCGCCTACACGCTCTTTACGCCCAATAAATCCGGACAACGCTTGCCCCCTACGTATTACCGCGGCTGCTGGCACGTAGTTAGCCGGGGCTTCTTCTGAAGGTACCGTCACCCTCTGGGGTATTAACCCGAGTGGCTTCGTCCCTCCTGAAAGCGGTTTACAACCCGAAGGCCTTCTTCCCGCACGCGGCGTCGCTGCGTCAGGCTTTCGCCCATTGCGCAAGATTCCCCACTGCTGCCTCCCGTAGGAGTCTGGGCCGTGTCTCAGTCCCAGTGTGGCTGATCGTCCTCTCAGACCAGCTACGGATCGTCGCCTTGGTGGGCCGTTACCCCGCCAACAAGCTAATCCGCCGCGGGCTCATCCTCAGCCGGAAGCCGAAGCCACCTTTTCTCCGGCGCCCGAAGGCTCCGGAGGCTAATCGGTATTAATCCGGGTTTCCCCGGGCTATCCCGATGCCGAGGGCAGATTACCCACGTGTTACTCACCCGTTCGCCGCTGTCCCCAGGGCCGAAGCCCTGGTTCTCGCTCGACTTGCATGTGTTAAGCGCGCCGCCAGCGTTCGTCCTGAGCCAGGATCAAACTCTCCGTGAAGATGGTTTCGCCTCACTGCCGGTAAGCCGACAGAGCGCGAATCTTCTCTTCGAGCTTGTGCTCAAAGTGTCTCCCACCCGAAGGTGGGCGACGGGTCTTGTTTCCCCGCGCGAACCGAGGTCCGCGAGAGGTCTCGACGTAAACGCACGCTGCTGAGTTTTCAAAGACCGAGTACCGCTCTCGGGGCGGACACGAAAAAGGCCTCCAACCGCACCGGAGGCCCCGACTCTCGCTACCTTCGACTTCCGTCTCGGTTGGCTCGGTTGGGAACTCCTGGTCGTGGGACTCTTTCGTGCCGCCCTTTCGGGCAGCCGCGGAATGATAGCAACCCTCAGGTGGGTGTCAAGCGGACGAAGCGGCGCTTTCCGGCCTGAACAAGCGCATTTTCGAGATCTGAGCGGGGCAAATCGATGGTCGACACCACCTCTCCGTCGACCTGTACGCCTCCCTGTGCGACCAGTCGCCGACCCTCGCTCGTGGAGATGCCGAACACCGCAGCCAGCACGGCGGGCAGGTGTACCGGATCGCCGTCCGGCAAGGGTGCCTCCGGCACGTCATCGGGCGCCTTCCCTTGCCGGACGACGCGGGTGAAGTGCGCCTCGGCCGCTCGCGCCGCCTCGGGGCCGTGCGAGCGCCCAACGACGAAGCGCGCGAGCGCCAGCTTCGCCTCGAGCGGATCCCCGCTCGGCGCCGGCTCCTCCATCACCAGCTCGTACCACTGCGGCAGCTGGTCGTCGGAGATCCGCATCGTCCTTCCGAACTGCTCCTCCGGCGCCATCGCGAGCGGAACGTTGTTGCCGAGCGACGAGCTCATCTTCTCGCCGTCCCACGAGAGGAGCAGCGGCGTGGTGAGCGCCACCTGCGGTTCGAGGCCGTAGGCGGTCATCACGTCACGCCCGGCGAGCAGGTTGTACAGCTGATCGGTGCCTCCCAGCTCGACGTCCGCCTCGACGGCGACCGAGTCGTACGCCTGCATCAGCGGGTACAGGAGCTCCGAGACCGAGATCGGCTCGCCGGCCCGGTAACGGTTGGCGAAGTCGTCCCGTTCGAGGATTCGCGCCACCGTGATCGTGCGGGCAAGCCGTACGACCTCCGCGTAGGTCAGCTTCGAGAGCCACTCGCCGTTGTAGCGCACCTCCGTGCGCTCAGCATCGAGGACGATCATCGCCTGCTCCATGTAGGTCTGGGCGTTCCGTTCGATCTCCTCGTCCGAGAGCACCGGGCGCTCCGCGGACCGGCCGGAGGGATCGCCGATCCTCGTCGTGTAGTCGCCGATGATCAGCACGCCGACGTGGCCCTCGTCCTGGAAAGCGCGCATCCGCTGGAGCGGAACCGCCCGGCCGACATGGATGTCAGGCGAGGTGACGTCGATTCCGAGCTTCACCCGGAGCGGCCGGCCGCGGTCGAGCTTTCGCTCGAGCTCCCCCCGAGGGAGGACGTCGACGGCGTTCCGGGTCAGCTCGGCGAGTCCCACAGAGCGAGTCTAGATTGGCGGCCGGGCTAGAATCGCCGGGTTCTGGCTGGTGGCAAGACTCGAAAGGCGAACGGCAAGCGTCGGCGCCGCATCCGCAAGCTCCGTCTCCTCACCCTTCTGAGCCTGGTGGGGCTGCTCTGCTTCGTCTCGTTCGCGTACGGGATGGTGCTCGGCGTCCGGAGCGACATCCCTCAGCTCGATCAGCTCAAGCCGAAGGAACGTCAGCGCGACGGCGTGATCTACGACTCGACGGGACATCGCGTCCTCGCCCGCCTGGTCGGCTCCGAGAGCCGCAAGATCGTCTCCTCCGACCAGATCGCAGACGTGATGAAGCTGGCGATCGTCGCGATCGAGGACAAGCGCTTCTTCGAGCACCGGGGCGTCGACGTGCGGGGCATCGCCCGCGCGGTCTGGCAGGACGTCCGCAACAAGAAGGTCGTCCAGGGTGGCTCGACGATCACCCAGCAGTTCGTCAAGAACGCCTACCTGACGAGCAAGCGATCGATCAGCCGCAAGCTGAAGGAGGCGGCACTCGCCTGGCAGCTCGACCAGGTCTGGACGAAGGACCGCATCCTGACGAACTACTTGAACACGATCTACTTCGGGAACGGCGCGTACGGAATCGAGCGGGCCGCCCAGATCTACTTCGGCCACGGTGCCGCCAAGCTGACGCTGCCGGAGGCGGCGTTGCTGGCCGGCATCCCGAGTGATCCGAGCGTCTACAACCCGGTCACGAACCCGCAAGCCGCGCATGCTCGCCGGCGCAAGGTGCTGCAGGCGATGCTCGACCAGAAGGACATCGCCTACAACGAGTTTCGTCTGGCGAATCGAACTCCGCTGCCGAAGCCGGATGAGATCCATCGCCTGGGACTGCGTGGCCCGGCCCAGTACTTCGTGGACTACGTCAAGCAACAACTCGTCGACAAGTACGGCTCAGGCAAGGTGTTCGGCGGCGGTCTGAGGGTGGTCACGACGATCGACCTCGCGCTCCAGCAGCGTGCGCGCGAGGCGATCGCAAAGTGGCTTCCCGGCCCCGACGATCCGGCGGCCGCCCTCGTCGCCCTCGACCCTCGCAACGGCAGCGTGCTGGCGATGGTCGGCGGCGACAACTACCGGGAGAGCCAGTTCAACCTCGCGGTGCAGGGAGAGCGGCAGCCGGGCTCATCGTTCAAGCCGTTCGTCCTCGCCGCCGCGCTCGAGCAGGGAATCTCGCCGTCGACGCAGTTCGAATCGAAGCCGGTGACGATCTCGCTCGGCGACCGGGACTGGTACGTGCGTAACTACGAGGGCTCGAACCTGGGATCGATCGACTTGACCAACGCGACGATCTACTCGGACAACACCGTCTATGCGCAGCTCACGCAGCTGGTGCAGCCGAAGTCGGTGGTGAAGGTCGCCCACCGGCTCGGAATCGCCAGTCCGCTGAAGAACTACTTCGCGATCGGGCTCGGGGCCGAGGCCGTCAACCCGCTCGAGATGGCACGCGCGTACGGCTCGTTCGCGAACGGCGGGAAGTTGGCCGAAGGCTCGATCTTCGGAAACCGCCCTCGAGTCGTCGCCTCCGTCAACGGCACCAAGAACCGGCCCGTCCAACATCAGGCGATCAACCCCACGAACGCTGCGATCGTCAACCAGATCCTCCAGCAGGTCGTCCAGTACGGAACCGGAAAGCGCGCCGTGCTCGCCGACCGGCCGGTTGCCGGCAAGACCGGCACGACGGAGAACTACGGCGACGCCTGGTTCGTCGGCTACACGCCGCAGCTCGTCGTCGCCGTCTGGGTCGGCTACCCGAACGCCCTGAAGCCGATGCTGAGCGAGTTCAACGGCGACGCGGTCGCGGGCGGCACATACCCGGCGCTGATCTGGAAGAGCTTCATGGAGACGGCGCTGCCGTACCTGAAGGACGCGCCGGAAAGCTTCGCCTATCCGAGCGTCCCCTCGGCCGAGCCCCGGCGGCTGGTCCTCCGTGACGGCACCTTCCAGCTCGACAACGGGATCTGCCGGCACACGATCCTGGTCTCGTACTTCGCCGGCCGCGGCCCTGCCAGGACAGCGGACTGCAAGCCGAACGAGGTCGAGGTACCGAACGTGGTCGGGACGACCTACGACGTGGCTCGGGCACGACTCGCCGCGCAGCCACTCACACCGGTCGTGATCAAGAAATGGGCGTCCCCCGGCCAGCGGCTGAACGTCGTCGTCAAACAGATCCCCGCGCGCGGACGGTTGTCCTCGTTCGACCGGGTGATGATCGTGTTCGCGAGGCCGCGCCAAGGTGTCGTTCCCAACGTCGTCGGCCTGAGGCTGCCGCAGGCTCGCAAGAAGCTCGAGCGGCTCAAGCTGCGCCCGGTGCTGAAGGGGCGCGGGCTCGAGATCGTGCGGCAACGGCCACGGGCCGGCGTTGCGGCCGCGCCGAGGATGGCCGTCACGCTCTGGGTACGGCCCGGCTGACCCCACGGGGGAACCCCTGGTTCCCCCGTGGACCCCCTCCTCTTGTTGCCTCTCAAACGACGTCACGTGGACTCCGCCGGGCAAAGCCCGGCTGCGTCCTCCTGATCGAGTTCACGTTCGACGGGGAACAGGCCTGGAGAGAAACGGGGAGCCGGCCAGGACATATCGCCACAGCAGGTCCGCGGCCCGTGTGATCCCGATGCGAGGCGCCGCCACGACGTCGACGTGGCCGGTGCGCCCTCGAAGCTCGAAGGGCGGCTCGTCGAGTGGGAGGCCGTCGTGCTCCCCGCTGACGGCGAGCGCCTCGCAGAGCCGCCCCGGCCCGGCGCAGAGCAGGCGCGAATCGTCGGTGTGCCGCCGCGCGTGCATCCGCTCGATGCCGTGTGTCGGCTGCAGCCCGCGGAGCAGGACCGCCGAGGCGATCTCCGCTTCCTCGCACACGAGATTCAGGCACCAGTGGATGCCGTACGAGCGGTAGACGTACGCGTGCCCCGGCGGCCCGAACATCGAAGCGTTGCGGGCAGTCCGCCCGCGGAAGGCGTGGCTGGCCGGGTCTTCGTGGTCGTAGGCCTCGACCTCGACGATCGGACCGCCTACTCCATCGACGAGCAGCGTCACGCCGATCAGGTCGGGCGCGACCTCGTGCACGCTGCGAGCGAAGAAGCTTCGAACCAGACGCGTGCGCTCAACCAACCTGGGGACCGGTCAGAGGCCCGAGACTAGAACAGCTGCTCGGGCTTCGCAGACCCCGCTGTCTTCTCGAGCAGCCTGCGTGCACGCCGACCCAGGTCGCCGAGGTCGACCTTCCCCTGCTCGGCCGCCTCGGCGAGCCGCTCGGCGAGAGCCAACGCGTCGTCGAGGATCGCCGAGCCGCCTGCGTCCTGTCCCATCTCGTGGAGGATCGTGCGCTCGGTGCGCGAGGCGACGATCGGCTCGGTCACGCCCTCGACCCAGACGCGGGTGCGACGGCCGCTGCCCCGCTCCCCGGTCTCGATGGGCTCCAACGCGTAGATCTTGTCGGCGCGCGCGAACTTGCCGAAGCCCAGGAAGATCATCTTGGCGGTGTCGGCCACGAGTTGATTATGAACCAGCCTCCGGCGACTTCCATCCACACGCGGGTAGGCTCGACGGGCGTTGCCACGCATCTTCCTCTCCCCTCCACACCTCTCCGGGCACGAGCTCGAGCTGGTGAAGGAGGCCGTCGAGTCGAACTGGGTGGCACCGCTCGGGCCCCAGGTCGATGCGTTCGAGCACGAGCTCGCCGAGCTGGTCGAGGTCCCGCACGCTCTGGCGCTTTCGAGCGGCACGGCGGCGTTGCACCTTGCCCTGGTGGTTCTCGGCGTCGGGCCGGGCGACGAGGTCGCGTGCTCCTCGTTCACCTTTGCGGCGAGCGCGAATCCGATTCGGTACGTGGGGGCAACGCCCGTCTTCGTGGATGCGGACTCGGCGACGTGGACGATCGACCCGGCCTTGCTCGACCAAGCACTCGCCGAGCGACCGCGGATCAAGGCGGTCATCGCCGTCGACCTCTACGGTCAATGCTGCGACTACGCGACGCTTCGCGCGATCTGCGACCGGCGCGGGGTCGCGCTGATCCAGGACGCCACGGAGTCGCTCGGCGCCTCCCACCGGGACGCGCCGGCTGCCGGCCAGGGCGATCTCGGCGCACTCTCGTTCAACGGCAACAAGGTGATCACGACGAGCGGCGGCGGGATGCTCGTCACTCGCAACCGCGACTGGATCGAGCACGCACGCAAGCTCTCGACCCAGGCGCGCGAACCCTTTCCCCATTACGAGCACACCGAGATCGGCTTCAACTACCGGCTGAGCAACCTGCTTGCGGCGGTCGGTCGCGCGCAGCTCGCGGTGCTTCCCGAGCGGGTCGCGGCGCGGCGGCGAATCAACGCGCTCTACCGCGAACTGCTCGCGGAGGCCCCCGGGATCGAGTTCATGCCGCAGGCGTCGTACGGTCAGGGCAACTGCTGGCTGACCTGCATCGTCGTCGACCCTGTGAAAGCCGGGACGGAACGTGAAGCCATCCGTCTGGCGCTCGAGACCGAGGACATCGAGGCCCGCCCGCTCTGGAAGCCGATGCACCTCCAGCCGATCTACGAGTCCGCGCCGGCCTACGGCGGTGCGGTCTCGGCATCACTTTTCGAGCATGGGCTCTGCCTGCCGAGCGGCTCCGCGCTCGGCGACGCGGACCAGCGCCGGATCGTCGACGTCCTGCTCGCTACCCGGCGCTAGGGCTATGCCCCGGCGCGGGCCGGGGTTCCGTAGTCGAGCCAGTGCGGCCAGCGCTCGCTGCGCCCGCGCACGGTGTCGGCGTACGCCGCCTGCAGCTCGAGCGTCACCGGCCCCACCCCGATCTCGTGGTTGTCGATCGACCGGACGGGCGTCACCTCGACCGCGGTGCCGGTGAAGAAGACCTCGTCGGCCATGTAGAGATCGGTGCGGATCAGCGGCTTCTCGACGACCGGATGCCCGAGATCCTGGGCGATCTGAATCACCGTGTCGCGGGTGATTCCGGGGAGGATCGAGGCGCTCAGGTCGGGCGTGAAGATCGTGCCGTCCTTGACGGCGAAGATCGTCTCGCCCGGGCCGTCGGCGATGTTGCCGTCCTGCGTCAGCAGGATCGCCTCGTCGTAGCCCGCGCGGCGCGCTTCGTGCGTCGCGAGCATCGAGTTCAGGTAGACCCCGGTCGCCTTGGCCGCATGCGGGATCGTGTTCGGGCCGACGCGGCGCCAGGTCGAGATCATCGCGGTGATCCCCCGGCTCTGGCTCTCTTCGCCGAGGTATGCGCCCCACGGGAAGCAGATCACGGCGACGTCGACCGGGTTCGCCCCGGTGTGGACGCCGAGCTCGCCGTAGCCGAAGAACGCAATCGGACGCACGTAGCACTCCGAGAGCTCGTTGGCCGCGATCGTCTCGTGGCAGGCGGCCCGCAGCTCCTCGAGGGAGTACGGAAGCTCCATGTACAGCAGCTTGGCCGAGCTCTCGAGTCGCCGGATGTGCTCGACAAGACGGAAGACCGCCGGCCCGCGTTCGGTGTCGTAGCAGCGGATGCCCTCGAAGACACCCGTCCCATAGTGCAACCCGTGAGCGGCGACGTGGATCCGGGCATCGGCCCAGTCCACGAGCTCGCCGTTCATCCAGATTTTCTCGGTCTCCTGCATGTGGGGCTCCCTCGTTCGCTCACGGAAATGTTACGCGTCCTCGACGACGTCGACCGCACGTGCCCTCGACACCCGCACCAGCTCGGTCGGCGGAAGGCCCGCCATGTGCCTCGTCGTGCCCGCACCGACCCAGACCAGGCCCTCGCCGAGCAGGCTCTGGTCGACCAGGACCTGCTCCACACGCCTGAGGCCGAACGGCGAAACGCCCCCGGGCGGAAAGCCGGTGGCCTCCTCGACCTGCTCCGGACCGGCGACCCGGGCCCGGCCCGCTCCCGCCGCCGCGGCGATCTTGCTCTTGTCTGCCCGGCGATGGCCGGGTACGAGCACCAGCACCGGCCGTCCGCCGCAGTCGAACAGCAGGGACTTGACGATCTGCCGGAGCTCGCAACCGATCGCACGCGCCGCGTCTTCCGCGGTTCGCGCCTCCGAGAACTCTTCGATCCGAGCCTCCGCCCCGGCCTCGCGCAGCGCCGTGCTCACTCGCTCGACTGGCTCCGGCCAGGCCTCCGCAATGCTCGTCGGATCCATTTCCGGCAAGGGTACCGCGCGGTCCAGTGGCGTTGGTAGCGTCGTCTGAGGATGGAAGGCCGGGTCGAGCACATCCACGTTGCGGCGGCGGCGGGCCAGCCTGTCGTACCGCTCGAAGCCGCTCACGCACGCGCCGGCGTCGGGCTCCTCGGCGACCGGTACGCAGCCGGGGCCGGATACTGGCGCGACGACCGGGTCAGCCGCGACCTGACGCTGATCGAGGCGGAGGTGATCGACGAGCTGGCCGGCATCGGCGTCCTGGTGGTTCGCGACGGCAAGGTCCTGCTGGGCCGGCGCCTTTCGGCGCACGGGCACGGCACGTGGTCGCCACCGGGCGGGAAACCGCGGCCAGGCGAGTCGGCGTGGGACTGCGCGCGGCGCGAGCTGCTCGAGGAGACCGGCATCGAAGCCGGCGGTGGTCGCGTGGTCTTCGAGACGCTCGACGGCTTTCCCGAATCGCGACTCGCGTTTCGGACGCGCTTCGTGCAGGTGGACCAAGCCGTAGGCGAGCCGTACGTCCGCGAGCCGGACAAGGCTGCGGATTGGGGCTGGCACGACTGGGACGAGCTGCCGTCGCCCCTGTTCACGCCCGTCTGGTCGCTCGTGCGGAGCGGCTACTCACCCTAGGAGCTAGCCGAGGAAGATGAACCGGGCGTCGTCGAAGCCCTCGGATCGGATCCGCTCGACGAGCTCAGGAGGAGCGGGCGAGTCGATCGAGAGCGCCATCAGCGCCTTCCCCCCCTGCTTCGTACGGGAGACGGCCATGTTCGCGATGTTCACGCCGGCTTCTCCGAACATCGTTCCCACCAGTCCGATCACACCCGGAACGTCGTCGTAGCGGAAGAAGACGAGGTTCGGCGCGAGCTCGAGGTCGATGCCGAATCCGAAGGCACCTGCCAGGAAGAGGCGCGGCTCGGGGCCGATGGTCGTACCCGAGACGGCGACGTCTCCGGCCCGGACCTCGACGAGGTTCATGTAGTCGCGGGATGCACGGAGGCGCTCCTCGACGACCTCGATCCCGCGCTCGGCAGCGATCACCGGCGCGTTCACGTAGTTGACGGCCTGGTCGACGCGGCCCTGGAAGATGCCGTTCAGCGCCGCGACGGTCAGCAGGCGGGTGTCGAACTCGGAGAGCGGGCCGTGCGCGGCGACGACGACACGCGACGGCCAGTCGCCGGCCAGCTCGACCGCCAACCGGCCGAGCTTCGCCGCCAGCGGGATGAACGGCCCGAGCACCTCGAGATCGGTGGCGTCGACGACGGGGATGTTCACCGCGTTCGAGACCAGACCGCCCTCGAGTGCGGCGACCACCTGCTCGGCGACGATCACGCCGGCCCGATCCTGCGCTTCGTCGGTCGAGGCGGCCAGATGCGGCGTGACGACGACGTCGTCGAGCTCGAGCAGTGGGCCTGCGTAAGGCTCCTGCGAGAAGACGTCGAGCGCCGCTCCTCCGAGGTGGCCCGACTGAAGCGCCTCGATCAGAGCCTCCTCGTCGACGAGCGCGCCGCGGGCTGCGTTGACGAGCCGCGCGCCTTCGCGCATCGTCGCCAGCGCCTCGCGCCCGATGATCCCGCGCGTCTCGTCGGTGAGCGGGAGATGCAGGGTGACGAAGTCACCGGCGGAAAGCGCGTCTTCCAGTCGCTCTTCTCGCTCGACGCCCGCCTCGCGGAAGCGATCCTCGCCGACGAACGGGTCGAAGGCGACGACCCGCATCCCGAGCCCGAGAGCGCGGCGGGCGACCTGTTGGCCGATGCGACCGAACCCGAGGACGGCGAGCGTCTTGCCGGCGAGCTCCACGCCGCCCCAGCGCGACCGCTCCCAGCGCCCGTCCTTGAGCGCAGCGTGCGCCTGCGGAATGTTGCGCGCGAGGCCGACGAGCAGCCCGATCGTCTGCTCGGCGGCTGAAACGACGGTCGACTCGGGCGCGTTCGCGACGACGATCCCGCGCCTGGTCGCCGCCGCAACGTCGACGTTGTCCACACCGACGCCCGCGCGGCCGATCGCCTTGAGCCGCTCGCCGCGCTCGATCAGCTCCGCGGACATCTTCGTCGCCGAGCGGATGACGATTGCGTCATAGCGGCCGATCACCTCGCCGAGGTCGGACTCCCCGTCCACGTCGACGTCGAACCGCTCTCGCAGCAAGGCGATGCCCGCCTCCGCGATCGGCTCCCGGACCAGGACGCGAAACCGGCTGCTCAAACGGGTGCCGGTGCGGCGAACGTTTCCAGTGCGCGGGTGACCGAGACGCCGCGCTCGATGTCCGCCCCGGCTTCCGCAAGCGCGAGCTCGAGGGCTCCGAGAGCGGTGGCGATGTCGAAGACGTCGTAGTACCCGAGGTGGCCGATGCGGAAGACCTTCCCCTTCAGCGCTCCCTGGCCGCCGGCGAGCGTGACCCCGTAGCGGTCGCGCAGCGCGAGCACGAGCTCGCTCGCGTCGATTCCCTCGGGCGCGCGGATCGCCGTGACGACCGCCGAGCGGTCCTCGTCCGGCGAGAACAGCTCGAGCCCCATCGCCTTCGCGCCCTCGCGACAGGCGCGCCCGAGCCGAACGTGACGCTCGAATGCCGCATCGAGCCCCTCTTCGAGCAGGAGGCCCAGAGCAACGTTCAGCGCCCGGACGAGCGAGACCGCAGGAGTAAACGCGCTGTCCAGCTTTGCCTGTCCCGCTCGCGTCTTCTCCCAGTCGAAGTAGAAGCGCGGCGAGCTTCCCAGCGCCTCCCAGGCAGCAGGTGAGACCGTGACGAGCCCGAGCCCCGGCGGCGTCATCAGCGCCTTCTGCGAGCCGGAGGCAACGACGTCGAGCCCCCAGGCGTCGGTCTCGACCGGTACCGCACCGAGGCTGGAGACACCGTCGACGACGACGATCGCGCCGGCTGCCTTCGCGGCCGCGGCGAGCGCCTGGATGTCGGCGACGACACCCGTCGACGTTTCCGAATGCGTCAGGAAGACCACCTTCGCGCCTCCGAGCTCGGCCAAGCGCCCGCTCAGGTCATCCGCGCTCGGCGTCTCACCCCAGGTGTAGGCCAGAGCGTCCACCTCACAGCCGTACGCCGCGGCGAGCTTCTGCCAGCGCTCGCCGAAGTTTCCCGCCGAGACGACCACGACGCGATCAGCGGCCGAGCAGAGGTTCGCCACAGCCGACTCCATCGCGCCCGTCCCCGAAGACGTGAAGAGGAGGACGTCGCCGGTGGTGCGGCACACGGTCGCGAGGCGCTCGAGGCACTCGCCGAAGACGGCGCGGTAGTCGGGGCCGCGGTGATGGACGACCGGCTCGGCAAGCGCCGCCAGCACCTCCGGCGGCACCGGGGTCGGTCCCGGGGTGAACAGGTACCGCTTCTCGGCCATTTGCGCCTGAGCCTAGCGATCACGATGGCCGGGCACACGGTCAGTCGCGCCTCGCGACTACCACGGTGACGCAGACGGCGACCGGAGCTAACCACCTCGACACCAAAAACCTTGTATAGGGTGAAGCGTCGTCAGATGAACGCCAACGGAGCAGTCGTAGTCGCCACCGACGTCGCTCGCCGCTACGGGGAGGGCGACACGGCTGTCGACGCCCTTCGAGGGGTCTCACTCGACGTCACGCGCGGCAATCTGACGACGGTGATGGGGCCGTCCGGCTCCGGCAAGTCGACGTTGATGCACATCCTCGCCGGGCTCGATCGGCCGACCTCCGGCAAGGTCGCGATCGACGGCACGGAAATCACCACGCTGGGCGACACCGACCTGACGAAGCTCAGGCGCACCCACATCGGCTTCATCTTCCAGTTCTTCAACCTGCTGCCGATGCTCTCCGCCGAGGAGAACATCACGCTCCCGCTCACCATCGCGGGCGAGAAGACAGACGACGAGTGGATGGAGCAGCTGCTCGGGAACCTCGGCCTGAAGGATCGCCGGAAGCACCGGCCATCCGAGCTCTCCGGCGGCCAGCAGCAGCGCGTCGCGATCGCCCGCGCGCTGGTCTCGAAGCCGACGGTCGTCTTCGCCGACGAGCCGACCGGGAACCTCGACTCCAAGACGGGTGGCGAGATCCTGGAGCTCCTCCGCCACGCGGTGGAGTCCACCGGGCAGACGACCGTGATGGTCACGCACGACGCGCGCTCCGCGTCGATCGCGGACCGCATCCTCTTCCTCGCCGACGGAAACATCGTCAAGGAGCTCCCCCGCTCCCAGCCGCACGACGTAATCTCGGCGATGGAGGAGATCTCAAACCAGTGATTCGCTTCGCGCTGAAGGGCCTCGGAACGCGAAAGCTGCGAACCGGGCTCACGGCGATCGCCATCGTCCTCGGGGTCGCGATGGTGACCGGCACGTACATCCTCACCGACTCGATCAAGGACGCCTTCGGCGGCATCTTCAACGAGATCTACAGCGGCACCGACGCGACGATCACGGGAAAGGCCGCATTCGACCTCTCGAACCAGTCGAGCACGACCGAGCCCCCGTTCGCCGAGTCGCTGCTCGTTCGCGTTCGTAAGCTGCCGGATGTCGCAGACGCCGTCGGCGGCGTGGGCGGCGAGGCGCACCTGATCGGCCCGAACGGCAAGGTGATCGCGTTCGGCGGCGCGCCGAACCTCGGTTTCAGCGTCGATCCCACGCGACCCTCCTTCAACACGCTGACTCTGACCAAGGGCTCGTGGCCGAAGGCGAACGAGGTGGTCATCGACCGGTCGACGGCGGACAAGAAGGATCTCTCGGTCGGCCAGACGATCGGCGTCCAGGCGAATGGTCCTGTCGAACGAATGCGCATCTCCGGCTTGGTCAAGTTCGGCGGCGCCACCAGCCTTGGCGGAGCGACGCTTGCCGGGTTCGACCTCCCCACTTCGCAGGCCCTGTTCCAGAAGAAGGGCCAGCTCGACCAGATCAGGGCGAAGGCGAAGGGCGGTGTCGCGCCCGACGCTCTCGCCCGGGAGATCCGCGCGATCCTGCCGGCCGGGACTCAGGTTCGGACCGGCGAGGCGCAAGCGCGCGAGGACGCGAAGGACACGGAGAGCTTCCTCAACTTCCTGCAGGACTTCCTTCTGGCGTTCGGCGGGATCGCCCTCTTCGTCGGGAGCTTCGTGATCGCGAACTCGCTGTCGATCACGATCGCGCAGCGCACCCGAGAACTGGCCACGCTCCGTACGCTCGGCGCCTCGCGCCGTCAGGTGATGGGCTCGATCGTCGTCGAGGCGCTCGTGATGGGGATCGTCTCCTCAGTGGTCGGGATCTTCCTCGGCCTGGGTCTCGGCATCGGCCTGTTCAAGCTCTTCGACGCTGTCGGGTTCACGCTCCCGAACAACGGCCTCGTCCTGCACACGCGCACCGTCGTCGTCGCGCTGCTCGTCGGGATTCTCGTCACCTTGCTTGCCAGCCTGCGGCCGGCGCTGCGGGCGACGCGCGTGGCGCCGATCGCGGCTGTTCGCGAGGGCGCGACCCTGCCCGAGTCGCGCTTCGCGCACTTCCGCACGCTTGCCTCGGGGCTGCTCGCGATCCTGGGCTTTGCCGCGCTCGCATACGGCCTGTTCGGCAACGGTCTCGGCACGACCAAGGTGCTCGTGTACATGGGCCTCGGCACGGTGCTGATCTTCTTCGGCGTCGCCCTCCTCTCGGCGAGGATCGCTCGCCCCCTCGCGCAGCTGCTCGGCTGGCCAGCGACGAGAATCGGAGGCGCGGCCGGCAAGCTCGCGCGAGACAACGCCCGCCGAAACCCCCAGCGGACCGCATCCACTGCGTCTGCGCTGATGATCGGGCTCGCACTCGTCACGCTCGTCTCCGTGCTCGCCGCCGGGATCACGAAGAGCTTCCGCGGAGCGGTGAACGACCTCTGGATCAGCGGCTATGCGATCACGGCGGAGAACAACTTCTCGCCGATCCCGATCGCGGCGGGCAACGCCGCGGCGAAGACACCGGGCGTATTCGCGTACGCCAACGTGCGGGGCGGCGACGCCCTCGTCTTCAACAAGGTGATCCAGGCGACCGCAGTCAACCCGCAGGCATCGCAGATCTTCAACCTGAAGTGGAAGCAGGGCTCGAATCGCGTCCTGGCGACGCTCGGGCACAACGGCGCCTTCGTCACCGACTCGTATGCGAAGAAGCACGATCTCACGGTCGGCTCGCCGCTGACCCTGACCTCGGCACGCGGAACCATGCTTGCGCTGGAGGTGCGCGGCATCTTCAAGCCGCCGACGGGCGGCTCGCCGTTCGGTTCCGTGACGATCTCCAACGCGTCCTGGGATCGAATCTACGACCAGCCGCAGAACATCTACTCGTTCGTGCGGATGCGCGGTGGTGAGACCGACGCGAACAAGGTCGCGCTCGACCGCCAGCTCGCGGCTTACCCGAACGCCAAGGTGCAGACGAAGGGCGAGTTCATCGACAACCAGATCGGAGGCCTGACCGCGGTCCTGAACGTGCTCTACGTCCTCCTGGCCCTCTCCGTCGTCGTCAGCCTGTTCGGGATCGTGAACACGCTCGTCCTGACCGTGTTCGAGCGGACGAGGGAGCTCGGCATGCTGCGCGCAGTCGGCATGACGCGCAGGCAAGTGCGACGGATGATCCGACACGAGAGCGTGATCACCTCGCTGATCGGCGGCGTGCTCGGGATCATCCTCGGGATCGTGCTCGGTGTGCTCCTCGTCGCCCGGGTCGACTTCATCGTCTTCACGCTGCCGATCGGCCAGCTGATCGGGTTCGCGATCGCCGCGATCGCCGTCGGGATCATCGCGGCGATCTTCCCGGCTCGGCGGGCCGCGCGGCTGAACGTGCTGCAGGCCCTTCAGTACGAGTGAGCAGCTAGGCGAGGGCCTGCGCGAGAAACACGAGCCCGACGATCAGCGCCACCACGACCGCGATCGCGGTCAGCACGCCGAAATGGAGGTATACGGGAACGGTGTCCTCGCGTCCGCGCCCGACCAGACGCCAGATGTTGTGGCTCGGTTCCTCGACTCTCGCCATAGGAGCCCGGGTCCCCTCAGCGGCGAGTGGCAAACCTCGCCATGGAGAGAATACGAGCGTATGGACTCCCTGAAAGGCCAGTTGCTGCTCGCCTCTCCGTCGTTGTTCGACCCGAACTTCCGGCGGGCGGTCGTGCTGGTCACCGAGCACAACGACGAAGGCGCAACAGGTCTCGTGCTGAACCGCCTTTCGGAGACGCCGGTCGCCGACGCCGTCCCCGACCTGGCGCCGCTCGTCGCCGACGAGGAGCGCGTCTACGTCGGTGGTCCGGTACAGCAATCCGCAGTACTGGTGCTCGCAGAGTTCGAGGATCCCGACGACGCGGCGGCGATCGTTGTCGACAACGTCGGATTCGTCGCCGGCGACGAGGATTTCGAGCTGCTCTCCGCCGCGACGCGCCGCGCTCGCGTCTTCGCCGGGTACGCCGGCTGGGGCGCGGGCCAGCTCGAAGCCGAGCTCGAGCAGTCGTCCTGGATCGTCGAGGACCCGCTCGCACCCGACCTCTTTCCGGAGCCCGAGGCCGACCTGTGGGGTTCGGTGCTCCGCCGCAAGGGCGGCATCTATCGCGTCGTCGCGCTGATGCCCGAGGACCCCTCCCTGAACTGACGGCGTTTGGGATAACCGGCCCGAGGGGATGGAAGATGCTGCCGTTTCCAGGTTTTTATGTGTGCCGCCCTCGCCCAGCCCAGTCGCGTCCAACTGCTCGACCTGACGAATGGGCTGATCGACATTCGAGAGCTCGTCCGGACTGCGGCAACCGCCGCCGGGCTACCGCCGGGACGAGTGGCCGAGGTCGTGCTCGCTGCCCACGAGGTGGCCATGAACGCCATTACCCACGGGCGCGGGCGGGGTGCCGTGCGGGTGTGGCACGACGGAGACGAGCTCGTGTGCGAGGTGGAAGACCGCGGGCCCGGCATCGCCGACCCCGACACGGGAGTGCTCGCCCCGAATCCCGCGGAGCCGCGGGGTCGCGGCCTCTGGATCGCGCGGAAGCTGTGCGAATCGGTGGAGATCGAGGCGGCCGACCCCGGCGCCCGCGTGCGCCTCCACGTCAGCCTCTAGAAGACGGCTCGGGCAAACGCCGCCACCGTCCGGTCGACGTCTTCGTCGCTCGTCGACCAGTTGCTGACGGAGATGCGGATCGCCTGCCTGCCCTGCCAGGTCGTGCCGCTCATCCACGCCTCCCCACTCTCCTGCACGGCCCGCAGGACGGCCGCCGTTCGCCCGTCGTCCTCGAAACGCAGAAGCACCTGGTTGAGGACGACGTCGTTCAGGATCTCTGCGCCGGGAAGCGCACCGAGTTCCTTCGCGAACCGGCTCGCGTGGTCGCAGCAGCGCTCGATCAGCTCCGCGATCCCTCGGCGACCGAGCGACTTGATCGCGGCGTAGACGGCGAATCCTCGTGCACGGCGAGAGAACTCCGGCGTCCAGTCGACCTGGTCGCGGGCCGCGCCGGGCTCCGCCTGGATCAGGTATTCGGCCGTCGTCGTCATCGCCGCGCGGTGCGCTTCCGAGTGTGCACAAAACGCAATACCGGAGTCGTACGGGACGTTCAGCCACTTGTGGCCGTCGACGGCCCACGAATCGGCGCGTTCCGACCCTGCAGCGAGATGAGCGAACCGCGGACTCGCGGCCGCCCAGAGCCCGAAAGCGCCGTCCACGTGCAGCCACGCACCCGCCTCCGCCGCGGCGTCCGCGATCGCCTCGAGCGGGTCGAAGGCGCCGGTGTTCACCTCACCCGCCTGAGCACAGACGATCGTAGGCCCTCCCCCTTCGAGCGCCTGCCGCACTCGGTCCGCCTGCATTCGCCCCTGGTCGTCTGCCGCGACCTCGACGATCGAGGCGGTACCGAGACCGATGAAGCGAACCGCGCGATTGATCGTCGCGTGCCGCTTGGCTCCGGCGACGACGCGAATGGGAGGCGCGCCCGTGAGTCCGTCGCGCTCCACGTCCCAGCCGACCGCCGCAAGCACGTGGTGGCGTGCGGCCGCCAGCGCGGTCACGTGCGCCAGCTGCGTCCCGGTGACGAAGGCGACCGAGGCGTGTGCCGGCAGTCCCAGCAGCTCCGCCACCCATGCTCCTGCAACCTCCTCGACGACCGAGGCGGCCGGCCCGCCGACGTAGAGGCCCGCGTTCTGGTCCCAGGCGGTCGCGAGCCAGTCGGCTGCCAGCGCAGCCGGCAGCGAGCCGCCGATCACGAATCCGAAGTACCTCCCGCTCGACATCGCCACGGCAGCGTCCCCTCCCGCCGCCGCCAGCTCGGCGACGACCTCGCCCGGATCGAGCCCTGCCTCCGGGAGCCCACCGCCGAGCCGGGCCCGCAGCTCCTCGAGCTCGACCGCCGGAAAGACGGGGCGCTCGGGCAGCGACTCCAGGAAGTCGGCGGCAAGATCGGCCGTCTGGTGAAGAAGATCTCGCACCGGCGCAACGCTACCGAGCGTCCGTCAGCCTGCGGGCGACCCGCAGCAAGGTCGCCTCGTCGAACCGCCGGCCGACCAGCTGGACGCCGATCGGCAGGCCCTCCGCGCTCCGCGCAAACGGAACGCTGATCGCAGGCGAGCCGGTCAGGTCGAACGGGATCGTCGCTCGCATCGTGGTACGCGGATGGTGCGCAGCGCCGTCGACGACGAGCTCCTCGAGCTCGTGCGGATGCGCCGGCGTCGGCGCGGTCTGGCAGACCACGACGTCGTAGCGCGAGAACAGGTCCTCGACGCGACGGCGCAGCGCCTGCACCTCCGCTTCGGCGGCGAGGAACTCGCCCAGGCTCTGCGCCCGGACCTCCAGGCGGCGGCGCATCAGCGGGTGCAGCTCGTCGCGCCGTTCGCCGACCAGCTCGTCGAAGTACGCGCCGCTCTCGGCACCGTAGATCGCCATCGTCAGCGCATTGCAATCGAGTTGCCCGAGCCAGGGCAGCTCGACCGGCTCGGCGCCGAGCGCCTCGGCCGCTTCTTCGACGACGGTCACGACCTCCGACGAGACCGGTCCGAACGCGGACGCCGTCCAGCCTATGCGCGGTCGCGAGCCGGGCTCGGGCGCTCGCGCGTCGACGGCTTCCGGATCGCGTCCGTCCGGCCCTGCGAGGACCGAGAGCACGAGCTCGGCGTCACGCACGCTCCGCGTCAGCGAGCCGACGTGCCAGTACCGCAGCAGGGTCTCCGGCCAGTGTCCGGTCAGCGGAATCCGGCCGTGCGTAGGCTTGAACCCGACGACGCCGCAGTAATGAGCTGGCAGGCGGATCGAGCCGCCGAGGTCGCTGCCCAGGCCGAGCGCGCTCATCCCGCTCGCGACCGCAGCGGCCTCGCCCCCGCTCGAGCCGCCGGCGGTGCGCTGGGCGTCGTGTGGGTTGACCGTCCGACCGAAGACGAGGTTCGCCGTTTCCCACCACAGGGCGAACTCGGGCGTGTTCGTCTTCCCGATCGGGACAGCGCCGGCACCGACGAGGCGGGCGACGGCGGTCGCGTCCTCCGCGGGGACGTGGTCGGCGAACAGGCGCGAGCCGCGTGTCGTCCGCACGCCCGCCGTGTCGAAGGTGTCCTTGATCGTGAACGGCACGCCGTGCAGGGGACCCGCAGGAGCCCGCGCAGCCCGATCTTCGGCGTCGTCGAAGACCGTGACGATCGCGTTCAGCTTCGGATTGAGCTCCTCGACGCGCGCGACACGCTCGCGTACCGCCTCCACCGCTGTGAGCTCGCCGGCGCGAATCCGCGCGGCGAGCTCGGTCGCGTCGATCATCGGCCGCCGGCGCGGATCTCGCTCAGCGTCGCCCGCGGGCTGATCGCCTCGGGATCGACACGCAGCTCGAGCAGCGCAGGACGTCCCGCCGCGAGCGCCTCCTCGAAGGCGGCCGGAAACTCCTCCGTCCGCTGGACCACGGCGCCGTGGGCGCCGAAGGCCCGGGCGAACGCTGCGAAGTCCGGATTGACGAGCTCCGTGCCCACCGTCCTGCCCGGAAAGTGGCGCTCCTGGTGCATCCGGATCGTGCCGAGCATGCCGTTGTTGACGACGAGGACGACGATCGCGGCGCCGTACTGCACCGCCGTCGCGAGCTCGTTGCCGCTCATCAGGAAGTCACCGTCACCCGCAATGCAGACGACGACGCGCTCCGGATCCAGAAGCTTGGCCGCAACCGCAGCCGGGACGCCGTACCCCATCGCGCCCGCGCAGGGCGCCAGCTGCGTGCCGTAACGGCGGAACTCGTAGAAGCGATGGGCCCAGACGCTGAAGTTGCCGGCTCCGGTCGTGATCACGGCGTCCTCCGCGAGGCGCTCGCGCAGGAACGCCATCACCTCTCCCATCTGCAGGTCGCCCGGAAGCCTCCCGTGGCGAAGGTTGGCGAGGTAGTCGGCCCGCGCCTCCTCCACCCGGGCTGCACGACGGGCTCCTTCGACCGGATGCAGCATCGCCGCGAACTGCGGCGAGCCCGCGACGATCGGCAGCTCGGCCTCGTAGACGCGGCCGAGCTCGTCGGGATCGCCGTGGACGTGGATGAGCGTCTGACGCGGGCGCGGCGGCTCGAGCAGCGAGTACTGCCGCGTCGCGACCTCTCCAAGCCGGGTCCCGAGCGCAAGGATCACGTCCGCCTCCTGGACGCGGCGGGCAAGCGCCGGATCCATGCCCAGCGTCAGCATCCCGGCGTAGCATCGCGAGGTGTTGTCGACGTAGTCCTGGCGCCGAAAGGAGGCGACCATAGGGACGTTCGAGGCCTCGGCGAAGGCGACCACGTCGCGGCCGGTCTGCTCCGTCCAGCCTCCGCCGCCGACGACGATCAGCGGCCGCTCGGCAGCGGCCAGGAGCTCGAGCGCACGCTCGACCTCGGTCGCAGCCGGTGAGGCCTGCGCGGGCCGGTAGCGGCCTGCGTCCGCGGCGTCGGCCTCCTCGGACTGGACGTCCTCGGGCAACGCGATCACGACCGGGCCCGGGCGTCCCGAGGTGGCGGTGTGGAAGGCATGCGAGACCAGCTCCGGAACCGCTCCGGCGTCCTCGACGGTCGCCACCCACTTCGCCATCTCGCCGAACAGGCGGCCGTAGTCGAGCTCCTGGAAGGCCTCGCGGCCGAGGTGATGACGCGGTACTTGCCCGACGAGCAGGACCAGCGGCGTCGAGTCCTGATAGGCCGTGTGAATCCCGACCGCCGCGTGGGTCGCGCCCGGAGCCCGCGTGACCAGGCAAACCCCGGGCTTCCCGGTGATCTTCCCGTAGGCCTCGGCCATGTTCGCGGCGGCGGCCTCGTGGCGGGCGGTGACGAGCCGGATCGGGGTGTCGTAGAGCGCGTCGAGCACGGCGAGGTAGCTCTCGCCCGGGACGCAGTAGGCGGTGTCGACGCCGTGAACGAGCAGCTGGTCGACGAAGATTCGCGCCGCGGTGCGCTTCACAGGCTGACGGGCTGCTCGAGGAAGACCGTCGCGCGCTGGAGCTTCGGCCGCTCCTCGTCCTCGGGGTCGACGTAGCGGATCGTCCGCTTCCCCTCCCACTCCCGGGGGAGCAGGAGCACCCGCACGAACGCGGTGTCCTCGGTCTCCGACGCGGTCGCGAGCACCGGTTCGGAGCCGTTCTCGAACCACGCCTGCCCCGCTCCGTAGGCGTGGCTCACGCCGGCAGAGTCGATCCGGATCGTGCCGTGCAGGAGGTACCGCACGCCCGGCCCGGGGTGGGTGTGGCGATAGGCGATCCCGCCGGGCGGGAAGTCGACACGGTCGCAGCGCATCAGCCAGTCGACGCTCGGATCGGGGTCGACGTCCGCCGCAAGCAGTGCGTCGCCGGCGCCGTACTCCGCGAGCTCCCAGACGACCGCGCGGCCGCTTACCTCACACGCGCCGAAGTGAGCCTCGTTCCGGCCCAGGTCGTAGCAGACCCTGTTGCCGGGAAGCGGCGCGCAGCCGTCTCGGTACTCGAAGAGGGCGAGAATCAATGGAAGTACTGCCCGCCGTCGATCACCATCGTCTGGCCGGTGATGAAGTCGGCCGCGGAGGTGCACAGGAAGACGACGGCGCCGACCACGTCCTCCGGGACCTGGTCCCGCTGGATCGTGCGCGCGGCGACCGAGACGTCCCGGAGCTTCTCGACCACTTCGGGATGCGCCTGCACGCCCTCGCTCATCGTGAACCCCGGGGCGACGCAGTTCACGTGGATCCCGTCCCGGCCGAGCTCCTTGGCGAGCGCGCGGGTGAGCGCGACGATCGCGCCCTTGCTCGTCACGTAGTGGAGCAGGAAGGGCACGCCCCGAAACGGCGTCCCGGAGGAGATGTTCACGATCTTGCCGCCGCCCTGCCCGCGCATGACCGGCACCACCGCCCGGCAGGTGAGGAACATCGAGGCGACGTTCACGTCCATCACCTGCCGCCATTCCTCGAGCGGGATCTCCGTGAACGGCCGCATCTCGAGCGACGCGTACAGGCCCGCGTTGTTGACGAGGATGTCGAGACGGCCGTGGCGCGCGAGCGTCTCGTCCACCAGGCGCTGGACGTCGGCCTCGTCGGAGACGTCGGCGCGAATCCCGCCGTCGGGCGGGTTGAGGTCGGCGATCACCACGTGCGCGCCTGCTTCCGCAAGCCCGTCGGCGATCGCCTTGCCGATCCCCTGCGCGCCGCCGGTGACGACCGCGACCTTGCCGTCCAGGGTCACCTGTGACTCGTCCGGGGACGGTTTCGCAGTCCTGGCGCGCGAGGTGCAAGCGAGACAAGGACGCAGGGAGCGTTCGTAGCTCCTGCTACGGACGCGACTGAGGACGCGGTATCGCGCAGTAGATCGCGCGCCAGGGCTGCCCTAATTGTCCCCGGAGGGGTCACCTTAACGGGGAGAACGCCGTCGGAATCAAGATCCGGTTCTGCTGCGTGTGGATCAGCGGCTGGATCCTGGCGAGGAAGGCTCGCCACGCCTCGTCCGCCTGCAGAGCGGCACGGCAGCGCGTTCGTTCGTCGTAGCTCTCGTACGCCCAGACGTGCGTGTAGGTCGACAGCTCGCCGACGTCGGTCGTGAACGCGCCCACGAACCGGCCGAGATGGCGCTGCTGGAGAGCGATTCCCTCCGACTCGTAATGGCCGAGGAGCTCGTTCAGCTTGCCCGTATACACGCGGTACTCGCGCTGCTCGACGATCACGACCCGATTCTATGGATACTCCGGCGGATGGCCCTGCGCGACCGCCTGGCCCCGGTGATAACGGAGTTGCTCGGCGGGCCGACGGAGAAGAAGCCCTTCGTCGTCGAGGGGCGCCGGAGGCTGCTTGCCCCGGCCGAGGGGCGCGTCCTCGAGGTGGGCGCCGGCCCCGGCTTCAACCTTCCGCACTATCCGGGCGGCATTCACGAGCTCGTCTTGACCGACCGGCTGGGCGGCATGCTGCCGCGCGCGAGGCGACGGGCGGAGCGAGCAGGTCGAGACGTCGCCACCCTGCAGGCCCCCGTGGAGCACCTTCCGGTCGAGGACGACTCGTTCGACACCGTCGTCGGGTCACTCCTCCTCTGCTCGGTGGACGACCAGGATCGCGCACTGGCAGAGATCCGGAGGGTCCTCAAGCCCGAGGGCCGATACCTCTTCCTGGAGCACGTCCGCTCGCACGACCCGAAGATCGCCAGCCGGCAGGACCGCCTCGAGGGGCTGTGGGGCGTGATCGCCTTCGGCTGTCACCCGAACAGGAACACGCTGGCCCGAATCGAGTCGGCGTTCGAGGTCGAGGAGCTCGAGCAGGGAGTGCTCCCTGCCGGGCCGACCATCGTGCGGCCCTACGTCTTGGGCCGCGCGCGCGCCCGGTAGGCACGCGTCTTCGTGCGGTTGCCGCACAGCTTCATCGAGCACCAGCTGGCCGAGCGGTTCTTCGAGTAGTCGTAGAAGGCCCAGCGGCAGCCGTGGTTGCGACAGGCCTTGAGCCGGAGCCACGTGCCGTCGGCCATCGCCATGAACGACGCCGCGAGGACGGCCCCGATCACGCCGTCGACCCCTGCCGCCCGGGCTACCAGCGCCCGCTGCTCGAAGTCGATCGAGAGGCACGCTGCGTCGGCGGCGCGCCGCAAGGACGTCCAGCCGGTCCCTGGGAGCGCCTGGCGGTTGTTCGCGTAGAGCAGCTCCCTGATCGCCTCCCGTACGACCCTTGCACGAGCGAGCCCGCCCCCGCCGGGTGCCGCTCCGCGTTCTGCGAGCCACGCCCCCAGCCACTCGTCCCCGCGCTCGAGGTTGACGGTGTTGACGAAGGTCTGGACGACCCGAAGCGACCCCGGCGCCGCGTTTGGAAGGTCATACCGAGGAGGCCGATGCGCCACGTGCGACACCACTATAGGCTCTTGGCTGGTGGTGCGCCGTCGAGCAGCCGCTTGGCTTCCGTATCGCGCTGCTCGGGCGGCGCTGGCCGTCGCAGGGGCGCGGCTGCGCGCCCAGCCGCTCCGCCCCGCGCTCGTCGTCTTGGGCGTCGCACTGGCGTTCACGATCCTCGTCTCCGTCCTCGGCGGGAGCCTCGTTGCCCGCCAGCAGGCGCTTGCGCGAGGCCTGGCGGCAGTCCCTTCGAGCGCGCAAGGCTTCCGGGTCGACCGCTTCGGACTGCCGCTGGACGACCGCATGTATCGCCGGGAAGACGGAATCGTTCGCCGGGCGCTCGCCACGCTCTCGCCCGGCAAGACACGCCGGGTGATCTTCTTCCGCGAGCTGCGCGTGCAGGGCCAGCTCGTCGAGATCGCCGGGGTCGACGACCTGGCTCAGCTGGTCCGGCTCCGCTCTGGCCGCTTGCCGCGCACGTGTAGCGACGCACGGTGCGAGGTCCTGCAGATCGGTTCCGGCGGCCCCGCACGGCGTGCGGAGGGCGGCGTGCGACTCCAACGCGTCGGGATCGCCGACCTTCGCGATCCCTCCCTCTTCGGCTACGTCTCGGCGGGAGCGACCGGGGGCCCGAGCCGCCCCATCATCGTCGTCGGACCGAGCGTCGACGCCCTGCGGCTGCTCCCGAACCTCGCGCCGTTCTACCGCATCTACTCGTGGCTCTCGCCGCTCCGGGCGGACCGTCTGCGAACCTGGGATCTCGGGCGAACCCTCGACGCCGAGTCGCACGCCCAGGCGGCGCTCGACGCCGCCGATCCGGCCTTTCGGCTGAGCAGCCCGGACGACGCGCTTCTGGACGCGGCGAGGCGCGGACGAGTGGCTGCGCACCGCCTCGTCCTGGTCGGCGGGGAGGTGAGCGCGCTGTTGCTCGGCTTCGCGATCATCGCCGCGGTCGGCCTCCGCCGCGGGCTGGCAAACGAGCGGCGGCGTCTCCTGGCTCGAGGTGCGAGGCGGTGGCAGATCGGCCTCGGGCTAGCAGGCGAGATCGGATCGATGACGCTCGCCGGCGCGCTTCTCGGCACCGCCGTCGGAGCGGTCGTCGTGACTGCGATCGCAAGCGCCGCCGGGTTACCCGCCGGAGCGATCCTCCAGCACACCCTGCTGGCCGGCTGGGCGGTCGCAGCGCTCGTCGGGGGCTGGCTGGCAGCGACCCTGGTCCTCGTTCTGACCACGTTCACGAAAGACGACGAGACGGGACGGCGACGGATCCGGCTCGTGGATGTCGCCGCCCTCGGGGCGGCGGCAACGATCGGGGTCGGACTCAGCCGCGGAGCGCTCGACCCCGCCACCGTCACCTCGGGAAACACGGTGCTGCTCCTGATCCTCCCCGCGCTCGTCTGCTTCGTGGTCGCGGTCGTTCTGGCGCGGGTGCTCGCGCCGGCCATGCGGATGGGCGAGCGACTGACCCGCCATCGAGCCATCTCGCTCCGTCTCGCCGTGCTTGCGCTCGCGCGGGCTCCTTCACGGACGGTCGTCAGCTGCGCCTTCGTCGCCGTCGCGCTCGGACTCGCCCTCTTCGCGGCGAGCTATCGCGCCACGCTCGCTCAGGGTGCGGCCGATCAAGCAGCGTTCCAGGTGCCGCTCGATTTCCGGGTCAGCGAGGGCTCGAAGCTCGTCATGCCGCTGGATGCTGCTCCGCTGGAGCGGTACCGGCAGATCGGCGGCAACGTCCACGCGTATCCGGTCGTGCGCCTGAGCGCGACGACCCCCGGGAGCGGCTCGTCGGTGCTGTCTCCGACCGTGCTCGGTGTTCCAGCAGAAGCGGTCAGGCAGCTGCACTGGCGATCCGACTTCTCTGCGCTTGCACCCGGGAGGATCGCCGACCGGCTCGCACCCGGGGCCGAGCCGCGCCTGGCCGGCGTATCGCTGCCCGTGGGGACGAAGACGCTGTCCGTTGCCGCACGCGTCCGCGGCAGCGACCTGCTGCTGGGCGTCGTGGTGGCCGACGGTCGCGGACGCGTCCGCGCCCTTCCGCTGGGCCGCGTGCACGACGGCTCCGCGATGCTCTCCGCACGCGTCCGGCAGTCGGGGCTGCGGGTGGTCGGGCTCCAGCTCTTCCTGCCCGAGAGCGAGACCTTCACCTTCGCCCATCGTGAGGCCGAGGGAAACGTCTCGACCGCGCCCGCGGGCGTGCTGCGGCTGGGCCCGCTCGTCGCCGAGCGCGATGCCGGCCCTCGGCTCGTGACCACCTGGCGCGGGTGGGCGCTCCCCACCGGCGGCGAGACCGTCAACAGGGCCGGCGGGGCGCAGGTGAGCTTCGCATTCCAGGACACCGGCGCTCGGCTCGTCTTCCGGCCCGCGGAGCCGACCGACCACAGTCCGATGCCGGTGATCGCGTCCCCCGACGTCGCCCGGGCAGCCGGAGGCGTGGGGAGCCTGACAGTCCTCGACTTCCAGGACACGCGGGTCGATGCACGGATCGTCGGCGTGGCCTCGCGAATGCCGTCCGTACCCGCCGACACGGGCTCCTTCGTGCTCGCCGACCGGGCCTGGCTGTCGACCGCCGTCGATGCCGACGCGGCCGGTGACGGCACGCCGAACGAGGTCTGGATCTCCGCTTCCGGCCGCCAAGCCGTCGCGTCGGCACTCGCGAGCCCGCCGTTCGCGAGCCTCGTGGTCGAGTCGCGCGCGGATCTCCAGCGCCAGCTCGAGAACGACCCGCTCGCCCATGCGACCGCGCTCGCTCTCGGCGCCGCCGGGATCGTCGCGCTGGTCATGGCCGTTCTCGGGTTCTGGGTCGGCGTCGTCAGCGAGGTGCGCGACGAGCGGAGCGACTTCTTCGACCTGGAGGCACAGGGGGTGCCTCCGGAGAGGCTGCGGACACAGCTCCGAACGCGCGGGGTGATCCTCGTCGCTCTCGGCCTCCTCGGTGGGGTGGGGCTCGGCGCGCTCCTGTCCCAGCTCGTTGTCTCCCTGGTGCGCGTCTCGGGCACGACCGGCGTTCCCGAGCCTCCCCTGCGGTTCGATCCTGCCTGGCTCGCCTCCGGGGTCGGGATCCTCGCCCTCGGCGCCGTGACGTTGCTCGTAGCCGAGGGAACATCCCTGACCGCGTTCCGCACCGACCGGCCGGAACGGGCCTCGTGGAGCCTCGAATGAGCTTCGCGATCGACATCCGCGATGCCTTTCGCATCCACCACTCGACCGGCGGCACGGCCGTCGCGCTGCAAGGGCTCACGCTCCAGGTGGAGCAGGGCGAGATCGTCGTCGTGCTCGGACCCAGCGGTTCGGGGAAGACCACCCTCCTCCGGACGATCGCCGGATTCGACGTCCTCTCCGCCGGCAGCGCTCGTGTGCTGGGCGCCGACATCGGGAGTCTCGGTGCAGGTGCGGCGGCGCGGTTTCGAGCGGAGAACCTCGGCCTGCTCGACCAGCACTACGCCCGCGCCTTGTCCCCCGACCTCTCGTGCGCCCACAGCGTCGCGCTCAGCCTCGAGCTGCTGGGCACCCCTTCGGCGGAGGCTCGCCCGGCCGCACGGGCGCTGCTCGATCGCGTCGGGCTCGGGGCGAGGCTCGACGATCTTCCGTCGAGGCTCTCGGGCGGCGAGCAGCAGCGGGTGGCGCTGTGTGCCGCCCTCGCCCATCGCCCGCGGATCCTGCTCGCGGACGAGCCTGCTGGGGAGCTCGACGCCGAGAGCGCCGAGACCGTCTACGCCCTGATCGCCGAGCTCGTGCGCGAGCAAGCGACGACGGCGCTCCTCGTCAGCCACGACGAGGCCGCCGCCGACATCGCGGATCGGCTCGTCTACGTCCGCGACGGCCGCGTCGTCGAGGAAGGACGGCCCGGCCGGCGAACGTCGCTCGTCGTCACGGAGCCCGGCTGGGTGCGCCTCCCCGACCCGCTCCTCGAGGCGATCGGCTCGCCGCATCACCTCCACGCCGAGCATCGTGCGGGCGAGGTCGTGCTCACGAGCGCAGCCACCGACGCGGACCTCGAGGCACCGGAACCCGCTGTTCTCGGCGAGCGGCTGCCGACGCCGAGGAGCGTGGTCGCGGAGCTTCGCGACGTGGTCAAGGGCTTCGCGGGCGCTCCGCACCCCGTTCTGGACGGCCTGTCCCGGTCATTCGAAGGCGGAACGTTCACCGCGGTCGTCGGCCGGTCGGGAAGCGGCAAGACGACCCTTCTCCATCTGCTTGCCGGTCTCGATCGCCCGGCGGCGGGCGAGGTGATCGTCAAGGGCCGTGAGATCGGCGCGATGAGCCGTTCGGAGGTCGCGGTGCTGCGCGGAGAGCACGTCGCGCTCATCACCCAGGAGCCCGGCCTCGTACCGCACCTGACCGCGCGGGAGAACGTCGAGCTCGGCCTGCTTCTGCGCGGCGTGCGCGATGCAACCGAGGCGACCGCCGCACGAGCGCTCGCCGAGGTCGGACTCGCCGACCGCCTCGACCATCGCGCCGATCGACTGTCGGCCGGGGAGCGCCAGCGGGTCGCGATCGCGCGCGCGGTCGCGGCGAGCCCGGCGCTCCTGCTCGCGGACGAGCCCACCGCCCGACTCGACCAGGCGAATGCGCGTGCGATCGCCGACCTGCTGAGCCGCCTCGCACACGAGCTGGGCACCGCCGTGGTCTGCGCGACGCACGACGCGGCCGTGATCGAGCAGGTCGACTCACAGCTCGTCCTCACCGGACGCGTCTCCGATCTCGTCGCTGCGGCGGCCGCGCAGCAGCGACCGGCGTAGGCTCTTCCCGCTGGAGGAAGCTCAGATCCCGGCGAGCGCCAGGTACTTCAGCTCGAGCCACTCCTCGATGCCGTACTTGGAGCCCTCGCGCCCGATGCCCGACTCCTTCATCCCGCCGAACGGCGCCACCTCGGTGGAGACGAAGCCGGTGTTGATCCCGACGATCCCGTACTCCAGCCCTTCCGAGACGCGCCAGACCCGGCCGACGTCCCGGCTGTAGAAGTACGCCGAGAGGCCGTACGGCGTGTCGTTGGCGATACGCACCGCCTCCTCCTCGGTGACGAAGCGCCGAATGGCGGCGACAGGGCCGAAGGTCTCCTCACAGCTCATCGCCATCTCGGCGGTCAGACCCGTCAAGACCGTCGGCTGGAAGAACGTGTGTCCGAGGTCGTGCCGCTCGCCGCCGAGGTGGAGCTCTCCCCCGCGATCGAGCGCGTCCGTCACGTGTCGCTCGACCTTGTCGAGCGCGGCCGGATCGATGAGCGGACCGACCTTCACGTCCGGCTCTGTGCCGGCGCCGACCTTGAGCTGCGTCACGCCGGCGACGAGCTTCTCCAGGTACTCGTCGTACACTCGCTCCTGGACGAGGATGCGGTTGGCGGTGATGCAGGTCTGGCCGGAGTTGCGGTACTTGTTGAGCAGCGTGCCGGCGACGGCCTCGTCGAGATCGGCGTCGTCGAAGACGATGAAGGGCGCGTTCCCGCCGAGCTCGAGCGAGATCTTCTTCAGGCCCTTGGCGCACTGGGCCATCAGCAGCTTGCCGACCTCGTTCGAGCCGGTGAACCCCACCTTGCGGACGAGTGGGTTCGAGGTCATCTCGCCGCCGATCGCAGGTGCGTCGTCCGCGTCGCCGGTGACGACCGAGAGCACTCCCGGCGGCAGACCGGCCTCCTCGGCGAGCACGGCGACCGCGAGCGCGGACAGCGGCGTCTGCTCGGCAGGCTTCAGCACCATCGTGCAGCCGGCGCCAAGCGCGGGCGCCGTCTTCCGCGTCGGCATCGCCGAGGGGAAGTTCCACGGCGTGATCCCGGCGGTGACGCCGACCGGCTCCTTGAGGACGAGGATCCGCCGGTCGGGCGACGGCTGCGGGATCGTGTCCCCGTAGACGCGCTTGCCCTCCTCCCCGAACCACTCGAGGAACGAGGCCGCGTAGACGACCTCCGCCCGTGACTCGGCGAGGGGCTTGCCCTGCTCGAGCGTGAGCAGCAGCGCCAGATCGTCGACGTGCTCGTTCATCAGGTCGGCCCAGCGGCGGAGGATCCGGGCGCGATCGGCCGCGGTGCGCGCGCGCCAGCCGGGATACGCCGCGTCGGCCGCCTTCAACGCTCGCTTCGTCTCCGCCGCGCCCATCCGTGGGACGCGCGCGACCTCTTCTCCGGTGGCGGGGTTCGTGACGGAGAAGGTCTCGCCCGAGTCGGCGTCGACCCACTCGCCGTTCAGCCAGGCCTGCGAGCGAAGGAGGTCGGCGCGGCGAAGGGCGGGTGCTGCCGAGGCGGTCTGCGTCATCGCCCGGAGTCTAGGCAGTCGCGAAGCTCGTGCGGCGTCAGCAGCCGCCGGCCGAGCTCGTCCGCCCCGGGCACGCAGTCGCGCACGGCCTGGAGCACGGTCTCAGCCGAGTCGGAGAAAGGGCTGAGGATCTTGGTGCCCTTGAGGAGCACACGGCCGGGTAGCGGTGCTGCGAAGGCGGAGAGGTGGGCCTCGGAGTAGCCCTTGACCCGAAGGATCTCGTTCGCCTGGTCGATCATCCTGCAAGCTTCTCACGCAGCAGGTCGTTGACGACCTTTGGATTCGCCTTGCCGCCCGTCTCCTTCATCACCTGGCCGACGAAGTAGCCGAGCAGGCCCTCCTTGCCGCCACGGTACGCCTCGACCTGGCCCGGGTTGGCTGCGAGCACGCGCTCGACCAGCGGGTCGAGCTCGCCCGCGTCCGTGATCGCCACCTCGCCCAGGTACGCGTCAGCCGCAAAATCCGCATCTGCGCTTGCGGCGACCGCGTTCTGCAGCGCCTCTCTCGTCAACTGCTTGGCGGCTTTCACGACCTTCGCCAGCTCGGCGGTGTTCGATCCGGCCGGGATCGGCTGGTTCATCGTGAAGTTGAAGGCCTCGCGCTCGTCCACGCCCTCCGCGACGAGCGCCGCGTACACGGCGTCGCGCTCGGTCGTCACGAGCGCCCAGGCGTCCGCCTGGGCGAGCGCTTCCGCGTAGCGACTGATCCGCGCCGCCGGCAGCTCGGGCAGCTCGCCGAGCAGGCGCTCGACGACCGCCTGCTCGGGCTCGATCGGGACGAGATCCGGCTCCGGGAAGTAGCGGTAGTCCTCCGCCTCCTCCTTCGAGCGATGCGGCGTCAGCTTGTCGGTGTCGGGCTCGTAGTCGTAGGTCTCCTGCTCGACCGCACCGCCGGACTCGTAGAGCGCGATCTGCTCGCGAACAGCGGCTTCGATTCCCCGCCCGATGAAGCCGAACGAGTTCATGTTCTTCAGCTCCCAGCGGGTGCGGAGCTCGCCGGAGCCGGACGGACGGACCGAGACGTTGGCGTCGCAGCGGAGAGTCCCTTCCTCCATCCGCGCGTCCGAGATCCCGAGCTCGACGATCGTCTGCCGGAGCAGCTGCAGAAAGCGGCGCGCCTGATCGGACGAGCGGATGTCCGGCTGCGTGACGATCTCGACCAGCGGCGTGCCGCCGCGGTTGAAGTCGATCAGCGAACGCTCCGCACCGACCTTGCGTCCGGTCTCACCGCCCCTGTGAACCGTCTTCGCCGCGTCCTCCTCCAGGTGCGCGCGCACGATGCCGACCTCGAAGTCGCCGTCCTCGCTCGGGACGGCGAGGCGCCCGGCGATGCAGAGCGGCTCGTCGTACTGGGAGATCTGGTAGCCCTTCGGGTTGTCCGGATAGAAGTAGTTCTTCCGGTGGAAGACGGCCCGCTCGGCGATACGGCAACCGAGCGCGTGACCGAGCTTGATCGTCCACTCGACCGCGGTGCGGTTCGGCACCGGCAGAGCACCCGGGTGCGCGAGGCAGACCGGGCAGGTGCGCGTGTTCTCGGGATTGCCGAAGCCCGTCTCGCAGCGGCAGAACATCTTCGTCCGCGTCTTCAGGTGAACGTGGATCTCGAGTCCGATCACGGTTTCCCAGGTCATCGCAACCGCTCCGGGACGTAGTCGAACGACAGCGCCCGCTCGAGTGCGTGGGCAGCTCGGAAGAGGGTGTTCTCGGCTCGCTGGGGGCCGATCAGCTGGAATCCGACCGGCAGCCCTTCCGCGAGCCCGCAGGGGATCGAGAGGCCCGGCAGCCCGGCCACGCAGGACGGGATCGTGAGCAGGTCGGCCGCATACATCGCGAGCGGGTCGTCGGCGCGCTCGCCGATCCGGAAGGCAACCGTCGGCGAGGTGGCGGAGACGATCAGGTCGAAGCGCTCGAAGGCGGCGGCGTGCTCGCGGATGATCACCGTCCGCACCTGCTGGGCCTTGCCGTAGAAGGCTTCGTAGTAACCGGCGGAGAGCGCGTACGTGCCGAGCATGATCCGGCGCTTCGGCTCGTCCCCGAAGCCCTCGTCCCGGGTGCGCTCGTAGACCTCGATCAGCCCGTCGCCCGCTCCAACGCCTTTCGCTGCGGCAACAGCACGGTGGCCGTAGCGGACGCCGTCGTAGCGGGCGAGGTTCGACGAGGCCTCGGCCGGGGCGATCAGGTAGTAGCAGGGCAGCCCGTACTCGACCGAGCGCGGGAGCGAGCATTCCTCCACCTCGGCGCCGAGCTCGGCGCACAGCTCTACCGCCCGGGCCACGGCGTTGCGGACGCCGGGCTCGATGCCCGCTGCGTCCCGCATCTCGACCGGAACGCCGATTCGTAAGCCCTTCAGGTCTTCTGCCGTGGGCAGCTCGACCGGCGGGACGTCGACCGTCGTCGAGTCGGCGGAGTCGCGCCCCGAGATGACCGAATACAGGAGCGCGCAATCGCGCGCCGTCTTCGCGACCGGCCCGACCTGGTCGAGCGACGAGGCGAACGCGACGATCCCGTAGCGGCTGACCGTGCCGTAGGTCGGGCGAAGCCCGACGTTCCCGCACAGCGCCGACGGCTGCTTGATCGAGCCGCCGGTATCCGAGCCGAGCGCCCAGGGGGTGAGGCCGGCGCTGACCGCCGCGGCCGAGCCGCCTCCGGAGCCACCTGGAACGCGCGTGGGATCCCACGGATTGCGGGACGGGCCGAAGGCCGAGTTCTCGGTCGACGACCCCATCGCGAACTCGTCGGTGTTCGTCTTGCCGAGGAGGCGGAGCCCGTGTGCCTTGCACCGCGCGGCGACGGTCGAGTCGTACACCGGGACATAGCCGGCGAGGATCTTCGAGCCCGCAGTCGTCTCGACCCCCTTCGTGCCGATCACGTCCTTGAGCGCGATCGGGAGGCCGTCGCCACCGGGGTCGTCACATGTCCGGAGGAAGCAGTGCAGCTCGGGGTTCCGGTCGTCGATGGCAGCCCGGTACGCGGCGAAGAGCTCCTCCCCGGAGACCTCTCTCCGGTCGAGGAGGTCCTTCGCGCCCTCGGCCGTGAGCCGCAACGTGTCGACGGTCATACCGGCGGCACTCCGAAGAACCCGCCCTCGGGGTCGGGCGCGTTGGCGAGCGCCTCCTCGCGCGTGAGCGAGGGCAGCGGCTCGTCTTCTGCCAGCACGTTGACCAGGTCGAGCGGATGCGAGGTCGGCGGGATGCCGTCCAGGTCGAGCTCCGAGACCTTGCCGACCGCCTCGAGAATCGCGCTCAGCTGCGCCTGGAAGCGCTCGACCTCCTCCTCGGTCAGCGCGAGCCGGGCGAGCCGCGCGACGTGGAGCACCTCTTCTCGACTGATTTGCATTGCTCGCACCATCCTCCCAAAAGAAGGGCCCCCTTTCGGGGGCCCTGAACATCGGTTCCGAAAGGGAAGCTCTAGAGCGGAACGACGTTCGCCGCCTGCAGGCCCTTCTGGCCCTGCACGACCTCGAACTCGACCTTCTGACCCTCGGTCAGCGTCTTGTAGCCCTCGGACTGAATCGCGCTGAAGTGGACGAAGACATCCTCGCCCTCACTCCGCTCGATGAATCCGTAGCCCTTCTCGTTCGAGAACCACTTCACGGTGCCCTCAGCCAAAACATCCTCCTTCACTGCAAAAACAAACGACGGCTCGGGCACCGAGCCGCCGACCCAGGGTTTGAGCGGGCCGAACGTTAGCGCCCGGCCCCGGGGAACGCAAGCTGTCCGCTCCGGTAGCGAGCGGCCTTGAGCGTGTTCCGGAGCAGCATCGCGATCGTCATCGGGCCGACGCCTCCGGGAACGGGCGTCATCAGGGCGGCACGCTCGGCGGCGT
Organism: uncultured Actinomycetes bacterium; assembly: GCA_963719325.1. Classification (GTDB taxonomy): domain Bacteria; phylum Actinomycetota; class Thermoleophilia; order Gaiellales; family Gaiellaceae; genus DATBLE01. Next base: position 84,846 of record CAVRBW010000003.1, read on the forward strand.
CGGGATCGACGTCCCCGCGCAAACCGGCCTCGGTGCGGTTCATCCCGACGTCGATCACGACCGCGCCCGGCTTGACCATCTCCACGGAAATCACCCCTGCGCGACCCACCGCCGCGACCAGTACGTCCGCTTCGGCGGTGTGCAGGCCGAGGTCGGCCGTACGCGAGTGGCACATCGTCACAGTTGCGTTTGCCTTCAGCAGCAGGAGCGCGGCCGGCTTGCCGACGATCGTGCTCCGCCCGACGACGACGGCGCGCGCGCCCTCCAGCGGAACCCGGTATTCCTCGAGCAGCGCGATGATCCCGAGCGGAGTCGCAGGGACGAACGTCGGCTGGTCGAGATAGAGCTGGCCGGCGCTTGCGGGATGGAAGCCGTCGACGTCCTTGATCGGAGCGACGGATCGGAGCACCCGGCTCTCGTCGATGTGATCCGGGAGGGGCAGCTGGACGAGGATCCCGTCGATCTCGTCGTCGGCGTTCAGCTTTTCGACGAGCTCGAACACGTCGCTCTCCGACGTCTCCGCCGGCAGATGCTGGTCGTGCGCCTCGATCCCGGCCTCCCGGGCCGCCTCGTGCTTCTTGCGGATGTAGATCTCGGACGCGGGATCGTCGCCGACGAGCACCGTGGCGAGCCCGACCCGGCCGAGCTCCGCAACCTCGCCGGCCACCTCCTGCCGGATTCGGGCGGCGAGCGCCGCCCCGTCCATCTTGGTCGCGACCATGGCGCAAGCGTAACCCTGGCCGGCGGGGAAGCGATGACAAGTGCTGAGCAGATGAGCTTCGCGCGTCCGGCGGCGCACCACAAGAGGACACGAGAGCCCCGACGATCCCCGCGCGCGGCATCGTCCCGTGACGGTCTCTCCGGACATAACGTCGCCGCGACCGACATGTGCGGGCGCGGCGAGCTGCCGTCTCTGGTTCCAGAGCCCAGGGGAAGAGGGCACGCGGGGGAAACCGGCCGTTTCCCCCGCGAAGCGAGCGGAGCGAGCGTCCAAGGCGCCTGGCGATTCAACCGCCGTACGAGCTTTGCAGGCCTCTGCCTAACCACTCGGCCAAGCGCCGCAACGATTGCATCTATCCACGCGTAACCGACTCACGTCCCAGTGGTCCGACATTGCGGCCGACAACTGCCTCTCTGGATCCAGGCCTAGGGAAGGGGGCACGCGGGGGAAACCGGCCGTTTCCCCCGCGAAGCGAGCGGAGCGAGCGTCCAAGGCGCCTGGCGGATTCGAACCGCCGTACGAGGCTTTGCAGGCCTCTGCCTAACCACTCGGCCAAGGCGCCGCAACGATTGCATCGTATCCACGCGTAGACCGACGTCACGTCCCAGTGGTCGCCAACATCGCCGCGCCCGACAGGTGCGGGCGCGGCCCGCAGCGGATGATGGAGAAAGCGCAACCCGCGCGAAGTCGGGACGACTTCGCGCGGTTCCAAGGCGCCGGCAGGAAGGCATGGTATCCGCGCCCCGGGGTACCTCAGGCACGATGACGGCGGCCGCGTACCTCCCCGAACGCCTCTCCCTCCCCCAGCTGCGCGAAGCGATCCAGGGGTGCCGCGGGTGCGATCTCTACCGAAACGCCACGCAGGCCGTCTTCGGCGAGGGCGCACGGCACGCGGAGGTCATGCTCGTCGGCGAACAGCCGGGAGACAAGGAAGACGTCGCGGGCCATCCGTTCGTCGGACCGGCCGGACGCGTTCTCGACCAGGCGCTGGAGCAGGCCGGGATCGACCGCGCGCAGACCTACGTCACGAATGCGGTCAAGCACTTCAAGTGGCAACCACGAGGGAAGCGGCGCATCCACCAGAAGCCGAGCTGGTCGGAGTCCGTCGCCTGCCGTCCCTGGCTGGAGGCCGAGCTCGAGCTCGTCCGGCCGCGCGTGCTCGTCGCGCTCGGCGCAACCGCCGCCCAGTCGCTGCTCGGCCGCGATTTTCGCGTCACCCAGCATCGTGGCGAGCTGCTCGACTCGGAGCTTGCCGAGCACGTGAGCGCCACCATCCACCCCTCGGCGATCCTCCGCCAGCGGGACGAACAGTCGCGTCAGGCCGAGCTGGCTGCGTTCGTCGACGACCTCAGGGTCGTCGCTGCGCTGCTCTAGGGTCGCGCGACGGCGAGCGTGAAGGTGCCCGCACCGGACACGCGCTTCACCTGCACCTGCAGCGTGCGCTGCCCGCAGACTGAGACCGGGACCGACTGGATGCGTGACGCAGACGACCCTGACGCAAGCACCGCCCCGCTCGCCGGGTCGACGACCCGCAGGAGAAGCTTCGCGCTCGCGGGTGCGGTCAGGGTCGCGACGAACCTCCCGTCGAGAGGCGTCGAGATCCGGATTCCACGGCCGCTCGCGCCGGCGCCGAGCTTTACGCGGAAGGACGTGGACGTATTGCCCGTCCAGGGGTCGGTGACGTCCTGGGCGAGCAGGTCGAGCGCGGTCTGGTCCGGGTACAGGCTCTGGTCGACGACCTGCCAGGCCGACTCCGCGAGCCCCGCGCGTCGCTCGTTCAGCAACCGATAGTCCTCGGCGAAGGCCTCGCCGGGGTTCAGCTCGTAGTAGTTGCTCTCGTCGCCGGGGAAGAGCTTTCCGCTCTGGGATTGCGCGCAGACGCCCGTGTACGTCGCCCATCGCTTCGTGCCCCAATCGACGGCTCTCCATGGGTCGTTCGCCCGGCTGTTCGCGATGTGATGTCCGTATTCGTGCGCGACGATCGACTGCGCCCTGACGCCGGCGACATCCTCGCCGAGAGCCACGAGCCGTCCGTTTCCGTAGCAACCGAGCGCGCCTGCTCCGCACGTCTGCCGGATCCGGTCGAGCGTTCCGATGAAGATCGTGACGGTGCTCAATTCCGGCCCGTGCAGGAAGCCCGCGACCGTGTCCGCCCAGCGCTGAAGTGCGTTCGGGTCGGCGGTGATCAGCGCGTCCTCCACGTAGACGTTCACAATCTCACCGTCGCCGGCAGTGACCGCGCCGCCGGTGAAGCCCGACGGCACTTGCCCCGCCCGGACGGCAAGAGTGGGCGCGTGGCCACGCGCGCCGTACGCATAGGCTTGCTCCTTCGGCGTCTGCGCATGGGCACCGACGGCCAGAATGGACGCGAGAGCTGCGACGGCGAGGACGGCGAGCAGACGGCGCACGAGCCGGAAGTAGAGCATGGGCCCGGCGTAGTCCGTGTTAAGCGTCGTTACGAACGTGTTTAGCGCGGCGCGGCGACGTAGAGGTGGACGGCGAGCGGCGCGAAGCCGTCCTCGAAGGAGCTGCCCGAGGACCCGATCTCCCGACCCTCGCCGACGACCGTGAGCTTCCGTCCGACGAGCCCGGGCGCGGAAACACGAGCCCGCACCGTCCCGCGGGTCGGGTTCACCGCGATCACGTACACCGCGCCGCCCGCCGCACGGGCGGTGGCGATCACGGGTCCGCTCGCCGACACGGGAGCGTCGGCCGCGACGAGCGCGCTGCCGAGCGCAGCGACCTCCCTGGTCACGGTCGTGATGCCCGGCGTCACCGCCGGATCCCAGCCCGCCGGGAAGAACCCGAGCCCGCGGGCGCCCCCCGCCACCGCGAGCCAGCTCTCGGCCCTCACCGTCGCCGGCGTCACGCGGAGCTCCGCCCGGTGGCACTTCCACGTCGACGCCTCGATCCACTGGAAGGTCGGGCGGCCGGCGGCGAGCGCGACGAGCTCGCGCTGGGAACGGGCGACGTCGTCGAGCCACTCGTTGCTGCAGAACTCCTGCAGCGGGTACAGGTCGAAACCGACGACGTCCGCCTGCGCGATCAGACCAGGATAGACGCCTCGCCCTTCGGCCAGCGGCGCCGTGCGAGAGTAGAAGTGGTTGGTGAGCGTGAGCACACGCAACCGTCCGGTCGCGGCGAGCGTCGGAAACTGCGGCAACGTCGCCCCGGTCATCCGCTTCAGGTCCGCCTCGTCCGGGTAGTACCAGCCGATCACGCCCTGCCCGCCGATGCCGGCCTCATCCGCCGAGGTCAGCGAGAGGGCGCGGCCGGCGAGCGCCTGGGTCTGCTCGGCGATCCCGCCGCAAGCATTCTCCGCGTAGAGACTGACCCCTGCGGCGAGGCTCGTCTGGTAGCCATCCGGGCACTGCGCGAGGACGAGCACCGGGAAGAACGGCTGGCCGTCGAGGAGGATCGCACCGTTTCCGATACTCGCGATCGGTGACGTCGGCGGCGCCGAGGTCGTCAGATCGAGGATCGCGCCCCCTCCCCACACGCGGTAAGTGGTCGAGAAGCGCAGGCCGGTCAGCGTCGCCCGGCGCTCCGTCACGGACGCCCACATCGTCGGCCCCAGATCGGGCAGGCCGTAGCCGACCCGCACCGGGGGATTTGCCTGCGTCCACTCGACGGTGGCCGAGAAGGGCCCGACCGCGACCGCCCGCATGGGCCCCGGTGGAGCGGGCGGCGGCGCGGTCGTGGTCGGAGGCGCCGTCGTCGTCGGAGGCGCCGTCGTCGTCGGAGGCGCCGTCGTCGTCGGAGGCGCCGTCGTCGTCGGAGGCGCCGTCGTCGTCGGAGGCGCCGTCGTCGTCGGAGGGGCGGTGACGGTCACGGTCGTCGTCCCCTGCGCCTTTCGCACGCCGCCGGTGAGGAACACGGCCAGCAGGATGCCCGTCGCTACCAGCGCCCCGGCGGCAAGGAGCCCGGCGGCCAGCAACACCCGACGATTCCGTCCCGGAAACGGCACTCGCTCCCAGAGTAACGGTCGGAATCGGAGCCACCCCCGCCGGGGCCGAGCGTCAGGCTGCGTCCTTGGCCAATGCGTACAGAATTCGAAAGGATCCCTAACACTTCGGCGGTTGAGCCCCCGTGCCCGCGGGTACCGAACGTCTGTATCGACGGCGAAGCGACCACGGAAGGGTCGCTGCGCCGAGTGAGACGGAGGGAGGACGTTGTGATCCATCGGCCGAATGCCGCCACGACCAGCGGGCACCCTGCACGCAGACACTCCGCAGCCGCAGCGATTGCGTTGTTGGCGACCGGGGCAGCGCTCGGTCTCGGCGTCTCGCGAAGCTCCGCCGCGCCACAGACTCCGAATAGGGCCCAAGCCGCGCCGTCGGCGACGGTCGCGCCGGTCATCCTCGGAACGGCGCGCGAGGGGAGCAGGCTCGGCGCGAGCACCGGCTCGTGGGCCGGGTCGCCGACGAGCTTCGCCTTCCAGTGGGAGCGATGCAGTCCCGGCTGCACGCCGATCTCCGGAGCAACCGGCTCGACCTACGCGCTCGCCGCCGCAGACGTCGGCGGCACGGTCAAGGTGAGCGTGACCGCGACGAATGCAGACGGCTCGACCGCGGCAGACTCGGCCGCCTCGGCCACCGTCGCGGCAGCCCCCGCGGGGGCTCCCAGGAGCTCCGCCGCGCCGGCGGTCTCGGGCCTGGCCAGGCAAGGGACGACGCTCTCCACAACGGGGGGCTCGTGGACCGGAACAGGCAACACCTACGCGTACCGCTGGCTGCGCTGCAACACGAGCGGCGGCGGTTGCTCGGAAATCGCCTCGGCGACAAAGACGACTTACACCCCGTCGAAGACGGACGTCGGCGCGACGATCCGTGCCCAGGTGATCGGGACGAACGCGTCCGGATCGAACGTCGCCGTCTCCTCTGCCACCGCCGCCGTCGCCGCCGGGACCGCGCCGTCGAACACGAAGCAGCCTTCGATCTCGGGGACGCCGAAGGACAACTCCGAGGTCGAAGCTGACCCCGGGACGTGGGCCGGAGACACCCCGCTCGGCTACGGCTACCAGTGGCTGCGCTGCGACTCGCACGGCGACCACTGCACGCAGCTGAGCGGCAAGACCGGAAAGTCGTACGAGGTCCGATCGACCGACGAGGGGCATACGCTCCGTGTCGAGGTCACCGCGACGAACGGCGTCGGTTCGGCGACGGTGCGCTCGGGCCGGGTCACGGTTGCGGGCGGCCGGACGAAGCCGCAGGGCAAGTCCCGACCCACGATCTCCGGTGGCACGGGCGTCGGCCAGGTTCTGAAGGCAAACCACGGCTCCTGGAGCGGCACCGACCCGATCGACTTCCACTACTCCTGGCTACGCTGCGACGGCAACGGCGGGCACTGCTCGACGATCAGCGACGCAGGGGGCCGAACCTACGTCCTGCGCGCCGCCGACGCCGGGCACCGCCTGCGCGTCGTCGTGCGGGCGCGGAACGCGGCCGGGACGTCCGACTGGACCTCCGGGCCGACGCACGTCGTCTCGACCGGCGCACCCGTCAACACGAGACCACCGGCCGCGACCGGACCGACTCAGCCCGGCAGCGTGTTGACGGCGACGAAAGGCGCCTGGTCCAGCTCGACCTCGCTGGACTTCTCCTACCAGTGGTCCAGATGCACGGCCTCCGGAACGCGTTGCGCGCCGATCGCCGGCGCGACCCACCGGACCTACGTCGTGACCGGCGCCGATATCGGCAACCGCCTCGTCGTCCAGGTCAAGGCGCAGGGCGGCAACGGGGTGGCCTATGCGACTTCGCGCCCGACGGTTGTCGTCGCAGCCGCCGCGCCACGCAATGCGTCACCGCCGACCGTCGCGGGAGCGCCACACAACGGGAGCACGCTCAGCGCGACGCTCGGCACCTGGTCGAGCCAGACCGCTCTCTCGTTCTTCTACCAGTGGGCTCGCTGCGACTCGGCCGGAAGAAACTGCGTCCCGATTCCGGGCGCGACCCGGAGGACGTACGCCGTCACCGGGGCGGATGTCGGTCGTCGCCTGATCGTCCAGGTGAAGGCGCAGAGCAGCGGAGGGACGAGCTACGCGAACTCGCAACCCACCGGCGTCGTGTCCGCCGCTGCCCGACCGCCTGCGATCCAGGGGGCAGTGCCGGTGAACGCCGTCTCGCTGCCCGACCGGCTCGTCATCGACCGCGTCGTCTTCTCCCCGCGGAAGATCCGCTCGCGCCAGGAGCCGCTCGTGGCGCGCTTCCGAGTCAGCGACACGCGTAGCGGCAGGCCGGTGAGCGGAGCGCTCGTCTACGCGGTCGGCGTCCCCTTCAACCGGCTCTCGGGCGCCGGCGAGGTGCAGACGGACAGCTCCGGTTGGGCGACGGTGACGTTCCACATCCGACCGACGTGGCCGTTGAAGCGCGGCTATCTGGTGGTGATCATCGTCCGCGCCCGCAAGCCCGGCGGAAGCGTCCTCGCCGGCGTCTCGACGCGCAGGTTCACCTCGGTGCGCGTCGGCTAGTCGCGAGCGCCCCTCGGCCGGCCTCCGGCTGCCACGACGCGCCAACCGCCTGCAGCGCCGCCGCGCGGTCGACGGCGGCTTCGTCCTCCTGATCGGGCGCCGACGCCGTCGCGGCCGAGTGTCCGTCCGGACGGCTAGCGGAGTCCGATTCGGCGCGGGATCACGGCCAGATTCCGTCGCCGGGAGAGAGGTCGAGCGACCCGTCTTGACGACAGTCGGCCGACCAGTACTCTGTCCCCTCGTAGCTCGGGTAGATGCGGTCGAACGCGTACCTGGCCGTAGCAGCCGCGTCGTCGGCCGTGGCGCCGAGCTTCGTCGCGACGTACGGGACGAGCTGCATCCCCAGGCACTGTGCCCGCGCCTCGAACGGCAGGTCGATCGGGTGTCCGCTCTGCAGATCCAGGAGATGCACCGATTCGTGAGCCAGCACGAGGAGCGCCAAGACGTAGTTGCCGTACTCGGACCAGCCGACGGCCGGAACGGCGCTCGTGAGGCCATAGCAGGGTGACATCGGGCCGGGAACCTGCGTGGTCGAGACCTTCGGCACCTGCTTGGTCTTCGTGACGGTCTTCGTCACCCAGCGCGAGCGCAGCACCCACCGACCCTTGACCTTCACGCGGGTCCGCACGCGCGTCCGCACCTTCGCCCTGTACGAGACGGTCGTCGAGGTCGTCACCTCCCGGGTGGCGTACGTCTGGCATTTCGTCGGCTTGGCGGCCGCCATCGCGTACCGCGACAGGTACCAGCAGGCGCGCGGCGAGAGCTGCTCGGCGGTCGAGCTGTCGTAGAACGTCCGCGTGTTCGAGTGGTAGTAGCGCGGCACGTCGACGAAGCCGCCGACGCCGCCGGCGTCGAACTCGCGGGACGCGCCCAGGGCGTTCCAGTCGGTCTCGCCGTTGCAGTAGGACCGCACCGGCCGTTTGGCGATGTCTGAGGCGATCTGCGAGTCGAGCATCTCGAGCGGCGACTGGTGATTGGGGTCGGACCAGGGCAGCGAGTCGCTCTGCGGAAGCACGGCCGTATCGGCCCAGGCGAAGGGTGCGGCCAGCAACACTCCGATCGCGGCCGAGAGGAATACCGCGGTCTTGGTTCGATCTCGCACGAGCTCCCTATCGGCCCGAGATTGCCCGTCGTCAATGGTCATCTCGGGGGACGCGGGCCGGACTGCACCTGCTCCTCGCCACGGTCGCGAAGGCCTACGGCGGGAGCGCGTCGAACGTCGAGCGGATCTACGGGATCTCGCCCACCCGGCTAGTCGAATCGATTTGCTCGCGGAGCCGCTCCCCGCATCCGGCTGGCTCCCGCAACGAACGAAACCACCACGGATGCGGCGGTTTTCCTAGAAGCGGATGATGGGACTCGAACCCACGACCTTCTGCATGGCAAGCAGACGCTCTAGCCAACTGAGCTACATCCGCGCGCGCCGGTGAGTATAGCCGCGAGGTTCTCGAGCCGGGCTCAGCCCGCGGCGTCGAGGGCCTCGTTCACGAGCCTGTCGGCGAGCTCGTTGTGCTCGCGGCGCACGGCTCTGTACGTGATCCGGCGGAGCTTCCGCGCGAGCTCGTTCGCCTCGAGCGAGAGGGCTCGCAGCGCCTCGTTCTTCACCCGGTACTCGCCGCGCATCTGCTTGACGAGCAGCTCCGAGTCTGAGACGACCTCGATCTCTGCGACGCCCAGCTCGACCGCTCGCCGCAGCCCTTCGATCAGCGCCCGGTACTCGGCGACGTTGTTCGTGGCGACGCCGATCGCGGCTCCGCGTGCGTCGAGCACCGTGCCGTCGTCGGCCTCGAGCACGTAGCCGTACGCGGCCGGGCCGGGATTGCCCCGCGCGCCGCCGTCGGTCGACAGGCGAGCCTTCACGTTCTTCTCGTCCCGGCGGCGAGGACCCGGCCGGCATGACAACGCTTCGAGCGCAACAGCGGCTGACGCCGCATGGGCTGGACGTGCGGCTCTTCCACGTCCTAACGTTTACCTGGCGTCAGACCGCGGCGGAGAGCCCTGCGAGCAACCGCCGGGTGAGATCCGGCCCGAGCTTGCGCTCCAGGCGCTTCTCCGGGGCAACACGTTGCGTCTCGGTCGTCATCCGGTTGACGAGCTCGCAGTGCCCGAGCAGCCGATCGATTGCTCGCTCGGCCCGGTAAGGATCGAATGAGGCGGGCGCTGCGCTCATTGTTCCTTTGAGATCGTCGCTCGCGCATCGGACAACATCCCTCGATCTTGGGGCGTCGGCCGAGATCGCTCGAAGATCACTCGAAAGATTGGGTCTTCAGTTCTTTGGCGTGGCCGCCGATAGACCACGTGATGCTGCCCGCCCAGAAGCCCGCCTGGCTGCCTCTCGGGACGCTTCTCGTCCGCAAAGGCCTGATCTCGAACGAGCAACTCGAGCTCGCACTGCTCGACCAGCAGAAGACCGGGCTGCGGCTCGGCGAGCTGCTCGTGCAGTCCGGCTGGGTCGACTCGGCGGCGATCTCCGAGGCGCTCGCAGAGCAGTACGAGATGGAGTTCCTCGACCTCGACGACACCGATATCGACCCCGCGGCGCTCGAGCGCCTCTCCCCGAGGGACGCGCGACACTTCGACGCGATTCCCGTCCGGTTCCTCCCGGACGGCCGGCTGCTCGTCGGCGTCGCCGACCCGACCGACGTCGGCGCCTGCGAAGAGCTGCGCAACAAGCTGGGAGACGTCAGCCTGGTCGTGGTCGACCAGAGCGAGCTGCACCGAACGCTCGCACGCGAATACTCCGTCTAGTAACGCGGGTGAACCCTGGTTCCCCCGCGAGCCCCCTCTTCCGCTCGCTCGCTTCGCTCGCATCGCGCGCTGACAGCACATGTCCGCGTGCCGCGCCTCCCCTCGCGAGCGTCAGACGTCGATCTGGGCTTTCTGCAGCCGGCCCGAGTAGTCCACGTAGAGCGATTTCCACTCCGTGAACACGTCGAGCGCCGCCTGGCCCGCCTCGCGGTGGCCGTTGCCCGTGTCCTTCGTCCCGCCGAAGGGAAGATGCACCTCGGCGCCGATCGTGCCCGCGTTGACGTAGGTGATGCCGGTTTCGAGGTCGCGCATCGCCCTGAACGCCCTGTTCACGTCACGGGTGAAGATCGATGAGGAGAGCCCGAACCGGATGCCGTTCGCGACCCGGATCGCCTCGTCGAAGCCGTCGACCGGGATCAACGCGGTGGTCGGCCCGAAGATCTCCTCCTGCGCGATCCTCATCCCCGCCTCGACGTCGGCGAAGATCGTCGGACGGTAGTAGAAGCCCCGGTCGAGCCCGTTCCCGGTCGCGATCTCGCCGCCTGCGAGCAGCGTCGCCCCCTCCCCCTGCCCGATCTCCGTGTAGGAGTGGATCTTCTCGAGCGCGGAGCGGTTGATCACCGGCCCGACGTCGGTCTCCTCCTCCCACCCCGGACCCAGCCGGAGGCCCTCCGCGGCGGTCGCAAGCTTCGACTGCAGCTCGCCGTACACCTTCCGGTCGACGACGACGCGACTCGCCGCGGTGCAGCGCTGCCCGGAGGTGCCGAACGCCGACCAGATGATTCCCTCGACCGCAAGCTCGAGGTCGGCGTCCTCCATGACGACGATCGCGTTCTTGCCGCCCAGCTCGAGGTGGACCCGCTTCAGGTTGTCCGCGGCGGCCCTCATCACCGCGACCCCGGTTTCCCGCGAGCCCGTCAGCGTGATCACCGGTACCTCAGGGTGCGCGACGAGCCGCCTGCCGACTTCGCCGCCGCCGCCGTGGACGACGTTGACGACACCGGCCGGAACCCCGGCCTCGACGAGCAGCTCGACGAAGCGCTCTCCGAGGGCCGGGGTGTCGGTGGCCGGCTTGAAGACGACGGTGTTTCCACAGACGAGGGCGGGCGCGATCTTCCAGGACGGAATCGCGATCGGAAAGTTCCAGGGCGTGATCACGCCGATCACGCCGATCGGCATCCGCACGCTCATGTTGAACTTGTCCCGTAGCTCCGAGGGCGTCGTCTGACCGAAGAGACGGCGGCCCTCGCCCGCCATGTAGAAGCTCATGTCGATCGCTTCCTGGACGTCTCCTCCCGCCTCGGAGAGCACCTTCCCCATCTCCCGGGACATCAGGAGGGCGAGCTCGGCCTTGTGCTCGCGGACGAGCTGCCCGAACCGGTACAGGATCTCGCCGCGGGCGGGCGCCGGCACGAGCCGCCAGTCCTCGAAGGCGCGCTTCGCGGCTTCGACCGCGCGATCGACGTCCTCGGCGCCGGACTTCGGGAACGTCCCGATCAGCTCGCCGGTCGCCGGGCTCGTGCTCTCGAACGTCTCGCCCGAGACCGCATCGACCCACTCGCCGCCGATGAAGTTGCGAAACGCTCTCGTCTCTACCGCCATCCGGCGGTGAACTCTATCCCCGCTGTCAGAACAGGTTAGGCGACGTCGAGCTTCGGGAACGTCCCGATCGCCCGCGCCCTGCGGCGGTCGCGGATCTCGCGCATGCCACCGTACGCCTTGCCACGGCGACGGTCGGGCCCTTCGCGACGGTCGATGATCACCGTGACGTTCGGGTTGTCACGGTAATACGCAACCATCTTCTCGAAGAGCTCGGACTTGAGCTCACGCGGAATCACGCAGTAGATCATCGGGCCACCACTCTCATTGTATGAATCGATCGGCTGGACACCAGGCCTGCGGGAAAATGATCTCAGGCGGCGGCCTGGATGTCCGGCAGCACGCCCATTCCGTGCTCCAGACGAGCGTTCCAGGCTCTGAACTTCTCGTCCAGCTCCGTCGGCTCCATCCCCCGCTCCGCGAGCCGAACCGGCTGCGACGAGTCCCGGTTGACGCGGTACTGGTACCAGGAGATCTCCCAGACGAACGAGATCACGACGTCCGGGCTCGGACCGGAGAGCACGACGACGCTGACCCTCGGAGCGCCCAGGCTGCGGCCGATTCCCTCGATGGTCCGGAGCGCGTCATCCGCGTTGAAGAGCGCCGCCGCTTCGACGATCGCCTGCTCCTGCCTCGACAGCCGGCGCAGGATCGGCTCGGCGACGATGGCCTCGGTGGTCGGACGCCGCTGGGTACCGAAGATCGCGGCCAGGCTGAGCGGCCGTCGGCGACGGGCATGACGCACGGCAGGTCCGATCGGGCTCCCCTCCCGCACCCAGCCGTGGTCGAGCGCAACCTCCTGGCAGAGGGGGCAGACGTCGACGAACTCGTCGAGGCCGTCCGGAGCGAAGCGCATCGCCTGCTCTCCGAGCAGCAGCGTGCGCTCGCAGACCGCGCAGCGCTTTGCCTCCATCGCTCGCATCACCTTCATGGCGTGCCAACTATAGGCGACATGCAGGGAATTTCTCTAGGGGAAACGCGAAGCGTTTCTCCTAGACCTTCTCTTCCTCGCGCGCCTTCTTCGCCTCGTCGATGATCTTCTGGGCGATGTGGGCGGGTACCTCGTCGTAGCGGAGGAAATGCATGTGATAGTCGCCGCGGCCGCCGGTGAGCGACGTGAGCGTCTGCGAGTAGGTGAGGACCTCCGCCATCGGCACCTCGGCCTTGATCGTCGTCATGCCGCCGCGAGGCTCCATGCCGTGGAGCCGGCCGCGCCGTGAGTTGAGGTCGCCGTTGACGGCGCCCACGCTGTCGTCCGGAACCGTGACGTCGACCTCCATGATCGGCTCGAGGAGGACCGGGTTCGCCTTCTCGTAGGCGGCCTTGAACGCCATCGAGCCGGCGATCTTGAACGCCATCTCCGACGAGTCGACGTTGTGGTACGAGCCGTCGACGAGCAGGACGCGGACCCCTTGGACCGGCGCGCCGGCGAGCTCACCGTGCCGCATCGCCTCCTGGATGCCCTTGTCGACGGCCGGCCGGAACCCCTGTGGGATCACGCCGCCCACGATCTTGTCCACGAACTCGTAGCCGACGCCCTCCTCGATCGGCTCCAGGACGATGTGGCAGTCGCCGTACTGACCGCGGCCGCCGGTCTGCTTCTTGTACTTCCCCTGCGCCCGGGATTCGGCCCGGATCGTCTCGAGATACGGAACGCGGGGCTGGTGGAGGTCCACTTCGACGGCGAAGCGCCGCCTCATCCGCTCGACCGCGACCTCGACGTGCATCTGGCTGAGCCCGGCGAGGAGCTGCTCCCCGGTCTGCTGGTCGCGATGCAGGGTGAGGGTCGGGTCCTCCTCCGTCAGGCGCCTGAGCGCCTGGCCCATCTTCTCCTCCTCCCCCTTCGTCTTCGGCGTGATCGCGAAGCTCATCACCGGCTCGGGGAAGTCGAAGGCCGGAGGCTCGACCGCAACCTCCTTGTCGGCCAGCAGATCGCCCGTCGCGGCGTCCTTCAGCTTCGCGACGGCGCCGATATCGCCCTCGCCGAACGCGTCCGCTTGCGCGTGCTCCTTGCCCTGCATCGTCAACAGGGAGCCGAACCGCTCCTTGCCGTGATTGCGCAGGTTCGTGAGCGTGGTGTCGACGCCGACCGTCCCCTTCAAGACGCGGAAGACGTTGATCCGGCCGGCGAACGGGTCCGCGATCGTCTTGAAGACGAACGCGGCCGTTTCCGCGCCGTCCAGGCTGATCTCGGCGGCCTTCTTCGCCGGGCTCGGTACGCCCTCGACCAGCAGGTCGAGAAGCGCGGTCGTGCCGAGGTTCTTCGTCGCGACGGCGGCGGCGACCGGGAAGACCTCGCCGCGCGTGACCGCGTCCTTCAACGCGCTCGCAACCTCCTCGGCGGAGAGCTCCTGGCCGTCGAGGTAGCGCTCCATCAGCGCCTCGTCGGTCTCGACGACAGCGTCGAGCAGCTTCTCGCGGTACTCGGCGGCGAGCTCGGCTGCCGCTGGCGGAATCTCGATCCGTGCGCCTTCCCGCACTCCCTCCGGGCTCGAGTACGCGCACATGTGCAAGACGTCGACGATGCCGGTCAGCTCGTGCTCGGCACCGATCGGCAGGTGAACGGCGACGCAACGGTCGGAAAGCTGAGAACGAAGCGCCTCCAGCGCGCGGAAGAAGTCGGCCCGCTCACGGTCGAGCATGTTGACGACGACGACACGGGCGAGCGCGTCGTCCTCGGCGCGATGCCAGGCGCGGCCGGTTCCGACCTCGACGCCCATCACGCCGCTGACGACGACGAGGGCGCCCTCGACCACGCGCAGGGCGGTAATCGCCTCGCCCTGGAACCCGGCGTCCCCAGGCGTGTCGATCAGGTTGATCTTCCGGTCTTGCCACGGGACGTTGGCCAGCGTCGCCGACAGCGACATCTGGCGGCGCTGCTCGTCCTCGTCCCAATCCGAGACGGTCGTGCCCTGTTCCACCGTCCCGAGCCGGTTCACCGCCCCTGACTGGAAGAGGAGGGCCTCGAGGAGGGACGTCTTCCCCGTCCCCCGGTGGCCGACGACAGCGACGTTGCGGATTCTTCCAGGCTCCTGAGCAGGCATGCGCGCGAGGTTCCTCCCTGATGCGTGGTTGTCCCGCCGATCTTATCGGCGGGTGGGAGACCCTATCCCTCGCCGGAAGCGTGCGCCGCGGCGGTGCCGGCGAGACGGGCTTTCAGGCGCAGGATCGCCTTCGTGTGCAACTGCGAGACGCGCGACTCGGTCACTCCGAGCACCTCGCCGATCTCGCGCAGCGTGAGCTCCTCGTAGTAGTAGAGGGTGATCACGAGCTTCTCGCGCTCGGGCAAGCGGGCGATCGCCTCGCCGAGCGCCTCCCGCAGCTCCGTCTGGTCGAGCGCGTGCGACGGTTGGGGGCCCGAGACGTCCTCGATCGTGTCGATCAGCGCGACCTGATCGCCACTGCCCGAGGACACCGTCCAGAGCTCGTCCAGAGCGGCGATCGAGGAGCGCGAGATGTCGGTCAGGCTCTCGTCGAGCTCGTCGGGCGTGATCCCGACCTTCTTGGCGATCTCTTCGTCGGTGGGCGCCCGATGAAGGCTCGCCTCCAGCGCCCCGATCGCCCGTTCGATGTCACGGGCGCGGGCGCGCACCGACCGAGGAACCCAGTCCATCGCCCGCAGCTCGTCGATGATCGCGCCCCTGATCCGCGAGATCGCGTACGTCTCGAACTTGACGTCGCGGTCGGGATCGAAGCGCTCGATCGCCCCGATCAGCCCGAGCAGGCCGTACGAGACCAGGTCGCCCTCGTCCACGTGGGCCGGCAGGCCGCTGCCGAGCCGGCCGGCGACGAACTTGACGAGCGGCGCGTAGGTCAGGATCAAGCGGTCGCGCACGACGCGATCACGGGTCTTCGCGAACTCCCGCCACAGGGGCTTGGTGTCTTCGGTCACGGCCATGGGTGAAGAATACGAGGCCTTTCGGCGTTTTCCTCAGATTCCGAGCTACGGACGGAGACCGCGGGCGGCCAGACCGGCCATCCAGAGCGCGATTGCAGCGGCCGCCGCGACGATGATCCACTCGCTCGCAGTGCCCGCTGCGAACGCAATTCCACCGAATGCGACCGCGAGCACCAGGAAGAGGGCCCCGAGTGCGCGGCGCTGGGTGACCTGAGGCACGGCCGGGATGCTACTGGTCAGAAATCGGGGAGCGATTCGGGTTCGCCCTCGTCCGGCTCGAGGTCGTCCGGCGTGTACGGCTTGCCCTCCTCGTCCCGCTCCGTCGGCCCGCGTGCGGCCTCCTGCGCCTCGCGCTCGTCGTCGCGGTCTTCGTGGGTTGAGTCCGTCATGGGCGCTTTCTACCCGCGGCGCGACGCCGATACACTGGACGCCGAACCGAGGGGCGTAGCTCAGTTGGTAGAGCGGCGGTCTCCAAAACCGTAGGTCGGGGGTTCGAGTCCCTCCGCCCCTGAATGTCGCGGGGGAAACGGCCGGTTTCCCCCGCGGACCCCTTCGCTGACCACTTCGCTCACGGCAGGCGGTCGGGTGCCGCGCCGGCCGGGTCGGTCGCGGCGACGGGATCGGTTCGATCCCGCTCCGAGAGAGATGGTTGGGGCGCGACCTAGCGCGTTCGCGCCCCAACGCCGCTCACACTACGCGGCGCCCGTCGCATATCCTGCCGCCGGCCTCGCGCGGGTATCGCGAGCGCCCGATACGATCTCCCCGTGCTCGTCTACCTGATCCCGGTCTTCGTGCTGGGCGGCCTGCTGATCGTGTTCGGGCTCCTGACCGTGCTCGCGCGCGTCCAGGGCGGCCGGTTCCTGCGCCCCGTGATCGCGTTCATGTCGAAGGTGCCGCTCTTCCGGCGACTGATCGAGAAGGCCTCCCAGGCCGCAATCGAGCGGTACAACCCGGAGCTCGCCGGTGCGATGAAGAAGCTGAAGCGTGCAGGCGCCGACAAGGACCCACTCCGAGCCCAGCAGGCGCTCAGCACGCTCAGCACCGAGGAGCGAAAGGCGTGGATGGAGGCGGCCGGGCAGCAGGGCGCGACGGACCAGCCGGCCAACCGGGCGCAACGACGGGCGCTCGAACGCATGCAGAAGGGCCGGATGCCGAGCCCGCAGCAAAAACGCCAGCGCCAGTAGCGGCTAGACGATCGGCGAGACGAGCTCGAACTCGACGCCGTCGACGAGTCCGCGGTTCGTCAGCCTCAGAGCGGGGATCACCCCCAGCGAGAGGAACGAGAACATCATCGCCGGGCTCTCGAGCTGCGAGCCCAGCGCTCGGTACGCCTCGCCCAGCGCGAGCATCTCGGCGCCGAGGGCCGGCACCGGGCGGTCGCACATCAGCCCGGCGATCGGCAACTGAACGAGGCTCAGAACCTCCCCGCCCCCCACCGCGATCATCCCGCCGCCGACCTCGGCCAGACGCTCGACGGCGAACACCATGTCCTCGTCGCTCATCCCGGCGACGAGCAGGTTGTGATTGTCGTGCGCGATCGTCGTCGCGACTGCACCGCGGCGAAGCCCGAGACCCTGCACGAAGCCGAGACCGATCGTCCCGGAGCCGCCGTGGCGCTCGATGCTCGCAGCCTTGGCCACGTCCAGCTCCGTCGAAGAGCGCACCTCGCCGTCGACGACCGGCATGCGGACGACGAGGTGCTCCGTCGTGACGCTCCCCGACGCGATCCCGATCGCACGCACCTGCGCGCTCTCGCCACCCGTTTCGACGCGTAGATCCGCCGTGCTCAGCGGGCGCGACAGCCGCACGGACGCGTACGCCTTCGGTGGGTACTCGTAGACCGGGAGCTCTCCCGGCTCCATGCCGTCGGCGAGCACTCGATGCGGGCGAAAGTCGCCCAGATCTCCCACGAAGAGGATGTCGGCCAGTCGGCCCGGAGCGATCGAGCCCAGGTCGTGGCGAAGGTTGAAGTACTCGGCGGCGTTGAGCGTCGCCATCTGGATGGCGACCAGCGGGTCGATTCCCTCTGCGATCGCGCGGCGGACGACTCGGTCCATGTGACCGTCCTCGGCGATCGTCTGCGGGAGGACGTCGTCGGTGACGAGCAGGCAGTGGCGCGAGTCGACGCCGTCCTCGGTCAGGACGGACGCGAGGGCAGCCACGTCCCGGAACGTCGATCCCTCGCGAAACTGGACCCACATCCCTGCCCGCAGCTTCGCGAGCGCGTCCGCGCTGGAGGTGGTCTCGTGGCAGGAGTCGATGCCGGCGGCGACATAGGCCTGGAGGCGATGGTCACGCAGCCCGGCAAGGCTCCAGTGCCCCGTGACCGGCTTGCCGAGCTCGAGCGCGGCGCCGATCGCGGCGTGCACCGCCTCGTCGCCTTCGATCACGCCCGGCATGTTCATCATCTCGCCGAGGCCGGCCGCTCCCTCCCAGTGCAAGGCCTCGCGAATCTCTGCCGGCCCCAGGGACGCGCCGGCGTCCTCGAACCCGGGCAGGGCGGGCACGCACGACGGGACGGCGAGGTAGACCTTCAAGGGCAGGCGGCGGCCCTCGTCGAGCATCCAGCGCATTCCCTCGAGCCCGAAGACGTTCGCCATCTCGTGGTTGTCGATGAACGCGGCTGTCGTCCCGCGCGGGAGGACGGCCTCGGCAAACCGGGTGACGGTCACCATCACCGACTCGACGTGCAGGTGCGTGTCGATCAGACCGGGGACGAGAAAGGCTCCCTCCGCGTCGATCGTCTCGGTCTCGGGCCCGATCGTGTGGGAGACGTCGCCGAACATCGCGATCCGGCCGCGCGCCACCGCGACGTCCGCGCCGTCGAGGATCTCCCGCGTGTGCACGTCGACCAGGCGGCCGTTTCGGATGACCAGATCGGCGGCCGTGCGCCCCATGCAGACGGCCGTCAGATCACGAGTGACCTCCCACAGCGGGCGCCTGGCCATGAGGGCGGATGGTACGCAGCCCGGGGAACGACAAGTCCGCCGAACGGCGTTACTCTTGCCTCGCTGCGGCCGCGAGGACGCATCGGCTCGCCGATGTGCGGACCGTAGCTGCCGGTGCGGCTCTGCTTTCTGCCTCTCCCAGCAGGCCGCACCGGCGCCTTCCTTATCGGCAAGAGCAGAGGCAAACCTGAGCACCGCGCCCGGAGATAGTCTCCGCGCGATGGCGGTGCTGACCTCGCAGGTCGAGCGGGAGAGCGAGCTCTTTCTGCGGCGCCGCGAGGCAATGGCCGGGCTGGTCTCGGAGCTGCGCGACCGGACGGCGCTGGTCGCAGCGGGAGGCGGCGAGACGTCGTTGGAGCGGCACCGTTCGCGCGGAAAGCTGACCGCACGCGAGCGGATCGACCTGCTCGTCGACCCCGACGGCGCCTTCCTCGAGCTCTCCGCCCTGGCCGCCTGGGATATGTACGACGGACAAGCCCCGTCGGCCGGAGTCGTGACCGGAATCGGCGTCGTCGAGGGTCGCGAGTGCGTGATCGTCGCCAACGACGCGACCGTGAAGGGCGGCACGTACTTCCCGCTCACGGTCAAGAAGCACCTACGCGCCCAGGAGGTGGCCGAGCAGAACCGCCTGCCCTGCCTCTACCTGGTCGACTCCGGCGGCGCCTTTCTCCCGCTTCAGGCGGAGGTCTTCCCCGACCGCGACCACTTCGGCCGCATCTTCTTCAACCAGGCACGGATGTCCGCCCGGGGAATCCCGCAGATCGCCGTCGTGATGGGCTCCTGCACCGCCGGTGGCGCCTACGTGCCGGCGATGAGCGACGAGACCGTGATCGTCCGCGGCACCGGGACGATCTTCATCGGCGGCCCGCCGCTCGTGAAGGCCGCGACCGGCCAGGACGTCACCCCGGAGGAGCTGGGCGGCGCCGACGTGCACACCCGCCAGTCCGGCGTCGCGGACCACTACGCCGCCGGCGACGAGCATGCACTCGCGATCGCCCGCACGATCGTCCGCAACCTCGGCGCCCGAAAGCCGGACCCGCCCTGGGAGATCGCGACCCCGGAGCTGCCCGCCGTCGACCCCACCGACCTCTACGGGCTGATCCCACAGACGTTCCGCGAACAGGTCGACGTCCGCGAAGTCGTCGCCCGGCTCGTCGACGGCAGCCGCTTCCACGAGTTCAAGGCGCTCTACGGCGAGACGCTGGTGTGCGGGTTCGCCCGGATCGAGGGCTATCCGGTCGGGATCCTCGCCAACAACGGCGTCCTGTTCGCCGAGTCGTCCCAGAAGGGGGCGCACTTCGTCGAGCTCGCCTGCAAGCGCCGGATCCCGCTCGTCTTCCTCCAGAACATCACCGGTTTCATGGTCGGCAAGGAGTACGAAGCCGGGGGGATCGCCCGTGACGGCGCCAAGCTCGTCATGGCGGTCGCCTGCGCGGAGGTCCCGAAGTTCACCGTCGTCATCGGCGGGTCGTTCGGCGCCGGCAACTACGGCATGTGCGGCCGCGCCTACTCTCCACGCCAGCTCTGGATGTGGCCCAATGCCCGGATCTCCGTGATGGGCGGCGAGCAAGCCGCGACCGTGCTGACGATGGTCGGCGACGCGGATCCGGACGAGATCAAGGCGAAGTACGAGGCCGAGGGGAACCCGTACTACTCGACCGCGCGGCTCTGGGACGACGGGATCATCGACCCCCTCGACACCCGCCGCGTGCTCGCGCTCGGGATCTCGGCCGCGCTGAACGCCCCGATCCCCGAGACAGGGTTTGGAATCTTTCGGATGTAAACACCTCGTTCGGAGGACGTACGGAGTCCGGTTCGAGGGATTACCATCCCGGCGTCCAGTAACGGAGGAGGTATTCAGTGCTACGCAAGATTCGTTGGCCGTCACCGGCCATGGTCGTTGCCTGCGTCGCCCTCACGCTTGCGCTCGGCGGAGGGAGCTATGCCGCGACTGCTGTCCCGAACAAGAGCGCCGCACCCCAGAAGGCACAGGCAAACGCCGGCAAGTCGAGCTCACAGGCCAAAGGCCCGCGCGGCCCGCGCGGCCCGCGCGGCCTCAGGGGCCTCAGAGGTCTACGGGGCCTCAGAGGCCTGCCAGGCCCGGCAGGCCCGGCCGGCCCGGCAGGGGCGGCGGGTGCGAAAGGCGACAAGGGCGACAAGGGCGACTCGGCCAGCGGGCTGTGGGCGGTCGTCGACCAGAACGGCACCCTCGTACGCAACAAGGGCGCTGCGTCCGCCCAGAAGAACGCGACCGGCGAGTACCAGGTCGTCTTCAGCCAGGACGTGACCGACTGCAGCTACCAGGCGACGATCGGCGGCCCCACTCTCGGCGTCTTCCCCGGCGAGATCTCGGCAGGCCGGCTGCTCGGCGTCGCCACCGGCGTACGCGTGGTCACCTTCACCAGCGCGGGAGCCGCGGCGGACAGGAACTTCTACGTCGTCGTCTTCTGCTGATCGAAGCGATCGGGGCCCGCCTCACGGGCGGGCCCCTTCCACTCCGGCAGACCAGGGACATAGAGTTCTCGCAATGCACACGATCGAATTGACCGACGACGAGCTGCGCCTGCTGCAGAACGCCCTCCACGCCTACCTCGACGACTTCGGGCACGAGGAGGCGGACGTGCTCAGGGACGTCAAGGCTCTGATCGAGAAGCTCCACCCGAGTAGTGAGCGCACAGGAGCCGTAGGCTCGACGGAGGCTCCCCAGTAGCGGAGGTGGCGGCTTCGCCGGTGCCGGAGCGAGGACTTCGCACCGAGCGTGACGGAGACGTCCTTCGCGTCACGCTCGCTCGCCCGGAGCGGCGGAACGCGTTCGACGCCGCATTGATCGCGGAGCTCGCCGAGGCCTTCGCGGACGTGGGCGACGCCAGGGCCGTGGTGCTGGCAGGAGAGGGCCACAGCTTCTGCGCCGGCGCCGACGTGGAGTGGCAGCGCTCGTCGATCGACCTCTCGTACGAGGAGAACGTCGAGGACGCCCGTCGCCTCTACCTGATGCTGGAGTCGATCTTCCGGTGTCCGGCACCGGTGGTCGCGCGCGTCCAGGGCTATGCGCTCGGCGGCGGCTCCGGGCTCACCGCCTGCGCGGACCTCGCGATCGCCGACGAAGGTGCGGTGTTCGGCTTCTCCGAGGTGCGGCTCGGGATCATCCCGTCGGTGATCTCGCCCTGGGTGCTCGCCCGGATCGGCCCTGCAGCGGCTCGACGCTACTTCCTCACCGGCGAGCGATTCGACGCCGCAACCGCACAACGGATCGGGCTCGTCCACGAGGTCACCGCCGACCTCGACGCCGCCGTCGACCGCGTCGTCGGCGATCTGCTCTCGGGCGGGCCACTGGCGGTCCGCGAGGCGAAGCGGCTCGTGCTCGAGCCGCCCGACGAGGAGGACGCGGTCGCCCGTGCAGCCGAGCGGCGCACCAGTGAGGAAGGCCAGGAGGGGCTGCGAGCCTTCCTCGAGAAGCGCCTGCCCGAATGGCGATCCGCAAGCTCCTCGTAGCCAACCGCGGCGAGATCGCCGTCCGGATCTTTCGAACCTGCCGCGAGCTCGGGATCGCGACGGTCGCGGTCGTCGCGCCCGACGACCACGGCGCACTGCACGCTCGCGTCGCCGACCAGACGGCGGAGATCTCGTCGTATCTCCACTCGGAGGAGCACATCCGCGCGGCGGCGAAGTCGGGCGCCGACGCGATCCATCCCGGCTACGGGTTTCTGGCCGAGAACTCCGACTTCGCGGAAGCGGTCGAGGCGGCCGGAATCGTCTTCGTCGGGCCCACGCCCACCGCTCTTCGCACCGGCGGCGACAAGCTCGCGGCGAAGGAGGCCGCGCGCGCAGCCGGAGTGCCGGCCCTCGCCGAGGGAGCACCGGATCGCCTCGGCTATCCGGTACTGATCAAGGCTGCGTCGGGCGGAGGTGGCCGAGGCATGCGCGTCGTCCGCTCGCCGAGTGCGCTCGCCGAAGCTCTCGCGGCGGCACGCCGCGAGGCGAAGGCAGCGTTCGGGGACGAGACCGTCTTCTGCGAGCGGTACCTCGAGCGCGCCCGTCATGTCGAGGTCCAGCTCCTGGGCGACGGCCAAGGCGACGTGATCGCACTCGGTGAGCGCGAATGCTCGGTTCAGCGCCGGCATCAGAAGGTGTTGGAGGAATCTCCGTCACCGGGGATCGACGCGGGCCTGCGAGCCCGGATGACCGAGGCAGCCGTCGCGCTGGCCCGGGCGATCTCGTACCGCAGCGCCGGCACAGCCGAGTTCGTCGTCGATGGGAGCGACTTCTTCTTCCTCGAGCTCAACGCCCGGATTCAGGTCGAACACCCGGTCACCGAGCTCGTGGCCGGTCTCGATCTCGTCGCCGCCCAGCTCGCGCTTGCGGAGGGCGGCGTGCTGCGCGAAGCGCCAGAGATGCACGGCCACGCGATCGAGGTCCGCCTGTACGCGGAGGACCCGCGCACGTTCCTGCCGCAAACGGGCCGGCTCGAGCGGCTGCGGTTGCCGAGCGGTGTCCGTGTCGATGCCGGCGTCGCCGAAGGAGACGAGATCGGGCTCGGCTACGACCCGATGGTCGCGAAGCTGGTCGCACACGGCGAGACGCGGGAGGACACGCTCGACCTGCTCGCCGCCGCGCTGGCGGAGACCGAGGTCGAAGGGGTCGTCACCAACCTGCCGTTCCTGCGCTGGCTGGTCGCGCACCCCCAGGTACGCGCGGGCGAAGCGACGACTGCGTTCCTCGTCGAGAACCCACCGCTCTCGGAACCACGCCCGGTCCCGCCCACAGCTTGGCGAGGCGGATTTCGGCTCAATCTGCCGACTCCTCCGCCCCACTCGCCACCCGACGAGGAGGCCTCTGCGCATCTCCACGGTCCGGGCGCGGAGCAGAGTGTGCTCATCGCGCCGATGCCCGGGACGGTGATCCGCGTGCTCGTCGCCGAGGGCGAGCGCGTCCAGCCGCGGCAGCCGCTCCTCGTGCTGGAGGCGATGAAGATGGAGACGCCGATCGCCTCGCCTTACGAGGGCATCGTCCGCCGGCTGCTCGTCGCCGAGGGAGAGCAGGTCGCGAAGGACACAGTCCTCGTCGAGCTCGAGGAGTAGCCGCTAGACCACGTAACACAGTGTTACAAGCAGACGGTTTCGCTTGACCGAGCGCTCTGTTCGCCAAGTAACACAGTGTTACAAGGACTTAGCGGCTAGGCGGGCTGCCGGTTCCGGCCGGCTCCGACTTCGGGTAGAGCATCCCGGTACCCGAAACCCGGAACCCGGATCGCGACGAGCGTGAGCGCAGCCACCACGAACGCCAGGAGGTGACCCGGGTCGGGCATCAGGCGCCGGGTGCGGAGACGTTCGGTGCTCAGAACAGCTTCTGGAGCTTCATCGCCGCGCCCATGTCCCCCTTGATCTTCAGCTTGCCGGACATGTACGCCGCGGTCGGATTCTGCTCGCCTCTGACGATCCGCTCGAAGACCTCCGCCGACGTCGAGATGGTGCAGTCCCCACCCGTGTCGCCTTCGTCGACGGTCACGCCTCCGTCCGCAACCTTCACCGTCCACGTTCCTGCGTCCTCGATGTCGAAGACATAGGAGTTGTTCATACCCGCCGTCTTGCCCGGATCGACGCGCGACGGGAGCGCCGCAAAGAACTCGTTCACTGCCTCGGACACGTCTTGCTCCTCTCGTTGATGCGACGGCGAGCCTACCTCACGGCATCGCGATCTCGGGCTCGAGCCTCCGGGCGCCCTTGCCCGGCAGCAGCATGGTCAAGGCAAACGCGGCGACGGGCGCAGCCGAGCTCACGTAGAGAGCCGTCCTGAGGTCGACCGAGTCGGCGATCGTGCCGAGGATGACGGCTGCGATCCCACCGAGGCCAATCGAGAACCCGATCGTGAGCCCGGAGGCCATCCCGATGTGCCGCGGCAGGTACTGCTGGCCCATCACCATCGTCGTTCCGAAGGTTCCGATCACGGCGACCCCGGCCAGGGCGAGAGCGACCGCGCCCGGCACACCGCCGACGAGGACGAACACGAGCATGAGCGGTGAGATCGCGACGTTCGCGACCAGGAGCACCGTGCGCAGCCCGATCCGATCGGCGATCGGCCCGGCGGCGAGCGTTCCGACGCCGCCGGCGAGGAGCATCAGTGCGAGCAGGTGGTTTCCATGCGCCTTCGAATGGCCGAGTGAGACCTCCCAGAGCGGAACGAAGGTGAGCAGCCCGTACCACGCAAGGCTGCGGAACGTCACCACGACGAGGAGCAGCACGAGCGCGCGCCGGTCGTCGGTTCCCGCGGGGTGGACACGGGCCTCCCTCTCGGGGACGAAGCGGAGCAGATAGGGCACGCTTGCGAGCAAGGCGCCGGCGACTGCGAGACACGGGACCGCAATGAGCAGGCCGCCTCGCAATCCGAGCGCGACGACGAGCGGCGTGGTCGCGAACGCGCCGAGGCCGAAGCCCAGGTTCCCTCCGATCGAGAACAGCGACATGCCGCTCGCGCGGCGGCGGCCGCTCACATAGGCCGCGAACTTCGACCCCTCGGGATGGTACGCGGCACTTCCGAGCCCGGAGACGGTGACGAAGAGAACGGCCAGCCAGTACGTGGGCGACGCGGCCGCGAGCGCCATCCCGATCCCGCCCGTCGCAACGCCGACCGGAAGCAGCCAGATCGCCCCGCGGCGGTCGGACCAGAGCCCGAACAGCGGCTGGACGATCGAGCCCGAAATCGCCGACGCCAGCACCAGGACCGCCGCGAGCGTGTAGGAGAGGTCGAACTTCGAGACCAGGAACGGGATGAGTGCCGGCAGCGCACCGCCGGCGAAATCGGTGGCGAGGTGACCGGCCGAGAGCGCCGTCATCGCCCTCCGGTCGATCCGCTCCCGCATGGGAGCCCAGCCTATGCGCTATGCAGCTTGCTCTTGAGGACGGTGACGCTCGATCAGCGCGAACGAGAGCTGCCACTGGGCGCGCGCCAGTTGACGGCGGTTGCGCTCCAGCGCCGCCGCGCCCGCGCCACGCTCGCGCAACGTCTGGCGGCGTGCCACGAGCGCGCTGATCAGCTCCTGGAGCGCTTCGACCGACGACCCGCGGCTGCGGCGGAACCGCCTCGGCAATCCCTCACTCATCCCGCTCTCACCGTAGGTCGAGGCCATCAGGAAGTAAAGACACGACCGGCGATGCGCGCAGGTTAGGAAGGGTGTCGGATAGCATCGCGCCGCCCGTGGACCTCGACCTCTCGCCGGAGCAGGAGCTGATTCGCAACACGGTTCGCGAGTTCGCGCGCGAGCGCATTTGTCCTCTCGCGGAAGAGCTCGACCGCGAGCACCGCTTCCCCTACGAGCTCGTCGGGGAGATGGCCGACCTCGAGTTGATGGGCATCCCGATTCCCGAGGAGTACGGCGGTGCCGGAGGCGACACCCTCTCCTACGCGATCGCGATCGAGGAGCTGACTCGTGTCGACTCGTCGATTGCGATCACGGTCGCAGCCCACACCTCGCTGGGGACGATGCCGATCTTCCTGTTCGGCACCGAAGAGCAGAAGCGGGAGTGGCTTCCCGACCTCGCCTCGGGCCGGCGGCTCGCCGCATTTGGCCTCACCGAGCCCGGCGCCGGCTCGGACGCAGGTGCGACCCGGACGCGTGCGGAGCTCCGCGACGGACAGTGGGTGATCGACGGATCGAAGACGTTCATCACGAACGCCGGCACCGACATCACCGCCTGCGTGTCGATCACCGCTCGTACCGGCGAAGACGAGGTCTCGAACCTCATCGTCCCGAACGGGACGGCCGGCTACGAGATCTCGCCGCCCATGCAGAAGCTGGGCTGGCGCGCATCGGACACACGCGAGCTCTCCTTCGACGGTTGCGCCGTGCCCGAGGGGAACCTGCTCGGGCCACGCGGGGCCGGCTTCAAGCAGTTCCTCGAGATCCTGGACGGCGGACGGATCTCAGTGGCCGCGATGGGCGTCGGTCTCGCTCAGGGTGCGTACGACCTCGCCTACGACTATGCGCTGCAGCGGCAGCAGTTCGGCCGCCCGATCGCGTCCTTCCAGGCAGTGCAGTTCCAGCTCACCGACATGGCGACCGAGATCGAGGCCGGGCGGGCGCTCGTGTACAAGGCGGCCTGGCTGAAAGACCAGGAGCGCCCGTTCGCCCTTGCGGCCGCGCAGGCCAAGCTCTTCACCGGCCTCCTCTCGAGCAGAGCAGTCAATTCGGCGCTGCAGATCCACGGAGGCTACGGATTCATGGACGAATTCCCGATCTCGCGGCTCTACCGAGACCAGAAGATCCTCGAGATCGGCGAGGGTACGAACGAGGTGCAGCGAATGGTGATCGCGCGGCACCTCGACCTTCCTGCGAGCTGAAAAGCAAGGGCGGCCCGAAGACCGCCCTTGCGTAGACCCCGATGGGTGGCGCACCATCCCTCTCCGCAGCCATTGTCGCCCGCGGGGGCCGCGAGCGCCATGGGCCGATCGGCCCATTCTGGGACCTCGCGGGTCCGAGCATCGTGGCGCCATCGGTCACTTCAAGAAAGACAGCGGAGACGGGTGCTAGCGTCTCGCAGGCGATGCTGTTCCGCCAGTTCGTCGACGAGGATCTCGGCTGCGCGTCGTATCTCGTCGGCGACGAGGAGTCGGGCCAGGCGCTGCTCGTCGATCCCGCCTACGCGATCGAGCGGTACGTGACGGAGGCCGCGCGCCTCGACGTCGAGATCGTCCGGGTCCTCGAGACCCACACCCACGCCGACCACGTGTCGGGCCACGGCCGGCTCGCGCTCGAGCATGGCGCACCGGTTTCCGTTCACGCGCAGGCTGGAGCGGCCTATCCGCACGACCCGCTCGCTGACGGCGACGAGATCTCCGTCGGGGCCGTCACGGTGCGCTGCCTCCACACGCCCGGTCACCGGCCCGAGCACTGCTGCTTCCTCGTCGGTGTTGGCCGCAGCGCAGCCGGGCAAAGCCCGACTGCGCGCAGAGACTGGGACTCCCTCCTCACGGGCGACTCGCTGTTCGTCGGCTCGATCGCCCGTCCCGATCTCGCGGTGGAGGCGCGCGAAGGAGCGGAAGGCCTGTTCCGCAGCCTGCACCGGCTGCTCGAGCTCCCCGACGACGTCCGGGTCCTTCCCGGCCACGTCGCCGGCTCGCTCTGCGGAACCGGAATGAGCTCGGACTCGTCCTCCACGATCGGCTCCGAGCGCCGTGGCAACGCCATGCTCGCGATCTCGACCGCCGATGAGTTCGTAGAGCTGGCGGCCGCGACGACGATGCCCCGGCCCCCGAACCTGGAGCGGATCGTCGAGCTGAACCGCGGCCCGTTCCTCCCCGCACAGCCGCCCGTCGGACCGACGAGCCGGGTCGATGCGACCGTCCTCGACGTCCGCCCCGCAGAGCGCCACGCGGCCGGGCACGTCCCGGGCGCCCTGAACGTGCCGGTCTCCGGCAGCGCCTTCGGGACGAAGGCGGGCTTCGTGCTGCGCCCCGCCGAGCGGATCGTCCTGCACGCCTCGTCACCAGGCGAAGCCGAGCTGGCGGCAGAGCGGCTGCGCGCGATCGGCTTCCTCGAGCTCGAGGGATACCTCGTCGATCCGGACGCCGTCGAGACGCTCGAATTGGTCCGCATCGAGGAGCTCGACACCCTGCTCGATTCCGGAGGCGTGGACGTGATCGACGTCCGCGAGCACGACGAGCACGACGCCGGTTACATCCCGGGCACCAGGCACGTCCCCTACCGGCTGCTGCGGGCATACGGCCCGTCGATCGCGGACGGAAAGCGACGTGCACTGGAGAGAGAGAATGAAGGTGCACGTCCCCTACCGGCTGCTGCGGGCATACGGCCCGTCGATCGCGGAGGAAGCCGATCGTGACCATCTGCGAGAGCGGGCCGCGCGCTGCGATCGCTGCAAGCGTGCTCGTTGCGGCCGGCGTGGATGCGAGACCGGTGCTGGACGGCGGGATCGCCGACTGGCAGCGACGCGGCGGACCGACGGTCGAGTTCCGCCGCTGCGGAGCCGGCTGAAAGCTAAAGCTCCTAGGCCGGCACGGCGAGCAGCTGCTCGCCCTCGCGGACGTAGCGCTTCGCGCCGACCGAGCGGTAGAAGGCCAACGCCCGGTGGAGCTGCTCGTCCGCTTCGGCGCGACGGCCTTCCCGCACGAAGATCCGGGCCGCCGCGAGGCGGGAATACGCCTCCGACGCAGCGCGCCGATCGTCGCGAAGATGTCGGCGGCGTCGGCAGGATCACCCCGTCCGAACACGGTCCCCGCGCGCGCCCAGACGTTGTCATGCCGCTCGAGCGCGGCAGCTGCATCCGTTCCCCGACCGAGCAGGTGAGCGTCCAGGCGAGGATGTGGACGAAGGCGACTCCGAAGCCGATCTCTTGGTCTTCCTCGATTGCGGCCAGAAACTCGTGCGCGAGCGGGCCCGCCCGAATCACGTCGCCCTGCTCGGCATGGATATGCGCGGCGACGGCCAGAGTCGGCCAGCTTCGTCGCCGCAGCGAGCGCGTCGTCGCCTTCGAGGATGCCGACCTGGGCCTTGACCATCTCGCCGAGCGCCCAGAAGGTGACACCCTCTCCGTAGGGAAGGCATCGACCCTGCCGCCACGAGATCAGCTCCGTGTGCTGTTCGATCGCCTCGTACAGCTCGAGCACGAGCCGGCTCTTGCCGATCCCGGGCACGCCCACGAGCGTGACGAGCTGCGACGAGTGCTCCTGGAGCGCACGGGCGAGGGCATCCTCGAGCAGGTCGACCTCCCTGCGCCGGCCCACGAGCGTCGCGCCGTGTACGCGATCGATCGCGATTCGTGCCCGGGCGCCGACCGCCTCCCAGGCGGTAATCGCCTGCGACTTGCCCTTCGCCTCGACTGAGTCGACCTCGCGGTAGTCGATTGCCCGCTCGGTCGCGCGAAACGTCTGCTCGCCGACGACGACGCCGTTGACCGGCGCTCCGGCCTGGAGCCGGGCGGCCGTATTGACCACGTCGCCGGCCGCCATCGTCTCTCCCGCCTCCGGCCGCGCGCCGACCGTGACCAGGGCCTCGCCGGTGTTCACCCCGATCCGGATCTCGATCCCCTCGTCGCGCGCCCACTCCTGGATCGCGAGTGCAGCGCGAACCGCGCGTTCCGGATCATCCTCGTGGGCGGTGGGAGCACCGAAGATCGCCATCGCAGCGTCGCCGATGAACTTCTCGACGGTGCCGCCATATCGCTGCAACTCGCCGCGTACATGGCCCTGGTAGCGCGTGAGCTCGGCGGCCACGTCTTCGGGATCCATCTGCTCGGCGCGCGACGTGAAGCCGACGAGGTCGGCGAACAGGATCGAGACGACCTTTCTCTCCCGGCGGCTCTCCGCCACGCGTTGAGTCTAGGGGCCCGGTCCTGGCGCCTGCTACCGCAGTCGCGCGACCGAGTAGCCCCATCCCCGCATCCGGTCGAGCAGCGCCTCACAGTGCTGCTCGTCGCGCGTCAACAGCGTCAACGCAATCTCGGTGGCTCCGACCGGTATCTCGACTCCCTCACGGCGGTGCTCGACGGAGAGCACGTTCACCCGCTCTTTCGCGACGTGGCCGAGCAGCTTCAGGAGCTCGCCGGGACGATCTGGCACCCACGTCCGCACGACCAGGTGTCGCCCCGCGAGCGTGAGCCCGAAGCGCATCACGGTGATCAGTGTGCTCGCATCGATGTTGCCGCCAGAAAGGACGACCGCGACGGGACCGGCGCCGGCGATCCGCCGCTTCAACAGCGCCCCCATACCGACGGCGCCCGCTCCCTCGACGACCAGCTTCGTCCGCTCGAGCAGGAGCACGATTGCCTGGGCGACATCCTCGGTCTCGACCTCGATCAGGTCGTCGAGCACGGCGTCCAGGATCGGCCGCGTCAGCTCACCGCGTTCCTTGACCGCGATGCCGTCGGCGACCGAGAACGCATCGGCGGCCGCACGCACGCCGATCATCTCGAGATCGGGACGTAGCGCCCGCACTGCGAGTCCGACGCCGGCTGCGAGACCCCCACCGCCGACCGGGATCAGGACAGTCGCATTCTCCGGCACCTGCTCCGCCAGTTCGATCCCGATCGTCCCCTGCCCCGCGACGACTGCCTCGTCCTCGAACGGATGGACGAACGTCGCGCCCGTGTCCGCAACCCGAGCGAGCGCGGCTTCGAGCGCGTCCTCGATGTCCTCGCCGCCCATCTCCACGTCGGCGCCGTAGCTCTTCGTCGCCTCGACCTTCGTCATCGGGGCGTCCTGCGGGACGAAGATCGTCGCACGCACGCCGGCCTCCCTCGCCGCCCAGGCGACCGCCTGAGCGTGGTTGCCCGCGCTCGCCGCCACGACGCCCGCCCCTCGCTCTGCGTCGCCGAGCGTCGCCAGCTTGTTGACGGCACCCCGGATCTTGAACGACCCCGTGCGCTGCAGGTTCTCCGCCTTCAGGTGCACAGGGCGGCCCGTGATCCGCGAGAGCGTGTCCGAGCTGTAGAGCGGCGTGACGCGAACGACGCCGTCGAGCCGCCCGCGGGCCTGCTGGATCTCAGGAAGTCCGAGCGTCGCCATCGATCCTGAACACGCGTTCCACGATCTGCCGGACGGCCGAGAGCGGGTCGAGCTCACGGCGCTGCACCTTCTCGAGCAGGCCTTGCAGCTCGGGGTCGTCCGCGACGGCCCGCTCGAGGTGTGCCTTCGCTCTCGCGGATGCGACGGCGAAGACCTCGCCGGCCAGATTGCGCCGGCGGCGCTCTTCCAGAAGGCCTTCGCGCTCGAGGTACGCGCGGTGCTCCTCGAGCTTCTGCCAGAGGTCGGGCACGTTCTCGCCTCGGTGCGCCTCCGTCAGCACGATCGGCACCTGCCAGGCACTTTCGCGATCGAGCGAGAGCACCGAGCGCACCTCGTTCAGCATCGTCTTTGCGGCCGGGTGGTCGAGCTTGTTGATCGCGATCACGTCCGGGATCTCCATGATCCCCGCCTTGAGCGCCTGGATCGAGTCGCCCGAGCCGGGCATCAGGACGAGCAGCACCGTGTCGGCGACGCCGATCACCTCGACCTCGCTCTGGCCGGTGCCGACCGTCTCCAGGAAGACGAGATCCTTCCCCGACGCGTCGAGGAGCAGGAGCGCCTGAAGCGTCGCCTCGGCGAGCCCGCCGAGATGCCCGCGGGTTCCCATCGAACGGATGAAGACCCCCGGATCGAGAAAGTGGTCGGCAAGCCGGATTCGGTCTCCCAGGAGCGCTCCCTGCGAGAACGGGCTCGAGGGGTCGACGGAGACGACGCCGGCGGTCCGGTCGAGGCCGCGGGTGTGCCGGAGGAGCGCGGCGATCAGGCTCGACTTGCCGACTCCGGGCGGCCCGGTCACGCCGATCGCGTAGGCCTTGCCGGTCTCGGGATAGAGGTCGCGGACGAGGTCGAACGCGACAGGATCGGACCGCTCGACGAGCGTGATCGCGCGCGCGAGGGCGCGCCGGTCACCGGCTCGCACGCCGGCAGCGAGCGCCTCCGGCGTCCAGTCCCGGCGCGAGCCCGCACTCACGAGAGGGCTGCCGGCTGCAACGCGGGCTCGCGCGCCCCGCGCAGCATCAGGTAGCCGGTCAGGGCGGCGACGAACGCGATCGCGCCGGCGATCCCCCACACCCAGCGCGCGCCGACCGCGTCGGTCAGCGGCCCGGCAACCGCCATCCCGATCCCGAGAACCGCGAAGTTCGAGCCCATGATCAGGGTGAACGCGCGTCCGCGCACGTGATCGGGGGCGCCGCGCTGGACGATCAGGGTGTTGCAGACGAGGGCGGTCGCGTTCCCGACCCCGCTGACCACGACGCACCAGACGGCGACCCAGACGTTGGGCGAGACCGCCGCCGCGATGTCCCCGAGGCCCATGACGGCGATCGCCAGTGCGTACAGGACCGTCATCGTCCGCCGCTCGAGCCACGTCGAGGCGAAGAGAGCGCCGGCAACGGCGCCGAGCCCGCTCCCCGCCCACATCACCCCGAAGCCGAACGAGCCGGCGTTGAACGAGTCTGTGGCGAGAAAGACCTCCGCGACGTTGACGAGAGCGATCGTCACCATCGCCAGATTCCACGAGACGAGCACCGTCAGCAGCGGACGCGAGCGTCGAACGACCCGGACTCCCTCCGCGATGTCTCGCCAGTGTCCCTGGCTGGCAACGCGGCCTTGCTGGAGCAGGCGCCCGGAAACCCGTAGCAGCAGGCTGGCCGAGAGCAGGAAGCTGCCGGCGTTCAGCAAGTACGCGAGGTCGGGGCCCGAGGCAGCGACAACGACGCCGCCGATCAGCGTCCCGATCATCACCGTCAGCTGCTCCGCCGTTCGCATCAGCGAGTTCGCCTGTGGCAGCAGCACGCCGTCGACGAGATTCGGGAGCCCTGCATAGGCCGCCGGCCGGGCGAACCCGGTCGCGATCCCGGCGAAGAAGGCAAGGGCCACGATCTGCCACGGCCGGTCTGCGAGCGCGAGCAGAACGAAGACGCTCAGCCGGACGACGTCCGCGGAGATGAGCAGGCCCTTCCGCGAGAGCCGGTCGACGAGCGGCCCGAGCAGGAGCCCGATCGCGACCGCCGGCAGGAAGTCGGCGATCAGGAGCGCCGCGACCCAGACGCCCGAGTGATCGGTGCGCGTCGCGACGTCGAGGGTCAGGGCGATGACGGCGATCCACGTGCCGAGACCGGAGATCAGAGCCGCCGAGAAGAGCAGCCGGAAGCTGCGCGAGGAGCGGAGGACGTCCCCCTGGTGGGCGAGGATCGATCGCAGCGTCACGCCGCGACGTTAACGCGCGGGCACGCTGCCGCCTACCCGGGCGAGAGCCGCAGCGAAGAACTCGTGCTCGTCGGGAGTACCCACGGTGACGCGGATTGCGTTCGGCGCACCGAAGCCGTGGAGGGGTCGAACGATCACGCCTTCCCGGAGCAGCGCCTCGAAGAGCGGCCGCGTGTCGGAGCCCGTGTCCGCATACAGGAAGTTCGCGACGGCGGGTCCGGCCGGCTCGTATCCGGCGTTACCCAGCACCTGTCCCAGCCCGAGCATTCCCTCCGCGTTCACTCGCCGTCGCCGCACGATCTCGGCGGTCTGATCGAGGCTCGCGAGCGCCGCCTCCTGTGCGGCGGTGGAGACGTCGAAGGCCCGTTTGACCTTGTTCACCGCGAGGACGACGGGAGCCGGGGCGACCATGTACCCGACGCGCATCCCGGCGAGGCCGTAGATCTTCGAGAAGGTGCGGAGGACGGCGACAGGCCGACCCGCCTTGAAGTACTCCTCGATCGCGTCCGGGTAGTCGGGGTCGTCGACGTACTCGCGATACGCCTGGTCGATGACCACCAGGACGTGATCCGGGACCTGGTCGAGGAAGCGGTCCAGCTCGGCACGAGTGTTCGCAGTCCCGGTCGGGTTGTTCGGATGGCAGACGTAGGCGAGCTTCGTGCGCGGTCCGATCGCCTTCGACATCGCCTCGAGGTCGTAACGGTCGTCGCGGAGCGGGACGAGCACCGGCGCGCCTCCGACCTTGGTCGCGTAGATGACCGCAGTTGCAAACGACGGCCAGCCGCAGACGATCTCGTCGCCCGGATCGAGAGCTGCCTGCATGAGACAGTCGAGGATGCCGTCCGAACCCGCGCCCACGGCAACCTCCTCGAACCGCACACCCTGACGCTCGGCCAGCGCTCCACGAAGCCGCCATGCCCCTCCGTCCGGGTAGCGGTTGAGCTCGGGCCCGCAGCGGGCGAGAGCTTCGAGAGCGCTCGGGAAAGGGCCGAACGGCCCCTCGTTCGACGCGAGCTTCACGCACCGCTCGAGCCCCAGCTCGCGCTGCACCTCCTCGACCGGCTTGCCGGGCTCGTACGGAACGAGGCCCTGCACGGCGGGACGAAAGAAGCTGTCGGCGATCTCCGTGACGGACGCAGGCACGACGGGGACTGTAACCCGATCTCGAGATGGCTGGTCTAGGCTTCCGTGGCGTGGCCGAAATCGGCCTCTTCCCGCTCGACCTGGTGCTGCTTCCGCAGGAGCGAGTGCCCCTGCACATCTTCGAGGACCGCTACCGCGAGCTGATCGGCGACTGCCTCGCGGAAGGACGCGACTTCGGGCTGATCCTCGAGAACGAGGACGGCCTCCGAGAGGTCGGAACGAGGACGGCAGTCGTCGAGCTGATCGACACCTTCGACGACGGCCGGATGAACGTGCTCGTCGAAGGACGCGAGCGCTTTCGTGTGGTCGAGCTCACGGAGGGCAGGTCATACCTCACCGCGGAGGTGGAGCCCCTCGAGGACGACGGCGAGGTGGCCGCGTCCGACGAGGTCGACCACGCAGTGTCCGCGTTCCGGCGCCTGGTCGCAGTCGCGGAGGCGGACGAGATCGAAGAGCCGCAACCCGCGTCGCCGGTGCTCTCCTTCGAGCTGGCCAGTCGAGTCGACTTCGGCCACGACCTGAAGCAGGAGCTGCTCGAGCTGCGCTCCGAGCGGACGCGGCTCAAGCGGCTCTCGGTGCTGCTCGAGGAGGCTGTGGAGGCCCTGGCGCGCGAGCGCGAGGTCCGCGCTCGCGCATCCGGCAACGGCAAGGTTTCTGCCGAATAGCTCAGCGTGCCGTTCGACGAAGGGTCGTCTGACACTCGCCGGCGGGAGGCCACGCGAGACTGGTCAGCGACAGCGCAGAAGGAGAGGGTCCGTGGGGAACCATGGGTTCCCCCACGCTAAGGATGCGCGGCGGGCACCCAGTGCGGGCCGCCCCAGGTCAGGTCGTAGGGGTAGTGCTTGACGAGGTGCGCCCAAACCGTCCAGGCGATCCAGCGAGAGCTCCCGTAGAAGAAGGCCGCCCGGTAGAGCGCGAGCAGCCCCGCACGCGGAACGAGCCGGTTCAGGAACGACCAGAAGCGGTCGGCGGGGAAGATCACGTCGTCGAAGTACTGGCGCGTCAACACGCGCCAGCTGTAGAGCCCGTAGACGAGGAAGACCGCGTCCCACATCGATCCCAGCCCGCTGAAGTAGGCGGCGGCGTCGGTGAACCGGCCCGTCTGGCCCGCGTAGGCCCACGCGTCGAGATGGAAGTGCTGCGTCCACGGGAAGAGCAGCATCGTTCCGACCGTGTCGCCGGTGTCGGTGAGCGCATGCGCCCATTCGCCGACCAGGAAGCTGATGCCCCAGGTCTTGCTCCCCGCCACCTTCCAGATCAGCAGGCAGATGACCACGCCGTAGAGCAGCGAGTGGGTGAAGCCGACTCCGGGCCAGCCACGATGGAACTGAGCCGGGTCGTGCGCCTTCAGCTCCCAGGGCCCGAGATGGATTCCGTAGACGAACCACTTGCTCATCATGTCCGGCGAGTACGAGCCGATCAGGAGCGGCACGAACGCCAGCTTGATTCGCGAGTGCTTCTGGATCGCGTACGGCTCGAGGTCGTGCGCGGACCAGCTCACCGGGTCACCAGATCCTCCGGACCGCCGCCGGCACGAGCCAGACGACAACGAGCACGTAGGCGACCGCGACCCAGTACGAGAGCAGGAAGTCGACGGTGATCAGGCCGATGCCGATGTAGACACCGGCGGCGGCGAGGTACCCGCAGAACACGGCGAGCTCGCGCCCCGTCGGGCGAAGCGGCCCGTCCGGGTCGGGCTTGCTCAGCGGTCGCAGTCGCACGTTCGGATCCCGGCGAGGACGCGACGGCGGCAGGAGACGCAGAACTGCTCGAACTCTCGCCGGCGCCGCCACGCTCCCCCGAGCGCAACCAGACCGGCGAAGGCGCCCGCCCCGAGGACGGCGGCGAAATCGGGATCGAGAAGCACGCGAACGGCGAGTATGTCAGTCCATCTCGATCTCGTAGGCCATCAGGATCGCGTCCACGTATTCCCGGCCCCGCCGGTACTGGCCGTGCCGGAATCCCTCGCGAACGAAGCCGAAGTCCTCGTACAGCCGGATCGCCGCCTCGTTGTGCGGAAAGACGTGCAGCTCGAGCTTGCGAATCCCCACGGACCGGGCCCACTCGACCGCCTGCGAGAGGAGCGCCTTGCCGACCCCGCGGCGGCGAAAGCCCGCTCCGACCATCAGGCCGAGGTCGGCCACGTGACGGCTGGCGGGATGGGGATCACGCGCCAGGGACAAACGCCCGACGACAGCTCCCTCGGCCTCGGCCACGAACACGGCCGCGTCCGGATGCCGGCGCACGGCGCGCAGATAGCGGCGCTCGGCGCCGATCGAACGCCAGCCGCGGTCCGAGATCAACCATCCTTCGGGTTCGCCCCCGATCGCTTCCGCGAGGGCGACCAGGGCACCTGCGTCCCCGGGCTGGGCACGCCGGACCGAGAACGGCGGCGAGGGAGAGCTCAACCCGCGTCTCGCCGGGTGGGTTCGACGACGGTTCCCCGACCGCCTCTGCGCGGGTCTCCGGCGGCCGCCAGCGACCCGTCGGCAAGGACCTCCACGGCGGAGACGCCGCCGAAGTACAGGTTGCGCCGCCGCCAGCGGACGAGCGGGTACCCGAGCGCCTCGAGCCGGTCCAGCTCGACCGGATCGGCTCCGCCCTCGCAGTGCAACCCGCCTTCTTCGAGATGGACGCGTGGAGCGTTGATCGCCTCTTCCACCCCGAGACCGTGATCGATCACGTTCACGATCGACTGGAGGATCGCGCCCCGAAGTCGAACGGAGCCGGCACTGCCGACCACGAGTCGAGGTCGGCCCCGTTCGAGCACGAGCGACGGCGCCATCATGCTCGTCAGCCTGGCTCCCGGCCGCGCCGGACCCTGCAGGTCGTACTCGCCCAGCATGTTGTTCAGGTGAATGCCGGTTCCGGGCACGATCACGCCCGAGCCCGAGCCCGCCGACGCCGAGAGCGAGGCGGCGTTCCCGGCACCATCCACCACGGAGATGTGCGTCGTGCTCGAGACCGCCCGCACGCGGGCAAGCGCCCGGCGCACGTTCTCGTCCGAGAGCAACCTGCCCGGCAGGCCGCCGCGGTAGAGGTCGCCGGCGAAGCGCCGGCGGCGCGCAGCGGACTGCTCGCGCATCACCTCCACGAGTTGCGCAATCGCATCGGCGCTTCCGAACGGGGCACGATCGAGCCGATCGAGGAGGCGCAATCCGAAGGCGATCAGGATCCCTCCCGATGACGGGGGCGGATTCGTCAAGACCTCCCGGCGGCGGAAGCGAACGGCGAGTGGGCGCCGGCGGACGACGCGGAACGCCCGGAGGTCGGCGGGCGAGATCATTCCGCCGGTGTCGCGAACGTGCGTGACGATCGCCCGGGCCAGCTCCCCCTCGTACAGCTCGCTGGCACCGTGCTCTGCAATCCGCTCGAGCGTGTCGCCGAGATCGGGGAGACGCAGCCGCTCGCCCGCAGCCCGCCGCCGGTAGACGCGCCGGCCTTCGGGGGTGTGGCGGAGGATGACCTCGAGGATCGCGTGCAGGTAGGCCTGCTGGCGCGTGAGCTCGAAGCCCGAGCGGGCCAGCTCGATCGCCGGCTCGACGAGCTCGGTCCAGGGCAGCGAGCCGTAGGAGCGGTGCGCAGCGTCGAGGCCGGCGGCGTTTCCGGGGACCGCACACGAAGCCGGGCCGATGTGGAACACCTGTGCCGTCTCACGGTCGAAGTCGACGTCGATCGACTCCATCTCCGCGGCCTCTTTCGGAGTTCGGCCCAGACCGGGCATTGCGACGAAGAAGTCGAGGAGCCGTGTCGTCCGGTCCCTGGCGCGGTGGACGAGCATGAACCCGCCGCCGCCCGGCCCCGTGAGCGGACTCTCGACCACCCACGACGCGAACCCGGCCGCAACGCAGGCGTCGACGGCGTTTCCGCCTTCCTGGAGGATCCGAGCACCGACCTCGGCGGTCAGCGGATGACCGGCAGCGACCGCACCCCGCATGACGTCAAGCGTAAGCCGCTGCGCTGTTCGGCGCGGGCGCAGCCCGCGACGTGCGTGTGGGCACCACCGCCTTGTAACAGACTGTTACTTGCCGTGGACGCACACACTCCAACCTCACGGTTGTGCGCGAGGCGTCGGGCCAAGTAACAGTCTGTTACTTGGCTCGGGCCGACGGCGGCGACTACAGGTCGCGGAGAAAGCTCGGTGGCTCGAGCACCTCGTCGGCGGACGTGTCGTGCGGGTGGACGGCCACCGGTCGCCGGCTCCGACGCTCGCCGCCGAGGCCCGTGGCGATCACCGTCACCCACACCTGGCCGGTGAGCCGCTCGTCGATCGTCGCGCCGAAGATCAGGTTCGTGTCGTCCACCGCGCCCTGCCGGACGACCTCGGCCGCCTCGTTGACCTCGAACAGCGACAGGTCGTCGCCGCCGGCGATCGACAGCAGGATGCCGCGGGCGCCGGTGAGCTCGGTGTCGATCAGCGGGGAGCGCAGGGCACGCTCCGCAGCTTCCCTGGCGCGGTTCTCGCCCGTCGCGAAGCCGATTCCCATCAGCGCGTTGCCGCCGTCCTGCATCACCGTGCGAACGTCGGCGAAGTCGAGGTTGATCAAGCCCGGCATCGTGATCAGGTCGCAGATCCCCTGGACGCCCTGGCGGAGGACGTCGTCGGCGATCTTGAACGCGTCCAGCATCGACGTGTTCTTCTCGAGCACCTCGAGCAGGCGATCGTTCGGGATCACGATCACCGTGTCGCACGCTTCGCGCAAAGCCTGAACGCCGGAATCGGCGGCCGATTTCCGGCGGGTGCCCTCGAAGCGGAACGGCAGCGTGACGATCCCGACTGCGAGCGAGCCGAGCTCCCGTGCGATCCGGGCGATCACCGGCGCGGCGCCTGAGCCGGTCCCGCCGCCCTCGCCGGCGGCGACGAAGACCATGTCCGAGCCCCGCAGCGTGCGCTTGATCTGGTCGTAGGCCTCCTCGGCGGCACGGCGGCCGATCTCGGGGTCGGCGCCGGAGCCGAGGCCCTCGGTGAGCTCGCGGCCGATGTGGATCTTCATCGGCGCGTCGCTCATCTGGAGCTGCTGGATGTCGGTGTTCACGGCGACGAAGTCGACGCCGCTGATGCCCGAGTCGATCATCCGGTCGACCGCGTTCAGCCCCGCTCCGCCGACTCCGACGATCCGGATCGCGGCGAGGTAGGCTGCCGAGTCGGCCCGCGGAGCCCGGTAGAGGCGCGCAGGCTGCTCGGGAAGAGGCTCGATCCAGCGCGAGGCGGGCCGCTCTTCGGCCGGTGTCGCCGCGTGAGCTGGAGCAGGCGGAGGTGCGGGCGCCGGCGTTCGCTCCACGACGGGCGGGGTGGATGGCGCCGGCGGCGGCACAGCCGCCGCCGGCGGGAGTTCAGGGGATTCTTGCTCGGAAGCCGGGGCCGCTCTCTCCCCCAAGCCGTTCTCCTCGGGCCTGGATTCCGGCTCCGACTCGGGCTCGCTCGGGCGTCGCTCGGCCTGGCGCTGCGCGGCCTCGGTCGCCCGGAAGAGCTCGGCCAGCGGCCCCTCACGCATGCTCGCGCGCTTTCGCGCCATTGAGCACCTCCTTCGCCAGGTCGCGATACGCCTCGGCCGCAGTGCCGGT
This sequence comes from uncultured Actinomycetes bacterium, assembly GCA_963719325.1. Classification (GTDB taxonomy): domain Bacteria; phylum Actinomycetota; class Thermoleophilia; order Gaiellales; family Gaiellaceae; genus DATBLE01. The sequence continues at coordinate 124,658 of CAVRBW010000003.1, forward strand.
CGGGTCGTACTTGAGGACGGACGTTCCCTTCACCGGTGCCTCCGCATAGCGGATCGTCTTGCGGATGCGCGTCTTGAAGACCAGGTCGCCGAAGTTCTCCTGCAGGATCTCGAGCGCCTCGCGCGAGTGCAGAGTCCGGCTGTCGTACATCGTCGGCAGGATCCCTTCGATCCCGACGTGGGGATTCAGGTTCTCGCGAATCATGCTCAGCGTGTTCTCGAGCTGAACGAGACCGCGGAGCGAGAGGTACTCGCACTGCACCGGGACGATCACGCCGTTCGAGGCGACGAGCGCGTTGATCGTGAGCAAACCGAGCGACGGGGGCGTGTCGATGACGACGAAGTCGTACTCGGCCTTGACGGGCTGCAGCGCCTTCTCCAGCGCGCGCTCGCGGCCGATCATGCTCGACAGCGCGAGCTCCGCGCCTGCGAGGTCGATCGACGCGACGGCCAGGTCGATCTCGCCATGGTGGACGATCTGCTCGATCGGGAGCTTGTGGACGAGCACGTCGTACATCGAGCGCTCGATCGTGTCGGGGTTCAGGCCCTGGCTCATCGTCAGGTTGCCCTGCGGATCGAGGTCGACCGCGAGCACCTTCTTCCCCTTTTCCGCGAACGCGACAGCGAGGTTCAGCGTCGAGGTCGTCTTCGCAACGCCGCCTTTCTGGTTGGCGAATGCGATGACCCTGCCCACTGTCGCTCCTTTAGAGGTTGGCGCCTGGAATACCGGGCGCTCGATGTCTTCGACAGCCGCCATGCCGGGCCGTCTTTCGGCTCAGGCTAGCAGAGTCCTGCTCGTGCCTTCGAGCATTTGCCGGCACTGCGCTACGGCTTCCAGAGCCGATTCTGGCGCGGACCGCTCCGCTCGGACCCACTCCTCCGCCTCGGCGAGAAGCGCCCGGAGCTCACCCAGAAGGGCCCCGGGCAACGCGTGCTCCCGGTCGAGTGCCTCGATCCGCTCCAGCCGGGCGAGCACGCGTCGCGCCTCCTCCACCCCGTCGATGATGCTGGGCGCGCCGTCACGCCGCTGTGCCGGATTCAGGCCGAATTGCACGCGCCGAGAAATAGCCTGGCGGTCTCGCTTTCAGCCCGAGCAGCGCGTCGTCGAGCGCCACGATCAGCCGGTCGCGATCGTCGAAGAGCAGCGTCTCGACGATCGCACGACGCAGTGCATCTGCGACGAGGTCGTCGGCGCGGTCGCCGCGGGCAAGGCTTCGCAGACCCGTGGCGGCTGCGGCTCGCTCCTGGCTCGTCTCGCCCAGGAGCACGGAGGCACGCATCGCCGCGGCCCACAGTCCGTCGGCCCCGCCGAGCAACGCGGTCACCGACTCCCGGAGACGCTCCGAGCGTAGCGGCTCGCCCTCGAAGAGCGACAGCTCCCAGCGCTCGAGCGCCTCGGCAAGCTCTCCCTCGTCCTCGATCCGCTCGATCCGCTCCAGTAGCTCGCCGGCCAGGCGTCCCCGCCACGGGTCGAGCCTGCTCGGCTCACCGCCCGGCTCGGTGGCGGCGATCCCGAGCACCGGCCTGATCCCGAACGGGTGCCAATCCAGCTTCTCGAACACGACCGGGCCGGCGGCGACGGAGGCGGCGGTCGCAAGCCGAAGCACGGTGACGGCATCGGCGAACTCGGCGGGCGCGTCGGGCGGTGTCCGCTCTTCGCCGGCCAGCTCGCGCTCCATTTCCATGACGCACGTCCGCTCGGGCTCGGAGCCGAAACGCGCCGGCAGCAGGTCTCGCGCCTCGGGCCAGCGGCCGCTCACCTCGTCGAGCGAGGAGGCGCGCACGCGAATCCCCCGAGCAAGCGTGACGGGAGCAGCACCGACCGAGAGGCCGACCAGGGGAGCGACCGCGCTGTACGACCGCGACGAGCCGAAGAGCGAGCGTTCGAGCTCCGCGTACTTGCCTTCGAACGCGCTGTCCTCCCAGTCGAAGCCGCCGCACGCTTCGGCCGTGCGGGTCAGCAACGGGAGCAGGATCGAGCGGAAGAGCGCGCGTTCCTCCGACGACTCCGGTCCCGCATGCGCCCGGGCGAAGATCGCCGCTGCCGGCTCGCGCCGCAGCTCGTCGATCGCGATCCGCGCGTCCTCGAGCGACGCGAGCCAGAACGCCCGAGCCTGGACGTGGTCTCGCACGAGCGGCCGGTATTCGTAGAAGCCGGACGAGTGCTGCTCGATGACGAACGGCAGCTCCCCGCCGGACACCTCGGGGCCGAGCTTGGCGAACGAGGCGAGGCAGAACGCCCTCAGGACGCCGTGGAGATGCGGAGCGCGAACCGACATGCTCCTTCTTTCTAGCCGTCGGGCCGGATCACTCCCTCCCTACACCTGGCAGCCGGGGCACCAGTACGCGATTCGGTTGGCGTCGCCCTGACCCCGCGAGCGAACCGTCTCGCCGCAGCGCGGGCACGGACGGCCTTCGTGGCGGTACACGTTGTTGCGGTCCCGGCTTCCCTCGAGCGAGCGGCGCATCAAGGTCGCCGCCTCGTCGAGCACCGTGCGCAACTCCTCGTCGGTCGTCGTCCCGAGCGCTCGCCAGGGAGAGAGGCGCGCGCGCCAGAGCGCCTCCGCCTTCCATTTGTTGCCGATTCCGGCAACGAGGCGCTGGTCGAGGACAGAGTCTCCGACCTCGCGCGCCGGGTCCTCCCGACGGAGGTTTGCGAGCATGGCGTCGAAGGCGGGCGGCGTTGCGAGGATGTCCGGGCCGAGCCGCGTCACAGACCGTGTGTACAGCTCGAGGACCGGGCCGTTCCAGAGCACCGCCTCCTGCTCGCGCCCTCTGAGGACGAGCCATGGCCGCCCGTGACGCTCGGAGCCGCTCGGGACGACCGTCCAGCGCCCGGTCATCCGCAGATGGCTGCGCAGGACGTAACCGCCCTCGAACGTCAGCAGGAGGTTCTTCCCAACCGCCTCGACACCCAGCAGGCGGCGACCGTCGAGCCGCTCGGCCAGCCGTCCGACCGCCGCTCTCGGATGGGGCGTCTCGACCGTGAGGTGCTCGCCGACGAGCGGCTGCAGCCGGCGCGCGGCTCGATGGAGCGCGTCCCCTTCGGGCATGGGCGATCAGGATAGGCGCCGGGTCTAGCATCTAGGCTGCCGGTGTGGCGTTTCGTGTGATCCGTCCGGACGAGCTCGAGTGGATCACGCGCCCTCACGAGCCCGAGGAGCCTGCACGCCACGTCGCCGAGCTGAGCGAGCTGGCCGGCTTCGCGCACACGCGCGCGAACCTCTGGCGCTACGAGCCCGGTGCCAAGGGACGCCGTCACAAGCATCCGCTCCAGGAGGAGACGTTCGTCGTCCTGGCGGGGACGCTGACGATGTACCTCGGCGACCCGCCGGAGCGTCGCGACGTGCCCACCGGGGGTCTCGTCCATGTCGAGCCCGGCACACCGCTTCAGACGGCGAACCACGGCGACGGGGATCTCCTCGTCTACGCCTACGGCACGCCGCCGGAGCGGGAGCACGCCGAGATCCTCGACACCGCAATCTAAGGCCTGAGCACGGCCCGCCGGGGCCCCGCGAGGAAGCCGGCCTCGACGAGCAGCGGCAGCACGTCGCTCTCGCTCACCGGCTGCCCGTCGAAGCGCTCCACGGCGAGGCGCTTGCGCGTGAAGCGTCGCGCGTGGCCGACGAGGGCGCCGAGCGCGACGCGGAGCCATTCCGGCCCAGGGACGCCGAAGGCGTCCCTGTTTGCGGGCCGGGCATCGCCGGCTTCGCCGGCGACGCTCCCAGCCCTCCAGTCGCGAAGCGGAACCAGCGAGCGCCCGCCGCGCTCGACGAAGAGGGCCGGCCGGCCGCCGAGGAGAACGACGTACGCGCCGGCGACTCGCGCCGCCCGCGCCCCCGCCCGTTTGGGCCACGGAAGGACTGCGCCGTAGGGCTGCGCCGGGTCGGCGGCGGCGAGCACCAGCGGCTCGGCGTCGTCGTCCTCGCGTGGACGCAGCTCGCGCAGCCGCTCGACGGCCCCGCCGAGCGCGAACTGGGCGCCGCCGAGACCCTCGACGAAGTAGCCACGGCGGCTGAGGCCGAGCGTCTCCAATGCCTTCAGCTCGCCGTACACAGCGCCGTAGCCGCCCTGGATGCCCTCGGCCCGGACACCGTCGCGGGTGACGATGCCCTGGCGCTCGAGCAGCAGCTCCGCCAGGGCCCGGCGATCCGGCGCGCCCTCGAACAGACGGCCCGTGAGCGACCAGCGCCCCTGTGTCGCCGTCGTCGCCGTGGAGCGATGGCGCGAGAAACGGCGCGGTCGCCGCTCGGGCTTGGGAGTCCCGTAGCGCCGCCCGGCCCGCAAGGGCTGCCAGGCGTCGTTCGTCACCTCGCCCGCCCAGACCAGGTCCCAGAGCGCAGGGAGTACCTCGCTGCTCTCCAGCCGGCTCTCTTCCAGGAGCTCGGGCCAGAACACGGCGCCGCCGGTCAGAGCGCGCCTGATGACGGAATGGACCTCTTCGTCAGGTGACGCCGCGGCCGGCACCTGCCCGAGGACACCCGCGTCCTCGCGGAAGTACAGCGCGACGCGATCGAGCCCGGCGCCGACCCAGACGACCTCGCCGGTGGCGCAGAGCTGGTCGAGCTGCTCAGGACGGTAGCCCGGGACGCGGCGAGGCAGCACGTCGGACTCCAGCAGCGAGACGGGTAGGGCCAGCGCCTGAAGCGGGACGAGGGCTTCGCGAAGTGAAGCCCGGCGATCCACGCCGTGCCAGCTCGGCAGGAAGCGTCCGAGCGTCGCCTGCTCGGCCGGCTCCACTTCCTTGCGCAGCGCTGCGAGCGATGCGCGGCGCAGGCGGCGGAGCACGTCCGGGTCGCACCATTCGCGCTCGGTCCCGCCGGGCCGTAGCTCGCCCCGGACGAGTCGATCGACTCGTCCGAGGGCGCGCAGGATCGGCTCGACGTCCTGGCCGAAGCGGGCATTCGCGTCGTCGGTCGTGAACGGCCCCCGCGAGCGGGCGAAGCGGGCGACGAGGCTCTCCAGCGGCTCGTCGCCGCTCTCCAGGAAGACGTCGGGCAGGCCGGACGGCGGCATCGCTCCGAGCGCGTCCCGGTACCGGCCGGCATCCTCGGCCGCGATCAGGCGCTCCTCGCCGGCAATCCTCACGACGATCGCGCGACGGTCGCGTATGAGATCGGATGCAAGCTCCCGATCAAATTCGCTATTCCGCAAATCGCCGGTTCGTCTCAGCACGTCGTGCAATTCATCTGGAGAACGTGGATCCCCGCGCAACCGCGCTTCGACCTCGGCCAGTGCTCCCGGATCGATCAGCTCGCGAAGCTCCTCCTGTCCGAGCAGCTCGCGCAGCAGGTCGCGATCGAGCGACAGCGCCTGCGCCCGGCGCTCGGCGGGCGGAGTGTCGTCCTCGTACATGTACGTCGCGACGTAGTCGAAAAGCAGCGAAGCCGAGTACGGAGACGCCGAAGCGGTCTCGATGTCGACCACGTCGATCTGCCGCGAGCGCAAGCCCTGCAGGAGCTTCTTCAGCGCCGGCAGGTCGAACACGTCCTGCAGACACTCCCGGTAGGTCTCGAGCACGATCGGAAACGCGGGGTAGCGGCGGGCGACCTGCAGCAGTGACTGGGCCTTCAGCCGCTGCTGCCAGAGCGGCGTGCGCTCGCCCGGACGGCGGCGCGGGATGAGCAGCGCGCGGCCTGCGTTCTCACGGAAGCGGGAGCCGAACAGGGCCGTCTGCCCCACCTCCTGGACGACGAGGTCGTCGAGCTCGTCGGGGTCGACGAGGAGCTCCTCGGTGGGAGGCGGCGCGTCCGCGTCGGGGAAGTGGAACGCGATCCCGTCGTCGGACCAGATCGACTGCGCCTCCACCCCGAGCGCGTCGCGCAGGCGCGCGCCGACCGCCATCGCCCACGGCGCGTGGACCCGGGCGCCGAACGGTGTGAGGATGCAGACGCGCCAGTCGCCGATCTCGTCCCGGAAGCGCTCGATGACGACGGTTCTGTCGGAAGGCACCGCGCGCGTCGCAGCTTCCTGCTCGCGCAGGAACGTGAGCAGGTTCCGCGCCGCCCGCTCGTCGAGGCAGTGACGATCGGTCAGCCTCGCAGTGGCCTGCTCGTCGGACAGCGCCGCCAGCTCGCGCGATGCCTTCCCGATCTGCTCGCCGAGCTCGTAAGGGCGCCCGACCCCCTCGCCCTTCCAGAACGGCACCGCACCCGGAAGGCCAGGCGCGGGCGAGACGAGCACGCGGTCGCGGGTGATCTCCTCGATCCGCCAGGTCGAGGCCCCGAGCAGGAACGTCTGCCCGGCGCGAGCCTCGTAGACCATCTCCTCGTCGAGCTCCCCGACCCGCCCGCCGCCGTCGACGAGATGGACGCCGAACAAGCCGCGATCCGGGATCGTGCCTGCATTCGTGACCGCAAGCCGGCGCGCCCCGTCGCGGCCCCGAATGGTGCCGCCGGTTCGATCCCAGACGATCCGCGGTCGCAGGTCGGCGAACTCGTCCGACGGGTAGCGCCCGGAGAGCATGTCGAGGACGTTCTCGAGCTGCACCCGGGAGAGGTCGGCGAACGGATACGCGCCACGCACGAGGTCGTGCAGCTCACCGACGTCGATCTCGTCGTCGGCGCAGATCGCGACGACCTGCTGGGCGAGGACGTCGAGCGGGTTGCGCGGGATGACGGTCTCTTCGATCTCGCCGGCGAGCATCAGCTCGGCGACGACGGCGGACTCGAGCAGGTCGGCGCGGAACTTCGGAAAGATCCGGCCCCTCGAGACGGCGCCGAGCTCGTGCCCCGCACGTCCGATCCGCTGGAGACCGCGGGCGACCGACTTCGGACTCTCGACCTGCACGACGAGATCGACCGCACCCATGTCGATCCCGAGCTCGAGCGAAGACGTGGCGACGAGACATGGGATCTCACCCCGCTTGAGCAGCTCCTCGATCTCGACCCGCTGCTCGCGCGCGAGCGAGCCGTGGTGCGCGCGGGCGATCTCCGCCTCAGCGAGCTCGTTCAGGCGCAAAGCGAGCCGCTCGGCAAGCCGGCGGTTGTTCACGAAGACGATCGTCGAGCGGTGCTCGTTGACCAGCCGAAGCAGCTCCGGGTAGATCGAGGGCCAGATTGACTGCGAGCCGAGCTCGGTGCCGGCATCCATCTCCTGGCCGTCGGCAGGCGGCGGATACGACAACGAGCGGTTCGAGGGCAGCTCGCGCATGTCCTCGAGCGGAACGACGACCTGGAGGTCGAGCTCCTTCCGACGGCCCGCGTCGACCAGGCGGATCGGACGCGCGCCGGACACGAACCTGCCGATCTCCTCGAGCGGACGCTGGGTCGCCGAGAGACCGATCCGCTGGACGGGCTCACCCGTCAGGCGGTCGAGGCGCTCGACGGACAGCACAAGATGGGCGCCGCGTTTCGTGCCGGCGACCGAATGCACTTCGTCGAGGATCAGCGTCCGGACGCTCTTGAGCATCTCCCGCCCTTGGGAGGTGAGCAGGAGGAAGAGCGACTCTGGCGTGGTGATGAGGATGTCCGGGGGCTTGCGCAGCATCGCCGCGCGTTCCTTCGCCGGCGTGTCGCCAGTGCGGACGCCGACGGTCAGCTCGGAGCGCAGCCCGGCGAGCGGCCCGCGGAGGTTCCGCTCGACGTCGTAGTTCAGGGCTTTGAGCGGCGAGACGTAGAGCAGGCGGAGGCCTTCTCCGGGCGCCGGGTTCAGCCGGTCGATTCCGTACAGGAATGCGGCGAGCGTCTTGCCCGAGCCGGTCGGCGCCTGGATCAACGTGTGCTCGCCCGAGGCGATCGCCGGCCACCCCTGCTCCTGCGCGGGCGTCGGCGCATCGAACGTGCGGCCGAACCAGTCGCGAGTGGCGTCGCTGAACACGCCCAAGGCGCCCACGACGGCAGCGTACCCCTTGCCTTCTCGGCGAACAAGTGTTCGTAACGGCCGATCTATGATCGCCCCGTGAGGACGCTCGCGCTCGCGTTCGCCGCGGCGCCTCCGCCGGCCTGGATTCAACACGCACCCTGCGCGGCGCTGCGCCGACCCCGCGCGCCTTCACGAAGTGACTAGCATCGCGTCCATGCCCGCGCGCCTGCACTTCACCGGCGACGACGAGGCCGACGCGCTGATCGCGCAGGAGCCGATGGCGCTCCTGATCGGCTTCGCCCTCGACCAGCAGGTCACGGTGCCGACCGCGTTCAGCGGGCCGCTGAAGATCAAGCGGCGGCTCGGCACGCTCGACCCCGGACGGCTCGCGGCAACCGACCCGGCGACGCTCGAGGAGGCGTTCCGGCAGAAGCCCGCCGTCCACCGCTTTCCCGGGTCGATGGCCGCCCGCATACACGAGCTGAGCGCGCTCGTCGCCGAGCGCTACGGCGGCCGCGCCGAGCGGCTCTGGACCGAGGCCGCCGACGCCGACGACCTGCGGCAGCGGATCGCGGAGCTCCCCGGGTTCGGCGAGATGAAGATCAAGGCGCTCGGCTCGGTGCTGGCGAAGCGGTTCGGGGTCGAAGCCGCCCAGGGGCTGGTTCCGGGCCACCCCACGCTCGGCGACGTCGATTCGGCGGAGGCGCTGGAGAGCTACCAGGCCGCCAAGCGCGCCCACAAGGCCTCGCTCAAGAAGTAGTGGAGCAACGCGTCCTCGCGTATGTGACGCGCGAGCGAGCAGGGCACAAGGAACTGCTCGTCTTCGACCAGCCCCACGTCCCGACCGCGGGAACGCAGGTTCCGGCGGGTCGGGTCGAACCCGGCGAGACCCTGGAGGAAGCTCTCCGGCGCGAGCTCCACGAGGAAGCGGGCCTCGAACGCGTCCGCATCGCCCGGGAGCTGCCCGTCCTCGGCGGGTGGGTGGCGAGGTCTCGCTACGAGAACCACGCTTTCGAGGTACGTATCGAAGGCTCGGAACCGGCCGATACCTTCGAGCACGTGGTGCACGGCGACGGCGACGACGCGGGCTTCGTCTTCCTCTACCGCTGGGTGGCGATCGAGTCCACTCTGGAACTCTGGGGCGGTCTCGATGCGACCTTCACCCAGCTCTGATGAAGCCTGCGCTGTTCGCGGCGGTCGTCATGGCCTTCGCCGGAGCGGCGTTGGCGGGGTCATCTGTGGGCTCGAAGCTCGCGGGCTGCCCGCTGTTCCCGGCGAGCAACCCTTGGAACGTCCGCGTCGACTCGCTTCCGGTCGCCGCCAACTCTGCGGCGATCGTCGCCGGCATCGGCTCGGACACCGGCCTCCATCCCGACTTCGGCGCGGGATTGTGGGAAGGCCGCCCGATCGGCATTCCCTACACGATCGTGACCGCGAAGCAGGCAAAGGTCCGCGTCTCGTTCGACTACGCCGGCGAGAGCGACAGGGGCCCGTACCCGGTCTCACGCGACGTCAAGGTCGAGGGTGGAAGCGACCGGCACGCGCTGATCGTCGACCGCTCGGCCTGCAGGCTCTACGAGCTCTACGGCCTTCGGCGGGCTTCGGACGGCTGGCACGCCGGTTCCGGGGCGATCTGGAATCTACGGTCGAACCGCCTCCGACCGGCGGGCTGGACCTCTGCCGATGCCGCCGGGCTGCCGATCCTGCCCGGACTCGCACGCTACGACGAGGTCGCCGCCGGCCACATCGACCACGCACTCCGGTTCACGGTGCAGCGCACGCGGCGCGCCTACGTCTACCCCGCCCGCCACTACGCCAGCGACCTCGCCGATGCGAGCCTGCCGCCGATGGGGCTTCGCCTTCGACTGCGGGCGACGTTCGACACGCACCCGTTCCCGCGGCAGGCGCGCGTCGTACTCGAGGCGCTCAAGCGCTACGGGATGGTCGTCGCCGACAACGGCTCGAGCTGGTTCATCTCCGGTGCGCCCGACTCGCGGTGGTCGAACGACGACCTGCACACGCTCGGTCGCGTCAAAGGATCCGATTTCGAGGTGGTCGACCCCGGCGCGATCCATCCCTGAGCCTCGCGCGCCGAGAACCTCTGGCCCGAGACTCTTGCCATTTCGTTCGGGATGGAGGACGATCTCCCGATGCCGTTCCATTGGGTTCGCCTGTCTTCGAGCCCGCCGCGCGAGCGGAGGGACGAGGTCCGCGATATCTGCCGGCGGCACGGCGGCCGCCTGTGCGAGAGCCAGATCTACTACGACGAGCAGGGTCAGGCGCACGCACTCGTCGAGCTGCCCCCCGACCAGGGCAAGCACGGCGCTCTCCTGGACGAGCTGGGAGCTCAAGACTGGCTCGGGCTCGTCCACGCCGACGAGCAGCACGGAGGCACCAGACCGCCCAAGTCGGGACGTCGCTAGGCGGGAGCGGCAAGAAGCGACTCGGCGGCGCGAACGTACCAATGCGCGCCGACCGCTCGATAGAACGCGAGCGCCAACGCGAGCTCACGCTCGGCATCGGAGCGAGCGCCGGCCGCGGCGAGCGCCGTAGATGCTCTGAGCCGCGCCTTTGCCTCCTCCGGCCGGGCTCCGATCGCCGCATACCCGTCGGCCGCCTCGATGTAGGACCCTGACAGGAGATGGCGGGCGGCCAACAGCCAACGAGTTGGCGCGCCGGCGCCGTGGAGCGAAGAGAGGTCGTCCAGGCGACCGAGCTCGTGCAGTGCCTCTGCGAGATCTGCGATCCAGAAGGACGCGAGGACGCCTCCGTCGGCCGACACCTCGATCACCTCGTCGAGGATCGTCGACGCTGCGCCATCGTGCCCGGCCTCGACGAGGATCCTGGCATTGGTCGCAAGCGCGGAACACAAGGCAGCGGGATCCTTCGCCCTGCGCGCAAAGTCGAGCGCCGCGGCCGAGTCGTCGAGTGCACCCGGCAGGTCTCCCCGTGCCAGCAGTATCCAGGCGCGGACACTCTTGCTCGAGAACTCGCGATAGCCGGCGTCGCGCGCGGCCAGGGACGCATCGACCGCTGAGAGGGCGTCCTCCCACTCCCCGCGCCAGTAGTGCTCGTACGGCCGCTCAGCAGCCAGCCAGTGCAGCCCGAGAGCGTCGCCGAACCGCGTGGCCGCGCAGCGACCCCGCTCGTACACCGTCCAGGCGCGCTCGAGCTCGCCAAGCTCGACGAGCGAGGTCGCGAGGTTCGCACAGCTCCGCGTCAATCCGCGCAGGTTCAGCTCCTCGGCGATCTCGACTGCCCGCTCGAGGTCCCCGATCCCGTCCCGGTCACCACCGAGGATGCGCGCGTGCCCCCTGAACGTCAGCGTCTCCACTCTGATCTCGTGGAGAGCGAGCGCCTCCGCGAGCGCGAGCGCCTCCTGGCTCGTCTCCAGCGCTCGATCGGAGTCACCGCTGAGCGCATGGAAGGCCGCGAGGTTGCTGACGGCTTCCGCCCGCTCGCGCGACGGCGGCGAATCCGCGAGCAGCTTCACCGCTCCGAAAGCATGCACCGAGGCCACATCTCGGTCGCCCCGAGCAAGGGCCAACCGCGACAGCAGGACGTCGGCCTGCGCAGCCCGGGCGTGATTGCCGGCCTCGGTCAAGGCCTGCCGCGCAGCAGCGAGCTCGGCGCCCCCGCTTCTCTCTGCCCAGAAGAGCGCCGTCCCGAGATCGAAGAGGAGCTGAGCACGATCGGGATCCTCGGAGGGCCAGAGCTCGAGCGCCTGCCGGAAGGACCGAACCGCCGCCTCGAACGCGTAGAGCGTGAGGGCATGGTCGCCGGCAGCCCGGAGCGCAAGCCTCGCCCGCTCCTCCAGAGCACGGCTCTCTTGCCGAGCGAGCTGCGCGTACTCGAGCGCGCTCGCGTAGTGATGTGCGAGCAACTCGGCCAAGTCGGCCCTCCCCGGTGCCAGAGACTCGATCCATTCCGCTGCAAGGCGATGCTTCTCCGAGCGGGCCGCACGCGGAATCTGGGCGTAGGCGACGTCACGAACGAGCACGTGCCAAAACGCGTACTGGCTCTCCTCCGCGATCACGCTCCGGGGCAGCGGCCGGACGAGCTCCTTCCACTGCAGCTCGCCCAGCCGCCGCTCGACTTGCTCCGGACGAAGCCCGCCGATGTGGGCGAGCGCTCCGGTCCAGAACCCGTTGCCGACGACCGCAGCGTCTCGCACGAGCTCCCTCGCCTCGGGCTGGAGCGCGTCGAGCCGGCCGGCGATGATCCCCTGAACCGTCTCCGGCAGGCGGAGATCGTCGCCTTCCCGCTCCTGGAGCATGCGCACGAACTCCTCCGCGTACAACGGGTTGCCGGCGGCGCGCACGAGCAGCGTTTCGCGAAGGTCAGCCGGAGCCGGCGTCGGGCCGAGGAGTGCGTCCACGAGCGCCGCCGTGTCGTCCGTCGAGAGGGGTTCCAGCTGGACGATCCCCGGCCAATCGGGCCGCCGCTCGGTCAGCTCCTGGCGTGCCGTGCAGACGATGGTGAGCCGGAGGTCGCGCACCCATTCGCCAAGGTGCTCGATCAGGTCGAGCTGGCCGTCGTCGGACCAGTGAACGTCCTCGACGACGAGCACGACGCTGCCGGCGCCGGTCAGGCTTTCGACGAACCGCCGCCACGCGGAGAAGGCCTCGTCGCGATGGTCGCCGCTCAGCCGCTCGGCGCCCCCGAGCCCGACGAGGGGCCGCAGATACGCCTCTACCCAGCGGCGCGTGGCTTCGTCGTCGACGCCCGCCGCGACCGCGGCGGAGAGCTTGCGCTCCACAAGCTGAGCCGGGTCGCTCTCGAGGATGCCGACGTGCGATTTCACGACCTCGGCAAACGCAGAGAAGCTCAGACCGCTGCCGTAGGCGAGACACCTTCCCTGCAGCCAGAGAGGCGGCTCCGTTTCACGGCCCAATGCCCTCCGCAGCTCCGAGAGCAGGCGCGACTTCCCGATGCCAGCCGGGCCGACGAGCGTCACGAACCGTGGCTGGTCCGCGTTGCCCGAGCGGACAATTGCGCGGAGGTGCGCGAGCTCCGAACCACGGCCGACGAGATCGACGCCGGCGCCGGCCGGCGTCTGCCTCAGGGCGACGGCCGACCAGGTGCGCACCGGTTCTCGCTTGCCCTTGGCGGCGATCGGCTCGAGCGCGTCGTATTCGACCACTCGCTCTGTCGCTCGGCGGGTGCCCTCGCCGACGACGATTCCGGCAACGGGCGCCGCCTGCTGCAGGCGGAACGCGGTGACGACCACGTCGCCGGCCGCCATTCCCTCGCCCGCCGCGATGTCGGCGCTCAGATCGAGGAAGACCTCTCCCGTGTTGACGCCGATCCGCACCTTCAGGTCCAGCCCGGGGTCCGTGCCCTCCAAGTCGGCGATCGCATTGCGGATCGCGAATGCGGCACGGACCGCCCGCTCCGGGTCGTCTCCGTGCGCGACCGGCGCGCCGAACAGCGCCATGACCGCGTCGCCGATGTACTTCTCCACGGTGCCGCCGAACCGCTCGAGCTCGGTCCGGACCCGATCGAAGTACGGCGCGATGACGCCCTTCAGATCTTCGGGGTCGAGCCGCTCCGCAAGGCTCGTGAAGCCGACGAGGTCGACGAAGAGAACGGTGACGATCCTTCGTTCCGCACCGGCTCGGCGCCCGGGCAGGACGGCGCCGCAGGACCAGCAGAGGCGCGCCTCCAGCGGGTTCGTTTCGCCGCACCTGTCACAAGCAGGCACGTCTGGAGTGTACGGCCCGGCAGCGCTTAGGCCAGATCCCGCAGGGCAGTGGACGCAGCCGTGTAGCCGCACATCCCGTGGACGCCTCCACCCGGCGGGGTCGCCGAAGAGCAGAGGTAGAGGCCGCGGAGCGGCGTGCGGTACGGATTGAGCCGCGGAACCGGACGAGCGAGGAGCTGCCCCAGGTCGGCAGTGCCGCCGTTCACGTCGCCGCCGACGAGGTTGCGGTTCCGCGCCTCGAGGTCGCGGGGAGTCGTGACGTGGCGGGCGAGCACGAGGTCGCGAAAGCCCGGCGCGAACCGCTCCACCTGAGCCTCGATCCGGTCGGTCATGTCCCTGTTCCAGCCGTTCGGCACATGGCAGTACGCCCACGCGGTGTGACCTCCGTCCGGCGCCCGGCTCGGATCGAACAGCGTGTGCTGGGCGAGGATCACGAACGGACGCTCTGCGGGCCGCCCGTTCCATGCGCTCCGCACTCCGACGCGGAGATCTCCTCGAGCGTCCCGCCCAGGTGGACGGTCGCGGTGCGGGCGCACTCGGCCGCCGTCCACGGGATCGGGCCGGACAGCGCCCAGTCGACCTTGAAGGCTCCCGGTCCGTGGCGATACCGGCGCAGCGCTCGGTCGTACCGCTCGGGCAGGGAGGCGATCCGGCTCAGCTCGCGAGGCATGACGCCGGCCAGCACGACATCGGCCGCGGGGAGCGCGTCGACGGGGCTCGAGGTGTGAATCGTGCCGCCGAGACGGCGCACCTCGGCGACGAGCGCGTCGGTGATCGCCTGCGCCCCGCCTCGAGGGAAGCCCCACCCGCTCACGTGGCCGAGCACCGCCAGCGCGAGCCCGAAGCCCGCGCTGGGCCGCCGCTCGAGCGGTAGCACCGAGTGTGCTGCCAGCCCGGCGAAGAGCGCCTGCGCCCGCGGGGTCTCGAACCTGGACTCGGCCAGCGATCGGGCGTCGGCGAGCGCCGCCCGAACGGCGGCAGCCATTCGCAGGAGCTGTTTCGCGCTCCCGAGACGCAGCGGAAGGGGGTTGAGGAGAACCGGCTCGATCTCCTCCCAGGCGTGCACGATCGGCCCGACCAGCGACCGGTACGCCCGCGTGTCCCGACCCAGGTCGACGTCGTCGAGCCTGCGCTCGAGCACGACCGCCGTGCCGTCGTCGAGCGGGTGCGCGACGACGACCGGTGGATCCACCCAGTGGACGCCGAGGGCGGCCCACCGGAAGAACGGAGATGCCCGGCCCATCGGATGGATCGCCGAGCAGATGTCGTGCCTGAACCCGGGCAGCGTCAGCTCGAGTGTCCGGACCCCTCCGCCCGGCTCGGGCGCAGCCTCACGCACCTCGACCTCGAAGCCGGCGCGGGCGAGCGTGAGCGCGCCCGCGAGCCCGTTCGGTCCGGACCCGATGACGAGCGCCGTCCTAGGAGCCAAGCCGGGCCCAGTAGACGTGCGTGTCGAGCCGCGAGGGATACGCCGGCTCCGTCAGATCGCCGGCGATCTCCGCCAGAAAGCTCTCCCGCTCGGGGTCCGGAAGCGACGCGACCTGGCTCCAGGACGCGATGCGCGCGATCAGCGCCTCGCGCGAGACCTCCCCGGGGTTGGGAACGACCCGGAACCCGAGCTCGACGAACGGTGACTCGTCGAGGGCGTCGCGCCAGGCGAACGACTCGTAGCGACTCCCATGCGCCGGTGTAATTCGCTCGAGCGCTTCGCCGACCGCCTGCGGCCACGGCGAGGAAGCGATCTCCCCCTTCGGCGGACGGTTCCACATCAGCACCAGCCCGCCTCGCGGCTCGAGGACGCGCGCGATCTCCGGGAGCGCCCGGGGCCAGTCGAACCAGTGAAACGACTCGCCGCAGAAGACGCACGAAACCCACCCATCCGGCAGCGGAATGTGCTCGGCCGAGCCGGCCAGCACAGCCGCGCCATCCGGGATCAGCGCTCGCATCGTCGCCAGCGGCTCGACCGCGATCACGCGGGCGAAACGCTCGACCAGCACGCGGGTCAGCTTGCCGGTTCCGGCGCCGAGGTCGAGCACCGTCGACTCGCGCAGGAGCGGGAGCTCGCGCTCCACCAACTCGAGTGCCGCGGTCGGCCAGGACGGACGCCCGCGCTCGTATTGCGCGGCGACCCGCCCGAACGAGCTGGCGGGGTCGATCACAGGAGAAGCTCGATGGGCAGGAAGACGTTCAAGCCGCCGATCACCACGGCGATCGCCCAGGCCGCCGAGGTCGTCAGCCGGCTGTTGACGAGCCCGCCCATCACGGTGCGCTTGCTCGTGAAGAGGACGAGCGGGACGAGCGCGAACGGAATGCCGAACGAGAGGACGACCTGGCTGAAGACGAGCGCGCGGGTCGGGTCGACCCCGATGAGAGCGACGGCAAGCGCCGGCGCAGCCGTGATCGTCCGGCGGGCGAAGATCGGGATCTGCCGGCGGATGAAGCCCTGCATCACGACCTGGCCGGCCATCGTGCCGACGGACGACGAGGAAAGACCCGACGAGAGGAGCGCGACGCCCAGCAGGATCGCGGCCCACTTGCCCGGGTCGGCATGCAGGCCGTGGTAGGCATCCTCGATCGACTCCGCCTCGGTGCCGAAGAAGCGCGTGGCGAAGATCGCGAGCATCGCCAGGTTGACGAGGCCGGCGATCGACATCGCGATCAGGACGTCGATCCGCTCGAAGCGCTGGATCCGCTTCAGCTCGTCCTCCGTCCGCCCGCGGACACGCGACTGGGTCAGCGCCGAGTGCAGGTAGATCACATGCGGCATCACCGTGGCGCCGACGATGCCGACCGCAAGCAGGATCGCCTCTCCGTGGACGTCGGGCGAGAAGAGGTGATCGGCCATCACGCCTGGATCCGGGGTGACCCTCAGCAGCTCGAATGCGAAGGCGAGCACGATCACGCCTACGAAGACCGCGATCACCGCCTCGAGCTGGCGGAACCCGAACGCCTGGAGCGCGAGGATCATGAACGCAGCGGCGACCGCAATCGCCGCGCCCCAGCCGAGCGGGATGCCGAACAGCAGGCTGAGGCCGAGCGCGGCGCCGAGCACCTCGGCGAGGTCGGTCGCCATCGCGATCACCTCGGCCTGGAGCCAAAGACCGACCGAGACCCGCTTCGGCAGGTTGTCGCGGCAGACCTCAGCGAGGTTCCGACCGGTGGCGATACCGAGCTTCGCCGAAAGCGTCTGCACGAGCATCGCCATCAGGTTCGAGGCGAGGACGGCCCAGAGAAGCAGGTAGCCGTACTTTGCGCCGCCGGCGACGTCCGTCGCGAAGTTGCCCGGGTCGAGGTAGGCGACGGACGCGATGAACGCCGGTCCGAGGAACGGCCAGAGCGCCCGGAATCCCCGCCGCTCGCCGTCGAGCGCCTCCTGCGCTGCCTGGATCGTCGCAGCCTCGCCCGGCAAGACGCGGCCGACGAGGTCGCGCGCGAGCTCGAAACGCGGGTTCATCTCTGCACCTCGATCCGCATCACGCGCACCAGCCTCCGCGGCAACTCCTGCTCCTGACCCGCACACGAGACCGTTCGGCCGCGCCGGGTGGCGCCGGTCACCTCGACCGAGTCGCCGGGCCGGAGATGGCGGTCTGCGAGCTCACGCAGCAGGCGCGGGTCGCTGTCGGAGACCCTGACGAACCGGCCGCGCTCACCGACCTCGAGCGACTCAGCGCCACCGTAGGCGCCTCCACGAGCGTACCGTCGGCGCCCGGGATCGGATCGCCGTGTGGATCGTGGGTCGGCTGGCCGAGCTTGTCGGCGATGCGGGCCTCGAGACCTTCCGACAGGACGTGCTCCAGCACCTCCGCCTCGGCGTGGACGTCGTCCCAGGGAACTCCGAGCTCCTCGACGAGATACGTCTCGAGCAGGCGGTGGTGGCGAAGCACCTCGAGCGCCACGCGCCGCCCCTCCGCGGTCAGGCGGACACCTCGATAGCGGACATGGCTCACGTAGCCGAGCGAGGCGAGCTTCTTGACCATCGCCGAGACCGCGGGGGCGCTGACGTCGAGCCGCCCGGCAAGCGCCGTGGTCGAGGCGACGCCGTGCCGGCTCTCGAGCACGTAGATCGCCTTGGCGTAATCCTCGACCGACGCAGACAGCATCGGCCCGGAAGTTTAACTGAGGTTAAACCTGCGAGGCGAGGAAGACTCGCATCTCCTTCAGCAGCTCGCGGGCGATCACGAGTCGCTGGATCTCGTTCGTTCCCTCGTAGATCTGCGTGATCTTCGCGTCGCGCATCATCCGCTCCACGGGGTACTCCTTGATGTAGCCGTACCCGCCGAGGATCTGCACCGCGTCGGTGGTCACTTCCATCGCGACGTCCGTGCAGTAGAGCTTGGCCATTGCCGAGACCTTCGTCAGCTCCCCTTCCGGGACCCCGGCGTCGACCATCTGACCGAACCGGTAGAGGAGGCCGCGTGCCGCCTCGCACTTCGTCTCCATGTCGGCGAGCTTCGCGGCGACGAGCTGGTGCTGGGCGATCGGCTTGCCCATCGTCTCGCGGCTCTTTGCGTACTCGAGGGCGTAGTCGGTCGCACCTTGGGCGATCCCCAGTCCCTGGGCGGCGATCCCCGGCCGGGAGCGATCGAGGATTCGCATCGCGATCCTGAACCCTTCCCCCTCGACGCCGAGCAGGTTCGCCGCCGGCACGCGGCAGTCGTCGAAGACGAGCTCGCCGGTCGTGGAGCCTGCGATCCCCATCTTCGGCTCCAGGCGTGCGACCTCGAAACCCGGCGTGCGGGCCTCGACGACGAATGCGGAGATCCCGGCGTGCCCGGCGCTCGGGTCGGTCTTGGCGAAGACCGTGTAGAGGTGGGCGACGCCGGCGTTCGTGATGAACCGCTTTCCGCCGGCCAGGACGAAGTCGTCGCCGTCGCGACGGGCGGTGGTGCGCATCGCCGCCGAATCGGAGCCGGATCCTGCCTCGGTGAGCGCGTAGGCACCGAGCCATTCGCCCGACGCGAGCCTCGGCAGCCAGCGCTCCTTCTGCTCCTGCGTGCCGGCGAGCTTGAGCCCGAGCGACCCCAGCTCCTGCACCGCGAGGAGCAGGCTGCTCGTCGCGCAGACCTTGGCGACCTCCTCGATCGCGATCAGCGCCAGGAGAGTCCCGGTACCGGTCCCGCCCCATTCCTCGTCGAAGAGGAGGCCGAAGAGCCCATGCTCTCGGAAGAGCTCGACGATGTCCCACGGGAACTCGTGGCTCTCGTCGATCTCGGCCGCCCTCGGCGCTACGCGCTCGCGCGCGAGCGTCCGGACGAGGTCGCGCAGCTCGCGCTGCTCGTCGTTAAGGACCTCGTAACCCACCGGAGCCAGTCTACGTCGTACACTCGGCGCCACTTTCCGACGCGAGGAGGCGAAGATGGCAGGCCAGGGCACGGTCGACGAGCAGCGCCGCGACGACTTGGAAGCCGCGTTGTCAGGGATCCTGATCCGTCCGGGCGACGGTGACTACGACGAGGCTCGCCGCATCCACAACGGGCTGATCGACAAGCGGCCGGCGCTGATCGCACGCTGTCGCGGAACCGCCGACGTGGTCGACGCGCTGGCCCTCGCGCGTGCAACGGGCCTCGAGGTCTCGGTGCGCGGCGGCGGGCACAACGTCGCCGGGCGGGCGGTGACGGAAGGCGGCCTGATGGTCGACCTCTCCCAGATGAAGGGGATCGACGTCGACCCGGTCGCGGGGACCGCACGTGCCCAGGGCGGCGTGACGTGGCGCGAGTTCAATCGCGAGACCGGGTTGCACGGGCTCGCGACGACGGGCGGCGCGATCTCGACGACGGGCATTGCCGGCCTGACGCTGGGCGGTGGGCTCGGCTGGCTGATGAGCAAGCACGGGCTCGCCGCGGACAACCTCCTGTCGGCCGAGCTCGTCACCGCCGCCGGCGAGGTGTTGCGCCCCAGCGCGGACGAGCATCCCGATCTGTTCTGGGCCCTGCGCGGCGGCGGGGGGAATTTCGGCGTTGCCACCTCACTCGAGTACCGGCTCCATCCCCTGTCGACGATCTACGGCGGCCTCGTCGCGCATCCCTTCGACGCCGCCCGCGACGTGCTGCAGTTCTATCGCGAGTTCACGGCGTCGGTCTCCGACGACCTCACCGTGTTCGCCGGTCTCGTCCACGCCCCGGACGGCTCCGGGACGAAGCTCGCCGCGTTCATCGTCTTCCACACCGGCTCACCCGACCAGGCCACGGCCGACCTGAAGCCATTGCTCGAGTTCGGCTCGCCGCTGATGATCGAGGTCGGGACGATGCCGTATCCGGCGATGAACATGATCATCGACGACGCCTACCCGAAGGGCGCGCTCAACTACTGGAAATCACGGTTCGTGCAGGGAGTCGACGACGGCGTGATCGATGCGCTGGTCGCCGCGTTCGCAGACTGTCCGTCGCCGATGGGCGGGCTCGTGATCGAGCACTTCCACGGCGCGGTCACGCGCGTCGCCGTCGAGGAGACAGCGGTGCCTCTTCGGCAGGAGAGCTACAACGTCGTCATCCCCGGCGAGTGGTTGGATCCCGCCGACACCGAGGCCAACGTGGCCTGGGTGCGCGCGACCTATTCGGCCCTGGATCCGTATGCGAGCGGCGGACGCTGGCTGAACTACCTCGCCGACGACGACGTCGCCGACGCGGTCGGTGCCGCGTACGGCCCGAACTACGACCGGCTCAGAGAGGTCAAGCGCCGGTACGACCCGGACAACGTCTTCCACCTGAACCACAACATCGACCCGGTGTAGAGCGCTCCGGTCGCGTCAGGTCCGAGGCTAGCCGGCGACTCCGTGGCACACCACTTCGATGTTGTGCCCGTCCGGGTCGTGCACGAACGCCCCGTAGTAGGTCGGGTGGTAGTGCTCGCGGATCCCCGGCGGACCGTTGTCGGCGCCGCCTGCAGCGAGAGCCGCCTCGTAGAAGGCGTCCACCGTCGCCCGATCGGGCGCCGTGAACGCGACGTGGGCTGCTCCGAGGGGCTCCCGTCGCATGATCCAGAAGATCGGCTTGTCCGCAGGCCCGAAGCCGATCCCGTGCGGCTCGA
The DNA here is from genome assembly GCA_963719325.1 of uncultured Actinomycetes bacterium. GTDB lineage: Bacteria > Actinomycetota > Thermoleophilia > Gaiellales > Gaiellaceae > DATBLE01. Next base: position 145,190 of record CAVRBW010000003.1, read on the forward strand.
AGTCCATCACGATGCCGTAGCCGAGCGGCTCGAGGGCCTTGGCGAAGAACGCCTTGCTGCGCGCGTACTCGGTGACGTTGAGGCCGATGTGGTCGATCATGACTGCTCCTTCTCGAGGTCGGGCAAACCGTAGTCCAGGGGGCAAACAGGTGATCCTCGACAACGGCTCGATCCGCACGTTCGATCCGGCGCTGCCGCTCGCGCGGGCGCTGGCGATCGCCGGCGAGAGGATCGCCGGCGGGGTCGGGACGCACGAGACGGCGCTCGCGTCGCCCGAGGTCGTCGACCTCGGAGGCCGGTGCGTCGTTCCGGGCTTCAGCGACTCGCACGTCCACTTCCCGAGCTGGGCGGTGGCACAGCGGCAGGTGCGGCTCGAGGGGGCGACCTCTCTGGACGAGGCTCTGGGGCTCGTTCGGGAGGGACTCGGGCAGCTTCGGGAGGGTCGCTGGCTGCGCGGACTGGGCTGGCGAAGCACCGACTGGAGCGACGCTCCGACGAGGGAGGCGCTCGACGCGGTCACCGGCGACGTTCCGGCCGCGCTCCTCGCCAAGGACTACCACTCGCTCTGGCTCAACTCCGCTGCGCTCGCGCGGGCGAACGGCGATCTCCACGTGGCCGGGGGCGTGGTCGAGCTGGACGAGCGCGGGAATCCGACGGGCATTCTCCGCGAGGAGGCGGCCTGGCAGTTCAAGGAGCGCTACGTCGAGACCTCCGACGACGAGTACCTGGAGGCGATGCGTGACGGGCTCCGCCTTGCCGCCGCACGCGGAGTGACAGCCGTTCACGACAAGGACGGCTGGCTCCCGTCGGTCCCCAGACTGTGGCAGCAGCTCCGCGGCGAGGCGAGCCTGAGCGTGCGGGTCTGGCAGTCGGTGCCGCACGATCGCCTCGACGAGCTCGTCGAGCTCGGACTCGCGGGTGGATTCGGCGACGACCGGATCCGGCTCGGCTACCTGAAGGTCTTCATGGACGGCACGCTGGGCTCGCAGACCGCGCTCCTCCTCGACGGCAGCGGCGTCGAGATCACCAGCGCCGAGGAGCTCGCGGAGATCATCCGCCGAGGCGCGCGTGCCGGGTGGCCGGTCGCCGTCCACGCGATCGGCGACCGCGCAAACCGCAACGCCCTCGATGCGTTCGAGCAGACGCGAGGCGAATGGCAGCCGCTCGGGCTGCGACACCGAATCGAGCACGCCCAGTGCCTCGCGCTCGAGGACCTGCCGCGGTTCGCCTCGCTCGGGGTCGCCGCATCGGTTCAGTTCAGCCACGCTCCTTCCGATCGCCGGCTCGCTGAGCGCTTCTGGCCCGACCGGCTCGCGGGCGCCTACGCCTACCGCTCGCTCTTGGACTCCGGAGCCCGCGTCGCGAACGGGTCCGACGCTCCGATCGAGGAGCTCGACCCTTGGGCCGGGATCTGCGCCGGCGTCCTCCGCGACTGGGGCGCCGAGCAGGCGCTCACGGCCGAAGAGGCACTCCTCGCGACCACCGTGACACCGGCATGGCTGACCGGAGACGAGCGGCGGCGCGGCCGGCTCCTCCCCGGCTACCTCGCGGATCTGGTCGTGCTCGACCGCGACCCGCTCGCGATCGCGGCCGACGAGCTGCCCGAGGTCGAGGTGGTCGCGACGATGGTCGGCGGCCGGTGGACGCACAACCCGCCGCCTTGGTGAGAACGCGGGAGAACCCATGATTCTCCCGCGGGCCCTCTCCTTCGCTCGCTCGCTTCGCTCGCGTCGCGTCCTGACGGCCGGCGGCTGTGTGCCGCGCCCGCCATGTCGGTCGCGGCGACGCACGAGCGAACCTACGCACGCAGGAGCTTCCGGAGCCACCGACGCCGCGGACCGCCCGCCGGTCGCTCCGGGATCGGCTCGTTCGCGACGATCGCCGCCGGCACGTCGCGTGTGAGCCAGGCCGCGAGCGGCTCGTTGCGCAGCACCTTCGCGGCGGCTGCCATGCCGACCGCGCGCACGGAGGCATGGTGGGCGTCGCTCGCGATCAGCTGCGCGAGCCCGTACTCGATCAGCTCGAGCCCGCACGCCTGAGCGCGGCGGCCGACACGGCCGTCGATCGAGGCGGCGGTCACCTGGATCAGGGCGCCTGAGCGGACGAGCGGCACGATCCGTTGCAGATCGGCCTGCACCTCGGCGTTCCGCTCCGGATGCGCGAGCACGGGTGTGATTCCCTCGGTCATGCAGAGAGGCGAGGTGGCCCGCGAGCGCGAGCGGCCAGCCGTGGTAGGGCGTCTCGACGAGGAGATACCGCGGATTCCCACCGAGCCCGAACCGGCGCAGCTCATCCACGTCCAGCTCGCCGAGCCACTCGATCGCGATCTCGCCGCCCGGCCGCACCTCGAGCGGAACGTCCGCGCGCTCGAGCTCGGCTTGGAGCTCCGCGACGCGCTCTTCCATCGCGGCGGCAGCCGTCGGGTAGTCGTCGCGCACGTGCGGGGTACCCGCGATCGCCGTGATCCCGTCGGCGACTGCGGCGCGCGCGATGTCGAGGCTCTCGTCGAGCGAGCGAGCGCCGTCGTCCAGACCCGGCAGGATGTGCGAATGCAGGTCGATCACAATCCGACCTCTACAATGTGAGCATGTCCAGCCGGACGATGAAGCCCGTTCACGACGCGACCTGCGCGGTCGCGTGCTCGGCCGAGATCATCGGCTCGAAGTGGACGGCGCTGCTCGTCCACGATCTCTCCGAGGGTGCGCGCCGGTTCTCCGAGCTCGAGCACGCCTGCCCGGGCATCAGCCCTCGCACCCTGTCGGAGCGTCTGCGCTGGCTCGAGCAGGAGGGCGTCCTCTCCCGGCAGAGCTACGCGGAGACCCCTCCCCGTGTCGAGTACGAGCTGACTCCGAAGGGGAACGCGCTCCTGTCCGTGATCGAGGAGATGCGCCGCTTCGGCCATGACTGGCTCGTGCAGGACCCGGATCACGTCCACGGCTAGCGCAACGCGGCAAGCGCCGTAAACAGCTCCCGGGCGGCCGCGACTCCGAGCGGGATGTGCTCGACGAGCAGTCGCTCGTTCGGCGAGTGCAGATTTCCATCCGGCACGTCGAACCCGGTGACGATCGTCGGGATTCCCTTGTCTGCGAGCGCCGGCACGATCGGCAGGGTTCCACCCGAGCGCAGGAGCAGCGGCCGGACGCCGAGCGCACGCTCGAACGCGTCCTGACCGAGGCGGATCGCCGCCGAGTCCGGAGGAATCAGGCCCGGCGGCGCAGCCGACCAGAGCTCGACCTCGACCTCCGCCCCGTCCGGGGCAGACTCGCGGAGCAGGCGCTCGAGCTCGGGTGCGACCGCGTCGACCCGCTGACCGGGAGCCAGCCGCAGCGAGAGGTTCGCCTCGGCCAGAACCGGGATCACCGTCTTCTGGAGCTGCGGCGAGCCCCCTTCGACGCCGTTCACGTCGACCGACGGCTCACCCCACGTGCGGACATAGAACTCCTCGGCGGCCCGCGGATCCGCCGGGCGGGCTGCCTGATCCGCAAGCACCTCTGCTCCCGGCTGCTGGGAGGCCCAGTCCGCGAGCTCCTCCTCTGTCGGCGGCACGACCCCGTGACGGAGCGGCTCCGGGAGGCGACCGTCGACCTGGAGCACACCGGAGAGCGCCTGCACGAGCGCGTGCGTCGCGTTCAGGGCGGCGCCGCCGAACGTGCCGGAGTGCAAGTCCTTGCCACCGGTTCGCACCCGCAGGTGGAAGTAGCAGACGCCGCGCGTGGCGATGTAGAACGCCGGCTGCCCGCGTCGAGGCATGTTCGCGTCGAAGATCACGCAGGCATCCGCCCCACGCTCGTCCTCTGCGATCCAGTCGACGATCGTGTGCCCGCCGACCTCCTCCTCACCGTCGCATGCGATCCGAACGTTGACCGGCAGCGCCCCCTCCTCCGAAAGCAGCGCCGCCGCCTTCAGCAGCAGGTAGAGCTGGCCCTTGTCGTCCGCCACTCCCCGGCCACACAGCCACTCGCCGCGAATCGTCGGCTCGAACGGAGGGCTCTCCCACTCGTCGAGCGGCGCCGGCGGCTGGACGTCGAAATGGCCGTAGGCGAGGACGGTCGGAGCCGAGTCGGCGTCCCCTGACGCGCGCAGCTCTCCGATGACGAGCGGGCGACCGGCCCGCTCGATCACCTCGCACTCGCCGCCGGCCCCGCGGACGAAGTCGCGGATCCAGTCCGCGGCTCGCCGCACGTCGTCGTGGTGCGAGGCATCTGCGCTGATGCTCGGAATTCGCAGCAGCTCGGCGAGCTCGTCGAACCAGGCTGGGTCGAGCGCAACCACGGCCGCGAACGCTAACGCAAGCCGGCGGCGCAGGCCCGTGCGTTCGTCGCCGCGCCCGACCTGTGCGGGCGCGGCAACCAACGGCTTCTGGGATACGAATCGTCTAGGGAGGGGGGCTCACGGGGGGAACCGGCTGTTCCCCCCGTGAAACGGAGTGGCGCAGGCGTCGATCTTCGGGATCGAGAAGCGCGCGATCGTGCCGAAGCCCTCGCATGGCTTGCACGCTTGCGCCACGCCCGCGTCGCAGGCGACCGAGAGGAAGATGAACGCGTCCTCGACCGTGAACCCGTGCTCGTCGACGAGCAGCCTGGCCGCCTCGTCCGCAACGAGCTGCAGCGCCTCCGGATACTCGGTCGCCGTCGCATGCGGAAGCCAGCGATCGGCAAGCTCGGTCACGGGCCACCTCGCCTGCTTGCCCTTCAAGAGCTCGAAGCGTGCGTCGACCTCACCCGCGATCTCGACGCCGGTGAAGCAGATCTCGCCGTCGCCCATCGAAGCGTGCATGTCGCCAACCGCGAACATCGCGCCCGGCTGCCGGACCGGGAAGTAGATCCGCGAGCCCTTCCCGTGGAAGTGATCGTCGAGGTTGCCGCCGTGGCGCCCGGCCAGGCCGTTGGAGAGAACCTCGCCGTCGGTCGCCACCCCGACGACGCCGACCATGGGCTTCGCAGGAAAGCGCACGCGATCGTTCATGCGGATCTCGCCGTCCGAGACGTCGAAGAGTCGCGTCACTGGAGCCTGGACGCGGTCGATCAGCTGGCCGAACCCGGGAATCAGCGTGGCGACCCCCCACTCGACGGGGCGGACGTCGAGGATCTCCACGACCAGCGAGTCACCCGGCTCGGCACCCTTGACCGCAACCGGTCCAGTGGCGCTGTTGATTCGCGTCAGGTCGATCTCGGTGACGAGGTCGTCTTCGCTTCGGATCTGGCCGGTGAAGCAGTCGTTGGTCTCGAACGTGACCGTCTCGCCGGGCTCGATCTCGAGGACGGGAACGAGATCGGGGCCGAACGACCAGATGACCTGCTCGCGCGAGACCCGGTGCGTTGTCGCGACCGCCACTACGTGGATCCTCCCGCCGCCGCCTCGACAGGAGCGACGGTCTCGTCCTCGACGTAGACCCGGTCGACGTCACGGAGCCGGTGCGGCGCGAGCGTGACGACGAGGAAGGTCAGGGCGAGGCCGAGCCCGGCCCAGCCGATCGCGACCCAGTTCCCGTACTTGAACGGATAGCCCGGCGGCACCTTGTAGTACTGGTAGTAGAGCGGGAAGAAGAAGAGCACGATGCCGCCGATCGGGAGGACGAGGTGGAGGAGCGGGTTGAACTCGCCCCGCCGCTCGGTCCAGTAGTGCCGAGGCAGCCGACGCAGACCAGCATGTAGACGACGATCACGAGCGGGACCGCGGCCGTGGCGATGATCCCGAAGCCGGTCCCCGGGTTCCACTTCCATCCGACGAGGAGCGACAGGCCGACCGCGAACACCGACATCCAGATGATCGCGACGTGCGGCGTCTTGAACCGCGGGTGCGTCCGCCCGAGCGAGTGGTGCGCGAGCCCGTTTCGCGCGAGCGCGTAGAAGACGCGGGTCGCGGCGTTGACGGCGGCGTTCGAGTTTGCCGCGATCGAGTTGCAGATCGCGAGGAAGACGACGACCCAGCCGGTGCCCCAGAACACCTTGCCGAGGTTGCGCCAGGGATCGGCTCCGGTCGCCTGGTCGACGAAGCCGTCGAAGCCGGCGCCGAACACCCACGAGTAGGCGCACAGCACGTAGAAGATCCCGATCGCGAAGGCCGAGCCGACAACCGCGCGCGGAACGGTGCGCCTCGGGTGCCTCGCCTCCTCACCGAGCGGTGCCGACGCCTCGAAGCCGATGAAGGCGAGGATCGCGAACACCATCCCTTTGAACACGCCGCTCCAGTCGGCCGTCGCGTGGTTCGGATTGAAGGCCTGCCCGTTCAAGTCGCCGACGTTGGAGAACAGCATCCACAGGGCGAGCGAGGCGAAGATCCCGATCTCGAAGACGCCGAGGATCACGCCCGCCGTGGTCGAGAGGCGGATGTCCCGATAGGTGAGCAGGAAGACGATCACGGCCATCAGCAGCACCCAGATCCACCACTGGCCGCTGTAGCTCAAGCCGACCTCGTTCTTGAACACCTCGCCCATCGCCCAGCCGAACTCGAGGTAGAGGAACGGCGCGACGAGCGGTTGGAAACCGATGAAGAGGAAGGCGACGAGGAAGCCCGCCCACGGGTCCGAGCGAGCGCCCCGCGTAGGTGTACATGCCGCCCGCCGACGGGAAGAGCTTCGCGAGTTGACCGACCGCGGTCGCCGCACAGATGCAGGCGATCAGCGCGAGCGCAACCGACAACGGCAGCGCCTGCCGCGCGTCGGGCACCGAGATGTAGATCAAGTACGCGACGGCAGCAGCCGGCGCCATGTGCGGATCGACTGGAACAGAACCTGCGGAAGCCCAATCGAGTGCTCGCGCAGGTGATCGAAGGACCGTCCTGACGCCGCCGAACCTGCCTCCATGTATCTCCCTCAGACGACGGAACGTGGGGATTTGAACAAACAGAGGCGCGCTGTCCAGCGTGGTTATGACCTCAATAGTCCTTCTCGGCCGCGACTGACACGCCGGGCGCGGCCAACAACGGTCACTGAGGTGCAAACCGCTAAGAACTCGTTTCAGAATGACGCCGAGCGCAGGCGATACGGTCCTATTTGGCGGGCTCGTGGTCGTAGCTTGCTTCAGCTGCTCGCCTGCGGGACGCTTACGGCGTGGAACCCAATGTTCGCTATGCGCGCGGCGGCGGCGTCTCGATCGCCTACCAAGTCGTGGGCGAAGGTGAGACCGATCTCGTCTTCGTCCCCGACTACGTTTCGAACCTCGTGTACTGGTGGGAGACGCCCTACTGGCGCCCATTCTACGAGCGCCTAGCGCAGACCTTCCGGCTGATCCTGTTCGACAAGCGCGGCACCGGTCTCTCTGACCGGGGCGCGTCCTTTCCGACGCTAGAGACACGGATGGAGGACGTGCACGCCGTCATGGACGCAGCCGGTTCCCAGGGGGCGGTGATTTTCGGGGCGCACGAGGGGTGCCTGATGGCGACGCTGTTCGCGGCGACGTACCCCGAGAGCACCATCGCGCTGGCGCTCTTCCATCCCTCGCACGTCGAGTTCCAGTCGGACGGCGAGTCCGCCGCAGGTCTTCGGAGGCTGCGAGAGGGCTGGGGACTTCAGGAGTGGTGTGATGAGCTTCTCGAGATCATTTGCCCGACGCTGGCCGCGAGCGACGAGGGGCGTCACTGGTTCGCAAACGCGCTCCGCGTCGGCGCCAGCCCGGCAATGGCCTACGAGCTGAACCGCGCCTTCCAGGAGACGGACCTTCGCGACGTGTACGCCGCTGTCCGCGTACCGACAAGCGTCCTGTACCGAGACACACCGTTGGCGGCCAAGGAATCGCTCGCCGTCGCAGCACAGATCCCGGGCGCGCGGGCGATGCGCGTGTCGGGCACCGACTACTGGGGCCTCTTCGCCTCCTTCGATATCGCCGACGAGATCGAGCGCTTCGTTGCGGGCGAGTCAGCCGCGGCCGTACCGGACAGCGTGCTGATGACGCTTCTGTTCACGGACATTGTCGGCTCGACGGCGCGGGCCGGTCAGCTCGGCGACCGCTCCTGGCGCGACCTCCTCGCGAGGCACCACGCCGCCGTGCGGCGCGAGCTTGCCCGGTTCCGGGGCGAGGAGCGCGACACGGCCGGCGACGGGTTTTTCGCCACGTTCGACGGTCCCGCCCGGGCGGTCCGTTGCGCGCAGTCGATCCTCGAATCGGTCCGCCCGCTGGGACTGGAGCTGCGCGCTGGCATTCATACGGGCGAGTGCGAGCTCCACGAGGGCAAGGTCGTGGGCGTCGCTCTCGCGATCGGTGCGCGCGTCTGCGCAGCAGCGGGCGCCGGCGAAGTCCTCGTGTCGCGGACGGTCAAGGACCTCGTCGCCGGCTCAGGCCTGACCTTCGAGAACCGCGGCCGCCACAACCTGAAAGACGTCGGCGAGTGGGAACTCCACGCGATCGGTCAATAACCTGACCGCCCAACCCGCGACCCCCAACCCCTCTCCACCTTCAGGCGTTTCCGGTCCTTCATTCTAAAACGAGTTCTGAGATGGAGCAAAACGTCAAGGGGTGAGGCTCGGTCGATGGGTTGTCCTCTCGGCCTCGAGCAGCGGATCGCCCGGAGCAGCGACGGTGGATCAGACTGACATTCGCCGGTCGGGACGGCATGACTGGTAACCGTCGGGAGCTGCCTCGGTCTTAGATCGCGGGTCACCGGCGGGCAGTGCCGCAAAGAACTCTCGAGGGTTCTCCGTGTGGTCGGGTGCATCCGCTGCTCGAGGCCGAGAGGCTGGGTGTGTGGTTAGGTGGTCCTGAGTGGTTGGTCGGTCCGCAACGCCGAGATGAAGACGGCCGTCCTCGTGGACGGGCGCTCCAGCTGAGTGATCCGAGCATGCACCAGGTCGATGATGTGGAGGTATGTATCGAACGTGCACTGCTCGGCAGCGAACTCGAACCGCTGCTCGCCAAGCCACTTGCGCCGCAGCCTCGTAACAACAGCGCACCGCGGGCCAGCGGCGCAGCACCCGCGCAACCGCCTCCTCGTCGTAAAACAACATTCTCCTCCAGCCTCTCGTCGCCGCGACCCGCACGCCGAACCGGGCGGGCGAACGGCCAGCCCGACATGACGGTCTAACTCGAATGGTGCGACACCTCCGTATGCGGCTCTACACGGGCCAAACCCCGGCAACCCACGACTTATGCGTAGCCGCCGACCACTCTCCGCCGACAACCAGACGCCGCGACCCAACAGCCGCGGCTCCATCTGTCTTAGGGAAGGGGGCACACGGGGGAAACCGGCTGTTTCCCCCGTGATAAGCGGCGGAGCGAGCGACTACGCGACGTCTTTCAGCTTCTGCGACTCGGCGAGCGCGCGGAGCTTCTTCAGGCTCTGGTTCTCGATCTGGCGGATCCGCTCTCGCGTGACGTTGAACGCGCGGCCGACCTCGTCGAGCGTGCAGGGGTGCTCGCCGTTCAGCCCGTAGCGGAGCTCGAGCACGCGGCGCTCTCGCGACGAGAGCTGGCCGAGGATGCGCTCGAGCGTCTCCTTCCGCAGCGTCACCTCCGCGGCCTCCTCGGGCAGCGGCATCGTCTCGTCGGTGATGAAGTGCCCGAACTCGGACTCCTCCTCGTCGCCGACCGGCTTCTCCAGCGAGACGGGCGATTGCGCGGTGCGCCGGATCTGCTCGACGTCCTCGATCGTCAGGTCGAGGTCGCGGGCGATCTCGGAGGAGACCGGCTCCCTGCCCAGCTCGGCACGAAGCTTGCGCTCGGAGCGCACGATCTTGTTCAGCTTCTCGACGACGTGCACCGGCATGCGGATCGTGCGCGCCTTGTCCGCGAGCGCGCGCGCGACGGCCTGCCTGATCCACCAGGTCGCGTAGGTGGAGAACTTGAACCCCTTGCGGTAGTCGAACTTCTCGGCGGCGCGGACGAGGCCGATCGTTCCCTCCTGGATCAGATCGAGGAAGGGCAGGCCCTGGTTCCGGTAGCGCTTCGCGATCGAGACGACGAGCCGCAGGTTCGCCTCGACCATCTCCTGCTTGGCGCGGTGGTCGCCACGCTCGATCCGCTTCGCGAGCTCGACCTCCTGAGCGGCGGTGAGCAGGTCGACGCGGCCGACGTCCTTCAGGAAGAGCTGCAGGGCGTCGGTCGAGACCTCCTGCGCTTCGAACTCCTCTGCCGCGGTCTCCTCCTCTTCCGCGGCGGCGACGACCTCGATCTGGAGCTCGTCGAGCGCCTGGTAGAAGTCGTCGATCTGGCCTGCGTCGAGATCGAGATCGTCGAGCGCGAGGGTGATCTCGTCGGCGGTCAGCGAGCCCGCCTCCTTGCCCGCCTCGAGCAGAGTTCTCGCCTCTTCGGTCTCGAGCACCGGCACGCGTGCTACTGCGACGGTCGTTCCGCTCACGCTCACTGCGTCACACCCCTCCCGTCAAGGCCGACAAGCTAGCCGCCCCTTGGTGTCTCGTCAAACGCCCGAGCCAAGAAGGCGGCACTGTTGCAGAAGCAACGGACGGACGCATGGGCCGAACGGCCCATCTTGCGACGTTACGAGGTCCCGACCTTCTTCAACCGGCTCAGAAACGCCTGCGCCTCGCGCCCGAGCGTCGTTCCCGGACCCAGCGCCCGAGCCTGTCGTAGCTGCTGCTTTGCCTCGTCGACGCTGCCGATCCAGAGGAGGCAGAGTCCGAGATGGAACCGCACGCTCTGGCTCTTCGGGTACCGCTCCGAGAGCGGTCCGAGGCGTGAGAACGTGCGCGCGGGTGTCGCCTTGTCGAACCGGGCGACGGCGACGGCGACCTTCGCCTCGGGGTCGTTTGGCGCGAGAGTGGTCGCGCGCTCGAACTGGCGAAGGGCAGACAGCTCACGACCGAGCCGTTGCAGCGCGACGCCGTACAGGAGCTTCTCCCGGACGCCACCGCTTCGAGCCGACCGCTCGAGCTGGGCCAGCTGTCGGGGCGGGGAGAGCTGTCCGAGGCCCGCCGGCGCCGGAAAGCTGGGGACGAACTCGGGCCGGCCGCGAGGAAAGCTGGGGTGCAGCAGGTCCTCGGCGCGGATCGCATAGGGAGTATCCGGCTGGGCGGTACGAGCGCTCCGCCACGCTGCCGTCGCGGCAGGCTCGTCTCCCCGCCAGTACAGCCCCACCCCGTACTCGAGCTGCACGAGTGAGCTGCGCGGGTGCGACGCCGCCAGCGCCTCCAGCCTCGAGAAGCCGTCAGGCCAGCGCGCGAGCGCCGCCCCGACCTGCGCCTCGAGCGAGCGGTAGTCGTCGAAGACGCTCGCTGCCGAGCTCAGCCGGCCGCCCTCGTACAAGCTCGCAGCTCGCCGGAGCGCCACCGCCTCACGATCGACGCGGACGCCGAGGTCGAGCACCAGCGGCGGCCGGCCCTTGGGCGCGACCGCGCGCTTCGGCGGCGTCGTACGAGTCGCGAGGGTGACGCCGACGGTGAGCCCGGCAGCTGCCACCGCGCACACCGCGACAATCGCGTACACGCGCAGGCGGGCCATCGTGGGGGAACCCGTGGTTCCCCCACGGACCCCCTCCTTCTTGCCCGCGCGCGGCCAACCGCTCTTGCGCTCCGGCGAGAGCGCGGTCTCGCCTCCGCGCGCGACAGGCCATGTTTCCGATGACCTCCTGTTGCTTCGACGAAGACTTGGCACGATGTCATGAGCCGCCGCCTGGAGACTGGCCGCATCGAAGCCACCGTACCCGCGCTCGCCGGAGCGCGTGGCGCGAACGGCTAGGAGATGGCTTCAGCTTGCACTGCTTCGCCCACGAGACCGGCGAGGGCGTCGAAGAGCTGGGCGACGAGCGCAGGCGGCTGGGCGCCGACGAACTCGTGGACGACCTCGCCCTGCCAGAACGCCTTCACCGACGGAATGCCGCTGATCCGGAACCGCTGCGACACCTCCGGATTCACGTCGACGTCCACCTTCGCCAGCACGATCCGCCCTTCGTGCGCCGCCTCCTCGCGCTCGAGCACTGGGCCGAGCATCAGGCAAGGCCCGCACCATGCGGCCCAGAAGTCGACGACGACTGGCAGCTCGTACGAGCGATCGATCACGTCGCTCTCGAAGGTCTGATCGGTCACATCCATGGTCTCGCTCCTTCTTGCAATTGGTTGGACGCTTGCTAGTATACACAACTGTTTGGTTTTCTAGTTTAATGAAGAGCGCACTCCCACATCCCCTTCCCGACCCTCTCGTCGAGGTGATCGCCGAACGGCTGCGAGTGATCGCCGAGCCGATGCGGATCCGCTTGCTCGACCGCCTCCGCGACGGCGAGGCGACGGTGCAGATGCTGGCCGAGGCGACCGGTGCGTCGCAGCAGAACGTGTCAAAGCATCTCGGCGTGCTGCTCCGGGCCGGTGTCGTCGGGCGGCGCAAGGACGGGACCTTCGTCCACTACCGAATCGTCGACGAAGGCGTCTTCGGGCTTTGCGAGCAGGTCTGCGGCAGCGTCAGGCAGCACGTCGGCGAGCTCGACATGATCCTCGGTGCGGCGGGCCGGTGATGCTCGAGCTGTGGCAGACGGAGTGGTGCCCGGCCTCGCGGCGCGTGAGGCAGCGGCTGACGGAGCTGGGACTCGACGTCGTCCTGCATCAAGTACCGGTCGAGCACGAGGAGCGAACCGTCGCTCGCCTGGCGACAGGATCGACCGTTATCCCCGCGCTGGTTGCGGACGGCGAGGTCTTCGTCGGCGAGGAAGCGATCGTCGCATACCTGGACGTCCAGTTCCCCGAACCACCCGAGGCGGGCTCTCACCAGGCGAAGGCGGCCAGGGCGCGGGCCCGAGAATTGGAGGAAGCATGCCGGCAGTTGGCAGTGGTTACGCACTGAGCGCCACCACGGCGCTCCCCTTCGACGAGGCGACCGAACGCGTGCGTGCCGAGCTCGCGGCGGAAGGCTTCGGCGTGCTCTGCGAGATCGACGTGCAGGCGACCCTGCGCGCGAAGCTCGGGATCGAAACGGGCCGTTACGTGATCCTCGGCGCCTGCAACCCGCCCCTCGCACACCGAGCGCTCGAAACGGAGCCCGATCTCGGGGTGCTGCTGCCCTGCAACGTGGTCGTCTACGAGCGCGACGGCGAGACGCGCGTCTCGGCAGTGGACGCCGAACGGATGCTCTCGATCGTCGGCAACGACGCGCTTGCGGAGACGGCGGCGGAGGTCCGAGATCGCCTGTCGGCTGTCGTCGCGCGCGCGACTGCACGCTAGACCTTCGATCCACGTCGAGGCGGTGACGAATCCGCCCCGCGGGAATACCGGAAGCTCGGCGACGTTTCGGCGAAGCACACCGCACTGCTCCGAAGCGCTATCTTTTTTAAACCAATGCCGAGCTACCGAGAGCTCCTGAACCAGGTCAAGGGCGAAATCGACGAGATCGACGCCTCCGAAGGAGCGCGCCTGCTCGAGGCCGACGATCGGCCCCTCTTCCTCGACGTGCGCGAGCAGGACGAGTGGGACGAGGGAATCATCCCGGGCGCACTGCACATTCCGCGGGGGAACCTGGAGTCGCGGGTCGAGGCGCTCGTGCCCGACCGCGACCGTCCGATCGTGGTCTACTGCGCCGGCGGCTCACGCTCGGCCTTCGCGTCGAAGACGCTTCACGAGCTCGGCTACACCGACGTCGTCAACCTCGCCGGTGGCTACACCGACTGGAAGCGCAACGGCTTCCCGACGGCCGCTCCCCGCACGCTCAGCCCGGAGCAGCGTCAGCGCTACAGCCGCCACCTCCTGATCCCCGAGGTCGGCGACGCAGGGCAGCTCAGGCTGCTCGACTCACGGATCCTGCTGATCGGAGCAGGCGGGCTCGGCTCCCCTGCTTCGCTCTACCTCGCCGCAGCGGGCGTCGGGACGCTCGGGATCGTCGACGACGACGAAGTCGACGCCACCAACCTGCAGCGCCAGATCGTCCACTCGACCGAGCGGCTGGGCGAGCCGAAGGCCGAGTCGGCGAAGCGCACGATCGAGGCGCTGAACCCGGACGTGAACGTGAAGGTCTTCCAGGAGCGCCTGACCTCGGAGAACGTCGACCGGATCCTCGGCGAAGGCTGGAACGTGATCGTCGACGGCGCCGACAACTTCCCCACCCGATACCTGCTCAACGACGCATCGGTCTGGCACGGGATCCCGGTCGTGCACGGCTCGATCTACCGCTTCGAGGGCCAGGTGACCGTCCTCAAGCCATATGAAGGCCCCTGCTACCGCTGCCTCTTCCCGCAGCCGCCGCCGCCCGAGCTCGCGCCGAGCTGCGCCGAGGGCGGAGTGCTGGGCGTCTTGCCCGGCGTGATCGGCTCGATCCAGGCGACCGAGGCGCTGAAGGTGGCGCTGGAGATCGGCGACCCGCTGATCGGGCGGCTCCTGCTCTTCGATGCCCTCGCCGCGTCGTTCTCCGAGGTCACGCTGCGGCGCGATCCGAGCTGCCCGGTCTGCGGCGAGAGCCCGACGATCACCGAGTACATCGACTACGTCGAGTTCTGCCAGGGCGCGAGGGCAAGAAGCGCCGTCGGCGCAGCCGCCGGCGCCCGGCCGGAAGACCTGGGGGCACACGCGTGACGAAGGTCCGGATCCCACCGATGCTGCGGCCGGCCGTCGGCGGCGAGCGAGAGGTGGCGGCGACCGGCGAGACGATCGGCGAGGTTCTCGACGACCTGACCGCCCGCTTCCCCGGGCTCGAAGGCCAGCTCCGGTTCGCGAACGTCTACGTCGACGGCGAGGACATCCGCACCCTCGACGAGCTCGCGACTCCCGTCCGCGAAGATGCGACGATCATCCTGCTCCCGGCGATGGCCGGCGGTGCCAGCCGCCTCGCGCCTTCGCTCCTCGACCTGATCGGATCGACGCCGCTGATCGAGCTTCCGCGCCTGTCGCCGAAGCCCGAGGTTCGGCTCTATGCGAAGCTCGAGGGCGCGAACCCCACCGGTTCGATCAAGGACCGAATCGCGCTGGCGATGATCGAGAGCGCGGAGGCGTCCGGCGAGCTGGAGCCCGGTCGCGCCCTGCTCGAGCCGACGAGCGGCAACACCGGCATCTCGCTGGCGATGGTCGCGAAGCTGAAGGGGTACCCGCTCACGTGTGTGCTCCCGTCGAACGCGACCGCCGAGCGCAAGCGCCTGTTGCGGATCTACGGCGCCGACATCATCGAGTCGCCGGCGGCGGAAGGCTCGAACGGCGCCGTGCGGCTCGCCCTCGAGCTCGCCGAGCGCGATCCGCGCTGGTTCATGCCGTTCCAGTACGCGAACGAGGCGAATCCCCGCGCGCACTACGAGGGGACCGGCACCGAGATCGCCGAAGCCGTCGACCGCGTCGACGTCCTCGTTGCGGGTCTCGGCACCGGCGGCACCCTGATGGGCGTCGGCGAGCGCCTGCGGGAGACGTTCCCTGACGTGGTCGTCGCAGCCGCGGAGCCGTTGCCCGGCGACCCGGTGATGGGCCTCCGCTCCCTCGAGGACGGCTACGTGCCGCCGATCCTCGACGTCTCGAAGCTCGATCGCAAGCTGCTCGTCTCGAACGCCGAGTCGGTCGCCGGCCTGCGGGCCCTGATCGAGCGCGAGGCCGTCTTCGGCGGGGTGTCCTCCGGGGCGGTCGTCCACGTCGCCCGCCGGCTCGCCGAGGATCTCGACGAAGGCGTCGTGGTCTGCATCCTCGCCGACGGCGGCTGGAAGTACCTCTCGGCGGACTTCTGGGACGCTCCGGAGGCGGGCCCGGCGATGGAGCACGGCCACTGGTGGTAGTAGTGCCCGCCGCCTTGCGCCGGGCACTGGAAGAGCACGCCGAGCGCGAAGCACCCAACGAGGCGTGTGGTCTGCTGGCGCTCCGCAACGGAGTTGCCGAGCGCTACGTACCCTGCGTCAACCGGCTCGCCAACCCCTATCGCTTCGAGCTTCAAGCGCCCGATCCCGGGCTTACTGATCGACCTCGAGGACGAGGGCTACGAGCTGGCCGTCTTCCACTCGCACCCCACCGACTCTGCGCGGCCCTCGCGGACCGACCTCGCGAACATCGGCCTCTGGGAGGGGAAGCCCTACCTGATCCTCTCGCACGCGACCGGCGAGCTCGCCGGCTGGCGGATCACCGGAGGAGCGGTCGAGCCTCTCCCGCTCGGCTAGCCGGCAAGCGCGGGCGGGGGGAACCCACCCGCGCGCCCGACATGACCCGAGCCTAGGTAACGCGGAAGTCGCCGTGCATCGTGCTCTCGTGCGGGGCGCAGTAGAACTCCCACTTGCCCTTCTTGAGCGTGAGCGTGACCGTCTTCGTGCCCTTGAACGGGACGGTCGTGATCGCCTTCTCCATCCCGGGACCTTCGATCACGAAGTTGTGGATCGACGCCTTGTCCGTGATGACGAACGTGTACTTCCCAGCCTTCAGCGTCTTCACGGCCTTCCCGCCCTTCTTCAGCGAGATCGTGAAACCGGGACCGACGGTACCGACCAGCCTTGGCGCGGACATCGACGATGCTGTCGCGGCCGCGGCAAGCGCCACGACCGCGACGGCCAGTGTGAGTATGAGCTTCATGGCCGAGACTACGAGCCGCGGCCCGAAGCGGATTGCGAACTGGGTTCAGAACGACGCTTCGCCGGACGGCACAAGGCTTCGTTCTGGACCGAGTTCCTAGGTGACCTTGAAGCTTCCCTTCATCACTGAGGCGTGCGGGTCACAGATGTACGTGTAGCGGCCCTTCTTGAGCTTCACTGACCACCGTCTTCGTGCCGACGAAGCCGACGCTGGTGATCTCCTTGTTCACGCCGGGGCCGCGCAGGTGAAAGTTGTGAATGTTCGACTTGTCCGAGACCTTGATCGAGTAGGTCCCCGCCTTCAGGGTCTTCACGGCCTTCGTGCCCTGCTTGAGCGTGATCGTGAAACCAGGCCCGACCGTCCCGCTGAGCTTCTTGGGCGTAGCAGCACCCGCCGACGCTACGAGCGCGACCGCCACGACTCCAGCAGCGACGACGGGCATTCGAAACCGAAGCATGCATCTCCTTCCGAGGTGGATTTCTTCCTCTGCCAGGATAGAGACGCCGTGCGCGTCGAGGAGATTGGAACCGGACTCTGGCGCTGGACGGGCCTCCATCCGGACTGGACGCCCGACGAAGGCGGCTCGGAGGGTTGGGAGCAAGAGGTCGGCTGCGTGTACCACGAAGCCCCGGGCGCCGTCGTGCTCATCGACCCGCTTGTCCCGCCCGAGGCCGCGGACCGCTTCTACGAGGCGCTCGACCGCGACGTCGAGCGCGCCGGACAGCCCGTCGCGATCCTGCTCACGGTCGAATCGCACAGGCGCAGCTCGCGCGAGCTCGCGGAGCGCTACGACGGCACCATCGGCGAGCTTCCGACCGGCGTCGAGGTCGCGGTCTCGACCTGGAACGAGCTCGTCTTCTGGATTCCCGAGCACCGGGCGCTCGTGTTCGGCGACGTCGTGCTCGGACGAGCCGGCGGGTTGCAGCTGCCGAGAAGCTGGATCGGCGAGGAGCTGTACGCCGAGGTCGTCGAGAGCCTGCGCCCGCTGCTCGAGCTACCGGTGGAGCGGGTCCTGACAGCGCACGGCAAACCCGTGCTCGCCGACGGACACGCGGCGCTCTCGAGCGCCCTCGGCTAGCCGGTCCGACCGCCCTCGAGCGGCAGGCCTGCATCGGCCCAGTCGGACTTGCCGCCAGCGTAGTGCGCGACGTTGCGATACCCGAGCTCGATCAAACGGGTGGCAACGACGACAGAGCTGCCGCACGTCGCGCTCGAGCAGTAGACGACGACCTCGGCGTCGCGGTCCGGAATCGCGCGAGGGGCACGCTCGTCGACCGACTCGGGCGGGATGTTGATCGCGCCCGGCAGGTGCGATGCCGCGTACGACATCGGCGCGAGGGCGTCGACGAGCACGAGCTCATCTCCACGCTGGATCCGCTCCCAGAGCCGGTCGCGGCTGACTTCGACAAGGGTGGCCACGCGGCCCGCTAGGCAGGAACGGCGGCGCGCTCGAGCGCGCCCACGAACGCCCGCGACCATTCGGCCAGGTCGCCCCAACCGCGGCACGAGACCAGGTTCCCGTCCACGACGTCGGGCCCGTCGACGAACGTCCCGCCCGCCGCTTCGATGTCGGGGCCGAGCGGCGGAAACGCCGAGCTCTTCCGTCCCTGCAGGTACCCGAGCGCCGCAGGCACCTGCGGGCCGTGACAGAGCGTCCCGACGGGCAGGTCGTTCTCGAAGAAGTGCGTGACGATCCTGCGGACGTCGGGATCGACGCGAATGTACTCGGGCGCGCGGCCCCCAGGGATGACGAGACCGACGTAGCGTTCGGGCTCCACCTCGGCGAACGCGATGTCGGGGTCGAGCCGGCGCCCCGGCTTCTCGACGTAGGCGTCCGAGTCGGGCTCGAAGTCGTGGACGACGGTCCGCATCGTCCGGCGAGAGGGCGCGGCGACGTCGACCGCATAGCCGGCCTCGCGGAGCCGGTACAGGATGTAGAAGGTCTCGAGGTCCTCGGCGGCGTCGCCGGCAAGCATCAGTACGCGCTCCATGCGCGCAGTATCGCCTACGAGCCGAGCCGGCGCAGCACGACGATCCCGGCGACGGGGAACGCAGCGGCGAGGGCAAACCCCGCCCGCCACGACGTCGCCGACACGAACGGCGCAAACCCAAGCGGTGCACCGACGACGGCTGCGGCGAGGAACGTCTGCTGCAGGCCGAGGGCCGCCCCGCTCCTCCTCGCGCCGGCGCTCTCGACCACTGCGGTCACGGACAGCGCGTTCCAGCTCATCGACAGACCCCCCGCGAGCGCGAGCGCGGGCACGATCAGCCAGCCGCTTGCGTCGGCGAGAGCCGCGGCGGCGATCGTCGAGAGCGCCGTCGCGAGCGCGATCCACCGGATCGGGCCGATGCGACTTCCGCTGCGGTCCGAGAGCCGCCCGCCCACGAGGCGCCCCGCGGCACCGAAAACGTTCATTCCGGCGAGGACGGCTCCGGCCTGGCCCGGCGAGAAGTCGTGCTGCGATTCGAGGAAGAGGACGACGAAGCCGGTCACCGCGACCTGCGTGAAGATCAGCAGCGAGCTCCCGGCCGACAGACGCCAGATCTGGCGGTCGCGCAGCGGGTGCCGGAGCAGTGTCGCCGCACCTTCCGTATCCGACCGCACCGGGCCCTCGACGAGCCACGCGGCTGCAGTCGCGGCCGCCACGAACGAGAAGGCGGCAATGGCGAGCAGCGCCGCACGCAATCCCCATGCGTCCGCGATCGGCGGGAGTGCGATCGCAGCCGAGAAGCCACCGACCGGAATCGCCGTCTGGCGGATACCGAGGGCGAAGCCGCGCTCTGCGCGCGGGAACCAGCTCGTCACCGCGCGCCCGGTTGCGGTGTTCGAGCTGGCCCCGAATGCATTGGCGAGCGCGAGGACGAGGACGAGCGAGACAAACGCCGGCGCGTAGGCTCCCCCGGCGAAGCCAACTGCGGAGCCGGTCAAACCGACGGTCGCAGTTGCACGCTCGCCGATCCGGTCTGCGAGCAGGCCCCACCCAAGCAGGGTCAGCAGGGAACCGGCACCCGCGCCGCCGAGCAGCACACCGACCTGGCTCAGGCTCAGGTGATACCGGTCGCGAAGCGCGGGGGCGAGCACGGCGAGCCCGGAGTAGGCGGCAGCCTGGGACGTTTGAGCGACCGTCCCGGCCGCGAGCACGACCCAGCGGCGAGGCACTACGCCCGCCGCAGCGGGAACTCGTGGCGGCTCGAGCTGCCCTCGAAGCGGCTCTTGGTCGCCAGGAAGGTCTTGACGTCCGCCTTCCGGAGCAGGACTGAGGTCTCCGTGTCCCAGGGAATGACGGTGCCCTGCGAGATCCGCGCCAGGAACAGCTCGATCACAGGCACGAAGCCCTGAGCGTAGGGCTGCTGGTCGACGACGAAGTCGAGGTGGCCGTCGGCGACGAACGCGAGATCCTCGGGCAACAGGTCGTAGCCGCCGCCGTGAAAGCCGCGCGGACGGAGGCCGCGATGCTTCATCACGGCGCCTGCCGCCGCGGTGCCGATCTGGTCGACGGCGTAGAGACCGCGGATCCGAGGCCGGCTGTCCAACAAGGCCTCGATCTTCGCCTGCTGCTCGCGAGGCTCGCCTTTCAGCCCGACGACGGTTGCGACCGGAGCGTTCGGAGCACGGGCGAGGGCGGCAACGACCCCGTCGAGCCGTCGCTCGATCGACGACTTCGGACGGTCTGGAACGAGCAGCGCGACCTCGCGCTTCGGCGACAGGCGAGCGATTTCGGCGCCGACACGAGAGCCCGACGCGTACGGGTTCTCGCCGACGAACGCCAGTCGCGATCCGCCCGGAGGCGCGTCGATGTTGAACGCGACGAGCGGGATCCCCGCCCGCCCCGCGGCCTCGAGCTGCTGTGCGAAGGCTCGTCCGTCGACGGCCGAGACCGCGATGCCGTCCGCCTTGCCGGCGATCGCCGCGCGCAGCGCCTTGACCGTCTCCTCGCCGTTCCCGCGCGGCGATCCCGTCCACCGCACCGTGCACTTGCACAGCGCGGCTGCATCCTGAGCACCGAACTGCGTCGCGACGAAGAGCGGATCGAGCGTGTTGTGACTGACGAAGACGAACCTCCATTGAGGGTGTCCGGCGAAGTCGCCTCCCCCGTCGGCGGCGAGTGCGCCGACGGGGCCGAGGAGCTGACCGAGCGAGATGCCCGCCGCCCCCACTCCCGCATCGCGGAGGAAGCCTGCCCTGGTGATCATCTCGCGAGATGCTCCAGGAGGATCTTGCCGACGATCCCGTTCCGCTCGACCAGCAGGCGGAACGCCTCCTCGTAGCACTCGGCCGGGAAGCGATGCGTGACGACGGGACGGAAGTCGACCAAGCCGTCGCCGAGCAGGTCGACGACCTGACGCCAGATCGCGCTGGTGTAGCCGACGCTGCCGTGCAACTGGAGGTCGCGCAGCGCGAAACGGTCGGCGGGGAGGCACAGCTCACGCCCTTCGCCGGCGATCCCGAGCAGGACGACGCGACCTCCTTCGCGCGGAAGCCGCGTGGCGAGCTCGACCGCGGGGACGGCTCCGGCAGTCTCGACGACCAGATCGAGCTCGCCCTCGCGTGCCGCCGAGGCGGCAGAGACGTTCACCGTCTCGGTGGCGCCGAGCTGACGCGCGAACTCGAGCTCCTCGTCGCGGAGACCGTAGGCGACGATGGCGCTCGGCGAGTAGAGGCGGGCGAGAACGATCGCCAGAGCGCCGAGCGTGCCCACACCGACCACGCCGACGGTCTCGCCCGGCCGGGGTCGCGCCCGGAGCAGCCCTTTCAGGACAACGGATGCCGGCTCGATCAGCACCGCCCCGTCGAGCGACACGCGCTCGGGCAATCGATGGACGACGCGGCGCGGCACGACCACGAGCTCGCCGTAGCCGCCGCCGCGGGTGAAGCCGAGGCAGTCGTAGCTCTCGCACAGATGTGTGTCGCCGGCCCGGCAGCGCTTGCAGGCGCCGCAGTAGCAGAAGCCCTCGCAGACGACCCGGTCACCGAGATCGACGTCGTCGACGCCCTCCCCGATCGCCTCGACGACGCCGCTCCATTCGTGGCCGGGGATGCACGGGTACCGCACCCAGCGGCGATCGAGCAGCCCCTCGGCCACGTCGAGGTCCGTGCGGCAGACGCCCGCCAGCCGGCTGCGTACGAGCACCTCCCCTGGGCCGCACGAAGGCTCTTCCACGTCGCGATAGGACACCTTGTGCGGCCGGTCGATCACCACCGCCTTCACGCGGCCTAGTCTATTTCGCGGCTTCGTCCAGACGACTCGTCGAAGTCCCCCGGCCGGCGAGACGAGTATCGAACCACGATCTGGCCCGGGCGTCCGGGATCGACGAAACTGGGGCCATGTTCGGGAAGACGGTGACCGCGTCGAGACTTGAATCCCTGGCCGAGACGTTCGCCGGCTCCGAGTACGGCGACGCGGACTCGTTCTGCGAGTCGGTCGGCTCGAGCGCGTTCTTCCGAAGCGAGGACCCGATTGCCGTCGCCCGTGCCCCCGGACGTCTCGACGTGCTCGGCGGCATCGCCGACTACTCCGGATCGCTCGTGCTCGAGCTGCCGCTCGCGGCAGCCGCGCTGGCTGCGGCCCAGCTGGACGACGACGGATCGGTCGTCGCGGTCAGCGGTGACAGACGCACGGTGCTCGACGCGGACGACCTGACGAGCACAGCGCTCGACGAGCTGGCGGCTCGCTTCACCGGGACGTCGGCGTGGGCCGCCTACGTGCTCGGGCCGATCGCTCTGTTCCTCCGCGAGGAGAACATCTCGGTCGACGGGCTGCGGATCCTCGTCTCCTCCGACGTTCCCGAGGCGAAAGGCGTCGGCTCCTCGGCGGCGATCGGAGTTGCCGCCCTGCAGGCGGTGGCGGCTTGCTTCAGCCGCGCGCCCGAGCCTCGGCGGCTGGCGCTCCTGAGCCAGCGGGCAGAGCAGCTGCTCGCGAGCGCGCCGTGCGGCTCGATGGACCAGATGACGGCTGCCTACGGCGAGCAAGATCACCTGCTGCTCCTCCTCTGCCGTCCGGCCGAGATCGTGCGCTCGATTCCGCTGCCCCACCCGCTCGCCGTCTGGGGCATCGACTCGGGCGTCCATCACGCCGTCGCCGGCACCGCGTACAGGCGAGCCCGCTGCGCGGCGTTCATGGGGAAGGCTTTGCTCGGCTGTCGCGAGGAGTATCTGGCCGCAGTCGACCCCGCAGAGGTCGACGCCGAAGAGCTCCCGGAGCTGCTCACGGGTGCCGAGTTCCTCGCCCGGCACAGTGAGATCGACGATCCCGCCTGCCCGATCGACTCCGACGTCACCTATCCCGTTCGAGCCGCAACCATGTACCCGCTCGAGGAGCACCGCCGGGTGCAGGCGTTTGCCCACCTCCTCGAGCAACCGGTCACCGACCGCGGCGCTCGCTCGCTCGGCGAACTGATGTTCGAAGCCCACGACGGCTACACGCGCTGCGGACTCGGCTCACGGGCGACCGACGAGCTCGTCGAGGCGGTCCGCCGGGTGGGCTGGGAGGGTGGGCTTGCAGGTGCACGGGCAAGCGCCGGCGGCAGCGGGGGCACGGTCGTCGTCCTCGGGCACAGGGACGCGGAGCCGCTCGTCCGAACCATTGCCGCTCGGCTCGGAGCGGGATTCTTCGGCGGTTCGTCGTCCGGGGTCGCCGGCTTCGGCTCGAGGATGCTTCGAGCCGCTCACGGCCCCGTCCCCGCCCGTCGGCGAACGGCCGACGGATGAGCGCCCTCGAGGTCTTCGCGCCGGCGCGAGTCAACCTGATCGGCGAGCACACCGACTACTCCGGCGGCCTCGTCCTGCCGGTGGCGATCGACCTCGGCGTCACCGTCCGCGGACGCCCGGACCCCGAGCGGATCCGCCTCCACTCCGAGTCATTCGGCGACACGGTCGTGCTCGGGGCAGACGGCTCGTCGAGCGAGCCCGTCTCGAGCTGGGGCCGGTATGCCGCCGCCGTCGCTTCTCTCCTCGCCGAACGCGGACGGCCACCGGACGGATTCGACGGCGTGATCACGTCCACCGTTCCGCCGGGCGCCGGCCTGTCGTCGTCCGCGGCGCTCGACGTCGCGATCGGGCTCGTGCTCTGCCGCGTCGCCGGGTTCGAGCTGGCGCCGATCGAGCTCGCCCGGGTGGCGCAGGCCGCCGAGCAGCGAGCGGTGGGAGTCCCGTGCGGATTGATGGACCCCGCGACGGCACTCCTCGGCCGGCGCGGAAGCGCGGTCCTCCTCGACTGCGGAACGGAGGAGCACCGCCCAGTGCCGCTCCCTGCCGGGCTCGCAATCGTCGTCCTCGACTCCGGTGTACGCCACGCACTCGCGGACTCCGGGTATGCGGACCGCCGTGCGGAGCTCGAGCGCGGACTGGTCGCCATCGGCGAGCGCCGCCCCACGCAGGTCACGCTCGCCGAGGCCGAAGAGGCAGCGGCAGCTGCCGGCCTCGACGACGTCGCCACGCGCAGGCTTCGACACGTCGTCTCCGAGAACGAGCGCGTCCGGCACTGCGTCGCGATCCTCGAGGCTCACGGCAAACTCGACCTCGACGCGCTCGGATCGTTGTTCAGGGAAGGACACGACAGTCTGCGGGACGACTTCGAGGTGTCGATCCCGGAGCTCGACCTCCTGGTCGACCTGGCCTACGAGTACGGCGCCGTCGCGGCGCGAATGACCGGCGGCGGCTTCGGCGGCTCCGTCGTGGCCCTGGTGGACGAGGCCCGGGCGAACAGGTTGACCGCCCAGGTCGCGGGTGCCTACTCGGCGCGCTCCGGCCGGACGGGCGCAACCTACGTGTGCACCGCGGTCGACGGGGCCGCTGTCCCTTGAGTTAGTAACAGACTGTTACTTGGCTCACCAGCGGTGGTGAACCTGCGGCGCGATCCGCTCGCGGTACAGCTCGGCGATCCTCGCCATCGTCGACGGAGGTAGCTCCGGAAGCGCCGCCGCGGCGGCGTTCTGCTGGGCCTGCTCCGTCGTCTTGGCGCCCGGAATGACCGTTGAGACCGCCTCGAACATCAGGATCCAGCGCAGCGCGAGCTGTGCCAGCGTCGCCCCGCCGGGGACGAGGGCGCGAAGCTCCTCGACCACCTCCAGCCCGAGGTCGTAGTCGACCCCGGAGAAGGTCTCGCCGACGTCGAACTCCTCCCCATGGCGGTTGAAGGCGCGATGATCGTCCGCGGCGAAGGTCGAGTCGCGGCCGAACTTCCCGCTCAGGAGCCCGGAGGCGAGCGGGACGCGGACGATCACGCCGACGTCCCGCTCCCGGGCCTGGGCGAAGAAGGCCTCGGCGGGTCGCTGGCGGAAGACGTTGAAGATGATCTGGACGGTTGCGACGCCCGGGTACTCGATCGCCTTCAGCGCCTGCTCGACCTTCTCGACGCTGACGCCGTACGCGCGCACCAGCCCATCCTCGACCAGGCGGTCGCAGGCCTCGAAGACGGCAGGCGTGTAGTAGGCATCCCACGGCGGGCAGTGCAGCTGGACGAGGTCGATCGTCTCGACCTCGAGGTTCTCCCGCGAGCGCTCGAGCCAGCTGCGCAGGTTCGCCTCCGAGTAGTTCTCCACCTCCTGCGCCACGCGCCGGCCGAACTTCGTCGCGACCACGAGCGGCTCGTCACGCTCCCGGAGGAGACGCGCGATCAGCCGCTCGGAGCGGCCGTCGCCGTAGACGTCCGCCGTGTCGATGAACGTCGTGCCGGCGTCGACGGCGGCGTGCAGCGCAGCGAGCGACCGAGCGTCGTCGGTCTCGCCCCACGAGCCGCCGATCGCCCAGGCGCCGAAGCCGATCTCGGAGACGTGCCGGCCGGTCTTCCCGAGCCGCCGATGCCGCATCGTCACCGCTTGACGCGCTGCATGACGAAGGCTTGCATGATCAGGGCGATCACGATGACGGCGCCGTAGATCACCTGGGTGAGCAGCCCCGTCCACCCGATCGACACGATCCCCGGCTCGATCGCGCCGATCACGAAGGCGCCGACGACAGTGCCGAAGATCGTGCCGCGGCCGCCGAAGATCGACGTGCCGCCGAGGAACACGGCGGCGATCGTGGGCAGCATCGCACCGCTCCCGACCGTCGGCCAGAAGTAGTTGCTCTCGAGCGTCGAGGCGATCCCGGCGAAGGCGGCGGACGCGCCGACCAGCGCGAAGACGGCGACTCGCACGCGGTCCGTGCGGACGCCCATCATCCGCGCGCTCTGCTCGTTGTCGCCGACGAGGTACACGTGCGCTCCGAAGCGGTGCCGGTTGAGCAGGACCCAGAGCACGATCGCGATCCCGACCATCCAGATGAACTCGGCAGGGATGTAGCCCCAGAAGGCCCTTCCTGCGACGAGCTTGGTGACGAAGCCGCTCGCAAAATCGGTCCCGGCGCCCTTGCCGCCCGTTCCGTAGAGAACGATTCCGCCCCAGAAGAACCAACTCCCGATTGTCGCGACGAGTGAGGGGATGCCGAAGCGCACGACCATGATCCCGTTCAGGAGCCCCACGCCCAGGCCGGCGCCGATGGCGGCGATCAAGCCGACCTCCGGCTGTCCGGTGGCGACGAAGACCCAGGCGCCGACCGCCATCACCGAGCCGAACGAGAGGTCGATCTCGCGCGCGATCACGACGACGGTCAGCGAGAGGGCGATGATCCCGGTGAGGGGAACGGTGGACATCAGCGAGCTGTAGATGTCGAAGTGGAGCCACGTGCCCGAGGCCCCGATGGTGAAGAGCGTCCACAGGGCGAGCGCCATCGCGACCGTGCCGGCTTGCAGTCCGTACCTGCGCACGGACAAGAGATCGCGCAGCGACCGCCCGGCCGCAGCCGGGAGCGGTGCTCTGACGCCGCCCGGTGCCTCGTCGACCGTGGTCATGCCGGCGATCCCTGGAGCACGCCGGTCTCGGCGACGTGGCGCATCTGCTCGACGAGCTCGTGGACCGTCAGCTCCGCGGGCCTGAACTCGCCGGCGACGCGCCCGCGGTCGACGACGATCACGCGCTCGGCGACCTCGTGGACGTTGAAGATGTTGTGGTCGATGAAGATGCACGCCTTGCCGGCGGTCTTGATGCCCCGGACGAAGTCGAGCGTCTTCCTCGTCTCGGTCACGGACAGGCCCATCGTCGGCTCGTCGAGGATGACGAGCTCGGCCTCGAAGTGGAGGGCGCGCGCGATCGCGACCCCCTGGCGCTCGCCTCCGGACATCGAGCCGACGAACGATTCCGGTGTCACGGCCTTGGACGTGAACCGCAGGAACTCGCGCATGAGCGTCCCGGTCTCGGCGCGCATCGCGGGCACGTCGAGCAGACCCACTCGCGTCGTCCGCTCGCGGCCCATGAAGATGTTGCGCCAGAGCGACTGCTGGTCGGCGAGGGCGCGTTCCTGGTAGACGGTCTCGATCCCGAGGTCGCGGGCGCGCTGCACCGTCAGATGACCGACCGTCTTCCCCTTCCAGGCGATCGTGCCGCGGTCGGGGGCGTGAAAGCCGGTGACGATCTTGATCAGCGTCGACTTGCCCGCCCCGTTGTCGCCGAGCAGGCCGACGATCTCGTTCGTGCCGACCCGCAGGCTGACGTCCTCCAGCGCACGGACGCCGTCGAAGGACTTGGAGATCCCTTGCAGCTCGAGGAGGTTTGTCGTGGTGGCCATCGCTCTGAGTGTGGCAGAGGGCGGCCGGACGTCCGCCCTCTGCCGCGGTCGGTTCGTGCTAGCGGATCAGCCTGTTGACGAGGGGCACGAGCGGCCCGACGTTTGACTTGTTGATGATCCCCGACCCGGTGTCGATGTAGAGCCCGGCGAACTTGTAGACCTTCGTCAGGCACGTCTGGACGATCGGCAGGTAACCCTGCAGCCACTCCTGCTGGTCGAGGATGAGGTCGGTCCAGCCGCCCTGGATCGCCTTGATCGTCGCCGGTGACATGTCGAAGCCGGCGATGCTGAGCGAGCTCGCGCTCTTGTGCGCAGCCTTCAGGTAGGTCTCGGCAGTCGCAGTCAGGCCGCCGTGGTCGGTGACGACCAGCTTCACGTCCGGATGCGAGCTGACGTAGGCGGTGAAGGTCGGCACGCCTGCGGTCGGATCGGCGTTCGTCTGCTTGTTGATCTCGATGTAGTCGACCTTCAGACCCGCCTTCTTCAGAGCGTCGATTGCGCCCTTGGTGCGCTCGCCGCGGGTCGGCTGCGAGAGCAGGCCCCAGACCATCGCCCGGTCGCCCTTCTTCAGGTGCAGCTGGGAGACGGACGCCTCGCCGAGCAGGTAGCCCGAGTCGTAGAGGTTCTGGCCGACGTAGCCGAAGCCCTTCGCCTGGTACTTCTTGAACAGCGTCGGCAGCTCGGTGTTCTGGCTCGTGACGATGATGCCCTTCGCCTCGGCTTTGTCGACCCATGTCTTCAGGGCCGCGTCACCCGGATGCCCCATGACGGCGATGCCGGCAGGGTTGGTGGCGATCGCCGACTTGAACTGGCTGACCATCGTCTCGGGATCCCAGTTCGACCACACGTATCGGACGTTGGCCCCGAGATCAGCAGCGGCCTGCTTCGCGCCGTTGTAGACGTTGACGGCGAAGACGCCGCCGGCCGGCCCGCCGGGGAAGAAGACGATCTTCTGACCGGAGCACCATTTGCCGGCGTACGGCGAGGCCGACCCGTTGCTCGCGACACCGAGGAACAGGGCCGCGACCAGGGCAACGACCGCGGCCGCCGCGGGCAGAGCGGCGATTCGCAGTACTCGTTTCACCCTTGCTCCCTCCTTCTCGCCTCGCCGTGGTTGACGGCGCAGGCGCGCCCGAACGCGCATGCATGCACCTTCGGGATCGAAGATTTATTGACCAGCACGAGGATAGTACGCTTCGAAATAGAAAGCAACCGAGGTCAGAGTTGGGCAAAATTCGGCCTATACAAGCGACATGCCAAGACGTTGTGTTTCGGAATCGTAGTAGTATCGTTGCGATTCAGAAGCTATGACCGCACGTAGACAGGCCGACTCCGCGGAGGCGGGTGCGGAGCATTTCGCCGTCGGTCCGGACGACCGGCGAGACCGGATGCTCGCCGCCATCAACGAGCGTGCTTTCGTTCGCGTCGACGAGCTCAGCAGCCGCTTCGGCATCTCCGAGGTCACGGCTCGCAGTGACCTCGCCGTTCTCGCCGAGCGAGGGCAGATTCTCCGCATCCGCGGCGGAGCAATGCCGCGGGCGGGGCTCGGGCAGGAGCGTCCGTTCGAGGAGGCGCTCTCGAGCTTCGCGGTCGAGAAGCTCGAGATCGGGCGCGCCGCCGCCGCGCTGATCGGGGACGGCGAGTCGGTGATGCTCGACGTGGGCACCACGGCGGTCGCCGCAGCTCGGGCGCTCGCCGCGCGGACGGAGCTTCGGGACGTCGTCGTGTTCACAAACGGGCTGAAGACCGCGTTGGAGCTGGAGGGGGCGATTCCGCGGCTGACCGTGGTCGTGCTCGGGGGCACTCTCAGGCCGCTTCAGCACTCCCTGGTCGACCCGCTGGCGACGCCGATGCTCGACCAGCTGTCCGTGAGCACGCTGCTGCTGGGCTGCAACGGCGTCCATCCGACGGGCGGGATCACGAACATCAACCTGCCCGAGGCTCAGGTCAAGCGGCACATGCTCGCGGTCGCCCGCCGCCGGGTCGTGCTCGCAGACAGCAGCAAGATCGGCCGCATCGAGCTCTCCCATCTCTGCGGCGTCGACGAGGTCGACATGGTGCTCACCGGCCGAACGGCCGACCACGCGGTCGTCGCGGCGCTCCGCGAGCGCGCGTGCGAGGTCCAGCTGGTTCCATGACCGTCGTTGCGATCCAACCGCGTGGCAGGATCACTTGCCGAATGGAGGAACGAACGTGAAACCGCTGGGCCAGCTCGAAGTCTGGTTCGTCACCGGCAGCCAGGAAATGTACGGGGAGACGGTGCTCGCCCGGGCCGAGGCTCATTCCCGGGAGATGACGGCAGCCCTGGACGAAGAAGCGGCCATTCCCGTTCGGCTCGTCCATCAGCCGGTGATGACGAGCCCCGAGTCGATCCAGCGGCTGTGCCTGGAGGCGAATGCGACCCGCGCGTGTGCGGGAGTGATCGCGTGGATGCACACGTTCTCGCCCGCGAAGATGTGGATCGGCGGCCTCACGGCGCTGCGGAAGCCGTTGCTCCACTTGCACACCCAGTACAACCGGGATCTGCCGTGGGCCGAGATCGACATGGACTTCATGAACTTGAACCAGTCCGCCCACGGCGACCGCGAGTTCGGCTTCCTCGAAGCTCGAATGCGGCTCAGGCGCAAGACAGTCGTCGGGCACTGGAGCGACCCGGCCGTCGTCGAGCGAATCGCCACCTGGGCCCGGGCTGCATGCGGCTGGCACGAGGCCCAGCACCTCAACGTCGCGCGGTTCGGCGACAACATGCGCCAGGTCGCCGTCACCGAGGGCGACAAGGTCGAGGCCCAGCTCCGGCTCGGAGTGGCGGTCAACGGCTACGGCGTCGGCGAGCTCGTCGCTGCCGTTCGGAACGTCGCCGACCAGGCCGTCGACGAGCTGCTCGCCGACTACGAGGAGCGGTACGCGCTCGCGCCCGAGCTCCAGCAGGGAGGCGACCGCCGAGAATCGGTGCGCGACGCTGCGCGCATCGAAGCCGGGCTTCGAGGACTGCTCGAGGCGGGCTCCTTCAAGGCCTTCACCGACACGTTCGAGGACCTGGACGGGCTCCCGCAGCTGCCGGGCATCGCCGTGCAGCGCCTGATGGCCGACGGCTACGGATTCGGGGGCGAGGGCGACTGGAAGACGGCGGCGCTCGTACGGATCAGCAAGGTGATGAGCGCAGGCCTGCCGGGCGGCGTCTCGTTCATGGAGGACTACACCTACCACCTGGGACCGGAGGGCCCGAGAGTGCTCGGCGCCCACATGCTCGAGGTGTGCCCGTCGATCGCCGACGGCCGGCCCTCCTGTGAGGTCCACCCGCTCTCGATCGGCGGAAAGGAGGATCCGGTCCGCCTCGTCTTCACCGCCTCCCCCGGTCCGGCGGTCGTCGTCGGGCTGGTCGACCTGGGCGACCGCTTTCGCCTCGTCCTGAACGAGGTCGAGGTCGTCCCGCCCGTCGCCGACCTGCCGCGCCTGCCCGTCGCCCGCGCCCTCTGGGAGCCCAGGCCGGACTTCTCGACCGCCGCGGAGGCGTGGCTCACCGCCGGCGGTCCACACCACACGAGCCTGTGCATGACGGTCGGGACGGAGGCGTTCGCGGACTTCGCGGAGATCGCCGGCATCGAGTTGCTCGTCATCGACGAGCGGACGCGGATGGACGACTTCAAGAAGGAGCTGCGCTGGAACCAGGCCTACCACCACCTGGCCAGGGGCCTTTGACGTGAGGGAGCCCTAGTGGCAGGCCACCGGGAACTGCAGGAGCGTGTTCTCGAGGCGAACCGGGAGATCGTCCGGGCGGGGCTGGTCGTCCTCACGTTCGGCAACGCGAGCGCCGTCGACCGCGACGCCGGGGCGATGGCGATCAAGCCGAGCGGCGTCCCCTACGACGAGCTGTCCTCCGACGCGATGGTCGTCGTCGACCTCGAGACCGGCGAGCCTGTCGATTCGGCCTACCGTCCCTCCTCCGACACGCCGACCCATCTCGTCCTCTACCGCAGCTTCGGCGCCGTCGGGGGCATCGTCCATACGCATTCGCCGTTCGCCACCGCCTGGGCGCAGGCCGGCCGCCCCATCCCGTGCCTGGGAACGACGCACGCGGACCACTTCCGCGGGACGGTGCCGGTGACTCGCGGCTTGGCGAGCGAGGAGATCGCGAGCGAGTACGAGGCCCGCACGGGCGACGTGATCGTCGAGACCTTCACGGAGCGGTCGCTCGACCCGCTGGAGATGCCGGGGGTGCTGGTCGCATCCCACGGCCCGTTCGCCTGGGGCGCCGATGCAGCCCAGGCGGTCGAGAACGCGATCGCCCTGGAGGCGGTGGCGGCGAACGCGCTGAGAACCGAGCTCCTTCACCCCGACGTCGCCCCGATCGGCGACGACCTGCTCGGCTGCCACTTCCTGCGCAAGCACGGCCCGGCCGCCTACTACGGCCAGGGGCCAGGCCCCCGAGGCCGGTGAAGGCGCTTCGTCTCTACGGCCGGGGCGACCTGCGGCTCGTCGACGAGCCGGAGCCCTCCCCGGACGAAGACGAGATCCTCTTGCACGTAACGGCGGTCGGCCTGTGCGGCTCCGACCGGCATTGGGTCGTCGAGGGGAGCATCGGCGACGCCGCCCTGGCGAGCCCGCTCGTGCTCGGCCACGAGTTCGCCGCCGCCGTCGAGTCCGGCCCGCGGGCGGGAGAGCGCGTCGCCGTCGATCCCGCCGATCCCTGTCTGCGGTGCGACGTCTGCCTCTCGGGCTTGCCTCACCTCTGCCCCACGCTCCGTTTCGCCGGCCACGGCTCCACGGACGGGGCGCTGCGCACCCTCGTTGCCTGGCCGGAACGGTTGGTGCATCCCATCCCCGACTCGCTCGGCGACGCCGAAGGAGCGCTGCTCGAGCCGCTCGGCGTCGCGATCCACGCTGTCGACCTCGGCCGCGTGCGGCCGGGAGCGACGGCCGGCGTCTTCGGCTGCGGTCCGCTCGGCCTCTTGCTCGTCCAGCTCCTGCGCGCGGTCGGAGCGACGTCGATCGTCGCAACCGATCGACTGGCCCACCGGGTGGCGGCGGCCAAGGAGCTCGGCGCCGACGTGGCCCTCGCCGCGGAGGAGGCCGAGGGCTCGGCGCCCGGAGTGGACGTCGCGTTCGAGGTCGCGGGCGAGGACGATGCGCTCGCCGCCGCGATCGACGCGGTCCGCCCCGGCGGCCGCGTCGTGATCGTCGGCATCCCCGACGGAAACAGAACGAGCTTCGACGCCTCCGCGGCGCGCCGCAAGGGCCTGACGCTGATGCTCTGCCGCCGCATGCAGCCGACCGATCTTCCTCGGGCGATCCGCGTCGCCGCCGCCGGCGGGATCGACCTGGCCGGGATCGTCACCGCCCGCCATCCGCTCTCCGACTGGCAACCCGCCTTCGACCACCTCGTCGAGCGGCGAGGCCTGAAGGCGGTCGTGCAGCCATGAACGTCGCTCGCCTCCGGCTCGCTCTCATGGGGGGAACGGCCGGTTCCCCCCATGGACCCCCCTCCCTGAACCCGTTCGCACCTCAGCGACGATTGGGTGCCGCGCCCGCCATGTCGGTCGCGGCGACGGGAATCCGCTCAACACCTGGGGCCAGATGAGCCCGAGCCGGTACGCCGTCGGGGTCGACTTCGGAACCGAATCCGGTCGCGCCCTCCTCGTCGACTGCGCGGACGGACGCGAGCTGGCGACCGCGGTGTACCCGTACCGAAACGGCGTGATCGACGAGCACCTGCCGCCGCCCCACGAGGACGTTCGCCTCGAGCCGGACTGGGCACTCCAGGATCCCGAGGACTACCTGCGCACGTTCCAGGAGACCGTGCCCGCACTCCTCGCCGAGACGGGCGTCGATCCGGCCGACGTGATCGGCATCGGCGTCGACTTCACCTCCTGCACGATGCTGCCGACCCTCGCCGACGGGACACCGCTGTGCATGCTCGATGAGTACCGCCGCCTTCCCCACTCCTGGGTGAAGCTCTGGAAGCACCACGCGGCGCAACCCGAGGCAGACCGCGTGAACGAGGTTGCGCGTGAGCGTGGCGAGCCCTGGCTCGACCGCTACGGCGGCAAGATCTCCTCGGAGTGGTTCTTTCCGAAGGCGCTCCAGATCCTCGACGAGGCGCCCGAGGTCTACGCGCACGCCGACCGCCTGATCGAGGCGACCGACTGGGTGGTCTGGCAGCTGACCGGCGTCGAGACCCGGAACGCCTGCACGGCCGGCTACAAGGCGATCTGGTCGAAGCGCGACGGCTTTCCGGACAACGGGTACTTCGCCGCGCTCGACCCGCGATTCGAGCACGTGGTCGACGAGAAGATGTCGCGGCAGCTCTCCCCCCTGGGCGGGCGCGCCGGCGGCCTCAGCGAGCAGGCAGCAGGCTGGACGGGGCTCGTCCCGGGCACGGCGGTCGCGGTCGCCAACGTCGACGCCCACGTCTCCGCTCCCGCGGTGACCGCGATCGCGCCCGGGACGATGGTCGCGATCATGGGAACGAGCATCTGCCACATCCTGCTCGGCGACGCCCTGGCGACGGTCGACGGCATGTGCGGCGTCGTGGAAGACGGGGCGATCCCGGGGCTCTTCGCGTTCGAGGCGGGTCAGTCCGCGGTCGGGGACATCTTCGGCTGGTTCGCGGAGAGCGCAGTTCCGCCCGAGTACCACGAGCTCGCGCAGCGCCTGGGTACGAGCGTTCACGAGGTGCTCGAGGCCGAGGCGGCGAAGCTGCAGCCCGGAGAGAGTGGCCTGCTCGCGCTCGACTGGTGGAACGGGAACCGGTCGGTGCTCGTCGACGCGGACCTGGAGGGCCTGCTCGTCGGCATGACGCTGGCGACGCGCGCCCCGGAGATCTATCGGGCGCTGATCGAGGCGACCGCGTTCGGAACGCGGGTGATCGTCGACGCGTTCGAGTCCGCGGGCGTCCCGGTCGAGCGGATCGTCGCCTGCGGAGGGCTGCCGGAGCGGAACAAGCTCCTGATGCAGATCTTCGCCGACGTCACCGGCCGCGAGCTCGCCGTCGCGGCCTCGACGCAGGCGCCCGCGCTGGGCTCGGCGATGTTCGGCGCGGTCGCGGCCGGCGCGGCCCTCGGCGGGTACGACTCCATCGTCGAGGCGTCCCGGAGGATGGCTCGCCTCGGAGGCGACCGCTACCCGCCGGATCCGGCTCGGCAGGCGGTGTACGAGGAGCTCTACCGCGAGTACGTGCACCTCCACGACCTGTTCGGCCGGAACGGCGACTCGGCGATGAAGCGGCTGAAGGGCATCCAGCAGCGCGTGGTCGGTGGCGCTGCGACCGGTTCGCCGGCTCGCCGATGATCGCCTCGTCCGTGACGAAGGAGCCGTTCGGAGAAACGCGTGACGGCGCCGAAGTCGATCGCTACCTCCTGCAGAGCCCTGCAGGCCTCGGCGTCGCGGTGATCACCTACGGAGCCGCGATCCAACAGCTCGTCGCGCCGGATCGGGACGGACGGAAGGCCAACGTCGTCCTCGGCTTCACGTCGATCGAGGGCTACGAGCGGCACGCGGGCCAGCACTTCGGCGGGATCGTCGGGCGCTACGCGAACCGGATCGCACACGGGACCTTCTCGCTGGACGGGACGACCTACCGGCTCCCCTGCAACGACGGCGCGAACACCCTCCACGGCGGCACCGAGGGGTTCGACGTACGGATCTGGGAGGCGACCCCGCCGAGCGCCGACGACAGCGCTTCGCTCGTACTCAGGCTGACCAGCCCGGACGGTGAGATGGGCTTCCCCGGGACGCTGGAGGCGGAGGTCACGTACACGCTCTCGGCTGACGGGGCCCTCCGGATCGACTACCGCGCCGAAACGGACAAGCCGACGGTGGTCAACCTGACGAACCACGCCTACTGGAACCTCGCCGGCGAGGGCGCGGGCTCGATCCTCGACCACGTGCTGACGCTGCCGGCCACGCGGTACACGCCGATCGACGGAACGCTCATCCCGACCGGCGAGCTCGCCCCGGTCGAGCGAACGCCGCTCGACTTCCGCGAGCCCGCGCCGATCGGGGCGCGCATCCGCGACGGCTTCCCACAGCTGGTGCTCGCCCGCGGGTACGACCACAACTTCGTGGTCGAGGGCGACGATGCGCGGTTACGGCTCGCGGCCCGCGTCCAGGATCCGGCGAGCGGGCGGGAGCTCGAGGTCCACACGACCGAGCCGGGCGTCCAGTTCTACTCCGGGAACTTCCTCGACGGCACGGTCGTCGGCGCGGGCGGCGCCGCGTACCGCCAGGGCGACGGGCTCGCGCTCGAGACCCAGCACTTCCCCGACTCTCCGAACCAGCCGCAGTTCCCGTCGACCGTGCTGCAGCCGGGAGAGGTCTACGAGTCGACGACCGTGTACCGGCTGTCTGTGGCGACTCGATAGGTTTGCAGTCGATGCGGGCGCTCGGACGAAGCGGCATGGAGGTCGGCGCGATCGGTCTCGGCTGCTGGGCGATCGGCGGGCCGTTCTGGACGACCGACGGGAACCCGCTCGGTTGGGGCGAGGTCGACGACGAGGAGTCGATCCGCGCGATCAGGCGCGCGCTCGACCTCGGCGTGACCTTCTTCGACACGTCCGACGTCTACGGCACGGGCCACAGCGAGCGGATCCTGGGCCGAGCGCTCGCGGACCGCCGCGACGAGGTGGTGGTCGCGACCAAGTTCGGCAACACGTTCGACGAGTCGACCCGAGTCCTGACCGGGAGCGACGCCTCCCCCACCTACATCCGTCAGGCATGCGAGGCGTCCCTCCGACGCCTTGGCACCGACCGGATCGACCTCTACCAGTTCCACCTCTCCGACTACGAGCCGACGGCCGCCGTCGAGGTGCGCGAGGTGCTCGAGGAGCTCGTCGCCGGCGGCAAGATCCGCTCCTACGCCTGGAGCACGGACGATCCGGAGCGCGCCCGCGTGTTCGCCGAGGGCGAGCACTGCGCCGCGGTGCAGCACGAGCTGAGCGTGTTCCACGACGCGCCCGCGATGCTCGAGCTCTGCGAGACCGAAGGGCTCGCGAGCGTCAACCGGTCCCCGCTGGCGATGGGTCTCCTGAGCGGCAAGTTCACCGCCGACTCCCGGCTCTCGGACGACGACGTCCGCGGCATCGCCCCCGAGTGGCTGCGGTACTTCCGCGACGGGCGGCCGGCCCCCGAGTGGCTCGAACGCGTCGACGCCGTCCGCGAGATCCTGACGGCGGGCGGTCGCAGCGCGGCTGCCGGGGCGCTTGGCTGGAACCTCGCCCGCAGCGACCGGACGATTCCGATCCCCGGCGTCCGCACGGTCGCGCAGGTCGAGCAGAACGTCACAGCCCTCGACCAGGGCCCGCTCTCCGCGGAGCAGATGCGCGAGATCTCGAGCCTGGTCTCGGCATGAGCCGAGTCGTCGTCACCGGCGGCAGCGGCAAGGCCGGTCGGGCGGTCGTGCGCGAGCTCGTCGAGGCCGGACGCGACGTGCTCAGCGTCGACCTGGTCGCGTCGCCCGAGCTCGACTGCCAGCAGACCCAGGCCGACCTGACCGACTTCGGGCAGACGGTCGACGTGCTCCGCGGAGCGGGAACCGTCGTTCACCTCGCCGCGATTCCGGCGCCGGGACTTCGCCCCGACGAGCTGACGTTCCGGATCAACACGACCAGCACCTACAACGTCTTCGCGGCGGCGCCGGCCGTCGGGCTCAGCCGCGTCGTCTGGGCGTCGAGCGAGACCATCCTCGGCCTGCCGTTCGAGCGCGAGCGCCCGGCCTACGCGCCGATCGACGAGGAGCATCCTCCCTACCCCGAGTACAGCTACGCGCTCTCGAAGCTGATCAGCGAGGAGATGGCGAGGCAGTTCAACCGGTGGACCGGCATTCCGTACGTCGGGCTCCGTTTCTCGAACATCATGGAACCCGGCGACTACGATCGCTTCCCGGGCTTCTGGGCCGATCCGGAGCTCCGGAGGTGGAACCTGTGGGGATACGTCGACGCGCGCGACGTCGCGCAGTCGTGCCGGCTCGCCCTCGACTCCGAGCTTCCCGGCGCCGAGGTCTTCATCGTTGCGGCGGCGGACACGGTGATGAACCGGCCGAGCCGCGAGCTGATGGCCGAGGTCTATCCGGACGTGCCCTTACGCGGCGAGCTCGGCGAGTTCGAGACGCTGCTCTCGATCGCCAGGGCGCGCCGAATGCTCGCCTACGAGCCGCGCCACTCCTGGCGCGATCACGTCACCCCGTAGGCGTCCGCCTCGAACCGACCGTACGCACGGACGACCTCGCGTCGATCAACCGAGCGCGGCCCAGAGCTCGTCCGGGACCGGCAGCTCGAGGAGGTCGAGATCCCGTTCGATCTCGCGCGCCGACCGCGCGCCGATCAGGACGGCGGCGACCGCCGGATGGCGGAGCGGGAACTGCAATGCAGCGGCCTCGAGCGGCACGCCGTGGGACGCACACGTCGTCTCGAGCTGCTTCGCCTGCCGGACGAGCTCCGGCGGCGCGGGCGCGTAGTCGAACGTCGTCCCGCCGGCGAGCAGGCCGCTGTTCAACACGCCGCCGGCGATCACCGCGATCCCACGCTCGTCGCAGAGCGGGAGCAGCTCCGGCACGGCCTGACGGTCGAGCAGCGTGAAGCGTCCGGCGACGAGCATGCAGTCGAGGTCGGCCTCGCGGCCGAAGCGCAGCAGCGGCTCGACGTAGTTGAGCCCGACGCCGATCGCGCCGACGGCGCCCTCCTCGCGCAGGCGCTCGAGCGCGGGGTAGGCACCGGCCAGCGCCTCGTCGACGTGATCCTGCGGGTCGTGGATCAGCGCGACGTCGACGCGGTCGAGCCCGAGCCGTTCGAGGCTCTCCTCCAGGGAGCGGAGCGCGCCGTCGTAGCTGAAGTCGAAGACCGCACCGAGCGGGTCCGCCTCGGGGAAGGCGGGGTCGGGCTTGCCCGGACGCAGCAGACGTCCGACTTTCGTCGACACCACGAATGCATCACGGGGCCGATCGCGCAGCACCGCACCCAGCCGCCGCTCGGCAAGGCCCGAGCCGTAGAACGGGGCGGTGTCGAAGAAGCGCACCCCCCGCTCCCACGCGGCCACCACCGTCGCCCGCGCCTCGTCGTCAGTGACCGGCTCGAACAGGTTGCCGAGCGGGCCGCCGCCGAGACCGACGCGGGGAAAGTCAATCACGCCACACCCTCCCGCCCGGGAAGCTGTGGTCGGCAAGGCTCTCGGCGTGCAGCTCGGCGCTGTAGCCGGGCTCGCGTTGCGGCATGTAGCACCCCGCCTGGAGCACGACCGGGTTCACGAAGTGCTCGTGCAGGTGGTCGACGTACTCGATCACCCGGTTGGTCAGATCGGCCGAGAGGCAGACGTAATCGAACAGGGAAAGGTGCTGGACGTACTCGCAGAGGCCAACGCCGCCCGCGTGCGGGCAGACCGGCACACCGAAGCGGGCGGCGAGCAGGATCACCGCGAGGCTCGTTTGGCCCGCCCGAACGAGCTCGGTGACGCCGAACTCCGCCGGCGTCCGATAGTGCGGCGTCCCGAAGCCCTGCATCGTCCAGAGCCCGGGAACGGGGACGCTCTGCCAGCGTCGCGCAGGCCACCGACGAAGAGCAGCGACTCGAGCGCCCGGCGGATGGCGGCGCTAGGCATCCGCGTCGAGCACGAGACCCAGGACGGCGGATGTCATGCCGTCGCGTCTTCGGTGCTGTCCGGGACAGCCTCCCTCAGTGCCTGTGCTGCCTCCTCGGGAAGGACCGGATTGAAGTAAACGCCGGAGCCGAGCTCGCCCGCCGCCACGAAGCGCGGCACCTCGGGCGCTCGCCAGGGGGAGACGATCTCGACGTGCAGCCGGGCAAACGGCCACTCGCCCCCGTCGAACGGCCGCTGGTGGATCCAGAGCATGTACGGCGTCTGCGCCTCGAAGAGCCGGTCGAGCCGCTCGAGGACGTCGACCAGGAGCGCGGCGAGGCCGTCGCGCCCGCTCCCGTCGAGCGTGGGCAGGTCGGGGACGTTCTCGTCCGGGACGAGCACGAGGGCATAGGGGAAGATCGGCGCCTCCGGAACCCAGGCTCGCCAGCCGGGCGCGGACGCAACCAGGCGCTCGCCCGGCTCGGCGAACACGTCTCCGCGCTCGAGCTCGCGCAGCGGCAGCTCGGGCACGAAGTCGAAGGCGTAGATCTGCCCGTGGGGGTGCGTGATCGTCGCGCCGACCTCGGGGCCTCGGTTCTCGAAGACGAGGACGTAGTCGATGTCGGGACGGGCTCCGAGCGAAGCCGAACGCTGGGCCCAGAGATCGACCACCTTGCGCCCGCCGTTCACACCCAGCGACCAGAAGGTCGCGTCGTGCTCGGGCGTATAGAGGACGACCTCGCAGCGGTGGTTCGGCATCGACGGCCAGCGGTTCTCGAACCAGCGTACGTCGTACGGCTCCGGCGCCTCGAGGCCGCCCGGGCAGAAGGGGCAGGTCTCGGACGGGAGGTTCGGACGGTCTTGCCGCGAGCCGACGACGTAGGTGCGAACGCCCGTGTGGACGTCCGTGCGCTCTTCCGGACCCGTCTCGACGAGCGGTTCCGAGATGCGCGAGGTCTTGGTGCCGCTCATCGGCGACCGTAGCCGTCGGCTACCGCGCCCCATCGGCGCCGGCCCGTCGGCCGTCGCGGGGCGAGGATGAGCTGCTCGACGTGCTCGCCGAGAAGCATCCGCGCGTCGCGCGGCAAGCCGGTGTCCGAGACCAAGACGTCCGCCTGGTCGAGCGGGGCGATTCGACTCAGGCCCCGGACGCCCCATTTCGTATGGTCGGCGACGACGACCACACGCTCGGCCGCTGCGATCAGCGCCTGATCGGTCTCGGCCTCGAGCATGTTCGGCGTCGTGAAGCCGGCGTCCTCGGTCATCCCGTGAATGCCCATGAAGAGGACGTCCATGTGGAGCGAGCGGATCGTGCTGACCGCGACCGGCCCCACGAGCGCGTCCGAGGGTGTTCGGACACCGCCCGTCAGGAGAACGGTGAGATCCGGGCGAGGCTCGACGTGGAGCACGTTCGCCACCTGGATCGAATTGGTGACGACCGTGAGCTCCGGAACGCCGGCGACGTGCTGGGCGAGCCGCCAGGTCGTGGTTCCGGCGGTCAGGCCGATCGCCTGTCCGGGCTCGACCAGGCCGGCCGCGGCCTGGGCGATCGCGTCCTTCTCGTCCAGCTGCCGGTGCGACTTCGCGTCGAATCCGGGCTCGTCGGTGCTGAGCCGGTTGCGCGCCGTCGCCCCGCCGTGCACCTTCTCCACGAGCCCCGATGCGGCCAGGACATCGAGGTCGCGACGGATCGTCATGTCCGAGACACGGAGGAGCGCGGTCAGCTCGCTGACGCGGACCGCCCCGTGCCTGCGCACCTCCTCGACGATTCGCTGTTGACGTTGCCCGGCGAGCATGAGC
Organism: uncultured Actinomycetes bacterium; assembly: GCA_963719325.1. GTDB lineage: Bacteria > Actinomycetota > Thermoleophilia > Gaiellales > Gaiellaceae > DATBLE01. The sequence continues at coordinate 185,557 of CAVRBW010000003.1, forward strand.
TCGCGCCCACAATACTCCACACAATCACACAAACGTCAGAGTAGGGCCGTGAATCGCCATTTGATGGGGACTCTTGCACGAATACCGGGCCGTGCCCGGCTAGCGCGATAGTGCGATCCTGAGCGATCAGGTTCTCTTGTGTTGGAACCTGATCGCTCCTGAGACGGAGGAGGATTCAATGTCGGTCGGATTCAGGACCCCCGTCGCTGGACGCGGATGAGGGCCGCTCTCCACTCCTGACGAGGCGGTGCCTCGTTGACCCGACAGGGTTGCACCCCATCGCCGTGCCCGACTACCCGGCCGAGCTCGCCGCGTTGAACAGGACGTTCCTGAACGTCGTCGAGTTGACCGTGCGCGCCGTGCTCGAGGAGCGTCCGAGCTCATCCGCCACGCGGCGACGCTCGACCCGAACGCGGCCGCGACGCTCACGCTGGACGAGATCGACGGTCTGTGCGATGAATTGATGAGAGCGCACGGGGAGCTGATCCCGAAAGCCCTCCGATCTCCGGGGAAGGAGCTGGTCCAGGCATGAGCGGCATCCGGTTGGAAGAGGTCACGAAGGTCTTCCCGAACGGGGTGAAGGCAGCCGACGCCGTCGACCTCGACATCCGCGAAGGCGAGTTCGTCGTCCTCGTCGGGCCGTCGGGCTGCGGCAAGACGACGCTCCTGCGCGCAGTCGCCGGCCTCGAAGACGTCACCGCAGGGGCGATCTACATCGACGACGTCGACGTCACCGACTACCCGCCGCAGAAGCGCGACATCGCCATGGTCTTCCAGAACTACGCGCTCTACCCGCACATGACCGTCCAGGACAACCTGGCGTACGGGCTGAAGCTGCGGAAGATGCCGAAGACCGAATGGAAGCGTCGCGTGCGCGAGGTCGCGGAGACGCTCGGGCTCGAGGACTACCTCGAACGGAAGCCGGCGGCGCTCTCGGGCGGCCAGCGACAGCGCGTCGCCATGGGCAGGGCGATCGTCCGCGAGCCGAAGGCGTTTCTGATGGACGAGCCGCTCTCGAACCTGGACGCGAAGCTTCGCGTCTCGATGCGAGCCGAGCTGACGAAGCTCCACGAGCGGCTCGGGGTGACCACGGTCTACGTGACCCACGATCAGGTCGAGGCGATGACCCTCGGCCAGCGGGTTGCAGTGCTGCGCGACGGCGTCCTTCAGCAGGTGGACACGCCGCAGCGGCTCTTCCACCATCCGGCGAACCTCTTCGTGGCGGCCTTCATCGGCTCGCCGTCGATGAACCTCGTGGATGCTCAGGTCGACGGAGCAACGGTCCGCTTCGCCGGCTTCGAGCTTGCGCTGCCGCCCTCCTCGCCGCTCGCCGGGCTGAACCGGCACGTGATCCTCGGCGTCCGACCCACCGACTTCGAGCACGGAGCGACGGCGGAGCCGGCTCTCCCGCGGATCCGCGTGAAACCGGACGTGGTCGAGGACCTCGGCGCCGAGGCGCATTTGATCTTCACGATCGAAGCGCCACGCGTCAGCGCGGAGGCCGTGCGTGCGGCGACCGAGGCGGTCGACGAGGAAGAAGGGAAGCTGTTCGCCAACGACCAGCGCGCGGTGTTCACCGCGTGTCTCGACGCACGTCGCGCGATCACTCCAGGCCAGGACGTCGAGCTCGCGGTCGACCACTCCGCGGTTCCACTGCTTCGACCCTGCAACCGGGCTCACCCTAGGCGCAGCACTGCCCGTCGCCGCCTAAAGGCTAAGGCCGTTCTCAGCCCTCGGCGGCGTGCCGCGTCTGCTCGGCGTGGTCGTGGCCGGGCTCCAGACGAAACTCGACCTCCAGCCGCTCGATCCTCGTCCCCTCCAGCTCGACCACCTTGAAGCTGAGCCCGTCGTCCGCGACCTCGTCGCCGTGCTCGGGCGCTCGGCCGAGCAGCCCGAAGACGTAGCCGCCGATCGTGTGGTAGTCCTCGATCGGCAGGGAGCTCCCGAACTGCTCGTTGAAGTCGTCGATCGGGAACGTGCCGTCGATGCGTATCCGCTTGTCGTCGAGCCGCTCGACCGACTCGTCCGGCAGGTCGAACTCGTCCTCGATCTCACCGACGAGCTCCTCGAGCACGTCCTCCAGCGTGACGATGCCCTCCATGTCGCCGTACTCGTCCACGACCACCGCCATGTGCTGGTTCGTGCGACGGAACTCCGCCAGCAGGGCGCCGAGATCCTTCGTCTCCGGGACGATGTAGGGCGGCCGCAGCAGCTGCTCGACCTCGACCTCGGCCATCCCCCGCTCGTTGAGCGCCTTGAGCAGGTCGCGGAGATGGAGGATCCCGATGATGTGCTCAGGGGTCTCGCGGTACACCGGGTAGCGCGTGTACGGCGAGTCGAGCACCGCCTGGAGGCATTCCTCCGCAGGGAGGTCGATCGAGAGCGCGACCACCTCGGGCCGCGGCCGCATCACGTCGGTTGCCTCCTTGTCGGCGAAGTCGAAGACCTTGTAGAGCATCTCCTGCTCTTCCTGCTCGAGCTCGCCTTCGACGGTCGAGCGCTCGAGCAGCATCTTCAGCTCGGCCTCGGAGTAGACGGCACCTTCTGCGCCCGGTGGCTCCAGCCCGAGCGCGCGCAGGGTGAGGTCGCTCGAGCGCTGCAGGAACCAGATCAGCGGCTTGAACAGGAAGAAGAAGGCGCGAACCGGCGCGGAGACGAGCAGCGCGGTCTGCTCGGAGTGGCCGAGCGAGACTCCCTTCGGGACGAGCTCACCCGCCACGACGTGGAAGTACGTCAGGACGAGCAGCGCGAGCACGACCGCGATCACCGTCGCCATCACCGGGTCGAAGGCGCTGGTCAACGCGTGCTCCCCCAGAGCCCCGATCGCCAGTGACGTGACGGTCACCCCGAGCTGCATCGCGGCGATGAAGCGCGCCGGCTCCTGCGTGAGGCGCAGCACCAGGCGAGCCCGGCGGTTTCCCTGCTGCTCCAGCTCGTGCATCCGCGTCCGCCGCACGGTGACGAGGGCGTACTCGCCCGCGACGAAGAACCCGTTCAACAGGACGAGCGCCGCGACTGCGACGAGCTCGAGAAAGAGGGTCACGCCCCACCTCTCGGGGCGCCGGTACTAGGCGGGTGGTCGTTCTCCAAGGAAGCTACGGGTGAGTATAGGTCACGCGCCCGTCGTCACTTCCGCGCCGGGCCCTGCCCGCGAGCACGAGGCGCTCCAGGTGAGAGAGCGTTTCCGCAACGGCAAACCGGCGCTGGCCCGGGCCGCGGTCGTCGGGGAACACCGCGTACGAGAGCTCGTAGCCGTCGGCAGGCTCGCGACGTAGAGCCGCCGCTGTCTCGTCCAGCCGTTCCCGATGGTGCTGGAGGATCTCACGCGCACGCCCCGCCGGATCGGCGATCGGATCGCCATGGCCGGGCAAGGCCAGCCGCGGCGCGAGCGCGACGACACGCTCGAGCGAGGCGACGTAGTCGCCGAGAGGATCCGGCCGCGACTCGGGATAGAGGCCGACGGAAGGCGTGATCCGCGGGAGCAGGTGGTCGCCGGCGATCATCAAGCCGTCCTTCAGCAGGCAGATGTGCCCGTCGGCATGCCCGGGAAACTCCGCGATGCGCCAGCCCGCGACCTCGTCCTCCTCTCGTAGCAAGTGCGGGTTGCGGGCGAACCGGATGAACGGCCGGTACACGCTTCCGGCCTCGATCAGGTGAAGAGTCGCCTCCGGCGGCGCGCCGTGCTCCTCGAACCAGGCGGCGATCCGCGACGGCCAGTCGTCCGCGGCCCAGACCTTCTCGCACTGCTCGTAGTCGAGCGCACCTTGATGAACCGTCGCTCCCGTCGCCTCGGCAACGTCCGCCGCTCCACCCACGTGATCGGGATGGAAGTGCGTGATCACGATGTCCGTCACCGGGCGCTCGAGCTGCGGCACGAGCTCCGCCCAGCGTTCGGCGAGGTCCGGCAGTCCGAGGCCCGTGTCGACCAGGACGTCGCCGTCCATGCCGGCGAGCAGGTAGCCGTGGACATGCCCCGGCCCCATCGGCATCGGGAACGTCAGACGGGTGACGTCGTCGGCGATCTGGACGCTATCGAACATATGTTCTATCATCCCGAGATGCAGACCGAGTATCGCGAAGAGCCGTGCCGGAGCGCGCTCAACCGCGTCAAGGGCATGGGCTTCCACTGGTCGCTCAACCCCTACATGGGCTGCGCCCACCGCTGCACGTTCTGTTACGTGCGAGCCTACGAGCTCCGCGCCGATCGGCCGTTCGACGAGCGCTACGGCCGCTCGATCCGAGTCAAGGTGAACGTCGCCGAGGTCTTGCGGACAGAGCTCGCACGCTCGTCCTGGAGCCGGGAGCTGGTCGCGATCGGCGCTGCGACCGACCCGTACCAGCCCGCCGAGGGCCGCTACAAGCTGACCCGCGGCTGTCTCGAGGTGCTGCGCGATGCCGCCAACCCGTTCAGCGTGATCACCCGCAGCCCGATGATCGTCCGCGACCTCGACGTGCTCGTCGAGGCGGCTGAGCGGGCCGACGTGCGCGTCGTCTTCTCGGTTCCGACGCTCGACGAGGAGGTGTGGCGCCGCACCGAGCCGGGCACCCCTCCCCCGCGCCGGCGGCTCGAGGCGCTGAGCACCCTGGTCGAGGCCGGGATCGACGCGGGCATCGGGATGGCCCCGATCCTCCCGGGGATCTCGGACGCTCCCGAGCAGCTCGAGCAGGTCGTGGCGGCAGCACGTCAGGCGGGCGCGACCAGCATCTGGGCCAACCTGCTCTACCTGAAGCCGGGCACGCGCGAGCACTTCCTCGACGCCCTGGCGCGCGACTGGCCCGAGGAGCTCGACCGCTACGACCGCCTCTACGGGGACCGCGCATACCTGCCGAAGACGCAGGCCGAGCCGATCCGAGAACTGGTCTCCGACCTGCGCCGAAGGCACGGGATTCGCGATCGCCGGCGCATCAAGATCGAGCCGAGGCCGCCGGTGGAGCAGCTCGCCCTGGCGATCTAGTTTCCCGGCGCGACCGCTGAGGGCCGCCGGCCGCTCTATCATCGCCGCATGGCCGACGAGATCACCTGCCTGATCGTCGACGACCACGAGGTCGTCCGGGAAGGGCTGCGGCTCTCGCTGTCCCGCGCTCCGCACATCCGCGTGATCGGCGAGGCCTCCGACGGCGAGCAGGCGATCGGGCTCGTCGAGCGGCGCAAGCCGGACGTGGTCGTGATGGACGTCCGCATGCCCGGGATGGACGGCCTCGAAGCAACGAGGCAGATCACGGAGAAGGTGCCCGGCACCGCGGTCCTGATCTTCACCGCCTTCAGCGAGCGATCGCTGCTCGCGCGCGGGCTCGACTCCGGCGCGAAAGGCTACATCCTCAAGGAGGCGCCTCACGAGACCCTGCTCCGCGCGGTGGAGCGCGTCGCCAGGGGCGAGGGCTACGTCGACCCGGCGTTGATGCCGGCGTTCCTGAGCGGCAAGGACCAGGCCGAGATGCTGACGGCGCGCGAGCGCGAGATCCTGCAGCTGCTCGCGGACGGCATGTCCAACGCCGACGTGGCGGCGAAGCTCTTCATCAGCCAGGAGACGGTGAAGAGCCACGTCCGTCACATCCTCACGAAGCTCGAGGCGGACACGCGCACGCAGGCGGTCGCGATCGCGCTGCGTGAGTCGATCATCGACTGATGCCTGAGACAGGGCCGCCGGTCGAACGGCGCCGGGGGGAGCGCCGCCGCGATGACCGTGAGCGCGTTCGCCTCTTCGAGCAGCTGATCGCAGCCGAGCAGGACGAGCGGCGACGGCTCGCGCTGTTCCTCCACGACGGCGCCGTCCAGTCGCTCTCCGGGATCGCCCTGATGCTGGATGCGGTCGGGCACGCGATCGACGACGGCCGATACGAAACCGCGAAGGAGATCCTGACCAGCGCATTGGGGCGGCACCGGCAGGCGATCCAGTCCCTGCGCGATCTCTCGTTCAACCTGGAGCCGATCGTCCTGCGCGATCTCGGCTTCGCGGCGGCCGTGCGAGCGCTCGCCGACCGGCTCGCTCTGCACGAATCGCTCCAGGTCGAGCTCGACATCGCGGCAGGCGAAGCGCTCGCCGAGCGCGCCCAGGTCGCCCTCTACCAGCTGATCCGCGAAGGCCTGGCGCAGGCGGTCGGCCGCAGCCCGACCACCCTGTCGATCGGCATCGCCGAGCTCGAGGACGGTGGGGTGCGGCTGACGATGACCGACGACGGTCAGCTCGAACGTCGCCGCGGCACCGCCGAGGCCTTCGAGGAGAGGGCCTATCCTCTCAGCGGGCAGGTTCAGTTCGAGCCGAGCGAGAAAGGGACCACCGTCACCGTGCACCTGCCCGAATACACGGTTCGCGGATAGGATCGCCCGCGATGTCGTACCTCCTCTTCGTCTGGCGCCCGAGCGGCTACGAGCTTCGAGAACGCGACGGCGATCCGCCCGGCGTCGGCGACGAGATCGAGGAGGATTCGACCCGCATGACGGTGACGAAGGTGGCGACGTCGCCGTTGCCGGGCGACGAGCGCCGCTGCGCCTACCTCCAGCCGACCGGCGCGTAGCTGCGTCCTCAGGCGCCCTCGGTTCCAAGCAGCCGTGACGGCTGCGTGAGCCGAGCCTTCCGAGCGTCGCGGCCCCGGCGGCGCTGCCAGTTCCGCTCCAAGAACGACTCGACCAGGTCCGCCTCGAGCGGCCTGGCGAGGAGGAAGCCTTGGCCGCTGTCGCAGTCCTCTGCCCGCAGGTGATGCAGCTGGCCCTGCTGCTCGATGCCCTCGGCGACGGTGTCGAGACGCAGCGTCTTGCCGAGCTGCACGAGGGTGTGGATCAGCGCCTTCCCCTCGCCCGAGCCGGCAATGCCCGAGATGAAGGCTCGGTCGATCTTGATCGAGTCGACCGGGAACTGTTGGAGATATGCCAGCGACGAATAGCCGGTTCCGAAGTCGTCGATCGCGATCCGCACGCCGAGGCGCTTCAGCGCCTGCAGCCTCCCGACGGTCGCGTCCGCGTCGCGCATCAGCGTGGTCTCGGTGATCTCGAGCACGAGGTACTTCGCATCGAGACCGCTTCGCCGAAGCGCATCCTGGACCGCCTCTTCCAGGCCGCCGTCGTCGAGCTGGCGCGCCGAGACGTTGACGGAGACGTCGAGCTCGTAGCCGCGTGCGTGCCACGAGGCGGCGCGCTCGCAGGCGGCGTCGAGCACCCAGCGGCCGATCTCGACGATCAGCCCGGTCTCCTCGGCCGCCGGAATGAACTCTTCTGGTACGAGCAGGCCGCGACTAGGATGGCGCCAGCGGAGCAGCGCTTCGACACCGTTCACATTGCCGTCCGCAAGGTCGAACGTCGGCTGGTACACGAGCGAGAACTCCTCCGAGTCGAGCGCGCGCCGCAGGTCGTGCTCCAAGGCGAGCCGGTCGTGCACGGCGGCGCGCATCTCCTTCCGGAAGTGGACGTACCGATTCTTGCCTGCCGCTTTGGCCTCGTACAGGGCGATGTCCGCCTCGCGCAGCAGCTCTTCGGCCGTGCGGCCCTCGCCTGCCGAGATTCCGATGCTCGCGCTCGCGCCGAGCGGCGTCCCCGACACTCCTTCGAGCTCGAACGGCGAGCCGAGCACGTCGATCACCCGCTCGGCGATCAGCCCCGGCCCGCCTGCAAGCGACGCGCCTTCGGCGAGAATGACGAACTCGTCGCCGCCGAGCCGTCCAACAGTGTCGCTGTCGCGGAGCACGCCGCGAATGCGCGCTGCGATCGCGCGCAAGAGCTGATCTCCGACGTGGTGCCCGAACGTGTCGTTGACGCCCTTGAAGTTGTCAACGTCGACGAACAGCGCGGCTTCCAGCGTCCGTTCTCGCCGCGAGCGTGTCCCCATCTGCTCGGCGCGGTCCATGATCAGGGCTCTATTGGGTAGCCCGGTGAGCACGTCGTGCAGCGCCTGGTGGTGGAGTTGCTGCGTCTTCTCGTCCACGAGCCGCAGCGCGCGAGCTCGTCCTCTGGCAAGGACCTGCACGAGCAGGAAGAACAGCACGCTCGTCAGTGCGCCGCCGACGACGACAGCCATCCCCTGCAGGGTGGGCGAGAGAGAACCCCAGTCGGGGCGCTTGGACACGGTCACGAGCCAGCGGCCGTCGGCGTCGAGCGTGAACTGCCGCTGGAGCGATGTCCCGGAGAGCGTGCCGATGCTTGCAATCTTCGATACGGGGGACAGCCCGGACGTCCTTTCCTCGCCGGCCGGCGGCGTCTCGGTCTCCTCCCTCGCGATCGCAACCGCCAAGCCGCGGTCGCCGCCCACGGCCTCACCGAGGATCTTGTCGATATCGAAGACACCCGTCACCCAGCCGAGCATGCGCGCCTGGCGCCCGGCGACACTGCCACGAACGCCACCGCGGTAGACGGGTGCCGTGACCGCGAGGATCTTCTCGCCTGTGACCAGCGTGCTCGTGAAGATGCTGAACTCGCCCGAGCCTTGGGAACCTGCGATCCCGGCACCGGGAATCGCGCACACATCGAGGCCGTACCCTCCCGGGATGAGCCGATTCACGATCCCCGCGACGCCCAGCCGGATCAGACAGTAGCTCGGCCGGGAGCCGGGCGGGTTGAGCTTGAGCTCGCCCCGAGGCAGCGGAACGCCTGGAATCGGGTCCGCCCGCACGAGCGAGACGTAACGCTGCAGCTGAGAGGCAGGGACGAGCTGCAGGAACCCGAAGCCGAGCGTTCCCGGATAGCGGGTGCGCGCGTCGACGCTTCCGTACCACGCCGCCAGCTCGGCGTTCGTCAGCTCCGGATCGGCCGCGATCAGCGTCCGCGCTGCGACGGTCAGGTCGTCCATCCTGCGGAGCGCCGTCGTGACCGTCGAGCCGACGCTCGCCGCCTGCGCACCGAAGGACTGATCAGCCTGCGAGCGCACCTGATCGCGCCACAGCCCGCCTGCAACGATCGACGCGGCAATCCCAACGGCGAGAAAGCCCCACGCGAACCGGCTCCAGGCGTTCGAGCGATCGCGCTTCCGAGCCCCGAGGACGCGTCGGACGACCGCCAACGGCGACCGAGCCGTTCCGTTGCAAGATGCGAAACAGCACTACAAAGATCTTCGGCAGGGGCAAGCGCGTTGCACCGGGGAGGAACTACGCACCGGTGCATCACCCTTTGTGGTGATGACACCTCACCGATTCGGGTGACGCTGAGTGCTACCGCCGCGCAACAGGCGGCGGGGCGTTCTTCTTCAGCCGCTGCTTCTTCTTTCGCTGGCGGTCGTTCCGCCAGCGCCTGATCGCCCTCGAGCCTCGACCCATGGGCACACTCTACGCTGACCGGGTGGAGGAGTTCGAAGGGTACGTCGAGCAGTCGATCGCGTCCCTCCCTCGCGAGCTACGCGAGTTCATGTCCAACGTCGCGATTGTGGTCGAGGACGAGCCGCCCGGCGGCATGCCGTTGCTCGGCCTCTACCAGGGCCTGCCTCTCACCCGGCGCGGAAGCGGCTACGCAGGAGTGCCTCCCGACAAGATCACGATCTACCGCGGCCCCCTGGAGCGGCTCAGCGTCGGTGATCCCGATCGCCTCCGCGCCGAGATTCGCCGCGTCGTTCTGCACGAGATCGCACACCACTTCGGAATCAGCGACGAGCGCCTGAGAGAGCTCGACCGCTACTAGACGCCCGGCCTAGCTCTCCGCGATGTCTTCGGCCGCGGCGAGGCCGAGCACGAGCGCCTGCGCGAGACCGCTCGCATAACCGCCGGTGGCGATCCCACCGGCGTCGACGCCGACCGCCCAGACCCCTTCGGCGCCGACCACGCGCGCCCGTTCGTCCACGGCCAGCCCTCCCGCGGTGTGCGTAATCGACGCCCGAACGTGGACTCCGACGGCTGCGTCCGCCGGGACCGGAAACGGCAGCTCGTCAGCCGGTACGGCCGTACCCGAGGCGTCCACGAGCGCCCGGACTTCGCCGAGAGTCCGCTCGGTCAGGACGTACCACGCCGTCGCTCCCGGCCTCCGCGCGGTCGCCTGGACCAGGTCGACCTCCGACCAGGACACCGGACCCGGGAAGAACGGCTCGCCGGCTTCGTCGAGCACGAGCGCTCGCCGCCCGTAGAGCTGCGCGAGCCGCACGAAGTCCTCGGGCGGCCAGTCACGCGCCGGCATGTTGCGGCCGTAGAACTCGTCCATGCCCCTCGAGAGCGAACCGCCTCGCGCCAGGCCGATCCGAAGTCCGTCGCCGGTGCTCCACGGATTCGCGCGCAGGGGTAGCCGCGCAGCGGGCCGGATGTGCTCGGCGACGAGCGCCGGGTCGCCCTGGAAGCCGCCGGTCGCGAGGACGACCTCCTCCGGGTGGGAAGCAGCGCCCGCGCGTAGCTGGACCGCGGACGCGGCACGGACGAGCGCCTCCGTCAGGCCGCGGGTGTCGAAGCGGCGACCCGTGGTGAGCGGGTTCTCGGTCTCCGCCTGGGTGACCGGTGCGCCGAGCCGCTCGAGCCACGCCAGCCCGTCGTCGAGCCGCTCCCAGACGAGCCGCTGCAGGTCCGGGTCGCCGCCCGGGCACTGCCGGCGAAACTCCTCGAAGTCCCCATAGCGCCAAACAACGCCGCTGGACAGCAGCATCGAGCCGCCCGGGCGGTCGCCCTTCTCCAGGAGCTGAACGGCGATGCCGAGCTCACGCGCGCGCGCAGCGGCGACCAGGCCGCCCATTCCAGCGCCGAGCACCGTCAGCAAGCGAGCCTGCTAGCGCAGCGAGAAGGAGGGCTTGTGCTCGACGTACTCGAGCTTCACGCGGTCCGGGCCCCAGACGAAGACCGCGAACGTGTTCGCAGCGTCGACGACGTCGGCGACCTCGAAGCCGGCCTGTTGCGCCGGTGCGGCCTGGTCGACCAGGACGCCCAAGTGGTTGAGCAGGGGCCGCTCGGTCTCGCCAGCGTCGCCTTCGACCAGCTCGAGGAACGCTCCGCCGACCTCGACCCTCGCCGAGCCGGCCTCCGCGAATCCGAACCGCCGCCACTCGTCCGCAGCCGCCTGCGGGTCGGGCGATCGGAGGGCAACGTGGTCGAGGTCGTACTCGACCTCGGTCTGGCCTTCCACCAGCGTGACCAGCAGGCCCTCGCCGACGTCGAAGACGTCCGCCGTGCCCGCGGGAAGCGCTGCCCGAGCAGCCTCGAGGTCGGAGACGCGGAGCCCGATCCGCTCGAGCGCGCCGCGCTCACGCGGCCCCTCCGCCTCGAACAGCGTCAGCTTGCCGCGGCGGGCGTCCGAGCCGACCAGCGTGAAGCGGTCGGTGCGGTCGATGACGTGCATCCCGAGATGGGCGGTCGCGAAATCGGCGATGTGATCGCGGTTCGCGACCCAGAGCGCGACATGGTCGAGCGAGGTCGGCTTCACGAACGTCAGAGTACTGATGCGCTACTTCCGTCTGTCGACTGCTCGTTGGAGCTGAGCCTTGTTCATCTTCGAGCGCCCCGGGACATTCATCCGCTTCGCCTCGTTGTAGAGCTGATCCTTCGTGCGTCCAGCCGGGCCGCGGGCGCCCGAGCGTTGACCGCCTCTCCTACCGGACGACATGTCGGTTCGGGACAGGCGCGACGATGTCCTCGCCTCCCCGCTTCGAGCCCGCTCCTTGTTGACGGTACGGGCTGCGATCTCCTTCGCGCGCTTCGTCGATGCGCCTTGCTCCTTGGCGCTCTCCTTCACGTGCTCGTATTGCCGCTCGCGCTTGTTGCTCCATGCTCGTTGAGGCATCTCGTCCTCCTTGTCGAAATCACGTCGGCGTGGTGGTGCCCGCCCCGTTACCTTTCAATCACGCATGCCACGCGCGCTCGTGATCGCCGCTCGCCAGCCCGATTTCACCCGGTTGCTCGAAGACGAGGGATTCGAGGTCGAGGTGCGCACCCGCCCACTGGACGGACGGCCGGCCGACGCAGACGTCGCGGTCGTCTTTCGTGGACGGCTGATCGGACGAGCTCAGGCTGCGCAGCTGGCCGAAGCCGGCATCCCGGTGGTGGAGGTGCTCACCTCGCCGCCGACAAGCCCGTCCACGCGTCGCTGGGTCAAGCTTTCGAACCGGATCGCCAAGCCCGACCTGGTCCAGGTCGTGCACGCGCTCGCGACGCGCTGACCGGCTCTAGGTGGAGAGCCGCGCCGAGGCGAGCACGGGGGACGTCGGCGCGGGGACGCCGCCCGCCCGCTCGAGCGTGACCGCCACCGTGGCGCCGGCCGGGACCGGCCGGGTGAGGCGAACCACCGTCTTGCTGCCGCCGCCGAAGAGCCCGGCGGGCCGTGGCGCTTTCCCGGCCTCGATCACCCAGATCTCGTAGGCCTTCCCTTGGGGGGCGGCGGCGAGGCCGGAAACCGCGAGCTCCGCGACGCCTTGATCGACCGACACCGAGATCGTCAGCTTGTCGGACGAGCCTCCCGACAGTCCGAGCCAGAGGCCGAGTGCGAGCGCCACACAGGCTGCCGCCGCGGCTGCCGACCCGGCGTACAGCCGCGTCCGGCGCGGCCTGATGGCCACGACCGTCGGCGTCTCGTTGCTGGCAGCGAGCACGATGCGGTCACGCAGGTCGGCCGGCGGCACCGGACCCTCTGCGGAGAAACCGAGCATGCCCACCGTCTCCCGGAGCTCGGTGAGCTCGTTCCGGCAGCGCTCGCATGCCAGCAGGTGGGTCTCGAACTCCTGGCGCTCCTCTCCGCCCAACGCGTCGAGCGCGTAGGCGGCAGCGAGCTCGTGAACGTCCTCATTCGTCATTGCATGCCCTTCGCGGAGATTCGCACCAAGACGAGAGTCGGTTCGCACACGCCCACGGGCGATCCCCCGAGGCGCGCGCGGGTGTCACTACTCGAGCGGCGGGTTCTGGACGTTGTGCTCGGTGGCGTACTCGTTGACGAGCCGGTTGATCTCCTCGGCGTTCCCGTACGCGTAGTTGATCTTCACGAAGGGCTCCCACTTCTCGGGCAGGGCATCCTCGGGGAAGATCGCCTCCACCGGGCATTCCGGCTCGCAGGCGCCGCAATCGATGCACTCCTCCGGGTCGATCACGAGGATTCGGTCGAACTCGTGGATGCAGTCGACCGGACAGACGTCGACGCAGGAGCGGTCTTTGATGTCGATGCAGGGCTCGGCGATGATGTACGTCACGACGCGCCTACTCTACAGACGCGACCAGCTCCTCGATCACCTCAGCGGCACGCTCCTGGAGCGCGGACTTGGCGAGCACCTGATCGAAGCCCGCAGCCTGCGCGCGGCGCAGGCCGGCGGTGTCCGTATGGCTCGCGAAGCCGACGATCGGGATCTCCGGGTACGTGTCCGCGACCTCCTGGGGCTCGACGCGCGAGATGTCCACGATCACGAGCTCGGGCTCCGCGATCGTGTCCGTCGTGACCAAGTGATGTCCCGCGAGCAGGACGTCCAGCTTTCCTCGGAAGAAGAGGTCGACCCCAACGAGCAGGATCGTCGCCACACCGCGAGCGTACCACGCTCGGTTCGCGGGGGAAACGGCCGGTTTCCCCCGCGTGCCCCCTTCCCTGATCATCTCGCACCCTTGAAGCCGTCGTGGGCCGCGCCCGCCATGTCGGTCGCGGCGACGGAATACGAGGTGGCCGTCGTTAGCCTCCGGGAGTGGCCGGTAGTCCATACGAGCGCGGGCTCGAACTGATCCGCCGCGGGCGGTACTTCGAGGCGCACGAGGAGCTCGAGATCGCCTGGCGCGCGGCGGGGCCCGCCGAGCGGGACTTCCTGCAGGGTCTCGTCCACGTCGCCGTTGCCTGGTACCAGGCGGGCCGCGGAAACCGGGTCGGGTGCGAGCGTCAGCTCGAGAAGGCGGCCCGCCGACTCGGGCCGTACACCCCGGCGCACGAGGGCCTCGACGTCGCCGGGCTGCTCGTCCAGGTCGTCGCGGCCGCGGACCGCGTTCGAGGAGGCAGCCTGCGCCTAGATCCTGTCGATCCCGACCGCCTCCAGCGCGCGGTTGAGGGCGACCTGGAGCCACCAGTAACGCTCGAAGAAGAGGAGTGCGCCGAGCGCGACCAGCGTGGCGCCGCCGGCGACCTGGAAGACGCGGTAGCGGTCGCGAAACCACCGAAACGCCGTCATCGCCCGGGTGAACCCGACTCCGGCGAGGACGAACGCGGCACCCAGGCCGGACGAGTAGGCGACGAGCAAGACGACGCCGCGCACGACGGAGCCGGCGCTCCCGGCGAGCACGAGGATCGAGCCGAGCACGGCTCCGATGCAGGGAGCCGCGCACACGGCGAACGCGGCGCCGAGTAGGACACTGGAGCCTCGCCCCCGCGCTCCCGCCAGGAGGCCCGGGAAGAACGCCCGTTCCGGCCACGGCAGCAGCCCGACGAAGCCGAGGCCGATCACGATCAGCAGGAAGCCCGCGAACTCGGTCTGCGTGCGCTTGTCGAGGACGCTGCCGATCGCCGCTGCACCCGCACCCAGTACGACGAAGACGACCGTGAAGCCGAGCACGAACGGCAGGCTGGCGACGGCGACGCGGCGCCCCAGCCCGCGCTCGCCCAATCGTCCGGCCTCGACCGCCGAAACGGCCGAAAGGTAGCCCGGCACGAGCGGCAGAACGCAAGGCGTCAGTACGGAGAGGAGCCCGGCGAGAAACGCGACCGGCAGCCGCTCAGCCATCGAAGCGGGCGAGCTCCTCGTCGACCCGCCGGTCGAGCTCGGGATCGAGCGGCGATGGATCGGGCGGCGACGGCGCGCGCGCGCGGCTCCAGCGCCACGCCAGGAGGCCGAGCGCCGCCGCACCCAGTCCGAGTCCCACGAACGGGAGCACCCAGGCCAGGAGGTTGAAACCGTGCTTCGACGGCTCGGCCAGGATCGCCGGCCCGAACTGGGCGACCAGCTTCTGCTTGATCTGGCTCTTCGTGTCGCCGGCCGTGATCCGTGCCGAGATGAACTGCCTGATCCGGTTCGCGATCGGAGCGGTCGACTGGTCGAGCGTGGTCTTGCACGTGGGGCACATCACCTCGCCTTCGAGCTCGCCGAGCGTCGGACGATGCTCGCTTGCGGCCGCCGGCGCGGCGAGCGTCAGCGCGAGGACGAGCGCGGCGACGAGCCTCACGAGTTCAGCGCGCGACGGATTCCGGCCGCGAGCTTGTCCGCGCTGATCTCACCCGTCACGCTGTCGACCAGCTTCCCTTTGCGGGTGACGAAGTAGGTCTCGGGGAAGCCGGTGACGCCGTACTTCGGCAGGACGTTCCCGGGGCCGTCGTGCACGTTCGGATAGCTCAGCCCGTAGCGCCGCATGAACTTGCGGGCATCCCCGGAGAAGTCCTGCGCGTCCACGCCGACGACGACGACTCCTTGGGATCGCCAGCGCTGCCAGGCAGCCTCGAGCCGCGGCGCCTCGGTCTTGCAGGGGCCGCACCACGAAGCCCAGAAGTTCAGCACGACCACCTTGCCCCGCAAGGAGGCGAGCGAGAGCTTCCCCTGCGTATCGAGACGGCCGAGGTCGAAATGCGGCGCCGGTGGCGACTTGCCCTTCGCCAGCTCCGCCGCGGCACCCTTCGTCTGATGGACGACCTTCCAGATCAGCAGCCCGAGCAAGCCTGCAACCACTGCGAGCGTCGCCGCCTGGAGGCCTCGTTTCAGTCGAGCGCCCACTGGCCGGGACCTATGCGGGAACGATGAACACGGGCGTCCCGACCTCCACGTGATCGAACAGCCACTCGGCCTGCGGGATCAGCATTCGGATACAGCCGTGAGAGGCGGAGTAGCCGATCGAGGCGGGATCGGGCGTCCCGTGGATGCCGACACCCGGCGAGCTCAGCCCCATCCAGCGGGTGCCGAGCGGGTTGCCCGGGCCGGGCGGGATCGGCTTTGCGCCGCGCGCCCACGGCGAAGCCGGCGGGTACCACCAGGGATTCTCCCACCTGACCACGATCTCGAAGCGGCCGAGCGGAGTCGGGTAGACCGCCTGCCCGGTGGCGACGCCGAATGTGCGCCACGGCTTCATCCCCTTGTAGAGGAAGAGGCGATTTGCGCCTCGGCGAATCACGATCACGGGGCCGAAATTGCCGCGACCCACCTTCTGCGCGACGTCGTCGAACGGCAGCTCGATTCCCGTGCGCCGGTTCTCGCGCAACGCCTTCACCACGAGGGCGAAGGCGCCGTGGCGGTCGAGCCTCCTCCCCGGCTCGCCCTTGGTGATGAACGGCTGCAGGTCGCGGAGCAGGAGCTTGGAGTCGACGGCGGGGCGGTCGAATCGCTTCCCGAGCGAGGTCACGAGGCTCCGGACCGCCCCCCCGCGGACGCTCACACCGAGCGGTATCTCGGTCCCGGGCCGTGCGCTCCGCGCGTGGGCAACCGCGGTCTTCGCGTACGCAACCGCGCCGAGGCTGCCGGGCGAGACCGTCACCTTGTGCGCGCCGAGCGCGAGGACGAGCGGTGACCGGAACCCGGCGCGTACGACCGCAAACGCCGCCTCGGGCGAGAGACCGCCCACGTGGATCCCGCCGATCGTCACACCCTGCGGCAGCCTGGTCTGACGCGGCCTGGGCTTGGGCTTCGGCACCGGGGTCGTCGTGGTGGTCTCCACGGTCGCCTCCGGCTCGGTCGTCGTCGAGGGCGCGGTCGTGGCGGTCGTGGCGGTCGTCTCGGTCGCCTCGGTCGTCGTCGGCGGGGGAGCCTGCGCCGATCCCGAAGGTGCGAGCGCAGCGAGCACGCCCGCGGCGGCGAGCGCGAACGTGGTGACGGCGACGAGGAGCGCTCGTTTCACGGCTACTGAGTGTAGCCCGCGAAGATCCTGGGATCGTTCGTGATTACTCCGTCCACGCCGGCCGTGATCACTCGTTCGAGTGCTGCCCGGTCGTCGACCGTCCAGGCGAAGACCGCCGCACCGCGGGCGTGCGCGCGCTCGACCGCGGCTCGAGAGACGACCCAGTGGTGGAGCATCGCAGCAGAAGCACGGCTGCGCTCGAGCATGCCGGCGATGCGCAGCGGCAAGGTGCGCCGGAGCCCGAGCACCGCGGCGGCGGCGACAGGCGAGAGCAGGCGGCGCTGCGAGACGCCGCGACGATCGAACGGGTACGTGTACCCGCGAGCGAGACCGGGCTCGGCGGCGGCCAGCAGCCGAAGGCTTCTTGCGTGGAAGGAGCTGACCACAGCGCGATCGACCAATCCGTGACGGCGGATCGCGGCGGCGGCCGCCTCCTCGTAGCCGAACCACTTCAGGTCGACGTGCAGCCCGACACCCCCGAGACCGCCGAGCAGCTCGAGAGCCTCGTCGAGCGTGGGCAGCTCGGGCGCGACCTCGCGCAGCTCGGCAAGCGTGAGCCGACGGACGCGGCCGGCGGCGACGCCGTGGCTGACCTCGAAGAGATCGTCGGAGTGGGCGAGCACGAGCGTTCCGTCCTCGAGGTCGAGGACGTCGAACTCGACGAGATCGCAGCCGAGCTCCACCCCCCGCCGCAACGAGCGCAGCGTATTCTCGGGCTCCAGGGCAGCTGCTCCTTTGTGGCCGATCCGCAGTGGCCGTCCGTCGGCTCGGAGCTTCACAGACGACGAACGACGACGATCGCGCAGTCGTCGCGCAACTCGCCGCCGACGAACCGCCGACACTCGTCGAGGACGGCCTCGGCGAGGGCCTGCGCCGGCAACCCGCCTCTCTGGGCAAGGATCGTGTCCAGGCGCTGCTCGCCGTAGAGCTCGCCGGCCCGGCTCGCCTCGACCACGCCGTCCGTGTACAGCACGACCGCCGCTCCGGGTGGAAACGGCCTGGACAGCGCTTCGTACGGCTGCCCGGGCTCGATCCCGAGCACGAGCCCGGTGGCGCCCAGGCTCTCGACCCGTCCGTCCGGGTGGACGAGCCGAGGCGCCGGGTGCCCGCCTGAGGCACAGGCAACCTCTCCGCGAGCGGTGTCCACGATCAGGTAGAGCATCGTGATGAATTTCCCGCTCCCGACCTCCTCGACGACGACGTCGTTCGCCGCGGCGAGAAACGCACCCGGCTCCGGGTAGAGCCGGGCAAGCGAGCGGAAGACGAACTTCGCCATCGCCATGTCGGCCGCCGCGTCGATCCCGTGGCCGGTGACGTCCCCGAGCACGATCGCCAGCCGGCCCTCGTCGATCTGGAGGTAGTCGTAGACGTCTCCGCCGACGCCCAGCAAGGCGGACGACTCGTAGACCGCTCCGAGCTCGAGCCCCTGGATGCTCGGCCTCGTCCTCGGCAGCAGCGACCGCTGCATGGAGTCGGTGAACGCCTTCTGCTGGAGGTAGAGACGAGCGTTGTCGACGGCGAGCGCCGCCTGCGCGGCCACCGAGACGGCAGTGTCGAGCGTGTCGTCGGTGATCGGCCGCTGGGGATCGAGCGAGACGAGCGTCAGGGTCGCGAGCACTTCCGCGGGAGTTGCAATCGGGACGACGGCCGCCGTCGAGCCTCGTTCGAGGAAGGGCACGAGCAGCCGATGCGAGTGGCCGAGCTCCCTGGCAGTCGTCTCGTCCAGCCGAACCGGCCTGCCCTCGGCGAGCCGCCGCCGTGCCGCGCTCGGAACGACCTGCTCGGGTGCCGAGAAGACCGCCTCGATAGCCGCCTGGAGCTGCGGGCTCGAGACGTGGACGGCCTGGGCGACGAGCGACTCGCCTCGCTCGTCCGGGAGGCGGATCACCGCTGCGTCGACGTCGAGCAGCTCGACCAGGGTTCGCCCGACCGCGTCGAGCGTCCGGTCGAGCGAGAGGCTCTGCGCAAACGATCGCGAGATCTCGTAGAGCGCCGACAGCCGCCGGGCGGCCACCCGCTCGGCCTCGAGGGCGCGTTCGCGCTCGGCGCCCAGTTGGGTCGTCTCCTCGTGGAGGCGTGCGTTCTGGACGGCGACCGCGATCTGCCCGGCGAGCGCCGACAGCAACGCCGACTGGTCGGCGGTCAGCTGCCGGCCGTGCGGCGGGTACACCGCGAGGAGCCCGATGACGTCGCCGTGGACGAGGAGCGGGACGGCGTGCGCAGCCTCGATCCCCGCCTCGCCGAGCGCAGACCGAACCGGGGCCAGATGACGATCGTGCGCTGCCTCCGGAAACGCGACGAGCCCGCGCGCGCGAAATGGTCCGAGCGCGAGGTCGAGAAGGCGCTCCGCCACCGCGGCGTGTGGGCCGGCCACTCCGCGCGAGGCGGCAGTCTCGAGCCTTCCGTCATGCCGCAGATAGACGCCGAGCGCGCTCACGCCCAGGAGGCTCGGAACCCGGTCGAGCGCGGTGTCGAGCGTGTGCGCGAGAGACAGCTGCGCGGTCGCCTGACCGACGACAGAGAGCAGATCGCGCGTCCACTCGAGCTCTCGTCTGACCTCGCCTCCACGCTCGGCGCCACGGAGCGCCTGTGCCGCTCGCGCGGCGAAGCCGGCGAACGAGGCGATGTCGCCGGCCGACGGAGCAGCAGCTCCCGCAAAGAAGAGCTGAAGGATGCCGTGCGGCGGCTGACCGAGCGGCAGCGACGTAACGACACCGGCTCCGGCCTCCTCGACGGTCGGGGGCACGCCCGCGCGGGCCGCGGCATCTGCCAGGACGGTTTCCGTTGCTGCATCGACGGATCCGGCCCGGGCCAGCGGCTCGAGGCGTTCGGGACCGTGCAACCGCCAGATCAAGCAGGCGTCCGCGCCGGTTGCGTCGATACCGAGCCTGACGATCCGCTCTGCGGTCCGCGTCTCGTCGGCTCCGGCCGCGAGCGCCTCGGCGACGAGATCGAGCCGAGACGAGAGTGGAGGGCGGATCTCCTCACGCTCGAAGGCCCTGAGCACGAGCGCGACTTGGATGGCACCGAGCCGAGCCGCCTCGCGCTCGGCGGCGGTAAAGGACGGGCCGGATCGCAGCAGCTCGAGCGAGGCGACGACCGCGCCGTCGACGTGGATCGGCAGCGCGAGCACGGCATCGGCTTTGGCGCGCCTCGCGACGGCCTGTGCCTCCGGCGGGAGCTTGGCGAGCTCGGCGATCTCCGTCTCCACGGGCGGCCCTGGGAGCCGCGATCCCTCCAACTCGGCGGCAAGGACTGCCGGGCCGGCGACTGCGGTGGCGGCGAGCCACTCTGATCTGACGACGCGGACGACCGCGAGATCGGCGCCAACCGACACCCGGACCGCCTCGACGACGGATTGCAAAGCCTCGCCGGCCGAGGCGCCGGCGGCGAGGCGCTCCGCCCCGGACGCGAGCGCAGCCAGGACGGGTGTCTGGGTCTCTACGGCCGTGGTTCCACCCCCGCTCGGGAGTATGGCGGATGCGGAATCGCTCTACACTTTGCGTAATGGCCCAGCCAGCACAGCGTCGGCGGCCGCGTGCGGAGGCGCCGCCGCTGGATCCGACGGCGGTCGACCGTGCGTATCGTTTTTACCGTGCGCGGCGGTTTGCGAAGCTCGAGCATCGCCGCGCGACGCGAATCGCCCGCGCCAGGTTCTGGGCGGTCCTGGGCCTGCTGCTCCTCGCCTGTCTCGTCCTCGCCGTGACGGTCTGGGACGAGGTCACGAAGCTGTTCGGGCTCTAGACAGCACGGGGGAAACAGCCGGTTTCCCCCGTGGGCCCCCTTCCCACTGCTGCCGGCAAACCGCCGTGTGCCGCGCCCGCCATGTCGGTCGCGGCGACGAAGAAGCCCCGGTGCCGGTGCAATCCCTTACCTAGAGCTCGTTGCCCGCGCGGAGCAGGCCGGCGAGAATCACGACGAGAGCGGACAGAAGGGCGATCCAGATTCCGATCGCGCGGCCGCTCGTTCCCGCGAACGTGTCGGGAATCGAGATCAGCCTGATCAGGACGAGGATCGTCGCGAGCGCGCCGAGCGCGATCGTGACGAGGCTCTCGGGGATCGACGGTGGCAGCTCGACGCCCACCTCGCGCAGGATCGCCAGAGCGATCACGGCGAGTCCGATGAAGAAGACGAGCTTGCCGATCGTGCCGGTGTGCCAGCCGATTACGGCGAGCGTCGGCCCCTCGATCGACTTGCCCGCGTACCACGACATGAACGACGAGAGCATCAAGACGAGACCGGATACCCAGGCGATCCGCTCTCCTGCGTTCCAGATCTCGCCGCTGGGCTTGGGCTGGGGAGCGGGACGAACGGTCGTCGCAGTGCGCTCCGGATCGATCTCGCCCGGCTCGCCCTCGCCGAAGTCGAAGAGCTCGGGAGTTTCCACGACCCCCAGTATGGGCATGGTGACGGTCGGCAGGACGGTTCATCTGATCATGGGGGTCGCGCATGGCTACGGGGGTCGAAGCACAGGACGAGGCGGCAGAGCGCCTGGTCGCGGGCTCGAGGGCGAAGGGCGAATACCGCTGCTCGGACTGTGGGTACGGAGTGACGATCTACCGCGAGCTGCCGCGCTGTCCGATGTGTCAATCGGAATCGTGGGAGCAGCTCGACTGGAGTCCGTTCCTCCGCACCCGCAGGCTGACCGTCGGCGGTCTAGACCGGTAGGAGCTGCTTCGTCGATTCGACGAGCTGCTCGGGATCGAACGGCTTGCCGACGAAGGCCTGTGCACCTCGGCTCGCCGCCTCGACCGATCCTTCCTCTGCACGGCCGCTGAACATGATCACCGGTATCGCGCCGACACCGTGCCGCTCCTGGACGAGGCGGAGCATCTCCCAGCCGTCGACCTTCGGCATCATCACGTCGAGGAGGATGAGCGCGGGCGGCTCCTCCTCGAGCACGGCGAGCCCCTCCTCGGCGCTTCCGGCCTCACGCACCGAGTAGCCCTCGTTCTCGAGGCTCGCCCGCACGTAGCGCCGCAGACCCGGGTCGTCGTCGACGATCAACACCACCGGGCCGGGCTGTCCGCTGTGGCCCGACCGGTTGAGAAAGCTGTCCAGGTCGCGCCGGCGGAACCGCCGGTGTCCGCCCGGCGTGTAGAAGGCGGGAACGAGCCCCTGGTCGGACCATTTTCTGATCGTGCTCTGCGCGACGCCGAGGTACTTGGCGGCCTGACCGAGCGTCAACCAGTCCGGATCCGCCCCGGGAGCCCGTCTACTGATGCCACCTGACGCAGTTGTCACGCTGAGAAGCTACCCAAAGATGCAGTTTTCTACGCCACGTCACCGCGCGACTGTCACGGTCACCGTCTCGGCGGCCGGGGGCACGGCGAGCGGCTCGAGCGTGCGAACGGACGTCTTCGTCCCGCCGGGGTCCGGATTGTCGTCCAGCGACTGCCCGACCCCGAGGCCGGCGCCGAACGCGACCACGAGCACGGCCGTGGCGATGCCGAAGCGGAGCAAGCGGCCACGTCGCTTCGGCCGAGGGTTGCGCCGGGTCGGGAGAGCAGCGCTCACGGCTCGTAGTCTTGCGCCCCACGCGCATAGAAGTGGAAGGCGGTGTCGGTCGCCGTGATCAGTCCCGCCGGCGACTGCGCGGCGCGAGGGAGTCGTGCGATTGCGTCATGCATCCACGCCTCCGACCGCCGGTACTCGTCGACGAGCTCGCTGAGCGTGTAGGCCCCACCGAGCCGGCGGCGAAGCTGCTCGGTGATCGCGTCGACCTGGTCGTGGAGCAGCTGGTACAGGGACGCATTCGAACGCTCGGCCTCGAGCCGGCGGTAGCCGTCCGCCCATTCCTGACGGGCGATCTCGACCAGGGTCGACACTAGCCGGTGGTTCCGGCGGTACAACACTCGCCCGCCGGCCAGGGCGGCTCGACCTCGCCGAGGATCCGGTCTCCCAGCTCGTACCCGGGCTGGGCGAGCGCGTACGCGACGTGCGCGTGGAGGCACTTGAGACGCCGCGGGTTCGACGAGCCCCCGATCCCGAGCCCGAGGGACGCGCCTCCGTCGGAGCCGACCCGCCCCCCGGCAAGCTTGCGCCGGATCCCACGCTGCTCACGCGTCGCTCGTTCCAGGCTCGCGGCGAGCACGGGATCACGCTCTACCGCCTCGCTCCAACGTTCGACGCCGCCTGCCGCCTCGAGCCGCGAGACACCCGCGACCAGGTGCGGACACGTCACGTAGTACGTGGTCGGGAAGGGCTCGCCGGAAGGGTCGTATGGCTCCTGCTCCGTCACGGCCGGACCGCCGAACGGGCATCGACGGACGACCCGCCGAAACGCGCGCGGCGCTCGCCCGAGCTGCCGGGCGACCAAAGCCCGATCGTCCACGGGGTCAGACTAGATGGTTGACCGGTAAGTCCCGTCGATGCGGGGATGGCTGAGACCAAGCCGGGGACGCCGCCCGTCCGAGTTCGTATCGGGAATACGGGCGAGGACGGGCGGCGCCAGCCGGCGCCGCGTCTCAGCCACCAGCCGCGCGGCGAGGAATTACCGGTCAACCATCTCGATGCTAGTGCCGGCTGTGCGCACGACGCCACTCGGGAATCCCGCGGACGATGAAGAGCTGCTCCCCGGGCTTCACCAAGCCGAGCCGGCGGGCGCCACGGACGAGCGTGGCGCCGCTGCGGATCTCGGCGAGCCGCTCCTCGAGCTGGTGCTTCTTCGCGCTCAACGTGTCCACCTCCGCGGCCCGCGCCGCGACGGCGTCGCGCGTGTGCAGGTAGGCCCGCACGGGCCGGTAGTAGAGCAGCCCGAGGAGGACGACGACGCCCAAGGCGACCCAGCGCATGACCCGGCGACGAGGCCGGCGGCGGCGAACGAGAGCCATGACCGTCGAGCTTCGTCACGAGCAAGCAAGAGTCCTCCACGCGCGGCCGATTTTCGTCGCCGCGACCGACCTGGCGGGCGCGGCCGACTGCCATCCGCCGCGAGAACCTACCCGCAGGAAGTCGCAAGACTTCCTGCGGCTACGAGACGTCGACTTTGATGACGTTCGTCGAGCCCGGGATGTTGACCGACGTTCCGGCGGTGATCACCAGGCGGTCTCCCGAGGAGACGAGGCCGGCGTCACGCGCTGCGCCCATCGACAGCTCCCACAGATCCTGGACGTCTGCCGCCTCCGG
This sequence comes from uncultured Actinomycetes bacterium, assembly GCA_963719325.1. Lineage (GTDB taxonomy): Bacteria > Actinomycetota > Thermoleophilia > Gaiellales > Gaiellaceae > DATBLE01. Next base: position 209,350 of record CAVRBW010000003.1, read on the forward strand.
TACGAGCAGCGGGATCACGCCCCACTCGAGCGCCATCTGCTGCACCGCATATTCGTTGTGGGTGAGCGCGACGATCGGTCGGCGCGGGCGGAGGCGGGCGACCGCCGAGGCAGTCCGCCCGGTTGCCGTCGGCACGAGGATCACCTTTGCCCCGAGCGCCTCGGCGAGATCGCACGCCGCATTCGACATCGCACGGCCGACCCCGGGCTCCTCGCTCGGGTCGGGCATCTGGTGCCGGTAGCCGAGGCTCGGCTCGACCGCGCGCACGATCCGGTCCATGTAGGAGAGGGCCTCGATCGGATACGACCCGACCGCCGTCTCGCCGGAGAGCATCAGCGCCGACGAGCCGTCGAGCACCGCGTTCGCGACGTCGCTTGCTTCGGCGCGAGTCGGCTCCGCGTGCTGGATCATCGACTCGAGCATCTGCGTCGCGGTGATCACGGGCTTCCCGCCCTCGAGGGCGCGCATGATGATCCGCTTCTGAAGCAGCGGCACCGAGGCCGGGCCGATCTCGACGCCGAGGTCGCCGCGCGCAACCATCACCGAGTCCGTCTCGCCGAGGATGTCGTCCAGGCAGTCGACGGCCTCCGCCTTCTCGATCTTGGCGATCACGTGCGCGTGCGAGCCGGCGTCCTCGATCAGCTTCCGCAGCTCCCGCACGTCGGCCGCCGACCGGACGAACGAGAGCGCGACGTAGTCGACGTTGAGCGAAAGAGCGAGCTCGAGGTCACTGACGTCCTTCGGGGTCAGCGAGGGGATGGGCAGCGGAACCCCCGGCAGGTTGACTCCCTTGTGGGAGCTGACCACCCCTCCGACGAGAACCTTGCATCGCGCACGGCCGTGCTCGACCTCCTCCACCCGGAGCCGGACCAGCCCGTCGTCGATCAGCACGTCGTGGCCGACCTCGAGAACCTCGCCGATCACCGCCGGCGAGATCGGCAGCTGTCCGTCACGCGCGCTCTCCTCGGCGGCGATCACGACCTCCTCGCCGCGGGAGAGCGTCTGCGGACCGGGCAGGTCGCCGAGTCGCAGCTTCGGCCCTTGCAGGTCGGCGACGAGCGCGAGCGGCCGGTGTGCCTCCGCGCTGGTGGCGCGGATCATTTCTGCCCAGGCGCGGTGCTGATCGTGCGTGCCGTGCGAGAAGTTGAGGCGCGCGCCGTCCATCCCCGCCGCGACCAGGGCTGCGAGGCGATCCGGAGCGCCACTGGCGGGCCCGATCGTGGCCAGGATCTTCGTCCGCCTCGGAGGCGCAGCCGCCATGCGCCCAAGCGTAGCGACGAGGCACAGCGGGCGAAGATCAACTCCAACGTGCCCGTGTGTCTACACGCCGCCTCGTCTCGGCGGGCGCTCGCCGGCGAGGTGACCGTCGTAGGGCGGTCGGGCGGCTGCCTGACCGCCCAGCCGGGTGACGCTCAGCGCTTCGAGCGGGGAAACGCGTCCCACCCCGGATACCGGGACCGTGAGCCGAGCTCCTCCTCGATCCGCAACAGCTGGTTGTACTTCGCGACCCGGTCACTCCGTGCCGGAGCGCCCGTCTTGATCTGCCCCGCGCCGAGCGCAACCGCGAGGTCGGCGATCGTCACGTCCTCCGTCTCCCCGGAGCGATGTGAGATCACCGCCGTGTAACCGCTTCGCTGGGCGAGCCGGACCGCTTCGATCGTCTCCGTCAGGGTTCCGATCTGGTTGACCTTGACGAGGATCGAGTTGGCGACGCCGGTGTCGATCCCCTGCTGCAGGCGCTTCGGGTTCGTCACGAAGATGTCGTCGCCGACGAGCTGGACACGCTCGCCGAGCTCGCTGGTCAGCTGAGCCCATGCATCCCAGTCGTCCTCGGCGAGGCCGTCCTCGATCGAGACGACCGGGTACTTGTCGATGATCTCCGCCCAGAAGGCCGGCATCTCCGACGGCTGGAGGTCCCGGCCCTCGAACCGGTAGCGGCCGTCCTTGAACACCTCGCTCGCGGCGGGGTCGAGTGCGAGCGCGATCTGGTCGCGGCGCCCTGCGCTGTCGGCCGCCTCGAGAATCGCCTCGATCGCAGCCTCGCTCGACTCGAGGTCGGGCGCAAAGCCCCCCTCGTCGCCTACGCCCGTCGCCAGCCCCCGACCGCCGAGGACCTTCTTGAGCGTGTGGTAGAGCTCCGCGCAGATCTGCAGCGCCTCCGCAAACGAGGCCGCGCCGACGGGCACGACCATGAACTCCTGCAGGTCGATCGAGTTGGCAGCGTGAGCCCCGCCGTTGATCACGTTCATCATCGGCACCGGCACCGTGACCGCCTCGTCTCCGCCGAGGTGGCGGTAGAGCGGAAGCCCCGCTTCGGCGGCAGCGGCCTTCGCCGCCGCGAGCGAGACCCCGAGGATCGCGTTCGCGCCCAGCCGTCCTTTGTTCTCGGTCCCGTCGAGCTCGATCAGCAGCTCGTCGAGCCCCGCCTGGTCGGCTGCGTCGTGTCCGCGGACCGCATCGGTGATCTCGCCCCTGACGTTGGCGACCGCCTTCGTCACGGCCTTGCCGCCGTAGTCGGTCCCGCCGTCTCGAAGCTCGACCGCCTCGTGCACGCCTGTCGACGCGCCCGAAGGGATCGCGGCGCGCCCGAAGGCGCCGGAGTCGAGCCGAATGTCGACCTCGACGGTCGGGTTGCCGCGCGAATCGAGGATCTGGCGGGCGTGTACTTCGGTGATTGCACTCATGGCGATTCAGTCTCCTTGGCGAGATCGAAGTAGCGGTCTTGCTCTGCGAGGGGAAGCCCCGTCCAATCTTCACCCGCCTGTCCAGCCAATCGCTCCGCCTCTTCGACGCGGGCGACGAATCGGCCGGTCGCTCGGCGAAGCTCGAGCTCCGGGTCTGCATCGAGACGACGGGCGACGTTGACGCAGGCGAAGAGGAGATCGCCGAGCTCGGAGCGCCGCCGCTCGGCGGTGCCACCCGTCGTGAGCTCCTGCCTCAACTCAGCCAGCTCGTCTTCGAGGTCCGCGAAGGCACCCTCGACGTCGGGATATTCGAACCCGACGGCGGCGGCGCGCCGCTGGGCCTTGCGAGCGTGAAGCAGCGCCGGCAGCGCCTCGGGGATGTCGTGGAAGACCCCTTCCCGCCCTTCCTGCTCGCGCTTGATGCGTTCCCAGTTCTCTCGCACCCGACCGGCGGTGTCCGCCTCCGCTTCGCCGAAGACGTGCGGATGCCGCCGCACCAGCTTGCCGTGGATCCCTCTGGCGACCTCGCCCAGGTCCCCTTCACCTTTCTCCGCCAGGAGCAAGGCGAGAAAGTAGACCTGGAAGAGGAGGTCGCCGAGCTCGTCGACCAGCTTCGCGCCGTCGTCGGCGAGGGCTGCATCTGCAACCTCGTACGCCTCCTCGACGGTATGCGGGACGATCGTGCGGGCGGTCTGCTCACGATCCCACGGGCAGTCGCGCCGCAACCGCTCGGTCAGCTCCTGGAGCTCGAGGAGCGCCTGCGAGAGGCCGTCGCCCTGTGTCCGTGGGGAAACCATGAGGCTCCCCCACGCTAGCTCAACCGGTCGTGGCCGCCGACGTGGTCGTCGCCACCGGAGCGAGCCCGGTCGCGTAGCTGATCTTCGAGGCGTACTGCTTGTTGATGCCGTCGAGCCACTTCTGCACGGCGCTTGACCGCTTCTGCTGGAGGAGCTGCTGACGGATCGCCGCCTTCACCTGTGAGAACGGCGTCGACTTCTTGGGTGTCGTCGCCTTCAGCGCCTCGATGATGTGCCAGCCGAACTGCGTGTGCACCGGCTTCGAGGTCTCACCCGTCTTGAGGGCGAAGGCAACCTTGTCGAACTCCGCAACCGTCTGACCCTTCGAGATCGTCAGCTTTCCGCCCTGTGACTTCGAGCCGGTGTCGGTCGAGTACTTCTTCGCGAGCGCGGCGAAGTCCGCACCGCCCTTCAGCTGCGCGTACAGCTTGTCCGCGAGCACCTTCGTCTTGACGAGGATGTGCCTGACGACGCGCGTCTGGGGTTGGGTGTAGACGTCGGGATGTGCGCTGTAGTAGACCTGGGCCTCGGCGTCCGAGACCTTGACGGCGGCGGTGACCTTGCTGGCGATGGCAGTCGAGAGCAGGTTGGAGCGAACATCCGCGCGCACCTCGGCGTCGGTCACGCACTGGCGCTTGAGCTCGGTCAGGTAACGCTTATCGCTGCCTCCGAAGTACTGCTTCTTCAGCTTCTTGATCTGCGCCTCCAGCTGCTTGTCCGACACGGAGGCATGGAGCTTCGGCGCCTGCTGGGCAAGCTCGGTTCGCTGGACGAGACTCTGGAGGATCTGCGACTGGATCGACTGGTACTCCGGCGTCCCCGCCTTCGGGAACGCGCGCTTCTGCAGGTCGTAGCTGCACTTCGCCTGGTGCATCCGGCGATCGAGCTCGGCTCGCGTGATGTGCGTCCCGTCGACGACGGCGACATCCGACTGGGAGATCGAGCCGCCGCCGTTACCGCCACCACCACCGCCGCAGGATGCGGCGAGAAGGACAAGCGGAGCGAGCAAAAGGAGGGAGATCCGCCTCATGAGCCGGTGCAGCCTAGCAGCGGCCTCTCACTTGTCGGTGAGTGCATAACCGCTCGCGAACGCGCTCTGGCCGGCGTATTTCGCGCGCACCTGGTCGAGCCAGCGGGTGAAGGCCAGAGCCCGGCGTTGCCCGAGTAGCTGGCGTCGGATTCCGTCTCTGACCGTCGCCAACGGCGTGGTCAGGGCGGGCCGGATCGCCGACAGCGCCTGGACGAGCTCCCAGCCGAGCGACGTGTGGAACGGCCGCGAGACTCGACCGCTACGAAGCGCGAAGCCGACCCGATCGAGCCCCGGCCTCGTGCGTCCCTCGACGAGTGTGAGCCGGCCGCCCCCGGCGCGGGTGCTCGCATCGGCGGACCAGCGCCGGGCGAGCTCGGCGAACGACGCGCCCGCGTGCAGCCTCGAGGTCACTCGAAGCGCGGCCGCACGTGTCTTGACGAGGATGTGCCGAACGACGCGGCTGCGCGGCGCCGTATACCCGGCGAGGTGGGTCTCGTAGTACCGCTGGACGTCCTCGACGTCCACGGTGACGTCCGCGGTCACAGCCAGGCGCACGCTCTCGGCGAGGAGCTGCGCCTTCAGGGCCGAGCGGATCTGGGCATCGGTCATGCCCGCGGAGCGAAGCCGCGCCCGGTAGCGCAGCTCGCTGCCGTCGAACGACTGCTCCTTCAGCTGCCGGAGCTTCGCTTCGACCTGCTCTTGGCCCACCTCGACGCCGAGCTTCGGCGCCTCCTGCTCCAGCTCGGCCTGCTCGACGAGAACGCCGACCGCGAGCTCCCGCAAGTGCTCGTAGTCGGAGGTTCCTCGTGCCGGGAACGTGCGCCCCTGGGACGCATACGACTGCCGCGCCTGCGCCATCAGGGCCGCAAATTGCGAGCGCGAGATGGTTCGGTCGCCGACGACCGCGATCGCAGACGCCGGGACGGACGGGGAACCCTGGCCGCCGCACGACGCGGCGAGCGACGCAACGGCGAGCGGGGCGAGCAGGAGGCGGATCGATCTCATCTCAGGCCGCCTGCCGAGCGTCCAGGATAGCGTCCACGAGGCCGAGCGCCTCGCGAAAGTCCTCCTGGCGGAGCGCGACCTCGTGGCTTCCGGACGTGTAGATCGCAGTGGCGACGCGCTCACGAAGCTCGCGAAGCTCGCTGGAGCCGAGCACGAGCGGGCCGACGGTGATCCGTCCGCCCCGGTAGACCAGGTAGTCCGCGCCGGCCCGAGCAAGCTTGAGCTTCGCCTCCTGGATGGCGAAGAGGTTCTCGACGGGACCCGGTAGCTCGCCGTACCGGTCCTCCACCGCGGCGCGGAGCTCGCGCAGCTCGTCGTCGGTGTCGGACAACGCAAGCCGGCGATGAAGGTCGATCTTCAGCGCCTCGGAGCCGATGTACGACGCCGGCACGTACGCGTCCACGCGCGCGTCGACCCGGACGGGGCGTGCTGCCATCCGCCGCTGCCCGGAGAGCTCTGCAACCGCCTCGTTGAGGAACTCGACGTAGAGCTCGAATCCGACGGCGGCGACATGGCCCGACTGCTCGGCGCCGAGCAATTCGCCGGCGCCGCGGATCTCCAGGTCGCGCATCGCGATCGCGAAGCCGGCGCCGAGCTCGGTGTGGTCGGCGAGCGTCGCCAGCCGGGCGCGCGCCTCCGCGCTCAGCTCCGCGGCCGCTGGATAGAACATGTACGCGTAGGCGGTCAGATCGGACCGGCCAACTCGACCGCGGATCTGGTACAGCTGCGCGAGGCCGAGCATGTCGGCCCGCTCGACGATCAGCGTGTTCGCCTGTGGGATGTCCAGGCCCGATTCGATGATCGTCGTGGAGACGAGGACGTCGGCGTCGCCGCGGAGGAACTGCATCATCCGGTCCTCGAGCTCGCGCTCCTTCATCTGGCCGTGCGCGACGAGGAAGCGCAGCTCGGGGCAGAGCTCCTGCAGCCGGATCGCCGCCTCGTCGATCGTCTCGACTCGGTTGTGCAGATAGAAGGCTTGCCCGCCGCGGACCTTCTCGCGCTCGAGTGCAGCCTTGATCTGCTCCTCGTCGTACTCGCCGACGTGGGTCCGGATGGGCCGCCGGCCCTCGGGTGGCGTCTCGATCACCGAGATGTCTCTGAGACCGGAGAGCGACATGTGCAGCGTGCGCGGGATCGGCGTCGCCGTCAGCGAGAGGACGTCGACTTCGAGCCTCAGGGCGCGCAGCAGGTCCTTCTGGGCGACCCCGAACCGCTGCTCCTCGTCGACGACGACGAGGCCGAGATTCTTCGGGACGACGTCTCGAGAGAGGATCCGGTGCGTCCCGATCAGGACGTCGACCTTCCCGTCTGCGAAGTCCTTCAGGACTGCCTTCGCGTCGGCCGGCTTGCGGAAGCGAGAGACCATCTCGACCCGGACCGGGAAGTCTCTGAATCGCTCGCGGAAGGTGTTCCAGTGCTGCTGCGCGAGGACCGTCGTCGGGACGAGCATCAGCGTCTGCTTGCTGTTCAGGGCGACGGCGAACGCAGCCCGGACGGCGACCTCGGTCTTGCCGAAGCCGACGTCTCCGCACACGAGCCGATCCATCGGCGCCGGCGCCTCGAGGTCTTCCTTGACCGCTTCGATCGCGACACGCTGGTCGGCCGTCTCCCGGTAGGGAAACTCGGTCTCGAGCCGTTCCAGCCAGTCGCTGGAGAGGTCGAAGGCGACGCCGCCCGTGGTCTGGCGCCTGGCGTAGAGCGCGATCAGGTCGCCCGCGAGCTCCTGCACGGACTCGCGTGCCCGGCTCTTGAGCAGCTGCCACGCCTTCCCGCCGAGCTTGGACAGTGCAGGGCCCTTCGCGTCGGCCCCGATGTACCGCGAGACCTTGCCGATCTGCTCGTGGGGAACGTAGAGGCGGTCCTCGCCGCGGAATGCGAGGAACAGGTAGTCCCGCGTGACGCCGGCGACCTCCTTCGTCTCGAAGCCGAGCAGCCGGCCGACGCCGTGGTCCTCGTGGACGACGTAGTCGCCGGTGCGGAGGTCGGCGAACGATTGGAGCGCGCGTCCGAGGCGCGCATCGTGTCGGGGCGCCCGCTTGCGGAAGATCTGCGTGTCCGGGAGGAGAACGAGCCCGAGGTCGCGCCAGACGAACCCGCGGCGAGCAGGCGAGACCGTGAAGTACAGGCCCTCGTCACCGGGGATCTCGGCGCCGGGCTCGAGCCAGTCGACCGCGAGCTTGCGGAGCTGGTTCGAGATCCGGAGGCCGTCACCGCGGTGAGGGAAGGCGACGACCACACGCTGGCCCGCTCGAACGAAGGAGGCAAGCTCCTGCTCCGCCTCGGCGAGACCGCGGGCGGCCACGGCGGGCCGCTGCGCCTCGAACGCGAACGGCTGGCCGCGCGGGAAGGGGTCGAGCCGGGTTGCGCCCTCGAGCGAGATCGGATCGAGCTCTTCCTCCTCCCAGAGCCGCCTGACTTCCTCCGGCTCGAAGACGAGATCGGGCGGCCGATCGAGCGGCGGGACGAGGTCGGCCGGCACAGATGGGTTGCCCTCGTCCGGGAGGGTCGGCTCGGAGAGGTCGAGCCGTCGCTCGGCGGCCGGATAGACGGTCGCGCTGTCGACCGGGCGAAGGGCGCGCTGCGTAAAGGGCGAGAAGGCGCGAACGGCCTCGATCTCGTCGCCGAAGAGCTCGATCCGGAGCGGCTCCCTGCCCGTGGTCGGAAAGACGTCGACCAGGCCTCCGCGGACGGCGAACTGCCCGCGCTCTTCGACGCGCTCGACCCGCTCGTAGCCCGAGAGCGCGAGGTGCTCGGCCAGGCCGTCGATACCCGGTTCGTCGCCCACGGCGAGCTCCAGCCGCGTCGGCCGGACGTCGGCCGGCGGAACGCGCTCCGCGAGCGCGGCCGCAGAGGCGCAGACGAGCCCGCCGGCCGCGAGCACGTCGAGCGCGCGCGCCCGCTCCCCGACGAGATGCGGCGGCGGCTCGAGCCCCGACTCCCAGCGCACGCCGCGACTGGGAAACAGCCCGATCGTGCCTTCGCCGAGGTACCAGGATGCCGCTTCCGCGGCATCGCGGGCGTCCGAGTCTTCCGCCAGCAGGCAGACGAGCGGACGCCCGGCCCGCAGGTGAAGCGCCGACAGGAGGAGCGGCAGCGCCGGCTCCGACACCCGCGCGCTCGCGCCCTCCAGGGCATCCGCGAACAGGCCGAGGCGCTCGCTGCCGGCGAGCTCGCGCGCGAGCGGGAGGAGCGTTTCGAAACTCGACCGGTCCATGACGAACGGCGGAACCCTCGGGTTCCGCTAGGGGCGAGTCTAGCTTCGAGGCCGCTCTACCCTGCCCGCACAGCGCGGGCGAACCTCACGCGAGCCCGGCGGCGAAGGCGGAAGACGTTTTCGCAACCCACCCCCCTCCCTGGGTGGGGGGTGGGGACAACGAGGGTAGTGGCCGAACGATCACGCGTGGGCGACGTGTCCATACCGAAACCGTGTCAGTTGAACCGTTGCTGCGTCGACTCCAGGCCGACGTCCACGAGTGACTCCACGGCGTCCGCAGCCCGCGCGACGAGTGCCTGGACGTCCGTCTCCGGCTCAAAGGGGGCCAGCACGAAATCGGCGACCGAGCGCCGGTCGCCGCGCCCCGGCCGGCCGACGCCGATCCGCAGTCGCAGGAAGTCCTGGGAGCCCAGGTCACGCGCAATCGAGCGAAGCCCGTTGTGGCCTGCCAGCCCGCCTCCCATCCGCGCTTGCAGACGCCCCTCCTCCAGATCGACGTCGTCGTGAACGACGAGGATGGAGGCGACGTCGACCTTGAAGAACCGCGCGGCCGCGGAGATCGATCGGCCCGACTCGTTCATGTACGTCTCGGGCTTGAGCAGGGCCACGCGAGACGAATCCACTCGCACCTCCGCCATTTGCCCGGAGAACTTCGATCGCCACGTGCCGTCGCGCCGGCGCGCGAGCTCGTCGACGACCATCCAGCCGAGATTGTGACGGCTGGTCGCATACTCCCGGCCGGGATTGCCGAGCCCGGCGACGAGCAGATGGAGTGTCGAGACCGGCGCGGCGCGCCGAAAGAGGGGCACTTACCCCTCGACGTTGCCCGATTCGGCCGCGGCTTCGGACTCGCCTTCGGCGGCTCCTTCCGGCTGCTCCCCGGGCTCCTCGCCCTCCAGGCCCTCCTCGCCCTCCTCGAGCACCTCTTCCGGCTCCTCGACACGGGTCGGCACGGTCACGGTCGCAAGCACGGTCTCGGGATCGTCCAGAAGCGTGACGCCGTCAGGTGTCCGGAGGTCGGCGAGCCGAAGTGCGTCGCCGATCTCCATTGCGCTGACGTCGAGCTCCAGCCGTTCAGGCACCTCCAGTGGGAGCGCCTCGACGCGCACCTCGCGGGCGACCTGCGAGAGGACGCCGCCGGCCTTCGTTCCGACCGACTCGCCGATGAGCTCCACGACGAGGCTCGTCTGAATCGCCTGGTCCAGGCGAACCTCATGGAGATCGAAGTGCTGGATCTTTCCACGAATCGGGTCGACTTGGTAGTCCTTGAGGATCGACGAGTGCGTCGTCTTCTGGCCGGCCAGCACGACGTCGAGGATCGTGTGGAGGCCCGCGGCGCCGGTCAGCACGCGCCGAAGCTCACGCTCGGGAACAGCAATCGCGTGAGGCTTCCCGCGTCCATAGAGGACACCCGGGATGATCCCAGACCGACGCAGGCGCCGGGACTCGCGCGTCCCGGACCGCTCGCGCTCCTGCACCTCGAGCTGAATGCGTTCGCCTGCCATACCGGCGGCGAAGTGTAGCGGAGGGCGAAAACCGGCTCTTTGTGCACCGGCGCCCGTGCGCGGAGGCGAGACCGCGCTCTCGCCGGAGCGCAAGAGCGGTTCATCACGCGAGGCCGAAGGAGGGGGCCCGCGCGGGGAACCACGGGTTCCTCCGCGCTAGAAGAGCTGGTTCTCTGCTCGCCATGCCGCCCGGTGACGGCCTGTAGCGGGAAGTGTCGATTTGCAGGGAAAGCGCCGATCACAAGCCCTTCTAGGTGACGCTCTGTGTCGTCGAGTTGCAACGCGTTCGTTTGCAGCTCGTTTGCAGTGGCCGCCGCGGGGTCGAACACATGGTCGACGGTTGAACTCAGGCGAAGGGCGTCCGCGCGATCTGGGATGATCGTCTCGCTGTCGCCGCCGTGTGGGCCAGCGCTCTAGATGGGTACGGCGGGCCGCTCGGCGGGCAACCGGGCGGCCCGCGTTGACCGTGCCGTCCGCTGGCCGCTCTACGCTCTAGAGCTTCTAGAGCGAATCGACGCGGTTGCCCGCCGCGGCGAGTCACACCACACGGACATAGGAGGCGACATGCCCCGAATCATCGAAGGACGAGAAGTAGTCGTTCGGGCACGAGGCGAGAACTGGTCGTTCACCCTGCCTCACGGCCATGACCTCGAGATCAAAAACCAGCAGGTCAGCTTGTCGATGGGATACGCCAGCTCGCTCTACACCCTCGTCGGAACGAGCGATGCAGACCCGGAGGAACTCATCGTCTCGATCGGCGACCGGCTTGGAACCGTCGGGCCGGGCGGTGTCGGAGACTTCGTACCGGAGCCAACCGGTTACTCGATTCCGACCATCGACGAAGAGATCCAACGGCTTGAGGCACGCTGCAGCGAGGCTCGCGGGGACTGGCAGCGGATCAGCGCTTGGGCTGCTGGCGATACGTACGAGTCTCGCCTCCGACGGATCCGTGGTGAGCTCCGCAGACTTGAGGCCGCGCCGGTGGGCGCCAACACGACTTAAGAAGTCTCCGATGGCACGTGCCGGACGACCGAGCGAACGCGCGAAGCGCGAGCCGCACAAGCGACACCTTCTCGGCCCGCACGAGATTCTGCAGCGAATCCAAGACGCGGGCGGCATGCCCGACAGCGTTATCGAGGAGCTGAAGCAGCCGCGGCCGAAGAACCCGCGAACCGAGGCCGCCAACGAGGCTGTCGTCGAGGCAGTGCGCCGCACGAGCGAGATGCTCACGAGTGCCGGCGTAGAACACGCTTTCCAGGGCGAGCGTCGTGGGCCGACGGACCCGAGCCCGCGCGAGGCGATGGCGCGTGAGATGGCCTGGATCATGAGCGTCACGAACGCGATGAAGGAGTCTGTCCCACGCAAGCAGTGGTGTCGGCACATGAAGGCTGCTGACCCGCACCTTGGCGAGATCCGTACCGTCTGCGCTATCAGCGCTGGTGCCTGGCTATGCGTCGAGTGCGGACGCCAAGCCGACGCGAAAGTACTGAAGGCGAACCCGTGGCCGGACGAGTGCGACCTCTGCGGCGCGACGATCGAGCCGGGCCACTTCAACGAGTTGGCGTTCAACATCCCTGGCTGCTTCGTGAACTGCAGCGTCTGCGACCGGTGCGCGAGCTTCCATCAGTTGAGGGACGCCGCTCAGTAGATGTGGATCTCCCCTGCGTCGGCGGGGATCTCGGAGCCGACCGCGAGCGCGAGCGTCATCGCGACCACTAGGGCGGCGTCGCCGCTCGACGCCTTCCGCGACCAGCACCATGCATCCCCGAGCGGCTTGCTCTTCGCCCCGCGGAGCGCTGCGAGGAGCTCCGGCTGGCCGATGTGGCGAAACCCGCGCTCGGCGACGAGGTCGAGCAGCTTCCCGCACGCCGCCGCGTGCTCCCCGCCGGAGACGGTGCGGACCTGCAGCCCGGCGTCTTCCAGGCTGCCCAGGACGGCCCGGTTTCCGCCGTAGTCGTCGCAGACGATCGCGCGGACGTCGTACCGGGCGTCCAGGCGCTCGAGCTCGTCTCGGAGCCATGACGACCCGGAGGCGGAGCGTAGGAGCTCGACGTGCAGGAGCTCGTCGGCGCCGCGCCGGCCGCAGGCGACGAGCGCGCAGCGGCGGTCCCGGCCGATGTCGAAGGCGAGCACGAGCTCGCCGACCCGCTTCGAGTCTCGATCCTCGAGCTCGGCCCATTCCTCCCCGGTGATCGGCGCGTCGGCGACACCGGATGTGTCCATCCAGGCGCCGATCCCGAGCCGCTCGACGAGCCAGCCGCGCGGAGTCATCGCCTCCCGCTCGGCGCGCACGTGCTCGAACGCGATGCGGGTTCCGAGAGCAGGGTTCGCTTCCTGCCAGAGCTGCTCGTCGTCGACCATCTCCGGTGAGACCTGCTCGGGGCGGAGCTCGTTCCCCTCGTCGTCTCGGAGGTCGGCGCTCCATTCGGTGTAGGCGAGGTTCTGCGCCTCCCCTGCGATCCCGCGTTCCCGCAGCCGCGAGAGCACGAGCCCGTGCTCGTGAACCTGCTCGTCGACCGCGCTCGCGGCGTACCAGACCTGCGGCCGCGTCTTCCGGGCGCTCGTCGCTGGCATCAGCGCCGTGTGCGCATGCTCGGAGAGGTAGTGGCACTCGTCGAGGATCAGCAGGTCGAGGCTGAACCCTCGGCCGGTTCGGCTCGACCGCGTGCCGAACACGACGCGGGCGCCGTTCGCCAGCCAGATCGCCTCCTTGCCGTTCGAGTAGACGACCTTCTCAAGTAGCAGCGCCAACTCCGGGGACGCCTCGACGAGCGAGACCAGGCCGCGGAACACCTCCTGCGAGGAGTCGACCCGGTGACAGGTGTACGCGATCTGCTCCCCGAGTGAGAGGCCGAGCAGGATCCGCGCCTGCAGCGTCGACGACTTTCCGTTCTGCCGCGGCTGGACGTTCACGACCTCGAACGCCGCCCAGGAACCATCCGCCCGCACCCCGAGCCCGCCGTGCAGCACGAGCTGTTGCTCCTCGGACAGCTCGAGCCCCGCGTTCCGCGCGAGCGCCACGGCCTCGGCGCCCCGAGACGTGACCGCGCCTGCCGGGACAAGCTGGAACCGGGGCGGGCTCACCACCGCTGACTCACCACCCGCACGCCACTCGTCGCCCGGTTGCAAGCGCGGTGTTCAGGGCCCGTGTAGCGGCTGCGATCGACGTCGTCATGGCCGAGGTCGAATGGTTCGCCCGGTTCGATCCGCTCGCCGCAGCGCGCGCACCTCGCCAACCCGGCGGCGACGATAGGCGCGAGCTGATCCCTGAGCGCACGGTGGTAGCGGCCGTAACCCCGCGAAGTGGTCGTGGCTCGAATCGGCCGCTTCCGCATGAATCGGCCTCTACTTGCCTCGATCTCGGAGGATCGCCGGAAGCACCGCCGTTCGGGGAGAGATCGGCGACTGCGCGGGGGTCGCCGGGCGGCTCGGCCAAAAGAAACCGACCTTCTTTGGCTTAACCATGCGGTTTGCGAGGCAGTCTGTTGTCTGTTGAGTCACCGGCCGGGGCCAGGAGGTGACCCGGAACCCCGGCCGATCTTCATGGGCGCTGCGCTGTGCGCAGGTGGATGCCGAGAGCTTCGAGGCGAGGGGCGAGGTTGTGCTCGGCTGTGGCTGTGGCTGTGGCCGGTTCCGTGCGCACGATCGTGCGCGTCGTCGAGCGGTGCGAGCGGTGCACTGTGCGCGTCGGGTCGTCGCGGTAGCGCCAAGTCTCGGGTCGGCCGTCGGGGCCGACGGTCAGGACGTACATGAGTCGGGGCATCACCAGATCTCCGGTGCTGTGGCGCGGCGCAGGCGCACTGCCTCTGTGAGCGCGCGGGCTGTCACGCTGAGGTCTGGGGCTCCTTCCGTTGCGAGTCCGCGACGGTCGCGCCGCTTGCGCCGCTCGGCCGCATAGCAGGTGTCAAGCGCGACGCGGATCCGGGGGTCGGTTGCCGCTTCGTGTTCGAGCGATCGGCGGAGGGCACGGGAGCGGGGCAGGTTCGGCACTGTGCAGGCGACGAGTTTCCCGCAGAGACCGAAGGCGCGGAGGTGGTTGGCCCAGGCCGCGACCTCGTCGGTGCTCACTACAGCCCGCCCTCTGAGAGCCAGCTAGGCGCGTCCTTCCAGATGTTGGGGCGTGGACGGCCGGGGTCGTCGGGCGGCGCCGCGATGCGGTAGCTCTCGACGGTGCCGACATGCGTCTTCGTGACGGGGTCGGTGGTCGCGGCCCCGAGGGAGCGCGTCTCGATCTTCATGCCCTTCGGCTCTTCCTCGAGCTTTCTGCCGGTCGGCATCTCGGACGGCCCGGGCGCGAGGTTTCGGATGGTCTCGGCGATGATCGTCTTCATCTCTGCTCCTCCTCGGTTTGGGTGGTCTGCTCGCGCTCGACGTGGGCTCGAAGCGCCCGCCTGATCTCCGAGGCGAGCGAGCGGTCGCCTTGGCGGGCGAGCGCCTCGAGCTGGTCTCGCGTGTCGCGGTCGATGACCGCGTGGGCAATGGCACTGCCGTTCACCCCCGTAGTGTAGCAACCTGAATCAGACGCAATAGCCAGAGCGTATTGCACGAACAGCCGAACTGGCTTAGCATCCTGGCCGTGAGCGCGGGGTGACGGTCGAGGCGCCGATGCTCGTGGTCTGCGCGACCTGCGGCGCCAGCTTCGAGTTGAGCCGGCGGAACGTTCGAGCGCACGATCGCAATGGCAAGCAGCACGTTTGCTCCGCCTGTCGGAACCCGCCCAAGCCGCCCGACGAGGCTCAGATGGCGAGGCTGCGCAGGTGGTGGCTCGACCGCTACTCGCTCGAGGAGCTGCGATCCTGGCCGCCGATCGCGGAGTAGAGCTGTTGCCGGGAGTGGCGACAATCCTCACAGCTCATTCCATCCGAGCAGGATCAACTTGTGCGCCGAGTAGGCGAGCTCGGCCTCGGCCTCGGTGATGTGCTCGTCGCGGACCGCTTCGGCGATGAGGATCGGGTACATCTCGTCGCCGAGGATCGGGCGACTGTTCTCAGGTTCGAGGTCGAGGGGGATGTCGTCGTCGGCGTCGCCGAAGTCGATGTCGACGTCGGGGTCGAAATCCCCTATTCCGGCGTTTCTATCCGCCACATCCGCCACAACGGCGTAACCATGCGGGTTTGCGCCCATTTTCGTATCCGCCACAGGGCCGTCTTGTGGCGGATGGAAATCGGCTGTTTCTGGCTCAACCGTGCCGGTTGTGGCGTTGTGGCGTTTTGAGGCGTCCTCATGGGCTAGGTAGCGCTTCCAGGCGTCCTCGAACTGGTCGGCGTGGTAGCCCTTCGGAGTCGTCCCGTCGTCGAGCCTGACCGTCCGCGGGCGGATCCCGAACCGGCGCAGGAGCCTCGACAGCCCACGCGCGGAGAGCGGCTTCGGCGGCTTGCCGAACTCACCCCAGGGCGCCTCCTCGTCCATGTGCAACCGGGCGAGCAGCTCGGCGGTGCTGAGCCGATCGGCGTTGGTGTCGGCGAATGCCTGGTGGATGTCTGCGAGCAGGCGCACGCCGATCGAGTCGTCTTCGGCGGGTCGGGCGCCTGACAGCTCGACGGCGGCGCGGCGCGCACGTTGCGGCCATTCGCCGCCTGCTAGGTCGGCGATCGCCACGAGCGGCTCCCAGGTGTCCATCGCACGGTCGCCGAGCTCGTCCGGGAGCTCCGGCCGCGCCTCGGCGAGGGTGGCGACGTGGTAGGCGGCAAGCGACTCGATGCTGATCCGGATCGGCTCGGCCCGCTCCTCGGCATCGCGGCGACGGAACCTGTCGACCCGCTCGCCCGGCGCTCGCCGCTTCAGCTCGAGCCGGATCGACCGTGACTGCAACGTGTCCGGGAGGTCGCCGATCCCAGCGACAGCCTTCGGCGCGAACACGGGCAGGAAGCTCGGCGTCCACTTCGGCGGCAGGCAGAGCAACGTCCGCCCGCCGCGCCGGTAGCCGTCGTTCAAGATCCCCATCAGCGCGGCGACGTACTCGCGGTCGCGCTTAAACCCGTTGTCCGCCTCGTCGAGCATGAATGTCGGCGCGGGGTCTTGTGCAACGGCTCGGGCGAGCGCCGCGGCGGTCGTGCCACCGGTCTTCAGCGGGCGGGCGACGACGAGCTCGAGCGCCTCGAGCAGCCGGCTCTTCCCCGACTCCCTCTCGGCCGATGTGACATGCAGGTACGGCGTCGACTCGGCCGCCTCGAACGCGTGCGTGTGCACCGTCCAGAGCGCGACGGCCCACGTTTGCGCCGGGCTCATGACGACGTAGCCGCGCAGGTAGGCGGCTAAGGCGTCGAGGGTGCGGGCGAGGTCGGTCACGCCCCAGACCGCACCGAGTCAAATGACTCACTTGCCGCATCCGCGGCCTCGGCGGATGGCGCCTCAGAGCGATGCCCTGAGTCAAATGACTCAGCCCTTACCGCCCTTTGCCAGCGGGAGGCTGTTGACTGGCTCACGCCGAACAGCTTCGCGACGCCCCGCGTACTGGCGCCCAATGCGAAGAGGCGACGCAGCAATCTGACATGGTCATCGGTGCTCCAGTCGCCTCCGGTCATCAGGTCAGTGGTCACGCCGCCGCTCCCGACGCATATCGGCTGAGCAGCTCGCGGAGCCGGTCCCGCTCAGCCTGGATGCTTCCGCGTACTGACCGCTCGGCCCGCAACTCGCCTGCGATGCGTAGAAGGTCGCGGGCGATGACGCGGCCCCGCTGCGCGTACATCACGAGGCCCGCCTCCTCGGCGCCATCCGCGAAGACGATCAGGTCACGAGCGTCACTCTCCGCCCGTGCCAGACGTTGCTCCGCCCGCTCGACCGCCTCGGCCAGCTTGTCGGCGTCGCTCATGCTGCCATCCGGTCGACGTCGTCGAGGTCGTCGAGGAGGCGGTCAAGCAGCGCCGGCAGTCTGCGAAAGGCAGCCGAGCGCCGCAGCCACGACCGAAGCCTGAGCTCATCCTCGTACGATTCGGCGACGAGCGAGATCCGGCCCGGCTGCTCGAGCGCGAGCGTGACCAGGAGCCACGGCGGGCGATGGCCGTCAGCCGGCTCGCGTAGTCTGTCCATGTTCGTCTTCGGCGACGCCCTTTTCGCCCGTCGCAAGGCGGGCGTCGCCATTCGTAGGAGCGTTTTCGCCGACGAGCTCGAGGAGCCGGGCGCGTGGCACGAGGATTCGGCGGCCGAGGCGAATCGTCGGGAGTTGTCCGCTGCGGGCAGCCTCGTAGGCGACGCCGCGCGAGACGCCGAGCAGGCGCCCGGCTTCCTCGACGGTGACCGTCAGCGGCTCGGTCATGCCGCTGCGAGTCGGTCGAGGATTGCCACGTAGCGGGCGAGGAGCTCGCCGCGCGGTTCCCGCTCGCCGCTCTCCCAGCGGGAGACGGTCGCGCGGTCGACGCCGGCGGCGGCGGCTACTTCAGCTTGCGATAGCCGGGCTCGCTCGCGGAGGAGTCGGCGCAGCGCCGGTTCCGGCAGGCGGCGACGTGTGCGGGAGACTTGGACGAGCGCTTCAACATCGGTGCTCATACATGTAGTGTGGCACTCTAGCGGCACCCATGTAGACGTGTTTTGCGGGCACGCTTGTCGCTAGGGCTAGCTAGAGTGGCACCCTAGTGGTACTCTAACGGCAATGGCGAGGTTCGTTGACCGGGGTACGCAGGAGCCGGAATCCGTTGTTGATCGGTGGGTCGAGGATTCGCTCGGCGACGGCTGGCGCGTTTGGTTCGGCCTGCAATGGACCGGTGTCGACCACATCATCAGCGAGCTGCGCGTCTTCTACAGGCCGGCGATCACAGACTCCTTGGAGGTGCCTGTCTTCCAGGTTCCCGCCGAGGGGCTGACGGCGCGTCGACTGCGCGGCATCCGTTTTGAAGCAGCTCGCCGGCTAGCACGTGAAGCGCTCGAGGAGGCAATCGCCAGCCACTACGACGCGGACGGGCTGCGCAGGTATCTCGAGGAAGCACGGCTGGCGCGAACGACCGCGCTACGACCAGAAAGGCGAGGCCGCTGGACCGATGCCGATTACGTCGCTCTCGCAGCGCGCTATGTCGGGAAGGTGCGCGACGGATCGCGAGCGCCCGTCGCCGACCTCGCCGCTGAAATGAACTACTCGCCGGCCCGTATCCGTCAAGCCTTGAAGCGAGCGCGCGATCGAGGGTGGCTGACGAAAACCGTCAGGCGCCGGGCGGGCGGAACACTCACTGACGAGGCGCTCGCGATCGCGAGACGCGAGAAGGAGGAATCGTGAGAGGTCACATTCGCAGGCGCGGCAAGACGTGGGCGGTCGTGCTCGACGCGGGCCGCGACCCCGAGACGGGGAAGCGCAAGCAGAAGTGGTTCTCGGGCTACCGAACGAGCGGCGAGGCTGAGGATGCGCTCGCCGACCTGCTCGGCAAGCGACGCCGCGGGGAGACGATCGACCCGGATCAGACGCCGCTCGAGGACTACCTGCCCGCGTGGATCAACGGCCGCGCCGACGAGCTGGCACCGCTCACGGTGCGCCAGTATCAGTCGGTCGTCCGCAACCACGTGAAGGGCACGGCGCTCGGCGGTCTGCCGCTCGGGAAGATCCGCCGCGCGCACGTCCGTGCCCACGAGCAGGAGTTACGCGGCAAGGGCCTCTCAGCGTCGACCCGGAACGTCGTGCGAGCGGTTATCTCCCGGTCGCTCGCGGATGCGGTCGCCGACGATCTGATCTTCGCGAACCCGTGCGATGGTGCCCGTCGATCAGGCGAGCGACGCGTCGAGCCGAAGCGGTTCACGGTCTGGACGCCGGACGAGCTGCGAGCCCTACTCGACGCCGCGGCCGGCGATCGACTGGAGGCGCTCTGGCGGCTCGCTGTCGCCTCCGGGGCGCGCAGGGGCGAGCTGCTCGGCGTGACGTGGCTCGGATTCTCCGCGGCCGAGGGGACGCTGACGATCGCGCAGCAGGTCCTCCCCACTCGTGGCGGCCTGTCGATCCTGCCGTGCAAGACGAAGGGCAGCCATCGGACGATCCGGCTCGACGCCGACTCGGTAGCCGCGCTCGAGGCGCACCAGGAGGCGCAGCTCGTCGAGCGGGAGGCAGCCGGCGAAGCCTACGTCGACCGTGACCTGATCTTCTGCGACGAGCTCGGCGGGCCAGTCAACCCGTCTCGGCTAACCGAGCGGTTCGGCGCTCTGCGGACGGCGGCGAAGATCCGACCAGGACGGCTCCACGACGTCCGCCACTCACACGCGACGCACCTCCTGACCCGTGGCATCCCCGTGCACATCGTGGCCGCCCGCCTCGGGCACAGCTCGCCCGTCGTGACCCTGAACATCTACGCGCACGTGCTGCCGACGAGCGACGAGCAGGCTGCGTCGGTCATCGCTTCGGTGCTCATGGCCTGACGGATCGCTGGCGCGCTAGAAGCACGAGCGACACGAACGCCTCTCGTCTGTCGAGCCACGGCAGGCTCGTAGCCTCCCGAACAGCCAAAGCCACTTCCTCGTCGGTGATCGCCATGATCTTCACGAGGTTGCGTCCCTTCTTCGTGATCCTCAGGTTCCCGCGAAAGGTGCGGGCGAGCAAACCGTCTTCGAGACACGAAGCCCGGAGGCGCTGAAAGTCGTGGAGACTCACGGTTGGCTCTGGCATCGGGCCTCGCGCGTTAGCAATCCGTTTGCAGATTCGGCGCTAGACCGCATGGTTGAGCGGAGAAT
>CAVRBW010000004.1:0-27380 GCA_963719325.1 uncultured Actinomycetes bacterium
AGACGGTGATCTCGGTCCGAGAGGGAGGATGAGATCGAGCGCGGGGCGCGGCTACGCGGCGGTGAGGCGGTTCGCGGCACGCTCGACGTCACGTGCCGCGCCGCGCCGGAGCGGGGCGCGACCGTGCGGCTGGTTCGGCGCCGGGAGGTTGTCGGCCGGAGGGATCGGCAGCGTCACCGGCGTACCCGTCGAGAGGCTCAGCGTCTGCCCGTAGTGGCCGAGGTCGAGCGGCGGCCCGTCGTCGAGCGTGTAGGTCGCGTCCGTCTTCGTCGCCTCGACCTTCAGCCGCCTCCCGCCGACCCGGAGGCGGAAGGCGAGGCGGTCGAGGCGGGCGGGCAGCCGCGGCGCGAAGCCGAGCCGGCCGCCGTGGTCGCGCAGACCGCCGAAGCCGGCGACCGCGGCGATACAGGCGCCCGCCAGACAGGCGATGTGCAGGCCGTCGCACGTGTTCCGCCCGAGGTCGTGCAGGTCGATCAGGGCGGCCTCGCCGAAGTAGTCGTAGGCCAACTCCAGGTGTCCGACCTCGGCGGCGACGACCGCCTGCGTGCAGGCGGAGAGCGACGAGTCCCGCACGGTGAGCCGCTCGTAGTAGGCGAAGTCTCGCGCCTTCTCCTCGGCCGTGAATGCGTCGCCGAAGACGTGCAGTGCGAGCACGAGGTCGGCCTGCTTCACCACCTGCTTGCGGTAGATGTCGAAGTACGGGAAGTGGAGGAGGAGCGGGTACTCCTCGGGGCGCGTGTGGTCGAAGTCCCACGCCTCGTGGCTGGTGAAGCTCTCCGACTGCGGGTGGACGCCGAGCGCGTCGTCCCAGGGGATGACCATGTGCTCGGCGGCGTCGCGCCACGTCGCCGCCTCCTCGAAGTCCGCGCCGAGCGCAGCGGCGTGACGCGGATGTCTCGCCAGCGCGTCCGCCGCGGCGCGGAGGTTCCGCTGCGCGAGCAGGTTCGTGTACACGTTGTTGTCGGCGATCGCGCTGTACTCGTCCGGCCCGGTGACGCCGTCGATGCGGAACCGGCCCTGCGGGTCGTGGTGGCCGAGCGAGCGCCAGAGCCGTGCGGTCTCGACCAGGAGCTCGAGTCCGACCTCGCGCTCGAACGCCTCGTCGCCGGTCGCCTGCAGGTAGCGGGTGACCGCGTCCGCGACCGCGCCGCCGACGTGGAAGGCGGCGGTGCCGGCGGGCCAGTAGCCCGAGCACTCCTGGCCGCGGATGGTGCGCCAGGGGAACACCGCGCCGGCGAGCCCGAGCTGGGCCGCCCGCTCGCGCGCGAGGTCGAGGGTGGAGTGCCGCCAACGCAACGCGTCGCGGGCGACGTGCGGAGCGCTGTAGGTGAGCACCGGGAGGACGAAGCGCTCCGCGTCCCAGAACGTGTGGCCGTCGTAGCCGGGGCCGGTGAGCCCCTTCGCGGGGATCGCGCGCCCCTCGGCGCGTGCGGCGGCCTGGAGCGTGTGGAAGAGGGCGAAGCGCACGGCCTGCTGGAGCTCGGTGTCGCCCTCGAGCTCGACGTCGGCGCCCTCCCAGAAGTCGTCCAGGTACGCCCGCTGGGCAGCGACAAGGCCGTCCCAGCCAGTGTGCCGCGCCTCGGCGAGTGCGGCGACCACCTCGTCCCGGAGGGCTGCGTGCGACCGTCTACTCGACCACGCGTAGGCGAGGAGCTTCACGACCCGGAGGCGCTCTCCGGGCTCGAGGTCGACCGCGGCGGTCACGCGGCCGAGGTCAGGCCGGCTCTCGGCGGCGACGTCGGTGTCCGGGGGGCCGTCGAAGACGTGGTCCATGCCCGCCGCCATCCCGAGCTTGCTGCTGCGGGTCGAGTGCACGAGCACGACCCGGGCTGCGTGGTCGAAGTGCTCGATCGCGACGAGGGGCGACTCCAGGGCGGCCGCGGCCCGCGGGTCGTCCGACTGCGGCGGGGTGTGCTCGTTCGCGACCAGCTCCGACTGGGCGACGACGCGCAGCGGCTCGTCGACGGGCTCGACCTCGTACAGGATCGCGGCGATCGACCGCTGGACGAACGACACGAGCCTGGTCGACCGGACGCGCACCGCGGTGCCGGCCGGAGAGCGCCAGTCGACGAGGCGGCGGAGCAGGCCGGCGCGCAGATCGAGCTCGCGCTCATGGGCGAGCAGCTCGCCGTAGCGGACGTCGAGCGGCTCGTCGTTCACGAGCAGGCGGATGATCTTCCCGTTCGTCGCGTTGACGACCGTCTGGCCGGACTCCGGGTAGCCGTAGCCGGCCTCCGCATACGGCAGCGGCCGCAGCTCGTAGAACGAGTTGAGGTACGTGCCGGGGAGCCCGTAGGGCTCGCCCTCGTCGAGGTTCGCCCGCAGGCCGATGTGGCCGTTGGCGAGCGCGAAGACCGACTCCGCCTGCGCGAGCAGCTCCAGGTCGAGCGTGTGCTCCCGCACCGCCCAGGGCTCGACGGCGAGATCCAGACGCCTGCTCATGCGCCCATCAGGAACTCGGCCAGGTCGGAGACGACGAGGTCGGCGCCGTGCGCCCGCAGTGCAGCGGCCTTCTCCCGCACGAGCCTGGACACGTCTCGAGTGTCGAAGTGACCGGCGCCGCCCGCATCAGAGCCGAGTCGTCCTCAACATGCGTAGTTCTCCGCAGCCGTCGCGGTAGTTGGTCCTGATTTCGTCAGCTGGACCTGGGCTAGCGTCGCCGCAGACATACGACAGCGCGCAAAAAAGGGGACGTGAGCCATGGAGACCGCCAATCTCGCCGGGCGGGCCGGTCGCTGGAGCGCCGCGCACTGGAAGACAGCCGCTTTCGGGTGGATCGCCTTCGCTGTGCTCGTGGTCGCCGTTGGCCGCTTCGTCGGCGTCAACGAGATGAAGAGCTGGGCGATCGCGAACGGAGAGTCGCGGCGCGCCGAACAGATCCTCGACCGGGCCAACTTCGACATCCCGGCACGCGAGAGCGTGCTCGTGCAGTCGCGTATCGCGACCGTCGACGAGCCCGCGTTCTCGTCTGCCGTGGCGGGGGTGGTGCAGACGCTCTCGCAGCAGCCGAACGTCACCAATATCGTCTCGCCGATCAACCGCCCTAATGCCGGGCTGATCTCGGCCGACCGGCACTCGGCCCTCGTCCAGTTCGACGTCAAGGGCAAGGCCGACGAGGCGAAGGACAAGATCGCCCCGATCCTGAAGTCGATCGACGGGGTGCAGGCCGGGAACCCGAGCGCGGTGATCGAGGAGTTCGGCCAGGCATCCTCCGACCACCAGGTGAGCGAGCGGTTCGAGGGCGACATGGGCCGCGCGGAGTACACGTCGATCCCGCTGACCATCCTGATCCTGTTCGTCGCCTTCGGCGCGCTCGTGGCCGCCGGGCTGCCGGTGCTGCTTGCCCTCTCGGCCGTGCTCGCGGCGATCGGTCTGAACACGCTCGTCAGCCACGTCATCCCGACGGACGAGCAGACGCTGAGCGCGATCATCCTGATGATCGGCATGGCGGTGGGAATCGACTACTCGCTCTTCTACCTTCGCCGTGAGCGCGAGGAGCGCCAGCGAGGACACTCCCCGCACGATGCCCTCCTCCGCGCTGCCCGCACGTCCGGCCAGGCCGTGCTGATCTCCGGCGCGACCGTTCTGATCGCGATGGCAGGGATGTTCGTCTCCGGCAACTCGCTGTTCACGACCATCGGGCTTGGCACGATGATCGTCGTCCTCGCGGCGATGGTCGGCTCCCTCACCGTGCTCCCGGCCGTCCTGCACCGCCTGGGCGACAAGGTGGAGTGGGGCCGAGTCCGGAAGGTCGGCGGGGCCCGCGACGACGGCCTGTGGGGCCGCGTCGTCGGTGCCGTCCTGCGCCGTCCGTGGACCGCCCTGCTGCTGGCGGGCGGCGCCCTCTTCGTGCTCGCCCTGCCGTCCTTCTCTATGCACACGAAGCTGCCGAACTTCACCGACTTCCCGAAGGACTTGAAGATCGTGCGGACCTACGAGCGGATCCAGGCGGCGTTCCCGGGCTCGCAGACCCCGGCCCAGGTCGTCGTCAAGGCGCCGAAGGTCGACACGCCGCAGATGCTGCGGGGGTACGACCTCTTCCGTCAGCGTGCGCTCGCCACCGGTGAGCTCTACGCGCCGTTCACGGTCAACGTCAACCCCGACCGGACAGTCGCCCAGATCGACTTCGCGATCGCCGGCAACGGCGACAACGCCGCCTCGGTCGCCGCGCTGAAGACCCTGCGCGACACCGTGATCCCGCCGATCGCCGCCACCCTGCCCGACACGGAGGTGGCGGTCACGGGGGTGACGGCGGGGACGTACGACTTCAACCAGCAGATGCGCTCCCGCTTGCCCTACGTGTTCATGTTCGTGCTGGGGCTCGCGTTCGTGCTCCTGCTGCTCACCTTCCGGTCGATCGTCATCGCCGCCAAGGCCGTCGCGCTCAACCTGCTCTCGGTGGGCGCCGCCTACGGAATCCTCGTGGCCGTGTTCCAGCGCGGCTGGCTCGCGGACGTCTTCGGCTTCCAGACGAACGGCGCGATCGTCAGCTGGCTGCCACTCTTCCTGTTCGTCGTCCTCTTCGGCCTGTCGATGGACTACCACGTCTTCATCCTCAGCCGCGTCAAGGAGCTGCACGACGGCGGCACGCCGACGGACGAGGCGGTGCGGCTGGCGATCTCGAGAACCGCAGGAACGGTGACGAGCGCGGCGATCATCATGGTCGCCGTCTTCGGCCTGTTCGCGTCGCTGAGCCTGATCATGATGCAACAGATGGGCTTCGGCCTCGCGGTCGCGGTCTTCATCGACGCGACCGTCGTCCGAGCGGTGCTCCTGCCCGCGGCCATGAAGCTGCTGGGCGAGTGGAACTGGTACATGCCGACGTGGCTCGAATGGCTGCCGTCGCTCTCACCCGGGGGCGAGCGCACGCCCGGGCCGCGGCCGCCGCGCCCGGCGGGGCCGGCGCATGCATGAGCCGGACGACGAACCGCCGTTAATCCGGCGCGCGAACCTGGCGTTCGCGGCCGGAACGGCGGTCGTCGCGCTGCACGCGGCCGTCGACGCCTTCCTCGCCTCCGAGTCGGGGACGGGGCCGGGCGACCATCTGGGCCGCGGCCTGGCGTCGCTTGCGCTGCTCGCGCTCGCCGTCGGCCTCTATCCACGACTCCGCCGGGGAGGACAGGCGGCGCTGGCCGCCGTCCTCGGTGCGCTCGCGCTCGTCGGAGCGGGCCTGGCAATCGAGGATGCGCGGGCAGTCGGTCCGCGGGGCGAGGACTGGACCGGCTTCGTGCTCGTGCCAGCCGGGGTCATGCTGCTCGCCCTAGCCGCTCTTCTGCTCTGGCGCTCGCGCAAGGCCGGCCGGTTCCGCTGGCTGCGGCGGGGGGCGCTCGCCGCGGGCGCCGTGCTCGCCTGCTACTGGATCGTTCTGCCCGTGGCGATCGCCATCCTCGCCACCCACCGTCCACGCGCGGCTCTCGAGCCGGCGGACCTCGGACGCGCCTATCAGCGGGTCACTGTCACCACCCGCGACGGTCTGGACCTGGCCGCCTGGTACGTGCCTTCCAGGAACGGCGCGGCGGTGATCTCCTACCCGACCCGCGCCGGCAAGCTGCCGCAGGCGCGGATGCTCGCCCGCCGCGGGTACGGCGTGCTGCTGCTCGACGCCCGCGGGTACGACGGCAGCGAAGGTGATCCCAACCTGTTCGGCTGGGAGGCGACCAAGGACATCGAGGCCGCCGTCGCCTGGCTTCGGCATCGGCCGGACGTCCGTGACGGGCGAATCGGGGGGATCGGCTTCTCGGTCGGCGGCGAGGCGATGCTCCAGGCGGCCGCCACCAGTCGCGGCCTCCGGGCCGTCGTCTCCGAGGGGGCCGGGGTCCGGTCCATCCGCGAGGAGCTGCTCCGCGGCGCGCGCGGCTGGCCGACGCTGCCGGCCTCGGCCGTCCAGACAGCGGCGTTGACGGTGCTGAGCGGGACGGCGCCTCCGCCGTCGCTGGAGGAGCTCGTGCCGCGGATCTCCCCGCGGCCCGTCTTCCTGATCTACGCCGGCCACGGCGCCGGCGGCGAGGAGCTCAACGTGGACTACTATCGCGCCGCCTCCGAGCCGAAGCTGCTCTGGAAGATCCCGGATGCACGCCACGTGGGCGGCTTCCAGGTGCGCCCGGCCGAGTACGAGCGCCGGGTCGTCGGGTTCTTCGACAACGCGCTGCTGGCAGACGCTGCGTGATCCGGAAGGCCGGAGGGCCGGCCGGTTAACGCTTCAGTGCTGGGATCGAGGTGCGAACGCCTGCTCGGGAGAGAGCGCCTGGACGATGACCAGCGAAGCTGACTTCCGCAGCGTTCACAGGCGGCAGCGTGAATCTCGGGGCGCCAACGACCCGGCACAATCGTCGGCTAGGGCGTGATCGCGTTCATCGGTTCGCCGATCTCGACAATGTGGCCGTCGGGATCGAAGAGCCGGAAGACGAGCTGACCCCACTCTTGGCGTTCGATCGGGTGGATGATCTCGGCGCCGGAAGCGCTGACCCGAGCGAGAAACTCCGCGAGCGCTTCGGACTCCAGGTAGATGTCGAGGTTCGACCTGCCCTCCGGGTGGCTCTCGACATCGTCGCGCTTGAAGATCTTGCGCCGGAGGTCGCGCCCATCATGAATCGCGAGTCCTCCCTCGAAGAAGACGATCGGTCCAAAGTCCTCGGTCACCCGCAGGCCGAGCACCGACTCGTAGAACGCTCGCGAGGCCGGGACGTCGCGAACGAACACGATCGTATTGACAAACACGATCGGATGCCCCTGCTCGACCACGTTCCATTTCTACCGGACTCAGCATGCAATGCTGGCCGGCCGGGTCAGCGTCGAGCTCGCGTGCGCGAGCCCCGTCGGCCGCCGGCCGAGCGACGTGAGGGCGTCTTGCGCAGAGGTGGTGGCTTCCGGCGGGTTCCCGCATGCGACTCGAGGCTCGCCCGCAGCGCCTCCATCAGGTCCGGCGTCTCCTCCGGCTCGGCCTCGGGAGCCTCGTGCACCTCTTCGCCGCGCTGCTTACGGCGGATCACGTCGAGCAGCCGGTCGGTGTACGTGTCCGAGTACTTCTTCGCGTCGAACGTGCCCCTGAACCGGTCGACGAGCGAGGCTGCCATGTCGAGCTCCTGCTTGCTGACTCGGGCGCGCTTGGGCCGCAGATCCTCCGCCGGGCGAATCTCGTCGGCGAAGTACATCCGCTCGAGCGTGATCACCCCGTCACGGATCCGCAGGCAGCCGAGATGCTCCCGATCCCGCATCACGAACGTGCCGACGGCTGCGAGGCCGGCGTCTTCCATCGCTCGGACGAGGAGCGTGTAGACCTTCTCGCTGCCGCTCTGTGGAACCAGGTAGTAGCTCCGCTCGAAGTAGATGGGATCGATCTCCTCGACGGTGACGAAGTCGGTGATCTCGAACGCGTGGCCGCCCTCGGCCTGCGCCGCCTGGAAGTCCTCGTCCTCGACGTAGACGAACTCGCCCTTCTTCAGCTCGTACGCCTTGACGATCTGGTCGTCGCCGACGGGCTTGCCCTCGAGCTTGCAGACCTTCTCGTAGCCGATCTGCCCGTCGTCCTTGCGGTGCAGCAGGTGGAAGCGGAGCTTGTGCTCCGAGACCGCGCCGTACATCCGCACCGGGATCGAGACGAGCCCGAACGAGATCGTGCCGGACCAGATGGGGCGAGGCATGTCGACCTTGTGCCCCTCTCGGACACCCCGTAACCCGGCTGGACCTGAAATCGTTGACCACACATGAACGTGATGGCCGAGCCGGCGTTCGAGGCGCTCGAGTCCGAGGAGCAGATCGTGCGTGTGTGGCGGCGAGAGCAGTTCGGACAGCTCGGCTTCGACCCCGCGGATGCTGGGCTGCTTGCCGACTCGTCCGCAGACCTGGGCGAGGCGCGGCGGTTGCGCAGGATCGGCTGTCCGCTCGAGCTCGCGTTCCGCATCCTGGTCTAAGTACGCTCTCGGGGGTGGGAGGGCGGCCTGCGTCGGAGCGGACGAAGGTGAAGCGCGAGCCGTCTCGCGGCGTCTACGACCGCAGCGCGATCGACGCGATCCTCGACGAGGCGCTCGTCTGCCATCTGGGCTTCGTCCACGACGGGCACCCGTGCGTGATCCCGACGTTGTTCGCGCGAGTCGGGGACGAGCTCTTCGTGCACGGATCCGCGGCGAGTCGCATGTTGCGCGGCCTCCGTGGCGGCATCGACGTCTGCCTGACCGTCACGCTGATCGACGGGATCGTCCTTGCCCGCTCGATCTTCAACCATTCGGTCAACTACCGGTCGGTCGTCGTGCTCGGCCGAGCGGTCGAGGTCGAGGAGCGCGAGGAGAAGCTGCGTGCGCTCGAAGCGTTCAGCGGCCAGCTGGTGCCAGGCCGCTGGGCGCAGACGAGGCCGCCCAAGGCAAACGAGCTGAAGGCGACGTCGATCCTGCGACTGTCGCTCGAGGAGGCATCCGCGAAGGTGCGGACGGGTCCGCCGATGGACGACGAAGACGATTACGACTGGCCGGTCTGGGCCGGCGTGATCCCGCTCGAGCTCGCCGCCGGACGCCCTGAGCCGGACCCTCGGCTTCCACCTGGATTCGCACCGCCCGAGTGGGCGCCGACCGCTCGCTACGGCTGACGTCCACGGTCGAGCCCTCCAAAACGGCCAATAGCGGCCCGGCCTTGATGTCGGTAGAAGAGACTCGTTGCGTCTTCGTGACGGTCAAGGCACACACTCGTGACGGCTCCCTCGCTAGCGTTGTCGGGGATGGCAACGCGACAAGGAGGTGTGCATGTTCGCCAAGCTCAGCGAGGAGCTGCTCGACCTGACCGTGCGCGAGAAGGGCTACCGGCACGCGCTGTACGCCTCGACCGCGCCCGGAGCGGGCGGCGGCTCGAGTTGCACAGGCTCGTCGTCGAGCCTGACCTGCTGCAAGCTCTCCTCGAGCTAGGACGAAATGCGGGGCGGGGAGCGGATTGCCGGTGATCCCGGCGCTCCCCTACCTCGCTCCCTGGTACCGCCTCGCCAGAGACGAAGAACGGATCGTCCTCGAGTACGGACAGCGGATCGTCTGCTTCGAGGGCCGGGCGGCGAGCAGCCTGCTCCCCGCGCTCCTGCCGCTTCTCGACGGAACCCGGACCATCGACGAGATCGTCGGCGTCCTCGGTGAGCCGGTTCGGCCGGCGATCGACAACGCCCTTGCCCAGTTGGCGGACAACGGCGTGCTGCTCGAGGGGCCGCCGCCGGCGCCCGACATTCCCGTCACGGTGGTGGAGAGCATCGAGCTGCTCGCGTCGCTTCGCCCGCCCGCGCCGCTCGCGCAGACCGCCGAATCCCTCTCGAGGAGCACGATCTCGGTGACGGGTGAGGGTGGCGCCGGCGTCGAGATCGCGCGCCTGCTCCGGCAGAGTGGCGTCGCGGTCGATCGTGCCGAGTCGCTCGCCGGCGGCGTGGATTTGGCGGTCTGCGCACCCGCTCCCGGAGAGCTTCCCCGGCTATCGGAGTGGAACGAGCAGGCGCTGCGGGCAAGCGTGCCCTGGTTGCAGGTGCTCCCGTTCGACGGCCGGTATGCCGCCGTCGGTCCGCTCTTTCTGCCCGGCGATACGTGCTGTCACGAGTGCTTCCGCCGCCGGCGGGCTGCGAATCTCGACGGCGCCGAGGAGCTGCCGCTGCTTGAGTCTGCGCCCGCCGCGTATCCGGCGGCTCCTGCCCTGCACGCTCTCGTCGGCGGCCTTGCCACGCTGGTCGCCCTGGAATGGCTGGTGCTCGGCAGCCACTACGCACCCGCCGCGTTCTATGCGGTCGAGCTGGTGCCGATCCCCGCGCTCACGCTCCACTACGTGCACCGCGTCCCCCGCTGTCCGGCCTGCTCGGGAATCGCCGACGTCGCGTCGCCCCTGCCCTGGCACAAGGAGATACCGCTTGCCCACGGTTGAGCTGCTCCCGATCTCGCCGTCGTGTGCAGAGGAGACGCTTCCGCGCCTGCGGACGTTTGTCTCGCCGCTGACCGGCGTGATCCGGAGCGTCGGCGAGACGCTGGCTGCTCCCGACGAGCACCGCCTGGTCAGCATCGGTTGCGAGCTCGCAGACGGCGGGCCGACGATCGCCGAGTCGCTTGACGGGTACACAGGCAGCGAGCACTGGCGACGCGAGGTCGCCGAGGCGGCTGCGCTGGGCGAGGCGATCGAGCGCTACTCCGGATCGTTCGTGCCGGCCGGGCGTCTCGTCGTCGCGACCTCCGACGAGTTGCCGAGCGCGGTCGATCCCGAGCGCTTCGCTCTCTTCTCCGACGCGCAGTACGAAACTGCGCGCTTTCCGTTCCGTCGGTTTCGTCGCGACACGCCCGTCAGCTGGGTCGACGGCTTTGCCCTCCCACGCGGTGAGGGTGTCTATCTCCCGGCCCAGCTCGTCTACATGCCCTGGCGCCGGCGAGCAGACGGCGAGGCGCGGATCGGGTACGCGACCAGCAGCGGGCTCGCTTGCGCAGGCACGCTCGAGGAAGCGGTGCTCGTCGGGCTCTTCGAGCTGCTCGAGCGTGACGCCTTCATGCTGGTTTGGCACAACCGCCTCTCGCTGCCGTTGCTCGAGTGGGGCAGCGATCCCGAGCTCACCCGCATCGACCAGCGGTACTTCGCGCCGACCGGCCTGTCGTATTCGGCGGTCGACCTCAGCGCGTTCTTGGACGTCCCCACGGTGCTGGGCGTCGTGCACGGCCCGCCGGACGCGCTCGGGGCGCTCGGTGTGGGCGCGGCGAGCGCTGCGACCGTCGACGTGGCCTGGCGGAAGGCGCTCGCCGAGGCGTTCTCGGTCCAGCGCTGGGTCCGAGACCGATCGTTCGAGACCCCGGACGACCTCGATCTTCCGGCCTCGGACATCAGGACCTTCGACGCTCACACCCTCCACTACGCTCATCCGGGGCAGGCGCGCCGTGCGGCGTTTCTCGACTCAGCTCCGACGCGTCGAGACGTACGCGACGTTCGCCCGGTCGAAGGGCGGAACGTGCTCGAGCAGATCGAGGCGATCTGCCGTCGGCTCGACGAGCGCGCGCTGTCCGCCTACGCAGTCGACGTGACGAGCCCCGACGTACGGAGCGGGGGACTTCACGTCGCGCATGCCGTCGCACCGGAGCTGTGCCCGCTCGACGTCGTCGAAGGTGCGCGTTTTCTCGGTGGACGGCGGATGTACGAGGCGGCATACGGAGCGGGGCTCGTTCCGCGCCCCCTCACACCCGCTGATCTCAATCCAGATCCCCATCCCTTTCCATGAACCTCGCCTCGCTCCGGCAGACCGCGCGCTGGGTCGAGGTCGTCTACGGCCAAAGACCCGGGTTCGACGATCCGGCGGAGGCCTACCACGAAGCATCGAAGGTCTCGCCTGCGCAAGTCGGCCGCCAGATCGAAGGTGCGCGGCGGCTCGAATCGAGCCCCGATCTGCAGATCAGCTCCACACGCGCGGTGAAACGCCGAGGTGGGCCGGTGATCCCGTTGCCTTCGCCGCTCGCCCCGACGGGCGCCCTTTGGGCCGCGATTCACGAGCGACGCTCGCGCCGCGTGTTCAAAGAAGCGTCGTTCTGCGCGGAAGCGTTGTCAGCCCTGCTCGAGGCCGGCTACGGGGTCACCGGCGTACTCGAATCGCCGGCCGATGCCTGGGGGCTCCCATTGCGCGCGGTCCCGTCGGGTGGCGCGCTCTACCCGCTCGAGCTCTACGTCGCTGCGCTCCGAGTCGCCGACCTCGAGCCCGGTCTCTATCACTTCGATCCGCTTCGGCCCGGGCTCGAGGTCATCCGGACGGGTCTGACGAACGCGGAGGTGGAGACCTTGTCGACCTACCCGGAGATCGTCTCCGGCTGCGGTGCTCTCGTCCTCGTTGCCGCCATCTTCGGGCGTACGCGCTTCAAGTACGGCCTCCGGGGCTATCGCTTCGCGCTGCTCGAGGCCGGGCACGTCGGGCAGAACATCGTCCTGACCGCCACCGCTCTGGGGCTGGCTGCGGTCCCGCTCGGTGGTTTCTACGATCGGCGAACCGACGAGTTCCTGGGGCTCGACGGGGTCAACGAGTCGACGCTCTACACCGTTGCCGTGGGGGAGAGCGCGTGACCGAGGCGGTGCTCGTACCTCGTCTCACGGTCGGACCACTGGCGGCCGTCGGAGCGTTCCTCCTGCTGACGGGCGGGTGTCTTCCGCGAGCGCGACCCAACCTGCTCGGGCGGGCGATGCTCGCCCGGTGGGTCGGGCTGGCTGCGCGATCCGGGGTCGAGGAGGTGGTCTGGCGCGGCATCGTGCTCGGCGTCTTGCTGAGGCCGATCGGACCGGCGGGGGCACTGGTCGTTTCGTCGCTCGCATTCGCCCTGTGGCACCGACGCACCCTCGGGTGCCGATGCGTGGTTCATCTCGTCACCGGCGTCGCCTTTGGAGCGGCGTTTCTTGCAGGCGGGTTGGCGGCGGCGATCGTCGCGCACGCCGTCTACAACCTCCTGGTCGATTGGTCGGTGCACGCCGAGCGCGCGCGGCTTCGGCGCCGATGACGGTCGCCTCACTGAGAGGTGTGACCAAGGCGTTCGGCGAGGTGGTCGCTCTCGACAGCGTCGACATCGAATTGCGGTCGGGCGAGGTCCTGGCGCTGCTCGGTCTGAACGGCGCGGGGAAGACCACGGCGCTGTCGATCCTGCTCGGACTTCGACGCCCCGATTCCGGCCGGGCCCAGCTGTTCGGAGGCGATCCACGCCGCTCCGAATCGAGGGCGGCGATCGGCGTTACACCGCAGGAAAGCGGTTTCCCCCAGACGCTACGGGTCGGCGAGATCATCGACCTGGTCCGGGCCCATTTCGGCCGGCCGGCGGATGCGTCGGACCTGCTCCACCGGTTCGGGCTCACGTCCTTGGCCCGGAGACAGGCCGGCGGCCTATCGGGCGGAGAGCGCCGGCGCCTCTCGGTCGCGCTGGCGTTCGCCGGCCGGCCACGCGCGGTCTTCCTGGACGAGCCGACCGCCGGGTTGGACGTCGAATCGCGCCGGCAGGTTTGGAACGAGGTGGGCGCATTCGCGGCGTCGGAGCACACGGTGCTGCTGACGACGCACTACCTCGAGGAGGCGGAGGCGCTTTCGTCGCGGGTCGTCCTGCTCGCCGGTGGACGCATCGTCGCCGACGGATCCGCAGCCGAGCTGGCCGCCGGCGCCCACGCAAGCAGTCTCGAGGACGCATTCTTTGCACTGACCCAGGACGACTCGTGAGGCTCGTCCTGCTCCACGCCAGGGCGAGCATCCTGGAGTTGCTTCGCTACCCCGCGTTCAGCGTCCCCACGCTGACGTTCCCGGCGCTCTTCTTCCTTCTCTTCGTCTCGCCGCGTCAGGACGCCGATCCAGACCTGCTGCTCGCCTCCTTCACCGGTTTCGCCGTACTCGCCGTGGCGTTCTTCCAGTTCGGCGTCGGGATTGCCTCCGAACGGGAGTCGCCCTGGGAGCGGTTCGTACGGACGCTGCCCGTGCGGGCTGGAGTGCGGTTTGCCGCGCGAGCGCTGTCGGCCTGCCTGTTCGGTCTGGTGTCCGCGACGCTCGTTGCCGCCGTGGCGGTTGCAACCACCGACGCGCACCTCTCGGCCCGGCAATCGCTGGCCCTCGCGGCTGCGCTCGGCTTCGGGAGCATTCCCTTCGCGCTCCTGGGGATCGCGCTCGGCTATTGGGTCTCGCCACGCGGCGCACTGCCGATCGCGAACGTGCTCTACCTCGTGCTCTCGTTCGTCGGAGCGCTCTGGACGACGCCGGCGCGGCTTCCTCCGTCGATCGCTTCGCTCTCGCCGCTCGTGCCGACGCGCCAGTTCGGCAACGTGCTCTGGGGCGCGGTTGAAGGACACCTCTGGCGTCCGCGCGATTGGCTCTTGCTGCTTGCGTGGACGGCGGTCTTCTCGGGGCTTGCCGTCTGGGGCTACCGGCGCGACGAGGGGCGACGCTATGGGTGAAATTGCCTAGAATGCCGCGATGGCGTGGGAGCTCATCTGGATGCTCGTCATCCTCAAGATCCCGGTGATCTACCTGTGTCTCGTGGTCTGGTGGGCGGTCAGGGCCAAGCCCGCTCCGCTCGAGCCCGCCCTCCGCCCGGCGCGCGTCGAGGACGACCCGAGGCCCGGATGGCAGCCCGCTCGGACCAGATCGCGCTCGCCGAGGAATGGCCCGCACGGCCGGCCTGGTCGCCGTTATCGCCGCGAGGTCGCGCGGGCGGGAGCAAGGCGATGAGCACGATCCCCGTGCAGCAACGGGATCGGCTCGACACGTTCGCCGGGTTGCTGTCGGCGACGGCGATCTTCGTCGGTCTTCTCGGTCTGACGAACCTCAACCTGAGCATCTCCGGGACGCATCTCGAGATGCGTCCGTTCCGAGTCGGTGTGGCAGCGGTCGTGCTCGCCCTGACCGCGGCCGGGATCGGCGGGCGACACCAGCGCCTTGCCACGCTCGCGGTCGCGATCGCCGGCGCATCCTGGTTCGTCGGGATGATCATCGCCGTCGTCGTCCAACGACCCATCTTCTGAGCTTTCCCGCTCGCCGGCTTGCCGTCGGCGCCGGAGCCCTCCAGGGCGTTCATGAAGGCGAGCCCGCGGCTGTTCCCCGGCGCCTGCGGGCAGGGATGGCCTCCCTGCTACAAAACAGGAAGAGATGCGTGACGTCGACGGGCTGAATGCCGGGTATGCGAGCTCGATTCTCGAGCAGTACCTCGAGAACCCCGACTCCGTGCCTTCCGAGTGGCGCGCCTTGTTCGAGGGCGGGGCGAGCGATGTCGTCGCCGGGCTTCCCGGGCTCGTCAGGCTGCTGGAGACGGCCCAGCCTCGGACGGACGGAAACGGCGCCGCCGCCGCCACCGCGCCCGCCCCTGTCGAGTCAGTCGCACCGCCCCCGCCTCCGCCGGCCGAGGCTCCCGACGAGCTGCTCCTCGGGGGCGTCGCAGCAGCGATGGCGCTCGTCAAGGCGCATCGGATGCACGGTCACCTTGCCGCCCGGCTCGACCCGCTCGGCTCCGAGCCCGTCGGCGATCCCGCGCTCGAGCCGGACCGGCTGATCCCGAGGCTCACCCCCGAGCTGCAGGAGCGGATCCCGGCTGGTCTTCTCCGCCTGTCGGTCCCGGCCGAGACGCTCGCCGACGCGCTTCCTCGGCTCCGCGAGACCTACTGCGGAACGATCGCGTACGAGATCGAGCACATCTCCGACCACGAGCGCCGCGTCTGGCTCCGGCACGCGATCGAGTCGGGCACCTACCGGGAGCCGCTCGGCCAGGACGAGAAGACTCGACTGCTCGAGCGGCTGACCGAGGTCGAGGGGTTCGAGCGGTACCTGCGCAAGGCCTTCCTCGGTCAGAAGCAGTTCTCGCTCGAAGGGCTCGACGTCCTCGTCCCGATGCTCGACGAGGCGATCACGATCGCGGCCGAGGCCGGAGCGCACGAGGTCGTGATCGGGATGGCGCATCGCGGACGCCTGAACGTCCTCGCGCACACGATCGGCCAGCCGTACGGGGCAATCCTGCGCGAGTTCGAGGGCGAACGGACGATCGAGGCGGTCGTCTCGGATCCCGAGGGAGGATCGGGCGACGTCAAGTACCACCTCGGCGCGCAGGGCGTGCGCTCGACCCCGTCGGGCGAGATCACCGTCACGCTCTGCTCGAATCCGAGCCATCTCGAGGCGGTCGATCCGGTGGTCGAGGGCCGCACGAGAGCGGAGCAGACCGACCGCTCCACACGCGCCGGCGTTCACGATCCCAGCGTCGCCGTGCCGATCCTGATCCACGGCGACGCGTCGTTCGCCGGCCAGGGAGTCGTCGCCGAGACGCTCAACCTGGAAGGTCTTGCCGGTTACTCCACCGGCGGCACGCTCCACCTGATAGCGAACAACCAGATCGGGTTCACCACCGATCCGGCCGAAGGCCGCTCGACCCGGTACTCCAGCGATCTCGCGAAGGGCTTCGACATCCCGATCATCCACGTGAACGCGGATGACCCCGAGGCGGCGATCGCCGCGATCCGCCTGGCGCTGGCGTTCCGGCGGCGCTTCGGGCACGACGTCGTCGTCGACCTCGTGGGATACCGGCGCTTCGGTCACAACGAGCAGGACGAGCCGGCGTACACCCAGCCCCTGATGGCCCAGCGGATCGCGGCGCAGGCGACCGTTCGGGAGCAGTTTGCCGCGAAGCTGGTGGAGGAGGGCGTGCTTCCTGCCGACGAAGCGCAGTCACTCGAGGGCCGCGTCGAGGCGATGCTCCGCAGCGCCCACGAGCAACTGAAGACGTCACTGGGGCAGGACAACACCGCGTCCTCGGCCGAGCCTTCCCTGCCCGCGGCGTCGAGCGGCATCGTGACGACGGTGACCGCCGAGCGGCTGGGTGATCTCAACCGCGAGCTGCTCGCCGTTCCGGAGCACTTCACCGTGCACCCGAAGCTCGAGCGCCAGCTTCAGCGTCGCCTGGCGGCATTCGACGCGGGCGGAATCGATTGGGGGCATGCCGAGGACCTCGCATTCGCAAGCCTGCTCGTCGAGGGGATCCCGATCCGTCTCACGGGGCAGGACACGGAGCGGGGGACGTTCTCGCATCGACACCTCGTTCTCCACGACGCGAGCACGGGCGAGCGCTATGTCCCGATTCAGCAGCTCGCTGCTGCGAGCGCCTCGTTCGAGATCCACAACTCTCCGCTGTCCGAGTTCGGGGCGGTCGGCTTCGAGTACGGCTACTCCGTCGCCGCCCCCGAGGCGCTCGTCCTCTGGGAGGCGCAGTTCGGCGACTTCGTGAACGGCGCTCAGATCGTCCTCGACCAGTTCCTCGTCGCCGGGCGCTCGAAGTGGGGGGAGACCCCACGGCTCACGCTGCTGCTGCCCCACGGCTACGAGGGCAACGGCCCCGAGCACTCGAGCGCACGGCTGGAGCGCTTCCTGCAGTCGACCGCACAGAACAACATCCGCGTCGTCAACTGCTCGACCTCCGCCCAGTACTTTCATCTGCTGCGCCTGCAGGCGCTCGATCCGGTTGCGCGTCCGCTCGTCGTGATGACGCCGAAGGGGCTGCTACGGCTCCGCGAGGCTGCGTCGGGGCTTCACGAGCTGACCGACGGAGCCTTCGCTCCCGTCATCGACGACCGGAGTGTCCTCAAGGAGCGCGTGCAGCGTCTCGTCCTCTGCTCCGGGAAGGTCTATTACGACATCGTCGGGCACGAGCTCCGAGCATCGGCCGACGGCGTCGCCGTCGCCCGGATCGAGCAGCTCTATCCCTTCCCGAGCAAGGACGTCGCTGCCGTCGTGCGCTCGTATCCGCATCTGGACGAAGTCGTCTGGACGCAGGAGGAGCCGCAAAACATGGGCGGTTGGCGCTCGATCCGGCATCGCCTCGAAGAGGCCTGCACGCCGGGCGTGCGGCTGCGCTTCGTCGGGCGAGCGTGGCGGGCCAGCCCGAGCGAGGGTTATCCGACCGCGCACCTGCGCGAGCAGGACCGCATCGTCCGCGCTGCGCTGATCTAGCGGCGGCGGAACGAAGCCGCAGCCATCCGTGCCGAGCGCAGCGCCTGCGCAGCAACGACGGGGCCATAGCGCTTGGCCTGTTCGACGAGCAGCTTGCGCTGACGTGGGGACAACCGTCGCCAGACGTCGTAGGCGGTGATCGCCAAGCCCAGCGGCCCTGCATTTCGTGGCACTTTCGGCACGCCCGTATCCTCACACAGCGGCGGTTCTGTCCGCCGTTCGGCCTACGCTGTCAACCTGGCCCTAATAAAACCGTTACAATCTCGCGAAACCGTGCCCCCACGTCC
Organism: uncultured Actinomycetes bacterium; assembly: GCA_963719325.1. Lineage (GTDB taxonomy): Bacteria > Actinomycetota > Thermoleophilia > Gaiellales > Gaiellaceae > DATBLE01. The sequence continues at coordinate 17,713 of CAVRBW010000004.1, forward strand.
GGAGGTCTGCATGCCGGTCGAGACACCTTCGATCTTCAGTCGAGTCATCCAGGAACATCTCGAGCTCAAGCGCCGCAACGCCGAGCTGGAAGGCGACATGCCGCTCTCGAGCTACGAGGCCGAGGACCCGTTCGAGAACCACCCCCTGTTCAAGAGCGAGCAGCAGCTCGTCTCGAGGAGACGATGGACGGAACCGAGCGCGCCGTCGTGCGTCGCCGGTGCAGTGGCGCCGTGGCCGGGCGAGGACACACTACGAGCACGCAGTCGCGGACCGCGACGACAGCCTCTGGGGTCGCTCGCGCGACTTCGACTGGGGCGACTAGGAGCAGGGGACCGCCCAGGGTTCCCCCACGAGCCCTCTCCTCCGGGGACGCCGTGACCGGGAAATGCCAGTGTGCCGCGGCCGCCATGTCGGTTGCGACGACGGAACCCGTTAGCTCCTTAGCAGCTCTAACCGTGAGATGGAGGACCTGTTCACGAAGCGGTAGCGATCCGTCGGCACCTGTCGTCAAGCTCGGAGGGTGTCGGCGGGACGGCCATTCCTCTTGACCAGCAGTCATACGGAGCTCATGCAGGTTCGCCTGTAAAGGGTTCGATGGGGCTCGGGTGTCAGGCTCACCGTCAGCTACCTCTACTACGACGGACACGGCAACCAAACCGCAACCACAGATGCGGCAGCGGACTGAGACGAAGCCGCAGCCATCCGTGCGGAGCGCAGCGCCTGCGCAGAAACGACCGGGCCGTACCGCTTGACCTGTTCGACGAGCAGCTGTGCAAGCTGGCGTGGAGACAATCGATCGCCAGACGTCGTATGCGGTGATCGCCAAGCCCAGCGGCCCTGCATTTCGATGGCACTTTCGGCACGCTGCCGTATCCTCACACGCAGCTGTTCTGGCCGCCGCGCGGCATGCGCGCGCTCACGCCAGACTCCTAAGAGATCTGCTCATCTTGGGAAACCGTTCCCCACGTCCGGTGGTGTGCATGCCTAAAGACACTAGATGAGCGAGCGAGACGATTCCCGTGAGAGCAATCGTGGTGACGGACGAGGCTGCGGGAACGGCCGAGATGACGCTGGTGGAGCGAGCCCGCACGGACCGGCAGCGATCAACGACGTCCTCGTTCAAGTTCAAGCGTCAGGATTCGTCTCGACGGAGACGATGGACGGATCCGAGCTGGCCGGCGTGGTACGCCGGTACAGCACGACGGGACTGTCGGTGGGACAACGGGTGTTCGGCCTCGCGGACTGGCATCGCGACGGCACCCTGGCGGAGTATGTGGCGATCGAGGCACGCAACCTCGCGCCGCTGCCGGGCGACGTCGACTTCACGGTGGGCGCGAGCCTGCCAATCTCGGGCCTGACCGCGTGGCAGGGACTGTTCGAGCACGGCCGTCTTCAGGCGGGGCAGAGCGTCCTCGCGCACGGCGCGGCCGGCGCAGTCGGGTCGATGGTGACGCAGCTCGCACGTGAGTTCGGCGCCTATGTCATCGGCACCGGACGCGCCGCCGACCGCCAGAAGGCGCTCGACTTCGGCGCGCAGGAGTTCGTCGACCTCGAGAAGGACGCGCTGGAGGACGTCGGTGGCGTCGACCTGGTATTCGACGTCATCGGCGGGGACATCCAGAAGCGGTCCGCAAGCCTGATCCGGGCCGGAGGAACCCTCGTGACCGTCGTAGGGCCGCCCGAGGCGCGGCCCGCCGATGGCCTCGCAGTCGACTTCGTTGTCGAATCCGATCGTGCCCAACTGCGTGAGATCGTTCAGCGGGTCAGGGACGGACGACTGCGAACGAACATCGGCACCGTCGCGACCCTCGACGATGCCGTCGCCGCCCTCAACCCGACCGAACGACGCAACGGGAAGACGATCATCCGCATTCGTCCATAACGACTCGGAGACGGCAGAGGCCACCGACAATCCCGCGCGGTCGACTTTACGAGCGCCGCGGATTTGTCCAGGCCCAAGAAGCTCTAATCGAATGAGGTTTCGAGTCGTCGCCAGCAGATGAGGCAGCAGGCGAGCGCGAGGAGGAAACAGTCCCTCCATTCAGTTAGAGCTTCCTAGCAGCCCCGGCGCACGAGCAACGCGTACGCGAGCTTCGCCGTTTCGAGCGTGCTGGCCCAGACGCGCGTCGCGAGCGACTGGTCAGCACCGTCGGTGTAGACACGGCCGTCGAAGCAGCGCTCGAAGAGCATCCGCGCGCGGGTGACGTGGTAGCGGGAGCTGGCCACCACGACCGACCGCCAACCTCTCGCCCGGGCAAGACGCGCGAACGCCTCCGCTTCGCCGCGCGTGTCGTAGGGCTGCGGGTGCATGCATACGACGTGAACGCCGACGGGCCGTCCAGCGCAAAGCCTGTTTGCCTCCGGCCAGGTCGGACTCCAGCCGTCCGAGACGACCAGGACCGGCGCCACCCCGCGACGGACGAGCGCCAGGCCGCGGGCGAGCCGAGGGCCGCGTCCTCCCGCGAGAACGACGAGCGCATCGGCCCCATCCGTGCCCTGCCTGGGCGGCCAGACGAAGAGCACGGCCGCGGCGATCGACCACGCCAGGGCAAGGCCGACGACGAAGAGCAGCCCGATCCGCCGCACCGGCGCGGGCGGCGGGTTACTTCCGCCTGAGCGTGGCCAGCGCCTTCGCGCAGCCCGCGTTGAGCGCCTGACGCTTCGGCGGGGTCGACTGGCAGTTGATCAGGTACTCGGTCTTGCGATCGAAGAGCACCGCCATGTGGCTGACCGCCTTCGCGGGACTGGTCAGCGAGATCACGTACTCGAACCCCGGTAGGCCGCCGTGCTCGACGCGGCGTCCGCTGACCCGCTTGCCCGCGAGCGATCCGATCACCGAGTCGACCTCGTTCTTGTAGCGCGTGAGGTTGGTTGGCGTGATCGCGACTCGAAGGTTGTAGCGCGAGACGATGATCAGGTTCACCTTGTCGAGAGCGACAGCACCCCGGGCTGCCGCTTTCGATCCGGCCGACTTCTGGAACGTGATGCTGCCGACCTTCTTGAACGACGACGGGTAGGCGAAGGTGATCCCGATCCCGCCGACCTCAAAGGACTTGTCGCCTCCGCCGGCATGAGCCGCGGTCCCGAAGACGAGTGCGGCGGCGAGCAGGATCAGAGTGGCTCGCCGCATAGCTACACCTTCTCCAGCAACTCGAGCGCCTCGTCGCACACCCGGTCGAGCGCAGCGCGCCCGAAGAGCGTGGACGTAGCCAGGCAGCCGGCACCGATCACCATGACCCCGTTCCTCAACGGGTCCGACCCTACGCATCTCGCGAGGTGAACGCAATGGGCCGCGAGGCGGATCGACTCGGCCCGAAGTCTTAACTCCGGCGGGCGCGTGCCGATGAACAGGTGGTGCATCGGTTCTCGTTCAAGGTCGTCGTCGCGGCTACCGCGATCGCTCTCGGAGCAGGCCTCTACGCGGGGCCCGCTCGAGCGGCCGCGCCGTCGTTCTTCGTCGGCGCAGACGAGGACGCGTTCGTTTGGGGGAACACGTCCCTGAACGCTTCGATCGCGCGCACGCTCGGGCTGAAATCGGTGCGGATCACGCTGCAGTGGCGTCCGGGCGAGACCAGGCTCACGTCGAGCGCCCAGGACGGGCTGGATCGGGTGATGCTCGACGCTTCCGGTCTGCGGATCGTCGTCAGCGTGTACGGGGCAGCCACCGACGTGCCGCGAACGCCGGAGACTCGCGCGCAGTACTGCGGTTTCGTGGCCGACCTGCTCGGACGCAACCGCCAGATCAAGGACGTCGTCATCTGGGACGACCCGAACGACAACGCGTTCTGGAGCCCCCAGTTCGCCCCGGGCGGCGAGAGCACCGCGCCCGCCGACTACGAGGCGCTGCTGGCCCAGTGCTGGGACGCCGCGCACGCTGTTCGCACCGACGCAAACGTCATCTCGCTCGCAGTCTCCAAGCCTCCTGCCGCACCCGGTTCCTTCACGCTCGGCTACCACGCTCCCGGCGCATGGATCGCCAAGGTGGCGGAGGCCTACAAGGCGAGCGGGCGGACGACGCCGATCTTCGACACCTTCGGCTACATCCCGCACGCGGTCGGATCGACCGAGCGCCCCTGGACGAAGCACGCACCCGGGTCGACGGTCTCGATCGGCGACTACGAGCCCATGATGCAGGCGCTCGGCGACGGCTTCCACGGCACGGCGCAGCCCGTCCCGGGCGAAGGCTCGACGACGATCTGGTACCTGGCGCAGGGCTACCAGACGGTGCCGGACCCGGGGAAAGCCTCGCTGTACACGGGTTCCGAGACGGATGCGGCTCCTGTCGCCGCCTGGTCGCAACAGGAAGGCTCTGACGCGGGCGTCGGGCCGGGCGTCGATCAGGCGATGCAGCTCGCCGACGCGATCAGGGTCGCAGCCTGCCAGCCGGCGGTCGGCGCCTACTTCAACTTCCACCTGATCGACGAGCGCGACCTCCGCGGTTGGCAATCCGGGGTGTTCTGGGCGGACGGCTCGCCGAAGCCCGCCTACCAGGCGCTCCGACACGCCGCGGGAGAGGTGAACGCGGGCGCCGTCAACTGCGCCTCGCTGTCGCCCAGCGGTGCACCTCCTCGGTCGAGTCCGGTGCAGCCCGTCGGCCAGCCGCTCGAGCTCTCGAGTGTCCACGCGAGCTCGGTCGGCTCGTACGGCGCGACGGTGGGCTGGCAGAGCTCCGTGCCGGCGAGCGTCCAGGTCGGATATGGCCTCGGCGACTCAGACGTGCCGACCGTATGGGTTCCGGCCGGCGAGGGCGGAACGTCCGTATCGCTGGTCGGACTCCACGCGAGCACGCCGTATCGCGTCTGGATTCGCGCTGTCGCCGATGACGGCCAGCGAGCTCAGGCCACGCTCGAGCTCACGACCCACGCGCTCCCGTCCCATCCCACGGTCAGCGTCGGAAAGTCGCAGAGCGTGCGTCTCGACGGTCAGCCGTTCTTTCCGATGATGCTGTACTCCGTTTGCCCGTGGCAGTACGGCCCTGCGCTTGCCGCGGGCATCAACCTCTTCTCCCTCAACGCCTGCGGGACGCTGCAGACGCAGCTGAACACGCTGGCCGGCGCCGCGTACTCGGCGGGTGTCGCAGGCGGACACAGCGGGTCAGGCCCCGGCCTGATCGGCTGGTTTCAGTACGACGAGCCCGACGGTTCCAACGTCAGCGCCGCCGAGCTACCCGACGGCCCGGCCGGCGTCGGCGGCGTGTCGTTCATCTCGTTGACGAACCACTTCTACTCGGGTGCCGCCGCCCTGCCCTGGGGTCGTGGCATGTACCCGGCGCTGATCGCCAAGACGGACGTGATCGGGTTCGACCTGTACCCGCTGCAGGAGTGGTGCCGGCCGGGCCGCATGGCCGACGTGTACTACTCGCAACGCGAGCTGGTCAAGCTGTCCGGCGACAAGCCGACGTTCCAGTGGATCGAGGCCGCCGACTGGAAATGCCCGGGAGGCGAGACCGCGGTCACTCCGGCAACCGTGCGTGCCGAGTCGTGGATGGCAATCGCCGGCGGCGCGCACGGCCTCGGCTTCTGGCCGGGCTCCTGGCCTTCCGCGAACGGACGTGCGATCGCCGCCGTCGGCCGAGACGTCGCGCGGCTCGGGCCCGTGGTGTACCGACCGGATGTGCCGATCAGTGACGACAACGGACAGGTAGTCGTCTCCGCGCGCACCTGGAACGGTGCGCTGTACGTGATCGCCGTCAACTCGGGTTACTCGGCGACGCAGGCCACGTTCACCGCTCCCGCCCTGGACGGCCGGACGTTGTCCGTGATGGGTGAGAGCAGGCGTCTGGCGTCGACGGGTAGCTCGTTCACCGATTCGTTCGCTCCGCTGGCAGTGCACATCTACATCGCCGCGCCTGCCACCTCCTAGCCGTCCCCTTCGACCTCCCGACGACGATCGGCCGACTCGGGAACCGGCTCTATGCGTCCGCCGCGGACGCCTAGGATCCGCCCGTGACCGGAGCCGCCGAAGCGGGAATCGTCCACCTTCGCCTGGTCGTGCCGGCCGAGGCGGCGCAGGGCGTCCTGGACGTTCTCGACCGGTCGGCCGCGGTGTTCAACGTGGTTCGCGTCCCCGGCGTGTCGGTGAAGCCGGCGGGAGACCTCGTGCTCTGCGATGCCGCCCGCGAGGACGCCAGCGTCGTCGTCGACGAGTTGCGACGCCTCGGCCTCGAGCGCTCGGGCTCGATCGCGATCGACCCGGTCGGCTCGACGCTCTCGACGGAAGCGACCCGGGCGTCCCTGGCTGCGATCGGCTCCCCGTCGGACGCGGTGATCTGGGAGGACGTCGAGGCGCGAACGGCGGAGAGCGCGGAGCTGTCGTTCAGCTTCGTCGCCTTCATGGTGCTCGCAACCATGATCGCGGCGGTGGGCATCCTCACCGATTCCCAGATCCTGATCATCGGCGCGATGGTCGTCGGGCCGGAGTACGGGCCCCTCGTCGGGCTCTGCGTCGCGCTTGTCCAGCGTCGGGTCGAGCTCGCGAAGCGCTCGGCGACTGCGCTCCTGGTGGGCTTCCCGCTCGGAATCGCGTCCGCCCTGGTGCTCGTCCTCCTGCTGCGTGCGGCTGGGCCGGCGCCCGACACCGTCGCCGCGCACGCGCGGCCGGCGACCTTCTTCATCTCCCATCCGAGCACGTTCTCGGTGCTGGTCGCCCTCCTCGCCGGCGTCGCCGGGCTGCTCGCCCTCACGACCGCGAGGTCGGGAGCGCTCATGGGCGTGCTGATCTCGGTCACGACGATCCCCGCTGCCGGAAACGTCGGCGTCGCGTGCGCATACGGAAGCTGGGACGAGCTTCGCGGCGCGCTGGAGCAGCTCGGGCTCAACCTCAGCTGCATCGTGGTCGCGGGCGTCGCGACGCTGGCCGTGCAACGCGCCGGCTTCTTCCGCCGGCTGCGTCGTGTCGGCGCAGGCTGACGAGCTCGCCCACGACGACGACGTGGATCAGCGCGCCGCGAGCGCAGATGGGTGCAGCAGGGGGACCACGGGTCGCCAGCCCGCGCGGAGGACGGCTACCAACGACGGCGGCGTGAGCGTCTCCGCGGTGCCGTGCGGTCGCCGGCTTCGGCGGTCGTAGCCGGCGGGCGTCCAGCGGAGGAGATGGCGGTCGAGGACCAGCCACGGCGCTTCGTCTCGCAGGACGAAGGCGCCGTCCGGAAGCTCGTCGAGCGAAGCCTCGTGCCGAAGCTGCCCGCGCGTCGCCGGATTCACGCGCTCGGCGTGGAGCTGAGCGTCGATCGCGTCGGCGCCGGCCTGACCGGGGTGCAGCCGGCGCCAGATCGCACCGAAGCGGTCGTAGTCCTCTCGCCGGCAGAGGGCGCAGGGCCGGTGCCCGGCCGAGAAGGCCGTCGCCTCGTCGAGGAAGAAGAGCTCCGTGAAACGGCCGGGCTGCAACAGCGGCTCCCGGTGCCAGCCGCGAAACTGCAGCCTGCATGCGATCCAGCGCTTGCCGTTGTACCGCCGTCGTATGCGTCCTGCATCGTCGTGGAGGCAGCCCCTGTTTCCGTAGACGAGGCCGCGGGCCGGGTCGGCGACGAGGTCGCCGAGGGGCGTGACTCGGTTCTGGAGCGGCACGGCAGACTTATTGTGCGCGGAGCCGCTCAGGCCCGGCGTTGCGCGGCGCGTCGCCGTGCGGCTTCTTGTGCGAACACGGCGCGATACGTCTTCAGCGCCGCGACGACCTCGCGTCCGACGGCCACCAGGACGAGCCCCAGGCCCAGGAGCAACGCGGCGACGAGCCGGACGAGCGCCAGAGCCCGTGGCCGCGTCCAGTGCGCTGCGGCGACGACCGCCCGGCGAGTTGCCTGAGCCAGGATCGGAACGCGCCGGCGAACGTGGAGAGAGACCCAGCGGCCTCCGGAACGGACGAGCGAAAGAGTCTTCGCACCACCTGCGAGCGCGACCCGGGCCGACCCGGCAACGAGCGCCCGCGTGCGCGGCGCGATCCAGGCCGCCGACGCGCCGAGCGCACGGCCCGAACCAGCGACCGGGGGAGTGCGGAACGTGAGCTCCCGCCGGTGAGCAGCAGGGGCGGTCTGCTCCGAGAACGTGATCGTCTCGGACTCCGGTACGACCGCGTCGATCGAGCGGGGATCGATCGTCCGGCGGCGCCCCAGGATCGGGCTCTGCACGACGAGCTCGAGCGCACGTCCGATGTCGTCCACCTCGACGTGCTCGACCGACCCGACCTGGGTGCCGCGGCTCGAGACGAGCACAAAGCCCTCGCACCGGCCGAGCCAGTAGTCGAGGACCGGGCTGCCGCGCCCGAAGGCCCGTGGCTGTGAGGTGGCTGGGTTCAGTGTTCGCTCCTCCATCGATTTGCTCGGGAGACCCAGTCAGGGTTTCCGCCGACCTCTGACTTCCAAACCCAGTCCCCAAACCCTGCTACGGGCGAGCAACTCCGCCTGGCTAAAACCGTTCGCCCTCGGCTCGGCCGTACACCGTGGCATTCCGGGTCCGAGCGAGGAGGAGGACGTATGCGCAAGGTAGTGCTCGTGTTGGCGGCGGTCGGTTTCGTCTCGGCGGTCGGCTCGGCAGCTCCGGCCGATGCGCCGGCGCCGGTCACCGCGTACGCGGCGTCGTTGGCGCCCGGCGGCGAGCGACCGTCGGCCAAGGGTGTCCGCGCGGGGGCCACGGGGCTGTTCAGTGCCATCGTCACCCAATCGGGTGGAGCCCAGAAGATCGCGTGGGCGCTGACCTTCGGCGGCCTCACCGGAGGAGCCCAGGCGGCTCACATCCACACCGGGAAGCCCGGACAGGCCGGGCCGGTCGCGGTCACCCTCTGCCAGCCCTGCAAGCCCGGGGCGAGCGGCGAGACGGCGCTGAGCGCGAAGGTGGCCTCGGCGATCAACAGCGGGTCGGCCTACGTGAACGTCCACACGAAGACGAACCCGGGAGGCGAGATTCGCGGCCAACTCGGCACGTCCCACGCGTTCGCGGCCGCGCTGGACGCCACGTCGGAGACGCCGGCGGCGAAGGGCGTACCGGCCGGCGCGAAGGGCGTCTTCTCGGGGCTCGTGATCGACGTCGGGACCAGGCCGCTCATCGTCTGGTCGCTCGATTTCGCCGGTCTGAGCGGGCCGGGGAACGCCGCCCACGTCCATCTCGGCAAGGCCGGAACGGCGGGACCGGTGTCGCTTGCCCTGTGCGGGCCATGCAACACCGCCGTGCGAGGCCGGAAGGCGATCGACGCGAACCTTGCGAAGGCGATCGAAGGCGGCGGCACCTACGTCAACGTCCATACGACCGCGAACGCGGCCGGCGAGATCCGCGGCCAGATCGGCAACGGGATCCAGGGAGTCGCCGTGCGCACCACGAGTCTCGGCTCGATCCTCGTGGACGACCGCGGCAAGACGCTCTACATGTGGGTGGCGGACAAGGGCACGCAGAGCGCGTGCTACGGACGCTGCGCGGTCGTCTGGCCGCCGGCGTTCGCGATGGGGCCGCCCGTCGCGGCAGGCGGCGCCAAAGCTGCGCTCCTCGGCGTGGCGCAGCGGACCGACGGGACGTCGATGCTGACCTACGGCGGGTATCCGCTCTACGGGTTCCTGCCCGACGTCCAGCCCGGCGACCTGAAGGGTCAAGGCTCGAACGGGTTCGGCGCGCCCTGGTGGGTGCTCGACGCCGGGACGGGGAAGCCGATCACGACGAAGCCGAGCTGAGCAGCAGCTCGCTCG
>CAVRBW010000005.1:0-299099 GCA_963719325.1 uncultured Actinomycetes bacterium
GCCATGTCGGTCGCGGCGACGAACCATTTAGGATCAGAGTTCATGCACGTCGGTGTCGTCTTTCCTCAGACTTCGATCGGGGCTGATCCCGGCGGGGTTCGCGCCTTCGCTCAGGCTGCCGAGGGGCTCGGCTTCGAGCACCTGCTCGCGTACGACCACGTCCTCGGCGCCGACGTCAGCTCGCGTCCGGACTGGGCCGGGCCGTACGCGTCCGAGCACCTGTTTCACGAGATCTTCGTCCTCTTCGGCTACCTCGCCGCGGCGGCGCCGGGCCTGGAGCTCGTCACCGGCGTGCTCGTCCTGCCACAGCGGCAGACGGCGCTCGTCGCCAAGCAGGCAGCGGAGATCGACGTTCTCACGGGCGGGCGCTTCCGGCTCGGCGTGGGGTTGGGCTGGAACTTCGTCGAGTTCGAGTCGCTGGGCGAGGAGTTCCGAAACCGCGGCAAGCGCGTCGAGGAGCAGATCGAGGTCCTGCGACGCCTCTGGACGGAGCCGGTCGTGACCTTCGACGGGCGCTACCACACGATCCCGGCGGCCGGGATCAACCCGCTACCCGTTCAGCGGCCGATCCCGATCTGGATCGGCGGCTCGGCCGAGCCCGCCCTCAAACGGGCGGCTCGCCTCGCAGACGGTTACTTCCCGCAGCGGCCGCTGGACGGCGACTGGCCGGCGACGATGGAGCGATTCCGCCGCTGGGCGGAGGAAGCCGGCCGGGATCCGGGCTCGATCGGGATCGAATGGCGGATCGACATCTCTGCCGGAACGCCCGACGACTGGCGGCGCGAAGCCGACGAGTGGCAGGCGCTCGGTGCGACGCACCTGTCCGTCGTCGCCCGCGACGGCGTCCAGGGGCCGGACGCCCACATCGAACACCTCTCGACGGCGGCCGAGACGCTCCTGTAGGAGGAAGCCGGCCCGGCTCAGCCGGTCGTGATGTAGTCGGTCAGGTACTGGATCTCGAAGCTCTGCTGCTTCGTCTTGAACTTGACGACGTCTCCGATCGAGACGAGCCCGACGACATCGCCGTCTTCGTCGACCACCGGCACGTGCCGGATCCGCCGGTCGGTCATCAGTGCCATGCACTCGTCGATCGGTGTGTCAGGCGTGGCGACGACGAGCGGTGAGCTCATGATCTCGCGTACCGGCGTTTCGCGGTCGGCGCGCCCTTCGAGCGCGGCTCGCCGCAGGTAGTCGCGTTCGGTCACGATCCCGACGGTCGCTCCTCTCTCGGTGACGAGGAGCGAGCCGACGTTCGCGTCGACCATACGCTTGACCGCCTCGAAGACCGTGGCGTCGGAGTCGACCTCCAGCACTTCGTGGCCTTTCTCGTGGAGGATCTCTGCCAGCACGTTCATTCCGCCCCCTTTTTCCGATCGTGCCAACTGCGCGATCTCGCGGCCGAAGCATGCAACAGATCGGGTGGCGGCGTCGTCGCCGCCAAGGAACTAACCCGGCCAGGCCGCGGCCAGCTTCTCCCGCGTCTGACTCAGGTGCTCGGGGAGCACCTTCACGTCGGCCAGCACCGGCATGAAATTCGTGTCGCCCGCCCATCGCGGAACGACATGCAGGTGAACGTGGTCGACGATGCCGGCGCCGGCGATCCGGCCGAGGTTCCAGCCGAGGTTGTACCCCTGTGGCGCGAAGGTCTCGGCGAGGGCGGCGATGCCCGCTTCGGCCAAGCGGTGGACCTCGAGAGCCTCCTCGTCGGAAAGCTCGGCAAAGTCGCCGAGGTGGCGGTACGGCGCGACCATCAGATGCCCGGACGCGTACGGGAACTTGTTCAGGAGCGCGAACGCGTGCGCCCCGCGACGGACGACGAGCATCTCCCGGTCGTCGCCTCCGCGAGCGAGGCAGAAGACGCAGCCGTCGAGCTCGTCAGCCTGCTGGATGTACTCCAGCCGCCAGGGTGCCCAGAGCGGCTTGGTCATGAGCTGCTTCTAGCAGACCGGGCGATTGGGAAGCGTGATCGACTTGAAACGTGGCCGCGCCCGACATGTGCGGGCGCGGCACGCCTAGGCTCGCCGCGAGGAGACAGGGAGGGGGGTCCGTGGGGGGAACCGGCCGTTCCCCCCACGCTTAGAGCCAGCGCTTGTATCGGAAGAAGGCGACCATACCGACGATCGTCGCGATCATCGCACCCACGATTGCCCAGAACGCCTCGTGCGTGCCGAAGCCTGGGAAATCGACGTTCATACCGAAGATCCCCGTAATGAACGTCAGCGGGAGGACGATGACGCTGAAGATGGTGAGGACCCGGAGGACGTCGTTCTGGCGGTGCGAGATCACCGACTCGTTCGTCTGCTCGAGTGCCTCGACCACCTCCTTGTAGTTGTCGAGCAGGTCCCAGATCCGCTCGGCGGCATCGACGATGTCGTCGAAATACAGCTCCAGATCCTCTGGCAGGAACCGCTGGACGCGACCCTCGAGCACCCGCAGCGTCGACCGTTCCGGCTTGATGATCTTCCGGTAGGAGATGATCTCCTGCTTGACGTTGGAGAGGTCACGGACGACGTCTTCGGCGCGTCCTTCGAACATCTCGTCCTCGATCGAGTCGAGCTTGTGCCCGATCTTGTCGAGGATCGGGAAGCAGTAGTCGAAGAGGTCGTCGAGGACGTGGTAGAGCAGGTAACCCGAGCCCTTCGAGAAGAGGCTCTCGCGCAGCTCGCCGTCTTCCTGGCAGCGCGCGAAGAGACGCGTCACGGGAAGGAGCTCGACCATTGGGAGTGTGATCAGGAACTCCGGGCCCAGGAAGAAGTCGAGCTCGGCGGCGTTCAGGCGCTGGATCGCCTTGTCGTAGACCGGAAAATGGAGGACGGCGAACTGGTACTCCGGGTACTCGTCGATCTTCGGTCGCTGCCGCTTCGAGAGGACGTCCTCGACGTCCAGCGGATGCCAGCCGAAGCGCTCGGCGAGCTGCGCCGCCTCGCCCGCGTCGGGCGCGTCGAGGTGCACCCAGGTCAGGCTGCCGTGGGTGAGCTCAGCGAGCCGGGGCCCGCGCGGTGCGACGATCTCTGCGACTGCGCGCGCCCGCGGGCGCTTGATGCGGGGGAGGCTCGGCATAGGTACTGAGGGGGTCGTCCGTCCGCATAACCCCTGCATTGTACTTCGAGGGAGGCGTGCGAGCACCTCTCGCCCAGGTGCCGGTCGCCTGCTGGAGGGGGCGGGGCCGCCTCGAGACGGCCCCGCCGACGGGTCGGTCGCCGCCGGACCTCAGAGCGGTCCGGCGGCCGCGGTCACCGACCCGGGCGCGCGCTGCGCCAAGATCAGGTCGCGGTACCAGCGGAAGCTTCCCTTGGGGATCCGCTCGAGCGTCGGATAATCGACGAAGACCAGCCCGAAACGCTTCCCGTAGCCCTCCGCCCACTCGAAGTTGTCGAGGAGCGACCAGACGAGATATCCCTTGACCGGCACGCCGTCGTCGATCGCGCTGCGGACGGCCTCGACGTAGCCCGCCAGGTACGCCTGGCGTTCGGGATCGTTGACGGATCCGTTGTGCTCGTGGACGTCGCCGAATGCGGCGCCGCTCTCCGAGACGTAGATGGCGGCCGGCGCATAGTCGTCCCGCAGGCGCACCAGCACGTCGTAGAGCCCGTCCGGGTAGACCTCCCAGCCCATCTCCGTGTGCTCGGCGCCTTGCGAGTAGACCTTGACGGGTGGCCCTCCGTTCGGGCTCGCACGGACGATCTGCCTCGTGTAGTTGTTCACGCCGAGGAAGTCGAGTGGTGCCGAGATACGGTCGAGGTCTCCGTCCTCGACAGGTGGCGCGTCGGCTCGGAAATGCTCGACCATGTCCTCCGGATAGGCGCCGCGGAAGACGGGATCGAGGAACCAGCGGTTGAGGAAGCCGTCGGCGTGCGTCGCAGCCGCCCGGTCGGCAGGCGAGTCCGACGCCGGATAGATCGGCTCGAGGTTGAGGGCGATTCCGAGCTCGGCGGCGGACGCCTCGCGGCGGATCACCTCGCACGCGAGTCCGTGCGAGAGCAGGAGGTGGTGTCCCGCCGCGAGCGCGTCTTTGGCGCTCGCAAGGCCGGGTGCGTGCTCTCCCCAACCGTGGCCGAGCCAGGCCGCGACCCAGGGCTCGTTGTGGGTCAGCCAGCGCCCGACGCGGTCGCCGATCCGGCCGACCACCGCCTCGACATACTCCGCGAACGCCTCCGCGGTCTCGCGGGCGAGCCATCCGCCGCGATCTTGGAGGGCTTGCGGAAGGTCCCAATGGAACAACGTGGGGAAGGGAGCGATCCCGCTCGCGAGCAGCTCGTCGACGAGCCGATCGTAGAAGTCGAGACCCGCCTCGTTCACCCGGCCCCGCCCCTCGGGGATGACCCTGGGCCAGGCGACCGAGAAGCGGAACGTGTCGATTCCGAGCTTTCGCATCAGCTCGATGTCTCCTGGATAGCGGTGGTAGAAGTCACAGGCAATCGAGCCGTCGTGGCCGTTCCAGACGGCACCAGGGGTCGCGCAGAACCGGTCCCAGATCGACGCGCCGCGGCCGTCTTCCTTGACGGCGCCCTCGATCTGGTACGCCGAGGTCGACACACCCCAGACGAAGCCCTCGGGAAACGAGCGCTCTTTCATCAATCGACCTCCGGCATCTCGGAGAATCCCGTCGCCGCGACCGACATGGCGGGCGCGGCTCCCGGAGGTGGCTGGGGAGCGAGCCGGAGGCGAGCGGCGCTCATCCGACCGTCACCTCGACCTGGACTCGGTCGCCCGCCGGCGCGAGTGGAACGACGTCGCCCGCGACCGGAACGCCGTCGACGACGAGTGCGATCTCGTCACCGGCGCCGCGTCGCTCGACCGCGATCTCGTAGAGCGCGCCCCGGAAGCGGCGTGTCGCCTTGAAGCCCGTCCAGCTGCTCGGGAGCGCGGGGGCAACACGGAGCCCGCTGTACGTCGGCCGGATCCCGAGGATCCACTGGGTGGCCGCGACGTAGGTCCAGGCGGCGGTTCCCGTCAGCCAGGCGTTCCGGCCCATGCCGAACTGCGGGTGCGTCGGCCCGCAGATGTTCTGGCAGTAGACGTACGGCTCGACGAGGTAGCAGTCGGAGTCCGTCCGCCGAAGGGGGAGGATCCGGCGGTAGTAGTCGTATGCCCGGTCGGCCTGGCCGGCCATCGCGGCGGCCACGATCGCCCAGGCGTTCGCGTGGCAGAAGATGCCGCCGTTCTCCTTCGCCCCCGGCGGGTAGGTGGACGTCCCACGGATGCGCGGAGTCGCCGCCGTCGTACGGGGGCCAGAGGAGGGCGATGCCGTGCTCGGTCGAGAGGTGATCGTCCATCGACTGCAGCGCGCGCTCCGCGCGTTCGCCGGCGGCGACCTCGCCGATCACGCACCAGGTCTGCGGATTCATGTTGATCCGGTGCAGCTGCTCGGCGGCGACGCCGATCGGCTTTCCGTCGTCGTCGAATGCGCGGCCGTACCACTCGCCGTCCCAGGCGTGCTCGTCGACGGCGGCCGCCATCTTTCGGGCGTATGAGCGGAGCCGGGCTGCCTCGTCCCCTCGTCCGAGCTCGTCTGCGAGCTCGGCAAAGTCGAGCGTCGCGCGGCAGAACTGCATCCCGCACCAGACTGACTCGGCCTTGCCGGAGCCGAGGTCGATGTTCATCGTGTCGTCCCAGTCCGAGAAGCCCGCGCGCGGCAGCTCGTGCGGCCCGCGGTGGTCGAGCGTGAACTGGATCGCCCGCAGCATGTGCGCCCAGACCGTCTCCTCGGGGCCGTCGGCATACGCCGACGGCCTCGTCCAGGTACGCGAGGTCGCCGGTCTCACGGAGGTAGGCGCAGACGGCGAGTACGAGCCAGAGGTGGTCGTCGCAGAACCACTGCGGCCGGTCGGGGAACTCGGAGGCAAGTCCGCGCGAGCCCTCGCCGGTGAGCGGGTAGAACTGGTGCCAGGTGTGTCCGTCGAGAAACTGGAGGCGCCAAAGCCGGGTCAGCGTCTCGCGGGTGCGCGCCGGAGCGGCGTGCACGGTGCCGAGCGTGTCCTGCGCCGAGTCGCGTGTGCCCATCCCGCGGCCGACACCCGTCTCGTAGGCGGAGACGAAGCGCGACCAGTAGAGGGTCGTCCGGCACTGGACCTGGTTCCAGAAGTTGACCATCGCGTCCAGCTCCGGGTCGGGCGTCTCGACCGAGAACGAGGAGAGGTAGGCGTCCCAGTCGTCGCGGAGTGCCCCGAACGCCCGCTCGACGTTCCCGCCGTCGCGAAACGTCGAGCGGATGCGCTCGAGCTCGGTGTCGTCTCGGACGGTGCCGAGCACGAAGACGACCTCGCGCTCCTCGCCGGGCGGCAGCTCGAGCTCGTGACAGAGGACGCCGACGCTGTTCCCGCGCGGCGAGCCGACGTTCGACGGCTCGCCGTACTCGACCACGATCGGATTCGCCAGGTCGCGATAGCGACCGACGAACGTCTCGCGATCCGAGTCGAATCCCAGCGGATCGACATTGGACGCGAGGAAGCTCCGGTCCGGTCGAAACACGGTGCCGGCGACGATCACGCCGTTCTCGAAGGAGCTCCGGACGATGTGCTGCGCCCAGTCGAGGTTCTGCTGGTCGACGACCGCGTCGGGAAAGCAGAACTCCACGTAGCTGAAGCTGCGCAGACGGCGCAGGCGGTCACCCGTGTTGCGGATCCGCAGAGTCCAGAGCTCGCACGGCCAGCTCGCCCCGTCCCTGGCCGGGGGAACGAAGTACAGGATCTCGGATGCGATTCCGGCGCATTCGGCGGCGATGCGCGTGTAGCCGGCGCCGTGTCGGCACTCGTACCTCTCGAGCGGCCGCTTCACGGGTTGCCACGTCGCGCTCCAGTACTCGCCCGTGTCCTGGTCGCGTAGGTAGACGTACCGGCCCGGCTGGTCGACCGGAAGCGCGTTGTAGCGGTAGCGGGTCACGCGCCAGTGGCGCGGGTCGCGGTCGAACGAGTAGCCGCCGCCGGTGTTCGAGACGATCCCGCCGTAGCGGCCCTCGCCGAGGTAGTTGATCCACGGCGTCGGTGTGTCGGGGCGGGTGATGACGTATTCTCGAGCCGCCTCGTCGAAGTAGCCGTACGCGTTCGCTCCGACCTTGCGGCTCGTCTCGGCGAGCGCAGCGGTCACCGCGGAGCCGCGATGGAGTGGTCTTTGGCGAACTCGACGAGCTCGTCCAGATGTGCGAACGCGAGCCCGGTGACCGTGTCCGCGGCGCCGTAGTAGATCGCCAGCCGTCCGGTGTCGGCGTCGCAGAGCATCGCGCACGGGAAGACCACGTTCGCGACGTCGCCGACGCACTCGTACGGCATCTGCGGCGACAGGACGTACGGCTTCGCTCGGGCGACGACCTTCCACGGCTCCTCGAGGTCGAGCAGCGCCACGCCGGCGCTGTACACGTAGCCGTTGCAGGAGGTGAGGACGCCGTGGTAGACGAGCAGCCAGCCTTCGGAGGTCTCGATCGGCACCGGCCCGCCGCCGATCTTCGTCGCCTGCCACGAGTTCGCGACCGTGCCCATCACGTGACGGTGCCGTCCCCAGAAGCACAGGTCGGGGCTCTCGCTGTAGAAGATGTCGCCGAACGGCGTATGCCCGTTGTCGGAAGGGCGCGAGAGCATCGCGAAGTGGCCGTTGATCTTGCGCGGGAACATGACGCCGTTCCGGTTGAAGGGTAGGAACGCGTTCTCACCCTGGTGGAAGGTCTCGAAGTCGGTCGTCCAGGCGACGCCGATCGTGGGCCCGTGGTAGCAGTTGCACCAGGTCACGTACCAGCGGTCCTCGATCCAGACCACGCGCGGGTCGTAGCCGTAGATGAAGTCTCCGATCTCGGGGTCGTCGGCCTGGAACCGGAGCGGCTCCGGGTCGAGCTCCCAGCTGAACCCGTCCGCGCTGAACCCGCGGTGGAGCTGCATCTTGCGCGTCCAGTCATCGCAGCGGAAGACCCCCGCGAACCCGCCTTCGTACGGGACGACGGCGCTGTTGAAGATGCTGTTCGAGGTGGGGAGGAGGTCTCGCGGGATCACCGGGTTCCGCGAGTAGCGCCACAGCGGGCGGTCGTCGCCGGCCGGCCGGTCTTCCCAGGGCAGGTTCGGGATACTCGGCGCGCGACCGGTATCGGCGAGGAGCTGGACAGCAGCCATCAGCCGGTGCCGTTGACCGTGGCGACGAAGTGGTCCTCGTCGATCTTGACGAGCGAGGCACCGTCGTCGTCGCGATCCTCGTGGCCGTTGCGCGCCCCCGGCGTCGGCTCCCACTTGGAATGGAGGTGGGGTACGGCTGCGAGCAGCATCTTCGTGTAGGGATGCTGCGGGTCGCCGAACACCTTCTCGGTCGCGCCGACCTCGACGATGACTCCACGTCGCAGGATCACGGTGCGCTCGCTGATGTAGTTGCCGAGCGACAAGTCGTGGGTGATGAACAGGATCCCGAGCCCGCGGGTCTTCAGGTCGGCGAGCAGGTTGAGGACGTCGATCCGGGTCGACGCGTCGAGCATGCTGATGATCTCGTCGGCGACGAGGAGCTTGATGTCGAGCATCAGGGCGCGCGCGATCAGGAGTCGCTGCAGCTGCCCTCCGCTGAGCTGGTGCGGGTACTTGTTCAACACGTCGCGCGGGTTGAGGCCGACGGCCTCGAGCGAGCCGTCCAGCTTCGTCTTCCACTCGGTGCCACCGATGCCGGGGAAGTACTCGTCTCTGATCAGCTTGAAGACGCGGTCTGCCTTGAAGATCGGGTTGTAGGAGCTGAACGGATCCTGGAAGACCCCCTGCACGTCTCGGTAGTAGTCCTTCAGGTGCCTGCCCTTGAACGTGGCGATGTCCTTGCCTTCGAACATGATCGTCCCCGCGGTCACTCGGGACAGCCTGAGGATCATCCGTCCGATCGTCGACTTGCCGCTCCCGCTCTCGCCGATCAGCGAGACGACCTCGCCCGGCCGCACGTCGAAGGTGATGTTGCGCGCGGCGGTGAGCGTCTTCCCTCCGAACGCGCCGACTCGGTACACCTTGCAGCACGTGTCGAGCTTCAGCAGCTCGCGGGTCTCGCTCACGACTCACCCCTGACGGCCGGCGTCGCCTGGGCGGAACCCGTCCCGGGTTGCGCAGCTCCGACATTTCCGGCGGCCTTGGGCGCCGCTCCCTGCTCGGCGGCAACCTTCCAGCACGCGACGGAGTGGCCGGCCTCGATCTCGACGAAGGGCGGTTCCTCCTGGCACTTCTCGAATGCGAACGGGCAGCGGTCGCGGAAGCGGCAGCCGGTGGGCGGGTTCAGGAGCCCTGGGGGACGACCGGGTATGCCGGCCAGCTTGCGGTCGGCGTATCGCACCCCGACCTCGGGGAGCGACGAGATCAGCAGCTGCGTGTACGGATGGAGCGGGGCGTGGATGATCGTCTCGGCCGAAGCCTTCTCGGCCAGCTTCCCCGCGTACATGACGAGGATCGTGTCGGCGATCTGGTAGAGCACCGAGAGGTCGTGCGTGATCACGATCGTGCTCTTCACGAACTTGCGCTCCCGGAACTCGATCAGCATCTCGGCGACGGCCTTCTGGCTCGAGACGTCGAGCGCCGATGTCACCTCGTCGGCGATCAAGAGCGATGGGTCGAGCAGCGTGGAGAGAACCATCACCATCCGCTGCTTCATCCCGCCCGAGAGCTCGATCGGGAACATCGTCAGCACGTCACGCTGCAAGCCGACCAGGTCCAGGCGGCGCTCGAGCTCCGGGAGGATGTTCTCGTACTTCTCGCCTCTGGAGCGGAGGAGCTCGCCGACCATCTTGCCGATCTTCCGAGTGGGGTTCATCGCGCTCATCGCGTACTGCGGGACGATCGACACCTGCTTGAAGCGGAAGGGATTCATCCGCTGGCTGTCCCAGATCGGAAGCTCCTGCCCGTCGAGCGTGACGCTGCCTTCGACGTAGCGCATGCGCCCGTCGAGCCGGATCAGGCTCTTGCCGAGCGTCGACTTGCCGCAGCCGGATTCGCCGGCGATGCCCATGATCTCCCCGTTCGCGACCTCGAACGTGGCGCCGTCCAGCGCCTTCACGTCACCGGCCAGGGTCCGGTAGTAGACCTTCAGATTCTCCACCTGGAGGCTCATCGGATGACCTCGAGACCTCCGCGGAAGCCCGCCGCCGCGACCGACCTGGCGGGCGCGGCACCCAACGGTTGCTGAGGTGCGAGCGGGTTTGGGGAAGGGGGCACGCGGGGGAAACCGGCCGTTTCCCCCGCGAGAGCGAGCCGAAGGCGAGCGACCTTCATGTCGCCCTCAGCTTCGGATTGAAGACCTCGTCGAGGCCGACGTTCATGACGTAGAGCCCGCCGACGATGGCGATGATCCCGATCCCGGGCGGAATGAACCACCACCACGAGCCGAGGAGCAGCGCGCTCGAGAGGAAGGAGCTGTTCATCATCAGCCCGAGCGACACCGATTGCGTGGGCCCGAGACCGAGGAAGTCGAGAGACGCGCCGATGAGGATCGCCCCGCCGAACAGGAGGATGAACATCATGAGCAGGTACGAGCTCATGTTGGGCGCGACCTCCGTCGCGATGATCTGCGTTCGGCTGCGTCCGCTGAGCCGGGCGACGTCCACGAAATCTCGCGTCTTCAGCGAGAAGGTCTGGGCCCGGACCGCTCTCGCCGCCCATGGCCACGAGGTGAGGCCGATGAGGAGGGCCTCCGTCGCGTAGCTCTGCACGTTCAGGTACGCGGCGACGATGATCAGGATCGCCAGGGTCGGAATCACGAGGACGACGTTCGTGAGCATGTTCAAGATGTCGTCCAGCCATCCCCCTCGATAGCCCGCGGTGAAGCCGACCGCGGCACCTACGAACCAGGCGATTCCCCCGCCCACAGCTCCGACGAGGAAGGCTGCTCGCAGCCCGTTCACGAACTGTGCGAACACGTCCTGGCCGAACTGCGTCGTTCCGAACCAGTAGTCCGACGACGGTCCTTCGCCCGTCGGACCCGAGAACTCGAGCGGCTTGTGGGCTGTGAGCATCGGCCCGAAGAGTGCGAGCGCGAGAAAGAAGAGGACGATTCCGAGGCCCACCACGAACTTCCAGTTGCGGAGGGCGAAGTAGACGAACTCGGAGCGGCGTGCCGCGACCGGTGCGGATGTGGTGGGCGCACCCGTGGGCGAGATCGGCGCGTCGACGGTCACTCCCCCTGCGGGGACGACTCCGGCGTCGCCGGGCTTGGAGACCGCCATCACGCACCACCCTGCATTCCGATCCGCGTGCGCGGGTCGATGAAGACGTAGGCGATGTCGATGATGAAGTTCGCGATCAGCACACCGGTGATGATGAACAGGAAGATGCCCTGGATCAGGAAGTAGTCGCGATTCTGGATCGCGCCGAGCGTCAACGTTCCCAGACCAGGATAGGAGAAGACGATCTCGACGACGATCGCACCGGCGACGACCGCGCCCAGGGCGAGCGCCAGCCCCGTGATCTGCGGGAGGAGCGCGTTCCGGTACGCGTACCGGCGCACGAGCTTGGTAGGAGCTCCCAGCGCGGCGAGATAGTTCGAGTAGTCGGCCTCGAGCTCGTAGATGATCATGTTCCGCATCCCGATCGCCCAGCCGCCGAACGCGACGAGGAACAGTGCGGAGAACGGCAGCACCCAGTGGCCTGCGTAGCTCTTGGCAAACTCGAATGACCAGGACGGCTGCACGGCGAAGCTGTATGCGCCCGAGACGGGGAAGATGGCAAACGTCGAGGCGAGCACCCAGGCGAGCACGATCCCGAGCCACATCTGCGGGGTCGCGGTCAGCACGTAGCCGACCGGGAGAACGGTGTTGTCGAGCGCCTTCCTACGCGCGGCGAGGGCGCCGACCTTGTTCCCGGCCCAGAAGCTCAGCAGGATCGCCGGTATGAGGAGGGACAGCGTGTAGGGCAACGCGCCGAGGATGAGCTCGGAAACGCTCGTCGGGAAGTTCGCGATGCTCCGGCCGAGGTCGCCGTGGAAGAGGGCGGCCCAGAAGTTGAGGTACTGCTTCCACCAGGGCACGTCGAAGCCGAACGCCTTGGTGTAGTAGCCGGTCAGCGCGTGCTCGGCGGCCGGCTGTGCCTGCATCCGCGCCAGCAATCGCTGGATCGGATCGCCCGGCATGAGACGCGGGATCGCCCAGTCGATCGTCACCGCCACCCAGAAGGTGAGGAGATAGATCAGGCCCTTCCGCGCGAGGTATCGCCCCATTCAGATCAGACCCCCGTGAGATGCAGCCGTCGTCGAGAGGCGATGCCCCTCCCGGGTTGCAACCGGGAGGGGCATCGGTCGATCACGAGCTTGCCTTCCGCTCCTACTTCTTCTTCAGGTGCGTGAGCATGTCGATGCTCGTCATCTGCCAGTAGTTCCGCCACGACGTGGGCGTGTACTGCCCGCCCTTGGCGGCAGGCCAGTTCGTCCAGAACTGGTCGTTGACCATCGACCACATGCCGTTGTACCAAAGCGGGATGACCGGAAGATCCTGCAGGAATACCTTCTGCAGCTTCGACATCACTGCCTTGTAGGCGGCCGGGTTGGTCGAGGGGGTCTTGTCCAGTTGCCGTGTGAGGTTCCACGCGGTCTGGTTGGTGTACCGCTCGTAGTTGGCGTTGGCCTGGTTGTCCGCGATCGGAAGCTGGAAGACGTACTGGTAGTACGTCCACGGCGTGTTGCTGAACTGCCGGTCGTTTCCGAGGAGCAGGTCGTAGTTGGCGTGCCCCCGGTCGTCGACGAGCGTGCCGTATTCCGGGAATGCCGGCGTCAACTTGATGCCGACCTCCTTCGCGCTGTCGGCGATGACCTGGATAGCCGTCATCCAGTCGGACCACCCGTTCGGGACGATGATGCTCAGGTCGATCTTCGAGCCGTCCTTGTTCTCGACGTACCCGTCGCCGTTCGTGTCCTTGTAGCCGGCGGCGGCCAAGGTCGACTTCGCCTTCGCGGGGTTGTACGAGAAGCCGTACTGCGAGACGACGCTCTTGTCGACCCACTTGTTCCAGATCGGCAGGAGGCCGGTCGGGCTCGCCTTGTTCACGAGGCCCTGGTAGCTCTTGTCGATGATCTGGTTCATGTTGATCGAGAAGGCGAGCGCCCGGCGGAACTGGGCGTCGTCAAGCGGCTTCTTCGTCGTGTTCGGGAACAGCCAGGTCGTGTTCGCGCCCAGGTGATACGGCGCCTTGTCGAAGTAGGTCTTGAACCTTCCCTGGATCGCCGACTTCGGCGCGAAGTTGTTGAACAGGTCGATGTTCCCCGCGAGGAGGTTCGACAGTGCAGCAGCGTTCGTG
Organism: uncultured Actinomycetes bacterium; assembly: GCA_963719325.1. GTDB lineage: Bacteria > Actinomycetota > Thermoleophilia > Gaiellales > Gaiellaceae > DATBLE01. Next base: position 13,221 of record CAVRBW010000005.1, read on the forward strand.
CCGTTCTTGATGTCGACGATGTAGTTCGGCGCGACCTTGAGGCCGATCGCCGAGGCCCACCAGTTCTTGTTCTTCTTCCAGACGACCGTCTGGGACTGCGCGTTGGCACCGGACTGGTAGAGGTACGGGCCCGTGCCGACGATCTTGCTCGGGTCGTCGAGGTTGCCGGTCGTCACGTTCGTCTTGCTGTAGGTCTTGAAGACGTGCTGCGGGACGACGGCAACGTTGAACCGGTAGAAGTCGAACTGCTGATAGCCCGGGGACGCCGAGAACGTAAACACGACGTTGTTCCCGGAGGCCTTGACGCTCTTTAGCCCCGTGTCGGCGAAGAGCGGATGCTGTGGATGCGTCGCGATCTTCGTCAAGTTGAAGCTGTAGGCAACGTCGCCTGCAGTCAGCGCCTTCCCGTCACTCCACTTGACGCCCTGACGGATCGACATGGTGTACGTCGACTTCGACGTCCACTTGCCGTCGGTGGCGAGCCAAGGGATGAACTTGTCCTTGAGTGGGTCGTAACGGAACGGGGTCTCGTACACGAACCCGACCAGCCCGGTGACGTAATCCCAGTTCTTCGCCGGGTTGAGGTCGTTGTTCGGCGACCACTGGTTGCCGCTCATGTAAAGCGTCTGGTTGCGCGGCAGTGCAAACGCCGACTTCTCCTTGGCGCCTGCTCCACCGGCTCCCAATGACGCCGCAACGGTCACGGCAACGGCTACCACGAGCCCGAAGCCGACGGCCGTTCGTTTCCTGCGAATCGCCATGATGGTGTTTCCCTCCTGTCGTGATCGATCAAGACCCGCTAGCGGCGGGGCTCCAATCCGGACCCGCCTCGGGAACCTTCCGCTTCTCAGCTTTCGCTCCCTCCTTCTTCTCGACGCCCCGTACTTTGCGGGAATGTACCGGTAACGGTTAACAGATCTCGGCGGGGCGTGCAAGGGTAGTTTGCCGCGTGGAATAGGCATTTCTGGCTACCGCGAAGCCGGATTGAGGCTTTGACAGTCGGTGCACACACGAGTACAGTCGCGCTGGTACCGGAACCGGTACCGGGGATACGCTCAACTTTATGGCAATCGACGGACGCAGGCAGGAACGAGCGGGGAAGGTGACCATCCGCGACATTGCCCGCGCCGCGGGGGTCTCGGTTGCAACCGTCTCTCGCGTCATCAACGGCCGCCCCGACGTCTCTCCGGCAACGCGCGACGCCGTCCTCCGCGTCGCCCGTGCGCATAATTTCACCACGAACCGAAGCGCTCGAGCCCTGTCGGTCGGACGAACGGGCCTGATCGGCTTCACGGTTCCGTGGGTGGACCAGAACTACTTCACGGGCATCCTCTCCGGCGCCGCCGAGGCGCTGTACGAGCAGGAGCAGCGGGTCGTCCTCTGTCCGACGCACCACGAGCACGATCGCGAGGTGACCCTCCTCGAGCGGCTCATGAACGGCACAACCGACGGTGCGATCGTCCTCCTGCCGGAGGAGTCGAGCGAAGAGCTGCGCCGGTTGCAGGAGTACGGCTACCCATTCGTCGTCGCGGATCCGCGCGAGCCCCTGGACGAGGGCATCCCGGCTGTGTCCGCCAGTCACTCGGCAGGAGCGCGAGCGGCGACCGACCACCTGATCCGATTGGGACACCGCCGGATCGCGTTCGTCACGGGATTCCGCGGGTGGACCGCCACCGAGGAGCGCCTGCAGGGCTACAAGGCCGCGCTCGCCACGGCAGGGCTCCCTTTTCTCCCAGAGCTCGTCGCCGAAGGCCAGTTCAACGCCGACACCGGCTACTCGGCCGGACGGCAGCTGCTCGAGCTGCCCGACCGTCCGACGGCGATCTTCGCCTCGAACGACAACATGGCGGCCGGTGTGCTGCGGGCCGCCCAGGGGCGGGGGCTGCGCGTGCCGGACGACCTCTCGGTCGTCGGCTTCGACGACACGGAGCTCGCCCGCATCGTCGGGCCGCGGCTGACTACGGTCCGTCAGCCGCTCGCCGAGCTCGGCCGCACGGCGGTCAGCCTCCTCAACCGCCTGATCGACGGCCAGCGCATCGAGGCGTTGCGCGTCGAGCTGTCCACACGACTGATCGTCCGCGAGTCGACCGGCCCGGCGCCGGGCTGAACCTCGGAAGGAGCTCCGACGCGCTACGGCCACTTCGACGACGCGGCCCGCGAGTACCTGATCGCGAGGCCGGATACGCCGCTGCCTTGGATCAACTACCTCGGGAGCGAGGAGTACTTCGGGATCATCTCGAACACGGCCGGCGGCTACTCGTTCTTCCGGGACGCACGCCTTCGCCGTCTGACGCGCTACCGGTACAACAACGCGCCGCTCGACGTCGGCGGGCGGTATCTCTATCTTCGCGACGACGAGACCGGCGACTACTGGTCGCCGTCGTGGGAGCCGGCGCAGAGGGAGCTCGAGGAGTACCGCTGCCGGCACGGGCTCGGCTACACCGTGATCGGCTCGAGACGCGCGGGCGTCGAGGCCGAGACGCTGTACTTCGTGCCGGCCGGCGAGACGCTGGAGATCTGGCGCGCACGAATCACCAACCGCCGGGACGGCTCAGCGCGGCTCTCGCTGTTCAGCGCGGTCGAGTTCTGCCTCTGGGACGCCCTGGACGACGCGACCAACTTCCAGCGCAACTACTCGATCGGCGAGGTCGAGGTCGACGGAGGCGTCGTCTACCACAAGTCCGAGTACCGCGAGCGGCGCGATCACTTCGCCTACTTCGCCTGCTCGGAGCCGCTCGCCGGCATCGATACGCAACGCGACGCCTTCCTTGGTCCCCACCGCGGGTGGGACCGGCCTCTGGCGGTGGAGGAGGGACGCAGCCGCGACTCGATCGCGCATGGCTGGGCGCCGTGCGGATCGCACCACGTCGAGCTCGCGCTCGGCCCGGGCGAGAGCCGCGACGTCGTCTTCGTCTTGGGCTATGCGGAGAATCCCGCAGACGCGAAGTTCGATCCACCCGGATCGCAGACGATCGACAAGCGGCGCGTTCGCCCCGTGCTGGAGCGGTATCTCCAGCCGACCGAGGTCGAGGCGGCCTTCGCGGACCTCCGGGATCACTGGAGCGGCCTGCTCGACGTGCTCCAGGTCTCGACGCCGAGCGAGGACGCAAACCGGATGGTGAACGTCTGGAACCAGTACCAGTGCATGACCACCTTCAACCTCTCCCGCTCCGCGTCACTCTTCGAATCCGGGGTGGGGCGGGGGATGGGGTTCCGCGACTCGAACCAGGACCTGCTCGGAGTCGTGCACCTCGTCCCGGAGCGGGCCCGGGCGCGGATCCTCGATATCGCAGCGACGCAGCTCCCGTCGGGTGGCGCGTACCACCAGTACCAGCCGCTGACCAAGCGCGGGAACGATGCGGTCGGCTCCGGGTTCAACGACGACCCGCTTTGGCTGATTCTCGCGGTCGCCGCCTACCTGAAGGAGACCGGCGACCTGTCGATCCTCCAGGAGCCGGCTCCCTACGACAACGAGCCTGGCTCCGAGACGCCGCTGTACGAGCACCTCCAGCGCTCGCTCCAGTACACGATCGACCGCCTGGGTCCGCATGGGCTGCCGCTGATCGGCCGCGCAGACTGGAACGATTGCCTGAACCTGAACTGCTTCTCGGAGACGCCGGGCGAGTCGTTCCAGACGACGGAGAACCGCGAAGGAGGCATCGCCGAGTCCGTCTTCATCGCCGGACTCTTCGTGCTTGCCGCCGAGGAGCTCGCCGCCCTGGCCGACCGCCTCGGTGACACGGCCGACGCCGTCGCGTACCGCGAGGAGAAGGAACGGCTGGCTGAAGCTGTCCGTCAACACGGCTGGGACGGCGAGTGGTTCCGCCGCGCGTACGACTTTGGCGGCGCTCCGATCGGATCGGCAGAAAACGACGAAGGGGCGATCTTCATCGAGCCGCAAGGGATGTGCGTGATGGCGGGCATCGGGCTCGACGACGGGCTCGCAGTCCGCGCGCTCGACTCGGTGCGCGAGCGACTCGCCACGCCTCACGGGGTCGTGCTCGTGCAGCCCGCCTACACCCGGTACCGCCTGGAGCTCGGCGAGATCACGTCGTACCCGCCCGGCTACAAGGAGAACGGGGGCGTGTTCTGCCACACGAACCCGTGGATCATGATCGCCGAGACGCTCGCGGATAGCGGCGACGGCGCCTTCGACTACTACCTGCGGATCAACCCGTCGGCGCGCGAGGAGATCAGTGACGTCCATCGGTGCGAGCCGTACGTCTACGCCCAGATGATCGCCGGCCGTGACGCCCCCAGCCACGGGGAGGCGAAGAACTCGTGGCTGTCGGGGACGGCCGCCTGGAACCTCGTTGCGATCTCACAGTGGATCCTCGGTCTCCGTCCTGACCACGACGGCCTGCGGATCGACCCGTGCATCCCTGACGAATGGGACGGCTTCACCGCGGAGCGCCGGTTTCGCGGCGCCGCCTACCGGATCGCCGTGCGCAAACAACCCGGTGTGAGAGGTCGGGTCCTCTCGCTGCTCGTCGACGGCGAGCGGGTCGAGGGCAACCTCGTCCCAGTGGCTCCGGCGGGAGCGACCGTCGAGGTGATCGCGGAGATCGAGGCAGGCCCTGCAGCCGCAGAGCCGGTTCCCGACGGCGAGCGCCGCGTGCCTCTTCCCCGCTGATTCGCCGCGAGCCCGCGGCAGGGATACGCTCTCCGCTTCACATCGTGGAGACGCCGAAGATGTCCGTTCCGTGAAGGCCCTCGTGACAGATCGCCTTCGGACTGTCCAGTGGCCCCGACGTGGGGATAGGGTCGCACGCGTCTCAGGAGTCTCATCAGGGGAGGTTGTCGTGAAACGTCTCGTCTGGCTGCGGCGGTCGCCGCGGCTCGCAGTCATCGTCGGCGTGGGTGCCGTCGCAGCGGTCGTCGCCGCAGTTGCCTTTGCGGCAGAGCCTGCGATCAAGACCTTCACGCCGCACTCGGAGCGCCAGGTCACGAACATCGACGTGCTCCGCCAGCAGATCAGGAACTACTATGGCGATCCGCTCGGCACGGGCGTCTTCGCAGACGACAGCTACTACGCCAGGGAGGCTCGCTCGGTCGCCGACGCGGGAGAACGCTGGCTGAAAGCCCGCTCCCATGCCCGCTTCGGCTCGAAGAAGAAAGCGATCGTGCTGGACGTCGACGACACGACGCTGGCCACCTGGAACTACGAGATCTTCAGCAACTGGGCCTACAGCCCGACGACAAACGGCGACTACGTCACCGGCCAGCTCTTCCCGGCCGTCCCGGGCATGGTCGACCTGGTCAACGAGGCCAAGCAGGAGGGCTACGCGATCGTCTTCCTCACCGGCCGTCCTGCCGTCCAGGAGCCGCCGACGCTGGGCAACCTGACCTCGGACAACGTCGGCGTCGACGCCGGCTATCCAGACCCGACGACGCTGAACGACGGCGAGGACGGGCTGTTCACCAAGCCGGCGGTCGCCGACTACCCGGATTACCTCGACACGGCCTGCGCCGAGGAGGTGAGCGCTGGCAAGTCGTGCACGACGATCCACTACAAGTCGGCGACCCGGGGGCACATCGAGTCGCTCGGATACGAAATCGTCGCGGACTTCGGCGACCAGTTCAGCGATCTCGAAGGCGGGCACACCGGCCGAACGTTCAAGCTGCCCAACCCGAACTACTTCCTTCCTTAACGCTCGCTCCGCTCGCTTCGCGGGGGAAACGGCCGGTTTCCCCCGCGGGGCCCCTTCCCAGAACAGCCGGAAGTCTTCCGACTTCCCGACACGGCGGGCGCGGCACTCAGCCGCTCGCCGGGAAACCAGCCACCTGCCTGCGACATTGGCCGCCTGACGGAGCAGCCCCAGTCAAGTCCCGGGACGTGGTGTAGCTCGTCGGCGAGATTGTCGGCTGCTCAGGCCGCGGTGAGTTTGCGGGTCTCCTCTCTGTCGTTGTGTTCTTTCTTCTGATCGAGGACTGCTTCCAGCGAGTGGTTGCTGAGGTAGCGGCGGCCGACGAGCCACTCGTCGTTCTGCTCGATCACGACGCTCGCAGCGAGCCGGATCAGCGCACGGTCGTTGGGGAAGATGCCGACGACATCGGTGCGCCGGCCGATCTCGCGGTTGACCCGCTCGAGCGGGTTGGTCGAGCGCAGCTTCGCCCAGTGGTCGGCGGGGAAGCTGTAAAAGGCGAGTAGGTCTTCCTCGGCTTCTTCGAGCAGCGCCGCCACCTTCGGCAATGGTTTGGCGAGTCGCTCGAGCGCATCGCCGGCGAGCTCGCGGGCAGCATCGCTGCCGTCGGCGTTGAAGAGGGGCCGGAGCAGCGCGGCAACCATCCCCTGCTGGTCCTTGCGGACGTGCCCGAGCGACTCTCTGAGGAAGTGGACAGTGCAGCGCTGCCAGGGGCAGCCGAGCACCTGGCCGATCGCCTTCTTCAGGCCGGCGTGCGCGTCCGAGACGACCAGCTGCACTCCGGTCAGCCCTCGCTTGACGAGGTCGCGGAGAAAGCTGCGCCAGAACGCCTCGGTCTCGGCTTCGCCGACGTCGAGCGCGATCACTTCTCGGTAGCCGGACTCGTGCACGCCGTAGGCGAGCACCAACGCCTTGCGGACGACGCGTCCGCCGTCTCGGACCTTCTCCACCTTGGCGTCGAGCCACAGGTACGGGTAGCGGCCCTCGAGCGGCCGGTTGCGGAAGGCATCGACCTGCTCGTCGAGTCCCTGACAGATGCGGGAGACCTCCGACTTCGAGATCCGCAGCCCCAGCGACTCGACCACCTGGTCGACCTTCCGCGTCGAGACGCCGGCGACGTACGCCTCCTGGACGACCGAGACGAGCGCCTGCTCCGAACGCTTACGCGGCTCGAGGAAGCTGGGAAAGTAGCTGCCCCGGCGGATCTTCGGGATCGCCAGCTCGAGCTCGCCCGCCCGCGTCGACCACGAGCGTGAGCGGTAGCCGTTGCGGTGTGTCAGCCGCTCCGCCGTCCGCTCGCCCCGCTCCGCCCCGATCAGCTCGGACACCTCCGCTTCCATCAGCTGCTGCACGACCCACGCCAGCGACTCGCGCAGGAAATCCAGGCCCTCCCCTTCGAGCAAGTAGCCGACGACCTGCTCAGCCGTCATCCTCTTCGTCTCGGCCATCGTGGTGACTCTCCTCTCGTCGAACTCTTGGCAGAGCCGACGAGTCTGAGCGCCACGGTGGCCGGACTACCCTCCGGCTCCGTCCGACGCGCTCCTACACCACGCTACGGGACGTGACCGCAGCCCCAAAGGGCTTGACGTCCTGAGCGGGAACTAGATTCCTCAACTTCAGCCTAAGGCTGACGCAGGGTTTAGCTGGTTCTACCGGGAGAGGGAATGCCTACTCGTGTCATCGTTGCAGTGGCGGCAGTGTGCGGTCTTCTGGCTGGCGGCGGGTCGGCCGCCTCTACGCCGTTGCAGGTTTTCGTGCTCGCAGGCCAGTCGAACATGGCGGGGCACGGACAGCCGCTTTCGTTCGCCTCTCCAACGGACGCGCGTCTGCTCGTCTGGCGAGAGACTGCTTGGCAGGTTGCGGCTGATCCACTCGAACCTCCCGCGAACCCCCCTCGTGACGATGAAGGCATCGGCCCTGGGATGACATTTGGGCTGCAGTTGCTGAAACGGGAGCCGAGCGTCCGGATCGGGCTGATCATGTGCGCAAAGGGCGGAAGCTCGATTCAGGACTGGGATCCGGACGGGTCGCTGTACGGGGCTTGCGCCGATCAGGTTCGAGCCGTTGGAGGCCGGATTGCGGGTGTGTTGTTTCTGCAGGGAGAAACCGAAGCCCGCTCAGCCGACCGGGCTGCGACATGGCTCCCCGGTTTTGTCCGGCTGCTCGCTGCCTTTCGCCGGGACACCAACTCGGCACCGTTCCTGCTCGGACAGATTGGCACTCTTGGTTCCCAGGACAAGGCGCAGCAGCTTGTCCGAGACGCGCAGGCCGAAGCGGCGCGGCTCTACCACCTCCTTCTCGTCAGGACCTCCGACCTCCCCGTCGACGCGAGGGACCGTGAACACTTCACCGTCCCCGCCTATCGAGTCGTCGGCGGCCGCTTCGCAACTGCATGGTGGCAGGCCGAGCGACCGGCTACATCGCCGCCCCGCGCGCCTGCCAGCCGCCCGCACTAGGGACTGACCCGGCGGGGCAAGCGCTCCACCGCGGGTCAACCATGCGGTTCCCCGCATAGCCAGGCGGGGCACATTGCGCCTGGCAGGAATCGAACCTGCGACCTCGCGCTCCGGAGGCGCGCGCTCTATCCCCTGAGCTACAGGCGCGTTCGCGTCTTAGTGTATCGCCGTGGAGTTGAGCGCCCGGATCGTCTCCCTGGAGCTGGCCGAGACGTTCACGATCTCGCGCGGGTCGCAGGACACGGCCGACGTCGTCGAGGTCGAGATCCGCCACGACGGTGTCTCCGGCTACGGGGAGGCCGCACCGGTCAAGCGATACGAGGAGTCGGTCGAGTCCGTGCTCGCCTACCTCGAGGCGATCGGCGAAGGGCTCGGCGACGATCCGTTCGCCCTGGAGGAAGTCATGCAGCGGCTGCCGGCCGAGCAGTTCGCCGCCAGGGCTGCGATCGACGCGGCGCTCCACGACCTCTGCGGCAAGCTGGTCGGCGAACCGGTCTGGAGGCTGCTCGGGCTCGAACGAGCCGGGCCGCCGACCTCGTGGACGATCGGCCTCGGCGACCCGGACGAGATGGCCCGGAAGGCGGAGAGAGCCGAGGCGAGCGGTCGCTTCAGGCGGCTGAAGCTGAAGCTCGGCGGTGGAGACGGCCTCGACGTCGCAAGGGTCAAGGCGGTGCGCGGAACGACCGACGTCCCGCTGCAGGTGGACGTGAACGAGTTCTGGACGCTCGAGGAGGCGCTCGACGCGCTGCCTCGGCTCGCGGAGCTCGGGGTCGAGTATTGCGAGCAGCCTCTCCCGGCAGGAAACGAGGGTGCCGCGGCGCTGAAGAAGGGCGCGCCGATCCCCGTCTACGTCGACGAGGACGTCCATACGCTCGCCGACGTCGCCGGCTGCGCCGCCGTCGCCCACGGGATCAACATCAAGCTCGCCAAGTCGGGTGGGATCAGAGAGGCCGTCCGGATGGCGCATGCGGCGCGGGCGCTCGGGCTCGGCGTGATGCTCGGCTGCATGGTGGAGTCCGGCCTCGGCATCGCCGCCGGTGCCGCGATCGCCAGCCTGTGCGATCACGTCGACCTCGACGGCAATCTGCTGCTGGCCGACGATCCGTGGCCGGGAGTGGAGCTGGTGGACGGCGTGCAGATTCCCTCGGAGGGACCCGGACTTGGCGTCCGCCAAGCGCTACCTGATTCTCGCTGAGGGCCGCTCGGGGGACCCGCACTACGGCAAGACGATGCGGGGCGTCGTCCGCTACGGCGCCGACCGGGTAGTCGCGATCCTGGACTCCGAACGGGCGGGTGAGGTCTACGAGGGGATTCCGATTGTCGGCGCGGTCGCCGATGCTGCCTCGTTCGAGCCGACGACGGCGCTCGTCGGCGTCGCGACCCAGGGCGGGAGGTTCCCGCCTGCCTGGCGCGAGCTCCTGAAGGCCTGCGTCGCGAAGGGTCTCGATCTGGAGAACGGCCTGCACGAGTACGTCACCGACGACTCGGAGCTCGTCGAGCTCGCCCGCCGTCACAACGTGGAGCTCCGCGACCTGCGCAAGCCGCCCGCGGGGCTCAACGTCCCCACCGGAGCAAACCTCGAGGTGCCGGCGCGGATCGTCCTCACGGTCGGCTCCGACTGCGCGATCGGGAAGATGACCGTCTCGCTCGAGCTCGACCGTGAGGCGCACCGCCGCGGGCTGAAGTCGCTCTTCGTCCCCACCGGTCAGACCGGAATCGCGATCGCCGGCTGGGGGATCTCCGTCGACGCCGTCGTCTCCGACTTCGTCGCAGGCGCCGCCGAGCGCCTGGTCGTCGAAGGTGCCGAGCGCGGAGGAGAGCTCCTCTGGGTGGAAGGCCAGGGCGCGCTCCTGCACCCTGCGTACTCAGGAGTGACGCTCGGCCTGATCCACGGCGCGGCCCCGCACGCGTTCGTTCTGTGCCACCTCGCCGGATCCACGGAGATGGAGGGCTATCCCGGACACGCGTTGAGGACGCTGCCGGAGCTGGTCGCCCTCCACGAGGCGATCTCCCTCCCGGCCCGGAGGGCCACGGTCGCCGCGATCGCCCTCAACACGCGGGGATTGGAGGACGGCGCTGCCCGCCATGCCATCGAACAGGTCTCCGAGGCGACTGGGCTTCCCACTGAAGATCCCGTCCGTTTCGGGCCGGCGAGCCTTCTGGACGCGGTCATCGCGACGTTGTCGCGGGCACCGATCCCGTAACCGGGCCGACTTGCCGAGTAAGGGACTATTACGCGGCAGTCACGATTCAGCGTCTGCTCTCCCTCTCCCAGTGGCGCTGAACGGGGGGTGCCAGCCAGTACATGGTCAGCACCCCCGGCTGCTTCTCCAGAGACGTGTCATCGCCCGGACCTTGACACGAACATGCGTTCCTATTAGCATGACGAACACATGTTCGCACGCATCGTCGTGATCATCGCAATCCTGACGGTCGCCGTGGCCTGGGGCGCACGGCGCTCCGACGGGGCAGGGCCAGAGCAGGTCTACGTCGTTCGCGCCGGCGACACGCTCTGGACGATCGCCGCCGCTCACTACGGCGGCGACACCCGCGAGGGGATCTGGGAGCTGCAGGACCGAAACGACCTCGCCGGAACCACGATCCAGCCCGGCGAGCGGCTCGTCCTGCCCTAGATCGGAGGCGGCTCCCGGGGCGACCTAGACTTGCCGGCAGACCGGCATGGACCTGGACCTCGTCTTCCTCGGCACCGCGGGCTCGATGCCCACATCAGATCGCTCTCCGACCGCGTTGCTCCTTCGCCGCGGGGGCGACCGGATTCTGTTCGACTGCGCCGAAGGCACGCAGCGCCAGATGTTGCGCTCGACGGTGGGCCTGGTCGACCTGCGCGAGGTGTTCCTCACGCACTACCACGCCGACCACTACCTCGGCCTTCCCGGCATGTTGAAGACCTTCGCGCTTCGGGGACGGGAGGTGCCGATCACGATCTACGGTCCACCGGGGCTCGCCACCCTCTTCGGCTCGCTCCGGCGGATCTTCGGCCGGCTGACCTACGAGTACGACCTGGTCGAGCTGCGGCCGGGAGACGAGCTCCGGCGCGGCGATCACCGGATCGTCGCGTTCCCGGTCGTGCACGGCGTCTCGTCGATCGGCTACGCGCTCGTCGAAGACGATCGTCCGGGCCGCTTCGACGTCGAGACCGCCGACGCACTCGGCGTGCCGTCCGGGCCCGAGCGGGGGATGCTCCAGCACGGCGAGCCCGTCGCGCTCATGGACGGCCGGGTGGTCAAGCCGGAGCAGGTGCTCGGCGAACCGCGTCCGGGCCGAACGGTCGTGATCGCCGGCGACACCGCGCCGACGCCGACGGTGGTCGAGGCGGCCCGGGGCGCCGACTTGCTCGTCCACGAGGCGACCTTCCTGGAGGACGAGCGCGAACGAGCTCGCGAGACCGCACACTCGACCGCGCACGATGCGGCCGGGATCGCGCAGGAGGCCGACGTGCGCATGCTCGCGCTGACGCACCTGTCCAGCCGGTACTTCGGCCCGGACGCGGCGCGCGAGGCACGAGCCGTCTTTCCGGAGACGGTCGTGCCGAGGGACTTCGATATCATCGAGGTCCGCTTCCAGGAGCGGGGCGGGCCGCATCTGATCAAGGGCGGCGCGTCGCCGCAGCGTCGAGAACCCGCGCCGGTGGGGGAGCCTGTGCCGTTGACCGAAGAGACCGCGAGATGACGAGGTTGGTGCAAGTCGCCCTCGCCGAGGACGTCACGGAGGCGGAGGAGATCCAGGCGATCCTCGAGGCTGCGGGGATCAGCTCCGAGCTGGAGACCGCTGTCGACACCCACCCGCGCGCGACCGAGGACGCTCCACAGAAGGTGCTCGTCCCGGAATCGTCCCTCGAAGAGGCGCAGCACGCGATCGAGGCGATGACCGACCCGGATGAGCTCACCTCCGACGCCTGACTTCGGCGTCGTCGCCGAGATCTACGACGAGGTCCGCCCCGCCGATGCGCAGTGGCGAGCAGTGTTCGATCTGTTCGTCGACGAGGCTAAGGTCGAAGGCGCCCGGTTGCTCGACGTGGGTTGTGGAACAGGGCGGCTGATCGCGGCCCTCGCCGCACGAGGCGTCGAGGCATCGGGCGTCGAGGTCTCGCCCGAGATGCTTGCCGTCGCGCGCCGGAAGCTGCCGAGCGCCACGATCCAGGAAGGACGGGCCGAGCGACTGCCGTTCGAGAACGAGACCTTCGACCGGGTCGTCTTCTGGCTCGTCGTCCACCTCGTAAGCCGAGCCGCGGCGTTCGCGGAGGCCAACCGGGTGCTCGCACCGGACGGGCGCCTTGCGATCGTGACCTTCGACCGCGCCCACTTCGGCGGGTACTACCTCCAGGAGTACTTCCCGTCCATTCGAGCGCTCGACGAGCAGCGATTTCCGGACCGCGAGACCCTGGAGCGCGAGTTGGCTGCGGCAGGGTTCGAGCGGACCCGCGTCGTGCCCTTGCGCCAGGACGCGACCGCCGACCGCGACTCGGTCCTCCGGCGGGTTCGCGCGCGCCACATCTCGACCCTGCAGCTGGTGAGCGGAGCCGAATACTCGGCCGGCCTCGAGCGTCTCGAGCGGGAGCTCCCCGAGCTCGTCCGGTACGAGAGTCACTGGCTGCTCGTCTTGGCCGAGCGGTGACGTCCCCGAGTCGGCGAGCTGCGGCGGCTGACGGCAGGGCTGCCGTTCGTGGGCGCGACGTCGTCCGCGGGACCGGATAGTCTGCGGCGACACCGTTCCTTTAACCCGGTCCCGCGAGGCCGGAAAGGAGTGAGATGAGCCGGTCTGCCCGCACGTCCTTCGCGAATCTGCCCACGCCTTGAGCGGCGTCGATCTCGCGACTGCGCGCGTCATCCTCGACGGCGACGCGCTTTCGCGGACCCTTGCACGGATTGCGCACGAGATCGCCGAGCGCAATCCCGAGCTCGATGCCCTTGCGCTCGTCGGTATCCACACCCGGGGCGTTCCGCTCGCGCAGCGCCTCCGCCGCCTGATCGAGGAGTTCAGCGGCGTCGAGATCGAGCTCGGCACCGTCGACATCACCTTCCACCGCGACGACGTGCACGTGCGCGGCGGCGAACCGCCGCTGCACCCGCAGCCGCTCCTCCGTGCGACACGGCTCGACTTCCCGCTCGAAGGTCGAACGTGCGTCCTCGTCGACGACGTGCTCTACACCGGCCGCACGATCCGGGCGGCGATCGAAGCGCTCTTCGCTTACGGCCGGCCCGCGCGGGTCCAGCTCGCCGTCGTCGCCGACCGCGGTCACCGCGAGCTGCCGATCAGGCCCGACTACGTCGGCAAGAACCTGCCCACCGCCCGCGGTGAGCGGGTCCAGGTCGAGCTCGTCGAAGTCGACGAGGTCGACCGCGTCCTGCTAATCCCAGGGGGCGCCGTAGGCGCCCCGGTTTTCCAGCCGGGCGCCGCCGGCTTTGCCGGCGACGCTTCCAGCCCCGAGGAGAGTTCACAGTGACAGACATCCGCCTCGTGCGGGACGAGCTGCTCCCGCCCTCGGCGCCGCCCCCGAAGCGGCACCTGATCTCGATCGGCGACCTCACGCGCGACGATGTCGAGCGCCTGCTCGCGACCGCGCGGAGCTTCGAACAGGCACTCGACCGCGAGATGAAAAAGCTGCCGACCCTCCGCGGTCGGCTGGTCGTGAACATGTTCTTCGAGTCGTCGACGCGCACCTCGTCGAGCTTCGAGCTCGCCGCGAAGCGTCTCTCTGCCGACGTGATGTCGATCAAGGGCTCCGGCTCCTCCGTGGACAAGGGCGAGTCCCTCAAGGACACCGTTCGCACCCTGGATGCGTACGACCCGGACGTGATCGTGATCCGGCATGCACAGATCGGCGCTCCGAACCTCGTCGCCCGGGCGACGAACGCCCACGTGGTCAACGCGGGCGACGGCAAGCACCAGCATCCGACCCAGGCGCTGCTCGACCTCCACACGATCCGCGAGAACGTCGGACCGATCGAGGGCCTGCACGTGGCGATCGTCGGCGACGTGCTGCACTCGCGGGTCGCACGGTCAAACATCCAGGCGCTCGCATTGATGGGCGCCCGGGTGACGCTGGTCGGGCCGCCGCCGCTGATCCCACGCGGGATCGAAGCGATGGGCTGCGAGGTCTCGGTCGACATCGGCACGATCGAAGCAGCCGACGTCGTCTACGTGCTGCGCATGCAGCGAGAGCGGATGCTCGAGGGTGCGAACTACGTCCCGAGCCTGCGTGAGTACGCGGCCCGGTGGGGGGTGACGCCGGAACGCCTGCGGCCCGGGCAGAAGGTCATGCATCCAGGCCCGATGAACCGCGGCGTCGAGATCGATCCGCGCGTTGCGGATTCTCCGGAGTCGTTGATCGAGACGCAGGTCCGCTCGGGGCTCGTGGTGCGGATGGCGGTCCTCTACGACCTGCTCACACAGGGGCCCGTCGAGGCAACAGCCAGGATCGCCGAGGAGGTGGCGTAAGTGCTGTACGGCAAGAGCGGACGGCAGGACGACCTGGTCGTCCGCAGCGCCCGGGTGATCGATCCGGGCGAGGGGATCGACGCGCTGCTCGACGTCCGCGTCGACGGCGGCGTGATCACGGACATCGGCCTGAACGTCGACGCGAATGGCCACCGGGTCGTCGAGGGGCGAGGGCTGGTGCTTGCGCCGGCCTTCGTCGATGTCCACGTGCACCTGCGCACACCCGGTCGCGAGGACGAAGAAACAATTGCGTCCGGCACGGCGGCGGCCGCGGCCGGCGGGTATTGCGCGATCCTGGCGATGCCGAACACGGATCCGGTCGTGGATTCGGCCGCGGTGCTCGGCTCGCTGATCGAGACCGCCCGCGACGAGGCGGAGGTCCCGGTCGGCTTCCTCGCCGCGATCACGAAGGGGCAAGAGGGCCAGGAGCTGGCCGAGATGGCGGAGCTGGCGGAGGCGGGCGCGGCCGGCTTCTCCGACGACGGCCGACCGGTGGCGGCACCGGGCCTGATGAGGCGTGCGCTCCAGTACCACGCCGTCACCAGCCGCCCCATCGCCGTGCACTGCGAGGAGCCGACGCTGTCGCGCGCCGGGCAGATGCACGAGGGCGAGGTGTCGGCCGAGCTCGGGTTCGCCGGGTACCCCTCGGTCGCCGAGAGCCTGATGGTCGGCCGGGATCTGGCGCTGGCAGCGTACGAGCACCAGTCGATCCACTTCCTCCATCTCTCTGCACGAGAGTCGGTCGAGCTCGTCGCGCGTGCCCAGGCCGAGGGCGTGCAGGCGACCGCGGAGGCCACGCCGCACCACCTCGTACTCACCGACGACGCCGTGCGCTCGTTGGATGCGAACCTGAAGATGAACCCGCCGTTGCGCGCAGCGACGGACCGCCAGGCGCTGGTGGAAGCCGTGCGTGACGGGACGATCTCGGTGATCGCGACCGATCACGCGCCTCACGCGGCTCACGAGAAGGACGTGCCCTTCGAGGAGGCGCCGTTCGGCGTGACCGGGCTCGAGACCGCGTTCGCCGCGCTCAACACGCACCTCGTCGAGCCCGGGCTCATCCCCCTGCCGACGCTGCTCGAGCGGCTCTCGGCGGGACCCGCACGGGCGTACGGGCTCGATGCGCCGCGGATCGCGAAGGGTGCGCCGGCGAACCTCGTGCTGCTCGATCCAGAGGCTTCGTGGCAGGTCGGGGACGGCGGCTTCCGCTCGCGGTCGTCGAACTCCTGGCTTCTCGGCGAGACCCTGAAGGGCAAGGTACGCCTGACGGTTGCGGCCGGGCGGGTCGCCTACGAGTCGTGACGGGCTTCCTCGCGCTCACCGACGGCACGATCTTCGCCGGCGAGTCCGTCGGTGCCACCGGATTCGCCTTCGGGGAAGCGGTGTTCGCAACCGCGATGACCGGCTACCAGGAGATCGTCACGGATCCGAGCTACGCGGAGCAGATCCTCTGCTTCACCGCGCCGATGGTCGGCAACTACGGGGTCGAGGACCGACGGTCCGAATCCAAGCGCGTGCACGTGCGCGGTGCGCTCATGCGGGAGGCGCGCGGTCCGGCCTGGACGGACTGGCTGGCGGAGCGAGGGGTGGTCGCCCTGTCCGGCATCGACACGCGGTCGCTCGTCCTGCACCTGCGCGACGCCGGCGCGATGAGTGCCGGCATCTTCGCCGGCGAGACCGACGAGGACGAGGCGCTCACCGCGGTCCGGTCGCAGCCCTCGATGGAGGGCCGGGCCCTCGTCGCCGGCGTCTCGACGGACGAGCCGTACGTCCACGAGGCCGAAGGGCGCCTCCAGATCGCCGTCGTCGACTACGGCACGAAACGGTCGATCCTTCACAGGCTGACCCGCTCGGAGTGCGCGGTCACCGTCTTCCCGCACGACGTCGACGCCGACGAGCTGACGCGGTTCGACGGTGTCGTCCTCTCGAACGGGCCGGGCGATCCGGACCCGCTCGAGGGCGAGACCGCCGCCGTGCGCGACCTGCTCGGTCAGGTACCGGTGTTCGGGATCTGCCTCGGGCACCAGCTGCTCGGTCTCGCGACCGACCACGAGACGTTCAAGCTTCCGTTTGGCCACCGCGGCGCGAACCACCCGGTGCTCGAGCGGGCGGACGGCCGCGTGCTCGTCACCTCACAGAACCACGGCTTCGCGGTGCGGCCGAGCGACGACGTCGAGGCCACCGCGGTCTCGCTCTACGACGGCACCGTCGAGGGCTTCGACTTTCCGGATCTGCGTGCCCGGTCGGTGCAATTCCATCCGGAGGCGGGTCCCGGTCCGCACGACGGCTGGCCGCTGCTCGAGACGTGGGTGGAGGAACTTGCCTCGGCGAAATGACATCGAGTCGGTCTGCCTGATCGGCTCGGGGCCGATCGTCATCGGCCAGGCGTGCGAGTTCGACTATGCCGGCTGCCAGGCCCTGAAGGTGCTTCGCGAGGACGGCTTCCGGACGATCGTCGTCAACTCGAACCCGGCGACGATCATGACCGACCCGGGCTTCGCCGACCGAACGTATCTGGAGCCGCTCGACCTCGAGGGAGTCTCGGACGTGCTCGACCGCGAGCGCCCCGACGCGCTGCTGCCGACGATGGGCGGCCAGACCGCGCTCAACCTCGCGCTCCAGCTCGTCGAAGCGGGCGTGCTCGACGCGCTCGGCGTCGAGCTGATCGGCGCCGGCGTCGACGCGATCCGCCGCGCCGAGGATCGCGAGCTCTTTCGAGAGGCGGTTCGCAGTGTCGGACTCCGGGTGCCGAGCTCGAAGATCGTCAACTCGGCCGCGGATCTCGGCGGTGTGTCGCTCCCGGCAGTGGTCCGGCCCGCGTTCACGCTCGGCGGGCACGGCGGCGGCTTCGTGAACACGGAGGAGGAGCTCGAGCGGCAGGTCGAGCGCGGGCTGCACGAGAGTCCGATCGGACAGGTGCTGGTCGAGGAATCCGTGCGCAACTGGGACGAGTTCGAGCTCGAGGTAATGCGCGACAGGCGCGACAACGTCGTGGTCGTGTGCTCGATCGAGAACCTCGACCCGATGGGCGTCCACACCGGCGACTCCGTCACGGTCGCTCCCCAGATGACGCTCTCCGACGAGGCCTACCAGGAGCTTCGCGACGCGGCCGCGGCCGTGATTCGCGCGGTCGGCGTCGAGACCGGGGGATCGAACATCCAGTTCGCCCGAAGCCGCGAGACCGGGGAGCTGCGCGTAATCGAGATGAACCCGCGGGTCTCGAGGTCGTCGGCGCTGGCGTCGAAGGCGACCGGGTATCCGATCGCCAAGGTCGCCGCGAAGCTCGCCGTCGGCTACACGCTCGACGAGATTCCGAACGACCTGACGAAGACGACTCCGGCAAGCTTCGAGCCGACCCTCGACTACGTGGTGGTGAAGTTCCCGCGCTTCGCGTTCGAGAAGTTCCCCGGTGCCGACCGGACGCTCGGCACCCAGATGAAGTCGGTCGGTGAGGCGATGGGCATCGGCCGGACCTTCCGCGAGGCGTTCTGGAAGGCGTTCTCGTCACGGGAGCTGGATGCGGGCGCGGTCACGCCCTGGCTCGAGATCGACGACGTTCCCGAAGGCCTCCACCCGTGGTTTCGCCGCGAGCTCGAGCAACTCGTGCTGGAGGGTCCGCCGAGCGGTCGCCGCGTCTACCGGCGGGTCGACTCCTGTGCGGGCGAGGTTGCCGCCCAGTCGAACTACTACTACTCCACCTTCGACGAAGCCGACGAAGTGCCGCCGTCGACCGGCAAGCCTCGAGTCGTGATCATCGGCTCGGGCCCGAACCGGATCGGGCAGGGGATCGAGTTCGACTACTGCTGCGTGCACGCGGCCCAGAGCTTCCGCGCGCTCGGCTACGAGGCGGTGATGGTGAACTGCAACCCCGAGACCGTCTCGACGGACTACGACACCTCCGATCGGCTGTACTTCGAGCCTCTGGGTGCCGACGAGGTGCTCGCGATCTGCGAACGGGAGCAGCCCGAGGGCGTGGTCATCCAGTTCGGAGGTCAGACTCCGCTCAAGCTGGCGCGGGCGATCGAGGCTGCGGGCTTCCGAATTCTCGGCACCCCGTACGAGGCGATCGATCTTGCCGAGGATCGGCAGCGGTTCGGCGAGCTGCTCGCCGGTCTCGGGATTCGCTGCCCGGAGTGGGGGATCGCCGAGAGCGGACGAGAGGCGGCCGAGTTCGCCCACCGGATCGGCTACCCGGTGCTCGTCCGGCCCTCGTACGTGCTCGGGGGCCGCGCGATGCGGATCTGTTACCGCGGCAACGAGGTCGTTGACGCGTTCCACCGCGACCTGCGCGGCAAGGTTCTCGTCGACCGGTTCATCGAGAATGCGATCGAAATCGACGTCGACGCACTCTGTGACGGGGACGAGACGTATCTCGCGGCGGTGATGCAGCACGTCGAGGAGGCGGGCGTCCACTCCGGCGACTCCGCCTGCGTCCTGCCTGCGCCGTCGCTGACCTCGACGACGGCGCGCGAGGTCGAGGACATCGTGCGCAGGCTGGCGCCCGCGCTCGGGACGATCGGCCTGATCAACGTGCAGCTGGCGGTCGCGGAGACAGGGGAGATCTACGTCTTGGAGGCCAATCCGCGGGCCTCGCGGACGGTGCCGTTCGCCTCCAAGGCGACAGGCCTCAACCTGGTCGAGACGGCGTGCCGGCTCGCTGCCGGCGCCAGGCTCCGCGACCTGGCGCTTCCGCCCGAACGTCCGCCGGCCCAGGTCAGCGTGAAGGCGGCTGTGTTGCCCTTCTCGCGCTTTCCCGGCAGCGACCCGGTGCTCGGTCCGGAGATGCGCTCCACGGGCGAGGTGATGGCCTCGGCCTCCGACCTGCCGACCGCCTTCGCCAAGGCGGAGCGCGCCGCCGGCCGGCCCTTGCCGACCTCGGGCACCGCCTTCCTGTCGGTGCGTGACCGCGACAAGCCCGATGCGGTGACGGTCGCCGCCGCGCTCGCCGGGCTCGGCTTCAAGCTCGCCGCGACGGAAGGAACGGCGCGAACGCTGCAGGCGGCAGGGCTCGAGGTCGAACGGGTTGCGAAGGTGGCCGAGGGCGGCGAGGCAACGGTGGTCGACCTCGTCCGCCGTGGGCGGTGCGACCTCGTGATCAACACGCCGTTCGGCGGCTCGCGGCAGCGCACCGACGGCTACCAGATCCGCGAGGCCGCCCTCGCCGCGCGGGTTCCATGCATCACGACCATCTCCGGTGCAGCCGCAGCCGTCCACGCGATTGCGAACGCCCGGCGCGAGCTGGCTCTGTCCCTGCAGGAACGGATCGATGTCGAGACGCGAACGGCTGGCGGTTCGTAGCGTCGAGGCCGTCGGGCCGTACACGCTCCTTCGGCTCGAGCGCGGCGGGCTCGACGCCGGTATTCCGGGTCAATTCTTCATGCTCGAGGCGCCGGGGAGAATTCTGCCCCGGCCGATGAGCCTGTGCCTCGCGCCCCGCGGTGAGCTGGCGTTCCTGGTCGACCCGGTTGGTCCGGGCACTCGGGCGCTGTGCTCGGTCCGGGCGGGCGAGGCACTTCACGTCTTCGGTCCGCTCGGCAACGGCTTTCGGCTCGATGTCGACAGACCCCTGCTCGTTGGGGGCGGGATCGGAATCGCTCCCCTTCCCTACCTGTCGAGCCGGCTCGAGGGCCCCCGCGCGGTCCTCGGCTTCCGCTCCGAGTGGCACGCCGAGGCCGCCTCGCTCGTGCCCGACGCCGAGGTGGCGATCGAACCCGTGCTGGTCACCGAGTTGATCGAGCCTGGGTACGACGTGCTCGCCTGCGGTCCGGAGCCGATGCTCGACGCAGTGCGCGCGGCCTGCCCGGACGCGCAGCTCGCGTGGGAGGCGCCGATGGCCTGCGGCTACGGCGCCTGTTACGGCTGCGCCGTCGAGCTCGACGGGGAGTGGAAGCGCCTCTGCGTCGAAGGACCGGTCCTCGGCCCCCTCCTTCTTGGCTCATCCTCCGACGACCGCGATCGGGCTTCCGCCGGGCAAGGTGGGTCGGCAGCGCCGACGGGCGGAGCCCGCCGACGCGCCCCGAGCATGGGCCCGGCTCTGTCCGCGGACGGCCTCGCATCGCCAGGCGCTGGGGCATAAGGCAATGATCCTCAACGCCTCCGGATGCCTCGACGCGCTGACCGCGCCTGAGACGGCGCGCCAGTTGGACGCCTTCGTCACGAAGACGGTCACGCCGCTTCCCCGCGGAGGCAATCCTCCGGTCCGGATTGCGGAGACCGACGTCGGCATGCTCAACTCGATCGGGCTCGCGAACCCGGGTCGAGAGATCTTTGTCAAGGAGACGCTGCCACGTCTCCTTGACATCGGGGTACCGATTTGGGTCTCGGTGGGCGGCTTCTCGGCTACCGACTATGCGGAGATGTGTGGTGCTGTCGACGGGTGCGACGGAGTGGCAGCCGTCGAGTTGAACCTCTCGTGCCCCAACGTCGACGAGGCACCGGAGTCGGCTGCCGAGATCGTCGCGGCCTGCCGGGCGGCGACCACGCTCCCCCTGTACGCCAAGCTCTCTCCCGCCAGCTGGGACATCGCAGAGGTCGCACGGGCAGTGGCGGCCGCGGGCGCGGATGGGCTCTCGCTCGTCAACACGCTGCGCGGGCTGAAGCTCGACGCGGATCTGCGACCTGTCCTCGGCACCGTCACCGGAGGGCTCTCGGGTCCGGCGCTGAAGCCGGTCGCGCTCGCCGCCGTCTATGCGTGCTCGCGAGCGACCGCCCTGCCGATCGTCGGCATGGGCGGCGTGCAGACCGGTCGCGACGCCCTCGAGTTGGTCGCCGTCGGGGCGACCGCAGTTGCGATTGGCACTGTCCTGTTTTCAGACCCGTACGCGCCCGGTCGAATTCGCGACGAGCTCGCGGCCGAGCTTGCCGCGCTCGGCCTCGCCTCGGTCGACCAGGCGAGCGGGATCGCCCACGATCGGGCGTTGCCAGCGAGAAAACACCTCGACCTAGGGTCGAGAGTTTAAGGAAAGCGCCTGCAAATAGGCCGAATCAAAGGGGTTTGACCCGTTCCGGCAAGCTGTTAGACTGGCGCCCCGATGACGACGAAGACCCAGGCCACGGCGCCGGTCCGTTCCCTCGACCAGCGCATGGACGCCCTCGCGCGAGCGAACGACATCCGCGTTCGGAGGGCCCAGCTGAAGAAGGATTTGAAGCTCGGGAAGGTCCAGATCGAGGAGATTCTCAACGACCCGCCGGAGTACGTCTCGACGGCGAAGGTGTTCGACATGTTGATGGCGGTTCCCAAGTTCGGTCGTGTGAAAGCGGCCCGGTTCTTGAACCAGTGCCGCATCAGCCAGTCGAAGACCGTCGGGGGCCTGTCCGAGCGTCAGCGCGCCGAGCTGATTGGGCTCTTCCACCGCAACGGCTGACGGCACGCCCGTCTTCGTGATCACCGGCCCGTCGGGGGCCGGTAAAGGAACGCTGATCAGGGCACTGCTCGGAAGCGTTCCCAGGCTCGAGGTTGCGATCTCCGCGACGACTCGCCTGCAGCGCCGCGGCGAGGTGGATGGGCGGGAGTACTGGTTCCTGAGCGATGCGGAGTTCGTCAGGCGCGTCGATCGCGGCGACTTCCTCGAGCACGTGACCTACGTCTCGGGCAAACGCTACGGGACGCTCCGTTCGGAGGTCGACCGAATCGCCGACGGCGGTCACGTGCCGGTACTGGAGCTCGAGACTGAGGGTGCCCTCACGGTCAAGGAACAGGTCCCGCGTGCAGTCACGGTCTTCATCACCGCGCCGATTCCGGAGCTGGAGCGCCGGCTGCGAGAACGGGCGAGCGAGAGTGAGGGCGAGATCGGCGAGCGGATCGGACTTGCGCGGAACCAACTCGAGCAGGCCGCCGAGTTCGATCACGTCGTCCTCAACGACGACCTCCAGCGCGCGACGGCCGAGCTGGCTGGAGTCGTCCAGCGGGAGTTGGCCGCTGCCGGTAGCATGAGCCGGCCGTGATTCATCCTCGCATCGACGAACTGCTCGACAACGTTGATTCGCGCTACGCGCTCGTCATCGTCGCGGCAAAGCGAGCCCGGCAGATCAACAACTACCACCATCAACTCGGTGAGGGCACCTTCGACGAGTTTCCACCGCTCGTCGAGTCGCGCTCGAAGAACTACTTGACCATGTCCCTCGAGGAAGTCGCCGAGGGCAAGATCAAGTACACGTACCGAGCGTAGGGAACCGAGCGTAGGGAAACCCAGGGTTCCTGACGCGGGTGAACCTCTGGTTCCCCCGCGAGCCCTTTCCTTCTTCGATGCGCTCGAATAGCCGTTCTGCGGGCTGCGCTCGGGGAGAGCCAGGCTCCGCTCGTCGACGGTGGCGACTTTCCAGTCACAATTCGGTTTGATGGCTCGTGTCGTTCTCGGAGTGACCGGTGGCATTGCCGCCTACAAGGCGTGCGAGCTCACCCGGTTGCTCGTCAAGGCCGGGCACGAGGTGACGCCTGTGCTGACCTGCGGTGCGGAGGCGTTCGTCGCCGCGCAGACCTTCGAGGCTCTCGCCCGGCGTGAGCATCCTCGCCAGCTCTACCCTCACCTGGTCGAGGCAGAGCTGGTCGTGGTCGCGCCGCTCTCGGCCAACACGCTTGCGAAGCTCGCGCACGGGTTGGCCGACAACGTCCTCACGCAACTCGCGCTCGCTTTCCGGGGTCCGATCCTGATCGCCCCCGCGATGAACGTGCGCATGTGGGAGCACCCGGCGACGCAGGCGAACCTCGCCCAGCTGCGCGCACGCGGCCTCCACGTGATCGGGCCCGAGGAAGGTGAGCTGGCAGAGGGAGAGACTGGTCCCGGGCGGATGAGCGAGCCCGAGGCGATCTTCGCGCGCTGTCGGGCGCTGCTCGGTGAGACCGACACCCTCGCCGGACGCGCGGTGCTCGTCACCGCGGGAGGAACCCGGGAGCCGCTCGACGCGGTGCGGTTCGTCGGAAATCGCTCGTCGGGACGCATGGGTGTCGCGCTTGCGGCCGAGGCAGCCCGCCGAGGGGCGCGGGTGACGTTGGTGGCGGCGAACCTGACGGTGCCGGTTCCGCCGGGCGTCGAGGTGGTGGAGACGCCGACCGCGGCGGACATGGCACGGGAGGTGAAGGCCAGGACGGACGTCGACGTGGTGCTGATGGCCGCGGCGGTCGCGGACTTTGCGCCGGAGCCGCTCGCCGGCAAGCGCCCGAAGTCGACCGAGCCATGGGAGCTTCGCCTCCAGCCGACCGAGGACATCCTTCGCAGCCTGACCGATTCGCGGAACGGAGGCGTCATCGTCGGCTTTGGCGCCGCAGAGGGCCAGCAAGGCCTCGAGCGGAAGCGACTGATGCTCGCCGAGAAGCACCTCGATCTCGTCGTCTTCAACGACGTCTCACGCACCGATATCGGCTTCGACGTTCCCGAGAACGAGGTCGTGCTGATCTCCGCCGCCGGGGAGCGAACGGTCGGCAAGGCGCCGAAGGAGCGGATCGCACGCGAGATCCTCGACGAGGTCGAGAAGCTGCTGGAGCCGAATCGGGGGCAGGATTAACCCTGGCCCGGATGCCTTCTCCCTCGAGGCCGTGGTCATGGCGGCGGGGGAAGGGCGGAGGCTTCGCCCGTTCACCGAGCACTACGCGAAGCCCGTGCTCCCGATCGACGGCCGCCCCGCTGTCGTCACGCTGATCCAGGAGCTCCGCGCGGCTGGGTTCAAGCTGGTCACGATCGTCACGGGACACCTCGGTGAGCAGGTGGAGTCTGTCCTCGCCGGCTTTCCGCTCGCGCTGAGGTACGTGCGGCAGCCCGCGGCGCTCGGTTCGGCGGATGCCGTCCGCCGGGCTGCAGTAGAGCCGCCGTACCTGGCGGTCGCGGCGGACACCGCGTTCGGAGCAGGTGACATAGCCCGCTTCGCGGCGGCTGCGGGCGACGAGGGTGCGATCGCCTGGCGTCCAGACCCGCGGCCAAGCCGATCGCGCCTCAGGATCGAAGAGGGCCGGGTCACGCGCGTCCTGGACGACGATCCGAGCACACCGTACGCCTCGGCTCCGCTTTGGCTCGTCGACGGCGCGGTGCACGAGCGGCTCCGGTCGCTCCCGGGCCCTCCGTTCGAGCTCGCTGCGGCGTTTCAGGCCGCGATCGACGCGGGCACTGTCATTCGTGGGGTCGAGATCGGCCCGACGCGCGACTTGACGGATCCGCTTGACTTGGTCGAGCACAACTTTCCGTACCTGAGGGCGATGTGAGCGACGCGTACGAGTACTACCAGCAAGGGAAGCGGCACCTGAAGAAGGGGATGGCGGCCCAGGCGACGGTTGCGCTCGAGAAGGCGAAGCGTCGCGAGCCGAGCAAGGCCTCGATCCGCGAGTCACTCGGGATCGCGTACTTCCGGATCGGCCGCTACGACGAGGCTGCGGTCGAGTTCCGCGCCGTGCTCGACCTCTCGCCGACCGACGACTACGCGCACTACGCGCTCGGCCGCTGCCTGGAGAAGCAGGGGAGGGCGACGGAGGCGAACGGCCACTACAAGCTCGCGCGCTCGCTGCGGCCGAGCAGTGAGCACTACGCGTCGCGCGTCATGGACATCGAGAGCTGAGAGCGGTCGTCCAGCGGGTGAGCCGCGCCGCCGTCACGCCGGGAGGGAAGATCGGGTGCGGCGTCTGCGTCCTGCTCGGCGTCGCCCGTACCGACACCGCCGCTTCGGCAGCGCGCCTTGCCGAGAAGGTCGCCCGGCTGCGGATCTTCGAGAACGCAGAAGGGAAGCTCGACCGCTCGGTGCTCGAGATCGGCGGCGCGGCGCTCGTCGTCAGCCAGTTCACGCTGATCGCGGACACCGCGAAGGGCAACCGTCCGAGCTTCGCGGAGGCCGCCCCGCCCGACGAGGCGGAGCCGGTCTACGAAGCATTCTGCGAGGCGTTGCGCATGTTCGGGATCGAGGTCGCGACGGGCGTCTTCGGCGCGAGGATGGCCGTCGAAGTCGTGAACGACGGACCGGTGACCGTCGTCCTCGAATGACGCCCCGCAGGGCCGGCGTGACCGCGGCGTAACGACGGCGCTGCTATCCTTCGGACACCACATTTCACCGGCTTGGCGAAATGGGCGCGCGGCGCCCATTTCTTGTGTAGGAGGGCGGTTTTCCGCCAGGAGGAGAAGTGATTTTGGCGCAGGTTCACGACAAGGAGCGACAGCTGACGCGCGAGGTTTCGCAGACCGTGGAGCAGGGCCTACCGGGCGTCGAAGTGCTGGCCGTCGAGCTCACCGGCCCGGATCGGTTCACGGTCTTCATCGACCACCCGACCGGGGTCGACCATGCGCTCTGCGAGCGCGTCACGAACCTGCTGCGCGGCTACCTCGATCGCTACACGGTGGACGTCTCGTCGCCGGGCATCGAGCGGCCGCTACGAACGCCGGCGCACTTCCGCAACGTCGTCGGCCGCCGCGTCGCCCTGCGGACGGCAGACGACATCGACGGGCGGAAGAAGTTCCGCGGCGAAGTCGTCGCCGCCGAAGACCAGGCAGTCAGCCTCGTCCCCACAGGCGGCGAGGCTGTTCTCATCCCCTACGAGGCGATCGTACGGGGCAACCTCGTCGACGAAGGGCAGTGAGATGACCAGAGAGATCATCGAAGCGGTGCGGACGATCGAGCGCGAGAAGGGGATCGAGGAGAACACCCTGATCCACGCGCTCGAGGACGCGCTCCTCGCCGCCTACAAGAAGACGCCGGGCGCCTCCCGGCACGCCACCGTCGAGCTCGATCCCGAAAGCGGCGACTTCCGAGTCTTTTCCGTCGAGCTCCCGAAGGACATCGAGGAGCGCCTGATCGACGAGGCCCGGGAACGCGCCATCACCGAGCTGGAGCAGCAGGAGCAGGAGACCGGAGAGCACTCCCACGTGCTCGTCTCCGACGAAGACCTCCAGATCGACTGGTCGGACGTCGACCCGGCGCTCGTCCGGCGCGCGGACGTCACACCGGAGAACTTCGGCCGCATTGCCGCGCAGACCGCGAAGCAGGTGATCCTGCAGCGGATCCGCGAGGCCGAGCGCGAGATGATGTACGAGGAGTACATCGATCGCGTCAGCGAGGTCGTCACGGGAATCGTCCAGCAGGCAGGCGACCGCAACAACGTCCTCGTCGACCTCGGGAAGGTCGAGGCGCTGCTTCCGCGCTCCGAGCAGGTGGACGGCGAGCGGTACGAGCAGGGAAGCCGGATCAAGGCCGTGATCACCGAGGTCCGCTCCGGCACGAAGGGGCCGCAGGTGATCCTCTCCCGGCGCGACCCCGAGCTGATCAAGACGCTGTTCGAGCTCGAGGTGCCCGAGATCGCAGACGGTCTGGTGGAGATTCGCGCGGTTGCGCGCGAGCCCGGGTACCGATCGAAGATCGCTGTCGAGTCGCACGCCCAGGGTGTCGATCCGGTGGGCGCCTGTGTCGGGCCGCGCGGGTCGAGGGTGCGCATGGTCGTCTCGGAGCTGCGCGGCGAGAAGATCGACATCATCCCGTGGAACAACGAGCCGGCCCGCTTCGTCGCGAAGGCGCTCTCGCCGGCCCGTGTCCGTGAGGTCTACATCGACGACGAGACGAAGGATGCGACCGTCGTCGTCCCCGACGACCAGCTGGCTCTGGCGATCGGGAAGGAAGGCCTGAACGCCCGGCTGGCCGCACGGCTGACGGGGTGGAAGGTCGACATCCAGTCCGACTCGGAATTCGCGGAGGCGGAGGCGGAGGCCGCGTTCGCGGGCGCCGACGGTGACCAGTTCACCGGCCGCTGTGTGGCGATCCTCTCGACCGGCAAGCGCTGCCCCAACGCCGCCCTGCCCGGAACGCGGTTCTGCGGCGTGACCGCCCATCAGGAGCTCGGCCGGCGCGAGGCAGCGGGCGAGGACCTCGGCGATCAGATCGTCCAGATGGGCGGAGCCGAGGACGATGCCGGCGAAGACGTCGAGGCCGGGCTCGCCGAGGAGGCCGAACCCGAGACGGGCGAGGCGAGTGTGGTCTCGAGCTCCGCGGTCCCGGGGCCGGAGGAAGCTCGAAGCGACGAGGTTCCCGCGGGCGTTCCGGTCGAGCGGGAGGACTCTCCTGAGTCGTGACGCCACCCGTTCGCACGTGCGCCGGCTGCGGCCGGAAGGCTTTGCAGGCCGAGCTCGTGCGCTTCGTTGCGAGGAACGGCGTTCTCACGCCCGGCCGGACGGAGCCCGGGCGGGGCGTCTACACCTGTCGCAGACTCGCGTGCTTCGAACGTGCCGCCGCACGGCGGGCGTTCTCGCGAGTGCTCCGCAAGCCCGTCCAGGTCGAACCTTCCGTGATGTCCCTCTACACTGATCCCGATGGCTAACGGCCCGAAAAGACCAATCCGGCCCCGTCAGGGCGGCGGGGGAGGGCGTCGGCGCCGAGTCGTGATCGATACGGGCGCGGCGCGGCCGCGTCAGGACGACCGCCGCTCACGCGAGCAGCGAGGAGCCGCGCCGCCGAAACAGCCGCGCGAGATCGTCCAGCCGACAGGCCCGGTCACCGTTTCTTCGGGGGTCACCGTTCGGGAGCTTTCCCAGGCGCTCGGCATACCCGTCGCCGAGATCATCAAGATCATGATGGGGCTCGGCGAGATCGTCCAGATCACGCAATCGCTGACGGACGACGCTGTGCACCTGATCGGGACGGCGGTCGAGCGGGAGATCACGATCAAGCATGCCGGTGAGGAGGACGTCGAGCCGGAGGCGTTCGAGGACGATCCGGGCGATCTCGCCCCGCGGCCCCCGGTGGTGACGATCATGGGTCACGTCGACCACGGCAAGACGACGCTCCTGGACGCCATCCGCGAGTCCTCGGTCGTCGAGACCGAGGCGGGTGGGATCACCCAGCACATCGGGGCCTACCAGGCCGCTCACAACGGGCGGAAGATCACCTTCCTCGACACCCCGGGCCACGAGGCGTTCACCGCTCTCCGAGCACGCGGCGCGAAGGTCGCCGACATCGCGGTCCTGGTCGTCGCCGCCAACGACGGCGTGATGCCGCAGACGCGCGAGTCGATCGCGCACGCCCGCGCGGCCGCGATGCCGATCGTGGTCGCCGTCAACAAGGTCGATCTCCCGGACGCGAACACCGAGCGCGTACGGACGGAGCTCACCACCGAGGGCCTGCAACCGGAGGAATGGGGCGGGACGATCCAGTTCTCCGACGTGTCGGCGCGTGAGAAGTCGAACCTCGACGACCTGCTCGAGAAGGTGCTGCTCGTCGCGGACGCCGAGCTCGAGCTGACAGCCAATCCGAAAACCGATGCGTCCGGTCCGATCATCGAATCCCGCCTCGACATCGGGCGCGGGCCGGTGGCGACCATGCTCGTCCAGCGCGGCACGCTCCAGGTGGGTGACGCGATCGTCGCCGGCGATGCGCACGGGCGTGTACGCGCGCTCCAGAACTACCGCAGCGAAAAGATCAAAGAGGCTCGGCCGGGGGATCCGGTCGAGATCATCGGCTTCGACAAGCCGCCGCCCGCGGGTGAGCTGGCACGTGTGGTGGAGAACGATCGCCAGGCTCGCCACCTCGCGCAGATCCGTGCCGAGCGCCTCCGCCGCGAGCAGCGCGCACAGCAGTCGAAGCGCGGTGTCTCCCTCGAGACGCTGTTCTCGGAGATGCAGGCAGGCGCCCTGCAGGAGCTTCGGCTGGTGCTGAAGGCAGACGTGCAGGGCTCGCTCGAGGCGGCGCTGAACGAGCTGTCGAAGATCGCGCACTCCGAGGTCGGGGTCAACGTGATCCACCGAGACGTCGGCGGCATCACCGCCAACGACGTCAATCTCGCCGCGGCCTCGGACGCGCTCGTCGTCGGCTTCAACGTCAGGCCGAATGCGGAGGCGCGCCAGCTCGCCGAGCGCGAAGGCGTCGAGATCCGGACGTACCGCGTGATCTACCAGCTCACCGAGGACATCGAGCAGGCCCTCGTCGGCATGCTCGCGCCGGTCTCGCACGAGGAGACGATCGGCGAGGCCGAGGTGCGGGCGCTGTTCCGCGTCTCGCGGCTCGGCACGATCGCCGGCTCATACGTCACGCAAGGCACCATTCGGCGCAGCGCGAAGGTGAGGGTCGTGCGCGACGGCGCCGTCGTCGTCGACACGTCGATCGCACAGCTGAAGCGCTTCAAGGACGACGTGCGCGAGGTCCAGGAAGGGTTCGAGTGCGGCATCCTCCTCGAGGGCTACAACGACGTGAAGGAAGGCGACGTCCTCGAGGTCTACGAGGTGCGCGAGGTCGAACGCACCGACCTGAGCGAGAACGGCTCGGGCCCAGGCGCTTCTTCCTAGACGGAAAGACGCTCGCGCCGTGGGCGTGATCGCTCTCGACAGCGTCTCGGACCTGTCGAAGGGGGTTACCCTCAGTCGGGCCCGGGGATAGAGCGAGGTCGGCCCGGTTCTCTAGAGTGCGCAAGTCGATGACGCGGATCGGAGAGGCTCCGGTGTCTCGCCGCTCGAGCGGCGTGCTCCTTCACGTCACCTCGCTTCCGGGCGGACGCCTGGGCCCGGACGCGTACGAGTTCGTCGACTGGCTCGAGGCCGCCGGGCAGAGCTGGTGGCAGGTGCTGCCGCTCGGTCCGCCTGACGCCTTCGGCTCGCCCTACACGTCCTCGTCCGCATTCGCCGCCTGGCGCGGCCTGCTCGCCGACCCCGACTCCGAGGTGACGCCGGCCGAGGTGAGGGCGTTTCGGGCGAAGCATGCGTACTGGGCCGACGACTGGGAACGCTATGCGGGCCGTGGCGCGCTCCAAGACCAGGTTCGGTTCCACCGGGAGTGGGGGGCGCTACGGCGGTACGCGGCGCAGCGGGGCGTCCGGCTGATCGGGGACATCCCGATTTACGTCGCCGAGGACAGCGCGGACGTCGACGCGCATCCGGACCTCTTCGCGGCGGGGCTCGTCGCCGGAGCGGCACCTGACGTATCCCATCCGGACGGCCAGCTCTGGGGGCAGCCGGTGTACGACTGGCCGGCGATGCGGCGGCAAGGCTACCGCTGGTGGGTCGAGCGCTTCCGGCGGACGCTCGAGCTGGTCGACGTCGCGCGCGTGGACCACTTTCGCGGGTTCGTCGCCTACTGGGCGGTCCCGACCGGGGCGAGCGACCCACGGGACGGCCGCTGGCATCGTGGCCCCGGAGCCGCCCTGTTCCGCCAGGTGGAGGCGTCGCTCGGGCACCTGCCGCTGATCGCGGAGGATCTGGGAATCATCACGCCTGCAGTCGACCGCCTCCGTGCGGAGCTCGGACTCCTGTCGACGCGAATCCTCGGCCGAGGGTTCGTGAAGCGGCATCGTCACCGGCACGCCTATGCCGCGCACCCGGAAGACGCCGTGGTCTACACCGGAACGCACGATCACCCGACGATGGCGGGGTGGATCGCCGCCGCTTCGGACGAGGATCTCGACCTGGCCCGCGCGGATCTCGCCGCGGCGGGGATCGAGGACGAACGCATGGAGTGGGGGCTGGTGCGGCTTGCGCTCGCATCGAAGGCGCGGATCGCGATCCTGCCGATGCAGGACGTGCTCGGGCTTGGCGACGAAGCGCGGATGAACTCGCCCGGAACGGTCGGCAACGGGAACTGGCAATGGCGCTTGGCGCCGGGTCAGGCGAGCGCCGAAGCCGCGGAGCGGCTGCGCCTGGCGACCGGCGACAGCAGCCGGATCGCAGAACCGGCGCGGCACGTGCTCGCCGCATCTGCCTGACGTGGCCTCGGGCTACGTCGGGATCCTCGCGATCGAGCTCCACTTCCCGGAGGCCGGCTCGCTGAAAGGGAAGCGGAGCCACGTCAAGTCGGCGAAGGCGCAGTTGCAGCACCGTTTCGGAGCGTCGGTCGCCGAGGTCGATCACCACGACCTCTGGCAGCGGACGCGGCTCGTCATGTCGTGCTCCGCTCGCGAGGTCGGTGAGCTGCACGAGCTGCTGGACGCCGCCGACCGCTGGCTCCACGGCCAGGAGTGGGTGGTCGCTCGCGTGGAGCGGCGGATCGTGTCGGTCGACGACTAGGTCCGGGGTACCGTAGGACGATGGCCGGCCGCATGCGCAGGGTGAACGAGTCGCTCCGCCAGGTCCTGTCGGAGGGGCTGCCGGAGCTGAAGGACCCCCGCATCGGCTTCGTGACGATCACCGGAGTGGAGACCTCGCCCGACCTCCGCCAGGCGCGGGTGTTCGTCAGCGTGCTCGGATCCAAGCGCAAACGGGCCGAAACGCTCGCCGGGCTGGCCGCAGCGCACGGCGTCCTCCAGGCTCGTCTCGCCAAGGAGCTGAGGATGAAGCGGACCCCGACGCTCGCCTTCGAATACGATCGAACCGTTGAAGAAGGCGTGCGGATGAGCAAGCTGATCGACGAGCTCGCCGGTGGCGAGTGAGCTGACAGCGGTCGCCGAGGCGATCCGCGCCAACGACCGCTTCCTGCTCGTCGCCCACGAGAATCCCGACGGCGATGCCCTCGGCTCGATCCTGGGGGCGAAGATCGCGCTGGACCGCCTCGGCAAGGACGGCGTCATGTACCTGGCCGGCGATCTAGCGGTGCCGGAGGACTACTCGTTCATGGGGCTCGACCAGCTCCGTCGCGAGCTGCCCGGGGACGCCGCAGCACGAGTCGTGTTCGCGCTCGACTGCGCGAACGCCAGCCGCACCGGGCTTCCGCCGGAGTTCCTCGAGGCCGCGCCGCTCGTCCTCGACGTCGACCATCACCACGACAACACCCGTTTCGGTCACGTCAACCTGATCGTCCCGGACGCGTCCTCGACCGGCGAGATCGTGCGCGACCTGCTGGCAGAGCTCGGCGTCCCGCTGACGGCCGAGATCGCCGAGCCCCTCTATGTCGCCCTCGTCACCGACACGGGGCGCTTCCAGTACGCGAACACGACGCCCAAGGCGCTCCGGCTCGCCGCCGAGCTCGTCGAGGCAGGCGTGGACGTGCATCGCGTCTTCCAGGGCATCTACGAATCGGTCGAGTTCGCGAAGCTCAAGCTGCTGGCGAAGGCGCTCGAGCGGGCCGAGCTCTACGAAGGCGGCCGGCTGGTCGTCAGCCACCTCGTGCGCAGCGACTTCAACGAGCTCGGCGTGGGCGAGGAGTATGCCGAGGGGATCATCGACTACCTGCGGGCCGTGGACGGCACGGAGATGGCGGCCACGATCCGAGAGCCGCCCGAGCCGGCCGGTGCCGATCGGCGAATCAGCATGCGCGCGGCGAGCGACGAGCTCGACGTCTCGGCGATCGCCCGGAAGCGGGGCGGAGGCGGGCACCGCCAGGCTGCCGGCTTCTCGACCCCGGAGTCCATCGACGAGATCACGACGTTCCTGCGCGAGGAGTTCGTCGTTGCCGCCTCGCGGGCTTGAGCCGAGTGGTCTGTTTCTCGTCGACAAGCCCGCAGGGCCGTCCTCCTTCCACGTGATCGCCGGCATCCGCCGGCGCACGGGGGCGCGGACCGGCCACGCCGGGACGCTCGACCCATTCGCGAGCGGATTGCTGCTCGTGCTGTCGGGCGCGGCCACTCGGCTCGCGCCGTGGCTCGTCGGTCTCGACAAGCGGTATCTGACGGACGTCGACCTGACCGCGCGCACGTCGACGGGCGATCCCGAAGGTGAGCTCGTCGACACGCAGGAGCCTCCGTCCGAACCCGAGCTCGCGCTGCGCCTTGCACGTATGCGCGGTGAGGTCGAGCTCCCCGTCCCGGCCGCATCGGCCGTCAAGATCGCGGGGGAGCGCGCGTACCGGCTACACCGGCGGGGGGAAGTGGTGGAGATGCCGGTCCGGCGCTCCCGGGTCGAGGCCCTCGAGCTGCTCTCGTACGCGGATGGGGTCGCGCGCCTCGACCTCCGCGTGGGCTCGGGGACGTATGTGCGCTCGATCGCAGACGCGCTCGGCGGGCATTGCCGGACGCTGCGCCGGACCGAAGCTGGCCCGTTCTCCGTCGACGAGGCGGACGAAGAGCGGATCATTCCGGCAGCCGAGGCGCTGCCGTTTCTTCCGGCGGTGAAGATCGACGCGGACGAAGCGTCGGCGATCAGATGCGGACGGCGGCACGCACAGAATGACGTCCGCACGCTCCATGACGGCAAGCTGGTCGCCGTCGGCCGAGTGGTGATGCCCGCGTGAGGGTCGCGCACTCGGTCGAGGAGCTCGGCCGCAAGGATCGCACGGTCGCGCTCGGCACCTTCGACGGCGTCCACGTTGGCCACCGGCGGGTGATCGAGGCCGCTGTCGCTGCCGGACGGGTGCCGACGGTCCTCACCTTCCACCCGCATCCGCGGCGCGTGATGGGCTACGGCGTCGAGCTGCTGACGACGCTCGATCGGCGACTCGAGCTGATCGCAGAGCTAGGAGTGGAGGAGGCGCTCGTCGTCGAATTCACGCTCGACTTCCAGCGGGTCGAGGCGGATGTCTTCGCGCGCGACTACCTGAGCGCGATCGGCGCGCGCGCCGTGCTGACCGGAGCCGACTTCCGGTTCGGCCATCGCCGAACGGGCAACCTCGAGGTTCTCGCCGAGCTCGGATTCGAGACGCAGTCCGTGCCGCTCGTTCCCGGCGTGTCGTCGTCCCTGATCCGCCAGCACCTCCATGCGGGCGAGATCGAGAGCGCGGCGCGCCTCCTCGGCCGCCCTCCGGAGGTCGAGGGGATCGTCGTCGAGGGAGACGCCCGCGGAGGAACGCTCGGCTTCCCGACGGCGAATCTCGCCGCCGAGCCCGATCTTCTCGTTCCGAAGCACGGCATCTACGCCGGACACGCCGCCGGGCACCGGGCCGCGATCTCGATCGGGATGAACCCGCACTACGGGGGCGACGAGCTCCGGATCGAAGCCTTCTTGCTCGGCTTCGCCGGCGACCTCTACGGCAAGCGGCTCGTCGTCGAGCTCTGGCGCCGGTTGCGCGACGAGCGCGCGTTCGCGAGCGAGCAGGATCTGGTCGCGCAGATCGCGCGCGACGTCGCGGAGACCGAGCAGGCCGAGCGCCCCGGCTGATCAGACAACGAGACGTGCGGCGCCGCTCCGTCTTGGATCTCCGGCCGCGCCTCGCGGCGTGATCGCGCTCACGCCGCCGAAGTAGTGGTGGAGGCCCGCCCAGCGCCGCACGGTCAAGCCGCGCTCCTCGAGGACGGTCAGAGCAGCCTCGTCCACACCCGGCTCCGCATTGACGACGTCGCCTGCGCGGTGGACGCGCGGCCGCTCGACCGCCGCCTGGGGCTCGACTCCCTCGTCCAGGATCGCCGCCGCGACACCGACGAGCGCCGTGCGTAGGCGAGTGCCACCCGCAGCGCCGATCGCCAAGCACCGGGCCGTCCGGGTCGAAGGCGAGGCTCGGGGACATCATGCTCTGCATTCGGCCTCCCGGCTCGAGCGCACCCACGAGCAGGTCGACCTCGCCGAGCATGCTGTTCAGATGCAGGTCGAGACCGGGCACCCAGTCACCGGAGCCGAGGCCGAGGCTGGTCGTGAGGACGCAGGCGTTGCCGTCCGCATCCGCGGCGACGAGGTTCGTCGTGTGGGTCTCCGGGCCGGGATCCACGGCAAGACCGTCGAGCAGCACGAGCGTGCGCTCCGGCTCCGGCCGGCCGTGCAACGTCGGGAGGCGCGCAATCGCCGGGCCGACCGGGTTGAGTCCTACGCGCCCGAGGAAACGAGTGCCCGCGTAGGCGACCTCCGCCGGTTCGGCCCAGATTGGCCGGTAGCCCGCCAGGTCGTGCCGGGTGACGGCTCCGTCCCGCTCGTCGATCAGTGCCACGAGCTCCGCAGCGATCGAACCGGTGTAGACCGCTGCCGCTCCCTCCTCGGCGACCGCCTCCAGCGCGGCGACGAGGCCCGGTTGCTGGAGGAGCTCGCCGGGCCTCAGGAGCCTGCCCCCGGGTGAGTAGATGCGCGCGCCCTCGCGCATCGTCATCACCGGCGCGAGCATCTCCAGGCAGGAGACGTGAGCAGGCGGCATCGGCACCCCGTCGCGGGCGAGCCGGACCGCTGGCGCGCAGAGCTCGCGCCACGGCAAGCGCCCATGCTCGCGCCAGAGCGCGTCGAGGCCCGCAGGCACGCCCGGAACCGCGCACGAAGCCGGCCCGACCGCGTAGTGGACGAGCTCTTCGCCGAAGGGGACATCGAGCTCGACCAGCTCGGCCGAGCCACGTTCACGACCGAGACCCGGCACCGCGCAGAAGCAGTCGAGCGTGCGCACGGAGCTCGACCGTGCGTCGAGGTAGATCGCGTGCCCGCCGCCGAGCAGACCGGTCATCACCGTCTCTGCGACGCACGAGGCGAGGCACGCGGCCACAGCGGCGTCGGCAGCGCTACCGCCTGCCTCGAGCGCCTCGATGCCCGCCTCGACGGTGGCGGGATGCCCCGCGGCGACGGCTGCGCTGAGCATCCTTGCTAGGCTAGTCGGCGACCGCGA
Organism: uncultured Actinomycetes bacterium; assembly: GCA_963719325.1. Lineage (GTDB taxonomy): Bacteria > Actinomycetota > Thermoleophilia > Gaiellales > Gaiellaceae > DATBLE01. The sequence goes on from CAVRBW010000005.1 coordinate 49,108, forward strand.
CCTCGGCCGTACGTGCGCTTCCTACGGCGTGCTGGGATCGCGGAGACGTCTACCTGGAGGTGAACGTGACCCTCACCAAGGAAGCCAAGCTGGACATCGTCGGCAAGCACGGCCGGCACGGCACCGACACCGGCTCTCCGGAGGTGCAGATTGCTCTGCTCACAACCCGGATCAACGAGCTCACCGAGCATCTGCGCAGCCACGCGAAGGACCACTATTCGCGTCGCGGTCTGCTGAAGCTGGTCGGCCGCCGCCGCAGGTTGCTGGACTACCTCCAGCGGAAGGACCTCGAGGGCTACCGCGGCTTGATCAAGGAGCTGGGCCTCAGGCGCTAACAGGATTTCGGTAAAGAGGAGAGTGGAAGTTTGAGCGAGCCTCGCTCGGAGGCTGGAAACGGCGGCGCTTACTCAAACCTCCACTCTCCAGTGAGAACTGGAGGAACCAAATGAGTGTTGCCACCGGCAACGGAACGATGGTCTCTGTCACCGCCGGTGACCAGGAGATCAGCTTCGAGACCGGCAAGCTCGCGAAGCAGGCCGACGGCGCCGTCGTCGTCCGCTCCGGCGAGACGATGGTGCTCGCGACGGCGCAGGGGCGCATGGAGACGCGCGAGGGCGCGGACTTCTTTCCGCTTACCGTCGACGTCGAGGAGCGCATGTATGCCGCCGGGAAGATCCCCGGCGGTTTCTTCAAGCGCGAGGGCCGGCCGACGGAGCGCGCGATTCTGACGGCGCGGATGATCGACCGCCCGATCCGGCCGCTGTGGCCGAAGGGGTTCCGTAACGAAGTGCAGGTGATCTGCACGGTGCTCTCGGCCGACATGGTCACGCCGCACGACATCCTCTGCATCAACGGCGCCTCCGCAGCGCTGATGATCTCCTCGCTGCCCTTCAGCGGGCCCGTCGGCGCGGTCCGCGTGGGGATGATCGACGGGCAGCTGGTCCTGAACCCCACGTTGCAGGACACGGAGGAGGAGAGCACGCTCGACCTGATCGTCGTCGGCACCAAGGAGGCGCTGACGATGGTCGAGGCGGGCGCAGAAGAGATCCCCGAAGACGTCCTGCTCCAGGCGCTCGAGACCGCCCACGAGGCGATCAGGCGCATCTGCGAGGCTCAAGAGGACCTCGCCCGCCAGGTGGGGAAGCCCAAGTGGGTCGAAGCGAGCGTGTATGCGGAGATCCAGGCCTCCCACGGCGACCGGATCCGCGAGCGGATCCGGCAGGACGGGCTCCGCGAGGCCGCAGCCGCCGCGGACGAGGCATTTGCCGAGCTCTGCCCGGAGCTGACGATGAGCTCGACGGAGGAGGACATCGTCCGCCAGGTGCAGGTGCGTGCGAGCCTCAACACGATGCTCGAGAATCTGCGTCTGGAAGCGGTCGAGGAGTCGGTACGGCAGCAGTTCGAGTCCGAGCTGCGTGCGTTGACGGACGCCGAGCAGGACTCGAAGGAGCTGAAGTCGGCGAAGCGCAACCTGCTGTTCGAGCGGATCCTCGAGAGTGTCGAGCTGCCGTTCCCGGTCGGCCCGGCAGTCGCCGAGGGAGAGAGCCGGGTCAAGGACGCTCTCACCCGGCAGTTCGTCAAGCGGGCCGCGGAGGCGATCTACAAGGATCTTGTCCGCAAGAAGATCGCGGTCGAGAAGCGGCGGCCGGACGGTCGCGGCACCGAGGAGATCCGGCCGATCGCATGCGAGGTCGGCGTGGCGCCCCGGACACACGGCTCCGCGCTCTTCACCCGCGGGCAGACCCAGATCATGACCCTGCTCACGCTCGGCACGGCCAAGGAGGGGCAGCGAATCGACGACCTCTCCCTCGAGCAGGAGCGGCGGTACATGCACCACTACAACTTCCCGCCCTACTCGGTGGGTGAGACCGGCTTCATGCGCGGACCGAAGCGGCGCGACATCGGCCACGGGGCGCTCGCGCAGCGGGCGCTCGAGCCGATGATCCCGGGCACGGACGAGTTCCCCTACACGATCCGCCTCGTCTCCGAGACGCTCGAGTCGAACGGGTCGTCCTCGATGGGCTCGGTCTGCGGCTCGACCCTCGCCCTGATGGACGCCGGCGTCCCGATCAAGAAGCCCGTCGGGGGCATCGCCATGGGCCTCGTCAAAGAGGGCGACGACTACGTGATCCTGACGGACATCCAGGGAGCGGAGGACCACCTCGGCGACATGGACTTCAAGGTCGCGGGCACGCGAGACGGCGTCACCGCCCTCCAGATGGACATCAAGATCACCGGTGTCACCTTCGAGATCATGCGCGAGGCGCTCGCCCAGGCAAAGCGCGCCCGCGAGTTCATCCTCGACCAGATGCTCGAGGCGATCTCGGAGCCGCGTGGCGAGCTGCGGGGACACGCGCCGCGGATCGCGACCGTGAAGATCAATCCGGAGTTCATCGGGATGGTGATCGGCAAGGGCGGCGAGACGATCCGCGCGCTCGAGGCCGAGAACGACGTCCAGATCGACATCGAGGAGGACGGGACAATCCTCATCTACGCGACCGACGGTACGAAGTCGGACGCGGCGAGCGCGGCCATCCAGGCCCTGACGAAGGAGCCCGAGGTGGGGGACACCTACACGGGCAAGGTCGTCAAGACCACGCAGTTCGGCGCGTTCGTCGAGCTGAAGAAGGGCACCGACGGCCTGCTCCACGTCTCCAACGTCGGCCCCGGCCGCGTCGGCCACATCGAGGACGTGATCGAGCGCGGCGACGTGCTCGACGTGATCGTCCAGGAGGTCGACAAGGCGCGTGGCCGGATCGGGCTGAAGCTCGTCGCGAAGCACGAGAACGGCTCGCTCGTCGAGCCGGAGGAGCTGATCGAGCGCGCGAAGGACGCGCCGCCTCGCCCGCGCGAGGAGGAGCGTCCGCGCGACCGCGACCGCCGTGGCGGTCGCGATCGCGGCCGGCGCTAGGGAAGCGCAAGGCGAACTGCAGGGACAGACCTCTGGGTCTGTCCCTGCTTTCTCGCCCGTTCCGCGCCGGGGCTTCGTCAGCCACACCCTGGAAAAGCCAGCTCGCCCAGGGAGAACGCACCGTGCCAGCGGGGTCCGGCGCCCGCCGGCCGAGCTTCGCTAGGCTGCGGATTACGCACTTCCACCGGTGCGTTCAGTTCGTTTATGAGCGAATCCGACCGCAGCAAGTGGCTCGTGCTCGCCGTCGTCGGGGCGGCGTTCTTCATGACGATCCTCGACGTCGCGATCGTGAACGTCGCGATTCCCTCGATCCAGAAAGACCTCGACATCGCGGAAGCGACGGTTCAGTGGGTGGTGACGGCGTACGCGATCACGTTTGGAGGCTTCCTCCTGCTCGGGGGCCGAATGGCCGACCTGCTCGGCCGCCGACGCATCTTCGTCGTCGGCCTCGTGATCTTCACGCTGGCGTCACTGGCGTGCGGGCTCGCCTCGAGCGCCAGTGTCCTGATTGCCGCCCGCGCAGTGCAGGGGGTCGGCGCCGCGATCATCTCGCCGGCCGCGCTCTCGATCGTGACCACCACGTTCACAGAGGGCGCCGAGCGAAACAAGGCACTTGGGATCTGGGGCGCGCTGGGCGGCTCCGGCGCAGCCGTGGGCGTGCTGATGGGCGGGATCCTGACGAAGTACCTCGGCTGGGAGTGGATCTTCTTCGTCAACGTGCCCGTGGGTGCACTCGTCTTCGCGTTGACTCGGCCGATCGTTCGCGAGAGCCATGCAGACCTCGGACATCGACGCTTCGATGCGGGAGGCGCGGTGAGCGTGACCGCCGGTCTCGCGTTGCTCGTCTACGCGATCTCGAAGGCCCCGGACGCCGGCTGGGCGGCCGGTCGAACGATCGGGCTGCTGATTGCCTCGGTCGTCGTCCTCGCGGTCTTCGTCGGGTTGGAGCTGCGTTCGAGCGCTCCGCTCGTGCCGTTCGGGGTCTTCCGCATCCGCACGCTGACGGGCGCAAACGTCGTCGGGCTGATGCTCGGCGCTGCGCTCTACGCGAACTTCTTCATCTTGACCTTGTACGTGCAGCAGATCCTGGGCTGGTCGGCCTTGAAGACCGGCCTCACCTTCCTTGCGACGGCGGGCACGACGGTGATCTGGGCCGGGGTAGCGCAGGCGCTGGTGACGAAGATCGGCCCGAGAATCGTGATGACGACGGGGCTGGCGGTTCTCGCACTGGCGGTGCTCGGATACACACGACTGCCTGTGCACGGTCATTACTGGCCCGACCTCCTGCCGATCTATCTGGTCGTGGCGCTCGCAATCGCCTTCGCGTTCGTTCCCGTCACGATTGCCGGATTCATCGGAGTCCCTGCGCATCAGGCGGGCTTGGCATCCGGCTTGCTGAACACGACCCAGCAGATCGGAGGCGCCGTCGGGGTCGCCGTCACGTCGACCATCTTCGTCTCGCGTGCGAAGGCGGGGGGCCTCACGGCGCAGGCGTACACCTCCGGCTACCACTGGGCATTCGCCGCCCTCGTCGCAATCGCCGCAGTCGGAGCCGTCGCTGCGTTCGTCTTCTTCCGCGGTGCCCACATGCCGGAGAGCGAGACCGAAGCGGTCACCGTCTCTGCCTGAGCCCGATCCTCGAACGGGGCGAGCTAGGATCGCCCGACATGCAGGAGTACGTCCTCTCGGAGCTGGACTCGGGTGAGCGGCTGATCACCGAGCGCGTGCCGTCCGTGCGGTCGGTCGCGCTCGGCTTCTGGATCGGCGCCGGGTCGCGCGACGAGCCGGACGCCAAAGCCGGCGTCTCGCACTTCATCGAGCACCTCTTGTTCAAGGGCTCCCGCTCCTACGACGCGCAGCAGATCGCGGAGATCTTCGACGAGATGGGCGGGGAGCTGAACGCGGCGACCTCGCGCGAGCACACGGTCGTCTACGCGCGCGTGCCCGACCGTCATCTCGAGGACGCCCTCGACGTGATGGCGGACATGGTCTTCGCGCCCACGTTCTCCGACGTCGACTCCGAACGGGAGGTCGTGCTCGAGGAGATCGCGATGGTCGAGGACACGCCCCAGGACCTCGTCCACGACCTCCTCGCGGAAGCCGTCTTCTCCGGTCATCCGCTCGGCCGTCCGGTGATCGGCGGGGCAGAGGTGATCTCCTCGGTTTCGCGTCGCTCGATCGCCGCGTATCACCGCAACGCGTACGTCTCCGGGAACGTCGTTCTCGCCGCGACCGGAAACCTCGAGCACGAGCGGGTCTGCGAGCTGCTCGAGCGCGCCGCACGCCAGCGCGTCGAGCCCCCGGCGAGGCAGACGCACGTGCGCCCGCCGCTTGTCCGCGAGCCGGCCCCCGGAATGCGCTTCCAGCTGAAGGACACGGAGCAGTTCCACGTCTGCGTCGGCGCCCTGGGGATCGCCCGCTCCGACCGGCGCCGTTTCGCCGCCTCGCTCCTCGACGCGATCCTGGGTGGATCGGCTTCGTCGCGCCTCTTCCAGGAGATCCGCGAGAAGCGGGGGATGGCGTACTCGGTGTACAGCTTCGCCTCGCAGTACACCGACACGGGATTGGTCGGGATCTACGTCGGGACGCGCGAGGAGAACCTGGATCCGTGCCTCGAGATCGTCGCCGCCCAGATTGCAGACGTGGCTGCGGGCAACTTGCGCGAGCGGGAGCTCGAGCGGGCGAAAGAGAACCTGAAGGGTCGGATCGCCTTGTCGATGGAGTCGACCTCCAACCGGATGAGCCGGCTCGGCCGTTCGCTGATCACGGATACCGAGCTGCTCTCGCTCGACCGGATCATCGCCGAGATCGACGCTGTCGAGCCCGTCGCGCTCGCCGAGCTCGCCGGTGTGCTGCTCGACCCGGCCCGAATCTCGGCGGCCGGCATCGGGCCGAGCGAGGACCGTTTCCTCGAGGCGATCGAGCGGGTTCATCCGGGGCTCGCAGCAGCGGCATGAACGTCCTCCTCTTCGGCTACCGCGGCAAGGTCGGGTCGATGCTCGTCTCGGCGTTGGAGGCTGCGGGACACGCAGTGGTCGGGGTGGAGGTCGGCGACCCGGTTCCGGACAGTGGCGACGTCGGCGTCGACTTCACGCAGCCGGCCGCCGTCGTGGGCAACGTCGAGGCATGTGTGGAGCGAGGAATTCCCTGCGTGGTCGGGACGAGCGGGGCGGACCTGTCCGAGGTCGCGGCCCGCGCGAAGGAGCGGGGCGTACCGGTGTTCGTGGTGCCGAACTTCGCGATCGGGGCAGTGCTGATGATGCGCTTCGCAGCCGAGGCGGCGCGCCACCTTCCTCGAGCGGAGATCGTCGAGCTGCATCACGACACCAAGCTGGACGCGCCGTCGGGCACCGCAAGGGCGACCGCAGCGGCGATGGGTGGCGATCCGCCGATTCACTCTGTCCGCCTACCCGGCCTGGTCGCTCACCAGGAGGTCCTGCTCGGCGGTCCGGGGCAGCTGCTGACGATCCGCCACGACACCCTGTCGCGCGAGGCGTTCGTCCCGGGGGTGCTGCTGGCGATCGAGCGGGTCCGGGAGTTGCCGCCGGGGCTGACGACTGGCCTCGATGCGCTCCTCTGAGTACCATCGAGGCATGCTCGGCGAAGTCCTGACGGCGATCGTCACGCCGTTCCGCGCCGACGGGTCGGTCGACTACGACCGCTTCCGCGAGTTGGCGCAGCATCTCGTCGACCACGGCTCCGACGGCCTGGTCGTCACCGGGACGACGGGCGAGACTCCGACGCTGACGGACGACGAGCGGCTCGAGCTGTACGCCGCTGCTCTCGACGCGGTCGGCGAGCGGGCGACCGTGATCGCGGGCACCGGGACCAACGCGACGGCACACTCCGTGCACCTGACCGCGCGGGCGCACGAGCTCGGCGTGCACGGCTTTCTCGTCGTCACGCCGTACTACAACAAGCCGCCCCCACGCGGGATCGTCGAGCATTTCCGGGCGATCGCGGACGTGACCGACCGACCGATCGTGATCTACAACATTCCAGGCCGGGTCGTGATCAACCTCGAACCGGCGACGATCAGCGAGCTGGCGGGGATCCCGACCGTGCGCGCGGTCAAGCAGGCCTACGACGATCTCGACCAGGCGCGTCATATCGTCGAGCTCGGTCTCGATCTGTATGCAGGCGACGACAACCTGCTCTTTCCGTTCCTGCGCCTCGGCGGCACTGGCGGCGTGTGCGTGCACACGCACGTCGTCGGCCCGCAGGTCAAGCAGATGGTCCGTGCGTACAAGGACGGTGACGAGGCAGGCGCGCGCCGGATCGACGACGAGCTCGAGCCGGCCTACGAGCTGCTCAAGGTGGCGCCGAACCCGATCGCGATCAAGGCGGCGCTGAACTTGCTCGGATTCGAGGTGGGCGGCCTCCGGCTGCCGCTCGTCCCCGCCACCGCAGACGAGGTCGCTCGGGTCCGCGACTGCCTGGAGCGCGCGGGCCTGCGGATTCCCACCCCGGCCTGAGCTAGGCTGCCGCGCCGCCCACGGCGCGAAGCCTCGCCGCGCCGAGGATCTGAGGCTGCTCCCGGTGGACCGCCTCGAGCGCGGCGACGACCTCGGTGCAGAACTGCGTGCCCGTGTTCGCCCGCAACTCGTCCATCGCGGCCGCAACCGTCCGGGCGGAACGATACGGCCGGTCGCTCGTCAGCGCGTCGAAGGCGTCGGCGACGAGCACGATCCGGGCAGACATCGGGATGCGCCCGCCTGGCAACCCGTCCGGGTAGCCCGTACCGTCGATGCGCTCGTGGCTGGATCGTGCGATCTGCATCACGATCGGATGGAGGTCGACCTCCGACAGGATGTACTCGGAGATCACCGGGTGGCCCTTCATCACCCGCCACTCCTCCTCGTCGAGCGGGCCGGGCTTGTGCAGGATGCGCTCGGGGATTCCGATCTTGCCGATGTCGTGCAGGAGCGCGCCGATCTGGATCGCGTCCAGCTCCTCGCCGGCGTAGCCGAGTCGTGCGGCGACCGCGACGGCGATCTCGCAGACGCGCTGCGTGTGGCCGCCCGTGTAGTAGTCCTTCGCCTCCATGCTCCTCGCGAGGGCGGCGATCGTCCCGAGATGCCGCCGCCGGGCGTGCTCGACGAGGTCGGCGCTCTCGATTGCGGTCGCGAGCTGCGGCAGGATCGCCTCCCGCAGCCGGTTCCAGCGCTCGCCCTCCAGTCCGGGAAGCTGCCCGAGATGGACGCCGCCGACCCTCGAATCACCGGCCAGGAGTTCGATGCCGCCCTCGCCGTCGGCGGGACGGATCTCCGCTGGTGACCCCGTCAGGCGCGACAACTCGCGCTCCGCGTAGGCGATGAGCGCAGCGCGGTCATGCGCGCGTGCGGCGAGTCCGCCTGCGAACTGGAACAGCGCGTGGAGGTCGTCGTTCCTTTCGGCGAGCTGCGCGTTCGCCGTGCGCAGCTTCTCGTTCGCCGCCCGCACCTCCTCGACTGACTGTCTCGTCCGCGACTCGTACTGACGGGTCGAGAACGTCAGCAGCGCCGGCGGGAGCACGAAGGCAATCAACCCTGGAAGCCCGACGTTCTCGTAGGCGACGACGAGGCCGAGGGAGAGGGGGCCGGCGGCGAGGAAGTACGGCGTCAGCCACCGGAAGCGCTCGCGCCAGACTGCGACCTGGCTCTCTCCTTCCGCGAGGGCGATCGTGAGCGAGAGGAGGCCGATGTTGACGACCATGTACGCGACGCCGGCGGCGATCGACGGGAGGATTCGCGCGGCAGCCGACCAGTCGGGTCCGGCGAGTGCGTCGAAGACTGCCGCTCCTGCCCCGGCGGCGAGGCTGAACTGCGCGGCGTCGAAGACTCCGCGGTTGAGCCTCGCGCCGTGGCGGCGACGTGCGATCAGGTTTGCGACCCCCATCAGCGCGCCCACCGCCATCGCTGGGCTCGACCCGAAGGTAAAGCCCAGGGCCAGCAGGCCGACGCCGCCGAAGCTGAAGGAGCCGTGCCCGTAGAGCTCGATCGAGACGAGCTGGAGGACGAGCGCCAGGCCGACGAACGCGAGCAGCGGCCCCGGCCGCTCGCGCACGGCGTGCCAGATGCCGTCGGCCGAGAGTGCGAGCGCCGCCGTCGCGGTGCAGGCGACCAGGGAGATGAGGACGTTTGGATCCCGACCGGTCAGGCCGGGCTGCTCCTGGGCCACGTCGTCCGTCATGCGCTAGTCCCAGGAAGCGTCGAGGTTCCAGGCGGTTGCCGAGCTCCAGCTCGAGGCGCCGCCGACTGCGTTCCAGGCGGCGCTGGCGTTCCACGCGGCCGAGGCGTTCCAGGCAGCGCTGGCGTTCCAGGCCGCCGAGGCGGTGAAGCCCGCGCCGTTCCAGGCGGCGCTGGCGTTCCAGGCGGCCGAGGCGTTCCAGGCGGCGCTGGCATTGACCGCTGCGCGCGCGATCGTCGTCGCGCTGGACGCACGCCGCCTGTCGGACGTCGCTCTCTCGAGGCGGCCGGCGAGGCTCCAGGCGAGCGCCGCCTTTCTCCAGGCGGCCGCGGTCGCACGGCGGGCGGAGCCCGCAGCCCAGAGCCGGGCGGCCCGTTCCATCGTCTGCCCGGCGGCGGCGTACGTGCCGGCGCCCATCAGTGCCCGAGCCGCGAGCTCGAGGGCGACGGGCTCCCATGCGACCAGGCCGGCGCGGCGGACTGCTGCGGCCGCAGCGAGCCAGGCGGTCGCGGCGTCGCGGAACGAGCCGCCGGCGGCGGCGCCGCGAGCTGCGTTGTCGTACGCACTCGCGGCCGCGACGGGCGAGGACGCCTTCGTCCAGAGATCGCCGGCAGCCCTCCACTGGGCGCCCGCGGCCCTCCAGGCAGACGATGCTTCGTGTTCGAGCGCGGCCCGCTGGGCGGCGACGGCATCTGTGACGAGACGGGCAACCGAGCTGCCGGCCCCGCTCGCGGCCGGCGTGGGGCTCGCGGCAAGGGGGATGCCCTGGTTCGCGCTTCCGACGATGCCGGCGTAAGCGAGCGCGCCGGCGATGTCGAGGGCGGGCGCGGCGCTGCCCGTGATCGACCGACCGGTGGCGCGGAGCAGCCACTTGATCTGATCCGGCGTCAGGTTCGGGTTGCGCTGGAGCAGGATCGCGGCGGCGCCGGCCACCTGCGGAGCGGCGAAGGAGGTTCCGTTCGCCATCAGGTACCCGCGCTCGACGTGGTTTGCGGCCGGCGCCTTGACGTCGAGCATGGAGCCGGCGACGAGGCTCGAGACGATGTGCCGGCCAGGGGCGACGATCTCCGGCTTGGTGGAGCCGTCGGCCGTGACGCCGAACGAGGAGAAGCTCGCGAGGCGGTCGTCTGCTACGTCGACCGTGTCGCTCGTGTCGGACGCGCCGACCGTGATCACGAACGGGTCGTTGCCGGGCGCGTACCGCATCGTGTTGGGGCCGAGGTTCCCCGAGCTGGTCACTACGACGACGCCTGCCTGCCAGAGCCTCTCGACGGCCTGGTCGAGTGCGCTCGTCGTGTACGAGCTCGGTACCGACTCGGACAGGGAAAGGTTGATCACGCGGATGTTTGCGCCGACTCTGTTCTCGAGCACCCAGGCCAGTCCGCTGACGACGTCGCTCGTGTAGACGGAGCCGCCCGGGCGGGCGACGTCGACGGCGTAGACGGATACTCCGGGCGCGACGCCGATGTGGCGGCCGTCGGCGGATTCGCCTGCGAGCACGTCGGCGACGAATGTGCCGTGACCGACGGTGTCGTCGAGGCTCGCACCGCCCTTCTGACCCGGCAACGCGACACGCGTGACGCGGCCGCCGAGGTCTCCGCCGCCCGGCAGCACCCCGCTGTCGAGCACCGCGACTCCGACGCCCTTGCCCGTCAGCCCGAGCGACCAGGCAGCGGCTGCGCCGCTCACCAGCGGATAGGCGACTCCGAGCGCGCGGGCCGTCCTCGAGGCGCCGCCACGGCTTGGCGTCAGGGGCGAGTCGACGTTCACGTAGGTGACACCCGCCGTCAGGCCGAGGTTGCCGAGCTCTGACGCGTCGACGATCGCGCTGACCGCGTGGATCAGGGACAGGGACCGGACCTGCTGCGCCTCGACCGCGGCGAGGGCCTGCGTGCCGCGAGGCCCGTAGACGATGACGTGGAGCTTTGCCGAACGTCCCTGGTGCTCCTGCACGACCTGGGCGATCTGGGCGAGCGTCGGATCGACGGTGGGCACGGCCGCCGGCGAGATCGGGCCGTTTCCCGCTCGCTGCGAGTCGGCGTGCGCGCTTCCTGACCCGCGGGCGGGGGAGGATGGGGAGCCGGCGTCTTGCGGCACGGCCGGGCCGACGCCGTGTGAGTCCGCAGGGCCGGCGGGTTGCGCCGGCTGGCCGTGCTGGTCGTCCTGGGACTGGCCCTGGGTGCCCTGCGACTGGCCGTGGTCGTCCTGGGACTGGCCCTGGGTGCCCTGCGACTGGCCGTGGTCGTCCTGGGACTGGCCCTGGGTGCCCTGCGACTGGCCGTGGTCGTCCTGGGACTGGCCCTGGGTCCCTTGCGATTGGCCGTCGTTTTCTTGGGACCGGCCCTGGCCTTTCCCGCCGCCGTCGTCTGCATTCGCCGCCCTACCGACGGCTCGGGCATGTGTTGCCGGCTGGAGCGTCCGTGACGCGGCGTGAGCCTTCACGCCCCCCGCGAGGGCCGCCGAAGGCAGCGCGAGCAGGACGGCGGCGACCAGGCAGGAGAGCAGCCAGAAGGCTCGGAATCGGCACGTGCACAAGTGCATATGCTCGTTGTGACCCCGCCGGGACGCCGTAGCGTCACCGCAAAGGGTGATCTCCCTCGCGTCCCGCCGGCATGGCCACGAGCCGCCCGCGGATACACTCGGTGGGTGCCAGCCCCTTTTCTCCGTGTGATCCCGCTCGGCGGGCTCGGCGAGGTCGGCAAGAACATGACCGTGTTCGAGCACGACGGCGGGAGCATGATCGTCGATGCCGGGCTCGCGTTTCCGCGCGACGAGCATCTCGGCGTCGATCTCCTCCTCCCGGACTTCTCCTACGTTCGCGACCGAGCTCAGGACATCAGGGGAGTTGTCCTCACCCACGCGCACGAGGACCACGTCGGGGCGCTTCCGTACCTGTTGCGTGAGGTGCCGGTGCCGGAGGTCTGGGCCACCCGCCTCACCCTCGGCCTGGTCAAGTCGAAGCTCGACGAGCACGGCCTGCTCCGGGCGGTGGAGCTGCGCGAGATCGATCCCGAGGGCGGGCCAGTGCAGCTGGGGCCGTTCCGGCTCGAGTTCGTCCGCATGGCCCACTCCGTTCCAGACAACGTCGCGGTGCTGATCGAGACCGACGTGGCTCGCGTCCTGCACACGAGCGACTGGAAGCTCGATCACACGCCCGTCGACGGCTTCCGCACGGACGTCGGACGACTTGCGGAGATGGGCAACCGGGGTCTCGACCTGCTGCTCTGCGACTCGACGAACGCCGAGCGGCGCGGTTTCACCGGCTCGGAGCGGCTGGTCGGCGAAGCCTTCAGGCAGATCGTCCCGCAGCGCCAGGGACGCGTGCTCATCGCGTCGTTCGCATCGAACGTGCACCGCATGCAGCAGGCGATCGACGTCGCCGTCCAGACCGGCCGCAAGGTCGCAGTGGTCGGGCGGTCGATGCGCAAGAACCTGAACATCGCCGGCAACCTCGGATACCTCGAGGTGCCGGACGGGGCGATGATCCCGCCCGGAGAGCTCGAGGAGTACGCGCCCCACGAGGTACTGATTCTCTGCACGGGCAGCCAGGGCGAGCCGATGTCCGCTTTGACCCGGATCGCCTACAACGACCATCCGGCCGTCGTCGTCGACCGAGGCGACACGGTGATCCTCTCCGCCAGGCCCGTACCCGGGAACGAGCTGCGGGTCCACGACACGATCAACCAGCTCTCGAAGCGCGGGGCAGAGGTCCTGCACGAGGAGAACGCTGCCGTGCACGTCTCCGGGCATGCCAACCAGGAGGAGATCCGCACGCTGTACGGTCTCGTCCGGCCCAAGGCGGTGATGCCGATTCACGGCGAGTACCGGATGCAGGCGGCGAACGCGCGCCTGGCGCAGGATGCGGGGATCCCGGCTTCCTCCATCGTGCTCGCCGAGAACGGGTCGGTGGTCGAGGTCGGGCCGGCCGGTGCCGCGATCGTCGACCGCGTCGAAGCGGGCGTCACCTTCGTCGACGGCCTCGGGGTGGGGGATATCGGAGACGTCGCGCTTCGCGACCGCCGCCACATGGCGGAGGACGGCGTGCTCATCATCGTCGCCACGCTGGCGAGCCAGAACGGGTCGCGGTCGGCGACCGCCGAGCTGGTCGGGCGAGGATTCGCAGAGAGCGAGCCGCTGTTCGACGAGATGCGCGAGGAGGCGGAGAACGTCCTGCGAGAGCTGATCGAGCAGGACGTCGTCGAGATCAAGCTGCTCCAGGAGCACCTGCACGACGGTGTGGGCCAGCTGATCTACGACCGGACGAAGCGGCGGCCGATGATCCTGCCGGTCGTCGTCGAGGTGTGAGCGCGGTCGTCGACGGCTGGGCCGGCATTCTGGCCGGAAACGCGGCCGAACAATCGACCGCTCGACGTCTGATCGCCCAGCTCTCCGCCTGCGAGGTGGCCGCGCTGTCTTTCTGCCGGTTGCTCGAGCGCTGGGCGCGTGGCGATGCGAGTCCGTCCACGCCCGGACGGCGGCAGGCAGCGCTCCGACGGGCCGCAGAGCGTGCCGAGACCGCGCTTGCCGGGCTCGAACGGCCTCTCGGCCGCTACCTGCTCGAGCTCGAGCCGGAGCGAGCGGAAGGGCGATCGTGGTACGGAGAGCCCGGGGCGGGAGAGCTTCGCGACTGGCAGGGGGTGTTGGAACGTGCCGGAGTCGCGGTCGCGCCCGTGCGGGTCGCCCAGGCGTACCTCGAGCTGGCCGTGCTCGTCCGGGCGCTGGAGGGGCTGAGGGCGGCGGCTGACATCGGCTCGGCGCCGGATCGCTCCTCTCTCTGGGCCGGCCTGTTCGATCTGCGCGAGAACCTGCTCGGTCGGACGCTCGACGACCTGCGCGCCCTCGCCGCGTAACGCTCGCTCCGCTCGCTTCATGGGGGAACGGCCGGTCCCCCCATGAACCCCCCTCCCTCACCGGTCGCACCTCAGCTTCCGCTGCGTGCCGCGCCCGCACGTGTCGGGCGCCGCGGCGACTGGGGACCATGTGAGCGAGTGGGCTCTAGGATGGTCGGTCGATGGGAGCGCCCGTCGTCGCCGTCGTCGGCTCGATCAACCTCGACCTCGTCACTCGCTGCGAGCGCCTGCCGAGGCCGGGGGAGACGCTCACGGACGCACGCTTCGAGCGCATTCCCGGCGGGAAGGGAGCGAATCAGGCGCTTGCCGCCGCCCGATTGGGGGCAACGGTGCGGATGGTCGGCGCCGTCGGCGACGATCTGTTCGCTGAGGAGGCGCTGGCACTCCTCCGGGAGGGAGGTGTCGACCTCGACTCCGTCCGGCGCGTCGGTGCGCCGACCGGCGTCGCGGTCATCCTGGTCGCCGACGACGGGGAGAACCAGATCGTCGTCGCACCCGGCGCGAACTCGTTCGCGGAACCCGGAGACCTCACGGGAGCGGACGCGGTCCTCTGCCAGCTCGAGATCCCGGTCGAAGCGGTGGCGGCCGCCGCCACTCGCGCGGCCTTCTTCTGCCTGAATGCAGGCCCGGCCCGGCCGCTGCCGGCCGAGCTGCTCGCCGAAGTCGACCTGCTCGTCGTGAACCGCTATGAGCTCGAAGCCGTGGGCCGGTTCGGCGGGCTGATCGCGCTCACGCTGGGTGCCGAGGGGGCGGTCCTGCTCGAGGACGGGCGCGAGCTCGCCCGCGCGGAGCCGCCGCCGGTGCAGGCAGTCGACGGGACGGCCGCAGGCGACTCCTTCACCGCGTGCCTGCTCGTCTCCCTGCTCGAGGGGCGAGATCGCGACGACGCGCTGCGCAGGGCGTGCGCCGCCGGTGCGCTCGCTGCTTCGCGGCCTGGGGCACAGCCGTCGCTCCCCACTGCGGCGGAAGTGGACGAGATACTCCGGGCATGAAGATCGTCCTCGACTGCGACCCGGGGCACGACGATGCGATCGCCCTCCTGCTCGCTCTGGCGAGTCCTGAAGTAGAGCTTCTCGGGGTGACGACCGTTCACGGCAACCAGACGCTCGAGAAGACGACCGCGAACGCGCTGAAGGTCCTGGAGTTCGCCGGCCGAGCAGAGATCCCGGTGGCGGCGGGAGCCGATCGACCGCTCCGCCGCGAACAGTTCGTCGCCGAGTACGTCCACGGGGAGAGCGGGCTCGACGGGCCAGCACTGCCGCCGCCGAGCACCAGCACGGTGGATCGGCACGCCATCGATTTCCTCGCGGACACGGTGCTGGCGACCTCGGAGCCGATCACCCTCGTCCCGACGGGACCGCTGACGAATATCGGCCTGTTCCTCGCTCGGTACCCGGAGGCGGCGGCCCGAGTTCATCGGATCGTCTTGATGGGAGGCGCGATCGGCGAGGGCAACGTCACGCCTGCGGCCGAGTTCAACATCTGGTGCGACCCGGAGGCCGCCGACCGCGTGTTCTCGAGCGGGCTCGACGTGACGATGATCGGCCTCGACGTCACCCACAAGGCGCTGGTGGGGCCCACGCACGCGGACCGGCTGCGGCAGTCCGGCCGGGTGGGCGCGATGGTGGCCGAGCTGCTGGAGTTCTACGGGCGCTTCCACCGACGAACCTACGGCTGGGACGGGTCGCCGATTCACGACGCCGTCGCGCTCGCACACGCCTTCCGACCCGGACTCGTCACCACCGTCAGAACCGGCGTCAGAGTCGACTGCGACGGGGAGCTGGGGCGCGGGCGAACGAACGTCGACCTTCGCGGCCGCGTCGGCTGGGAGCAGAACGCCGAGGTCGGCGTGGACATTGACGCCGACGGCTTCGTCGAGCTCTTGCTCGAGCGCATCGCCTCGCTGGGATGAGGCTCGGCGTCCTCACCCTCCAGAACGCGCCGTGGAGGACGCTGGTCGAACGCTGGCAGACACTCGACGAGCTCGATGTCGAGACGATCTGGGTCGCCGACCATCTCGTCAACTGGATGCATCCCGAGCAGCCCTGGTTCGAGGCCTGGAGCTGCGTCACCGCCCTCGCGCACCTCACCAACCGACCCCGGATCGGCACGCTCGTCAGCCCGATGACCCTGCGCAACCCGGCTGTGCTCGCGCGCACGGCACTCACGGTCGCCGAGCTCTCCGGAAGCCGGCTCGAGCTGGGTATCGGGTCGGGGCAGACCGGATCCCTCGATCACGACCTCGTCGAGGCGACTCGGTGGGAGCCGAAGGAGCGTGCTCGCCTGTTCGGCGAGTGGACGGAGCGGCTCACGAACCTGCTCGGCGACGAGCGGTTCCAGCCCAAGGCCGACGTTCCGCTGACGATCGCCGGTCGCGGAAGGACGATTCTCTCCCTCGCCGCAAAGTACGCGACACGCTGGAACACGTTCGGGGGCGTCGGGCTCACGCCCGACGAGGCGGTGCGGCGTGGCCGCGACGACAACGAGCGGCTGGACGAGCTCTGTGCGGAAACGGGGCGAAGCGTGCTCCGTTCCGCCCTGATCGGCTACTCGTTCGTCGGCGAGACCCCCTGGAGCTCTGACGAGTCCTTCGCGGATCTCGTCGGCCGCTGGCGCGATGCGGGCTTCGAGGAGCTGGTCGTCTACTACCCGCCTGAGACGGGAATGCCCGAAGGAAGCGTCGCCGGCGGCGTGTTCGAGCGAGCCTTCTCGAAGGGTTAGCGCTTGCGCCGTCGAAGTCGCGCTCATGGCGCGCAAGAAGCGGCCCAGCAAGGTACGCCCGAAGTCTCCGGCGCGGATCCGGAAGAAGAGGCGGCGCTCCCGTGCGGCAGCGCACCAGCATCCCGAGCTGATCGGGCTCGGCCTGGGAGCGTTCGGCCTGTTCATGGCCAGCGTGCTGTACGCGGGCTGGAACGGCGGCTACGTCGGCAGGGCGATCGGCGACGGATTGGTCGCGGTGATCGGCGGGACGGCGTACGCGCTCCCGGTCGGCTGCCTCGCCGTCGGGCTGCTGATGGTCGCGAGGAGCGACCTCCCGCGCTTCGGCCCGTTCCGAACGGGCCTGGTCGTGACGACTCTCGCCCTCGGGCTCGTTCTCGGTCGCCCGCACGGCGGCTATCTCGGCAGGGGCCTCGAGGCGGTCTTCGGCAGTCTGGTCGGCTCGACCGGGACGCGCCTGCTCGGGGTCTTCCTGCTTCTGGCCGGAGGACTGCTCGTCAGCGGGGCATCTGTAGGCGCCTTCCTGAGGCGGTCGGGCCGGCGCCGTTCGACGCGCCGCCAAGGCTCGGCCTGCGCGCCGGGCGGCGCCGGTTCACCCGGCGCCTCATCCGGTCGGGCCGCCGCTCACCGACCTGCTCGCGCAAGGCGACACTCCGGTGAACGTCGTCGAGGACTTCCCGGACGTCGTCGCACCGTCCCCGTTGCTCGTCACCGAAGAGGACGAGGCAGACGAAGAGCGACCATCACTGTTCGACGTCACCGAGGAACGCGGCACGTCCGTCTACCGGCTTCCCGACCCGGGCGCGCTGCGGCGCTCGAAGGCAGCGCCGCGCGGAGCCAGTGCGGCCAACGCCCGCACGGCCGAGGTCCTCGTCCAGGCGCTCGCCAACTTCGGGGTCGACGCACACGTGGTCGGCGAGATTTCCGGGCCGCGAGTCACCCGGTACGAGCTTCAGCTCGCTCCCGGGACGAAGGTGGCGAAGGTCGCCGCCCTCAAGGACGACCTCTCGTACGCCCTTGCGACGACGGAGATTCGGATCCTGGCCCCGATCCCCGGCAAGCAGGCCGTCGGGGTCGAGGTGCCGAACCACGCGCCGAACCTCGTCACCCTCGGCGACGTCTACGACGACCTGCCGGCGACGGCGAGCCCGCTCTCCGTCTGGCTCGGCAAGGACATCTCCGGCAACGCGGTGTGGACCGACCTGGCGCGGATGCCGCACCTGCTGATCGCGGGGACGACCGGCTCGGGCAAGTCCGGCTGCATCAACACGATCCTCACGTCGATCCTCCTGCGAGCGACCCCCGACGACGTCCGGATGATCCTCATCGACCCGAAGCGGATCGAGCTCGGCTACTACGAGTCGATCCCGCATCTCCTGACCTCGGTCGTGTCGAGCCCGAAGACCGCCGCCGCCGCGCTGGCGAACGTCGTCGGAGAGATGGAGCGCCGCTACGAGCGGATGAGCATCGTGCGAGCGCGCAGCCTGCCGGAGATGAACCGGGCGCTGCGGGGCCGGGGCGACAAGCCGCTCCCGTACCTCCTCGTCGTCATCGACGAGCTCGCCGACCTGATGATGATCTCGCCGCAAGCCGTCGAGGACGCGATCATCCGGCTCGCCCAGAAGTCGCGCGCCGTGGGCATCCACCTGGTGCTGGCGACGCAGCGGCCATCGGTTGACGTGATCACCGGGATGATCAAGGCGAACGTTCCGTCGCGCATCGCGTTTGCCGTCTCGAGCCAGACGGACTCGCGGGTGATCCTCGATCAGTCCGGCGCGGAGAGCCTGCTCGGCCAGGGCGACATGCTCTTCAAGCCGCTCGGCACCTCGCGCCTGCAGCGGCTGCAGGGCGCCTACGTCACCGAGGAAGAGGTGGCACTCGTCGTCGAGCAGTGTCGTGCCCAAAGGGAGCAGGAGCTGGACGAGTCGCTCCTGGAGGCGCCCGAGCGTCCGCACGGCGAAGGCGACGAAGCCGACGACGAGTTCGACCCCGACGAGGATCCGCTGCTGGAGCGCGCGATCGAAGTCGTCGTTCAGGCACAGACGGCGTCGGTCTCCTTGCTCCAGCGCCGACTTCGCGTCGGCTACACCCGCGCGGGGCGTCTGATCGACATGCTCGAGCGGCGGGGGATCATCTCGCCCTACGAAGGCTCGAAGCCGCGCCGCGTGCTCGCCGGCGAGACCGAAACGCTGGCGTCCTAGCCCGAACGGGCCGTGTCCCAGGGACAGTCCCTCGACCGGCTCGAACAGACAGTTCGCTCGGCTCCGAACCGCCTATCCATCCCGATTGGCGGCGCTTCCGGCCCTGGCCGAGGGCCTGTCCCTCGGGCCTGCCGGAGACAGTCGCGGCTCTAAGATCCTCACGTGACGCGAGTTGCAGTCGTCGGCAGCTACGGAGTCGGACTCACCTTCGGGGCGGCGCGCGTGCCGGAACGGGGTGAGTCCGTGATCGGCAATCTTTTCCGGACCGACCCGGGAGGAAAGGGGTCGAATCAGGCGATCGGCGTGGCCCGTCTGGGTGCCGATGTCACCTTGCTCACAGCCGTCGGCGAGGACGCTTTCGGCGACGACGCATTCGCGCTCTGGGCCGAGGAAGGAGTCGATGCCGGTGCCGTCCTCCGCGCTCCGCTCCCCACGATGTCCGCCGCGATCCTGGTCGAGCAAGGCGGTGACAACCGAATCGTGATCGTTCCGGGCGCGCTCTCGACGCTCACGCCGGCGCACGTCGACGCGTTCGCTGCGCAGATCGCGACCGCAGACGTCCTGCTCGTCCAACTCGAAATCCCGGTCGCGACTGCGGTGCACGCCCTCGAGGTGGGCCGCGTGGCCGGCGTTCGCACCATCCTGAATCCCGCTCCGGCTCCGCCGCAGCCGTTGATCGTCGCAGCCGACTACCTGGTCCCGAACGAGACCGAGGTGCCGGCGGTCGCGGAGGCGAAGGGCACGGTCGTGCTCACCCTGGGCGAGCGGGGTGCCCGACTCGGTGCGGACCACGTGCCGGCCTTTCCGGCCCACCCTGTGGACTCGACCGGTGCCGGCGATGCTTTCTGCGCCGCCTTCGCGGTCGCGCTCGCCGAGGGAAGGTCGGATCTGGACGCAGTGCGCTGGGGCTGCGCCGCCGGGGCGAACATGGTCGAACACCAGGGGGTGGTGCCGGGCCTGCCGACGCGCGCGGAGCTCGAGCGACGGCTTGCGGTCGTCGGATGATTCGGCTGCTCGTCGACACGGACACCGCCGGCGACGACGTGTTCTCGCTCCTGCTCGCCCTTCGCGACCCGAGGGCGCGGCTGGAGGCGATCACCGTCTGCTGCGGGAACGTCTCCTTCGCGCAGGAGGTCGAGAACGCGCTCTACACGGTCGAGATGGCCGGCCGAAGCGGCGACGTGCCGGTCTACCCGGGCTGCTCCCGGCCGCTGATCGCCGAGTGGGTGGGGGCGGAGTACGTCCACGGCCAGGACGGGATGGGCGACTCGTTCTTTCCGCGGGCGCGCCAACGCCCGGAGTCGAGGCACGCCGCGGACGAGCTCGTTCGCCGGGTCAACGAGAGCCCGGGCGAGCTGACCATCCTCGCGCAGGCACCGCTGACGAATCTCGCCGCCGCCGTCACGCGCGACCCGTCGATCGCCGGGATGGTCGAGCACCTGTACGTGATGGGGGGCGGCATCGGAAACATCACCCCTGCAGCCGAATACAACTTCTACGTCGACCCGGAGGCGGCGAAGATCGTCCTCGGCGCAGGATTCCCGCTGACGCTCTTCACCTGGACGCTCACCCGTTCCCACGGCGTCTTCGACGACGACAAGCTTGCCCGCATCGCCGCGCTGGGGACACCGCTCGCGGCGTTCTTCGGCCAGGTGAACCGCAAGGCGCGCGAGTTCGACGACAAGGTGAACCACCTCGGCGGCTCGACGCACCCCGACTCGATGGCCTGTGCGGCCGTTCTCGACCCTTCGCTGATCCTCGCCGCCGAGGATGCCGTCGTCGACGTGGAGACGAGCGGCGACCTGACGCGCGGCTGGTGCCTGATCGACACGCTCGGCCGAACCGAACGGAAGCCGAACGCCCGCGTCGTCACCGACTACGACACGGAACGGTTCTTCGAGCTCGTGTTGTCGGTTCTCGGATGACGTACCTGCCCCCGACCCGCGACTTGCGCGAGCGGCTCGACACGGCCCAGCTGGTCACGCGCCTCTTCTATCGCGAACGGGCCGTGGCGCTCGCATGTGGGAGATTCATCCCGTCGGTCGCCCCGCTGGAGGAGAAGGCAGAGCTCGCACGAGCGGCCTGGGAGAGCGCCTTGGCCGGAGATGCGCTGCGGGAGCGGGTCTTCGAGCTTCGCTACCCCTCCCGCTTCCTGGAGGACCAGGCGGAGGAGATCTCCGTGGCCACGCCGGGCGAGCTGAAGAAGCTCGTCGGGCGGCTCGTCGACGACTACGGCGAGTACCTCACCGGAGGTGACGAGCTGGCGGACGGGCCTTCACTGCGCCTCGTCGAGGCAGCAGTGCGTGACAAGGAGCGCCAGGTCGAGACGCTCACCGGCATCGAGCTCTCGGCAGAGGACCCGGCTCGCGACCCTCGGTACTTTTCCTCGAGCTTCTACTGGCCGGACGTGCTCGACCCGTCGTACCCGTACGGCGAAGGTCGCGCCCTCCAGCTGCGCTCGGCGGTCAGCCACCTGAACGAGGTGTGGGCGGTCGAGACCGCCGGGCTGATCCTCGACCGGCTCTCGACCGAGCTGGGTTGGGAGTTCACGCGCGACGCCGCCCGCTGGCTCTACGACGAGAGCCGGCACATGCTGATGGGCGCTCGTCGCCTCGAAGCCTGGGGATTCGCGCCGGCGGAGATTCCGCTCGGCGGCTACATCTACGAATCCTGTGCGGGCCAGGACGCGATCTACCGGCTGGGCATGCTCGGGTACTTCGAGACGAGGAACATCGGCCGGAAGCGCGAGCGGGCAGAGGCGTTCCACGGCATGGGCGACTCGACGAGCGAGGTCGACATGGAGTTCGACTGGGCCGACGAGACGCTGCACGCCGAGTACGGGCGTCGCTGGCTACGACGGCTGCTGGAGGCGCGCGACGAGGATCCCGAGTCCTGGCCCGCCGTGCTGGAGCGCTGCGAAGAGCTCGTCCGCGAGCGCGTCGCGCGCGCGACGCGTGAGGATCTCGACCGCATCAGGACCTGCGCGGACGCCCTTCTTCGCAAGGGTGAGCAGGCGCTCACGGCGGGTGACTAACTCCCGAGGCGCATCGACGTCTGACGTAGTTGACCACGGGGTCTGAGGCAGTAGGATCAAACGGCCCCCGCCCCCGGGGGAACGTGCGGATTAGCTTCTGAGGGAGGATTTGCGTGACCAAGAAACGCTTTCTGCTGCCGGCAGTCGTTCTGCCGGCGATCGCTCTTGTCGCGGTGCTTCTGGTTGGGACCGGTAGCGCAGCGCACAGGGCGACGATCAAGGCCGGGCTCGTCAGCGATGTCGGCCGCTTCAACGACAAGGGGTTCAACCAGTTTCAGCTCGTCGGGCTGAATCGCGCCAAGAAACTCGGCGGGGTCGAGACCCGGGCGATCGAGTCGCACTCGGCCGGGGATTACATCCCGAACTTCGCCACGCTCGCGCGGCAGCGCTTCGACGTCATCATCGGCGCCGGCTTCCTGCTCGCGGACGCGGAGGCGACTGTCGCGAAGAAGTTCCCGAAGACCCACTTCGCGATCACGGACAACAGCGTGAAGGGTGCCCCGTTCACGGACAAGAAGGGGAAGACGATCCCGAACGTCACCGGGCTCACGTACGCGACGCAGGAGAACAGCTACCTGGTCGGGTGTCTCGCCGCCCTGATGACGAAGAAGGACGGCGCGAAGCACATCATCAGCGTGACCGCGGGCGTCAAGATCCCGCCGGTCGACTCGTTCGCGGCCGGGTATCGCGCCGGCGCGAAGAAGTGCGTGCCCGATACGCAGGTGAAGGTCGGCTACTCACAGGACTTCATCGCGCAGGACAAGTGCAAGGCGATCGCGAGCAACCAGATCGCGGCCGGCTCGCACGTCGTCTTCAACGTCGCCGGCCCCTGCGGTCTCGGCGCCCTCGAGGCGGCGAAGGAGCAGGGCGTCTGGGGCGTCGGCGTCGACGTCGACCAGGCCTACCTCGGCTCGCACATCCTGACGAGCGCCGTGAAGAGGGTGGACCAGGGGGTCTATCTCACGGTCAAGGCGGCCAAGGACGGGACGCTCGTCGGCGGCGGCGACATCACGTTCAACCTGAAGAACGGCGGCGTCGCACTCGGGAAGATCAACTCGAAGGTGCCGGCGTCCTTCAAGGCGAAGCTGAATGCGTTGAAGGCGCAGATCATTGCGGGCAAGATCGTCCCGCCGGCTTCGCTCTAGCGATTGCCGGATCGTCTCTCGAGAGGGCGGGCCTGGTGCCCGCCCTCTCTGTTTTGCGGGCACCGTAGAATCGCCCGGCATGCCTGACGCCGTCCTCGAGCTGCGCGGGATCACGAAGCAATTCCCCGGCGTGCTCGCCAACGACCATGTCGACCTCGAGCTGCTGCAGGGCGAGGTCCACGCCCTCCTCGGCGAGAACGGAGCCGGGAAGTCGACGCTGATGAACATCCTCTACGGGCTGTACCACCCGGATTCGGGCGAGATCAGGCTCAAGGGGAAGCCGGTGTCGTTCAGCTCGGCGAAGGAGGCGATTGCGAGCGGGATCGGGATGGTGCACCAGCACTTCATGCTGATTCCGGTCATGACGGTGGCCGAGAACATCGTCCTCGCAGAGGAGCCGACGTACGGCGGCGTGATGCTGGACTTCGACGAGGCGCGACGGCGCGTCGGCGAGCTCTCGGAACGTTTTGGGCTCGCGGTCGACCCGCGCGCACGGATCCAGGACATCACGGTCGCGCAGCAGCAGCGGGTGGAGATCCTGAAGGCGCTCTACCGCGGCGCCGAGATCCTGGTCCTCGACGAGCCGACAGCCGTGCTGACGCCCCAGGAGGCCAGGGAGCTGTTCTCGATCATCAAGAGCCTGACCGACCAGGGGAAGTCGATCATCTTCATCAGTCACAAGCTGCACGAGGTCCTCGAGGTCGCCGACCGGATCACCGTCCTTCGCCGCGGCAAGAAGATCGACACGGTCCCGAAGGAGGGCGCGACGGAGGAAAGCCTGGCTCGGGCGATGGTCGGCCGGGAGGTGCTGCTCCAGGTCGAGAAGCCGCCGGCGAGTCCCGGCGAGACACTGCTCGAAGTCGACGACCTGCACGTGTTCGACGATCGCGGCCTCGAGAAGGTGAAGGGCGTCACGTTCCGCGTGCGCGCCGGCGAGATCGTCGGCATCGCCGGCGTCGACGGCAACGGCCAGACCGAGCTGATCGACGCCCTCACAGGCCTCCTCAGGCCCGCGAGCGGCCGGATCGCGGTGGGTGGACGCTCGGTCCCGCGTCACGCGAGCCCGCGCGAGATGCTCGATCTGGGCGTCGGTCACATCCCCGAAGACCGCCAGCGCCGCGGGCTCGTGCTCGAGTTCTCGATCGCGGAGAACATCGCTCTGCACGACTACTGCGAAGAGCCCGATTCGAAGCGCGGCTGGCTCTACCCGCGCCGCTTGATCGAGCGTGCCCGGAAGCTGATCGCGGACTTCGACGTTCGCGGAGGCGGCCCGAGGACGCGGGCGGGTGCACTCTCCGGCGGCAACCAGCAGAAGGTCGTCGTCGCCCGTGAGGTGGCGCGCAACCCGAAGGTCCTCATCGCCGCACAGCCGACGCGCGGGCTCGACGTCGGCGCGATCGAGTATGTCCATCGTCGCCTCGTGGCCGAGCGCGACGGGGGTCGTGCGGTGCTGCTCGTCTCGCTCGAACTCGACGAGGTGATGTCGCTCTCGGATCGCATCCTGGTCGTCTTCGAAGGCGAGATCGTCAGCGAGTACGCCCCCGGGGTCAGCGAGGAGGAGTTGGGAATCGCGATGACCGGTGGACGCCGGAAGGAGCCGGCAGCGGCATGAACGAGGAAGAACGGCCCGAGCTCGAGCCGGAGACCCCGCCGCCCGTCCACGCGGGCGACTACGCGCCGAGCGTCGCCGCGCGGCTCGCCTTCTTCCAGCGCGCCGGCGGCGTGATCATGCCGCTGGTCACCACGATCTTCGCGTTCCTCATGGCGATGCTCGTGGTCGCGGCCACGGGCCACAACCCCTTCACCGCCTTCAAGGGGATCTTCAACGGAACTGGCCTGAACTGGTTCTTCCCGTGGGTGCTGGGCCAGGAGCGCGCGGACGCCGCGTTCAACCTCCAGCAGACGCTGATCCTGACGTCGACGCTCATCCTGACGGGGTTGGCGGTCTCGTTCGCCTTCAAGTGCGGCCTGTTCAACATCGGCGGCCAGGGTCAGTACATCGTCGGGGCGAGCATCTCCGTGTGGGTCGGCTCGTCCTTCGTCCACATGGCGTCGTCGCTGCACATCTTCCTTGCGATCACCCTCGCCTGCATCGCCGGCGCCTTGTGGGCGGCGATCGCCGGCTTCCTCAAGGCGACCGTGGGTGCCCACGAAGTGATCACGACGATCATGCTCAACTGGATCGCCTACTGGGTCGCGAGCTTCCTGTTCGGCCGGGACGGTCCCCTCCAGAACTCGGTCGACAAGTCGATTCCGATCTCCGGCGACGTCGTCGAGAAGGCCCGCCTGCCGGTGTTCTGGGGCGATCCGATCCTGCAGGGGCTCCACGTGGGGCTCTTCATCGCTCTTGCGATGCCGGTGGTGTTCTGGCTTGTGCTGAACCGGACGACGCTGGGGTACGAGGTGCGTGCGACCGGCTTCAACCCGGACGCTGCTCGCTATGGCGGCGTGAACGTGCGGCGCAGCTACGTGATGGCGATGGCGATCTCCGGGCTCTTCGCCGGCCTTGCCGGCGCGATCGACATCCTCGGCTGGCAGTTCCGGCTCGGGGTGCTCGACATCCAGGTCTCTCAGATCGGCTTCATCGGGATCGCGGTCGCCCTACTCGGACGCAACTCGGCGATCGGCGTGCCGCTCGGCGCGTTGCTCTTCGGGGCGCTCGTTCAGGGCACCTCGACGCGGAACCCGGCGATCCAGGATGTCTTCCGACCCGAGCTGGCAGGCAACCTGACGCTGATCATCCAAGGCCTGGTCCTGCTCTTCGTCGGTGCCGACCTCCTGTTCATCTACCTCTGGCAGGCGCGTCGGAAGCTGCGGGTGGGCGGGGCGAAGTCGGCGGCGGCGCCGGAGGGATCCGTATGAGCCGTAGGCTCGCCGGAGCTGCCGATCAGCGCAGGTTCCGGCTTTGCCGGTGCCGGAGCGGGGCGAGAGCGGAGGTGCCGGCTTTGCCGGTGCCGGAGCGGGTATGAGCTCCGTCGCTCTGGCTGCTGGCGCTCTCCGTCGAGAAGCCGCGCCTCGCTGGGCCGCCGTAGCCGGCATCTGTCTCGGCGCGATCGCCTTCTGGCTCACCCTGCCACCCGTCGCGGCCCGGACGCTGGTGGTGCCGATCGTCCTCGGGCTCGTCGCCGTCGCCGCGGGAGCGTGGGCGGTACAGAGCGGCGAAACGAGGATCGGATGGGGTGCGGTGACCGCCGGGCTCGTCGGGCTCGCGCTCGGAGTGGCCGCAAACCAGTCGAGCAGCGACCATCTGCACGAAGCCGTCGACTGGGGTGCTCTCGTCGCCCAGATGCTCGCGTTCGCGACCCCGGTCGCCTTCGCGGCCGTCGGAGGCATGTTCTCCGAGCGGAGCGGCGTCGTGAACATCGGCCTCGAAGGAATGATGCTCGGCGGAGCGTTCTTCGGGATTCTCGGCGCCGACAAGCTGAACTCCTGGGAGCTCGGGCTGTTGACGGCCATGGCTTCCGGGGCCGTGTTCGGCTTGATTCACGCCTTTCTCGCCGTGCACATGCGGGCTGACCAGATCGTCGGCGGAACGGCGATCAACTTCCTCGCGCTCGGCGTCACCGGCTACTTCTTCATCCAGATCTACGGGGCGAACGGCACCCCTGGGACCGGAATCTCGCAGATTCCGAACGTCAAGATGCACTGGCTGAGCCACATTCCCCCGGATCGCGTCGGCGGTTTCCTGGAGAAGGGGTTCGGGTCGCTGAACCTGATGATCTGGATCCTCTTCGCGACGTTGATCCTCGCCTGGGTCGCGATGTTCAAGACGCCCGCCGGCCTGCGCCTTCGCTCGGTGGGCGAGCATCCTCGTGCTGCAGACACCGTCGGGATCTCCGTCTACCGAACGCGGTACGTGGCGGTGACCATCTCGGGGATGATCGCCTCGCTCGGCGGGGCGTTCCTGTCGATCGGGTTCGTCCACTCGTTCAGCGAGAACATGACCGCCGGCCGGGGATTCATCGGCCTTGCCGCGCTGATCTTCGGAAACTGGCGGCCGTTCGGCGCGTTCGCAGCGGCCTGCATCTTCGGCGCCGCGACCTCGCTCTCGTTCTTCCTCCAGCCTCCGTACGGGTACTCCGTCGGCGTCCTCGTGCAAGCCCTGCCGTATACCCTGACCTTGATCGCCGTGATCGGGGTGATCGGCAGATCGATTCCGCCCGCAGCGGTTGGACGGCCGTACGTCAGACAGTAGGCCGCTGCGGCCGAATCCGCGCGCCCGGTGGTCGGTCGCCTGCGGAATCGTCTCCGTGGCCGCCCTCCCGGGCGGAGTCGCGCTCGCCCGCGAGACCAAGCCTGTAACCCTGCTCAGGTCTTCCGGTTCGATCCTGATCGCCGTCGCATTCGGCGTCGCGGCGATCGTCCTCGCCCGGCGAGCGCGGGAGTACGTCCAGATCACGATCGGCCGTGCGGCCGGCGAGGGAACCGCCCGCGTCGGGCACACGCTCGGCTTCCTCGGACTCCTGGTCGGCGCCACTGCAGCCGTAGCCCTCGGCTTCTACGGGCTCTTGACACTGTTCGCCGGATAAGCGCCTACAATCGGACGCAGCCGTGTTCGAGATCGGTAACAGCCTTCGCGAGGCTCGCCTGCGCAAGGAGCTCGACTTTCCCGAGCTCGAGCAGGGCACGAAGATCCGCGCCAAGTACCTACGCGCGCTCGAGGACGAGCAGTTCGACCAGCTCCCGGCGCCGACGTACATCAAGGGCTTCCTGCGCACTTATGCGGACTATCTCGGTCTCGACGGTCAGCTCTACGTCGACGAGTACAACCTGCGCTACGCCCAGGGAGACGAGGTGCTCGAGCGCCGGATTCGCGGCACCGCGCCCGCCCGTCGGCCTCGCCCCCGGCAGCGCCGCCTCGAGTCGCGCATCGTCTGGCTCGCGCTGGTCGGGATCGCTGCAGTCACCGCGCTGGTGATCGCGGCCTGGCGCTACGGCGGCGAGGGAAATCAGACGCTTCCACTCACGCCGGCTGTCACGCCCTCGGCGAAGAGTTCGGCACACGGGCTCGTGGTTCGCGCTGTTCGGGGCAACTCTCTGTTGATCGTCCGGACCGGCTCGGCGGGCGGCAAGCAGAAGTGGAACGGAACCCTGGCGAAGGGCGAGGCGCAGCGCTTCGACGTCAAGCGGGGGCTGTGGGTGTACATCGGCTCTCCAGAGAACGTGGCCATGAAGCTCAACAGCACGCCGGTGACTGTCGGCGGCTCCAAGCCGCGCAGCCTGATGGTCACGTCCCGGAACGTCGTCCCCGCTGGGCCGGGAACCTAGCTCGGCGCGGCCTCGCGCCGCGATCGTCGTCACCGGCAGCGAGCTCGTCCGCGGCGAGCGTACGGACCTGAACGGTCCCTTTCTCGCGCAGCAGGCGCTCTCGCTCGGCTTGGAGCCCGCCCGGATCACGATCGTGGGCGACAAGCCCGACGAGCTGGAGGCCGCGCTTCGGGAGGCGCTCACGGCAGACGTGTGCCTCGTCTCGGGCGGGCTCGGGCCGACGCACGACGACCGGACCGTCGAGCTGGTCGCCCGCGCCGCGGGCAGAGGGCTCGTCCTCGACCGGGACCTGCACGACGAGATCGGCACGGTCTCACGCTCGATTGCGGCACGCCTGCGGCGCCCGTACGGGGACTTCGAGGCGGGCGTACGGAAACAGGCGACGCTGCCGGAGGGAGCGATCTCGCTGGGCCTCGCCGGGACGGCGCCCGGGATCGTCCTTCAGACGGAGCGGGCGGCGGTCGTCATCCTGCCCGGCCCGCCCCCCGAGCTTCGGCGACTCTGGCCACGCGCGCTGGAAACTGAGCCTCTGCGACAGCTCCTCGGCCGGGCTAGAACGCCGGGCCGCCGCGTTCTCCGCTTCTACGGCGCCAGCGAGTCTGCGGTAGCTAGGGCCCTGGCCGACGCCGGGGGAGACGGGGACGGGGTGGAGGCGACGATCTGTGCTCGGGAGTTCGAGATCCACGTCGACCTGCTGGTCGATCCCGGCGCGGACGAACGAGCGGACACGATCGAGCAAGGCCTGATCCGGCCGCTCGAGCACTACCTGTTCACACGTGACGAGCGACCGGTCGAAGAGCTCGTGCTCGCCTTGTGCCGAGCGAGAGGCTGGACGCTGGCGACGGCGGAGTCGTGTACGGGCGGGCTGGTCGCAGGCCGACTGACGTCCGTGCCCGGCTCGAGCGACGTGTTCGTCGGTGGGATCGTCGCCTACGCGAACCGCGTCAAGGAGTCCGAGCTGGGTGTTCCTTCGGCGGTCCTCGCAGACCACGGAGCGGTTTCGTCCGAGGCCGCGGCAGCGATGGCCGGCGGGGCGAGGGCACGACTGGGAGCCGAGATCGGCGTCGCCGTCACAGGCGTCGCCGGGCCTGGAGGAGGAACCGCCGAGAAACCCGTCGGCCTCGTCTACCTCCATGCGGAGACGCCCGAGGGAAGCACCCGAACGGAGTTCACGTTTCCCGGCGATCGCGAGGTGATCCGCCGGCGGGCCGCGGTTGCCGCCCTGCATCTGGTGCGGCGCCTCTTGACACAGAATCGCGACGAAGGCGCATGAGCTCCGTTGGTAGCGTCGAAGGCGATGCGCGCGTTCGCCTCTTCTGCGCTCTCCAGCTCCCCGAAACCGCCCTCGAGAGGCTCATCGCCTGGCAGCACGAGCTGCCGGACGGAGCCTTCCGGCTCGTGCCGCGCGACAATCTGCACGTCACGCTCGCATTTCTCGGCCACCGGCTCGGCGGCCGAGATCGAGCCGATCCGCGCCGAGCTCGAGCAGGCGGCCGAAGCCGCTGGGCCGATCGTCCTTCGTGCTCGCCGGTACCGCGAGACGCGAAGCGTCGGGATGCTCGTCTTCGACGACGACGGCGGTGCCGCCGGGAAGCTCGCCGTCGACCTCCATATTCGCCTCGAACGGTTGGGGGCGTACGAGCGTGAGCAGCGGCCGTGGCTGCCGCACCTCACGGTCGTACGCTTTCGGAGCCGCCCCCGGCTTTCACCGGAGCCGCCCGGGCTCGGGGCGGTCAGTCCGTCCGGCGCGGCTGTCTACCATTCCGTGCTGCGGCCGACCGGGGCGCAGTACGTCGTTCTCCAGGCAGTTGGGCTGAATCCATTGAGAAACGTAGGAGGTTGATCGGGTTGGATCGCGAGCAAGCACTCGACGTGGCGCTCGGACAGATCGAGCGCGCATTCGGCAAGGGCTCGGTCATGCGGATGAGTGACCGGCCGCAAGTCTCCGTGGGCGCCATCTCGACCGGCTCGCTCGCACTCGATCTCGCCCTCGGCATCGGGGGGCTTCCGCGCGGCCGGATCGTCGAGATCTTCGGCCCGGAGTCCTCGGGCAAGACCACGCTCGTCTACCACGTGATCGCCGAGGCCCAGCGCCGCGGCGGAATCTGCGCCTTCATCGACGCCGAGCACGCGATGGACCCGACCTATGCAAAGCGGATCGGCGTGAACATCGACGAGCTGCTCGTCTCGCAGCCCGACACGGGCGAGCAGGCGCTGGAGATCACAGAGCTGCTGATTCGCAGTGGCGCGCTCGACATCGTCGCGATCGACTCGGTCGCCGCACTCACTCCGAAGGCGGAGATCGAGGGCGAGATGGGCGACAGCCACGTCGGCCTCCAGGCGCGGCTGATGAGCCAAGCGCTCCGCAAGCTCGCCGGAACGCTCAACCGGACCGACACGATCTGCATCTTCACCAACCAGCTGCGCGAGAAGATCGGCGTCATGTTCGGCAATCCCGAGACGACACCGGGCGGTCGTGCGCTGAAGTTCTATGCGTCGGTCAGGCTCGACATCCGGCGAATCGAGACGCTGAAGGAGGGGGTCGAGGCGATCGGCAACCGCGTCCGCGTCAAGGTGGCGAAGAACAAGGTCGCGCCACCGTTCAAGCAGGCCGAGTTCGACATCCTCTACGGGATGGGCATCTCCTGGGAGGGCACCGTGCTCGACGCCGGGCTCGAGCGGAAGGTCGTCCAGAAGTCCGGCTCCTACTTCAGCTTCGAAGACGAGCGCCTGGGCCAGGGGCGCCAGAACGCGACCGCCTTCCTGCGTGAGCATCCCGACGTCACGCAGTCGGTCCTCCAACGCATCCAGGCGCAACTCGGTGACGATCAGATCGCCTCGGCACGGCTGCTGCCGGTCGCCGAGCCCGCCGATCAGGAGACTGCCGCGAAGAAGAAGGCGGCTGCGGCGGCGGCCGTGGTGGGCGAGGAAGCCGAGATCGAGGAGCCGGTCGAGGCGTAGGTGAACGAAGAAGGCCGACGGGCGCTCGACCGGGCGGTGCGGGCGCTTGCTCACCGCGACCATTCCGCCTATTCGCTTCGCGTCAAGCTCGACCGCGCAGGCTTCCCCGGCGAAGTCGGAGACGAGGCTGTCGCCGAACTCGTTCGTGCCGGCTACGTCAGCGACGAGCGATTCGCCCACGCGCGTTCCGTGCACCTCGCCGATCGTGGCTACGGCGACGAGTGGATCAGAGGCGACCTCGACGCGCAGGGTATCTCGGGCGCGCTGGCCGAGGCGGCGCTGGCCGCGCTTTCGCCCGAGCGGGACCGCGCGATCGCTCACGCTGCGCGGCTTGGAAACGGGGAGCGCG
Organism: uncultured Actinomycetes bacterium; assembly: GCA_963719325.1. Classification (GTDB taxonomy): domain Bacteria; phylum Actinomycetota; class Thermoleophilia; order Gaiellales; family Gaiellaceae; genus DATBLE01. The sequence continues at coordinate 80,713 of CAVRBW010000005.1, forward strand.
CGGCCCGTACGCTCCAACGTCGGGGCTTTTCGGAGGACTCTCTCGAGGCCGTTCTCCGCGGCGGCATTGCGGACGACCCCTGAGCGGGAGTAGGATAGAGATGCTTCATTCGACGTTTTGCCTGCATACGACGCAGTTCCGAATCGACAACCAATCTGAATTCACGATCCCGACGCATGCACACGACCGCTTTCTGGAGGCTCGAGACCGGGTGAGGTAGGAGTCTCGGGCGGCCCTGCAGGGCTGCCGTCTGCTGCATTCGATTCGCGGAATGCGTCCGCGCCGGCTTGGCGGCGGATGGGGTCCACGGCGCCGCCGTGGGACAACCGACCTAGCACGGGGGAGCGCAAATGGCTGTGGTCATCGGCATTCTCATCGGCCTCGTCGCCGGTGCCGTGATTGCAGCTGCCGCGCTGGCCTTTACCGGCGGCTCTCGCCTTGCTGCCGCACGGCGCACTCGACAGCTGCTGATCCAGGAAGCGCGGCAGGAAGCGGAGACACTCCGGCGCGAGGCTCAGCTGGCGGCGAAGGAGGAGGCGGTTCGGCTGCGCGAGCAGATCGACCGCGACCTCGAAGGGCGCCAGGCGGAGGCGCTTCGCGCCAGAGAGAGGATCTCGGCGAAGGAAGCGGAGCTCGACCGTTGGGGGACGGAGCTCGAGCGGCGAGAGCAGGGGGTCACCGACCGGGAGACTCACGCACGTCAGCTGCAGGAGGAGCTGAAGGTCGCGAAGGACCAGGAGTTGAGCGAGCTCGAGCGGATCTCAGGCTTCACCGTCAACGAGGCGAAGGCCGAGGTGCTCTCGCGTTCGGAGGAGCTCGTCCGCCACGAGCTCGCACGGAGGGTGCGGCAGATGGAGGAGGAAGCCCAGTCCGAGGCGCGCCGGCGTGCCAGGAACCTCGTCGCAGATGCGCTCCAGCGCGTGGCGGCGAGTCATGCAGCCGAGACCACCGTCTCGCTCGTCGAGCTCCCCTCCGACGACATGAAAGGCCGGATCATCGGCCGAGAAGGACGGAACATCAGGGCGCTCGAGCACCTCACCGGGGTCGACATCATCATCGACGACACCCCAGGTGCAGTCGTGCTCTCCTCATTCGACGGCATCCGCCGCGAGGTCGCGAAGATCACGCTTACGAAGCTGATCGAGGACGGGCGCATCCATCCGGCCCGGATCGAGGAGATGTACTACCAGTCGAAGGCGGAGCTCGACGATCACATCCGCCAGGCCGGGGAGCAGGCCGTCTTCGAGGCCAATTGCGGGGACTTCCACGAGGAGATCGTCAAGATCCTCGGCCGACTTCGCTATCGGACGAGCTACGGCCAGAATGTCCTCAAGCACACGCTCGAGGTCGTCCAGCTGGCCGGGATCATGGCGAGCGAGCTCGACGCGAGCGTGAAGACAGCCAAGCGGGCGGCGCTGCTGCACGACCTGGGCAAAGCGCTGACGCACGAGGTCGAAGGATCTCACGCCGTGATTTCGACGCAGTACGCGCGGCGATACGGCGAGACGCAGGGGGTTGTCCATGCCATCGAGGCGCACCACTACGAGGTGCAGCCTCAGACCGTCGAGGCTGTGTTGCTGATCGCAGCCGACGCGATCTCGGCGTCTCGACCCGGTGCGAGGGGCGAGGGCCTCGAGGGCTACATCAAGCGGCTCGAGACGCTCGAAGAGCTCGCGACGCAGAGGAAGGGCGTCGAGAAGGCCTATGCTCTTCAGGCCGGACGCGAGATCCGCGTGATCGTCAAGCCGGAGGAGATCGACGACGACCAGGCCGTGCTCCTCTCGCACGAGATCGCTCGCGAGATCGAGGAGCATCTCGAGTACCCGGGCCAGATCAAGGTGACGGTCATCCGCGAGTCGCGGGCCATCGAGTACGCCAAGTAGAGCGCGGGGGAAACAGCCGGTTTCCCCCGCGAGCCCCCTTCCCAGGTTTGTCCTCAATCAGCCGGCCGGGGGCTTTCGCCGGGCCAAGCCCGGCTTCGCCCGCGGGATGCCTCGCATGACGGGTCGGCGACCGCTACCTTGCGCGCTGTGAAACGGTATTTCGTCACCACCTTCGGCTGTCAGATGAACGCGCACGACTCTGAGCGGATCAAGGGGATGCTCGAGTCGCTGGGCCTGGGGGAGGCGGTCTCGCAGGAAGAGGCGGACGTGGTCGTCTTCAACACGTGCACGATCCGCGAGAAGCCCGACCAGCGGCTCGCTGCCCACCTCGCCCAGGCGAAGGCACTGAAGGACCGAGACCGGGGTCGGGTGATCGCCGTCGGCGGCTGCTACGCCGAGGCCCAGCGGGAGCGGATCTTCGATCTCTATCCGTTCGTGGACGTCGCCTTCGGGCCAGGGTCGATCCCACATTTGGGCGAGTGGCTCGGTGCCGGTGGAGATGCACCGCGAGGCCGCTTCGCGGAGTGGCGGCACTTCGCCGGCGAGCTCCCGGCCCGTCGAGAACGGCCATTCCAGGCCTGGGTGCAGATCTCGATGGGGTGCAACTCGAAGTGCGCGTACTGCATCGTCCCGGCCGTCCGCGGTCGCGAGCAGTCGCGCCGGCCAGGCGAGGTCGTCGCCGAGGTCGCTTCGCTCGCTTCGGAGGGTGTCCGGGAGATCACGTTGCTCGGGCAGAACGTCAACTCGTACGGTCGCGACCTGCTCCCAGACATTGCGACCAGCTTCGCCGAGCTCCTACGGAGCTGCGACGCGATCGAGGGGATCGAGCGGATCCGATTCACGAGCCCACATCCGAAGGATTTCCGCCCGGACGTGATCGACGCGATGACCGAGTGTGCTGCCGTGTGCGAGCACGCGCACCTGCCGCTCCAATCCGGCTCGACCACGCTGCTGAAGCGGATGCGCCGGACGTATTCGCGCGAGCGCTACCTGAAGCTCGTGGCCGACATGCGGGCAGCGATTCCCGACCTCGCGCTCACGACCGACCTGATCGTCGGGTTCCCGGGCGAGACGGAGCACGACTTCCGCGAGACGGTCGAGATCGTCGAGGAGGTCGGGTTCGATGGTGCCTTCACCTTCGTCTTTTCGCTCCGGAGCGGAACCGAGGCTGCGGCGATGCGGGATCAGGTGCCCGAGGAGGTCAAACGCGAGCGGATCGAGCAGCTGATCGAGGTCGTCCAGCGCTCGGCCGCAGCCCGGAACGGCGAGCGGGTCGGCAGGGTCGAGGAGGTGTTGGTCGAGGGTCCGAGCCGGACTGATCCCTCGCTCCTCCGGGGTCGCACGCGCCGCAACACAACTGTCAACTTCAGCGGCACCGCGTCGGCGGGCGAGCTCGTCGAGGTCGAGATCGACCGCGCCACCTCGACGACGCTCAGGGGCGTGCAACGCGTCGCGGCCGCGGCCTAGTCGTGCGGATCGTCGTCACCGGCTCCAGCGGCCAAATCGGCACCAACCTCGCTCTGCGGCTGCAACAGGACGGCCATGACGTCTTCGGCGTCGACAAGCGCCTCAACCCCTGGACGGACGCTTTCCGCTACCTGCTGAAGGACCTGACCTCGCCGCTTGAAGACGAGCTGCCCGATTGTGACCTGATTGTCCACCTCGCGGCGCATGCCAAGGTCCACCAGCTCGTCCAGGAGCCGCACAGGGCATTGGAGAACGCGGTAATGACGTTCAACGTCCTGGAGCACTGCCGCCGGCGGAACGTTCCGATCGTGTTCTCCTCGAGCCGCGAGGTCTACGGCGACGTCCACCGGTTCACCACCGAGGAGGGGAGCGCCGACTTCGCGTACACGGAGAGCACGTACTCCGCGTCGAAGATCGCGGGCGAGGCATTCGTCTACTCGTACGCTCGCTGCTACGACCTTCGCTACCTCGTCTTTCGCTTCTCGAACGTCTACGGCCGCTACGACAACGACCTGGCCCGGATGGTGCGCGTGATCCCGCTCTTCATCCACAAGCTGTGGCGCCGCGAGCCGATTACCGTCTTCGGCGGAGACGAGAAGACGCTGGACTTCACCCACGTCGACGACTGCGTCGACGGAATCGTCTCCGGGATCGACGCGCTCGCAGCTGGTCGGATCTCCAATGAGACGATCAACCTCGCGTACGGAGAAGGCAGCACGCTTGTTCGCTGCGCCCACCTGATCGGCGAGACACTCGGCGTCCGGCCCGAGATCACGAAGGCGCCGCCGCTGATCGGCGAGGTCACGCGCTATGTGGCCGATCTCGCCAAGGCTGCCGAGCTCCTCGGATACCAGCCCTCGGTGCCGCTCGACCAGGGCGTGCCGCGAACGGTCGAGTGGTTTCTCGCAAACGCGCACCACGCCGAAGGGTTCGCGGACGCGCCGATTCCCCAAGATGCCGAATTCAAGGTCGCCGGGACTTCCTAGCGTCGTCGGCATCTTCGGCCCGACAGCGTCCGGCAAGACCGCCGTCGCCGAGGCGCTTGCGCGCCGGATTCCGGCAAAGCTCGTCGTCGCCGACTCGGCCCAGCTCTACCGAGGCCTGCCGATCCTGACCAACCAGTCGGCGGCGGAGCTCGTCGGTCGATGGGAGCTGGCCCACGAGGCCTCGGTCGCGGAGTACCAGATGCTCGCGCACGAGGCGATCGACGCGTCGTTGGCGGCCGGGCCGACGCCTGTGGTGGTCGGTGGAACAGGCCTTTACTTCCTGGCGGCGCTCGGCGAGCTCGACGTTCCGCCTGCCCCGGAGCCTCAGCAACGCGCGCGTTGGGAGCGGGTGTACGACCAGCACGGAGCAAAGGCGGCCCATACCCGGCTGGCCGAGCGCGACCCCCGAGCCGCGGCCGCGATCCACCCGAACGACCGTCGACGGGTGGTGCGCGCACTCGAGCTCGCGGATGTCGGTCGCTCGCTCCATGGCGATCGTCTGTGGACCGAGGAGACAAGGCATCCGACCCTCGTCGTGGGTCTCGACGTCCCGGCGGAGGAGCTCAATCGTCGGATCGAGTCGAGAACGCGCGCGATGTTCGAGGCCGGCGTCGAGCAGGAGGTTCGGATCGCACTCGCGGGATCGCTGTCGACCACCGCGCGGAAGATCTTGGGGTTACGCGAGGTCGCGGAGCTTCCGCGGGCTCGAGCCGAGCCGGCACTCGCCGCCCGAACGCGGCGGCTCGCCGCCTACCAGCGGAAGTGGATGCGGCGGATCCCGGGCCTCGTTACCGTGGCGGCTGACCGGTCCCCCGACGAGGTGGCTGATGACGTTCTCGCGCTGGCGCGCGGTAGGCAACGAGTACCTGCTGGTCGAACGGGCTGAGCTTCCCGGACCGCTGACGCCCGACGACGTACGAGCGCACGTCGACGGTGCGGACGGAATCCTCGAGGTCGTCGCGATCACCGCCGCAGAGGCCGAGATCGTGATCTGGAATCCGGACGGCTCGACGGCCGAGATGTCCGGAAACGGCACCCGGATCGCCGCGCGCTGGCTGGCCGACCGCGTCGGCATGGATAGCGTCGTCATCCGGGTGGGTGCGCGCGCAGTCTCGGCCCGGATGCGCCCGGACGGTTGGGTCGAGCAGGACATCGGGGAGGTCGACGTCTACGGGCGTGAGCGCGTTGCCGGCCTCGGGGTAGTCCTGGTCTCGGTTGGCAACCCGCATGCCGTGGTCGTCGGCGATCCGAACGACCTACCCTTGATCGGTCCGCTGCTCGAGACACACCCGCGCTTCCCAGAGCGCACGAACGTTCAGGTCGCGCGTGTCGACGGGCCGGGAAGGGTGACGGCGCGCGTCTGGGAGCGAGGTGTGGGGGAGACGCTCTCGTCCGGGACGAGCGCGGTCGCGGTGGCCGCCGCGACGCATGTCGAGGGAGAGGTCGTCGTCTCGTTCCCGGGAGGAGAGCTGACCGTACACCTCGACCGTGGACGGGCGCGCCTCACCGGCTCGGTCGAGCGAGTCGAATAGCAGCAGAATCGGCACAGACCGGCCACTCGAAGCCGGGTAGGCTGGGCCGCTCATTGCGCCTGTCACCCCGGGTGGGTGGGGTTAGGGATGGGTCCTCGGGCGCGTAGTCCCTTTGGCTCATTGACTGGGTTCTGCTTGCTTACTACCGTCAAGCGCAGGATGCGCGTCAGGGGTCGAGGCAGGCGGGTGGTCCTGATTGCGGTGGCGGCCGCCCTCGTTGCCGGCACCGCCGCGTTCACGTCCTGCTCGGCTGTCCGGGTCTCGATCAACGTCGTCGGCGACACCCAGCTCGAGGTGGGGCAGGCGGCCAAGCTCTCGGCGACGGCGAAGCTGCCCAAGGGTGCGCGACTCATGATTCAAGCCCTACCGACTGGGCGGACGGCGGCGAAGATCGCCGAATGCCGTCGCTCGCCGTGCTCTCTCACCAACCTGCAGACGGGGCAGACGAACGAGCATTGCGAGCCGTTCGCCTACCTCTCCGGCGGCGACCTCACCTTCCCTGGGCCGATACCGGTCGGGCGCGACGGAAGCTTCAGCATCAGCTCGACGGTGAGCGGCACGGTCGGTGGCGAGCCTTCGACGGATGCGGTCGAGATCACCGGCCACATCACCGGCGGGACAGCCTCCGGCACCTACCGGGTGGATTCCTCCTTCACGTACGAGGGCCAGGGCTACGGCTGCACCACGGGCGACCAGACCTGGACCGCCTCGCGGACCGGCTGACTAGCCGCTTCCGATCCCGTACTCCCGTAGCGCGTCGTTCAGGCTGACCTTCAAGTCGGTCGACTCGCTGCGCCGGCCGATGATCAGAGCGCACGCGAGCTGATACGTCCCGGCGGGGAACTCCTTCGGGCGCGTACCCGGCACGACCACAGAGCGCGGCGGCACATACCCCCGGTACTCGACGGGCTCCGGCCCCGTCACGTCGATCACCGGCACGGTCGCGGTCAGAGAGACGTTCGGTCCGAGCACGGCACCCTCCCCGATTCTGACGCCCTCGGTGACGATGCAACGGGAGCCGATGAAGGCGCCGTCCTCGACGATCACGGGACGCGCGTTGAGCGGCTCGAGCACCCCGCCGATCCCGACACCTCCCGCCAGATGGACGTCGGCCCCGATCTGCGCGCACGAGCCGACGGTCGCCCAGGTGTCGATCATCGTCCGCGGGCCCACCCAGGCACCGATGTTCACGTAGCTCGGCATCATCACGACGCCCTCGGAAAGAAACGAGCCGAAACGGGCCACCGCGGGCGGCACCACTCGCACGCCTCGGGCGGCGAAGTCGCGCTTCAGGGGAATCTTGTCGTGGTATTCGAACGGCCCGATCTCGATCGGCTCCATCCGCCGTTGCCGGAAGTAGTCGAGGATCGCCTGCTTCGCGTCCTCGTTGACCACCCACTCGTCCCCGTCGCGCTCTGCGATGCGGATCTCACCCCGGTCGAGCGCCGCGATCGTCTCGTCGGTTGTCACAGCACAGCCTCGACGATCTCCGCGGCCCGCTGACATTCCTCGAGCGTGGGGACGAGGGCGATGCGGACATACCCCTCGCCGGACTCGCCGAGGTAGGAGCCGGGGGCGACGACGATCCCGTGCCCGAGGAGCCGCTCCGCGCACGCCTCGGACGACTCGCCGGTCGCAACTTCGACCCAGAGGTACATCGTCGCCTCGCTTGCCGCGACCCGCCAGCCTTTCCGCTCGAGGACGTCGAGCATCACCTCGCGCTTCCGCCGGTACGACTCTCGCGTACGCGCGACATGGTTTTCGTCGCTCCAGGCGACGATCGAGGCGCGCTGGACGAACTCCTGTGGTGCTGCGCCCGTCGAGGGGCGATACGCGCGTAGCGCGGCGACGACGTCTGGAGGACCGGCGACGAATCCCGAGCGGTAGCCGGTCATCGACGAGCGCTTCGACAGCGTCTGGAAGACGACGACGCGGGACCGGTCCTGCACCTGAAGCGCCGACGCAGGCGGCTCGGCGAACCAGAGCTCGCTGTAGGCCTCGTCCGAGCAGAGCAGGTAATCGTGCTCCCCGGCGTGATCGGCGAGACGGGCGAAGAAATCGGGAGGTGCGGTGGCGCCCGTCGGGTTGTTCGGATAGTTGATCCAGGCAAGCGCCACCCGCTCCCAGTCCTCGACGGCCTCGAGGTCGGGGAGGAAGCCGTTCTCCTCGAGCAACGGCAGCGCCTGCACCCGGGCGCCCGCGAAAGCCGCTCCTCGCGCCGGCACGGGATACCCGGGCTCCGTGACGACGACGGTGTCGCGCGCTCCTCTCGGGTCGAGGATCAGCTGCGCGAAGCTGAAGATCGCCTCCTTGCTCCCGTAGGTCGGAATCACCTCTTCGTCGGGATCGACCTGCACTCCGAAGCGCCGGTTGCACCACCCCGCGATCGCGTTGCGCAGCTCGGGAAGGCCCTCGGCCTTCGGATACCCGAGCCGCTCCTCGAGCGCCTCTACAAGCGCCTGGCGGATCATCGGGTCGGTGGGCTCCCGCGGATCGCCCTGGCCGAAGTCGATGATCTCGATGCCGCGCGCCGCTGCCTCGCGCTTCGCGCGCTCGATCCGCACGAACGGGTAGGTGCCCTGGGCAGAAAGGACGGGGGAGAGCTGCACCGCTCGAACTCTAGTGAGCGCTAACCGGTCACGAAACGCCGGAGGGCGTCCAGGGTGCGCTCCAGCTCGCCGATCGCGACGCGCTCGTCCCGGCGGTGGGCGTACCGGGTCGCGCCCGGTCCGAAGTTGACAGCATCGAGGCCTTGCTCGGCGAACTCGGCGACGGGCGTCCAAGCCTGTTTCGGTTCCACGCCGAGAGCGCCGACCTCGCGCAGACGGTGGACGAGCGCAGAGTCCGTGGCGACGCGAGCGGGCGGCGAGTTCGAGGTCACCTGGACTTCGGCGCCGACGAGGCCGCTGAGCCGCTCCTCTGCCTCCTCGCGCGACCGGGTTGGTGCGTAGCGGTAGTTCAGGCGCACCTCGACCGAGTCGGGTATGACGTTGTCGGCGATCCCGCCGGAGATCCTGGTCGCGCTCAGCACCTCGACGAACGACAATCCGCCGACATCGACCTCGTGCGGCGCGCACGATACGACGGGTCGGAGGCCCTCCACGGCCACGTCGATCGCGTTCACGCCCTGCCACGGGCGGGCGGAATGAGCGCTTTCTCCCCGGAAGACGACGGTGGCGTTCAGGTTGCCCAGGCAGCCTGCGTGGATGGCGTTGTCGGTGGGCTCGAGCATTACGACCAGGTCGGAATCGAGGACGAGCGGCGCCTCCGTGAAGACGCGCGGCAGCGCGCTCTCCTCGTTCGGCAGCTCCTCGCGGACGAAGAAGAGAAGCGCGAGGTCGTAGGCGAGATCCCCCCGGTCAGCCGCCCAGCGCGCGAGTTCGATCATCACGGCGAGCCCGCCTTTCATGTCGCTGGCTCCGAGTCCGATCACCCAGCCGTCTTCGATCCGTCCCGGGACGTTGTCCTGGGATGGAACGGTGTCCAGATGGCCCGCGAGCAGGACGAGCGGCCGCTCCGTTCGCTCGGTCGCGTAGAGAAGCGCCTCGTCGGTGCCGTAGACGAGCGGCAAGGGGACCTGTTCCGACACGTGGTGGAGCAGCCTGGATTCGTCGCGGCTCGGAGACGGGATGTTCACGAGCGACAGCGTCAGATCGGCGAGCTGAACGGCCACGAGCGCCAGTTAAGCAGGAAGTTCGCGAAATGTAAGGGCGGGAACACCGCCGTTTCTCATCCAACTTGCGGGGTATTCAGCCCAGGCGACATGACGGAAGGAGGCAACTTGCACACGACACACAGGAAACGGTGGATGATCGTCGGCGGCACGTTCGGCGCCGGGATTGCGACGATCGTGGTTTCGGCGCTCACCCTCTTCGCAGGCGCTGGTGTCGCGGCACGCACGGACAAGCCCGTGAACAACGATCCGCCGACCATCTCCGGCACTCCGGAGGAAGGAAAGACTCTCACCGCCGATCGGGGTGACTGGAACAACAAGCCGACTGACTACAACTATCAGTGGCGGCGGTGCAACAAGACGGGCGGAAGCTGCGCCAACGTCAGCGGAGCGCACGCCCTGAAGTACACGCTGACCTCGGCCGACATTGGCAACACGCTACGGTTCCGGGTCGAGGCCACGAACGCCGACGGCTCGACGACCGCGACATCGGTGCCGACGGCCGTCGTCCAGAAGAAGTCCCCACCGACGACGACCACCACGACGACGACAACGTCACGCGGTAACGGCTGCCCGTCGGGCAGCGGCCCGGACCAGGTCGGTCAGATGTCGCTGCCGGCCAAGCTGGTCATCGATCAGTTCCAGTCGAACCCAGGTGTGATCACGTCCGGCACGCAGAGCTTTACCCTGCGTGTCCACGTCACGTCGACGTGCACCGGCCCCGTCCAGGGGGCGCTCGTCTACGCGACCGCGACGCCGTTCAATCAGTTCACGGTGACGGAGCAGCCCACCGGCGCCGACGGGTGGGCGTCGCTGACGCTCAACCGGCTGACGAACTTCCCGGTGAACAGCAAGCAGGGGATCCTCGCGATGTTCCTGCGCGCGAAGAAGCCGGGTGAGGACGTCCTGGCCGGCATCACGGCCTACCGCCTGGTGTCGGTAGACGTCAATCTCCACGGGTAAGCCTGGACCGTGAGGGGGCCGCTGTTCTTCGGCGGCTCCCTCACGTCATAATCAACCCGTGACCCACCGCCAGCCCGACCCCGCCCCGGGGGCGGATCCGGAGCGTGGGTTCGTCCTCGCCGTGCTGGCGCGAGGTACCGATTCCGTGGAAGAGCTCGCGGAGATCCGGGAGCTTGCGCACACGGCGGGCGTCGAGCCCGTTGCAGAGCTCGTCCAGCTCCGTGCCCGCCCCGATCCGCGCACGTACGTGGGCAAGGGCAAGCTCGACGACTTGAAGCGAGCGTTCGAGGAGGCCGGGGCGGACTCGCTGCTCGTCGACGACGAGCTCGATCCAGCCCAGCAGCGTCGACTCGAGGATCTGCTGCAGGCACGGGTGGTCGACCGCACTCAGCTCATCCTCGACATCTTCGCCCAGCACGCACGCAGCGCCGAGGGCAAGCTCCAGGTCGAGCTGGCCCAGCTCGAGTACAACCTGCCGCGCATGCGTGGGCTGTGGCAGCACCTCGAACGACTCGGAGGAGGCGTGGGTACCCGCGGCCCCGGCGAGTCCCAGCTCGAGACCGACCGGCGCCTGGCCCGGCGCCGTGTCACCCAGCTCAAGGAGCGACTCCGGGGACTGCGCAAGCAACGCGAGACGCGGCGGAAGGCACGCCGCCGCTCGGAGACCCCGACGATCGCACTCGCCGGTTACACCAACGTCGGCAAGTCGACGCTGCTCAACGCCCTGACCGGCGCGGAGGCATCGGTCGACGACCGGCTGTTCGAGACGCTCGACCCCACGACGCGCGGCTTCGAGCACGAGGGCCGACGGTACCTGGTGACGGACACGGTCGGCTTCATCCGCCGCCTGCCGCACCAGCTCGTCGAAGGCTTCGCCGCGACGCTCGAGGAGACGCTCGTGGCGGATCTCGTCCTGCACGTCGTCGATGCGTCGACTGCCGAGCATGTCCTCGACGGCCGACTCCGGGCCGTCAACGTGGTGTTGGAGGAGATCGGCGCGCTCGAGTTGCCGCTCGAGCTGGTTCTGAACAAGATCGATGCGGTCGACGCGCTGCACCGCCGCCGCCTTGCCAATCGCTTTCCCGACTCGCTACAGGTCTCGGCCACCACGGGCGAAGGGCTCGGTGAGCTGCGCGAACGCATCGCTGAGCGTTTCGAGCATCGCTTCGTCACGGTCGACCTGCTCGTCCCGTATTCCGACGGGGGCAAGCTGGCCGAGCTGTACGCGCTTGGGCCGCCGATCGAATCGCGGACCGACCGTGCGGACGGCGTGCTCATCCGGGCCCGGCTCCCAGCGCGCGACCTGCGCCGGTTCGCGTCGTTTCTGGTTGCAGGCTCGCTGCGCCGAAGGGCGACACCCGCCGCGTGACCGAAATCCCCGTGACGCGCCTCCGGGACGACGCCGTCTTGCCGCTGAGAGCGTATCCAGGTGACGCCGGCCTCGATCTCGCCGCGTGCGACCGCCATGAGATCGGGCCAGGCGAGCGCGCCCTCGTCGGAACGGGCATCGCGGTCGCCATCCCGGAAGGCCACGTGGGCCTGGTCACGCCTCGCTCGGGCCTCGCCGCAAAGAGCGGAATCACGATCGTGAACACGCCCGGACTCGTCGATTCCGGCTACCGCGGCGAAGTGCTTGTCAACCTGCACAACACCGACCTGACGAGATCGTTCGTCGTCGAGCCGGGCATGCGGATCGCCCAGCTCATGCTCGTCGCCCTGCCGCATGCCGAGCTCCGCGAAGTCGACGAGCTGCCGGCAAGCGAGCGGGGAGCAGGCGGCTTCGGGTCCTCCGGCCACTAACGTGACCGCCGAGCCGCGCATTCGCGTGTCTGCGCTTCTTCGCTGGCGCGATCGCATCCTCCTGTGCCGGCACGAAAAGCCGGGCAAGGAGTACTGGCTCCTCCCGGGCGGTGGGGTGAATTCGGGCGAGTCTCTCGTGGACGCCCTGCGGCGCGAGCTCTCGGAAGAGGTGGGCATCGACGATCTCGTCCCATTCGAGGGGCCGATCGCAGTGGTCGACTCGATCGCGCCGGTCCACAGCTTCGCCGCGAAGCACGTCGTCCACATCATCTTCGCCGGCGATCTCGGCGGCCGTTCGCTCGAAAGGGTCACCTCTGCCGACGCAGCAGTCCGCGGCCACCGCCTCTTCGTGCTCGGCGAGCTGGGCGAGGTCGTTCTCCATCCGCCGATCCAACGCTTCGTCGCCCGCTGGCGGCCCGGCGATCCGACGGTCTATCTAGGCCCTCTCTGGGCGCCTTAGTACTTCCCTCCTCGAGAGCGGGCGCGAGCGGCGGATACCGAATGCGCCGAGGCCTCGAGCCCGTCGTCGAGGGGCTCGAAGATCGGAGGAGCGCCGCCGATCTGGTGCGCGACGGCCTGCGCGAGGATCCAGTCGGCGAGCCACGGGTTCCGGGGCAGGAGCGGCCCGTGGAGGTACGTACCGAGCGCGCGGTTGAGCCGGCAGCCCTCGTACCCGCTCGTGCCGTCGTTGCCGAACCCCGCCAGGACACGCCCGAGCGGCTCCGCACCCTCGTCCAGGATCGTGCGGCCGGCGTGATTCTCGAAGCCGGCGACCGTTCGGCGCTCGCCCGGCACGAGCTCGCACTCCAGGAGGACGTCGCCGATCATCCTGCGGTCGCCCGCGACGGTGTAGAGCGGGAGGACGCCGGCACCGGGTAGCTCCGACCCATAGCGATCGCGGTAGAACCGGCCGAGGAGCTGGTAGCCGCCGCAGACTGCGAGCACGGCCACGCCTTGCTCGATCGACGCTTTGAGGGAGTCGGCCTTCCTTGCCACGTCCGGCGCGATCAAGGCCTGCTCGCGATCCTGTCCGCCGCCCACGTAGAGCAGATCGTGCTCGCCGGGGCGCGGCTGCTCGCCGATCCCGATCGGCGTAACCTCGAGGTCCAGGCCGTGCCAGGCTGCACGGCTCGAGAGCACCGCCATGTTTCCCCGGTCGGCGTAGATGTTCAGGTAGTCGGGGTAGAGATGGCCGACACGGATCTTCACGCTGCACCCTCCCAGTACTGCGGCACGTGACCCCGCGCGGCAACGATCCTGCGCAGGGCGAGCATCGCGGTATAGGTGGGGAGGACGGTGAGCTCGCCTCCCGCCGGTATCAGCGCGAGGCCGCGATCGAGCGCCTGCTCCAGGTCGGGAACGACCTCGATCGAGTCGACGGGCAGCCCGGCGTACTTGCAGCGCAAGGCGAGCTCTGCCGCCCGCTCACCGGACACCACCAGCCGGTTCAGCCGTTCGAGCAGCGGCTCGAAGTCGACGTCCCAGATCCACGACACGTCACGCCCGTCGGCGATTGCGTCGTTCAGCGCGATCACGGCGACGGTCGGGGCAGCGCCGCCCAGCAGGGTGCGGACGACCTCGTTCGCGCCGGCAGGGTTCTTGATCAGCAGGAGGAGCAGTCGCCGGTCGCCCATCTCGATTCGCTCGAAGCGCCCGAAGGCCGGACGGGCGGTCGCCAGTCCGCTCTCGATCTCGTCGAGACCGGCGCCGAGCGCGAGCGCCAGCGAGGCGGCGCCGAGCGCGTTGTACACGTTGTAGAGTCCAGGGAGCGCGAGAGTGATCCTCCGAGTCCCCTCACGGGTGACGAGGTCGAAGGCCGCTCCGTCGAGCCCGTCGAGCGCGATCGCTCGCCCAGCGACCCGCAGCGGCGGCCGGCCGTGCCCGCACGCCGGGCAGCGGTAGTCGCCGAGGTGACCCACGTAGGCCGCCGCGTAGGCATACGGCGTACCGCACCGGAGGCAGTACTTCGAGTCCGCCGCGTGCTGGAGCGAGGGTCGCGCCTGGCTTGGATCGTCGAGTCCGAACGTGAGGCTGCCCGGCCGATCCGAAGCCAGGTCTCCGACCTGTGGGTCGTCGGCGTTGACGACGAGCGTTGCCTCTGCAGGTAACTGCCTGACTGCGACGCGCCAACGCTCTGCAATCCGCTCGAGCTCGCCGTATCGGTCGAGCTGGTCGCGAAAGAGGTTCGCGAGGCAGACCGCCCGGGGCCGAATCCGGTGTGAGACATCGGGGAACGCGCCCTCGTCGACCTCGAACAGGCCGAGCTCTGCGCCCCGTCCGGCAAGCAGGGCTGAGGCGACTCCCGAGACGAGGTTGGCGCCGGCGCGGTTGTGCGCGAGCCGGAGACGGGGGGAGAGGATGGACGCCACGAGCGCGGCCGTCGTCGTCTTGCCGTTCGTTGCCGACACGATCGTGTTTCCCTGCGGCAACCGACCGGCGAGGGCAGAGACGGCTCCAGGGTCGACCGCGGCGAGCAACTTGCCGGGAATCGTGGTTCCGCCTCCTCGACCGGCAAGACGAGAGAGGCTGCCCGCCGCCCGGGCGGCGGCAAGCTCGAGGGCGAGTCGCATCTGGCGGCCAGTGTAGTGCGCAGCGGCACGTCGTCCCTCTGCGGGAGAGCGGTCGGCGGGCGGGCGCGTCAGGCCCGAATCGTGACGCTCGCCGCCCTTCTGGCGGCGCGAACGCAGCTGCCGCGCTTCACCGCGTGGCGATCCGCTGCATTTGCAGTCTTGGCAGGATGCTCGGATCTCTTTTGCGCAGCTCTTTGCAGATGAGCCAGGTTGCTCTATTCTACTTGCCCCATGCCCGGGAAACGCCCTTTTCGCGCGATCACGAGCATCGATCCGAGCGAGCTTGCCGCCTTCCAGGCCGGAATCCGACGCCGGTACACGGACGAGGAGATCCTGGAGGAGCTTCGGACCTGCGCCGATCGGCTCGGGCGCTCACCGACGATGAGGGAGTTCGCCGACGATCCGGAGACGAAGGTGCACCCACAGACGGTGATCGAGCACTTCGGCAGCTGGAACAAGGCGAAAAGGCTCGCGGGCCTCGTTCCCCGGCGCTTCGCGACGCGCGAGGAGCTGCTCGGGGTTCTCCAGGAGCTCGGCCGCAAGCTCGGTCGGGTTCCGACGGCGAAGGACGTCGACGCCAACCGCGGCTGGATGCCGTCGAAGTCGCTCTACTGGCACACGTTCGGCTCGCTGACAAACGCACTGCGCGAAGCCGGGTTCGACGTACCCGTAGGAGAGGAGCGGCTCGAGCGGGCCATCGAGCAAGGGGCGGTGCTCGCGCGCAGGCTGCGGCGCCTGCCGAAGTTCAACGACTGGGCGGACGCACGCCGCGCAGATGCCGATTTCCTGACCGAGTGGCAGGTGTATCGGATGTTCGACGCGCGCCGCGGCGCCTGGTCGACGTTCCAGTTCCTCGTTCGAGAGCGCCTCCGCGACGAGGGTGAGACCGTCGAGCGAGACGGACGTCTCAGCTAGACGGTCAACCGTCTCGGGGCGGTTCAAGCGGCCGCGAGCGCAGCGAGCCGCTGCAGGCAGAACGCGCCTTCGTGAGGCGAGCGAACGGCAGGGAGAGGGTCGGCTTCGTAGCTTTGATCCGTCCTGAACCGCTCCCGCCGCGTCGCATGGGCGCCTGCGATCGCGACCAGCGTTCCCTCTGCCAGCTCGCGCTTGCGAAGGCGAAGACCCGTGTAGCGCTCGGCGATCTCGAGTGCGTGCTCGGTGGACGCGAAGAAGAGCTCCCGCCTGGTCGTCCCCACCCACAGCGGGCGACCGACACCCCGGGCGAGGTACAGGAGGTCCGGGTTCCGCTCGTCGAGCCAGGCGGCCGCCATCGAGCCGCGGAATTCCTCGAAGCCGCGGGCGTTGCTGCCGGTCGCCTCGGCGACGGCGAAGATCACCTCCGAGTCCACGGTCATGCCGGGCTCCGCGCGACGGAATCCGTGGCGCGCCATGAGCTCGTCGTCGTTGAGAATCGTGCCGTTGTGGATCCCGACGACCGTGCCGTGCCGCACGGGATGGTTGTTGGCTGCGACGCGGGGGTGGCCCTTGGTGTAATCGCGCACGTGCAGAAGCACCTGGCGCGTCTCCGCCGGAATCGAAAGCTGTTCGAGAACGGCGCTTGCCCCGGTGCGCTGTTTGTGAACGGAGACGTGCCCGGATGCCGTACGGTGCGCGTAGCCGACCGCGTCGGCACCGCGTTCGGCGATCGCGGCGAGCAGCGCCTGGGCCGCACGCGTCCGGTCGACCTCGCTTCGAGGGCTGAGGCTATAACCGGCGATACCGCACATGGATAACCCATAGTAGTCCGCTCGGCGGCGGTTCCTGGTGACGCAGGCCGCCACCGTGTCCCCCGAACGAGTGAGACCGGCCTCCGGGGACATGCCGATACCTCATGGGTGATGGAGGAGCGGCCCTCGACGGACCCTGCGCACGAGCAGCCCAAGCTCGAGCTCGTGCCGGCCCTCGACGAGCCGGACGCGGTCGAAGCGGAGGAAGAGGAACCGGAGGCTCTGGACGAGCCGAGTCCGACGCAGGACCCGCTCAAGCTCTACGTCCGCCAGATCGGCGGGCGCCTGCTCACCGCCGCCGAGGAGCGCGCGCTCGCGCAGCGCAAGGACGCCGGCGACGAGGAGGCGAAGAAGCGCCTGATCGAGGCGAACCTCCGCCTGGTGATGTCGATCACGCGCAACTACACGAAGGCCGGAGTCCCGCTGCTCGACCTGATCCAGGAGGGCAACCTCGGCTTGATCCGTGCGGTCGAGAAGTTCGACTGGCGGATGGGGTACAAGCTCTCCACCTACGCCACCTGGTGGATCCGCCAGGCGGTCACGCGCGCTCTTGCCGACCAGGGGCGAACGATCAGGCTGCCCGTGCACGTCGCCGAGCAGGTTCGCCGGGTCATGCGCTCACGTCGAGTCCTTTCTCAGAAGCTGAACCGCGACCCGAACCTGCGTGAGATCGCGAAGGAGAGCGGCTTCACGGAGACGAAGGTGCGCGACCTGCTGGAGCTGATCGAGGACCCGATCAGCCTGGAGACGCCGGTCGGCGACGGTGAGTCGAGCTACGGCGACCTGATCGAGGACGAGAACGCGGACCTGCCGGAAGAGTCGACTGCCGAGACGATGAGGTCGAGCGAGCTCGTCAGAGCCCTCGACCAGCTGAACCCGCGCATGCGGCTCGTCATCTCGCGGCGCTTCGGCCTCGACGGCCAGGCGCCGCAAACGCTCGAGCAGGTCGGCTCCGAGCTCGGGATCACACGCGAGCGCGTGCGGCAGCTCGAGTCACGCGCCCTACGAGAGCTGCGCGCGCAAGCACCCGAGCTGTACCTGTACCTCCGCTCCGCGTAATCCCGACGAGCCACCACCTCGACTCGGTCGTAGAAGTTCGTCCCCGCGACCGACATGGCGGGCGCGGGAAACCGCGGCCACTAAGGTGCAGAACTGCTCTTGGGGAAGGGGGCACACGGGGGAAACCGGCTGTTTCCCCCGTGAAGCGAGCGAAGCGAGCGTCTCAATGGGCGACCGCTTCGATCTCGCGCAGCGTTGCGAGGCGCCGGAGCGCTTCGACCTCGATCTGACGCACGCGCTCCCGGGTGAGCCCGAGCCGCCGGCCGATCTCCTCGAGCGTCTTCGGCTCGTAGTCGGCGAGCCCGTACCGGAGTACGAGCACCTCCCGCTCGCGGTCGCCGAGGGCACGGAGCGCCGCAGCGAGCGCCTGGCTTCGCAGCGACAGCTCGACCTGCTCCTCGGGTAGCAGCCCTTCGCCGGCGACGAAGTCACCGAGGACGGCGTCGTCCTGGTCGCCGACCGGCTGGTCGAGGCTCGTCGCTGCCCGGGCGGCCGCGCGCACCTCGCGCGCCTGCTGGAGGGGAAGGCTCGCCTCGTCGGCGATCTCCTCGAGCGACGGCTCGCGTCCGAGCTGGGTCCACAGGTGGCGCTCTGCCCGGTTCATCTTCTGGAGGCGCTCGACGATGTGGACGGGCATGCGGATCGTCCGCGCCTTGTCGGCCAGGGCGCGGGCGACTGCCTGGCGGATCCACCAGGTCGCGTAGGTCGAGAACTTGTAGCCGCGGCGCCAGTCGAACTTCTCGACCGCCCGGATCAGGCCGAGCGTCCCTTCCTGGATCAGGTCCAGGAACGGCAGGCCTTGGTTCCGGTAGTTCTTCGCGATCGAGACGACCAGCCGGAGGTTCGACTGGATCATCTTGGTCTTCGCGCGCATGTCCCCGCGCTCGATCTTCTTCGCGAGCTCGACCTCCTGGGCGGCAGTCAGCAGCGGGTGGCGGCCCGTCTCGCGCAGGAACAGCTGGAGCGCGTCGGTCGTCGACTCGAGCGGAGCAGTCACCGGGGGCGGGGGAGGAGCCGGCTCGCGCTCGTCCTCCACGACCTCGATGCCGCGCTCCTCGAGCATGCGGTACACCGCGTCGACTTCGAGCGGCTCCAACGCGTGCGGCTCGAGCAGCTCGAGCAGCTCAGCCGCGCGAACCGAGCCGTTCAGCTCGGCGCTCTCGAAGAGCTGTTGCAGCTCTTCCGTCTGGACGACGCTGTCGATCGCGGCTATCGGCGCTTCCATCATGTCGGGTACGTCCGTGTACCCGCCCCCGCGAGCGATTCAAACACGTTCCAGAAGGAAAGTCGAGTTCTGGACGACGCACGAGAATCAGTGTTATGTCAAGTTGGAGGGTGCGAGACAGCTCCCGCGCAAATTGCGAGGTTTTTCGTCCCTCCCTCTCTTGAACTGGTGGATCGGGCCGTCTAGATTGCCGCTTGCGCCGAGCACGGAGCGCGAGTAGGTCGAGACCGGGTCGGGCGGCAGTACGCGGAAGCGGAAGGTCGGTCGACTCGGTGGACGAAAGCGCAACCGGCTCGGCGAACTCTTGGTCCCCTCCACTAGGATCGCGATCGTGCTCCACCTGAGGCCGCCGAGCATCGACCATGGGACGATCTCGTTCGTCTGGGCACTGGTGCTCGGCGTGCTCCTGTGGGCGTTCCTGCTGGCGGTGGGCGTGTCGAAGCCCACCGCCTTCATCGTCGCCGCACTCGCCGCCTGTGTGATCTTTCTGTACGTCCGGCTCTACGGCGAGGACGAGCCTCGCCGGCGTCGATCGACTCCCTAGCGCGGCTAGCGAACGGGTTGCTCTTGGCGGGCCGGTTCGGGTCGGGTCGTCGGTTCCGGGGTCGGGATCACCGGGCCGGGCACGGTCTCTCGCGCGTCCGGCGCGAATGGCTCCTCCACCACCGGCTGCGTCACAGGCGCAGGCTCGGCGGCGCGGAGCGGTCCGGACGTATCGAACGTCAGGCCGAACACCAGCCCGAGCCCGAATGCGAGCACACCCAGGTAGGCGTGCAAGTCGGCGACGAGACCGCCGATGCCCGCATGGCCCGACCAGGCCGTGATCTGCCGCTGGAACCAGTTCGCGTCAGGCTGGCCGGCCAGCAAGACCCAACCGGCCGCGACGAGCGTCGGCAGAAAGCCGATCAGGAAGACCCCGATCGAGATCCGGGGCACCCCCCACTTCGTCCAGCCGCCGACGAGTTGCGACAGCGCCATCGTCAGCCCGGCGCCGGCGAGGATGCCGTACACCGCCCAGTAGCCGCCGACTGACCCGGCTCCGATCTGGGTCGAGATCCAGATCAGCAGCCCGGCAACCCCCGCGCCGACAAGAGTGAATGCTCCACGCACGGTTCCGATCATTCAAATCACCTCCGCCCTTCTCTACCCTGATCTCGCGAACGCTAAGCAGCGGTTACCACAGCATCCGGCGGGCGTCGAAGCTCGCGGAGTGGAGCTCGGCAGTGAACTCGTCGACGATGCTCTGTGCGTCCTCGCCGAACACGTGTTCGACCACGCCGATCGATTCGTCGTTTCGGAACGGCAGGTCGACGTGCTCGTGCGAGACGAGGTTGACCGAGGTGCGTTCACACGCCGGACACCGCACGGCGATGCCGAGGCGCTGCTCCCTGTCGCCCGGCGCAAGCAGGAAGAACGACGAGGGGAAGACGGGCCGGGGCCGCTCCTCCGGATAGCAGAAGAAGCTCCAAGGCCAGTCGCCCGACTGGATGCGGAGCGCGGCCAGGTCGACCAGCTCACAGGCGACCTCCTCGAGCCTGGCGGTCATCAGGTTCAGGAACTGCCCTGCCTGCAGCCCCAGCGGCGCCCAGTCCAGGTCGTCGTGCGTGACGAGGCCGGGATGCTCGTCCCCGCATGGGCAGTCGAAGCTGACGCGGTAGACGGCGGGATGCGCGGTGCCGTCTAGCCGCGCGAGCGACCGGAACGAGGAAAGAGCAACCGACGTCGTCCCCCGCTTCGGACACGCGAACGTGTACCGCGTCGTCAGGACGTCGTACATCTCTCCTATGTAATCCGTCCGCCGGACGGAGCCTAAACGGGCCGCTACTCGGCGTACTGCAGGAGCGAGAAGACGTCGTAGCCCGTCAGCCGCTCGCGTCCGTTCAGGAACTCGAGCTCGATGATGAACGGCAGCCCGACCACCTCGCCGCCCAGCTGCTCGACCAGCTCGACGGTCGCCTTGGCGGTCCCCCCCGTGGCCAGCACGTCGTCGTGGATCAGCACGCGCTGACCCTTGACGATCGCGTCGGCGTGCACCTCGAGGGAGTCGAAGCCGTACTCGAGGGCGTACTTTGCCGCGACCGTTCGCCAGGGAAGCTTCCCGGGCTTGCGCGCAGCGACGAACCCACAGCCGAGCCGGCAGGCCAGCGCACCGCCGGTGATGTAGCCGCGGGCCTCGGCTCCGAGCACGACGTCCGGCTGCCGAGGCTCGGCCCAGGCTGCGATCTGCTCGACGGCCTCGCGTAGCGCCGCGGGGTTTGCGAGGAGCGGCATGATGTCCTTGAAGACGATCCCCGGCTTCGGGAAGTCGTTGACGTCGCGAATCTTGGCGCCCAGGTCGATGGTCATGGGTTCACGCGGCTCCGCAAAGCGCGCCAGAAGAGAAGCTGACTGAGCTCCTGTGCGAGCTCCGCCAGCACGTGCAGGTCCTCCATCGCCCCGTGCCGCGCCTCCGGATTCCGCGAGTGGAGCTTCGGGACGAGAGCCTCGAGCAGGTCGGACTGGTTGCCCGCCGCGGTCGCGAATTTCCGGAGATGACGCACGTCCGCACCCGCACTCGTCAGGCGAGCGCACACTGCTGCGATATCCGCGTCGCGCTCGCTGAACGGGGGCTCGAGGAGGCCGTATTCGACCAGCTCGCGGGCCTGCTGCCCGGTGATTCCCGCTCGCTCGCACAGGTCGGAGAGGTCGACCTCGCGCTCCGGCGCGGAGAGTCCCGCCCGCCGGCGGCGTCGATCCTTGGACGAGGTCGACGCGAGCTCCTGGCGGATCACGCGGAGCGGCAGGAACTCGTCCCGCTGCAGCCGGAGGATCGTCTCGAGCCGTTCGATGTCCTCTTCGCTGAAGAGCCGGTAGCCTCCGCGCGTGCGCTTCGGGGCGAGCAGGCCCTGATCTTCGAGGTAGCGGATCTTCGAGATCGAGATGTCGGGGAAATCCGACTGCAGCCGCCGGCAGACGGAGCCGATCGTGTGCAAGCGCGGAGCGGAGGCGGTCGTCGTCATCGCTCGAGGAAGATGAGCCGGTACTTGCCGATCTGGACTTCGTCGCCGTCGTCGAGCTCTGCCCGTTCGATTCGCCGCCGATTCAGGAACGTTCCGTTCAAGCTGCCGAGATCTTCGATGGCGAACCGCTCTGCTCCTTTCGCAACGATCGCGTGTCGGCGGGAGACCGTGACGTCGTCCAGGAAGATGTCGCAGTCTGGAGAGCGGCCGATCGTCGTCTGTGCCCGCTCGAGCGCGAATTGCTCGCCGGCCCGACCGCCACCCGAACGGACGACGAACGTCGGTCCTTCGACCCCGAGCTCCTCGAGGGCATCCCCCCTCTCCTCTTCCACCTCCTCGGGTGAGAACGTCATCGTCACGTCGTCGGAGGCGCTCTCCGTGACCAGGAGCGCCCCGCAGCGCGAGCAGTAGTTCGCGGACTCCAGGTTCTGGAATCCGCACTCCGGACAGTAGACGTGGCTCACTCGACCGGCGGTGGCGCAGCCTTGCCGGCGAGGATCTCGGAAAGCCGGTCGACGTCGACCTGGCCAAGCACTCCTTCACCCTTCTTCTGCAGCCTGGCGACAAGCTCCGCGCGCAGGATGTCCAGCTTGCCGTGGAGAAGACGGCGCTGGTAGGAGATCTCGTTCTCCTCCGCTTCGAGCGAGTGGATGAGATCCTTGAGCTCGGCCTCCGAGAGGTTCGCGAGGTCCGGAAACGCGTCCATCACATCCCTTCTGTCGATGCTGCCCGCGGTGCCATTGAAGCAGGCGGCGGGCAAACGTTCAACCTCAACTTGAGATTTGCGCCTCGACGGGAGATTCCTGCCCTTGCATGACCTCTTCGACGAGTGCGCGCATCTCCTGCTCTAGCTCATTCGACGCGTCCAGGGTCTCGCCTTCCGCATAGATGTGGACCTGCGGCTCGTCGGGGTCGGGGAGCACCTCGACCCAGCCGCGCTCGTCGATGACCTTGATCCCGTCGGTGAGATCGAGCTCGCGGTCCTTCAGCCGCTCGGTCAGCACCCTCATCACGAGCCCTTTCAGCGCCCAGGGACAGGCAAGCTGGCGGTGGACGACGCTGGCGACCGGCAGCTCGGCGACGAGCGCGGAGAGCGGCTCGTCGACGGGTGCGAGCAGCTCGAGGAGTTTGCAGAGGCTTGCGACCGCGTCGTAGGCAGGCAGGAACTGCGGGAACACGTACCCGCCTCCCCCTGCACCGGCGAAGACGACACCGTCTTCCGAGGCGATCCTCGCCAGCTCACCGGGCGCGGCCGGGGTGCGGACGAGCTCGAATGTGCCGCCACCCGCGAGCTCCTCAGCTCGCGCGGTGACCGTGATCGGCACCGCGACCTTCCCGCTACGACCGTCGCCGGCGATCAGCTTCAGGTAGAGGAGGAGCGTCTGCTCCTCGAAGATCTCGTGCCCCCGCTCGTCGATCAGGAACAGGCGCTCCCCCGCGCGGTCGAAGACAGCGCCGAAGTCGGCGCCGATCGCGCTGACGAGATTCCGTGCCTGGTCGATCGTCTCGCGAACCGACGCGTCGCTCGCGCCTGCCTCGGTCGTGAAGCCGTGTGCGGAGATCGCCTCCACCTCGAGCGGGCCGAGCATGAGCGGCAGCACGAACGACGAGGCGGAGTACCCGTAATCGACGACGATGCGGAAGCCTCTGGAACGGATCGACTCGATGTCGAGGTGCGTGAGCAGATCCTGCGCGTAGCTCTCGCGAACGCGAGCGGGATAGGTCACGCTTCCGATGTCTCCGAACGGAACGCGACGCAGCTCGCGTCGGGTGAAATGCTTCTCGACCTCCTTCTGGAGGGCGGTCGTCATCTGGATTCCGGGCTGCTCGAAGAACCGGATCTGCAGTGCCTCGGGATCGGTCGGGCTGACGCCGATGTGGAAGCCGGCGTCGTATCCGTGGGTCTTCAACAGGTGACGGCTGACCGCGGAAGGCAAGACCCGGAGATCCGCGACGTCGACGCCCGCCGAGTTCAAGCCGCTGATCATCGCCCGCTTGATCGTGCGGCACGCACGGGGCGACTCGCGGCTGGCGACGACGCGCGCACCTCGCTTCAGAGCGGTGCCGAGAGCGGCGGCCAGGCGGACGGCGACCTCCGGCGACAGGTCGACGTTGATCAGCCCGGAGACACCGTCCTTGGAGAACAGCGCCGACGTCGCCCTGGACTCCCAGATCAGGCTCTCGTGGATGTGCGCGCCGGACTCGACCTCTTTGTACGGGTAGATCCGGACCCCGGGCAGGATCATGCTCTGCGAGCCGAGCACGACCTCGTCGCCGATCGCCGCGCCTTCCTGGATGCGGACGTGCGCGCGGACGTCGCAGTTGCGCCCGAGCACCGCCCCTTCCACCAAGGCGCTCCGCCCGACGTGCGTGCTCGCGTCGATCACCGATCGCACCGTGCGAGCACCTTCCCGCAAGGTGACGCTCGCGGAGAGCACCGAGTACGGTCCGACCGACGCCTGCGGTGAGATCCGGCAGTAGTTGCCGATGAAGGCCGGCCCTTCCACATGACCGAGGTCGTCCATCTCCACGCCCTCGCCGACCCACAGGTTGCCGCGCAGGCGGATGCCGGGAATGTCCAGCGCCACCTGCCCGTCCAGCGCGTCGAAGTTCGCTTGGCGGAACTGGTCGAGGTTCCCGATGTCCTGCCAGTACCCGTCGCAGACCATCCCGTACAGCGGCCGGCCCATCTCCAGGAGGAGCGGGAAGAGCTCCTTCGAGAAGTCGTACGGTCGATCTGTGGGGACGTGCTGCAAGACCTCGGGCTCGAGCACGTAGATGCCCGTGTTGATCGTGTCCGAGAAGACCTGCCCCCACGAGGGCTTCTCGAGGAAGCGCTCGATACGGCCGTCCGAGTCCGTGACGACGATGCCGAATTCGAGCGGATTCTCCACCGCCTTGAGTCCGATCGTCACGGCCGCCTCGCGTTCTCGGTGGAAGGCGACGAGCTTGCTCAGGTCGATGTCGCAAAGGGCGTCGCCCGAGATGACGAGGACGGTGTCGTCGAGGCGCCCCGATGCGAGGCGAACCGACCCCGCGGTGCCGAGCGGCGACTCCTCGACCGAATACTCGATGCTCAGGCCCAGCGACTCGCCGTCGCCGAAGTAGCTGCGAATGGCCTGAGGCAGGAAGGCGAGGGTCACGATCACCTCGTCGAACCCGTGCTTCTTCAGCAGCTCGAGGATGTGCTCCATGCACGGCTTGCCGACGACGGGCACCATCGGCTTCGGCTGGTTCGACGTGAGTGGACGGAGCCGGGTCCCCTCCCCTCCGGCCATGACGACGGCTCTCATGTCTCCGTGACCTCCAGGCGCCGACCGCCCCGAATCGATCGCCACGCAGAGGCGATGTAGAGAACGCCGGCACCGACCGCCATGCCGAGCCCGATCCAGAAGACCAACAGCGGCCAGCGGGTGCCCTCGTGGGTGACGATCACGAACGCGACCGCCGCGTAGAGAACCCAGGTGGCGGCCTTGCCGAGGAAGCTGACCGAGAACTCATAGCCGCGAGGGAGTACGAACTTCGTGCCGACGAGCAGGAGCGCGTCGCGCGCGACGATCACCGCGAGCGCGGGCCAGGGCAGCCGGTCGGCGACGAACAGCAGGATGACCGCGGCATCGATCATCAGCCGGTCGGCGAGCGGGTCGGCGTACTTGCCGAACTCGGACTCCACGTGCCAGCGGCGTGCGAGCCAACCGTCGATCTGATCGGTGATCCCGGCGACGCCGAAGATGATTCCCGATGTCCAGTCGTGCCCGCCCTCCGCTTCCACGAGGAAGACCACGAATGCGGGGATGAGCAGGAAGCGCACGACCGTGAGCGCGTTCGGAAGTCGTGCGAGTAGCGGACTGGTTGCCGAGGTGACGACCACGGTCACCCAAGGATAGTCGCCCGGCTTGGGCGTCCTGGATCGCCGCTCGTTCTCTGCGTTCTCGCGGCCGGCCCGCGGCAGGTACCCGACGCGGCGAGCGTGGCGGGATTACGTCGCGCATCTGCGACGCAGCGTGACGAAAGCGGGACAATCAGGCGATGGCGAACGAGCTGAGACTTCCGGGCTTCGTGAATGCCCATTCGCATACGTTCCAGCGCGGGCTGCGCGGCCGGGACGAGGGTGGCGACTTCTGGGCGTGGCGTGACGCGATGCTCGTCGAAGCGGAGCGCCAGACGGTTGACGGCATCCGAGCGGGGTACGCGCGCGCCTACCGGGAGATGCGTGCCGCCGGGTACACGGCCGTCGGCGAGTTCCACTACCTCGGATTCCCGGAAGCCCTCGCCGCCGTGCATGCTGCAGCCGAGGCGGAGATCGAGATCGTGCTCCTCCTGACCGCGTACGCTCGCGGAGGCCTGGAGCGCTTCCGGCAGGGGTCGGTCGCCGAATACCTCGGCCAGGTCGAGTCGCTTCGCTCCGAGGCGACACACGTCGGCCTCGCTCCGCACTCCGTCCGCGCTTGCCCGGCGGACTGGCTGGAGGAGATCGGCCGCTACGCCGCTTCCGAAGGGCTCCCCCTCCACGTGCACGCCGACGAGCAACCGCGCGAGATCGACGAGTGCCTCGCAGAGCATGGCCTGCGGCCGATCGAGCTCCTTGCCCGGACGGGGTGTCTCGGCCCAAGGACGACGGTCGTTCACGCCACACATGCGAGCGCAGCCGAGCTCGACCTCCTGGCCGAGGCCGGCTCCCGGGTGTGCGTCTGCCCGACGACCGAGGCGAATCTCGGGGACGGCTATACGCCGGTCGCCGCGTTCTGCGACCGCAGCCTGGGGATCTGCATCGGCTCGGACTCGAACGTCCGAATCGATCCGCTCGAAGAGCTGAGAGAGCTGGAAGGAGTAGCCCGTCGCAACGCCGGACGCCGAAGCGTCGTCTCGGTCGGCTCGCTCCTCTGCTTCGGAGCCGACGAGGGCGGCGCAGCACTCGGGCTCGAATCGTGGCCTGAGGTCGCCGTCGATCTCGACCACCCCTCACTGCGCGGCGTCGCCGACGAAGACGTGCTCGGAGCGCTCGTCTTCGGCTGTGGTGCCGACGTCTTCGCGCCCTGAGAGGTCAGCTCTCGAGCACTCCTCGGACGAAGCGGGCTCGTGCGAACGCCCGCGCCCAAAAGGCAGTGCGCTTCAGGTACGCGGTCTCGGCGGCCGGGCCGTGAAGCCCGTACGCGCCTTCGTAGGTCTCGTACGAGGCCGAAGCGGCGACACCGCCCGACCGGACCCGAGCCGGTTCGATCTGGGTGCCCTCGTGCCACTCGTTGTAGCTCGTGATCGTCACCGCATCCGCTCCGGAGCGGATCGCCGACCTCCACATCCCGTCGTAGGTCGCACCGTCCCGCCGGAGCTTGACGCGGTCGTCTCCGGTCGCCCGCGCCGCCTCGTAGCCGGGGCCGACGGACGGCAGGCAAACGAGGTTCACCTTGTGCGCCTGGCTGCACAGCCTCGGAAAGCTCTGGCCTCCCCACAGGAGAACGTCGTATGTGTAGACGCCGTCGAAACGTGCACTCGCGGCCTTTCCGGCAAGCGCAGTCTGTGCGAAGAGCTCGACGCCGGAGACCCGATCTCGGAGCGCGGCCCAGTCCTGCTCGGGAATGTCGAACGGCCGGTAGACGTAGACGTCGGTGATCCCCAGGGTGGCCAGGTGCAGGAGGTCGGCCTCGACGGTCTCGATCGTCCGCCCCGGATATGGCTCCAGGTGGACGGCCACCGTTAGCCCCGCCGCGTGCGCGGCGCGGAGCACGAATGGCAGGCGCACGTCTTCCGGCGAGCCCCAGCCCCACCACGAGCTGACGACCTCGCTGACACCGGCGGCGGCGATCTCGCGCATCTGCGCGCGCATGACGCGGCCGTCCGAGCTCGAGTACAGACCCCGGGCGGGAAAGTAGTTCGAGGCGACGTCGAGGGTGGTCGAGCCGGGGGCGTACCAATGCGTCCAGCCGCCGTCCAGCGCCGGCGTCCCGTACCACGGGTAGTAGAAGATCGCGACGCGCGGCGAAGCCTGCGCTGCGGCCGGAAAGGCGAGCAGCGCTACGACGACTGCGATCAGGCGGAGCGTGTTCACGGCTGGGGGACGTCGATCTCAAAGATCATCGCACCCTCTCCGGAAGAGGAAAAGGCGAAAGTGGTTCCGGGTTCGCCGGTACGAGCCGTGATCCTCGGTCAGGGCTGACGGCAGCGCGGGCGCCGGACGGGTCGCCCCTTGGGCTCCCAGTCGTGATCGCACGGTCGGGGAATGGCGACGACCGCCATCATCCCCTCCCACTCCGGCTCGTCAGCGAGGATCGCTGCGAGCGCGCGCTCGGCGCGCGCCCGCGAGCGATACACCTGGATCACCTCGCCCACGAAATGATCAGCTAGACCCCACAGCATCCTTCACTCCCTCACCATCCCCGCTCTCACCGTATGGGGCAGGCGCCGCGTGGCGATCCCTCGATCGAGGGATTCACCCCGCCTTTCACCGCAGAGGCGTGTCCGCATGTTGACGTGGAGTTCTCCGACGGGTATCCTGCAACCGGTTGCAGTGATGAAGGCCACTCGTCCTGATTCAGTTCGGACCATCGCCGACGTTGCTCGTCTCGCCGGCGTCTCGAAGTCGACGGTGTCGAGGGCTTTGAGCGACAGCCCGCTGATCGGTGCGGAGACGAAGGATCGGATTCGCGCGATCGCTCGTGAGCACCGCTTCCGCGTCAACGCGCCGGCGCGGCAGCTGAGCATGCAGCGCAGCCGCACGATCGCCTTCGTCACCCACCCCCACCACCTGGAATCCTTCTCCGTCTCGGACCTGTTCGGGCTCGAGATCATGGGCGGCATCGCGAGCGGCCTGTTCGCCGCCGACTACGACCTGATGACCGTTCACGTCGATCCCCGAGACACCGCCTGGGCGAGCCGATACTTCGATACGGGTCGCGTGGACGGCTTCGTACTGATGACCTCGACGCGCAAGCAGACGCACATCAAGAGCCTGCTCAAGCTGGGAGCGCCGTTTATCGTCTGGGGCGTCCCGCTGCCGAACGCCAGCTACTGCTCGGTTTGCGGTGACAATTTCGGCGGCGGAAAGGCGGCGACGAGCCACCTTCTCGATGCGGGAAGGCAACGGATCGCCTTCCTCGGCGGTTCGGCCGGGGAGCTCGAGGTCCAGTATCGGTACGACGGCTACGCGTCCGCGTTGCAGAAGGCAGGACGGAAGGTCGATCTCGATCTCGTCGCCTACGCCGAGTTCTTCTCGGAGGAATCCGCCCGCGCGGCGATGCTCGAGCTGCTCGAGCGCGCGCCGGATCTCGACGCGGTCTTCGTCAACAGCGACCTGATGGCGATCGCGGCGATGGAGGCTCTTCGCGCGCAGGGTCGACGTGTTCCCGACGACGTTGCAGTTGTCGGCTACGACGACCTTTCGATTGCGGCCTATGCAAACCCCCCGCTCACGAGCGTGCGCCAGAACGTGCCCATGGCCGGGAAGCTCCTCGCCCAGAACCTGATCGAGTACCTCGACACGGGCGTCGTGACCAACGTGTCGATTCCCGTCGAGCTCGTCGTCAGGACCTCCGCATGACAACCCCGTTTTCATTTTCTGGTTCTTGCAACCGGTTGCGCGCCGTAGCCGACACCCCGACCGAAGGAGGAGCGCATGCACCCGATGATCTCGACGCTCGTGAAGTGGGAGCAGGAGCTCGCGAGGCTTGACGGTCGTCCCGCAGATCGCATCGACGAGCGGCGGACGCTCAAGCTCCGGACATCCGGATCTCGCCAGCCGGCATGCGAGCAGGCCGCGCCCGCGTCAAGCGCGTATCGGCAGCAGCGCGAGGCGTCGTGCGAGACCTGAGCTCGCCGTCGTTTCCAATCGCGAAAACGAGGGACTCGCTCAGACGCCGCGGAAGCGTACTCGGCAGGGCGGGCAAGCTGCCTGGCGAGTAGGCCTCTCCCCTCGCCGGTCGGCGCGGAGGGCCCGCCCTCTGTTCTTGTTCGGGCGGAGGCGCAAGGCGGATTTGGGCGACTCCCGGGAGCCTCGCCCCGATGCGGAGTTCGTAGACTGATCGTGTGCCGCGGCCGCTCCGGGTGGGAATTCAGCTTCCGGAGGTCGAGCGGGAGGTGCGCTGGCCCGAGATCGCGGCGATTGCCCGCGCAGCGGAGGACGTCGGCTTCGACTCGCTCTGGCTCGGAGACCATCTGCTCTATCGGGACGACGGACAGCCCGAGCGAGGGCCGTGGGATGTCTGGACGACGCTGGCAGGGCTTGCCGTCGTGACCGAGCGCGTGACGATCGGCCCGCTCGTCGCGTGCACGGCTTTCCGTGCGCCCGGCCTGCTGGCCCGGACGGCCGCTGCGGTCGACGAGCTATCCGGTGGCCGGCTTGTCTTCGGGCTCGGCGCCGGCTGGAACGAGGCTGAGTTCCGTGCGTTCGGCATCCCGTTCGACCGGCGCGTCTCGCGCTTCGGTGAGGCCTTCGAGATCGTTCGGCGGTTGCTGGCAGGGGAGCGGGTGACGTACGAGGGCCGATTCCACCGTGTCCAGAAGGCTGTTCTCCTGCCTACTCCGGCTCGTCGACCGCCGCTCGTGATCGGCTCGAACGGCGCGCGCATGCTCGCTCTCGCTCTTCCGCACGTGGACGGCTGGAACACCTGGTACGGCTCGTACGGCAACACGTCCGAAGGCTTTGCTGCGCTCAACGCCACCATCGATGCGGCTGCGACCCAAGCCGGTCGCGACCCGCAGACGGTGAGTCGCAGCGCGTGCGTTTTCGTCGTGCTCGACCGAGACGCACCCGGCCGACCGATCGAGAACGAGGCGCCGCCCGTCGAAGGTCCGCCGGAGCGGATTGCAGCGCATCTGCGAGAGCTCGCAGATGCCGGCGCACGCGAGGCGATACTCGTCGTCAGCCCGATCACGGAGCCGTCGGTTCGGGATCTCGGCGAAGTCCTCGCGTTGCTCGACGCCTAGGCTGCCTTTTGCGCGGCTAGCGCAAGAATGACGAGGACTTACGCGAGAGGGCGGCCTTCCGCGGCAGCGCTCGTAGGTGCCTGAGTGCGTGCGCGTTCACCTTCCGCAGGAATCTGATGTCCCCAGCCTTGCCCGCGTGCTCGTCGGCCGGACTTCTTTCTTCGTTCGACTCCATGTGACCCTTGTATCGAGGTGGCGAACGCGGAAACGTCGGCTGACGATGGAGCTTCTGCCAGAAGGGGGACGCTCTTGCTGCTGCTCGACGATCGCCGCTCCACGTTTCGCGCGGCGACGAGGACGACACGCGATACTGCGGGGTCTTGCTGGCCCCAGGTGCGGCGAACTACCGAGGCAAGATCGCCTACAGGTGACGAAGCTCCGGGCACGATGACGCGCACCGATCTCACCGAGATCCGCAGGCTCCGGGAGCGGATGGAGAAGCGTTTCAGCGCCGCGATGCGCCGCGCCGACGCGATCCTGACGGCGGCGCCCAGGTCGACCGCGCTGGAGCCGAGCGTCGCGAGGGCTCAGCCGGACTCGGCCGCAGAGCCTCGTCGTAAGCCCGTTCTCGGCTTCTGACCTCTTCGGGTTGTCGCGACTACCGACGCGGCGTCCGACGGGTAGCGATACGGACGCTCACACCAAAGAAAAGGCCCTGCAGAGAGGGCCTTTTTAGTCGGGGCGCCGAGATTTGAACTCGGGACCTCTAGTCCCCCAGACTAGCGCGCTAACCAGGCTGCGCCACGCCCCGTGGGGCGGATCGTAGCGAAACGGGGTAACCAAGCCGAATCCGGAGAGATGGCTTCCACAGCGCCACCCGGCTCTTCAGCCTCCCCCGCTCGCTCTCGACCATTTCGGCCACTCTTCGCCAGTGCGGACAACGCAACCCGGGCCTTCACGGGCCGGTGTTGGCATTTCCCAACAGCTGGCTCCTAGCGAAGTAGTTGCAAGCGGCCCGAGGTGGGCTAAACGGATACCCCTTCCTCTTAGTTGTCTCAGGACGGTTGTTTGGAACAATCCGTTCGTGGCCGCTTCCGGGCTGAGGCTGATCGGCCGCGAGCGCGAGCTCGACCGTCTCTCTCGTCTGCTCTCGGCTGCAGAGACGCGGCTCGTGACGGTCACCGGGCCGCCAGGGGTAGGCAAGACGCGTGTCGCGCATGCCGTTGCGGCTGCCAACTCGGCCGCCTTTCGCGACGGAGTGTTCACGGTCGACCTGAGCCGGCTCGAGGATCCGGGCTTGGTCTTCGCTGCCGTCGCCGCCGCCAGCGAGGGTGGCCTGCGGCCGGGCCCGTCTGCCCGAGACGCGGTCGAGGCCGCGCTGCACGAGAGACGTGCACTGCTGATGCTGGATAATTTCGAGCACGTGGAGTCGGCGGCCGCCGAGGTCGCCTGGCTGCTCGATGCGTGCCCGCATCTCACTGTGCTGGTCACCAGCAGGCATGTGCTCGGTCTCGCGGCCGAGCAGATGTTTCCGCTTGCGCCGCTTCGGACCCCTGATCCGGAAGAGCGCAAGCCCGATCGGCTCGTCCAGGCCCCGGCGGTGCAGCTTTTCATCGTGCGGGCTCGGTCGCGCGACCCGCGTTTCCAGCTCACACCCGACGTCCTCGCGTCGGTCGCCGAGATCTGCCGACGCCTTGACGGCCTGCCGCTCGCGATCGAGCTCGCGGCGGCGCGCGTAGGGACGTTGCCTCCCCCCGCGCTCCTTGCCCGCTGGGAAGAGGCGTTCGGGCTCGATACGGAGGGCGTGCGCGACTTGCCGCCGCGTCAGCGTACGCTGCGGCGAGCGTTCGACTGGAGCTACGAGCTGCTCGATCCCAGCGAGCAGGCGCTTCTGCGCCGCCTCGCTTGCTTTCCCGGCGGCTTCGATCTCGACGCGGTCGCTGCCGCCTGCGCGGGCGACGGGGCAGTGCTGGGACGGCTCGAGGTGGAACCGATCGCCACGCTGGCCGGGCTCGTCGACCGCAGCCTGGTCCAGCGCGAGCCGGATCGCGCGCTCGAGCCGCGCTTCTTCATCCTGAGGACGGTCCGCGAGTACTTGCTCGAGCGCCTGCCCGGAGGCGAGCGGGAGTCGGCGGACTGGCTCGTCGCGGAGACGTTTGCCGCTCTCGCTCGGGACGCCGGCCAGGTCCTCGGCGCGGGCCGGTCTCGCGAGACGCTCGACCGGCTGGACGGCGAGCTGAACAATCTGCGCGCGGCCCTCGACCTCTTCGTGCACCGGGAGCCGGAGCGTGCGATCGCTCTCGCCACCGACCTCTTCGGTCTCTGGCAGGGCCGCCACGTCCGCGAGGGCCGTGAATGGCTCGAGCGGGCGCTCCGTGCGGGCGGTGACGAACTGGGGCAGAGCGTCCGTGCCCGAGGGCTCCTGACTGCTGCGCTCCTCGCCTACTACCAGGGCGACCACTCCAGCCACCGGCGCATGGCCGACGAGGCAGCTGCAGCGGCGCGGTCGGAGAGCGAGCCGCTGACGCTGGCGAATGCGTTGTACGTCGAGGCGATGGCGCTCGCCACCGCCGGCGATTCGGAGGCGGCGGCTCGCTATCGAGAGAGCCTCGCTCTCTACATGCGCCTCGGGGAGAACGGCGGCACGGCAAGCGCCTGCAACGACCTCGGCGAGCTCGCCCGCGCCGCAGGCGAGCCGGAGCGGGCGGAGCCACTGTACGACCGCGCGCTCGCCCTCTGGCGAGGGTTGCACGATTCGACCGGGGTCGCTCGAGCCGCGCACAACCTCGCGCAGCTCGCCCGCCAACAGGGCGACTACGAGCGGGCGAGAGCGCTGCTTCGCGAGTCGGTCGCGGCAAGCACCGGCCTCGGAGACCGTCACCAGCGGGCGATCGCGCTCGCCTGCCTCGTCGCGACGTCGGCTGAGGACGCGCCGAGCGCAGCAGCCGCCACCCTGTGCGGCCTCGCGGACGCCGAACTGGCGGCGGCCGGGGTCGCCCTTGACCCCCTCGACGCTCGGCCGTTCCGGCACGCGCAGGAGAGGCTGAGCAGCAAGCTTGGCGCTGGGCGAGCCGAAGCCGCACTCGAGCGTGGCCGGGAGCTTGATCCGGTCGAGGCCGGGCGCCTGATCGAGCGGATGCTCGTCGAGCCGGAGTCCGGGCCGGAGGCGGCGGACGTGCTCAGCAAGCGCGAGCGCGAGGTCGTCCGGCTCGTTGCGGCAGGGCTCACGAACGCCGAGATCGCTGCCCAACTCGTTCTGAGCGAGCACACGGTCCATCGCCACGTCTCGAACATCCTTGCGAAGCTGGGAACCCGCTCACGAGCGGCGGCAGCGACCACAGCGGCGCAGCGCGGCCTGCTGTAGCCCCGCAACCAGGGTGGCCCGATTGGGCCAAATCCGGGCACGGGGCGCACGATGGCCCGTCCCGCCGATGCGGCCGGTGCAGCGCCCCTGAAGAATCGCGGCCGTGGCGGGTGGACGAGACGACGAAGGGAGAACCGAATGACGCCGTCGATGCAATCGGTCGAGCCCCTGCGCGCAGCGCTGCGGGGCACGGTGATCGACCCGGCAAGTCTGGACTACGACGCGTCGCGGCGACTTCACAACGCGATGATCGACAAGCGTCCAGCGTTGATCGTGCGCTGTCACGATGCCGCCGACGTGCGTGCCGCCCTCGCCTTCGGGCGCAGCGAGGGGCTCGAGGTCGCCGTGCGCGGTGGAGGTCATCACGGCGCCGGCCTCGGCAGCGTCGACGGGGGAATCGTGATCGACCTGTCGTCGATGAACGGCGTCCGGGTCGACCCCGCGGCGCGAACGGCGACGGTGGACGGCGGTGCCCTGCTCGGCGCTCTCGACCACGCGACCGGGGGCTTCGGCCTCGCCGTACCGGCCGGGATCCTTTCGACCACCGGCGTCGGCGGGCTGACGCTCGGAGGTGGCCACGGGTACCTCACGCGGAAGTACGGCCTGACGATCGACAACCTTCTCTCCGCCGACGTCGTGCTCGCGGACGGGAGCTTCGTCACGGCGAGCGAAGACGATCACGAGGACCTCTTCTGGGCGCTTCGTGGGGGCGGTGGCAACTTCGGCGTCGTCACCTCCTTCAGGTTCCGCCTCCATCCGGTGTCGAGCGTCGTGGGCGGCCCCACCCTCTGGCCCCTGGAGGTCGCACCGGAGGTGCTGCGCTGGTACCGCGAGTTTCTGCCCGCTGCGCCGGAGGACGTGTACGGCTTCTTCGCCTTCCTGACCGTGCCGCCCGCCCCGCCGTTCCCCGAGGAGCTCCATCTCCGGAAGATGTGCGGCGTCGTCTGGTGCTGCACGGGCGCGAGCGAGGAGGCCGAGCGCCTGTTGCTCGCCGCCGTCCGTGAGCCCGCGTCGCCGGCCCTGCACGGCGTCCAGGAGCTGCCCTATCCGATGCTGCAGGGGGCCTTCGACGAGCTCTACCCATCGGGACAGCAGTGGTACTGGAAAGGCGACTTCGTCTCGGAGATCTCCGACGAGGCGATCGCGGGCCACTTGCAGTTCGCCGAGACGATGCCGACCTGGCAGTCGGGGATGCACCTGTACCCGATCGACGGCGCAGCCCATCGGGTCGGCACCGCCGAGACCGCCTTCAGCTTTCGCGACGCCACCTGGTCGATGGTGATGGCAGGCATCGACCCCGACCCCGCCAGGGCCGAGGAGCTCCGCGACTGGGCGACCGCCTACTGGCAGGCCCTGCACCCGCACACGATGGGCGGCGCCTACGTCAACTTCATGATGGACGAAGGGCAGGAGCGTGTCCGCGCGACCTACCGCGAAAACTACGACCGGCTCGCCCGGATCAAGCGGCGCTACGACCCTGACAACGTCTTCCACGTCAACCAGAACATCGACCCCGACTCCGATGGCGGCTGAGACGCGCGGAGATCGCCGTTCCGTCCACCGCCGGGCGGTGGCCCTCCTTTCGTCGACCGCAGCCGCGCTCGCGCTGGCGGCGCCAGCGGCCGGGGATTGGAACCAGTACCGCGGCGACGCCGCGAGGAGCGGGAGCGCAGTGTGGCCCGCTGCGACCCCGCCCGCAGGCGTGGTCGAGTGGCGGAAGGAGCTGGGAGCCGGGGCGATGGTGGACGCCTCCCCAGTCGTCAACCCGAACACGGGCGTGATCTACCTGGGCACGACCGGCGAGAGCGCGCTGAAGCCCGGCGCACGGCTGTTCGCCTTCTACCCGAACGGGTCGCTCCGGTGGGCGGTACCGCTGGACGGCTACCAGGTGCGCGCCGCGCCAGCGGTGCGCCGCGACGGCTTCCCGGTGGTCGTGGGCGAGCAGGCGCGACCTGTCAGCAGCCACCGTAGTGGCCTCCACTGGTGGAAGCTGTCGGAGCGCATATTCCTCGTCGACCAGTTCACGGGGGCGGTGCGGGCGGTCCGCTCGGAACCGGAAGGCTGCTACTGGATCACGTTCAGCGACTGTCCGGGACGGCAATTGTACGGGATGGCTCCCGTCGTCGACGAGTCACGCAACGAGACGTACGTGCGCGCTCCAGACGGGCTCTGGCGCCTCGACTCGTCACTCGACTTCCTCGATGACCTGAAGGCGGCCGCGGGAGTCAAGGGCGAAGGGCTGGGCTGGGATGACATCGGGAAGCTGCTCTGCCCGTTCTGCGTCGGCTTCCATCCTTCGGGGTCGGCACCAGAGCCACCGCTGACCGAGACCCCGCGCTTCCCGCGACTCCCCTCGCCTGCCTACTCGGCGGCCTGCGACGACGTCGTCTGGAGCCTACCGCAGGCCGCTCGCGCGCGCGGCGCCGCCCGCGGGAGCAAGGCGTTCGGCTACCTGGAGGCGCTCACCCCGGTCGCGACGCCTGCGCTCGGCAAAGCGGGGCGCATGTACGCGCCCGTCCTGGACAAGAGCGGTCGGGTGTACCTGGCGGCCTACGACCAGTTCGCCACGACAGCCGTCTGGCGTTGGGGCCCGCTCGGAAACGGCCCTGTCTTGCCGCCCGCGCTCGGCCGCGCCCCCGGCGGGCAGGTATCGACGACCGCCTCGTGCACGCGCGTTCGCGCCGGGACGACGACGACCGTCCGCGACCAGCGACCCGAATCCGTCTACGTCGCGGCCGGGCCCACGCTCTATGCGTTCGACGACCGCGGCCGGCTGCGCTGGAGGCACGATCCCGGCGGCGTGGAGCTTGGTGAGCCCAACGTCCAGCTCGGCGAGCCTGTCGTCGCACTGCTGCAGACGGGTGACGAACTCATCCTCGTCACCTGGACCGACCCGGACACGAAGGCGAACTCTCTCGTCGCCTACCGCAGCAACGGCCGGGTCGCCTGGCGGATGGCGCTCGACGCACCCGCGCTCGGCTCGCCCGCGATCGCGAACGGCCGCATCTACGTGGCGACGACGCGGAGTCTCTACGCGATCCATTGACGCGGAAGGAGGTTTGTCCATGAACCAGCGAGCACGTGGTGGAGGCGACCGAATCTCGATCGTCACGCCAGAGGGTCTCACGGAGGCATCCGGCTACGACGGGATCGCCCGCGAGGTCGCGTTCGAGACCAAGCGCGCAATTCTCACCCGCGTTCGCGCAGAGCCGGGAGCGAGCACCGACTGGCACCACCACGGTGACCGCGAGGTGCACGGCCATCTGCTCCGCGGGCGGATCCGGTTCGAGTTCGGGCCCGGAGGCACCGAGAGCGCGGAGGTCCCGGAAGGCGGTTTCTTCTACGTACCGGCTGGCTTCGTCCACCGCGACGTGAACCCGTTCGACGAACCCCAGGAGATGATCATCGCCTTCGTCGGGAGTGGGCCGCTCGTGGTCGATCTCGACGGGCCTGAAATCGATTAGCACGAAACGTGCGCGCCAGTCCACAGCTCGCGCCCTTCTCCGGCGCGTTCAATGCTGTAGGTCTGCGCCGGCTCCTCGCTGTAGGTCTGCGCCGGCTCCTCGCCGAGGAGCGCGCCCAACGTCAATCCGAACGCTTCTGCGAGCCGCAGGAGCGTGCCGATGCTCGGGTTCGCCTGCGCCTGCTCGATTTGGATGTTGAGGCGGCGGCTGACGCCACTCTGGAGGGCGAACTCGTCGAGCATCCAGCTCGGCTCGGCTCGGGCGCGCCGAACTGTGTGCGCGAGCGGCCGCGCTACTCGCCTCTGCAGCTCGGAGCCTCCGGCGGCCTGGCTCATCGATGCCCCGGCCATCACGCGATCGTCCATAACCGAAGCGGCTCGGAGCCTGAATCGTTGTGTGAACAGCTCCTCGAGCGAGAGGGCGCTTCGGCGGCCGGCGGGGAAAGGTGCTCCCAAGATCCCTCAAGTGAGGGACGTGGCGCGCCGATAGTTCACGCAAATGGAAGGAGCACGCGTTCCCGAGACCTGCTGCCCGCGACCGCTCGTCCGGCTGCTACTCGTGCTCGCGGCGGCAACGGTCGTTGTCGCCTGGGCGAGCGAACGAGCTGCGGCGAACGAGCGCTACCGAGTGCTCCCCGGAGATACGTTGACCGCGATCGCCGCCCGCCACCACACGAGCGTCGCGACCCTTGCGCATCTCAACAAGCTCGACCCGGAGCGAGTCCTTCCGGCGGGGGTCACGCTCCGACTCCCCCAGCCGCGTCCGCGCGAGCAGCTGATGGCCTATGTCGTTCGCAGCGGCGACACGCTCAGCCAAATCGCCGTCGCTCACGGCCTCAGCGTCACGCAAATCGCGCATCTGAACCGCATCGACCCTGACGGTCTGCTCCTCGAAGGACGACGGCTGATGCTGCCGGCCGGCCCGACTAAGCAAACCATTCGCGCCTCCATCCGGCGCTGGGCCGACCATTATCGGATCCCACGCTCACTCGCGCTGGCACTCGCCTGGCAAGAGTCCGGCCACCGGGCGCGCGTCGTCTCCGCAGCGGGAGCGATCGGAGTCATGCAGGTCATGCCCGTGACCTGGACGTACGTCGAGACGGTTCTCATCGGCCGAACCACCCCTCACACACCAGACGGAAACGTCCGGGTCGGTCTCGCCTACCTCCGTCACCTCTTGAACACGTTCGGCAACACGCAACGCGCCCTCGCTGCCTACCTCCAGGGCGAATACTCCGTCCGGACGGAAGGCATCTACCGCCCCACTCGGCGCTACATCGCCAACATCCTCGCCATCGCGGGCCGGCTGCGCGACGGCGCAGCATCAAGCTGAGTCGCGGCCGCCCTGCGGATCCTACGGATGGTTGTCCCGTGGATCCCAGAGCGGGATCGGCGCCGTCTTCTCGTACGCCATCCCGTGCGGATAGCTGATCAGCTCGATGTCCGTGCCGAACGGCGTCTGGAAGTAGTTGATCGTCTGCCCGGCCGCAGGCCCGGCTGTGACGGCGAACGGACCGAACCGCTTCTGCGCGCCCCTCGCCTGCAGGTACTCGACCGCCTTGTCGATGTGGCGGACGTAGAAGGCGACGTGATGGCCGCCCCAGTCGGAGTTCTTCCGGAACGTCTGGTCCTGGTCGGGCGCCTCGTACTCGAACAGCTCGATGCCGGGACCGTCACCGGCGCGAATCACCCTGATCTGTTCGACGACGGCGCGCGGGTCGACGTCCACGAGTTGCTGCATGAAGTCGCCGGTGGGATCGCCGAACGGCCCGAACGTCAACGGATTGATCCCGCCGAGAACGTCCTCGAACCAAGCAGCCGCCGCGGCGACGTCCGGAACCGTGATCCCGACATGGTCGATGCCGAGCAGCCCCGGCACCGTCGTCACCTCGGACTCGAGCCCGTTCCGTTTCGGTGACCAGAGTGGCTTCACGCTCGGCACCTCGTACGCCATCCCGTTCGGATAGCTGATCAGCTCGACGTAGGTCCCGAACGGAGTCTTGAAGTAGTTGATCGTCTGACCCGCGGCCGGCCCGGCCGTCAGCGGGAACGGCTCGAGGAACTTCTCGACGCCTTTCGCCTGCATGTACGCGACGGCCTCGTCGATGTCGGTGACGTAGAAGGCGATGTGGTGACCCGACCAGTCGGAGTTGCGCGGATGCGTTTGGCGCTGGTTCGGGGCCTCGTACTGGAACAGCTCGATGTTCGCGCTGTGGCCGATTCGAAGACGTGATAATCGATCACCGGCGCGGATCCAGCCGAGCAGATCATGTATCAGCGTGTCTTGCGGGTCGCTGATCGGACCGAACGACAACGGGGCGGTCGCGCCCATCACTCCTGGAAAGTGACCCCCTCGCCGATCGGGAAAGGTGAGGCCAACGTGATCGGTGCCCACGAGGCCGAGCTTGCCCTTGCCCGTCACCCCGGCCCGCGCATGACGCGGGACGAGAAGGGGAAGGGCGGTCGCGCCCGCGACGACCGTCGCGCTCTTCTTCAAGAAGTCTCTGCGATCACCACGAAAATCGGTGCCCACGCGTCTCTCCTCTCTTCCACCGGTCCCGGATGCCGAGCGGAGCCTCTCACGCCCGCTCCCGGTTTCGATCAGTCGGTCCACCAGGCAGACCAGCGGCTCAGTCCCGAGAAAGGTCAAGATTTGACAGAAGGGCACGGGCGGCTCGATCTGAGCGAGCTTCGTGAGGTCGAGCGCGGGTTAGCGGCGCTAGAGCCGGACGGTGTTCGAGGTACCCAGCGGTCGTCGGTTTCTGTCGAGGGCGGTCACGGCCGCGTAGGTGGTGCCGGCTGGAAGCGGCATCTCCGTCTCGAACCCGCTCTTCGGGAACGTGCGGCCCACCGCGAGTCGCGCGGATGCACTGCCGGCTCGGAGCTGCCAGTAGGCGACCTCGGTGGCGCCGTTCCAGCTCGCATAGAGCATCCGGGGCTTCCCGCGCGCTCTGTGGGAGGCGAGCCTGGGCTTGTCGGTGGGACGGCCCGTCCAGGGAAAGCGGAAGACCCGGTAGTTCTGCCCGTGGGTGGGCAGCCGTGCGTCGAGGAGGACGCTGCCCCCCGGGCCGTACTCCGTGAAGTAGCCGGTAGAGCCCCAGCAGACGAGGGTGTTCCCATTTGGCAGCAGCTGGGTGTTGCCGGTCACGCGGGCGAAGAGCGGCGGCGCGTGCACGATTTGGTGCTGGAGCGTGGCCTGCTTCCGCTCGGTGTCGAGCGCGATCACGACCGCGCGCGATCGCGGCTTCTCCTGCGGGTGGGGGCCGTTGTCGAACAGGCTGATCACGCGGCCGTGGTCGTGAGATCGAACGTCGTGCTGGAAGGCGAACGCCGTTCCCCTCCCCATCGCGAAGTCGCTCCTCTTGCCGCCCAGCCTCCAGATCACGTCCCCGGTCCGGCGATCGACCTTGTACACGGCCCACGTGTTCCGGGCGGAGACGAGGAGGTGACCGTCGCTGTCGAATCCGACCGAGTTGACGTGGAAGTAGTCGAAGGGACCGCGTCCCCCGGTCTGGTAGGTCTCCTCGACTCCGACGTGCTTCAGGCTGCGCCACTCGAAGAGCACGCGCCCGCTCGGGATCGCCAGCTCGCGGACGACCCCCTCGTAGACAGGCCCCTGCCCCGAGCCGCCTACGGCAGACAGGTCTGCCGCAACCGGGTCGTAGCTCACGGCGAGCGCAGTTCCGTCCGGGGTCAGCAGGAACTCGTGGAAGTCTGGTCTGAGCTGATCGCGAGACCGGAACCGGGCGATCTCTCGATACGACGTGTCCACGATCACGTACGCGCCGCGCAGCCCGACCCCCTTCTGGTGCCGGCCCTCCCACCAGGTCAAGACGGGCCCGCCTTTGTAGAACCCGGCCCTGAAGTCCATCGTCGTATCGGGGCTCGATGGTCGAAACCAGACCACCTCGCCCGCGTCGTCGAGGATCAGCGCCCCGCGTTGCCCTGGGCCGGAGGCCGGCGCCAGGAACAGAAACCCGCTGCCGGTCTTGCTGGCCGGGCGGAGGACGCTCACCCTCGGCGGCCTCAGGTCGGGGCGAGAGAAGAACCCCTGAACCGGCTCGGCCGCAGCCTCGGTCGGTGCCGCCGATGCGGCCTCGATCGCGAGCAGTCTGCGCCCTTCGGCGCCGAGGACCAGCCCTGCCCCCGCGATCGCGCCCGCGCGAGCAGGTCCGCACGGGTCCACCCACTGGCCTCGACGGGGAAGACGGAGGGCTCGGTTCGGTCTCCACTCGGCATTGGCGGATGTCCCGCTTGATTATCTACCGACGCCGACCTCGCGAAAGCACGTGCGGGCGGACGTACGGCGACCCCCCGGCATCGCCACCGGGAACCTCGTGGGATCAGCGCGGGGCCAGCTCGAAGAGGGCGACGAGGCGCCGCGTCAGCACCTGCCTGATGTCGGCGTACGCGGGCTCGGCGGCGACGTTGCGTAGCTCCCCGGG
The DNA here is from genome assembly GCA_963719325.1 of uncultured Actinomycetes bacterium. Taxonomy (GTDB): domain Bacteria; phylum Actinomycetota; class Thermoleophilia; order Gaiellales; family Gaiellaceae; genus DATBLE01. The sequence goes on from CAVRBW010000005.1 coordinate 122,728, forward strand.
ATCGCGGACGAGGTCGTAGAGCTCGCGCCAGCCGTTCCGGTACTCGACGTAGAGGTAGCGCTTGGTGCGAACGCCTCGGTACGGGGGCGGCCCGCTCCGGCGGAGCAGGGTCTTGCCCAGGTACTCGACGACGAAGCCTGACCGCCAGGGTGGGTGGGTGCCGTGCAGGAGCGGGACGATGCTGCGCCCGTCTTGAGGAGCGCCGGGGATGACATCCGCGAGCTGGGCGATGGTCGAGGCCAGGTCGATGTTCAGGACCAGATGGTTGTCGGTCCGGCCCCAGACGCCTTGCCACGGCGTGCGAACGACCAGCGGCACCCGGATCGACTCCTCGTACGGCCAGACCTTGCCGCCGAGCCGGTGCTCGCCCCAGAGGAAGCCGTTGTCGCTCGCGTAGAGGATGACCGTTCGGTCGAGCAGGCCCCGCCGTTTCAGCGTGGCGACGATCTCCTCGATGCTGCGATCGACGGATTGCAGCGCCTCCAGCTGCCGCTCCTGGATCGAGTGTTCAAACGAGATCGCCTTCGGCCGCAGCCTGTTCGGATGCGTGCGCCGCCAGGGCTTGTCACGGACGTCTTCCTCGTCGAAGGACTGCCGCTCGTCCAGTGACGGCTCCGGCGGCGTGGCCGCCGGGCGGCGGTGGCGGGCAGATGGGGGGCGATCGGCGCGAAGTAGAGGAAGAACGGCCCCTTGGCGCGCTCGAGAAAGTCGACCGCCTTGCCGGTGAGGACGCTCGTGCTGTAGTCCTGCGACCTCTCGCCGTAGTGGACGAGCCGCCCGTTCTCGTTGAGGTCGTAGCCGTAGTAGCGCTGTTGGGCGGACGTCGAGTCGATCGCCTGCCAGTCGGACCATCCGTGCGGGACGCGGTGGTCACCCGAGACGGGGTAGCCGTTGAGGTACTTCCCGACCAGCGCGGTCTCGTAGCCCGAATCGTGGAGCCACACCGCGAGGTTCGAGGCCTCGTCGAAGCTCGGATAGGCGTTCGGCCCGGCGTTGCCGACGACGCCGTTGTGATGCGAATACTGGCCGGTGAGGATCCCCGCGCGCGCGGGACAGCACACCGGCGTGGTCGCGAAGAAGCGTGTGAACGTGACCCCTTCCGCGCCGAGGAGCCTCTGGACCGTCGGCCGATCGATGCCGGCGCGCTCGTCGTCGGTGAGGATCAGGACGACGTTCAGGCGGGCGGCATCCGCCCCGCGCGCGGCGCCCGCGCCGCCCGTATCGAACGGAGATGCCGCGGCGAGCCCACCCGCAAGTGCGGCCACGAGGGCGGCGCAGGCGACCAGGCGCCGGAGGCGTTGACGGCACGCTGCGGACGCCTTCGACAGGGGAATCGGTGGTGTTCGGATCACGAAGCGGGCGGGCCAAGGTAGCAGAGGCGAGCCGGATCCTCAGCGTGCTTTCGGCGCCCCGAGCCCATGTGGTCGCGCTCTTGACGGTCAGGAGCGAGCGACGCTTGGTGTTGACTGAGGAGCGTGCACCAGACCCGCCGTCTGCTGATCCTCGTCAGCGCGATCGTCTTCGTCGACACCATGTTCTTCGCGGCCCTCACGCCGCTGCTGCCGCATTACGCCGAGGAGTTCGGGATCGGCAAGTCGGGTTGGGGCCTGCTCCAGGCCGCCTATCCCGCGGGCGTCCTGGTCGCCTCCCTGCCGAGCGGCATGGTCGCGGCGCGGCTCGGGGTGAAGACGACGGTGCTCGTCGGCTTGTGTTGCATCGCCGCGACCAGCACTGCCTTCGGATTCGCCGACACGGTCTGGCAACTCGATCTCGCCCGGTTCGCGCAAGGCTTCGCGAGCGCCTTCTCGTGGACCGGCGGGTTCGCCTGGCTGATCGCGGCGGCCCCCGCCCACCGGCGAGGGGCGTTGATCGGGACGGCGTTCGGCATGGCGATCGCCGGGGCTCTGTGTGGACCGATCCTCGGCGGCGCGGCCTCGATCGTCGGCACCGCCACCGCCTTCACCGCCGTCGCCGCTGTTGCCCTCGCACAGGCGGTCTGGGCGTGGCGAACACCGTCGTCGCAAGCAGGTCCACCCCAGCCCCTCCGGATGCTCTTTGCGGCGGTGCGCACGCGTCGGGTCGCGGCCGGGATGTGGTTCGTGACGCTGCCCGCCCTGCTCTTCGGCACCGTCGGCGTCCTCGCACCGGTTCGTCTCTACGCCCTCGGCTTCGGCGCGCTCGCGATCAGCGCGACGTGGCTGACGTCGGCTGCTTTCGAGGGTGTGCTGTCGCCGCTCCTCGGCCACGTCTCCGATCGCGTCGGCCGAATCAGGCCGATCATGGCCGGCCTTGCCGCCTCGGCAGTCGTCCTCGTGGTTCTGCCCTGGTTCGGCAACCGGTTCCTCCTCGCCACGGTCGTCGTCTGCGCCGGGCTTGCGTTCGGCTCCTTCTGGGCCCCGGCCATGTCCTTGCTCTCCGACGCCGCCGAGGCGCAAGGGCTCGACTACGCGTACGCGTTCGTGCTGGTGAACCTTGCGTGGGCACCCGGGCAAGCGGGTGGCGCGTGGGTGAGCGGGAGAATTGCGGCAGCGACCGCCGATGCGGTCCCGTACATCGCGTTGGCGGCGATCTGCGCGCTGACGCTGACGATGCTCCGGCGGACCGCCGGTCGCCGGAACCGGGCTATCGAGCGGCGCGGCCGCTGAGCTGCTTGTAGAGCCGATCGATCATCGCCGGCACCTGCTCCAGCCGGTCGGTGATCACACGCAGCCGGTACTCGCGGAAGTGCGCGGGCTCGACGCCGAGGGCTTCGGCCAGTCGCTCGATCACGTCGTTCGAGGGCACTGGGCGGTTCCCATGAACCAGGTGGTTCAGGTACCCGGCCGACAGATCGGTCTTTCCGGCCAAGCCTCGGTACGTCACCCCGGTCTCGTCCATGAGGCGTTCGATCGTGGGGCCGAATGCTTCGTCGCTGAACCGCCGTCGTCTCGGCACTAGTGAACCTCCTTGCCAAGATCGGCAACTGCTACACGTCGCTCCTCGCCCGTTCTGCGGTCGCGCACGTCCACTGCGGCATCTTGCAACGTCTTGCGCCCGACTGTGACGCGAACCGGACAGCCGATCAGGTCGGCGTCGGCGAACTTCTCTCCCGCGCGGAGGTCACGCTCGTCCCAGAGGACGTCGAAACCGGCAGTCGAGAGGGCGTCGACCGCCGCCGCAGCCTCCTCCTCGACCCCCGGCAGGGCAACGACGTGCACGTCGTACGGCGCGATCGAACGCGGCCAGACGATGCCCTGCTCGTCGTGGCTCTGCTCGACGACCGCTGCCATGACGCGACCAGGCCCGATCCCGTAGCTGCCGCCGAGCAGCGGCTTCTCTGTGCCGTCCTCGTCGAGGAACGTCGCGCCGAGCCCGGAGCTGTACTTGTCGCCGAAGTTGAAGATGTGGCCGACCTCGATCGCGGTCTGGAACGTGAGCGCTCCCCCGCATTCCGGGCACCGGTCGCCCTCGACCGGCTCCCTGATGTCGGCGAAGCGCGGCTGATAGTCCCGGCCGGCGGCCACGCCGCGCAGGTGGAACCCGTCCCGGTTGGCACCGGAGACGAACTCGCCCTCGCGGAGCATCTCGTCGGCCAGCACCTCGCCGGAGAACCCGACCGGCCCGATCGAGCCGCCAGAGGCGCCGAACGCGGCGCGGATCTCCTCGTCGGTGGACGGGCGGGAGCCGGCCTTGAGCGCGGTCAGGAGCTTCGACTCGCTGAGGCGGTCGTCGCCTCGGAGGAGCGCGAGGACGACGCTCCCATCCTCCGTCGTCACCGGCATCGCCTTCGAGGTCGCGGCCAGGTCGACGCGGAGAAACTCCGCGAGCGCCTCGCAGGTGACCACACCGGGCGTCTCCACCTCCTCCGGCTTGCCGAGCGGTTTCGGGAACGCGGGCGCACGCGGAACGCCGCGCGCGATCTCCGCGTCAGCGGCGTAGTCGCCGCGCTCGCAGCGGACGAGCGTGTTCTCGCCCGAGCCCGACGGCGCCAGGAAATCGATCGTCAGCTCGCCGCCCATGATCCCGCTCTCCGCCTGGACGGCGTGCGCCTCCACCCCGCACCGGTCGAAGATCCGGTGGTACGCCTCGCGATTCCTCTCGAACGAGACGACCGAGCTTTCCTGGTCGCGGTCGAACGAGTACGCGTCCTTCATGATGAACTCGCGCACCCGCAGGAGCCCGCCGCGCGGCCGCGGCTCGTCGCGATCCTTGACCGCGAAGTGGTACCAGAGCTGCGGGAGCTCCTTGTACGAGCGGATCTCGCGCGCGTGGAAGGTGAACGTCTCCTCGTGGGTGAGCGGGAGGATGAAGTGGCGGCCGTTCCGGTCATGCAGGTGGAAGATCTCGGGGATCTTGTCGCGGCCGGTCGCCTGCCACAGCTCGACCGGCGTCAGCAGCGGGCAGAGGAACTCCTGCGCGCCGATCGCGTCCATCTCCTCGCGGATGATCTGCTCGATCTTCCGGTGCACCTTCCAGCCGAGTGGAAGGAAGGTCCAGACGCCGGCGGAGACCTGCCGGATGAAGCCGCCGCGGACGAGCAGCTTGTGACTGATCGCCTCGGCGTCGGTGGGATCCTCGCGCAGCGTCGGGAGGAAGAGCTTTGATGCCCGAACAGCCAACGTCCGAGCAGCCTAGTCGTTCAGCGGGATCAGCGAGGCTTCGGCCATCGCCAGCGCGGCCGGCTTGGCCATCTTCAGGCGCTTCGGCCGCTGCATGCCGTCCGCGATCCACCGGTCGATCTCGTGGAAGAGCTCCTCGATCAGGATGTCGGACGAGACCTTCTTCAACACCCGGCCGTGCGCGTAGACGAAGCCGACGTCCCGGCCGCCCGCGATGCCGAAGTCGGCGTCGCCTGCCTCCCCCGGCCCGTTCACCGCGCACCCGAGCACGGCGACCTCGAAATGCTCCGAGTACGTTCCGAGCCGCTCCTCGACCTTCTCGGCGAGCGTCTGGACGCCGACGTTGTCGCGACCGCACGACGGGCAGGCGATCATGATCGGGCCGCGCTCGCGAAGCCCGAGCGACTTGAGGATCTCGTAGGCGGTCTTGATCTCCTCGACCGGGTCGGCCGTCAGCGAGACCCGAAGCGTGTCGCCGATGCCGTCCACCAGCAGCGCCCCCATCCCGACCGCGCTCTTGATCGAGCCGGCGAACGGGGTCCCCGCCTCGGTGACGCCGAGATGAAGCGGGTACGGGACCTTGTCGGAGAGCATCCGGTAGGCGCGGATCATCGTCGGCACGTGGCTCGACTTCACCGAGATCTTGAAGTCGTGGAAATCGAGCTTCTCCAGCAGCTCGACCTCCTCGACCGCGGCCGCGACAAGCGCCTCGGCCTGGTCGCGTTGCGCGACGTCCTCGAGATGCTTCGGCAGCGAGCCGGAGTTTGCGCCGATCCTCATCGGGATCCCCGCCTCCTTCGCCGCCTTGACCACCAGCTCGACCTTGTCCGGCCCGCCGATGTTGCCGGGGTTGATGCGCACGGCGGCGACCCCGCCCTCGATCGCCTTCAGGGCGAGCGATGCGTTGAAGTGGATGTCCGCGATCACCGGAATCGGCGACAACCGAACGATCCGCGGCAGCGCCTCGGCGTCTTCCGTCTTCGGAACGGCGACTCGTACCACCTCGCAACCCGCAGAGGCGAGCGCCGCGATCTGAGCGGTCGTCGCCTCGACGTCGTGCGTCTTCGTCAACGTCATCGACTGGACGACAACAGGCGCGCCGCCGCCGATCGTCACGTCGCCGACCCTGATCTGCCTGGTACTGGCCACTTCTGTTGAGTCTAGCGGCCCCTCCGGTGATGCTTTCGAGCTTCTGGGTCGCTAGCACCAAGCGATGCAAGGATGCAGGGAGCGCCCATATGCAGGCATATGGGCGCGACTGAAGACGAAGCAGCGCGCCGCGTGATGACGGGCCAGAAGCCGGAAGGCATCGCCGGAAGGGCCGCTTAACCGCCGCCCAGGCGATTCACGTCGTTCGAGATCCCGATGAAGAAGAGCAGGACGACCAGGACGATTCCGACGACCGAGACTCGCTCGTACACCTCGCGCGCAACCGCGCGGCCTCGCACACCTTCGACGAGCGAGAACGCGATGTGGCCGCCGTCGAGCGGTAGCAGCGGCAAGAGGTTCATCAAGGCGAGCGACAGGCTGATCAGGCCGAGCACCCACAGGTAATCCTCCACCCCTTGCTTCGAGCTGGTGGCGAGCGTCTGCGAGATCCCGACGGGGCTCGAGATGTCCTTTCGACCTTCTCCGTGGACAAGCCGGCCGAGCGACTTGCCGATCTCGCGGGTGACGATTCCCGTCAGCTTCACGGATTGCCAGGCGGACTCGCCGAGCCCGAGATCCTCGCCACGGAAGCGGAAGCCCAGGCGATACGCCTTGGTGCCGCCGTCGTCGATCAACCGTGGGCGGACCGGGCCGAGGGTGAGCGTGCGGGTTCCCCGCTGAACCGTCACCGTCAACGGCTTCGCCCGAGAGTCGGCGATCTTCGTCGCGATCTCCTGCGGCGTGAGCGTCTGGCCGTCCACGGTGAGGATCCGATCCCCTGCTCGGAGCCCGATCGCCGCAGCCGGCATCTCGGGCAGGACCTGGTCCACCGTGCTCGTCGCCTTCCCGCCGCCGACGAGGAACAGACAGGTGAAGAGGATCACGGCTAGGACCAGGTTCGTTGCCGGGCCGGCGACGATGACCGCAACGCGTTTCCAGGTGCGCTGTCGCCAGTACGCGTCGCTCGCGAGGCCGTCCGCGATCTCCTGCAGCCCGCGCCCGAAGGTCTCGCCGTGCGCGGCGCCGTCGTCGAGCTCGGCAAGGGCGGACCGCGCCGCGTCCTCGTCCTCGTCGGCGAGCCCGCGCTTGAGCCGCTGCACTGGCCCGACGAGCTCCGGCGACTGCTGCAGCGCGCGCCCGAAGTACACGTCGACGTCGGCCGGCGCAGGCCGATGCATTCCGGGAATCTTCACGTACCCGCCGAGTGGGATCGCCCCGATGCCGTACTCGATTCCGTTGCGTTGCGTCTTCACGAGGGCGGGCGGAAACCCGAGATAGAAGCGCCGCGGCCGCATCCCGACGGCCCGCGCGGTGAAGAAGTGGCCCGCCTCGTGGATGAGGATCAGGAATGCGAGCCCGAGGATCGCGATGACGACGCTCAAACGCGCTCGGCCCTTCGCTCGGCAAGCCGTCGGGCCTGTGCGTCGGCTGCGACGAGCTCCTCGAGGTCACGCGCAGGGGCTCCGGCAACCGCGGCGAGCGTCTCCTCCACCGCGTCGGCGATCCCGAGGAACGGCAACCGTCCCTCGAGGAATGCGGCCACCGCCACCTCGTTTGCGGCGTTGAAGGCGCATGGGTACGTGCCGCCGAGCTCGCCCGCGCGCCGGGCGAGCTCGAGCAGCGGAAACGTCTCGAGATCCGGCGCGTCGAACTGCAGCGTCAGGCCGCCGGCCAGATCGAGTCGCGGCACGGGTGTGGCCGCCCGGTCCGGGTACGTGAGCGCGTACGAGATCGGAACGCGCATGTCCGGGTAGCCCAGATGCGCGAGCACGGCGCCGTCCCGGAAGCGCACGAGCGCGTGCACGATCGAGGTCGGATGGACGGCGACCTCGATCCGGTCGTACGGCAACCCGAAGAGGTAGTGCGCCTCGATGAGCTCGAGCCCTTTGTTGGCGAGCGTCGCCGAGTCGATTGTGATCTTCGGACCCATGTGCCAGGTCGGGTGGGCGAGCGCCTCTTCGGGGGTGACCCCGACGAGCTCGTCCCGGGTGCGCCCGCGAAAGGGACCGCCCGACGCCGTGATCACCAGCGAGTCGACCTGCTCCGGCTCGCGCCCCTCGAGGCACTGAAATGCCGCAGAGTGCTCGCTGTCGACGGGAAGGAGGCGACCTCCCCCACGCTCCCTCGTCGCCAGGGCAAGGTCGCCGGCAGCCACGAGGCTCTCCTTGTTCGCGAGGGCGAGGTCGATTCCCCGCTCCAGCGTCCAGAGGGTGACCGGCAGACCGGCAAAGCCGACGACCGCGTTGAGCACGACGTCGGGGTCGGCCCGCTCCAGCAGGTCGATCGGATTGCCTCCCACCTGAGTGAGCGGCGCGAGACCGTCGATCGGCGTCGTCCCTGACGCCGCCGCCACCAGCTCGAGGCCGGGATGGGCCTCGATGATCTCGACCGCCTGGCGGCCGATCGACCCCGTGGCGCCGATCAGGGCGACTCGCTTCACCGAGACAGTATGACCGGGGCCGCCATGGGTCACTCTCCGTCAAGTTCGCGTTTCAGGGGTCAACCGGATTCCGCACGGACGGTCTCGCCCGCTTGACAGAGGTGCCGGCTCATGGCATAAGGCGCCACCTGAATCACCTGTCAGTTTGCGGAGGAGGTCGCTTCAGTGATGCGGTTCGTCCCAACTCTTGTGGTCTGTCTGCTCGTTACTGCAACGGCGGCGGCGGCAGCGCCGGCTGCCGGCGTCGTCGGCACCTCGTTTCCCTCGGCCTTCGCCGTGCCGACGGACGCGTCGCTCGGCAGCCCTGTGCTCGGCTTCGGCGCCGTTGAGGGACGTCAGGTGGTGAAGGCCAGGATGACGTAGAAGGCCGCGATCGACGCGAAGAGCAGCGAGTCGATGCGATCGAGGACCCCGCCGTGACCGGCGAGTGCGCGCCCGCTGTCCTTGACCCCCATGTCTCGCTTGAGCATCGACTCGAAGAGGTCGCCGAGCGGCGCCGCGACGGCCAGCGCGGCCCCGAGCAGCACCGCCTGGCCGATCGAGAGAAACTCGTCGCGCTGGTCGTACAGGGCGACGAACGCCACGAAGACGGTTGCGGCGGTGCCGGCGACGAAGCCCTCCCAGGTCTTCCCGGGTGAGATCCGCGGCGCCAGCTTGTGTCTCCCGACGAGCCGGCCGACGAGAAAGGCGAAGGTCTCGTTCGCGAACACGGCGAGCAGCACGGCGAACGACGCGAGCCGTCCGTGATCGGGCAGGTCGCGCAGGAGCAGGATCGAGACGAGGCCGAGACCGATCCAGGCCACGCCGAGCACTGTTCCCCCCACGGCCACCGTCGCCGACTGTCTCGTGTCGGCAACTCCCTTGAGCACGAACGCAAGGGCGAACGTGGTCGCCAGGCCACCGACGATCCACGGGAATCCGCCGGCCTGCGCAGCCAGCAGGGTCAGCAGGAGGCCGAGGTGGCCGGCGATTGCAATCGGCCGGAGCGGCCGGATCATCGCGTAGTACTCGTGCAGCGCGAAGAGGCCGACCGCGGCGGCAAGGACGAACAACCACCAACCCCCGAGCCAGGCGAATCCCAAGACGAGCGGCAGCCCGACTGCGGTGACGAGCAGGCGTGAAACGAAGTTGCTCATCAATGTGACCCGTCGCTCGTCGGGTTTTCCGCCGCCGCGACCGACATGGCGGGCGCGGCCCACGACGGCTGCTGAGGTGCGAGCGGGTTTGGGGAAGGGGGCACGCGGGGGAAACCGGCAGTTTCCCCCGCGAGAGCGAGCCGAAGGCGAGCGTTCATCGTCCGCCGAACCGGCGCCGCCGCTGAGCGTACGCGGCCAGCGCCTCCCGGAGCTGTTGCGGCCCGAAATCGGGCCAGAGCGTGTCCACGAACACGAGCTCCGAGTAGGCGAGCTGCCAGAGGAGGAAGTTCGAGATGCGCAGCTCGCCCGATGTGCGGATCAGGAGATCCGGGTCGGGAAGGTCGGGAGCGAACAGCTGCGCCGCGAACGCGTTCTCGTCGACCTCCCGAGGGTCGATGCCCGACTCGACGAGCAGTCGTGCGGCCCGCACGAGCTCGTCACGGCCGCCGTAGTCGAACGCGATCCAGAGGCTGAGGCGCTCGTTGTGTCGCGTCTCGTCCTCGAGGGCGTCCATCCGCTCCCGCAGCTCGTCGGGGGCGCGGTCGTTCCGGCCGATGAAGCGGACGCGAACCCCCTGCCGAACGAGATCCGGGAGCTCGCGCTCGATCGTCTCGCCGAAGATCTCCATCAGCAGCTCGACCTCCTCGGGGGGGCGAGACCAGTTCTCGGTCGAGAAGGCGTACACGGCAAGCGACTCGACGCCGAGGTCGATAGCGGCCTCGACGGTGCGGCGCAGCGCCCGCGTTCCCGCACGGTGGCCGGCGGCGATCGGCAGGCGGCGACGTCGCGCCCAGCGAGCGTTGCCGTCCATGATGATCGCCACCGAGCGAGCGACTTCGGGCAGCTCCGGATCGGCGAGCCGAACACCGCGAAGGTGCCTGATTCTCGTTAACAGCCTCACGGGCCTCGGAACATATCCCCGGGGAAAATGCAGCGCATTTTCCCCGGTTCAGACTTCGAGGACCTCGGCCTCCTTGCGCTTCAGGAGCTCGTCGATCTTGTGGACGTGGTCGTCGGTGAGCTTCTGGACGCGCTCCTCGGCGCGGTGCTCTTCGTCCGCCTGGACGTCGCCCTTGTTGACGAGCTCCTTGAGGTGATGCATGACGTCGCGCCTGACGTTGCGCACGGCGATCCGACCTTCCTCGGCCCGCTGGCGGACGACCTTGACCAGGTCCTTGCGGCGCTCCTCGGTGAGCTGGGGGATCGGGAGCCTGATGATCTTGCCGTCGTTCGACGGGGTCAGACCCAGGTCCGACTCCATGATCGCCTTCTCGATCGTCTTCAGCGAGCTGGGGTCGAACGGTTGGATCGTCAGCATGCGTGGCTCGGGAACGTTGATCGTCGACAGCTGGTTGAGCGGCGTGGCGGTGCCGTAGTAGTCGACGGTGACGTGGTCGAGCAGTGCCGCCGAAGCGCGGCCGGTGCGAATGCCGTTGAACTCGTGCTGGGTCGTCTCGACCGACTTGTCCATGCGGCGCATGGCGTCCTGAATGAGGTCATCGATCATCGGGCTGCTCCCTTAGGCGTGGAGATGATCGTGCCCACGCGCTCGCCGGCGACGATTCGCTTGATGTTTCCGTCGGCCAGCTCGAACACGTAGATCGGCACGTGGTTGTCCATGCAGAGCGAGAGGGCGGTGGTGTCCATCACCTTCAGGCCTCGCTCGATCGCCTGGAGATGCGTCAGCTCGGGCAGGAACACGGCATCCGGGTCGAGCTGCGGGTCGCCGTCGAATACCCCCTCGACGTCGTTCTTCGCCATCAGGATCGCTTCGGCGCCGATCTCGAGCGCGCGGAGGGCGGCTGCGGTATCGGTCGTGAAGAACGGGTTGCCTGTACCGGCGGCGAAAATCACGATCCGCCCCTTCTCGAGGTGACGGATCGCTCTCCGGCGGATGTACGGCTCGGCGACCTCGGCCACGGTGATCGCCGACATGACGCGCGTGTCGGCTCCGTGCCGCTCGAGTGCATCCTGGACGGTGAGCGAGTTCAGGACGGTCGCGAGCATGCCCGCGTAGTCGGCGGTCGCGCGATCCATTCCGGACGCTGCCGCCTCCATTCCGCGCACGATGTTCCCGGCTCCGATCACGAGCGCGACCTCCAGCCCGCTCTTTTGCACCGCGACGATCTCGCGGGCGAGCGCTTCGATGCGCTCGGGATCGACGCCGTAGGAGAGGTCGCCCATCAGGGCCTCTCCCGAGAGCTTCAGCAGGACACGCCGGAAGGAGGGGCTCTGCTCCGAGAGGGGGCTGGTGGCGCTCGTCACGCGCTTACTCTGCCAGGGCGAAGCGGCGAAACTCAATCACCTCGAACCCGGCGTCCGTGAGCACCTGGCCGACCTTCTTGCCGGTCTCGTGGATCCACTCCTGGTCGGTGAGCACGCGCTCGCCGAGCCACTTCTGGATTCGGCCCTCGACGATCTTGCCGCGCACCTCCTCGGGCTTGGCGGCGACGTCCGGCTGCTTGGACAGGATCTCGCGCTCCGCGGCGACCTCGGCCTCGGGGACGTCACCTCGACTGAGGTAGGTCGGCGCGGCGAACGAGATGTGCATCGCCAGTGGGCGCGCCAGGTCCGCGTTCCCCCGGCCGTGGACGAGGACGCCGATCTTGTGGGCCGGTGGGTGGACGTACCCCGCCAGAATCTCGCCGTCGCCCGCGCCGAAGCGAACCGCGGCCCGAAGGACGATGTTCTCGCCGAGCTTCGAGGCGAGCTCGACGCGCTCGTCCTCGAGCTCTGCAGCCGCGTCCGGCCCGTGCCGCTCGACCGCGTCGAGAACTCGCTGCACGAAGACGACGAACTCGTCGTTGTTCGAGACCGGCTCCGTCTCGCAGCCGACGGCAACCATCGCCGCGGTCGCCTCCCCCAGCTCGATCGCGACCTTGCCTTCGGTCGTCTCACGGCCCGAGCGCTTCGCCGCCTGCGCGATTCCCTTCTCGCGAAGCAGCTTGACGGCGGCTTCGAGGTCGCCGCCCGCGTCTTCGAGCGCGCGCTTGCAGTCCATCATCCCCGCCCCGGTCTGGCCGCGGAGCTCCTTGACGAGCGACGCCGAGATCACGCTTCTTCCTCCTTCGCCGGCTCGGTCGCCGGCTCGGGGGCGCCGGCGGCGTCGGGCGAGTCGCTCGTGGTCTCGGACGTGGCGGCTTCCATCTGCTCCGCCGGCGCGGTTTCTGAGACCTCGGCGTCCTGCACCTCAGGCACGTCGACTTCGGTCGCCGCGGTCATCTCGGCCGGCTTGACCTTCTGCTTGCCCTGCTCGATCGCGTCCGCGACCACGCGGACGACCAGGCTGCACGACCGGATCGCGTCGTCGTTGCCCGGGACGACGTAATCGGCCTCGTCTGGGTCGCAGTTCGTGTCGACGAGCGCGACGATCGGCATCCCGAGCCTGCGCGCCTCACGCACGGCGAGGGCCTCCTTGCGGAGGTCGACGACGAACATCGCGTCCGGCTGGCGCTTCATGTCGGCGACGCCGCCGAGGTTCGCCTCGAGCTTCTCCAGCTCCCCGAGCATGGCAATGCGCTCCTTCGGCGGCAGCAGCTCGAGCTGTGCGTCGTCACGAAGCCGACGGAGGTCGTGAAGGCGCTCGATCCGGTCGGAGATCGTCCGCCAGTTGGTCAGCAGCCCACCGAGCCAGCGGTGGTTGACGAACGGCATCCCCACACGTTTCGCCTGCTCCTCGACCGCGTCCTGGGCCTGCTTCTTCGTCCCGACGAACAAGACCGAGCCGCCACGCTCGGCCAGGTTCCGTACGAACTCGTGGGCCTCCTCGAGCAGTGCCGAGGTCTGTTGGAGGTCGATGATGTAGATCCCGCCGCGCTCGGCGAAGATGAACCGGCGCATCTTGGGATTCCAGCGGCGGGTCTGGTGGCCGAAGTGGACTCCGGCCTCCAGTAGCTCTCGCATGGAGACGACAGCCACGGTGCTTCTCCTTTCGGTTGCGTGTGCTTCTCCGGCGGGTCCGTGCGGAACCGGTCGAACACCGGCACCACCGCACGGGGGATCCCCCGGGTAGGTGGAACGACCTCGACATGCTAGCTGCGGATCTGTTCGAGCGTCTGCGCGAGGTCTGCTGGAAGCGGAGACGTCGCCTCGACCCGTTCACCGGTAACGGGATGGAGGAAGGCCAGGTGTCCGGCATGGAGGAACTGGCGCCGCAGGCCCGGCTCGGGTGTCCCGTACGTGGGATCGCCGGCGACGGGCAGGCCGATCGCGGCGAGGTGAACGCGAATCTGGTGCGTCCGGCCGGTCTCCAGTCGCACGCGCAGCAGTGCGTGCTCGGCCAGGAGCTCGATCACTTCGAAGTGGGTGACCGCTTCCTTCGGCGACTCCGTGTCGACAGACATTCTCGTCGGGTGGCGGCGGTCGCGGCCGATAGGAGCTTCGATCCGTCCCCGCCGCGACCGCGGCCGGCCGCGGACGAGCGCCAGGTACTCCCGCTCGAGGGCATGCCGGCGGACGAGTGCCGTGAGAGCCGTGTAGGCCTCCTGGGTGCGGGAGACGACGAGCAGACCAGACGTATCTCGATCCAGACGGTGGACGATTCCCGGCCGCTCGGGGTTACCGCCTGCGATGCCGCGACCCAGAAGCGCGTGGACCAGCGTGCCTGTCGAGTGTCCGGCTCCGGGATGGACGACGAGACCGGCGGGCTTGTCGACGACGAGCAGATGATCGTCCTCGTAGGCGATGCGAAGCTCGACCACCTCCTGTTCCAGGGGTGCGTCGACGAGGCTGCTCGTGTCGACGATCACCTCTTCCCCGCCCATGAGCCGGTGGCTCTTGGAGAGAATCACGCCGTCCACGAGCACCGCACCCCGGTCGATCAGCCGCTCGGCGGCCGCGCGGGAGCCGAGCTCCGGGAGCGTGGCCAGGAAGCGGTCGAGCCGCTCGCCCGCCGCGCTCTCAGGGACGCGACGGGACTTGGCGGACACGCGGCCGGCGCGGTGTACGGTCCGCGGCGAACAGGGCGCCGAGCAAGACTGCGACCCCGATCACGATGAAGCTGTCGGCGAGGTTGAACGCCGGCCAGTAGCGGAAGTCGAGAAAGTCGGTCACGTGACCGAGCCGTACGCGGTCGACGAGGTTCGAGACGCTGCCGCCGATCAACAGCCCGACCGCCACGGGCAAGAGCGGATGGCGCGCACCCGAGCGCGCAAAGTACGCCAGCATCCAGCCCACGGCGACGGTGGTCAGCACGATCACGGCGGCGGTCGCACTTGCGAACAGCCCGAACGCGATGCCCGAGTTCTGGACGTGGTGGATCGAGAACGGGCCGAGCACCTTGACCTCGTCGTTCAGCTGGACCTCGCTTGCAACGACGTGCTTCGTCAGCTGGTCGGCGAAGAGCCCGGCAGCCGCAACGGCACCCAGGCTCACCCAGTGCACAGGATGCGCGGCAAGCGAGCGAGCAGCGACGGAGACGGCGGCGATTCCGTCGGTGCGCGATCCAGGCCGGAACTCGAGCTTGGGAGCTGGCTCAGAGCTCATCTCGCACCGGCCGCATGCCAGGCGCCCCGTGCGTTCCTCCGGGAGCCCGCAATCAGCCCCGTTCCTGCTTTCGTTTGCAGTCGATGCACAGTGTCGCCCACGGTAACGCCTCGAGCCGCTCCTCTGCGATCGGGTTTCCGCACTGCCGGCAGACGCCGAAGGTACCCTCCTCGATTCGACCGAGAGCCTCGTCGATCTCGCCGAGCACGTGCGTCGAGTTCTCCTCGAGGCTGCTTGCCATCTCACGGTCGAACGTCGCTGTCGCGACGTCACCGAGGTGGTTGTCCTGGAAGCTCAGCTCCTCGGTCTCCTCGCCGATGGAGCCGGGGTTCTCCGAGTGGATGTTCTCGATCGCGTCGAGAACGCGCTGGCGCTCTGCCTCGAGCAGCGTCCGGAATCGCTGGGCGTCGACCGTGCTCATCTCCGCTCGAGCCTCCGCTCTGCCTCCGCGCGGCCCAGGCCGCGCAGCTCGATCACCTTGTCACGCGACGTTTGACCGGATACGACCGCAACGGCGTTTCGAGACACTCCCAGCCGGTCGGCGAGGAGGCAGACGACCGCGTCGTTCGCGCGACCGTGCTCGGGGGCGGCACTCACGCGTACCTTCCAGGCGTCGCCGTAGCGTCCGGCGAGCTCGGTTCGCGTCGCCCCAGGCGAAACCCGGAGACGGAGGCGTGTGGTCGGCTCCGCCATCTCGACCAAGTATAGGTCGGGGGTGGGAGTGCTAGGCCGCCCTCGTCTCCGGGCTCAGACCGTCCTCCGCCGCGCCGGCCTCGTCGAGCGCCTCGAGAGCGGCGTGGAGCAGCAGTCGCAGCCGGCGACTCTCGAGTGACAGCTTTTCGTGCTCGCTGCGGGCCGTGCGGGTGATCGTGCGAGCCTCGGCCTGGGCCTCGGCGACGATCGTCTCCGCCTCGCGCTTGGCCTGGTCCTTGAGGTCGTGCGACGCGCGCTCGGCCGAGATGAGCGTCGTGCGCAGCAGGGTGTCGAGCTCCCGGTAGCGCGTCAGCTCGCCCTCGAGCACGTCGATGCGGTCGGCATGATCGGCCCGTTCCCGCCACACGGTTTCGAAGCTCTCGGCCACCTCTTCGAGCAGACGATCGACCTGGCTGCGGCGATAGCCGAGCAGCCTGCGCTTCAGGCGAACGTGGCGGATCTCGACTGGTGTGTACGACATGGTCCTCCTCCTCAGTGCAGCTGTTCGAGCAGCCTGGTGACGATCCGATCCACCGCGACCAGGACGATGATGGCGACGATCGGCGAGAAGTCGATCGGGCCGAACGACGGCAGGACGCGGCGGAACAGCCGCAGGTACGGCTCGCAGACGTCGTAGAGGAACCGCTGGATGCGGTTCAGCCAGAGCGAATACGGGAGCCTGAACCACGAGATCAGGATGTACACGAAGATCAGCAGCAGGTAGACGCCGACGAAGACGTCCACGAAGCTCTGCGCCGTCGACACGGCGTCCGCGAGTAGGCCGAACGAGGCGACGGCAGCGCCCATGAAGTGAGATTCGGCGATTCCTATCGTTTCCCTATGCTGCGGGTTAGAGCCAGTCCGAGAGCGGCACGCGGCTTGCGGGCGGAGGCGGGCTTTGCCCGCCGGGAGCCCTGCTGCCCTTCGGACCTGAGTGGCAAGAAGGAGGGGGCCCACGGGGGAACCACGGGTTCCCCCGTGGTATTACGCTTGGTTGTAGAAGCCGCCGCGCTCGAGCAGGCGGGCCCGCTCTTCCGCCGAGACTTCGACGTTGCGCGGCGTGAGCAGGAAAACCTTGTCGGCGACACGCTGCATGCCGCCGTTCAGGGCGTAGGTGAGCCCGCTGGCGAAGTCGATCAGGCGCTTGGAGAGCTCCTGGTCGGTGGTCTGCAGGTTGAGGATCACCGGGACTGCTTCCTTGAACTTGTCGGCGATCTGCTGAGCGTCGTTGAAGCTGCGCGGCAGAACGAGATGGACGCGCACGCTGGGAGTGGGCGCCGCCTCGAGGCGGCGCGGTCGCGGCGTCTGCTCGCGGACCGCCCGCGACGCGTGGCGAACGAGCTCGGGCTGGGCGGGCGCCGAGTCCGAGTCGGTCCAGTCGTCGTACTCGTCGCGGTGGCGCCGCGGCAGCCTGCGCACGTTCGGCCGGTCGCTGTACGTCCGTTCGAGCTCTTCGTTCGTGACGTAGCCGTCCTCGTCCCAGTACTCGTCCTCTTCGGCGATTCCGAAGTAGACGAGAGTTCGGCTCCAGAGGTCAGAAAAGCCCATGCCGCCCGAAATGGTAACGCTCGTCGCGGCGCTCGCGGCCCCTACGGGGCCCGCATCGCTCTGCGTCGTGGGGGAAACAGCCGGTTTCCCCCACGTGCCCCCTTCCCCGAACCGCCGGAAGTCTGCGACTTCCGGCGGACGATCCGTTCACAGCAGACGGTGGTGTGCCGCGCCCGCGCAGGTCGGTCGCGGCGGCGGGCGTGGAGGACCGGCCAACACGCGCGGAGGCGAGACCGCGTTCTCGCCGGAGCGCAAGAGCGATGCGCGACGCGAGCCGAAGGAGGGGGCTCCGTGGGGAACCACGGGTTCCCCCACGCCTATCTCCAGAGGATGTTGCCCACGCGGATCAGCGTCGCGCCTTCCTCGGCCGCGACTCGATAGTCCTGACTCGTTCCCATCGAGAGCTCGACCAGCCGCAGACTCTCGGCAAGCTCGCGCAGGCGACGGAAATACGGACGCGACGCTTCCGGGTCTTCGGCAAGGGGCGGCATCGTCATCAGGCCGCGGACGTCCCGATAGCGCGTTACGAATGCGTCGAGATCCTCGGGCGGAACGCCGGACTTGGTCGGCTCCCCGGACAGGTTGACCTCGACGAGCGCGGGAACCTCCAGGCGACGTGCGGTGGACTCCGAGTCGAGCGAGTGGACCAGCTCGCAGATCCGGTTCACGACCTTCGCCTTGCGGCTCTGGAGGTGGCCGATGAAATGCCAGCGGAAGGCGTCGCCGTACACGGCGTGCTTCTCCTCGAGATCCTGAGCGCGGTTCTCGCCCACGATCTCGATTCCGGCTTCGGCGAGGATCGCCATG
Source organism: uncultured Actinomycetes bacterium (assembly GCA_963719325.1). Taxonomy (GTDB): domain Bacteria; phylum Actinomycetota; class Thermoleophilia; order Gaiellales; family Gaiellaceae; genus DATBLE01. The sequence goes on from CAVRBW010000005.1 coordinate 140,583, forward strand.
TCGTCGACCGAGACGTACTTCGTGGCCGCGACGATCGCGACCCGGGGTCCGACCGCGTCGCGGATCGCCGCGTATCGCGTCCGGACCTCGTCAGGAGACATACGCGATCAACCCCTGCCGGCCGGTCTTGCCGCCATCGCGCCGGTGCGAGAAGAAGAGCTCCGGGTTGCACGCCGTGCAGAGGTCGAGCCGCGAGACCTCGGCAACGCCCACGGCGTGGAGCGCCTGCTCGGTTGCGCTCCAGAGGTCGAGCTTGCCGTCGCGCACGATCGCCATACCGAAGCGCTCGCGGAACCGGGCGGCGACGTCGTCGCCGACCTCGTAGCAGCACGGGCCGATTCCCGGCCCGATCGCCGCGGCGAGACTCCCTCCGTCCAGCGCGGCCGCAGCCGCCTGGACGATTCCCTCGAGCAGGCCGCGCCAGCCCACGTGGACGGCCGCGATCGCGGGCTGCTCGCCCTTCCCGCGCACGAGCGCGACCGGCAGGCAGTCGGCCGCGAAGACGAGCAGCGGCTCGCCGGGCACGTCCGACCAGAGGCCGTCGCCGGGTTCCCCCTGGCCGTGCGCCCGGCGCACGACCGGCCCGTGCACCTGCCGGCCGAAGCGAAGTAGGTCGGCGTCGGTTCCCGCCTCCGCGCAAAGCCTCCTCCGGTTCTCGGCGACATGAGCGGGGTCATCCGTTGTCAGGCGCCCGAGGTTGAGCGTGTCGTACGGAGGCTCGCTGACCCCTCCCACGCGCGTGGAAAAGGCAGCGGTGTACGGGCCGTGAGCATCCCAGCGGAAGAGTGGTAGTGCGCTAGCCATCGATCAGCCGCCGCGCGGCGGCGAGCTCCGATTCCCGGCCGTCGAGGTCTCCGCGCAGCTTGCGGCGGCGCAGCTCGTCGAGCACCTCCCCCACTCGGGGCGATTCGGCGAGTCCGAGCGCCGCCAGGTCGGAGCCGGTGATGTCGAGCCGGATGGAGCGCAGGCGCTCGAAGTACTCCCGCAATGCCGGTACGTCCGCGACGGCGAGCGCGAACAGAGGAGCGTCGGGCGCGTAGGGATCGGCCAGCGCGACCACCTCGGCGGGATCGGCTCCCCGGTCGCGCAGGCGCTCGATCAACCGCGGGCCGACGGTGATCGCCGCAACGACGTGCTCTGCATCTCGGCGACGCATCGTCAGGCGGTCGAGCCACGCGTACGCCTCGTCCGGCGGAAGCCGCCTCGCGAGGACTGCAAGTCGCAGGCGCCAGTCCGGAACGTCGATCTGCAGCTCTGCCTTCAACTCGCGCAGACGGGCCGCCAGGGCAACGGCGTCCTCGTCGGCGGCGAGGTGCGGATGGATCGCGCGGTCCGCCCCGAGCTCCGCCAGGCGCAGGATCGTGTGACCGACGTCGTCTTCCTCGAGAAGGGCGACGAGCTCGTCCCGCAGCCGCGAGCTCGAGAGATCGCCGACGAGGCCCATCTCGATGCACCCGCGTGCGAGCCTGGCCGTGCTCGCATCCATGCGAAAGCCGTAGCGGTTCTCGTACCGGATCGCCCGGAAGATGCGCGTTGGATCGTCGATGAAGGACAGGTTGTGGAGGACCCGGATCGTCCCCTCCGCGAGATCGCGACGGCCGCCGAACGGGTCGACCAGCCGGCCGAAGTCCTCGCCCTTGAGCGAGACCGCCATCGCGTTGATCGTGAAGTCGCGGCGGAAGAGATCCTCCCGGATCGACGCATGCTCGACCGACGGCAGCGCTGCCGGCGCGTCGTAGAACTCCGTCCGCGCGGTGACGACGTCGATGCGTTCGCGGTCGCCGTAGAGCACGACCGCGGTGCCGAACTTCTCGTGCGGCCGGCAGCGACCGCCAAGCTCGTCGGCGATCCGTCCGGCCAGCTCGATCGCGTCGCCTTCGACCGCGATATCGACGTCGAAGCTCTCCTCGCCGAGGAGGATGTCGCGGACCGTGCCGCCGACGAGGTAGACGCCGTCGTAGCCCTCGCTGGCGGCGGCAATCGCCTCAAAGGCCGGACGCAACCGCGTCAGCGCATCCAGCTCGGCGGCGACCGACCTCGCCGCGGCGCGAGGCTCCTCGCTCGGTTCTCGGAGGACGTCGCTTCGAGTGACGACGCCGACGAGCTTGCCGTCACGGACGATCGCGACGCGACCTGCGTCGGCGGCCGTCAGCAGCTGGTGGAGCTCGGCGACGGACGTCTCCTCGACCGCAGTGGGGACGCGGCCGCTCATGATCGCCTTCACGGGCGCATGGGAGAGGCCGTGACCCATCGCCTTGTCGAGATCCTCGCGCCTGATCGCGCCGACGAGCTGGCCGCCGTCAGCGACGAGGATGCCGCTGACGCCGTGTCGCTGGCAGGCGACCATCGCCTTCGCGACCGGCTCCTCCGGCCCAACCGTTCGCGCGGGCTTCGACATCACGTCGCGAGCCGTCACGGGCCTTCGCGTCGACTGCGGCAAGGCCGCGAGAACGCGCTCGCGGGCATCGGCAAGCGATCCCTTGAACATCGCGGACGCCGCCGGGGCGTGTCCGCCTCCGCCCAGCGCCGCGGCCAGCGCGCCGGCGTCGAGCTCCGGCACACGGCTGCGCGTCACCGCGAAGACCCGGTCGTCCATCGCAACCAGCACGACGAGCGCACGGCAATCGGTCAGGTCGACGATCTTGTGTGCCAGGTTCGAGACGCCTTCGACGTAGCCGGACCAGGGCACGGCTGCGACCAGAACCTGGATGCCTTCCACCTCGTGCGGCTCCAACGCCTCCATCAAGGCGTTGAGGAGAGCCCGCTCTTCTTCGGCCAGAGGCGTGTGCAGAAACGACGCAATCGAGTCCTGGCGCGCGCCGTGCCGGATGCACCACGCCAGCGCGTCGCCGTCTCTCGGCGTCGCCGTCGGGTACGTCAGGGAGCCGGTGTCCTCGTGAATCCCGAGCGCGAATGCGGTTGCCTCGAGCTGCGTCACGGTCAGCTCCCTCTCGGCGATGACGCCGACCAGCGTGGTCGTCAGGGCACCGTCCGCGGAGATCACCGACGTCGCGGGATCGGCCCAACGCGGCAACTCTCCGGCGTGGTGGTCGAAGACGACCTTCTCGACGGAGGGATCGAGTGCGACCGCCTCGAGCTCGCCGAGTCGTCCCGCACTCACCGTCTCGACGACGATCAGGCGGCGAATCGCGCCGGTGTCGATCCTCGACGCCTCGACGACGCCGAGCTCGTCCGCGTGCAACCGGTAGAAGTCGCGGACATTCCGGTTCAAGGCCCCGGCGACGGCGACCGTCGCATCCGGATACAGGCGCCGTGCGGCCAGCTGCGACGCGAACGCGTCGAAGTCGGTGTTCGTGTGCGTCGCGATCACCGTCACGGCCTGCATCCCACCGCAGATTGTGCCTCCGCCGGCCGGGGGAACCGGCGTGGTCAGCCGGCCAGCGCTATCGCGTCGATCTCGACCAGCGCCCCTGAGGGGAGCGCCGCCACCCCGAGCGTCGCCCGCGCAGGCGGGACGCTGCCGGCGTGGCGGCGATAGACCTCGTTCATACCTTGGAAGTCGCCGAGGTTCTGCAGGTAGACGGTCGTCTTCACGATGCGGTCGAGTCCGCTCCCGGCCGCCTCCAGGATCGCCCGGAGGTTCGCGAACACCTGCTCCGTCTGCTCCTCGATGCCCTCGCCGACGATCTCGGCCGAGCCCGGCCGAAGCGCGAGCTGACCGGAGACGAAGATCAGGTCGCCCGCTCGGATCGCCTGGGAGTACGGCGCTCCCTGGAACGGGGCGGGCGCGGCTTCTGTGCGAACGGCTTGCTTCTCGGGCACGGCTACTCCTTTCGCGGAACGCGGCACGCCTGCGCGAGCGCGACGCCCAATGCCTTGAACATCGCCTCGAGGACGTGTTGCGCGTCGTCGCCGGCGATCAGGCGAACGTGGAGGGTGATCCCGGCCCCTTCGGCGAACCGGCGGAGAAAATCGGTGACGAGGTCAGTGCCAAGCCCGCCGACGCGAGCGTCGGAGAGATCGACGTTCGAGGCCAGAAGAGGACGGTCCGAGACCTCCAGGACGACATGCGCGAGCGCCTCGTCGACCGGGAGCACGGCCGAGCCGTAACCCCGGACGCCGCGCATCCGGAGCTGCTTGGAGAGCGCCGCGCCGAGCCCGTCTGCAGCCCCCACGGCTTCGGCCGCGGAGTCGCCTGGCGGAAGCGCGAGCACCACGTCGAACCGCGCGTACTCGGCGAGGAGCGCCAGCAGCCGGTCGAGCGGAGGAAAGCCCGTGTCGACGTTCGCGCGGCCGGTGCCGGCTGTTGTGACACGAACGCGGGCGCGCTTAGCCGTCGCCATCGTGGGAACGCTCCGGGACAGAGGGCATCGGCCCGACGAGCGTACCGCAGCGGCGAGGCCGCACCGGCCCGAGTCGGCAGGACGTCGCCGAGCGCTGAGGGGCTCTAGCCCTCGGATCGCTCGATGCGGGCACCGAGCTGGCGCAGCCGTTCGTCGATCCGCTCGTAGCCCTTGTCGATCTGATGCGCGGCGCCGATCGTCGAGCGCCCTTCGGCGCAGAGGCCGGCGAGCAACATCGCCATTCCCGCGCGGATGTCCGGGCTCTCCATCCGCTGTCCGACCAGGCGGGCGGGGCCGGTGACGACGGCTCGATGCGGGTCGCAGAGGATGATCCGCGCACCCATCATCACGAGCTTGTCGACGAAGAACAGGCGGCTCTCGAACATCTTCTCGAAGATCAGGACAGTCCCGTACGCCTGCGTGGCGACGGTGAGGGCGATCGACGTCAGGTCGGCGGGGAACGCCGGCCAGGGGCCGTCCTCGACCTTCGGGATGTGACCGCCGAGGTCGTCCTCGACGATCAGCTCCTGCTGAGGCGAGACGTGGACGGAGGTGCCCCGGATCTCTGCGCGAACCCCGAGTCGCTCGAACGCCGGCAGGATCGAGACGAGATCCTTCGGCTCCGCGTTCTCGATCGTGACGTCGCTGGACGTCATCGCCGCCAGCCCGATGAAGCTCGCGACCTCGATGTGGTCGGGCCCGATGCGCCACTCGCCGCCGGCGAGCGACGGGACGCCCCGGATGCGCAGGACATTCGACTCGATCCCGTCGATGTCGGCGCCGAGCGAGACGAGGAAGCGACACAGGTCCTGGACGTGCGGCTCGCAGGCGGCGTTCCCGATCACCGTCTCGCCCGGAGTCAAGACGGCGGCCATGACCGCGTTCTCCGTGCCCATCACGCTCGCCTCGTCGAGGAAGACCTGCTCCCCACGGAGGCCCGACCCGGCGCGAATCTCGTAGCGCTCGCCGATCTCGATCTCCGCGCCCATGCCTGCGAATGCGCGGATGTGGGGATCCAGCCTTCGCCTGCCGATGACGTCGCCGCCCGGAGGCGGCACGCTCGCTCGACCGAGCCGGGCAAGCAGCGGTCCCGCGAGGAGGAACGACGCTCGCATACGACTGCAGAGCACCGGATCGAGCTCGTGCCGGTCGACGTCGGCCCCGTCGACGCGCACCTCGTTCGGACCAGTCCACGTCACGTCGGCGCCGATGTCGGCTAGCAGCTCGAGCATCGTGTCGACGTCGCGAATCCTGGGGACGTTCGACAGCGAGACGGGCTCTGAGGCGAGGATCGTGGCAGCGAGGATCGGCAGCGCACCGTTCTTGTTTCCGGCGACCTTTACCGTCCCCGAGAGGGGGTGGCCCCCCTCGATCACGAATGCTTCCATCAGCTTCGACGCAACTGCCGCCCCGGGCACCGGGGTAGGCTAGCGGACATGTCGAATCCGACTCGTGACCAGGCCTGGGACACGCTCAATCGTTACACGAAGAGCGAGTCGCTCCTGCGTCACGCGCTTGCGGTCGAGGCGTCGGTTCGCTGGTACGCCCGGCGGTTCGGTGAGGATGAGGAGCTCTGGGGCTCGACTGCTCTGCTGCACGACTTCGACTACGAGATCCACCCCACGCTCGACCAGCATCCACAGGACGGAGCCCCGATCCTGCGTGAGGAGGGCTATCCGGACGAGGTCGTGAACGCGGTGCTCTCCCATGCCGAGCACCTGGCGATTCCTCGTGACACCCCGCTGAAGAAGACGCTCTTCGCGTGTGACGAGCTGTCCGGCTTCGTCCATGCATGCGGACTGGTGCGTCCCGACGGGATCGCCACCCTCGAGCCGCGCTCCGTGCTGAAGAAGCTGCGCCAGCCGTCGTTCGCGGCAGGCGTTCACCGGGACGAGGTGTATGCCGGTGCGGAGCTCCTCGGGATCGAGCTCGACGAGCACATCGCGAACGTGATCGAAGCGCTGCGCCCGATCGCTCAGCAGCTCGGTTTACGCACTTAGAGCCTTAGCGCTTGCCGAGGACGACCGTCGTCGTCTTCGTCAGCTTCCGCATCTCCGAATGGACGCTCCAGACGATCCGGTAACGGCCCGGATGCGAAATCTTCGGGAGGCGGAACTCGACGATCGACGTCCCGGGCGCAACGATGAACAGCCAGCGGTGCGGCTTCTTCAGCTCCGGACCGGTCATCGAGACGGACGCGAGCGCGCGATGGCTCGCCTTCACTCGAGTCGACAGCGATTTTGCGCCGACCTTCAGGTTCACCCGACCCGGTGCGGCGAAGACGAACTTGTTCGCCAGCGAGCGGATCCTCACGTTGACGGCCTTGCTCGCGTTGCCGACCTTGTCGAACGCTCGCACCTTCACGTAGGTGAGCTTCTGGACCGAGAAGGGGCCGTCGTACTCGGCACCGTGGTCGGAGGTCGGCGCCGTGCCGTCGAACGTGTAGCGAATGGCCTCCAGGCCCGAACCAGTGTCCGCCGCCGAGAACGTCACGGCCACTCTCTTCGGGTACGCGGCACCGTGGCAGGGCTTGCCGTTGCAGCGGATCGACAATGTCGGCGGAGTCGGATCGGCCGTCAGCGTGAACGGGGCGGCCTCCGAGGCGATCCCGGTTCCGTTGATCGCCGAGACCGGAAACGTGCCGGCAGGCACGCTCTCGCCCGAGGGGAAGCTGTATGTGCGACTCGGCCCGGATCCGGCGACGGCCGCGCCCGTGAGACCCGGGAACCCGTACGAGCCGATGCCCGACTCGCCGTCGATCGACGTCGCGGTGACGGTGAGGCTGACGGGGCCCGAAGCGCGGTAGTACACGACCGACCCGGACGCGGCCGTGTGCGACAGGCCGCTGAAGGAGAGGGCCGGCGCGCCCGGCGCCGTGGTGTCGACCTTCGCGTCCGCCGACGCGGCCGAGGCCGTCGAGAGATTGCCGACGTTGTCGGCGATCTTGTACTGGTAGCGATAGCAGTTACCGCCCGTGACAGACGCGTCGGCTCCACCGGACAGGGTCACCGGGGCGAACGAGCCGAAGGTTCCACAGGTCTCGTTTGCATAGGTCGCGGACGCCCGTTCGACGACCCCGGTCGAGCTGTCCACCCCCGCACCCGAGTCGGTTCCGGTCCCGAGCAGCAGCGGAACCGATGTGGCCCCGAAGCCTGGCCCGCCGTTGAGCGCGACCGTCTGGCCGGAAGGGGCGGTCGTGTCGGCCGTCACCGTGAACGCGGCGCTCTTGTCCTCGTCGGCCTTGCCTGTCGCCTTGACCGTCTTCGAGCCCGAGTCGCTCGTGCTCGCCGTCCAGTCGTAGGTTCGGGTGTACGGGCTGTCGTCGTCTTCGAACGAGTCCGACCCGAAGGCCGAGGGGAACTCCACGTTGTCGATCTCGGTGCCGTCGTCGGTCTTCGTCGTCGCCTTGACGGTGAAGCTCCCGCTGTTCGAGCCGGTCGGGGCGTAGTAGAGCGTCGTCCCGGAGATGTACGAGTACGGCGACGACTCGCTGAGGCTCAACGTGAGCTTGGTGATGTCCGCGAACGACTCGCCGGCGACGACGGCGCCGACGGCCAAGCACGCGACGAGTGCGGCGATGACTTTCACGCCAGAGAGATCGACGGGAACGGCCCTGTGCTTTAGCCGGACTTGGCAGATCAGAGCGCGGCAAGGAGGCGCTCGAGGTCGCCGTCGCTCGTCCACCACCCGCAGGAAACGCGCAACCAGCCCGTTCCCGGCATGTCCCGGACGAGGATCCCGCGGTCGAGCAGGCGGGCGGCTTCCTCCGCCGGGTCGCCCTCGCAGGCGAACGAGACGAGCGTCGCCTGCCCTGGCGCGGTGACGACCCGGAACCGCTCGGAGAGCGTCGTCCAGCAGCGCGCCGCCATCTCGGCGGCGTGGTGGGCGGCCCAGTGCGGGATCGTCCCGAGCGCGGCCTCGACACCGGCGAGCGACGGCGTCGGGATCCAACCGCCGTCGAAGCGCGCCGCACCGGCCTTCGGGGTGTACTCGCCGGTCTCGTCGTGCTCGTCCTGCGAGAAGTACGTGGGCAAGGCGACGTGCAGCCGCTCCGGGTCGCGAACGTACAGCGCCCCCGTCGAGTCGGGCCCACAGAGCCATTTGTGCGCCGAGACGGTGTAGTAGTCGAAGCGGGTCGCGTCGACCGCGACGGCTCCCGCGGCCTGGGCTCCGTCGACGAGCAGCGGCAGCCCGGTCTCCTCCCGGAGCTCCTCGACGGGGAGGACGTTCCCGGTCTGCCACGAGACATGCGAGAGCGCGAGCAGCCGGGTCCGCGGGCCGACCTCGGCCAGGATCGTCTCGAGCGCATCCTCGGCCGGCAGCTCACGGACGCGAGCGACCCGGATCCGGGCACCGGACGCGCGCAGGGCGCCGAGCAGCCCGAAATGCTCGGTGTCCGTGGTCACGACCTCGTCCTCCGGTCCGAGCCGAAGCCCGGCGAGGACGATGTTGCAGCCCTCCGTCGTCGAGGAGGTCAGCGCGACCTTCTCCGGAGGAACGGACATGGTCGCCGCCAGCCCGACGCGGACTCCTTGCCGGAGCCCGAGCATCTCGTCGTAGTAGAGCCGGCCGCCGCGGCCCTGGTCCAGGTCCCGTTGCTCGCGCGCAGACATCGCCTCGGCCGTTGCACGTGCGAGCGGCCCCATCGAGCCTGCGTTCAGGTACGCGATCCGGTCGAGAACGGGAAACTGGGCGCGGGCGTCGTCGAAGTTCACAGCTCGAGCTCCACGGGAGCGTGGTCGGAGAGCAGCATGCCCGCGCGACGGCGGCGCGCGTCGGGCCAAGCACGCATCGGCGACGGCCGGGCACCGCGGACGAGCACGTGGTCGATCCAGGGACCGGGCGCCGACCAACCCGCCACCGCGGCGTGCGGTGACCGGAGGTTGAAGTCGCCGCCGAGGATCACGCGATCGCCTTCACGCGCGAGGCTCTCGACGAAGGGCACCGCCCGGGCCAGCTCGGCTTCGGGGAGGCGCCTGTCCGCCGGCGAGCTGGTCGCGTGCAGGTTTGCGACCAGGAGGGCCGGCTCGACGCGGACGACCGAGCAGATACGCCGTTCTTTGCCCCAGGCCGCGCGCCTCCGACGGGCCAGGCCCAGCTCGCGTGCCACGACTCGGCGGAAGTCCGGCGGATTCAGGATCAGGACGTCGTGCGCAGCCGGCTGCAGACGCGGGGCGAGCAGGATCGCGTTGCCCTGCCCGCTGAAGGCCGAGCGCAGGACGCCGGGATGCATCGAGGTCAGAAGCCGGCCGAGCCCGGCCGGGATCGGCAGCGGGCCGATCGTCGATCGCCGGGCGACGTCGCCGATCGCCGTCATGCCGCTCCAGCCTCCGAGGAGGCCGAGCGCCCACGCCGGAACCTCCTGGAGCAGCACGATGTCAGGGCGGTCCTCGGTCACGAGCCGGACCATCTCCTCCAGGAACGATCGCCGCCGCGGCGGGGAAGTGTTGCCGTGGAAGAGGTTCCAGCTACGGATCAGCACCGTGCCCCTTCTCGCAATGCCGTCAGAGGCCGGCATGTGTTGCTGGAAGGGGCACCACCGCCACTACTGTACGACCGCCGTGCGCGTCGTCCTGGCCGACCCACCTGCCTTCACTCCCCAGTACGACCACGAGCTCGCCGCCGGGCTCGCCCGAGCGGGCGCAGAAGTCGAGCTCGTCACCTCGCGCTTCCGGTTCGGAGAGGCCCCCGCGGCCGACGGCTACGTGCGCAGCGAGGTCTTCTACCCTCTCAGCTCCAGGCTCTTCCGCCGGTCCCGGCTCCGGGTACCGCTGAAGCTGCTCGAGCACCCCTTCGGGATGGGGTGGCTGGCCGCTGTTCCCCGCGACGTGATCCACGTCGAGTGGCTGGCGGTACCGCCGCTCGACGACGGCCTCTTCCGCCCGCGCTCGCCGGCCGTGTTCACCGCTCATGACCTGCTGCCGCGCCGGACGGCACGCCGCGAGAAGCTCTGGCGCCGCCTCCTCGGCCGCTTCGACCGAGTCGTGGTGCACAGCGAGAGCGGGCGGGAGCGGCTCGTCGCGCTGGGCGTCGAGCCCGAGCGCCTGCGCGCGATCCCCCACCCCGTCTTCGCGAGCAACCCGCCCCGAGCCGACGACGGCCGCACGCTTCTGTGCCTGGGAACGATCCGTCCCTACAAGGGCATCGGGGACGCGATCGAGGTTGCGCGCCGGCTCGACGTGCGGCTCGTTGTCGCCGGCGATCCGCTCGAGTCGATCGACCCGTATCGCCGGGCAGCCGGAGCCGGCGTGGAATGGCGCCTGGGGTATCTCCCCGAAGCCGAGCTCGACCGGGCGCTGGCCGAAGCGACCGTTGCGCTCTTCCCGTACCGCGCCGAGCTCGACCAGTCGGGTGCGCTCCTGCGTGCCCTCGGTGCGGGGGTTCCTGCGGTTGTCTACGACGTCGGCGGCCTCGCCGAACCGGTGCGGGCCTTCGGCGCGGGGCGTGTCGTCGGCGCAGGCGACGTCGAGGCTCTGGCCGCCGCGACAGGCGAGCTGCTCGGCGATCGAGAGGCGCTCGACCAGGCGCGGGCAGGAGCCCGTCGCGCCCGCGCCGAGCTGACCTGGGACGCGGCGGCCGCCGCGCACCTGGAGCTCTACCGGGAGCTCGTGTGAGGCCGTTCGTCGACCTGATCGAAAGACAGCTCGCGTTCTTCCGCGAGGACTACGCCGATCTGATCCAGCAATGCAACGAGGCGGAGCGGGCATACGATCGCGCTTCCCGCGACGAGGCAGAGGCGCGGTATGCGACGTACCTCGAGCTCGTCGAGGAAGGCACCGAGGCGCTCGCCGAGATCCGTGACACCTACGCCGGGACGCTCGATCCCGACCGCGCGGAGAGCTATCACGCCGCGTTCGAGCGGGAGGTCAACCGGCAGCTCCCTCGATTCGGATTGGGTCTCTAGGGACGCGGGGAAGCCCATGGTTCCCCCGATCCCCCCTCCTTCTCATGCTCGTCGAGTTCAACGGCTCCTGGGCTCTCGCCCGGACAAGCCGGGCTTCGCCCGCATCTGCCACGCATGGTGAGTTCAGAGGACTCAAAGCCGAACCTGCTGCGCCTGTGGCCCATTGCGGGGTGGGCAAAAGGATGCGATCCTCGTGCGGTGAGCCCCGGCCTGCTCCTGTTCGCGATCGTCTCGATGATCTTTCTCGAGGTCCAGCACCTGCGCTGGATCTGGTGGGAGTACTGGGACTGCCGGACCTGCGGCGTGAAGAACAAGAACTGCGGGTGTCGGCGGTTCCGCTGGCAGCTCTGGCTCTGACGCGGAGACCCGTTAGAAACCCGCGGCAAAGGCGCCGACGATCGCCCCGTACGCGAGGTGGACGGCAACCGTGACAGTTGCGGTCGCCTGGCCGTAGTTGTGCAGCATGAATCCGGGAGCCTCGAGCAGCGGCGTCTCCTCGGCATCGGTCCAGTGGGTGCCCATGCGCGGGTGGATCGCCGGCAGGAGGACCGTGACGAGCCCGCCGCCGGCGAAGAGGGCGTGGACGGCGCCGAGCGCCAGGCCGAGATCCCAGCCGGCACGGCCGACCGCGGCGAAGATCGCCGCGTAGACGAGCGAAAAGGTCAAGCCGTTCAGGAAGTGCAGGGCGTAGCCGAGGACGCTCGCGCGGCTGCGGTCGTCGCTGAAGACGGTGCCGAGCAGCAGGGGCAGGTCCATCCGCGTCCACCCCACCTCCTGCGACACGCGCAGGCCGCTGGTCAGGATCACCGTGCCGACGAGCCCGCCGGCGAGCGAACCCCAGACGATCATCGCTGCGCGTCCTCGATCGCCTGGGCGGCGTTGATCAGCGCCAGATGGCTCAGGCCCTGCGGGAAGTTGCCGAGGAACTCGCCGGTCGCAGGATCGATCTCCTCCGCGTACAGACCGACGTCGTTGGCCGCCTCGAGCAGTCGCTCCATCAGGTCGATCGCCTCGTCGAGGCGCCGCGCCCGCGCGAGGCAGGCGGCGAGCCAGAACGAGCAGGCGAGGAAGGCGCCCTCGCCCGGAGGGAGCCCGTCCTTACCGCGGTAGCGGTAGACGAACGGCCCGTCGGCGAGCTCGCGCCGGATCGCGTCGATCGTGCCCTGCATCCGCTCGCCTGCAGGGTCTTGACAGTCGAGGAGAGGCAGCGTCAGCAGGCTCGCGTCAAGCTCGCGCAGGTCTGGCGCCCTGACGAAGCTCCGCCGCTCGTCGTCCCAGCCGTTTTCCTCGTAGAACGTCCGTACGCGCTCGGCGACGGGCTCCCACCGCTCGCGGCGATCGGGGATCAGGCCCCGCCCCGCGAGCTGGCCGGCGCGGTGCAGAGCGAGCCAGCACATCGCCTTCGAGTGCGTGTGGTGGGCGCGGCTCCCGCGAACCTCCCAGAGCCCGTTGTCGGGCTGCTCCCAGATCTCGGTCACGTAGTCGGCGATCTTGGCGACGTCTTTCCCGGTGTCCTTGTCGAGTCCCCCGAGCTCGGTCGCGTAGCGCCACACCGCGTCGAGGACGGCGCCGTAGATGTCGAGCTGGAGCTGGCCCGCAGCGCCGTTGCCGACCCGGACGGGCCGTGAGCTCCGGTAGCCGTCGACGTCCGGAAGCTCGGTCTCGCCGTCCTGATGGCCCCCGTCGAGCCGGTAGAGGACGCCGAGGCGCGGCTGCGTGAGGCGCGAGGCGTGCATGAACCACCAGAAGAATGCGTGCGCCTCGTCGTGGTAGCCGAGGCCGAGCATCGCGTCGAGGCTCCAGGTCGCGTCGCGCAACCAGGCGAACCGGTAGTCCCAGTTCCGCTCGCCGCCGATTCGCTCGGGCAGCGAGGTCGTCGGAGCAGCAACGACTGCTCCAGACGGCGAGTAGACGAGAAGCTTGAGGGCAAGAGCGGAACGGACGACCTGCTTGCGCCAGGGGCCGTCGTAGCGTGCGATCTCGGCCCACGCGCGCCAGAAACGGTCAGTCCGCTCGAGGGAAGCATGCGCCTGGGATCGGCCGACGTAGACCAGCGGCTCGGCATGAGCGGACGCGATCGTGAAGAGCGCGGTTTCCCCTGCGGCTGCTCTGAACTCGCCCTCGACGGCGTGTCCGGAAATCCGTGCCTCGCCCGTCTGCCACGCCCCGAGGGCGAGGGCGTCGCGACGCGCGAGAACGACGATTCGGTCGCCCCGCCGCTCGAGCCGTGCCCCCCGCCGCCGGAACTCGAACGCCGGGTCGACCGCCCAGCGCATCGGTACCTCGCCGCCGAGGCCGTCGACCTTCCGCACCAGCTCGCGCATGGGCGAGTCCATCGTGCGGTCTGCGAGCGTGAGGGCATCCGTGACGCGCACGACCCCCGAGGCCGTCCTGAACGTGGTCTCGAGAACGTTGCTGTTCTCTCGGTACGCGCGCTCCGTCTCGAACGGCTCCGCCGGTTCGAGGCGGAAGGAGCCTCCCCTCTGGGCGTCGAGGATCCGTGCGAAGACCGGCGTTGAGTCGGTGTCGGGTAGGCAGAGCCAGTCGATCGCTCCGTCCAGGGCGACGAGCGCGACCGTGCGCCCGTCTCCGATCGCCGCGTAGTCCCGGATCGGCGCGTATCCGTCTATGCGCATGTCATGCGTCGTACCCCGATCCAATGCCACGGAACCCGTGGTCCCGGCTGCATCAGCGATGACCGAAATGGTGAGCAGGCGGTAGCGAGGATGACACCTCGGTCTGGCCCGCCGCCTCGCGGGCGAGGGGGCCGAGAGACTCCAGCGTCCGGACGAGCACGTTGATGTTGCGGCCGTAGCGCTCGAGCTTCCCGCGGGCGAGAACCAACGGTTCCCCGCGAACGAGCGGCCTGAAGCGTTCGTAGACGGGCGGAGGAACGATCAGGTTGATCTGGCCGAACTCGTCCTCGAGCAGCATGAAGACGACCCCGTTCGCAGTCGCGGGGCGCTGGCGGGCAACGGCAAGGCCGGCGACGGCGATCTCGCCGCTGCCGGCCCCCGGATGGTCGAGCAGCTCGCGGCTGGAGAGCGTCGCAGCGGGAAGATGTGCACGAAGGAGCTCCAGCGGATGCGGGCCGATCGAGAGGCCGGTCGTGCGGTAGTCGGCGAGCAGCTCCTCCCACTCGGTCTGCGGCGGCAGCTCCGGCACGGCGGCTGTCGGCTCCAGCGGGAGCGTGAGCTGCCGAAACGCTCCTCGAGCGACGCTCGCAGGGCGTGGAACGACACCCAACCGCCAGAGCAGCTCACGACGCGGAGGTCCAAACGAGTCGCATGCGCCTGACGCGGCCAGTGCGTGGAGGGCAGCTCTGTTGACCGGTGCACGCCGGGCGAGATCGCCGATGTCGGCGTACGGCTGCCCGGCTTCGATCACTTCGGCCTCCTCCTCCCCGACCGAGCGGATGTAACCGAGCCCGATCCGGACTGCACCGTTCTGGTTGGCGCACTTTGCGGCGCTCAGGTTCACGTCCGGAGAAAGCACCTCCACCCCGCGCCGCTGCCCGTCACGGACGAGGCTCGCAGGTGGGTAGAAACCCATCGGCTGCGCGTTGAGGAGAGCGCAGAGGAACTCGGCCGGGTAGTGATGACGCAGCCAGGCGGACTGGTAGGCCAGGAGCGCGAACGCGGCCGAGTGGGACTTCGGGAAGCCGAAGCCGGAGAAGCCGGCCAGTTTGTCGTAGATCCGATTTGCCAGCTCCTCGTCAACGCCGTTTCCCAGCGCTCCCGCGACGAAGCGGGAGCGCATGGCCTCGATCGCCTCCTCGCTGCGCTTGCGGCTCATCGCCCGCCGGAGCCCTTCCGCCTCGCCGACCGTGAAACCGGCGAGCGCCATCGCCACCTCCAGAACCTGGTCCTGGAAGACGACGACTCCGAGCGTCTCCCGCAACGGCTCCGCGAGCGAGGGGTGGTCGACCTCCGGCACGTACGACGGGTTCTCTCGCAGTCGCTGCCGCCGCTCGATGTACGGGTGGACGGCACCGCCCTGGATCGGTCCTGGACGGACGAGGGCGACCTCGATCGTCAGGTCGTCCAGGTTCTCCGGTCGGGTGCGAAGCAGCATCTGCATCTGGGCGCGGCTCTCGATCTGGAACACCCCGACGGTGTCAGCCCGTCGGATCTCGTCGTAGACGTCCTGGTCGTCGAGCGGGATCCGCGAGAGGTCGATGGGCTTCGAGCGCAACTGCGCGATCTGGTCGACGCAGTCCTCGACTGCGGAGAGCATCCCGAGCCCGAGCAGGTCGATCTTCAGGAAGCCCGCGTCCGCGCAGGAGTCCTTGTCCCACTGGCAGATCTGGCGGCCTTCCATCGCGGCCGGCTGGACGGGAACGAGCTCGACGAGCGGTCGGCTGGAGATCACCATCCCGCCCGGGTGCTGGGAGATGTGGCGCGGCAGGCCTGCGATCTCCTTGGCGAGCTCGCCCAGCGCGCGCCAGCGGGCCGACGAGTGGTCGCCGGGGAGCTTCTCGATCTCCTCGGCGAGCCTGTACGGGTTGCCCTCGGTGACCCGGGCGAGCCGCTCGAGCTCTGCGAACGGGAGACCCAGCGCCTTGCCGAGGTCGCGAATCGCGCCCCGCGAGTGGTAGGTCGAGAAGCTCGCGACCAGCGCGGCGTGCTCGTGGCCGTAGCGCTCGGTGACGCGGACGATCAGCTTCTCCCGGATGTCCCGCGGGAAGTCGAGGTCGATGTCGGGGACCGAGCCGAGCTCGCGGTTGAGGAAGCGGCCGAGCGAGAGATCGTTCTCGACGGGGTCGACGTGGGAGAGCCCGGTCAGGTAGCAGACGATCGAGCCGACGGAGCTTCCCCGACCGCGGCCGGGCGGGAGCGCGTGCCGGGGCGAGCCCGGGCCGCGCACTTCGAGCGCCACTTCGCGTGCCAGCTCGAGCACCTCCCAGTGGAGGAGGAAGAAGCCGGAGAGCTTGAGCTCGGAGATCAGCGCGAGCTCCTCACGCAGCCGCTCTCTCGCCCGCGCTTGTAACACAGTGTTACTTGCTCGGTACCGCTCGGAAAACGCCTGCTCACAGACTCGGCGAAGCTGCTCGTCGGGCGTTTCGAACCCGTCCGAGAAGTCCGGGTACCGGTACCCGAGCTCCTCGGTCAGGTCGAACGTCAGCCCGGCTGCGAGCTCGGCGGTACGCCGGACGGCGTCACGGTCGCCGGGGAAGCGCTCGAGCATCGCCGGCGGCGGCAGAAGCACGAATTCGCGGTTGCCGCGCCGCTCCGGCTCGCAACCGTCGAGTGACGTGCGGCAGCGGATGGCGACGAGCGCGTCCTGGAGCGACGCCCGGCGCCCGTGGTGGGCGTGGACGTTGCCGGTCGCGATCGTTGCGACATCGAGGTCGCGAGCGAGCTCGCGCAGGGCCGCGTTGCGGCGGACGTCACCGCGCTCGTACGGCCGCTGGAGCTCGACGAGGAAGCGGTCGCGGCCGAAAGCCGCCGCGATTCGCGCGGCCTCGTTCGGCTTCGTCACCCCAACACCCCGCTTGGCGCAGCCCGAGAGGCAGACCAGACCGTCGTTCGCCTCCAGCAGCGAATCCAGCGCCAGCGCGGGTGGCATCGGCTCTGCTCCTTCCTTCGGCCGCGTCCCGGCGTGCGCCTCGGTCAGCAGGCGGCAGAGGTTGGCATAGCCCCTCGAGGTCTCGACGAGGAGCGTCACGTGTGCGCCTTCCGCGAGGCTCACCTCCGCGCCGGTGATCGGGCGTACGCCGAACGTCTTCGCCGCCTGGGCGAACTCGAGCGAGCCGTAGACGCCGTCGTGGTCGGTGAGGGCCAGCGCCTCGTAGCCAAGCTCCGCCGCCCGGGCGGCCAGCTCTTCCGGCTGCGAGGCGCCGTCGAGGAACGAGTACGCCGAGTGGCAGTGCAGCTCGACGTAGCTCATGATCCGCATGCCCGCCGGTACCCTGGGCCGCAGTGCAACTCGACGCTTCGCACGCGCTGCTCGTGAAGCCCGGGGCGAAGGCGAGCCGATCACCGATCTGGCCGACCGAGAACTTCGCATCCTGCTCGCCCACGATCTGCTCGACGTGACCTGGACGCGGCACGGACCGGGCCAGCAGGGCACGAATCCGCATGTCCATCTCGAGCACGTCGACTCCTTCTTCGTGCTCGAGGGTGAGCTGACTCTCGGGATCGGGCCGCAGGCCGAGGACGTGCGCGCTCCCGCTGGAACGTTCGTCTCGGTCCCCCAGAACGTCGTCCACTGCTTCCGGAACGCCGGCGACGAGACCGTCGTCTTCCTGAACTTCCATTCGCCGAGCTGCGGCTTCGCGGACTATCTCCGCGGCCAGAGCGATTTCGACAGCTTCGATCCGCCCGCCGACGGCGGCCGCCCTGCGTCCGACGTGATCCTCAGCCTCCCCGACGACGGCGAACGGTTCGTGCGGGCTGATCGCGTCAACCTGATCAAGGCCGAGCTGCCGGAGCTGTCGGCGTTTCAGCTCACGGTCGATCCCGCCTGGGAGGGCATCGGAGCCCACGACCACACCGACCACGTCGACACGTTCTTCGTGCTCGAGGGAGAGGCCGGCCTCGTCGTCGGAGACAGCGTGGTTCGCGCCGGAGCGGGCTCGTTCTATGCGGCCCCGCCCGGGACGCGCCACGGGCTCCGAAACGACCCTGCCGGACGCATTGCCTTGCTCAACGTGCATGCGCCGGATGCTGGTTTTGCCGCGAGCATTCGCCGCCGGTAGACGCAAGGCGTTCGCGACTCCAAGGGCCTACTTGAACGTCCAGTGGTTGGGGTGCGCGCGGATCGCCGCCCGGGTCATCACGATCCGCTGGATCGCGTGCACGTGGGAGATGACCTCGTCGCGATCGGACGGATGCGCCTGCGGCAGCTCCTTGAACTTGACGTACACCTGCTCGGCGAGCTTCGCGACCTCGATCTCCTCCGGAGTCAACCCCCGCACGTCCATGTCGGCCAGTTCTCCCACATCACGCTCCCCGTTGCGAGAACCAGCCGCCCTGGTCCTGGTCGCGAAAGACGACGACGTTCTGGCCGCTCTCGAGGACGACCTCGAAGTAGCGTCGACTGACCGGCTCCTCCGTCCACCAGCGGTCGACGACACGCCATTCCTCGCGGAGCGCGGCCACCGGCTGCCGGTTCACCCGGCACGGCGTCCCGTCAAAGGTCTCCTCCACCAGTGCGGGTTGAGGTTCGGCGGAAAACGGGGGAACCCGTGGTTCCCGCCGTGGGAACCCCTGGCTCCCCTCCTTCTTCTGCGCGTCGAGTCGAACCGTCCTTGGGCTCCGCTCGGGCAAAGCCCGGCTCCGCCCGCACACGTCTGTGAATGCCTCCTTCAAAGGCCATACTGCTGAGCGTCATCCGTCCCGCGGGACGAGGAGCGCACGCCGTTCGGGGATGCGCGACCACGGCGCAACCTCGACGACGGTGGCGACTGCGCCTGCGCCGGCGCTCGCACGCACCTGGCGCAGCCCCTCCCGCAGGCGAGACTGAAGCTCGTCGCCCTCGGGGCGGATGAGCGCAAGCTGGCGTCCGGACGACTCGACCAGCCCGGCGAGCTCGACCCCGAGCGTGAGAACGGGCGCGGGAAGCTCTGCGAGCTTCGGCCCGAGTGCCGCCCGCAGGACCCCCCGCTCCGCGCTCGGCTCGCGCAGCGTCACCGTGCGACGCCACGAGCCTCCGCCGACGAGCCGCGCCGACAGCGCGACCTTGCGGATCTCCCGCCCGCCGCGCTCGGAGCGGGCGAGAATCCGGTCGAGCAGTGCGTTCAGTGCCCGCCGGAGCGTCAGTTCGTTGCCGACCGCCTCCGGGAACTCGAGCCGCTCGACGATCTCCGCGGGCGGGCGGCGAGCTCGCACCCGATCTCGATCGCCGCCCCTCGCCAGGCTCCAGGCGCGCCGGCCGTCCGGCCCCAATCGTTCGGCGACGGCAGCGCCCGGCAGCCCGGCAAGCTGTCCGATCTTCTTGACGCCCAGGTGATCGAGCTCCTCACGCCGCTCCTGGTCGAGCGGGAGGAGGGTCAGCGGCAGCGGCGCGAGGAAGTCCTGCGTCTGCTCGTCGGAGACGACGATCGCCTGGCCCGGACGGGCGATCGCCGCCGCGGCAAGAGCGGCGAAACGCCGCTCGGCGGCGCCGGCGGAGGCGTCCCAGGACACGCCGACGGCACGCAACGCACGCTTCAAGGCGGGTGCGACGCCGCCGTAGAGCCGCTCGACGCCCTTGGTCTCGAAGTAGAGGCACCCGGGCTCGACGGGCTCGACCGCGAAGCCGTCGTCCTCGAGCCTGCGGACGATCACCTCCCACGCCTGCTCCACTCCGGCGGGGTCGCGCTCGACGAGAACGAGCGCCGGGCACGTCGCGAGCGCCTCGCCGAGACGCATCTCCGGTCGCACCCCTGCCGCTTCGGCAGCTGCGGTGACGGGCCCCAGCAACGGCTCCGAGCCGGGTAGCGGCGCCAGCGCAGCGGGTTGAAGGCCGAGCCTCGGCCGCTCGCGCAGCGCCGCTCGAAGCTCGAATCCACCGATGAGGATGCAGGCGATCATCCCGAACACATGTTCTACACGAACGTATGTTCGTCTGTCAAGTGGCTCTCCGAAATGGCCGAGGGACGGCGTAGAACGGCAGGACGCGTTCCCCGGTACCCTCGGTCGGTGCCTGAGCGCTCCGATATCCGCAACGTCGCCATCGTGGCGCACGTCGACCACGGCAAGACCACGCTCGTGGACGCGATGCTCTGGCAGTCGGGAGCGTTCCGTGCGAACCAGGAGGTGGCCGAGCGCGTCATGGACACCGGCGACCTGGAACGCGAGAAGGGGATCACGATCCTGGCCAAGAACACCGCCGTCCGGTACCGGGGCACGAAGGTCAACATCGTCGACACCCCGGGCCACTCCGACTTCGGCGGCGAGGTCGAGCGCGGCCTGACGATGGTGGACGGCGTGCTGCTGCTCGTCGACGCGAGCGAGGGCCCGCTCCCGCAGACGCGCTTCGTGCTGCGAAAGGCGCTCGAGTCGAAGCTGCCCGTGATCGTCGTCGTGAACAAGGTCGACCGGCCCGACGCGCGGATCGACGAGGTCGTGAACGAGATCTACGAGCTCTTCCTCGACCTCGACGCGGACGAGAGCCAGATCGAGTTTCCGATCGTCTACTGCAATGCCCGCGCCGGCCACGCCTCCCTCGACCCGGATCCCGAGGGGCTCGAGCCGGACCTCCAGCCGCTCTTCGATCTGATCCTCGAGCGCATCCCCGCCCCGACCTACGAAGAGGGCCATCGGCTCCAGGCGCTCGTCACCAACCTCGACGCCTCCCCTTACGTCGGCCGCCTGGCGATCTGCCGGGTCCAGCAGGGTTGGATCAAGCGCTCCCAGCAGATCGCGTGGTGCCGTGCCGACGGCACGGTCGAGCCGGCGAAGGTGACCGAGCTCTACGTGAGCGAGGCTCTGGATCGAGTCGACGCCGAGGAGGCGGGCCCGGGCGAGATCATCGCCGTCGCCGGCATCCCGGAGGTCACGATCGGCGAGACGCTGGCAGACCCGGAAGACCCGATACCGCTGCCGGTGATCAGCGTCGACGAGCCGTCGCTCTCGATGACGGTCGGGATCAACACGTCGCCGCTTGCCGGCCTAGAGGGGAGCAAGGTGACCGCGAGCCTCGTGGAGGCCAGGCTTCGCACGGAGCTCGTGGGCAATGTCTCGCTCCGCGTGCTTCCGACGGATCGCCCGGACACCTGGGAGGTGCAGGGCCGGGGCGAGCTCCAGCTCGAGGTCCTCGTCGAGCAGATGCGCCGCGAGGGCTTCGAGCTGACGATCGGCAAGCCGCAGGTCGTGACGCAAATCGTGGACGGCGAGGTGCACGAGCCGGTCGAGCGCGTGTCGATCGACGTTCCCGAGGAGTACCTGGGTGTCGTCACCCAGCTCTTCGCGCTGCGCAAGGGGCGAACCGAGGCGTTGGTGAACCACGGCACGGGTTGGGTGCGGATGGAGGTCCTCGTCCCCGCACGCGGCCTGATCGGATTCCGCACCGAGTTCCTCACCGAGACGCGCGGCACCGGCATCCTCCACCACGTCTTCGAGCGCCTCGAGCCCTGGCACGGCGAGCTGCGGATGCGCCCGACGGGCGGGCTCGTCGCCGATCGCCGGGGCAAGACGACGGCCTTCGCGCTGCTCAACCTCCAGGAACGAGGCTCCTTGTTCGTCGGCCCCGGCGCAGCGGTATACGAGGGGATGATCGTCGGCGAGAACGCGAGATCGGACGATCTCGACGTGAATGCCACGAAGGAGAAGAAGCTGACCAACATGCGCTCGTCGACGTCCGATGAGCTCGTCCGCCTGATCCCTCCCCGTCCGCTGCCGCTCGACCTGGCACTCGAGTTCATCCGCGACGACGAGTGCGTCGAGGTCACGCCGCTCAGCGTGCGGCTGCGCAAGGTGGAGCTGACCGCGCACAAGCGGCAGGCCGCAGCAAGCCGCAGGGCTCGCGGACTGGCGCCGGCGTGATGGCGCGCCACTGATGGGCGAGCATCTGACCCCGGATCAGTACGAGCGGCTGGCGGCCGAGCTGGCCGAGCTCGAAGGCCCCAGGCGCAAGGAGATCGTCGACGCGATCGCCGTCGCCCGTGGCCACGGTGACCTCTCCGAGAACTTCGAGTATCACGCGGCCAAGAACGAGCAGGGCCTGCTCGAACGCAAGATCACGATCCTGCGGGCGCGGCTCGAGGATGCGGTGATCGCGGAGGGCGGCGATGCCGACGTCGTCGCCGTCGGATCCCATGTCGTGATCGAGGACGAGGAGGGCGAACGGCTCGAGCTCGAGATCTCGGCCCTCGGCGGCGGCGGAACCACGTCTCCCTCCGCCCCGCTCGGCGCGTCCCTGCTCGGCAGGCGGGTCGGCGACGTGGTCGAGGTCCCGGCTCCGCGAGGATCGTGGCGCGCGACGATCGTCGGGATCAAGGCGCCGTAGCGCCTTTCAGGCAGCCTCTTCCGCAGGGATTCGCACGGGCTGCCGAGCGTCGTCCGCCGGTGCGGGAGCCGAGCCGCGATGCGGCAGGGCGAAGCTGGCTACGGCGACGAAGCAGGCGATCACGATCTGGACCGCGAGCACGGTGACGAAGCCGTCCTTGACGCCGAGACTGTCCGCGCTGGAGAGCGAGAGGAAGAGGCTGCCGAGCGCTGCCACGCCGAGCGCGAGCGACGTCTGTTGCGTCGTCGTCAGGATCCCGCTGCCCACGCCCGCGCGGGCCGGCGGCACACCGGCGAGCACGACGCCGAAGAGCGGGCTCATCACCAGGCCCTGGCCGAAGCCGGCGACGAGCATCGCCGGGGCGAGAACGAGCGGGTCGATGTCCGGCCAGCGGAGCAGCAGCGTGGCCGCGAGCCCTCCCAGGCCGAGGCCCTGTAGCAGTGCTCCCGCAACGAGCACGAGCCGCCCGTAGCGCGCCAGCAAGCCAGGGGTGACGAGCGAGGCGACGAGGAAGCTCAACGCCATCGGCACGAGCGTGACTCCGGAGCGGAGCGCCCCGAAGCCCGCCCCCCGCTGGAAGCTGAGCGCGGAGACGAACATGAACGCGCCGAAGCCCCCGAAAAACGGAACGGCGATCATCAATCCGCGGCGCATCCCCACCAGATCGAGCATCGACGGCGGAACGAGTGGATGTGCTCCGCGTCGCTCGAGGCGGTACTCGACCGCGGCGAAACAGGCCGCTGCGGGAGGCAGGAGCGCGAGAACCGGCCACGACCAGGTCGGCCAGCCGAGCGCGCGACCTTCGGTGAGCGGGATCAGCAAGGCCAGCACGGCGATGCCGAGCAATGTCGTACCGAGGAGGTCGATCGGCGCCGGCTCCGCCGAGCGCGTCGCGGGCACATGCCGCCACGCAAGGAGCAGCCCGGCGACCCCGATCGGGACGTTGACCAGGAAGATCGGGCGCCAGCTCTGCCCCGCGAAGTCTGCGGACACGATCGCACCCCCGGCGAGCTGGCCGACGATCGCCGCAATCCCGGCGGTCGCGCCGTAGAAGCCCAGCCCGCGAGCCCGCTCCCTCCCTTCGGTCGCCGACTGGATCGTCGCGAGCACCTGCGGGACCATCAGCGCCGCAGACGCACCCTGGACGGCACGCGCCACCACGAGCGTCACGTCGGTCGGCGCAAGACCGCACGCGAGCGACGTGACCGTAAAGGACGCCATTCCAGCCATGAAGAGGCGGCGCCGGCCGAAGAGATCGCCCAGACGGCCGCCCAGCACGAGCAACAGCGCATAGGGGACGCCGTAGCCCGCGACGACCAGCTCGAGCGTCCCGGCCGAGGCGTCCAGATCGCGCTCGATGGTCGGCAACGCCACGTTGACGATGAAGAAGTCGGCGATCGCGAGAAAGGCGCCCAGGAGCACCGTCGCCAGGCCGAGCCGCGACAACCCCGTCGGTGCCGCTCTGAGCTGAGCGTTTCCAGCGCTCATGCATCCACTTTGGCGACGCCGGCCAACCCAGTACCAGAGGGCGTCTATCCGGGTATCAGCTCTACCCGGCTCAAGGCCTGCCTGCTCGGGAATACTGGTGTGGATGGTGATGGTCGACGCCCAGACCGCGGCGTTCGCGCACGAGGCGCGGCGCCGGGAGCTGGCCGCCTTCCTGCGCAGCCGGCGGGAGCGGATCGCCCCGCAGCAGGTGGGCCTCCCGCCCACGCGGCGCCGGCGGACGCCGGGTCTTCGCCGCGAGGAGGTGGCGCAGCTCGCGGGAGTCGGGATCACCTGGTACACGTGGCTCGAGCAGGGGCGCGACATCAAGCCGTCGGCCGAGGTGCTGCACGCGGTCGCGCGCGCCCTCCAGCTCGATACGCACGAGCACGCGCACCTGCTGACCCTCGCCGGGGCCGCGGAGAACGGCGTGGGAGGCGAGCACCAGGCCCTGCCACCCACCGCGCAGCTCTTGCTCGACCAGCTCGAGCCGTATCCGGCTCTGGTCGTGAACGCGCGGTACGACCTGCTCGCCTACAACCGCGTCTACGCGAGCGGCTTCCCCGAGCTCGAGTCAGTGCCGATCGAGGACCGGAATGCGCTCTGGCTGCTGTTCACCCATCCACGCTGGCGAACGTCGGTGCTCGACTGGGAGGACGCCGGCGCACGCATGGTCGCGCAGTTCCGGGCGGCGATGGCCGAGCACCTCGCCGAGCCCGCGTGGAAGGCGCTCGTCGCGAGGCTCCACCGGGCGTCTCCGGAGTTCGGCGTGATCTGGAAGCAGCACGACGTCCAGGGCCCGGAGAGCCGGGCGAAGCGATTCCGCCACCCCGACGTCGGCCTGCTGGTGATGGACTACACCTACCTCTGGCTCGCGCCTCGCCTCGGCACGCGACTCGTCACCTACACGCCTGCCGACGCCGAGACGCGCGAGCGCCTCGAGCGGCTTCAACTCCTGCTCGACGACCGCCGCCGCGCCGACGCGGCCTAGAGCCGCTCGAGCTCTTCGACCGTGCGCTCGTTGCGCACGTTGCCCGTGTTCAGGACCGTCTTCGGCTCGACGAGGACAACGTGCGTCTCGCCCTCCGCGACCGGGCAGTGCTCGACGCCCTTCGGCACCACGATCAGCTCGCCCGGCTCGATCACGACGTCGCCGTCGCGGAACTGCATCCGCAGCCGGCCGGAGACGACCAGGAAGAGCTCGTCCTCCTCGTCGTGGTGGTGCCAGACGAACTCGCCGTCGAGCTTGACCACCTTGACGTAGGCGTCGTTCAGCTCGGCGACGATCTTCGGGCTCCAGCGCTCGTCGAACTGCGCGAGCTTCTCGGCGAGTGAGACCTTGTCGACCATACGCCGATCCTAGATGTCGAAGGGCGTCAGCCGTCGAGGTCGAGAAGCGCCTCGTAGAGCGCCAGCGAGGTATCGGCGACACGGAGCGCGAGCCAGGTGTGATCGCGGCTCTCGACCGCTGGGACGAAGACGACCCCGCGGCGGTTGACGTTCAGCAAGCCCTCCTCCGCGACCGCCCGGGCGACGTCGAGCCAGCCTGACGGACGCCCGGCGAGGTCGACGGCTGCGGCCCGGTCGCCGATGTCGTAGCGGCGCCCGCGTTTGCGCACGAGAACGAGTACCGGCTCGCCCTCGACGTACGAGCTGCCCGTGTCGAGCAGGACCTCCCCGCGCTCGCCCCAGGTCGCACGGGCCGCCGCCAGCTCCGCGCGAAGCGCCTCCGTGCGGTCGAGCTCGGGCGCCTCGGCCGCGCGCCTGAGCTCCGGCCACGAGCGGTGGCCGGACTCGACGGCGACGACGTGCTGCGCGTCACTGAGCACGAAGCGGAGCTCGGCGCGAGTACCGAGCACGCGCTCGGCACGGACGAGCGCCTCCGGTTCGCGGGCGCGAAATGCACGCAACAGGCGCTTCGCCTGCTTGCGGTGGAAGTCGAGGTCGAGACGGCCTGGCTGCCGATTCTGCACGACGATTCCTCCTTCGGTGATGCCCGCCGTCCGCTTCCACGGGCGAAAGAGGTCGTCTCGGTTGAGCAGGTCGTTCGCTCGAGGTGGGAACGTCCCTTCCCGCGGACCGGATGCGCCCTCGCGCGCTCAGGCAACCTACCACGGAGACTCCGCCCCTCTGTTAGAACCCAGTCATGCGCTATCGCACGCTGGGAAAGACCGGCCTCGAGGTCTCCGAGCTCGGCTACGGAGCCTGGGGGATCGGCAAGACGATGTGGATCGGCGCCGACGACGAGGAGTCGCTGCGCGCCCTGCGGCGCGCGATCGAGCTCGGCGTGAACTTCATCGACACGGCACTCGGCTACGGGCAAGGCCACAGCGAGCGGCTCGTCGGCCAGGTCGTCCGTGACTCGCCCGAGACCGTGTACGTGGCGACGAAGGCGCCGCCGAAGAACATGCGGTGGCCCGCGCCGGCCGGCGTTCGCGCCGAGGACGCCTTCCCCGGCGACTGGATTGCCGGGTGCGTCGAGCAGAGCCTGGCCAACCTCGCGCTGGAGACGATCGACCTCCTCCAGTTCCACGTCTGGTCCGACGAGTGGGTCGAGCAGGGTGATTGGCCGGAGGCGATCGAGCAGCTCAAGCGTGACGGGAAGATCCGCTTCTTCGGCGTCTCGATCAACGACCACCAGCCGGCGAACGCCGTTCGGCTGGTCGAGAGCGGCGCCGTCGACACCGTCCAGGTGATCTACAACCTCTTCGACCAGAGCCCCGAAGACGAGCTCTTCCCGGCCGTCGAGAAGGCGAACGTCGGCGTGATCGTGCGCGTTCCGTTCGACGAAGGCGGCTTGACCGGCAACGTCAGGCCGGACACGACCTTCCCTGACGGCGATTTCCGCAACAGCTACTTCGGCGGCAATCGCAAGCAGGAGGTGTGGGAGCGCGCGCAGGCGATCGCGGCAGACGCAGACGTCCCGGTCGAACGGCTTGCCGAGACGGCGCTGCGGTTCTGCGTTTCGCATCCGGCGGTCTCGACGGTGATCGCCGGGATGCGCTCGCTGCGGAACGTCGAGGCGAATGCCGCAGCCGTCGAAGCCGGCCCGCTCGACGAGGCGGCGCTCCAGCGCCTGCGCCCGCACCGGTGGGTCCGCCTACCCTACCAGTGGTTTTGAAACTATTAATTATTGCACATAGACATCTACCGCAAAGCCATTTTTTTCCGGTATGTCAATTGAGTCAAAGGTGATTTATTGCATCGTTCCTGCAGCTGTATAAGAGTGATAGAACTCAAATCTAGATTATGTGTACGTGATTGTCGATGATTTCTTTAGTCTCGATATATAAGAAAAGAAGATGAATGAGAAGTGACGCGCGGCCTTCTACGGCGGGAAGGAGTGGGAGAAGTGGGAGAAAGGGATTGTTGAAGAAAGAGCGGAAAAGGAAAAGATAGAAAGAGAGTGAGAAAAAAGCGCAAAAAAAAGGCTAGCTACAGCGCGATCTCAGCCGCTGGCCCGACGGTTCCGACGAGGCGTGGGACGACCTGTAGGACGTTCTCGCGAGAGCAGAAGAGGATGTCCTCCTCGAGGCCCGGCGGCCCGTAGGCTCTGGCGTTCAACCCCTCGAGTGCGCTCGAAAACGATCGCGCGACGAGCTCGGCGGCGATCGCGGCATCCGAGCGCTCGACGCCCAGGAGCTCGACGATCCGGCCCGCGCAGTACGCGTCATCCAAGGCGAACGCGCCCTTGAAGCCGGCGCAGAAGATTGCCGTGTCGACATCG
The DNA here is from genome assembly GCA_963719325.1 of uncultured Actinomycetes bacterium. Lineage (GTDB taxonomy): Bacteria > Actinomycetota > Thermoleophilia > Gaiellales > Gaiellaceae > DATBLE01. Next base: position 167,935 of record CAVRBW010000005.1, read on the forward strand.
CGGCGGCGAGCCTCTGCCACGACCGCCTCCAGGTTCAGCAGCGAGCCGAGCAGGACCTCGTCGCATCGCTCGGCCGCGGTCAGGATCGTACGGGTCCCGTTCGTCGTCGAGAGGATCAGCGTCTCGGCCCGAGGCTCGAGGAACTCGCGGGGCGACGCGCCGACGTCGAAGCCCTCGACGGTCACCGCGTTCCGCTCGCCGCCGACCAGCGAGCTCGCCGTCTCGGCCCGCAATCGCCGGGCGTCGTCGATCTCCGTGCAACACAGGACACGGCGATAGCCGGACGCGAGCGCCTGCGCGATCGACGAGGTCGCCCGGAGGACGTCGACGACGATTCCGAGCGGAGCGGAGGCCTCTTCCTCCGGTGTGAACGCGACGTGGACGCGCATGGCCACGGGTACGCTAACCGCGACGTGGCGACCTGCTACCGCCATCCCGACCGGGAGACCGGCCTCTCCTGCTCGGAGTGTGGCCGGCCCATCTGCACCGACTGCGTGACGTTCGCGCCGGTGGGACTGCGCTGCCCCGATCACGCGGGAAGTCCGGGGCGCGGAACGCCGCGGGCGGTGCGAAACGTCCAGCGGCCACTCGCCCGGCGCGGCTTCGTCGTCTCCGGCGAGGCGATCGTCACCCGGATCCTGGTCGCATTCTGCGTGCTCGTCTACCTGATCACCGTCGCCCAAGGGGCCGGCCTCAACGATCCAGGCGGCTCGCTGTTCGACAACTGGGCGCTCTTCGGGGGGCATGCGTTCATCGGCCAACACCTCTACGGCGGCGTGGCGCACGGTGACTGGTGGCGGCTGATCACCTCTGCGTTTCTGCACGGCAGCGTCCTCCACATCGCCTTTAACATGCTCGCGCTCTGGTGGCTCGGAGCTCCTGTCGAGATGGCGCTGGGCCGCGTCCGCTTCCTCGGCCTCTACGTCGTCTCCGGTCTCGCAGGAGCCGCAGGCGCTCTCATCGACAACCCGACCGCGCTCACCGTCGGCGCCTCGGGAGCGATCTTCGGGATCCTCGGAGCCGGCCTCATCCTGGAGTGGCAGGCGACCGGCTCGCTGGCCGGTAACTACCTGACGCTGATCGTGATCAACCTGGCGATCAGCTTCGCCGTTCCGGGCATCTCGATCGGCGGACACATCGGCGGATTGATCGGCGGCACGCTCGCGACCGCGGCATTCGCGCGCTTTGGTCGCGGCCGCGTCGTCTATACGCGCCTCGACGCGCTCGGCGCCGCGAGCCTGGTTCTGATCGCGGTCGGCAGCGTGCTGATCGCGTACTGGAAAGTCCGCGGCCTCGCCTAGCGCGCCTACTCCGGCGGCTCCGCCCCTGGCTGACGGCCCCAGGAGCGGAGCCTCGCCGAAATCGTGCGCCTATCCTCCCGCTACCGCTGCGTGGACCCCCGCTTCGGTCAGCGCGGCCTGCGCCGACGCGAGCCGCGCGAGCGGCACGCGATACGGGGAGCAGGACACGTAGTTCAGTCCGATCCGGTGGCAGAAGGCGATCGAGTGAGGCTCGCCTCCGTGCTCGCCGCAGATGCCCATCTTCAGCTTGTCGTTCATGAAGCGGCCGCGGTTGACCGCGATCCGCATCAGCTCGCCGACGCCGTCCTCGTCGAGGACCTCGAACGGGTTCCGCTCCAGGACCCCGGTCTCGAGGTACCGCGTCAGGAACTTGCCCTCGGCGTCGTCGCGCGAGAAGCCGAGCGCGGTCTGGGTCAGGTCGTTGGTGCCGAACGAGCAGAAGTCCGCGTGGGCGGCGATCTCGTCGGCGCGGACGCAGGCTCGCGGGAGCTCGATCATCGTGCCGACGAGGTAGTCGAGCTCGCCCTCCTCCGTGGCGACCGCGATCGTCAGCTCGCGCAGCCGGCGGAGCTCCTCTTCGAAGCAGACCAGCGGGTGCATGATCTCGACGAGCGGAGCGGCGCCGGTGCGCTCCCGGACGGCGATCGCGGCGCGGACGATCGCCCGCACCTGCATCTCGTAGATCTCCGGGTACATGATGCCGAGGCGGCAGCCGCGCGTCCCGAGCATCGGGTTCGACTCGTGGAGCGAGCGGATCCGGTCGCGCATCGCCTGGTCGGTCGCCTCCTCCTCGGAGGGCAGGAACTCGTGCAGCGGCGGATCGAGCAGCCGGATCGTCACCGGCAGCCCGGCCATCGCCTCGAAGATCCCTTCGAAATCGCCCTGCTGATGCGGCAGCAGGCGATCCAGAGCCGATCGCCGCTCTTCCTCGGTCGACGCCAGGATCATCTCCTGGACGATCGGGAGGCGCTCCTCGCCGAAGAACATGTGCTCGGTGCGGCAGAGGCCTATGCCTTCCGCGCCGAACTCGCGGGCCTTCGCCGCGTCCTCGGGCGTGTCGGCGTTCGCTCGCACCCGCAGGTGGCGGAGCTCGTCGGCCCAGCCGAGGATGGTCTGGAAGTCCTCGTTGATCTGCGGGGGGACGAGCTCGACGGCGCCCACGATCACCCGGCCGGTGCCGCCGTCGATCGTGATCACGTCGCCCTCTGCGAGCTCGTGCTCGCCGATCCGCACGGTGTCGGCGTCGACGTCGAGGGTGAGCCCCTCGCACCCGGCCACGCATGGCTTGCCCATGCCGCGGGCGACGACGGCCGCGTGGGAGGTCATCCCCCCGTGCACGGTCAGGATGCCCTGCGAGTGGATCATCCCGTTGATGTCGTCCGGCGTCGTCTCCCAGCGGACGAGGATCACGCTCTCCCCCGCGCGGCCCTTCTCCTCGGCCGTGTCGGCGTCGAAGACGATCGCGCCGGTGGCGGCGCCCGGTGAGGCGTTCAGCCCGGTAGCCGCAACCTCGAGCTCCGCCTTCGGGTCGATCATCGGGTGGAGCAGCTGGTCGAGCTGCGAGGCGTCGATCCGCGCGACCGCCTCCTCCCGGGAGATCAGCCCTTCCCCGACCATGTCGACGGCCGCCTTGAGCGCGGCTGCCGCGGTGCGCTTCGCCGTCCTCGTCTGGAGCAGGTAGAGCGTCCCTTCCTCGACCGTGAACTCGACGTCCTGCATGTCGCGGTAGTGCTGCTCGAGCTTGTTGGCGGTCTCCATGAACTCGACGTACGCACCGGGGAGCTTCGTCTTCATCCGCGCGATCGGCTCGGGGGTCCGGATTCCGGCGACCACGTCCTCTCCCTGCGCGTTGACGAGGAACTCGCCGAAGACGCCGGGCTCGCCCGTCGCCGGGTCGCGCGTGAACGCGACGCCGGTTCCGCACGAGTCGCCCTTGTTGCCGAAGACCATCTGGACGACGTTCACGGCCGTGCCCAGATCGTCCGGAATCTCGTGCGCGCGCCGGTAGACCTGTGCGCGAGGGGTGTCCCACGACTCGAAGACCGCTTCGACTGCGCGTCGGAGCTGCTCGCGCGCCTCCTGCGCGAACGGCCGGCCGGTCTCCTCCTCGTAGATCCGCTTGAAGCTCGCCGTCAGGGCGACGAGATCGTCTCCCGAGAGGTCGGAGTCCTGGTCGGCGCCGCGCTCCTGCTTGAGGCGGGTGAGCTCTTGCTCGAACCGGTGCCCGTCGATGCCGTCGACGGTCTCGCCGTACATCTGGATCAGCCGGCGGTACGAGTCGTAGGCGAACCGGCGGTTGCCCGTCGTCGCCGCAAGCCCTTCGACGGACTGGTCGTCCAGCCCGACGTTGAGGATCGTGTCCATCATCCCGGGCATCGAGATCGCGGCGCCGGAGCGCACCGAGACGAGCAGGGGATCCTTCAGTGTCGCCGAATTCCTTGCCGCTCTTCGCCTGGAGAGCCTGCACGTGCTGTTCGATCTCGTCCTCGAGTCCGGCGGGAACGCGCTTGCCTTCGCGCAGGTACGCGCGGCACGCCTCGGTCGTGATCGTGAACCCTGCGGGCACGGGCACGCCGAGCTGCGTCATCTCGGCGAGTCCGACTCCCTTTCCACCGAGTAGCTCTCTGCCGCCGTCGCACGGCTCGTCGAAGTCGTAGACAAAGCGCATCGCGGCGGCCATCTTTTCATGAAGCGGCGGGTGTGGCACGGTTCCAGCGGACACGGGTCCTCCCAGGTAGACGGTTCGATTGTCGGGAGTGCCCTCCGAACGGGCATCCGCATCGCGCCGGAAGCTGGTTGCGGGGAACTACGATCGCCGTATGGCGGACCGGCAGATCGTCGCGGCAGGCGGAGACGCCTGGCCGATCTTCGACTATGCGGTCGGGCTCGTCGGGCCGACGCCCCGCATCCTCTACGTCGGAACCGCGCGCGGCGACGACCCAGCTGCCGCACTCGCCCTCTACGACCGCTTCCAGAGCCGAGCCCGGGTGAGCCGGGTCGACTTCTTCCCGTGGCCGCCCGAGGAGCTGCGCGAGCTCGTGCTCTCCCAGGACGTGGTCGTCGTCGGAGGCGGAAACACGGCCAACATGCTCGCCGTCTGGAGGGCACACGGCTTCGACGCGATCCTGCGCGAGGCCTGGGAGCAGGGCGTCGTCCTCACCGGCGTCAGCGCCGGCATGATCTGCTGGTTCGAGGCGAGCGTGACCGACTCGTTCGGGCCGCAGCTCGAGGGGATGCGCGACGGCCTCGGCTTCCTGCCCGGCAGCGCGTGTCCTCACTACGACGGCGAGGAACGACGACGTCCCGTGTACCGCAGTCTCGTCGAGGACGGCTTCCCGGCCGGCTACGCGGCCGACGACGGCGCCGGACTCCACTTCGTCGGAACCGAGCTTGCCGCAGTCGTCTCGTCGCGAGACGGCGCGACGGCCTATCGCGTCGAACCCGGCTCGGAGACGCCGCTTCCGGCCCGCCTGCTCGCCTAGCCCGAGGATTTAGCGACGCTGGCGTCGCGCCCGAAACTCTGCGATCCATGCGAGCGCCCGGAGGCCGATCCAGATCGGGGTGAGCACAACGTAGAACAGGAACATCCCGGCGGCGAGCAGCACCCACCAGAGCCCCCACCGCCACAGCGGCACGCGCGGCTTCGGTTTCACTTGTGCGCCTTCCGTTGTTCGACGAGCTTGATCACACGCGAGGCGGTCTCCTCGATCGAGAGCTCGGTGATGTCGAGGACCGGGCAGCCGAGGCGCCGGTGGATGGAGTCCGCGTGCTCGAGCTCTTCGTAGATGTCGACGATCTCCGCGTACGCCCTCGGTGTCGACCGCATGTGCCGGACCCGCTCCTGCCGGATCTCGAGCAGACGGCTCGCGTCGATCGTCAAGCCGACGACCTTCGACTGGTCGATGCCGAACAGCTCGTGCGGCGGCTCGATTCCGTGCACCACCGGAACGTTCGCGGTCTTGTAGCCCATGTTGCCGAGGTACATCGAGAGCGGCGTCTTCGACGTGCGTGAGACGCCGACGAGGACGATGTCCGCTTCGGGCAATCCACCGCCCATGCCGTCGTCGAACTTGACCGCGAACTCGATCGCCGCGATCCGGCGGAAGTAGGCAGAGTCGAGAGGGTGACGGACGCCCGGCGCCATCCGGGCGGATTGGCCCGAGATCTTGGCAATCGATGCGAGCGGCGGGCCGAGGATGTCGCAGTAGTGCAGCTTCGCGCGCCGGCAGAAGTCGCGCATCGCCGCCCGGAGCTCCGGCTTCACGATCGTGTAGACGACGACTGCCGGTCGGCCCTTCGCCCGGTCGACGACGAGCCTCAGGTCGTCGACGGTCTCGACCCGCGGGTGGCGAACCTCCTCGAACGGCTGCTCGGGAAACTGGGCCTCGAGCGCCAGAACAAGCCGTGTGGCGGTCTCGCCGGTGGCGTCGGAGACGATGTGCAGTTCTACGGGAGATGCGCCCATCAAGTCACCTTGACGGTTTTCGTCGCCGCGACCGACATGGCGGGCGCGGCTCGCAGCGGCCACTGAGGTGCGAGACGGGTCAGGGAAGGGGGTTCGTGGGGGAAACCGGCCGTTTCCCCCGCGAGAGCGAGCCGCCAGGCGAGCGTCATCTCACGATGCTTTCAGGTCGAAGGAGCACACTTCGTGGCATGCGCATTCTGGTAGTCGACGACGAGCGCCCCGTTCGCGACGCGCTCGACCGTGCCCTGCGCCTCGAAGGCTACGAGGTCGAGCTCGCTGCCGAGGGGCAGGAGGCACTCCTCTCGCTCGCCCGGCGCAGCGTGGACGCGATCGTCCTCGACGTGCTGATGCCGGTGATGGACGGGCTGGAGACCTGCCGTGCCCTGCGCCGGCGGGACGACAAGACTCCGGTGCTGATGCTGACCGCGCGTCACGATGTCAGCGACCGCGTCGCAGGCCTCGACGCGGGCGCCGACGACTACCTGGTCAAGCCGTTCGCGCTGGAAGAGCTGCTCGCCCGCCTGCGTGCCCTCCTGCGGCGGACGACCGGCGGCGACGGCCCCTTGTCCTTCGCCGACCTGACCCTGGATCCCGGCACTCGCGAGGTTCGCCGGGGAGAACGGGGGATCGAGCTGACGCGCACCGAGTTCCTCCTGCTGGAGCTCTTCCTCCGCAACCCACGCCAGGTGCTTACGCGCGACGTGATCTTCGATCGCGTGTGGGGCTACGACTTCGGACCGACCTCGAACTCGCTCGAGGTCTACATCGGATACCTCCGGCGCAAGACCGAGGCCTCAGGCGAGCCGCGGCTGATCCACACCGTCCGCGGGGTCGGCTACGCCTTGCGCGAGTCATGAGCGTCGAGCCATGAGCTTCAGGGTCCGAGTGACGCTGCTCGCGACCGCCGCAGTCGCGATTGCCGTGGTCGCCGCCTCCGCGGTCGTCTACGTTGTCGTCCGTCACCAGCTGCGCGGCGAGGTGGACACGAGCCTCGTCACGCGTGCGCGCGAGTTCGTCCGGCGCCCCGGTCCCGTCCCCGGCGTGGTCACGCTCGGTCCCAGAGCGAACCTCGGCGGCCCGCCGACGTATCTCCAGGTGATCACCTCGGACGGCACCGGGGCAGCCGTGAACCTGCCCGGCTTGAAGGAGGCCAAGCGCCTCGCTGCCAGAGGTGGGAACGGGTTCTATACGGACGGCAGCGTCCAGGGCATCCACGTCCGCGTCTACTCGCTGCGGCTGGGCGACGGGCTCGCCCTGCAGGTTGCGCGGCCGCTCGACGAGGTCGACCACACGTTGCACCGGATCCGCCTCTACATGCTTTTCATCGGGCTCGGCGGAATCGGGATCGCGAGCGGCCTCGGGCTGCTCGTCGGCCAGGCGACGCTGCGGCCCGTCGGCCAATTGACCTCGATCGCCGAGGAGGTGTCGCAGACGCGTGACCTCTCCCGTCGGATCAAGACCGGCTCGCGTGACGAGCTCGGACGTCTCGCCACGACCTTCAACGGGATGCTCGAGGCGCTCGAGTCGTCGCTGAAGGCACAGCGGCAGCTGGTCGCCGACGCCTCGCACGAGCTCCGCACGCCGCTCGCCAGCCTGCGCACGAACATCGAGGTCCTGACCGGGCGGAAGCGCCTACCTGCGGAGGAGCGTCAGAAGCTCCTCGCCGACGTGATCGGCCAAGTCGAGGAGCTGTCCGCTCTCGTCGCCGCGCTCGTCGAGCTCGACCCGGACGCCCCGTCCGAGCTCGAGGACGTTCGCCTCGACGAGCTGGTCGCGGGGGCGGTCGACCGCGCCCGGCTCCACCGCCCGAGCGTCGAGTTTCGGACGGAGCTCGCGGAGACGGTCGTGCGAGCCGCACCCGTCCGGTTGGAGCGTGCGGTCGCGAACCTGCTCGACAACGCTGCCAAGTGGAGCGACGCGGTCGAGGTGAAGGTCGGGGACGGCGAGGTGGTCGTCCGCGACCACGGGCCTGGGATCGCCGAGGAGGACCTGCCGAAGATCTTCGACCGCTTCTACCGGGCCGCATCAGCTCGGCACTTGCCGGGCTCGGGGCTCGGGCTGTCGATCGTCCGCCAGGTGGCCGAGGCTCACGGGGGCGAAGTGTCCGTGGAGAACGCGCCCGATGGGGGCGCCGTCTTCCGCCTGAGTCTCGACTCGCCCCTTCCCCGCTCGGACTAGCGCCACGCCGTTAACGTGTCGGCCCATGGCCGACGTCGTCACGATGGACAAGATCGTCTCGCTCGCCCGCCGCCGCGGGTTCGTCTTCCCGTCCTCGGAGATCTACGGGGGCCTCGGCTCGGCCTACGACTACGGCCACTACGGCGTGCTGGCGAAGAACAACGTCAAGGCACGCTGGCTCGAGGCGATGGTCCAGGAGCGCGACGACATCGTCGCGCTCGACTCCGCGATCATCCTCAACCCGCGTGTCTGGGAGGCGTCCGGACACGTGTCCGGGTTCAGCGACCCGCTGGTCGACTGCCGCACGTGCAAGCTGCGGTTCCGCGCCGACCACATCGACGACCCGGAGCACGACGAGGTCCGGTGCGGCCGGAAGCCGAGCAAGCGCCCCGGGCAGGCTGCCGAATGCGACCTGACCGAAGCCCGCCAGTTCAACCTGATGCTCTCGACGCGGATCGGCGTGGTCGAGGAGACCGGCTCGCTCGCCTACCTCCGGCCCGAGACCGCCCAGGGGATCTTCGTCAACTTCAAGAACGTCCTCCAGCTCGCGCGGCGCCGACCACCGTTCGGGATCGCGCAGGTCGGCAAGTCGTTCCGGAACGAGATCACCCCGGGCAACTTCCTCTTCCGCACCCGCGAGTTCGAGCAGATGGAGATGGAGTTCTTCGTCCCGCCGGCCGAGGCCGAGGACTGGTATCGCTACTGGATCGACGAGCGGCTCCGGTGGTATCTCCGCTACGGCCTGCGCGAGAGCCACCTCCGCATCCGACCGCACGGCGCCGAGGAGCTCTCCCACTACTCGCGCGGGACGAGCGACATCGAGTACCTGTTCCCGATCGGCTGGTCCGAGCTCGAGGGGATCGCGAACCGTGGCGACTTCGACCTGACGCAGCACTCCGAGCACTCCGGGACGAAGCTCGAGTACGTCGGCCCGGAGGGCGGCGAGCGCTACGTGCCGTACGTGATCGAGCCGGCCGGCGGCGCCGACCGGTCCCTGCTCGCGTTCCTCGTCGACGCGTACGACGAGGAGATCGTCGCCGACCGCGAGCGCACCGTTCTGCGACTCCATCCGCAGATCGCACCGGTCAAGGCGGCGATCCTGCCGCTGGTCGCCAAGGACGGCGGAATGGTCGGCAAGGCCCGGGCGCTCTACGACGAGCTGCGCACGGACTTCATGGTCGAGTACGACGAAGGCGGCGCGATCGGACGCCGGTACCGCCGCCAGGACGAGATCGGCACACCGTTCGCGTTCACGATCGACGAGCAGACGCTCGAGGACGAGACGGTGACGATCCGCGACCGGGACTCGCTGGCGCAGGAGCGGATCGGGCTCGCGCAGGTGCGCGCGAAGCTGGCAGACGAGCTCAGGAAGTCCTGGAAGACGCCGAAGGGCGACTAACCCGAGCCGCGCGGGGCTTGTTGCGTTTGCCACCCAGTGTCTGACACTGGGGTTGGAACAGGTGCGCGCTTCTTTGTCCCCAGGCTCAGCGCGAGACGTCGAGGAAGAAATCGATCGGCGCGCCGACGATCACCTCGAGCGCGTGGCCGATCACGTAGCCGGCCAATCCTCGAGCCTCGAGATCGACGAAGGCCTGGTCGAAGCCCGCGCGAAGCGCGGCCTCGATCGTCTTTCGGTCCCAGCGCACCCGCTTCGTGCCCGCCGCCGGGACGAACGAGAGGACAAGCTCCTCGCGACTCGCGTGCAGCTTGCAGGCGGCGCCGTTCAGGCCGCTGAGGGCGAACCGCTGCACCTCTCCGTCGAGGCCCCCACCTTCGAAAGCAGGCTTGGACGCGCACGGGTCGGCCAGGTGGGGCTTGCCGAACCCGACGGCTCCGAGCGAGAGCTCGACGACGAGCAGCACGACCGCTGCACCCAGCAGGACCAGGAGACGCCTCACCGCGACGCTCGCAGGCGTAGCGCGGGAACGGAGGCCAGCAGGGCGAAGAGCGCTGCGAGCCCGAACGACGACCTGAATCCCCGCGTCAGGGCCGACCGGAGCGTCCCGACCAGCGAGTCGCGCGCCTCGCGGACGTGCGAGCTCGAACCTGCCCCGGCGTCCTCGAACGGCTTGGCAAGGTCGGGCACCTCGCCCCTGGGGGCGGCCTCGAGCGCATCCCGCAGCGCAAGCGCGATCGGCACCTTCTTCTGCAGCGGCACGTTCGCGTCGAGGATCGCTCTCGTTCCGCCGAGCAGAGCCCGCTGGCCCGCCCGGTCGAGCGCACCGGTCAGGAGCGGTGCGACGAGCGCGAGCGCGAGGACGAGCCCGGCGTGGCGGGCGGCGACCGTCATCGCCCCAGCCCGTATCAGGCCCGCGTCCGCGTCGAGCGAGGCCCGCGTCAGGACGGGGACGGCGAAGGCGATGCCGGCTCCGCAGAACGCCAGCGAGACGGCGACGAGCGCGTTCGACACGCGCGGCAGCAGCGCGAGCGAGCCAAGGCCGCCGGCAAGGAGGAGCGCTCCGCCTCCGACCGCGGCGACCGGGGTCAGCCCGCGTGCGAGCGGACGTCCGACGACCGTGGCGGCGGGGAGGGCGCTGACGACGAGCGCACCGGCGATCGGGTCGAGCCCCCACACGGTGATCACGAGCAGGACGGCGAGGAAGAGCGCGCCGACCAGCGCGGCGAAGAGCAACGCCAGGGCTGTGTCGGCCGCGAGCGCGCCTCGTTGCCGCCTCCGCGGCTGCTCTCTCACGAGGGGGATTGGCGCCGCCGTCGCCAGAAGCGCCGCCCCCGCGATCGGAGCCTGAACGACGAAGATCGCTCGCCAGTCGAAGACCTGCGTGAGCACGCCGCCCAGCACGGGGCCGAGGGCGGCGCCGATCAGCGCGACCGTCGTCCAGACCGCTGCCCCACGCTCGCGGGAGCCGAGCAGCCCGCCGAGCAAGGAAAGGGAGGCGGCGAGCAGGAGCGCGCCGCCCAGGCCCTGTACGCAGCGGAACGCGATCAGCGCGGGCAGGCTCCACGCCGCCGCACAGCCGACGGAGGCGACCGTGAACAGGGCGAGTCCGACTCGTGCAAGCCTGCGCGGATCGAAGCGCCGTGCCGTCGCGGCGAGCACGACCGCGACGACCGCGACGACCAGGTTGTAGGAGGTGATCACCCACGAGACGCCGACGATCGTCGTGTCGAAGGCGCCGTACAGGTCGGGCAGCGCCAGGACGACGATCGACGAGTCGGCGAAGGCGACCGCGACGGAGGCCGCTACCGCCGCCGCCAGCAGTCGCGGACGATCAGCCAGTCCTGCGCTCCATGAGCGTTTCCGCGGGAGCGGCGAAGCCGACCTTCCGATAGAGGTCGTGCGCGTCGTGCGTGTGGAGGATCCACCGCAACGTGGCAAGCGGCCCGCGCTCGACCATCTCCCTGACGACCTCGAGGCCGAGGCCGCGGCCCTGGTGCTCGGGCAGGACGTAGACGTCTGCCAGGTAGACGTTTGCGACGCCGTCGGAGAACGCGCGGGCGAAGCCGACCTGCTCTCCCTCGAAGTAGAGGCCGACGACGCGGGTCGCCTCGCGGACGAGTCGCTCGACTGTCTCACGTGGTCGTCCCTGCGCCCAGTACGAGTGGTTGGCGAGGTAGTCGTGGACGGCGTCGACGTCGACCCGGGAGGGGTCGTCGTCGAGCTCGTAGCCGCCCTCGAGGCTCCGTGTCATCCGGCGCGCAACGTTCGCAGCCTGAAACCGCCGTGCTCCTCGTACGAGGAGGTGATCACGGCGAGGACGTCGCGCGCTCCTCGCGGGGTCAGGCCTGCGGAGCCGGCATCGGCGAGCGGGCTGCGGAGAAGCGCATCCATCCCGGCCAAGCCGTCCGTCGAGAGCGCGAGGGCGCCGGCGCTGCAGTTGCCGCAGACGACGCCGCCGGCGCGGGCCGAGTAGCCCGCGAGCGGACCCTCCGAGCCGCATTCCGCGCAGCTGCCGAAGTGCGGCAGATACCCGGACAGCCACAGGAGCTTGAGCTGGAACGAGAGCCCGAGCGCGTCCAGCTCCGGTCGCGCAGCCGGGGCTGGAAGCGTCTGCGGCGCCCCCGAGGCTGGAAGCGTCGCCGGCGAAGCCGGCGACGCCCGGCCCGAAGACCGGGGCGCCTGCGGCGCCCCCGGCGTGACCGCGTCGAGCAGGTCGAGGAACTTCGTCACCGCCTCGAAGGCGCGCTCGTTGGCCTCCTGCTCCGTGAACAGGCGCAGCATCGACTCCGCCCCGATGAGGCCGACGGCGCGCCGGTACGAATCCTCACGGGCGGCCCGGTGCGAGCGCACCAATTCGACGCCGGTGACCGTATGCAGCTCGCCGCCTCCCTGGTGGAGCATGAGCTCGACGTGCCCCAGCGGCTCCAGCCGGCCGCCGAAGCGAGACTTCGTGCGGCGAACTCCCTTCGCGATCGCGCCGATGCGCCCCCGGTCGGCGGTGTACAGGTGCAGGATGCGGTCGGCTTCCGAGTAGCGCATCGAGCGCAGCACGACCGCCTCCGTCTTGTACGTCCGCCCCACGTTTCGAGTCTAGATGGTTGATCGGCAATTCCTCGCCGCGCGGCTGGTGGCTGAGACACGGCCCCGGCTGGCGCCGTCCATCCTCGCCCGTATTCCCGATACTGCCTCGGACGGGCGGCGTCCCCGGCTTGGTCTCAGCCATCCCCGCATCGACGGCAATGACCGATCAACCATCCAGTCCCGGCGGCACCCGTCCTAGGGTCAACCCCGGGACCGTCCCTGTCTCTTGGCCGGAACGGGCAAGGCGCTTTGTTCGTTGTAGGAAGCAATGCCGCAAATCACGATCTATACGACGCGCTGGTGCGGCTACTGCGTCCGCGCCAAGGCGCTGCTCGAGGCGCGCGGTCTCCCCTACGAGGAGATCTCGCTCGAGGACGACCCGCATTTCCGGCAGACGCTGCTGGAACTCGCCGGGAACTGGACGGTGCCCCAGATCCTCATCGCCGATCGGCCGATCGGCGGCTACGCCGAGCTCTGGGCGCTCGACCGCAGCGGTGAATTGGACAAGCTCGCCGCCTGACGCTGGCAGTGGGGGCAGTACCACGTGCCGCGGCCGCCCGCTCGCGTCTTCTCGATCGGCGTCCCGCAGCGGTCGCACGGCTCTCCGGTCCGGCCGTAGACGCGGAACTCTCGCTGCATCCGCCCGCCCGCGTAGGTGCCGTCGCCGAGATCCGCGCCCTGGCGCAGGATCCCACGGCGGAGCGCGGTTCGAATCCCCCGCCGAAGAGCCGCGATCTCCGCGGTCGTCAGCTCTCCCGCCGGGCGCAACGGATGGATGCGTGCGTGCCACAGCGCTTCGTCCGCATAGATGTTGCCCAGTCCGGCAACGGTGCGTTGATCCAGGATCGCAGCCTTGACCGGCGCCCGCCGCCCCGCGAGCCGGCCTGCGAGGAACGCCGTCGTGAACCGCGCACCGAGCGGCTCGGGACCGAGCCTGATCGCCAGGTGCTCCTGAGCCTCGTCCGGCTCCAGCAGCAGCCACGTCCCGAAGCGCCGCAGGTCCCGGTAGGCGATCCGTTCGCCGCCGTCGAGCTCGAGCACCGCCCGCTCGTGCGTGGCCGGCTCGTACCGGAACCCGCCCGTCATCCGCAGATGGACGAGGAGCACCTGGCCGCTCGAGAGACGCAGGATCAGGTACTTCCCCCGCCGCTCGACCGCCTCGACCCGCGCGCCCTCGAGCGCTGCAGCCACCCATGCAGGCTCCTCCGGCCGGGTCAGCCGCGAGTCGTCGATGCGGGCGGCGGCGATGGTCTTCCCTTCGAGGCGGCTTGCCAGCCGTTCGCGCTCCGTCTCGACCTCCGGTAGCTCAGGCACTAGCCGATGACGTCGAGGACGATCTTCCGGTCGCGCCCACGCTCGTCGCCGACCTCGTACGCCGCCAGCACGTCGCGGACGCCCTGCTCCGCGGCCGCCTCGCTTCGCGCATGCACCTCGGCCAGCACCTCACCGGCTGCGACCTCGTCGCCGCGCTTCTTCCGGCACAGGACGCCGACTGCGTGGTCGATCTCGTCCTCCTTGCTCGCCCGACCGGCACCGAGGTGAAGCGCCGCGACGCCGATCTGGATGGCGCCGAGCCGCTGGACGAAGCCGGCGCGCCCGGCTGTCACCTCTCGTACGACCGGCGCCCGCGGAAGCGCGGCCTCGGCCGGGTCGCCTCCCTGCGCGCGGATCCAGCGTTCGTAGGCGGCGAGCGCCGAGCCGTCGGCGACCGCCTGCTCGGCCCGGCGGCGGGCGGCCGCTTCGTCGATTCCGAGGTCGGAGAGCGCGAGCAGATGCGCGACCGACGAGATCACGAGCTCCGAGAAGTCCGGCGGCCCCTCGCCTCGCAGGGTGGCAACGGCTTCCCGGATCTCGAGCGCGTTGCCGACCGCCCGGCCGAGCGGCTGGTCCATGTCCGTGAGCATGCAGACGACCTCGCGTCGCGCCCGGCGGCCGAGCTCGATCATCGCCTCGGCGAGCGCCTGTGCGTCCTCGAGCGTCTTCATGAAGGCGCCGTCCCCGACCTTGACGTCGAGGACGATCGCGTCCGCGCCGCCGGCGATCTTCTTGGACATGATGCTGGCCGCGATCAACGAGAGGTTGTCGACCGTCGCGGTCACGTCCCGAAGCGCGTACAGGCGCTTGTCCGCGGGGACGAGGTTCGCGCTCTGTCCGATGATCGCCAAGCCGATGTCGCGGACCTGCTCGACGAACTGCGCGGTCGTCAGCTCGATCCGGTAGCCGGGGATCGCCTCGAGCTTGTCGAGCGTCCCGCCCGTGTGCCCCAGGCCGCGGCCGCTCATCTTCCCGAACGGCACGCCGCAGGCGGCGACCACGGGACCGACCGCGATCGACGTCTTGTCGCCGACGCCGCCCGTCGAGTGCTTGTCGACGCACTTGCGCCCGAGCGCCCGGCCGAGGCCGATCGTCTCGCCGCTCGCGATCATCGCGTCGGTGAGCGCGTGCGTCTCCGCGCTCGACAGGCCTCGGAAGTACACGGCCATCAGGAACGCCGCCATCTGGTAGTCGGGAATCTCGTCGCGTGCGTAGCCGAGGACGAGCTCGCGAATCTCCTCGCCCGCGAGCTCCTTGCCGTCGCGCTTCCGCTCGATGAGCTCGGCAGGCCTGATCACGGCTCGCAGACGAACACGACGACGTGCCGGGACGCGTGCAGCGGGCCGTCGAAATGCGGCAGCCGGTCGGCGAGCTGCCGACGGGTCGTGGAGGCGGCGACGTAGCGGCGGGCCGCCTGCCAGTCGGGAAAGGTGACGGTGCCGTACACGTCCCGCCGCTCGACGACCGTGAAATGGCGCAGCAGAGACCACTCGCCCGACTCCGCGCTGAAGGTGTGGACCCGCTCGGCCTCCGGGCCGAACCGGCCCCAGAGCTCCGGCAGGTTCCATTCGCTGTTCGTCACGGCGACCAGCCGGCCGGCCTCGTGGAGGACGCGCCGCAGCTCGCGGACGGCGAGGTTCAGATCGGGAGCGTGGTAGAGCATCCACGCGGCGACGGCGCAGTCGAACTGGCCGTCGGCGAACGGCAGGGCCTGGACGTCGCCGACGACCGCCTCGACGCCGCGTGACCGCGTCAGCTCCACCATGCGCTCGGACTGGTCGAGCGCCACCACCGCCACGCCCAGCTCGTCGGCGATGCGAGCTGCGAGCTCACCCCTGCCCGCGCCGACGTCCAACACCCGTCGCGGCCGGCCTTCCGCAACTGCCTCGAACGCCACCTGCCTGGGATCCGGGCCGGTGGCCGCGTCCCAGGCCGCAGCCCGCACCGCGAATCTGGACTCGTCTGCGTATTCCCGCCGGACGGCCTCGGCGTCGTTCAAGGTCACCTCTCGACGATCGGTTGCCCGGGGAGTCTCCGTCCCGGCCCCTTGCCGCCGAGCCAGGCGTTTACGGTCGCGCCGACGTCCGCGAACTCGCCGTCGTAGCGCCGCCCGTCGGCGTTCTTGCCGCTCACGTAGGCAAGCAGGAGCGCGTGCTCGCGGGAGTGGTCGGTCGACGGAGTCGTCGGGTCGCAGCCGTGATCCGACGTCACGATCAGGAGGTCGCCGGGGCGAAGGGCGTCGAGCAGGTCGGGGAGGCGCCGGTCGAAGTCCTGCAGGCAGCGGTGGAAGTTGACGGGGTCGTTCCGATGGCCCCAGAGCATGTCCGTCTCGACGAGGTTGACGAAGACGAAGCCCTCGTCGAGCTGCTGGAGCAGTTCCTCCGTCTTCGTGATCCCTTCGACGTTCGACTTGGTCGGGTGGCTCTCGTCGATGTCGCAACCGGCGAAGATGTCGCCGATCTTCCCGACGCCGTGCACCGTCACCCCGGCCTCACGCAGCAGCGTGAGGTAGTTCGGCCGGCGAGGTTCGAGCGAGAAGTCGTGGCGATTGGCGGTGCGCTCGTAGTTGCCCGGTTCGCCGGCGAACGGCCGGGCGATCACGCGTCCGACCGCGTGCTTTCCCGTCAGGATCTCGCGGGCGGCCCGGCACCCGTCGTACAGCTCCTCGAGCGGGATGGTCTCCTCGTGCGCGGCGATCTGGAAGACCGAGTCGGCGGAGGTGTAGACGATCCACTTGCCCGTCTTCTGATGCTCCTCGCCCAGCTGCTGGATGATCTCGGTCCCCGAGGCCGGCCTGTTCCCGAGCACTCCCCGGCCCGTTGCGTGCATGAACGGGTCGATCACGTCGTGCGGGAAGCCGTGCGGGTAGGTGGGGAGCGACTGCGGGGTGACGATCCCCATCAGCTCCCAGTGGCCGAGAGTCGTGTCCTTGCCTTTCGAGCGCTCGAAGAGCCGGCCGGCGACCGCGGGCGCACCGTCCTGCGGGGGACAGCCTTCGAGCTCCTCGACGTTGCCGAGCCCGAGCGCCTCGAGGTTGGGCAGATCGAGGCCGCCGACGGCTCTGGCGACGTTGCCGAGCGTGTCGGAGCCCTCGTCTCCGAACTCGGCCGCATCCGGGAGCGCCCCTGCGCCCACAGCATCCAGCACGATTACGCATGCACGCGGCAGTAGGCCCACGGGGCTATTCTACGAGCGGGTGGACACCTTCCTTGGAGCCGTCGGTCTCGTGATCTTCATCGTCTGCGTGATCGTGTTCGCGGCGGCGGTCACGGCTGCGGTCGTACGCATCTCTCCGACGCGCAACAAGAAGCCCGAGCAGACGGCTTCGGGCTCCTAGCCGAATTCACGTCGCGATCAGACCCCGAGTTGCAGCTGACGCTCGGCATGGTCACGAACCGCTTCGCCTGATGCTCGACACATTTGCCGAGTTCCGCGGGCGTGCGATTCCGCGCGTCACGCAGAAGACGGACTCACGAACCCGACCGAAGCGTGGCGCCTCTACGAACGCCTCGGGCTGAAGACCGAGCGAACGTTCGAGGTCTTCGAGAAGCGCCTCTGAGAGCTAGCGAGCGACCGCAGGGAGCACGTCTTCGAGCGGCGCGTAGTCGAGGTCGTGCGCCTCGGCGACCGCCTCGTACGTGACCTTGCCGCTGAGGACGTTGACGCCACCGGCGAGCGCCGGGTCGCGGGCGACCGCCCCGGCGAGCCCGTGGCCGGCGATCGCCTCGACGTACGGCAGCGTCGCGTTCGTCAGCGCCTTGGTCGAGGTGATCGGAACGGCGCCCGGCATGTTCGCGACGCAGTAGTGGGTAATCCCTTCGACGACGTAGACGGGCTCGCTGTGCGTCGTCGGACGCGAGGTCTCCGCGCATCCGCCCTGGTCGATGGCGACGTCGCAGAAGACGGCGCCGGTCTTCATCTCGCGGAGCATCTCCCGCGTGATCAGCTTCGGCGCCTTGGCGCCGGGAATGAGCACCGCGCCGATGACGACGTCCGCCTCGCGCACCGACTCCTCGACCTGGAGGGTCGACGACATGACCAGGCTCACGCGGCCCGAGAGCACTTCGTCGAGGTGGCGCATCCGGTCGATCGAGCGCTCGAGGATGGTCACGTTCCCGCCCAGCCCGAGCGCGATCACCGCGGCGTGGTAGCCGACGATCCCGCCGCCGATGACCAGCACCTTGCCCGGCGCCACCCCCGCAACGCCGCCGAGCAGCAGCCCGCGCCCTCCGAGCGGCTTCTCGAGGAAGTACGCGCCTGCCTGCGCAGCGAGCCGGCCGGCGATCTCGCTCATCGGGGCCAGCAGCGGCAGCGCTCCGTTCGCGGTCTCGACGGTCTCGTAGGCGACGCAGGCGGCGCCGCTGTCGACCAGCGCCTCGGTCAACTCCTTGCTCGCCGCGAGATGCAGGTAGGTGAACAGGATCTGACCCTCCCGCAGCCGCGGATACTCGGCGGGTAGCGGCTCCTTGACCTTCAGCACCAGCTCCGATTCGGCCCAGACCTCGTCCACGGACCGCAGTCCCGCGCCGACGGCCGCGTACGAGTCGTCGGGGAAGGCGCTGCCCTCTCCCGCGCCCGTCTCGACCAGCACGTCGTGCCCGGCCCGGACGAGCTCGCGCGCGCCCGCCGGAGTGAGCGCGATGCGGTACTCGTCGGACTTGATCTCCTTGACGACTCCGACCTTCACGGCGGGCGGACCTTAGCGGCTTCCCTGGGCCCGTTCGCGCAAGTACAGGAGGAGGCCCGCGAGCGTCTTCGCGTCCTCGATCTCGTCGAGATGCGCGCCGATCTCGTCGACGGGCCAGCGCACGAGCTCGAACGACTCGTCCTCGTCCGGATGAGCCTCGCCCTGCTCGAGGCCCTCGGCGACGAACAGCGTCATGCGCTCCCGGCAGAAGCCGGGCGTCGTCCAGAACGCCGCCGCCTCTCGCCATTCGCCGCCGGTCAGCCCGGTCTCCTCCGCGAGCTCGCGCTTGGCGCTCGCGAGGGGCGACTCCTCGGGCTTCAGAGTCCCCGCGGGGATCTCGAGCAGCTCGTCCCGCGTCGCTTCGCGGAGCTGGCGGACGAGCGTGACGAAGCCGTCGCGGTCGACCGGAACGATCGCGACCGCCCCGGGATGCTCGACGATCTCGCGCTCGTGCGCACCCCAGCGCTCGAGCGTCATCGAGAGCAGGCGTCCGTCGTAGACGGTGCGGATCTCGTCCGGCTTCATCCGAGCAGCTCCCGGGCGAGCCGCCCCGCCGCGAAGGCGGCCGCGAAGAACGCCGGATCGTCGTCGGGGCCTCGACCCATGTGCTCGAGCGGCAGCCCCGCGCAGGCGTCGCGCCAATCCTCTCCATCGGCCTCCTCCGCGACGAGCACGTCGGCGAGGCAGAGATCGAGCACCGCCTGCGTGTGATGCGAGAGCCCGCGGTGGCGCTCGCGGGGATCGGCGTCCGAGACTCGCGCGGCGATCACCGGCCGCCCGCCGAGGGACCCAGCCGCATTCGCGGCGATCGCCGCGGCGAGCCCACCGTGGCCGAGGCGCGAGCCCGTGCCGACGATCCCGGGGCCGATCGCGCACACGGCGACGTCGTAGCCTCCGAGCCTTCACCCAGGCGAGCGCCGACCAGGGGGTGACGCACTCGACGTCGCCGCCGAAGCATGCGCCGACCGCGACCGTCTCGCCGAGCAGGCTCCGCTCCCGCAGAAGGCGAACCGTGTCGGAGAGGGCAAGCGGCAGGGCCCCGCCCGCCAGCTGCACGTACGCGACGCGCAGCCCGGCGAGAGCCGCGCAGACCGGCGCGACCTGGCTGTGCAGCGAGCAGCACACCACGGGCATGCCGTCCAGCGACTCGGCGAGGCTCGCGTCCTCCTCGGCATGCCGAAGCGCAGCCTGCATCGGCGTGTAGGGGAGCTTGACCACGTGCGCGCCCGGCTCCGGCGCGAGGCCGAGTCCGCGAGTCAGGTTCACGTAGAGCACGTCGAATCCGCCCGAGCCCAGCTCGAGCTCGCGTGCCTGCGTGTTGACGACCACCTCGTCCCCGAGGGCGATCGGGCCGGTCAGGGCGGGATAAGCGACGCACGCCACGCCGTCCACCTCGAGCCGGGCAAGACCTTCGTGGCGCTCGCGCACGGCGGTGACGATCCCGCGCTCGAGGCTAAGCGCCACGAGCCTCTTCGACCAGCGCGAGCGTCACGTCGACCATGCGATCGAGATCGGCGACCGCGATGTGCTCCTGGGGGCTGTGGATCTCGGCCATCCCGTTCGCCAGATTCACGCAGGCGAGCCCTCGCATGTTGAAGACGTTCGCATCCGCACCGCCTCCCGAGAGCGCGAACGTCGGCGTATGTCCCGTTCGTTCGAGCGCCGCGCGCGCGAGCCGAACGGGCTCGTCGTCGCGCCGGAAGCGGTAGCCGCGAAACGCCCGCTCGACCTTGGACTCGACCTCGCAGCCGCTCAGCGACGCGGCGAACGCGCACGCGTCCAGCAGCTCCTGGACCGTGTCCGCCAGCTTGGTCTCGTCGTGCGACCGGGCTTCCGCGCTGAAGGAGCAGGTGTCCGGGACGATGTTGCGGGCAACGCCGCCCGTGATCGTCCCGACGTTCGCCGAGGTCTCCTCGTCGAGGCGGCCGAGGCGCATGTCGGCGATCGCGCGCGCCGCTGCCGCGATTGCCGAACGGCCCTCCTCGGGCGCCATCCCGGCGTGCGCAGCCTTCCCGCGAAAGGTGATCTCGAGGATGGACGAATGCGGCGCGCCGAGGACGACTTCGCCGATCGGCGCCGCCTGGTCGTAGACGTAGCCGACCTGCGCCTGGAGCCGGACGCAGTCGAACGCCTCCGCACCTTTGAGACCGACCTCCTCCTTGGGGGTGAAGACGAGCTCGACGCCCGCGTGCGGGCGCTCGTCTCGGACCAGGCGCCGCGCCGTTTCGACCATCGCGGCCACCGCAGACTTGTTGTCGGCTCCGAGGATCGTTCCGCCCGCGTTGCGGACGATGCCGTCCTCGACGACCGGCTCGATCGGTCCCACCGGCGGAACCGTGTCGAGGTGCGCGCAGAGGAAGAGCGGTGTTCCCTCCGCATTCCGCGGCAGGCGGCAGTAGAGGTTGCCGGCGTCGGCTCCGATCCGCGCGCCCGCGTCGTCCTCGTCCACCTCCAGCCCGAGCGTACGGAGCTCGGCGGCGACACGGTCGGCGACCGCCCGTTCCTCGCCCGGCGGGCTGCGCATCGCGGCGAGCTCGAGGAAGAGGTCGAGCGCGCTCATGTCGCGCGATCCTAGTGACTTGCGGTAGCTACGCGCCCGGCCCGTCGCTCGAGGGCGCGGGCTTGCGCGGCGCCGACGAACTCCCGGAAGAGCGGCGCGGGCCTCGTCGGGCGCGACTTGAACTCGGGGTGGAACTGGCTGGCGACGAACCACGGGTGCCCCGGGAGCTCGATGATCTCGACTAGGCGTCCTTCCTGGAACGTCCCCGAGACGACGAGCCCGGCGTCGACGATCGACTGCCGGTAGTGGTTGTTGACCTCGTACCGGTGCCGGTGCCGTTCGTGGATCACCGGCTCGTCGTACGCGGCGTGCGCGCGGGTGCCCTCGGCCAGCTCGACGGCCTGGGCGCCGAGGCGCATGGTCCCGCCGAGATCCTCCACTTCCTTCTGCTCGGGCAGGAGGTCGATCACCGGATACGGCGTCTCCGGGTCCATCTCAGTCGAGTTCGCGCCGTCGAGGCCGACGACGTGCCGGGCGAACTCGGAGACGGCGACGTGCATCCCGAGGCAGATGCCGAGGTACGGGATGTCGTGCTCGCGGGCGACCCGGCAGGCGAGAATCTTGCCCTCCCAGCCGCGCGACCCGAACCCGCCGGGGACGAGTACGCCGTCGACCTGCTCGAGCTCGCGCTGGGCCTCTTCGAGCGACATCCCCTCGGCGTCGACCCAGCGCACGTTGATGTGGCAGCCGTGGTGGATCCCGGCGTGCTTCAGCGCCTCGTGGACGGAGAGGTACGCGTCGTGGAGCTTGACGTACTTGCCGACGAGCCCGATCTTGACTTCGGCCTCCCGCTCCCGGATCCGCTCCGCCAGCTGCAACCACTCGCCCAGGTCGGCCGGATCGGCTGTCAGGTGGAGCTTCCGGCAGACGAGCTCGTCGAGTCCCTGCGCCTGGAGAGCGGCCGGGACGAGGTAGACGTCGGAGACGTCCTCGTTCGCGATCACGTCTTCGGGCTCGACGTCGGCGAACAGCGCGATCTTGTCGCGGACGTCGGGCGAGATCCCGTCACGCGAACGGCAGACGACGAT
The DNA here is from genome assembly GCA_963719325.1 of uncultured Actinomycetes bacterium. Classification (GTDB taxonomy): domain Bacteria; phylum Actinomycetota; class Thermoleophilia; order Gaiellales; family Gaiellaceae; genus DATBLE01. The sequence goes on from CAVRBW010000005.1 coordinate 189,948, forward strand.
GTCGGGATGGATACCGATCCGGCGAAGCTCGTTGACCGAGTGCTGCGTCGGCTTGGTCTTCAGCTCCCCGGCCGACTCGACGAACGGGACCAGCGTCACGTGGATGTAGAGGACGTTCTCGGCGCCTGCCTCGCGACGAAACTGGCGGATCGCCTCCAGGAACGGGAGGGACTCGATGTCGCCGACCGTGCCGCCGATCTCGCTGATCATCACGTCGCAGTCGCTCTGCTCGGCCGCGCGGCGGACGCGCTCCTTGATCTCGTCCGTGATGTGCGGGATCACCTGGACCGTCTTGCCGAGGTAGTCGCCCTTCCGCTCCTTGCGCAGCACTCGATCCCAGATCGCGCCGGCGGTGTGGTTTGCGCTGCGGGCAAGGTTCTGGTCGAGGAAGCGCTCGTAGTGGCCGATGTCGAGATCGGTCTCGGCGCCGTCCTCGGTGACGAAGACCTCGCCGTGCTGGAACGGGCTCATCGTCCCGGGATCCACGTTCAGGTAGGGATCGAACTTCTGGACGTCGACCTTCAGACCGCGCGCCTTCAACAGGCGTCCGAGAGAGGCGGCGGTGATTCCCTTGCCGAGGGACGAAACCACGCCGCCGGTGACGAAGACGTACTTCGTTGCGCGAGGGGCGTCTACGACTGCCTCCCGAGCCGATCGAGGGCATTCAGCGAGGGCGACCGCTCGATCAGCTCACCCAGTGAACGGCGCTCGCCGAGGAGGTTCAGGCCGGCCAGCGCTCCGATCGCCAGCCACCGCCTTGGACCCGTGACACGACTCACGGAACTCAAGCCTAGCAGGGCGCCGAGCGCGTTCGACCCCGAGTCCCCGAGCATCGCCATCTCCCGAAGATCGTAGGGGGCGAGGATGACGGCGGGCACGAGCGGCGCCCGGAGCGGGATTGCCGCGACGGCGTAGGCCTTCAGCGCCCTTCCCGGCCGGGTGTCGAGCTGGTTCAGGGCGTTTGCGGCCAGCCCGACGAGGAGGGCGCCGGACAGTCGCCGGGTGGCGAGCAGGCCGACGAACGGGATCCCGACGAGTTTCACGACCCCGGTCGTGCGTCCGGCGCGAAGGTGGCCGGCGAAGCCGCGCTCGGGGCCGCTGAACAGGTCGTCGGCGAGGCCGAGCGCGGCGACCGCCGCCACCCGCGGCTCCAGCAGCCCCACGAGCCAGCCGACCAGGGGCAAGCGCAGGCCCCGGTGGTTGACGCCGACAGGGCCGAACGCGAGCACGACGTCGCGAAGCTGGCGCGCCCTGTGCAGGAATCCCCGCACGTCACGACCGGTCGCACGGTGCTCGAGGGGCAACTCGACCTCCTCGAGCGTCAGCCCCGCCGAGAGGGCGTCGAGCGTCATTCGGGTGTCGCAGCCGAAGCCCGCGGCCAACGGGAAGCAGCGCTGCCGGGCTGCCGGCGAAAGTACCCGCTGGCCCGAGAGGGGCTCCCGCAGCTCTCGCCCGGCGGCGAGGCGCAGCAGGGCTCGAGCCGTGCGTTTGGCGATCCCGAAGCCCCCGCCTTGCCGCTCGGCGAAGGCGGCAATCGCGAGATCGGAACCGTTCGCCAGCAACCCGCGGAGGTCGCCGCGCAGGTCCGCGTCGCAGACCAGCAACCGGCCGGGCCTCGCCACGCGCTCACCGAGCGAGAGGGCCTGCCCCTTGCCACGGCGCGGCAGCCGGACGACCCGCGCTCCCGCTGCCTCCGCCACACGGGCGGTCTCGTCTCGCGAGCCGTCGTCTGCGACGAGCACGTCCGCGTCGGGAAAGTCCCGCCTGAGCGCGGAGACGGTGGCGCCGATCCGCTCCTCCTCGTCGCGGGCGGCGACGAGGATGGTCACTGGATCATCCACCGGCCGCGATCGGCAGGATCTCCGGCAAGACACCGTCCCCCGCGGTCTGCTTCACGCCGTATTGGCCCGGCGTGCCACCGCCGAGCAAGAGGACGAGGGCCAGCCGCCCGGCCTCGGTGTCGAGGTCGTCGACGGTCGACAGCTCCTGCTTCGCGAAAGTCCGCACGGCAGACGTCGACGCGTTCGTGCGCTCCACGCCGACGGCCGGGACCCCGGCGGAGGCGAGCCCCGCGTAGAAGCCGGCGAGGAACCGAGCCGTCGGACCTGCCTGGGGAGCGACGGATCGCGCGACAACCACGCTGTCCACCGGAGGCTTGTCGTTTCCGGACCGTTCCTCGATCAGCTGCGGTGAGAGCAGCTGCCAGAGCACGTTGTCTCCTCCGACAACAAGCCCTTTGCCGAGCCGGCGGCCGAGGTCGCCGATCTGCCGTCTCGTGGCCAGCGCAGCGAGCGCAGGCCGCTTCGCGAGTGCATGCCTCAGCGTCGGCAGGTCGATGGGGAGCTTCAGCGCACGCGTCCGGAGAGGTGGGTCGCCGCCGGCGGCGTCGAGTGCCTGCTCGACCAGCGACCGCACCCGGCTGTCCTCGTGGCCGACGAACACGACCGCGACGCGCCGGCCGGTCATCCGCCCGTCCATCAGCGCTGGGTAGGCGTCGGCGACGAACGTCTGGGCCGCGCGCTGGGCCCGGGCAAGCTCGCTGCCGCGACGGTTGGCGGAGTCGAGCCTGCTCTTCAGGTCGGAGATCTGGAGGTTCAGCACCTTGCGCTCGCTGTCCGACACGAACCCCTTGCCGGAGATGCCGACGCCGACGACGATCCCGATGATCAGGGCCAGGAAGACGGCCGCCAGCGAGGCGACGTGGTAGCGGAGATCGAACATGATGGTTGACCGGCTTCGCCAGTCAATCATCTCGCAGGCAGCTAGGCGATTGACCGCCAGGTCAATCGCCTAGCGCCGCCGCAGTCTGGCACAGCGTGTACAGGCGATTGACCGCCCTGCGGGCGAGCGTGCGCCGGTAGGCGATGAGCCACGGCCCCTCGACGGTCAGAGCCGCGTGCGTTCGATCGGCTGTCACGGCATCGAGCTCGACGCGGACGTCCAGACGTTCCCTGACGAGGTGGAAGGCAAAGAGCCGCGGCCGCTCGGCGGCGGTGACGACGAGCGTGCCGCTCGCCTCGGGACGCCTGAAGAGGGTCGGCTCGGTGCTGGCGACAACCTGCCAGCGGGCCCCGGCGGCGGAACCGCGCCGATCCGGCTGCACCGCGGAGAGGCCCGGCCACCAGTCGGGAAGGTGGTGGGGCTCGTCCAGGAACCCCCAGACGTCCTCACGGGAGGCGAGCAACTCGCGCTCAGCTTGCATCTTCACGGCGGCCATTCTCGCCGGTACTGCTCGGCATCGATGGAACACGCACCGTCCGCGCGCGGAGGCGAGACCGCGTCTCGCCGGAGCGCAAGAACGATTCGTCACTCGTGCCGAGGAGGGGGCCCGTGGGGGAACCAGGGGTTCCCCGACGTCTTTAGCCGATGCCGAGCCAGTCGCGTAACCGCAGCACGACCAGCTCGATCAGGTGCCGCACGCTCGGAGAGGCGACGACGGCGACGACGATCGCCCCGAGTCCGGTCACACCCAGCGCAGCCAGCGGCCACAGGCCGACCCGGCGGGAGACGAGCCGGTACACACCCTTCGCGTCGACGAGGATCTCCCCCACCCGCAGCCTCGTGAGGAACGTCGAGGACATGCCGTCGCGGTTTCGCTCGAGAAACTCGATCAGGTTGAAGTGCGTGCCGACCGCGACGATCAGCTCCGCCCCCTTTTCGTACGCGAGCAGCAGCGCGACGTCCTCGCTGATCCCCATCGCCGGCACGACCTGGTAGGGCACGTCGAGGATCTCGGCTCGCTCCGCGCCCGGCGCGTTTCCGTTGCCGCGGTAGGCGTGAACGACCAGCTCCGCTCCGCTCTTCAGCGCGGCGTCGGAGACCGAGTCCATGTCGCCGACGATCACGTCCGGCTTGTAGCCCGCCTCGATCAGCGCATCGGCGCCGCCGTCGACGCCGATCAGCACCGGCTTGAAGTCGCGAACGTACGGTCGCACAATCCTGAGATCGCGCTTGTGCCCAGGCCCGCGCGCGACGACGAGCGCATGCCGGTCGCGGAAGCGGGTCTTGAGCGTCGGAAAGTCGATCCCCTCCGCCAGCAGGCTCCCCTCCGCCCGCAGATGCTGGAGCGTGTTCTCGGCGAACGCGGAGAGCGACTCGGTGACGCGGCTTCGTTGCTCCGCCAGCGACCGCTCGAGCTCGCGCTCCTCCCACGCCCTCCCACGGGCGAGGCATGCCCCGTTCCGGAAGAGGCTCGCACCGCGGACCGTCACCTGCTCTCCTTCCGAGACCTCGTCGAAGAGCGGCGCCCCAGGCGCGTCGATCAGCGTCACGCCGCCGCGGACGAGGAGCAGCGGTCCCGGGTTCGGAAACCGACCCGACAAGGAGTCGGCGACGTTCACGACGACCCGGACGCCCGTCTCGAGCAGCTCCTCCGCCGTCAGCCGGTCGAGATCGGTGTGGTCGACGATCGCCACGTCGCCCTCTCCGAGGCGGTGGACGAGGCGCTTCGTGCGCCGGTCGAGCTTCGCGGAACCGGTGAACTCGACCAGAGCAGCACGGCCTCTCGCTCGCGCGAAAGGCCTGGAGCCCACGGAGAGATCACGTCCACTCATCGCCACTAGCCATTCTCGCGGTTCGCGAGAATGGCGAGAAACTCTCGGCCGCCGAGCATACGCTCGATCTCGCCGTTGCGCTCCGCGGGGGCGAGCTCCTGGATGCGCGTGTGGGTCGGGTCGCCGGGGATCTTCTCGACCCGGAAGTGCGTGTCCGCCCGGCTCGCGATCTGCGGCAGATGGGTGATCGTCACCACCTGTGCCCGCCCCGCCAGCCGTGCGAGCGTCTCTGCGACGCCGTGGGCCGTCGTGCCGCCGATCCCCGCGTCGATCTCGTCGAACACCATCGTCTCCCCGCCGCCCACCGCCGCGATCGCCAGGGCCACTCGTGAGAGCTCTCCGCCCGAGGCCGTCTCTGCGGCCGGCGCGAAGGGCAGCCCGGCATTCGGACGGATCAGGAAGGCAACCTCGTCTGCCCCGGTCACGCCCAGGTCGCGGTCCCTCAGCTCGACCCGAAACTCCCCGTCGCCCATGCCCATACCGCGCAGCTCCGCGGCGACCGCCTCGCCGAACGGCCCGGCGGCCTGCGCCCGCTCGGCTCGGAGCGCCGCTCCCAGCTCGGCTACCCGTGCCTCTGCCTGGGCGACCGCCTCCGCCGCCGCGGCGGCCGGATCGAGCCCTTCGTCGAGTGCCTCGACCTCGGTCCGCGCCTCAGCCGCGCGCGCGAGGAGCTCCTCGTACGAGCCGCAGCGGAAGCGCCGGCGCGTTTCCGCGATCCGGTCGAGCTCCGCCTCGACCTGGTCGAGACGGTGCGGATCGGTCTCGAGCACGGCCAGGAAGGACCGCAGGGCGCTCGCCGCCTCACGGAGCCTGAGCTCGGCGTCGCGCAGCTCGTCCGCCGCCTTCTGAAGCTCCGGAGCGAGCTGCTCGACCGGCGCGAGGGCGCGCTCTGCGCTCGCCGTCAGCCCGGCCGCTCCGTCGCCCTCGTCCGGGTCGAGCGCATCGGCCGCGGCCGCCGCTCCCTCGACGAGCTCGGTGAGGTGCCGCAGCCGCTCGCGTTCCGCGCGCAGCGCCTCCTCGCCGTCCGGCTCCATCCCCTCCGTGTCCTCGACCAGGGCGCGCAGCTCGGCGAGCCGCGCCTCGGCGGCTGCAGCGCCGAGCGTCAGCTCCTCGTGACGCCTGCGCGCGGCGGTCAGCTCCCGCCAGGCGAGGCGTGCCTGCGCGCGGCGCCGCAGCTGATCGTCCCCACAGAACGAGTCGAGAACGGCGAGCTGGTAAGAGGCTCGGGCCAGGCGGCGCTGCTCGAACTGCCCCGACATCGCCAGGAGGCGCTCGCAGAGTGCCGCGACGTCCTCGCGCGCTGCGCTCCTCCCCCAGGCGTAGGCGCGCGAGCGTCCGTCGCCGGTCACCCGCCGGGCGAGCACGACCCCCTCCTCGTCCTCGGGGCGCAGCTCGAGGAGCGCAGCGGCGGTCTCGTCGTCGACCAGGCCGGCCGGAAGGTCGAACTCTGCCTCGACGTAGGCGTCGGACCCACCCGGTCCGACGTAGGCCGCTTCTCCCTTGGCACCGAGCAGCAGCCCGATTGCCTGTGCGAGGATCGTCTTGCCGGCGCCGGTCTCGCCGGTGATCACGTTCAGCCCCGGCGCGAACGAGAGCTCAGCCTCTCGGATGAGGACGAGGTTCTCGATCCGCAGGCTACGAAGCAAAGGTGTCGCGGTAGCGGTGGAAGAACGTCATCTCCGGCAGCAGGGCGAGCAACCCGTGCCGCTCACCCAGCCGGACGATCGCCTGCCGCCCCCTGTCGAGCTCCCCGATCGGAGACCCGTCGGCGATCACGTTCGCCGGCGCGTTGCGGGTCTCGTTCCGAACCACCAGCTCGAGACCACGGGGGATCACCAGCGGCCGCGCGTGCAAGGAGTGCGGCGAGACGAACGTGACCGCCATCGCGTCGAGCCCCCACATGAGGACGGGGCCGCCGCTGGAGAGGTTGTAGGCGGTCGAGCCGGTGGGACTGGCGCAGATCAGGCCGTCGCACGGCTGGACGCCGAGATCCTCGCCGCCGACCGCCCAGGCGAGCTCGACCATCCGTCCGATCGTGGATGTCCCGCAGACGATGTCGTTGACGGCGACCGCCTCCAGTCCGTCGAGGTGCACCTGGAGGGTGGGCAGGTCGACGATGCGGTACTCGCCGCCGAGCGCACGGCGCAGGCCGCTCTCCATGTCCGCCTGGCGCATGGTCGTGAGGAAGCCGACCCGCCCGAAGTTGACGCCGAGCACCGGGACGCCGGTGCCGAGGAACCGGTGCAGCGCCCGGAGCGTCGTCCCGTCGCCGCCGAGGACGATGGCCAGATCGGCCTCGTCGCCGTCGACGATCTCGACCTCGGCCTCGGTTGCGATCGCCTCGAGGCGGGCGAGCGCGCCGGCGATCACGTCCGGGTCGCCGTGGCTGACCACGGCGACGCGGCGGACTCGTTCAGCCGATCGCGGCATCGATCCAGCGATCGAGCTCGGCGGGGATCCGCGCTCCCGGTCGGTGGGCGAGGTGGAGGAAGAGCTCACGGTTTCCTTTCGGGCCGGGCAGACCCGAGTCTACGACGCCCAGAGCCTCCCCAGTCCACGCGAGGGCCGCTTCTGCAACCTCTCGCACCACTCTCGCGCGTGTTTCGTGCGAGGTGACGACGCCCTTTCCGACCTCCGCGCGGCCGGCCTCGAACTGGGGCTTGACGAGCACGACCGCCTCCCAGCCGGGCGCGGCCAGCCGGAGCACCGGCGGCAGGACCTTGCGCGCCGAGATGAACGAGACGTCGCAGACGACCAGCCGAGGCGGAAACGGGAGCTCGGTGAGCTCCCGGGCGTTGACGCGCTCGAGCACGATCACGCGCGGGTCGCCGCGCAGCCGGGGGTGGAGCTGACCGTACCCGACGTCGAGGGCGATCACGCGGGCCGCGCCCCGCTGGAGGAGGACGTCGGTGAAGCCGCCTGTCGAGGCGCCGACGTCGAGGCAGTCCAACCCGGCCGGGTCGACGTCGAACGCGTCGAGCGCGTTGGCGAGCTTCTCTCCCCCGCGGGAGACGAACCGGGGCGGGCGCTTCACGGCAAGCTCGGCGCCGTCGTCGACCTGCTCGCCCGCCTTCGAGTGGCCGGTCACCAGCCCGGCGAGGATCAGCGCCTGCGCCTGCGCGCGGCTCTCGGCGAGCCCACGCTCGACGAGCAGGACGTCGAGCCGCTTCTTCACGGGCTCAGACCGTACGGACGGCGAGGCCGCCGACGATGTCGTCGAGAACCGACGTGTCGACTTCGATCGCCGCCAGAGACGCTCGCGCTCGGTCGGCAGCCTGGTCGGCCAGCGCACGGGCCCGCTCGGGCCCGTGCGCAAGGACGTAGCCGTCGGCGTCGAGGATGTCGTCGACGATCTGGAAGAGCAGCCCTAGCTCGTCGCCGAATTTCCGCCAGCGCACCTGGTCGGCGTCGGGCAGGCCGGCAGCCCACAACGGCATGGCGACTGCCGCGTAGAAGAGGCGGCCCGTCTTCAGGCGATGAACCCGCTCGAGATCTGCATCCGGCTCCATCGTGTCCAGGTACTGACCTCCGATCATGCCCAGCGTCGCCTCGGCCAGCTCGCGTGCGACGTGCGGCGTTGGATAGGAGCACGCGAAGCGGAACGCCTCCGCGAGGAGGGCGTCGCCGGCGAGCACGGCCTTGGCCTCGCCGTAGGCAGCCCACACGCTCGGCTTGCCGCGACGCTCCTCGTCGCCGTCGAGCGAGGGGAGGTCGTCGTGGACGAGCGAGAAGTTGTGCACCATCTCGAGTGCGAGCGCCGCGGGCATCACCTGCTCCGGCGGCGCCCCGAGCGCCTCGCCGACGGCGAGCGAGATCACCGGCCGGACGCGCTTTCCGCCCATCTCCACGAGCGCGTACCGGGCCGACTCGCGCTGGCCCTCGAGCTCGGGCCAGAGCTCGAGCTGCTCGAGCGATTCCTCGACCAGCTCTCTCAGCTCGTCAGGCCCGCGCATCGGTCTCCCGCCGCTCGTCGTCGACCGCCTCGAGCAGATCCTTCGCGGCGGCTTCGACCTGGGTGAGCAGGTCGATCGCCTGCTCGAGATCAGTGCACGCCTCGACCTGCCGGCGCAGCTCCTCGAGCCGCGCGACCTTCTCCTCGAGCGTGCTCATCGAGCCGCCTCCGCGTTCTCGGAAAACCTCGCCGCGGCGCCCGACCTGTGCGGGCGCCGCTCACAGCGGCTGCTGAGGTGCGAACGGGGTTGGGGAAGGGGGCACAGGGGGGAAACCGGCTGTTTCCCCCGTGAAGCGAGCCGGAGGCGAGTGACGCTCATGCTGCCTCGCGGGCGATCCGCCCGAGAATGCCGTTCACGAGCCGGCCCGCATCGTCGGACGCGTACCGCTTGGCGAGCGTGACTGCTTCGTCGATGGCCACTTCGAGGGGGACCGTACCTTCCTGCAGCTCGTGAACGCCAATGCGAAGGATGTTCCGCTCGAGGGTGCCGAGCTGCTTCGCCGGCCAGTCACCCGACACCTCGGTGATTTGCGCGTCCAGGTCGTCGGCATGGCCCGCAACTGCCTCGGCGAGCCCCATCGCGAAGTCGTCCACCTCGCCCTCGTAGTTCGTCCCGAGCGGCTGGCCGGTCAGATCCCACTGGTAGAGGAGGAAGAGCGCAGTCCGGCGCGCGGCACGCCGCGAGAGGCTCATAGAACGACCGCGCCAGTCGCGCAGGATCCCGTCGCCGCGACCGACATGGCGGGCGCGGCTCCCGACCGTTGCTGAGGTGCGAGCGGGTTTGGGGAAGGGGGCACGCGGGGGAAACCGGCTGTTTCCCCCGCGGGAGCGAGCCGAAGGCGAGCGACGGTCACCAATGCTCCTCGAGGTAGGAGGTGGTGTACTCGCCGCTCCGGAAGGCGTTGCTCGTGAGGACGTCCCTCGCGAAGTCGCGCGTCGTCGCGACGCCGTCGACCTGGAGCTCCCCCAGGGCGCGCAGGGCACGGGCGATCGCAGCCGGCCGGTCCGCATCCCAGACGATCAGCTTGGCCAGCAGCGAGTCGTAGTTCGGCGGAATGATCGTGCCCTGCTCGATATGGGTGTCGAAGCGGATCCCCGGGCCGGCCGGCACGCGCAGCCGCTCGATCCGGCCCGGCGAGGGGGCGAAGTCCTGGGCGGGATCTTCGGCGTTGATGCGGACTTCGATGGCGTGTCCCGTACGCGGGGCGCGACCTGTGCTCGCGAGCTCCTCGCCGGCCGCGATCCGCAGCTGCTCCCGCACGATGTCAATTCCCGTGACGAGCTCCGTGACCGGGTGCTCGACCTGCAGGCGGGCGTTCAGCTCGATGAAGTGGAACGAGCCGTCGGCACCCAGCAGGAACTCGATCGTTCCCGCGTTCGTGTAGCCGGTCGCGAGGCACGCGCGCTCCGCGGCCTGCTCCATCTCCTCGCGCGTCTCGGGAGTGAGCGCGGGCGACGGCGACTCCTCGACGAGCTTCTGGTGGCGCCGCTGGATCGAGCACTCGCGCTCGCCGAGGGTCAACACGCCGCCGCGGCCGTCCGCGAGCACCTGAATCTCGACATGGCGAGCGGGAACGAGTGCCTTCTCGACGTAGAGGCTGCCGTCTCCGAAGGCGGCATCCGCCTCCGCGGAGGCGGTCGCGAACGCGGAGTCGAGCTCGCCGGCCGACGAGACGAGCCGCATGCCGCGACCTCCGCCGCCCGCGGCCGCCTTGAGCAGGAGCGGAAAGCCGACCTCCGGGGCGAGCTGTCGAGCCTGTGCCAGCGTCGTCGCGCCCTCGGTCCCCGGTACCAGCGGCACGCCGGCCTGCTTCATTGCCAGCTTCGCCTGCACCTTGTCTCCCATCCGCGCCATCACCTCGGCGTCCGGCCCGATGAAGACCAGGTCGTTGTCGACACAGGCCTGCACGAAGGCGGGCCGCTCCGAGAGGAAGCCGTAGCCGGGGTGGACCGCCTCGCAGCCGGTGGTGTTGGCGGCCGCGACCACCGACGGGACGTTCAGGTAGCTCTCGGCGGGAGACGGGGGGCCGATGCAAACCGCTCGATCGGCGAGCCGCACGTGGAGCGCGTCCCGGTCGACGGTCGAGAACACGGCGACGGACTCGACGCCGAGCTCGCGGAGCGCACGGATCACCCGGACGGCGATCTCGCCGCGGTTCGCGACCAGAACCCGCTTGAACACGCTAGAGGCCTGGTGGGCGCCCGTTGACGGGCTCGAGCTCGAACAGGACCTGGCCGTACTCGACCGGCTGGGCGTTGTCGGCGCAGATGCGCCGGACGATTCCCTCCTGCTCCGCCTTGACCTCGTTCATGAGCTTCATCGCCTCGAGGATGCAGACCGTTTGCCCGTATCCGACGACGTCGCCCTCCTCGACGAACGGCGGTGCTCCGGGCGTGGACGCGCGGTAGAAGGTGCCGACCATCGGCGCCTCGATCCGGATCAGGCCCGGAGACGGCGGCGGCCCGGCGGGGGCAGCCGCCGAGGTCTCCTCGGCGGGATTCGCGGCCGCCTCGACCAGCGACTCGGCCTGTTCGGTGCTGCGTCGCACGGTGACGCGCAGCCCGCCGTCCTCGATCGTCACCTCCCCCACACCCGACTCCTGGACGATGCGCACGATCTCGCGGATCCGCTCGGCCCGGGACGAGTCGACGCTGCCGACCTCGAGGACGTCCTCCCGGCCGCGGCTGCGCATCGCGCGAAGCAGAGGCTCGGCGGCCTCGCCGAAGAGCGCGACCAGAAGCAGGTCTTCTTCGCTCGACGCGAGCCCTGTGTACCGGTCGCGCAGCTCGTCGAGATCCGGTTCCTCGGCGGGAGGAGGCGCGCCGTTCGTGACGAGCTCGACCGCCCGCCTGACGGCAGGCGAGATCTCCCGTGGCGGAGTGCCGTAGCGACCTTCGAAGAGGTCGCGGAGCTCGTCGACGACCGTCTGGTACCGCTCGGCGGCAAGCACGTGCAGCAGCGCCTGGGAGGCGAGCACCTGACCGATCGGAGCCGCAAGGGGCGGCCATCCCGCCTCGGCCCGAATTTTGCCGAGCTCGTCGATCACGTCGTCGAGCCGGTCGTCGGCCCGGTGGGCGCGCAGGTGCACGTCCACTGCGGCGACGAGACCTGCGGGCAGGCTGTGCTGCGCGGCACGCGTCGCGATCCGCGGCGCGAGCGGCACGACCGGCTGGTCGCCGATGTGCTCGTCGATCAGGTCGGAGGCGCGCCAGAGGGCATCGACGTTCGTGCCCGTGCCGAGGCCGAGCCCGTCCAGCGCGTCGGCGGCGGCCTCTCCCGACACGCGGTGCAGGACGAGCGCCACCGGATACGCCGCGCACGCGATCAGGTCGACGCCCGCGCGTGCGCCCTCGATCGCAGCCGCGAGTGCACTCCCTCCCGCGGCCTGGCAGTAGAGACCGACCGGCAGCCCGCTGGCATCCCGAATGGCCTCGACGAGCTCGCGGACGCGGTGCGGCTCGAGCGATCCGGATGGATCGTGGACGAGGACCCGGGCAGCACCCAGCTCGAGCAGGCGCTGAGCTTGCTCGAGCAGCGCGTCGGTCTCTCCCGACGGCCCGGGGCTATAGACGAGGCCCGCGTCGAACTCACGGCCGGCGGCCGTGATCGCCTCGCTCGCCTCGCGGAGGTTCGAGACGTCGTTGAGGGGGTCGTGAAGGCGGAAGACGTCTATACCGCTCTCGGCGGCGGACTCGACGAATCGCCGTACGAAGTCGATCCCGACCGGCCGGGAGCCGACGAGAAAGCGGCCGCGGAGCGCAAGCGCGAGGGGCGTCTTCGTTCTGGCGCGGATCGCCCGGATGCGCTCCCAGGGGCTCTCGACGCCGCGCTTGACCGCGAAGTCGAAGCAGCCGCCGCCGGAGACCTCGAGGTATGCGAAGCCCGCGGTGTCGAGGATCTCCGCGAGCTCCAGCTGCGCGGCGGTCGGCATGACGCCCGCGAGCGGCTCCTGGCCGAGCAGCCGAATAGTCGTGTCGACGAGCGTCGGCACCGGCTGGAGCCTATCTCCCCTGTCAGGCTCCGGCACTCGAACGTCTGTGGACGAAACGTTGCCGAACCGTCACACCCTAGTGTCAGACACTGGGTGGCAAACGTCACGACGCTCGAGCGGGCCCTGGCGACCTCTACGCCCTAGAGATGTAGCGCTTCTCGCGCGGGTCGACCTTGATCCGATCGCCCACGTTCACGAACAACGGCACCTGGACGATCGCTCCGGTCTCGAGCGTCGCCGGCTTCGTCACGTTGGAGACCGTGTCTCCGCGCACGCCCGGCTCGGTGTCCGACACCGCCAGCTCGACCGACGACGGCAGCTGGACCCCCGCCGGCTTGCCGTCAACCATCAGCAGCTGAACCGAGCTGGACGGTTGCAGGAACACGAGCGCGTCCTCGACCGATTCGCGCGAGAGGTGCATCTGCTCGTAGTTCTCCTCGTCCATGAAGATGACGTCGTCGCCCGCGTCGTAGAGGTACTGGACGCTCTTGACCTCGGTGTGGACGCGGGTGAACTTCTCGCCCGCCCGGAAGGTGCGGTCAACGACGGCGCCCGACTCGAGGGCCTTCAGCTTCGTGCGGACGAAGGCGCCGCCCTTGCCCGGCTTCACGTGCTGGAACTCGACGATGCGCCACGGCACCCCGTCGACCTCGATGTGCATGCCGTTCTTGAACTGGTTGGTGTTGACGACGTCGGCCATCGGGCCCGCAATCTAGCGAACCGTCACCAGCTCCTTGGTGAAGGTCGTCAGCACCTCGGGCCCGTCGGCGCCGATCACGACCAGGTCTTCGATCCTGATTCCGCCCAGCCCCGGGTGGTAGATCCCCGGCTCGACCGTGACCACGCCGCCGACGGCGAGCACGTCCTCGCTCTCCGGCCGCAGGCGCGGCTGCTCGTGGATCTCCATCCCGACGCCGTGGCCGAGGCCGTGGCCGAAGAGCTCGCCGAGCCCTTCGCCGGCGATCACGTCCCGGGCCGCAGCGTCCACCTCGCGCCCGCCCGCGCCGGCGCGCACGGCAGCCAGTCCGGCCTTCTGCCCGCGGAGGCAGACCTCGTACGAACGTGCAAGCTCCGCCGGCAATGTCCCCGTCGCGAACGTCCTGGTGCAGTCGGAGCAGTACCCGTCGAGCCTCGCAGCGGCGTCGACGACAACGGTCTGCCCGTCCTCGATCTTCCGATCGCCCGGGGTCGCGTGCGGCAGCGCTCCGTTCGCCCCGGCGGCGACGATCGCCTCGAACGCCGGACCGTCGGCGCCGAGCTCGTGCATCAGCGACTCGAGCCACCAGGCGAGCTCACGCTCGGTTCTGCCCGCGAACCGCTCCTCGGCCAGACGCGCGAAGCATTCGCTCGTGATCGCAGACGCGCGGCTGATCGCCGCCAGCTCCTCGCTCTCCTTCACCGCACGGACGCCCTCGAGCAGCTCGTGTCGAGCGACGAGGTCGATCCCGGCGGCGTCGAGCGCGGCCCAGTCCGCGTAGGTCATGTGCTCGGCCTCGAACCCGATCCTCGGCGGCAGGTGGTCGGGAAGCCCCGTGTGGAGGTTGCGCGGCACCTCGGTGACGTCGAGCCCGAGCGCTTTCGCCTTCTCGCGGTAGCGGGAATCGGTGAACAGCCGCAGCCGATCCGGCTCGACCAGGAGCGCCGCGTTCGAGCTGGCCAGACCCGTCAGGTACTTGACGTTCACCGGCTTCGTGACGAGTAGCGGCTCCTCGATCAGAGCGCGAACGCGCTCGAGGCGGGTCCTCACGTGCGTGCCGCCAGGAACTCGAGCGCCTCGCGATATCCCTCCGGCCCCTTGCCCATCACGCGCTTCGCGGCAAGGTCGGCGATCACCGAGTGGCGGCGCCAGTCCTCGCGCTGCTCGATGTTCGACAGGTGCACCTCCACGACGGGGATGCGAAAGAGCTCGACCGCGTCGCGGATCGCCCAGCTGTAGTGCGTCCAGGCCGCCGGGTTGACGATCACGCCTTCGGCGGTGTCGAGGGCCTCGTGGCACCACTCGATGTATTGACCCTCGTGATTCGTCTGACGGCAGCGCACGCGCAGCTCGAGCTCGCTCGCCCACTCGTAGATGCGCGTCTCGAGCTCCGAGATGGTCAGGCCGCCGTAGAGCGTCGGGTCGCGGCGGCCGAGCTCGTTCAGATTGACGCCGTTCAGGACCTCGATCTGCATGGCGCGCGGACCTTATCCGGCGATCAGCGAATCGAGCGCGGCTCGAACGTCTGCCTCGGGCAGCTCTTCCTCGTACGGGCCGTCGTCGCCGAGCAGGACGATCCGCAGGTGTCCCTTCTTGTCGCGCAACAGGGCCTCCCAGGCACGCGCGCGGTCGACACGCACCGGCTCGGGAGCAAGGACCTCCTCGACCGGCCCCGTCTCCCGTCCGGACAGCCGCAAGGCGGCCAGAAGCCCGAGCGCGACCGCTTGCCCGTGGCCGAGCCCGTACCCCGAGGCCGACTCGAGCGCGTGCCCGAACGTGTGGCCCAGGTTGAGCGCGTGCCGCGGTCCCTGGTCGTGCGGATCCCGGAGGCACAGCGCCGACTTGTACGCGGCGCACCGCCGCACGAGGTCCGGATCGGGGAGCTCCCACAAGGGCGCGCCTGCGAGCAGGCCGGTCTTCACCACCTCCGCGAGGCCGTTTCTGCGCTCGATCTCGGGCAGGGTCGCCAGCAGGGCCGGGTCGATCAGGGTCCGCGCGGGCCAGTGGAACGCGCCGACGAGGTTCTTCGCCTCTGGCAGGTCGATCGCCGTCTTGCCTCCGATCGCCGCGTCGACCTGTCCGACGAGGCTCGTCGGGACGGCCGTCCAGCCGATCCCGCGCATGTACGTCGCGGCGGCAAACCCGGCGAGGTCGGTCGTCGTTCCTCCGCCGAGCGCAACGAGGCTCCCCGCACGATCGAGTCGCAGAGAGCGCCAGAGGTGCTCCAGCTCGGCCGAGGTCTTCGACGCCACCTCGTGCGTAGAGGCAAGTCGCGCACCGAGGGCGAGCTGGGCGTCGGCACCGTAGAACCCCGCGACGTGTGCGTCCGCCACCAGCGCGATCGGGCCGTCGCCCGGCGCCAGGTCGCCGAGCAGCTCGAGCGAGCCCACGCCTACGTGGACACCCGCGGCGGCCAGCACGACGTCGTCGGCGTCGTTCGCAGTCGCGTCCGCGACGTCGCGATAGAGCGGCTGGCGCTCCTCGTACAACGTCCTGAACGATCCTTCGTCGAGCGCGAGCGGGCGATCCAAGCCGCCCACGCGCTGCCACGCCTCGCCGGGATCGACCTCGACGTAGACGGTCAGCGCGTGTTCGCGCAAGGCTGCCCTGATCGCCGGACTCGTCACCGCGCCGCCGCCGAGCGCGACCACGGCAGGCTTCGCTCGGCGGAGCATGTCGCACGCGGCTACCTGCTCGAGGACTCTGAACTCGGCCTCCCCGCGCCGAGCGAAGATCTCCGGAATCGACTCGCCGACGTCGCGCTCGATCTCGCGGTCGAGATCGACGAACTCCCTGCCGAGCCGCGCGGCGACGACCTCGCCCAGGGTCGTCTTCCCGGCGCCCATGAACCCGACGAGGGCGAGGTGACGGTCTAGCGCGGTTGCCAATCGATGCGCTCGCGGTAGGCGTTGTACGCGCCGACGAAGTCGCCGACCGCGTCGCCGCCGAACTTCTCCCGTGCAGCCCGTGCGAGCTCGAACGCGACTGCCGCTTCGGCGACGACGGCGAGCGCCTCGACCGCCGCGGTGTCGCTGCGCTCGACGAGCGCGCTTGCCGGCCGGCCCGTCTCCAGGTCGACCGACTGCAGAGGCTGCATCAGCGTCGGCAGCGGCTTCATCGCGGCCCGGACGACGATCTCCTCGCCGTTCGAGATCCCGGCCTCGATCCCACCCGCACGGTTCGTCTGGCGGTACAGACCGCGCTCGTCCCGGTAGATCTCGTCGTGCGCCTCGGAGCCCCGCATGCCCGCGAGCGCGAAGCCGGCGCCGATCTCGACCCCCTTGACGGCCTGGATGCCCATCAGCGCGCCGGCGAGCCGGGCGTCAAGGCGGTCGTCGCGCGACGCGTACGAGCCGAGGCCGGGCAGCACGCCGCGCGCCCGAACCTCGACGACCCCGCCGACGGTGTCGCGGTCCTTGCGCGCATCGTCCACCCGCGCCGGCAGGGACTCGGCGTCGACCACCTCGCCCGCGACCGCGATTCCGATCTCGCCCAGGAGCGCCTTCGCGACCGCTCCGGCCGCGACGACGACCGCGGTGTGGCGCGCGCTCGCGCGCTCGAGCGCGTCGCGGACGTCGGCCAGTCCGTACTTGAGGACACCGGCGAGGTCGGCATGGCCGGGCCGCGGCAGCGTCACCGGCTCCTTGCCCTTGCCCTGCGGCTCGCCCTCGGGCGGCCAGGGGTTCATCCCCCACGTCCAGTTCTTGTGGTCGCGGTTCCAGACGACGAGCGCGAGGGGCGTTCCCAGGGTCCGCCCATGGCGCAGGCCGGCCAGCACCTCGACCTCGTCCGTCTCGATCTGCTGGCGCGGACTTCGGCCGTACCCCTGCTGACGGCGGCGCAGGTCTTCGTCGATCGCCGTCTGCTCGAGGACCAGCCCAGCCGGCAGACCGGAGACGATCGCGACCAGCCCGGGCCCGTGCGACTCGCCGGCGGTGATCAGGTCGAGGCTCACGGTGCCAAGCCTACGGCCGCGCGCATCACCTCGACCGGAGCAGGCACGCCGGTCCAGAGCTCAAACGACGCGGCCCCCTGAGCCACCAGCACCTCGACCCCGGTGACGATCGTCGCGCCAGCCTCGCGGGCAGCGCGCGCGGTGGCGGTCTCCGGGTAGGGCAGATCGACGAGCGTTTGCCCTGGCCCGAGCTCGACCAGCACCTCGTCGCGCGCCGCGGTGGCGTTCACGACGAGGTCCGCGTGATGGACCTCCGGCGGCCACTCGCCGCGGCGGGAGAACACGCGTGCCTCCGGGAGCGCCTCGCGGAACGCGGCTGCGGCGCCCCCGGCGCCGAGGATCACGGCGTGCTCGGCCGGCAGGGCGTCGAGGATCGCCGTGTCCGTGGAGAACCCGACGACGTCGCCGTCGCGCACCATGAGCGTGTTCACCGACGAGTGCTCGGTGTCGCACAGCGACGCAACCGCGAGCTTGTACGGCGCCGTCACGTTCGCACCGACGAAGCCCAGGGCGACCAGGCCCCGCAGCGCGTCCGCCAACTCGTTCTCTTCGACGAGCAGCGGGAGGTAGGCCCAGTCGAGCCCGCGGGCGGCGAACGCAGCGTTCTGCATCGCCGGCGACAGGGACTTCGCAACGGGATTCCCGATCAGCCCGACGAGGTGCGTCTGTCCGCTCAGGATGCTCAACAGCTGGTCAGCCCCGTGCGGGTGTAGGCGTCGAACTCCTCGAAGCTCGCCGTGAAGAAATGACTGCGGCAATCCGGCTTGCGAACGAAGTACAGGTAGTCGACCTTCGCCGGGTGTGCGGCGGCGTCGATCGACGCGAGCCCGGGGTTTGCGATCGGCGTCGGCGGCAAGCCCCGCAGCTTGCGCGTGTTGTACGGCGAGTCGGAGGCGAGGTCCTGCTTCGTGATCGCCTGCGTCGGCGGGATGCCGAGACCGTAGCGAAGCGTGGCGTCGATCCCGAGCGGCATCCGCGCATGCAGCCGGTTGTAGATCACCGCGGCCACCAGCGCCCGCTCCTTCGGCACCTTGACCTCCTTCTCGATCATCGAGGCGATGATCAGGACGTCGTAGGAGGTCAGATTCTTCGAACGGGCGTACTTGAGGTTCACCTTGCCCCAGTTGAGGCGGAACGCGTCGAGCTGTTTCGAGACGAGGCTCCTCGACGGGTCGGTCGTGAACAGCTCGTAGGTGGCCGGGAAGAGGAACCCCTCGAGGTTGCGAGCCTTTCCGTCGCCGGCGAACTCTCCCGGGAGAGACGACGACGAAGTTGCGACCAGGTAGCCGCGCTCCGTGATCGTCGGGCTCCGTTTGTCAGCACGAAGCGCCATCTGCGCCCGAGTGAACCCTTCCGGAAAGAGAATCCTGAGGACCTTCGGCGCTGTCACCGCCACCGTCGGAGGCGACGCCGAGCGATCGTCCCGCGCGAGCGTCGCCCAGCCCGCCCACACGCCGCCGGCGACCACCACCGCGCCCACCGTGATCGCGACCAGGCGGCGCCGGTACACCTGCTCCGGGGCGGGGCTCATCAGGAGCTGCTGCTCGACCACTCGAGGTACGTGGAGAGGAGATGGGCGGCGGCGCGGGCGTCTTCACCCTCCCCCGGGCCGGCCAGGGTCGTGGTGAAGCGTTCGTCGAAGGTCTCGACCGGTACGTCGACGACCGCGCGTAGCTGGTCCACGAAGCGTTCCGTCTCGCCGGCCTGGCTGCCGCGGGCGCCACGCAACGTCAGCGGCAGCCCGACGACCACGCGCTCGGCTCCCTCCTCCCGAACGAGCTCACGCAGCCGGGCAAGACCGGCCTGACTCGCGGCCTGGTTGACGACGCACAGCGGGCGCGCCACGGTGCCGGTCGGATCGGAGACCGCGACCCCGGTCCGGGCGGAGCCGTAGTCCAGCCCGAGAACCTTCAAGAGCTCCTAACGTGATGGGTACTCGTCCTCGGGGTGCGCTGGGTGAGTGTGATGCAAGGACGCAGGGAGCGCCGATATGCAGGCATATCGGCGCGACTGAGGACGCGGCAGCGCGCCGCCCAGCGCGGCTCGAGGACACAGTTGCTCATTGCGTTAGGAGCTCTCAAGCCAGCTGTGCCAGGAGAGCGTCCTTGGCCGCGTCGAGGGCGTCGCCGAGCGCGCCGGGATTCTTGCCGCCGGCCTCGGCAAGGGTCGGCCGCCCGCCGCCCCCGCCGCCGATGTGCTTGGCCGCCTCGCGCACGAGCGCGACGGCGTCGACCCCGCGGTCGGCGAGCGCCTGATCGACGTTGAAGACGAGGTAGGCCCGGCCGTCCTCCGTCGATCCGACCAGCACGGCCACCGCGCCTTCCTGCTGCCGGAGGCGGTCCGAGAGATCCCGCAACGCGCCGCCCGTGACGCCCTTCGTCTCGGCGACGACCACGTCGTTTTCACGGAAGCGGAACTCGACCTCCGCCTGAGCGGCCGGGGCCGGCTTCTTCGCCTCCTTGCGGACGCGCTCGAGCTCCCCGCGCAGCTCGTCCGCCTCACGGGCACGCTCCCGGAGGTACGCGAAGGCCTCGCCCGCTGTGACGGCCTCGATCCGCCGGACTCCGGACCCGACCGAGCTCTCCGAGAGGAGGACGACCGGTCCGATCTCCGCGCTCGAGCGCACGTGCGTACCGCCGCAGAGCTCCCGAGAGACGCCTTCAACCTCGACGACCCGGACCTCGTCGCCGTACTTCTCGCCGAAGAGCATCATCGCGCCCAGGTTCCGGGCCTCGTCGATCGGGACGATGAACGTTCGCACCGGATGGTTCTCGAACACCGCCTCGTTGACGTGCTTCTCCACCGCGGCGCGCTCGTCCGCCGCCAGCGCCTGCGGGTGGGTGAAGTCGAAGCGGAGCTTGTCGGGGCGCACCGCCGAGCCCGCCTGGTGCACGTGGTCGCCGAGCACCTCGCGGAGGGCGGCGTGCAGTAGGTGCGTTGCCGTGTGATTCGCCATCGTCGGAAACCGCACGTTCCAGGGCACCACCGCACGGACGCGATCCCCGGTGGCGAAGCCCGAGCCCTCGAAGACGAGCACCTGGTCGTCCTCGAGCCGGTACGCGGCGCGCAGGAACGCGCGCGGGCCGTCCTCCTTCTCGAGCTCCCCGGCGTCCGTCACCTGGCCGCCGCCCTCGGGGTAAAACGGCGACTCGTAGAGCTTGGCGAGGAACAGGCCGTCGCCCAACTCTTCGAGGGCGCCGATCTGGGTCAGCACGTCGGTCTTCTCCCAACCGACGAAATCGGTCTTGAAGCCGGCGTTGCCCGCAAACTCGGCCGCGCGTTGAGCTTCGCCTCCGCCGCCCCCGGCACGCGAGATCTCACGGTGCTGATCCATCTGCCGGTCGAACTCGTTCTCGTCGACGGTCAGGCCGCGCTCGCGCGCGAGCTCGAGCGTGAGCTCGATCGGGAATCCGTACGTCGCCTGGAGCGTGAAGGCATCGTCACCGCTGATCGCGTCCTTCTCCGCCGCCTCCTCGAACAGCTTCATGCCGCGCTCGAGCGTCTCGCCGAACCGCTCCTCCTCGGCTCCGAGGACCCTGGCGATCTGGTCGCGATGCTCGCCCAGCTCCGGGTACGCCTCTGTCATCTGCGCGATCACCGTGTCGGCGAGCCCGACGAGGAACGGCGTGCGCATCCCGATCCGGAGACCGTGCTGGACGGCGCGACGGATGATGCGGCGGAGCACGTAGCCGCGCCCCTCGTTCGAGGGGACGACGCCCTCGGCGGTGATGAACGTCATCCCGCGGCCGTGGTCGGCGAGGACTCGGTGCGCCTTCGTCGCGTCCTCGGAGTCGCCGTACGCGACCCCGGACTCCTGCGCGACCCAGTCCATGATCTTCTGGAAGCCGTCCGTGTCGTAGACGGACGGCACCTGCTGCACGATCCGCGCCGCCCGCTCGAGCCCGAGCCCGGTGTCGATGTTCTGCTTCGGCAGCGGCGTCAGCGTTCCGTTGCCGTGGAGCTCGTACTCCATGAAGACGAGGTTCCAGAACTCGAGGAAGCGCTCGCAGCGGGAGCAGCCGGGCAGGCAGTCGTCGGTGCCGCAGCCGGCCTCCTCGCCCCAGTCGTAGTAGATCTCGGAGTCGGGGCCGCACGGTCCGGGGCCGCCGACCGACCAGAAGTTCTCCGAGGAGGGCAGCGGCACGATCCGCTCGGGCGGCATGCCGATCTTCTCCCAGAGGTCAATCGCGACCTGGTCGGGGCCGAGCTTGAGCTCCGGGTCGCCCGCATGGACGGAGACCCAGATGCGGTCCCAGTCAAGCCGCATGCGCTCGCGGATGAACTCGGTCGCGAACTCGATCGCGCCTTCCTTGAAGTACTGCCCGAACGAGAAGTTGCCCAGCATCTCGAAGTAGGTCAGGTGGTAGGTGTCCAGCCCGACCACGTCGATGTCGACCGTGCGGAAGACCTTCTGCGCCGTCGTCGTCAGCGGGCCCGGCGGCTGCTCGCGACCGAGGAAGAACGGCATCTGCGGCTGCATCCCGGCGCTGATCAGCAGCGTCGAGCGGTCGTCGGCGCGCGGGATCAGGGATGCCGAAGGGCAGCGGAGATGGCCCTTCTCCTCGAAGAACGAGAGAAAGCCCTCGCGCAGCTCGGCAGTCGTCCGCATTCGAAGGATTGTAGGTCGGCCCCACCCCGACCCTCGGCCGGACTCGGCGCGCATCGATCACCGTTCGGACGCAGACACGTCACCTGATGCTGGATAGGATCGCCGCGGGGAGGAGGCTGGGCGCACCAAGCGGCGCCGAACGGGCCGTGTCCGGAAGGGCAGCGACTAGGACGACGCGGCGCGGCGCGGCGACTCTTCGAGGCCCTCGGAGGCGATCTCGTCGCGGATCTTCTCCAGCGAGCGGCGGATCAGCCGGGAGACGTGCATCTGGGAGATGCCGACCTGCTGGGCGATCTGGGACTGGGTCAGGCCCTCGAAGAACCGCAGGTGGAGGATGCGTCGCTCCCGGCTGTCCAGGACGCGGAAGCCCGGCTGCAGCACCGCCCGGTCCTCCGAGACCTCGTACTGGTGCTCCTCGGTCCCGAGCGCCTCCAGCGGATCGATCTCGTCGTCGTCGCCCGAGGCGCCGACCGAGAGGGACAGCGAGCTGTACGCGCGGCCGCTCTCGAGGGCTTCCAGCACCTCTTCCTCCTCGACGTTGGCCGCCTTCGCCAGCTCGGTGACGGTCGGAGAGCGTGCGAGCTGCACCGTCAGCTCCTCGACGATCCGCGACAGCTGGACGTTCAGCTCCTGGAGTCCGCGCGGCACGCGAACCGACCAGCCGCGGTCGCGGAAGTGACGCTTGATCTCGCCGATGATGTTCGGGGTTGCGTACGTGGTGAGCTCGACGCCGCGGTTGAGGTCGAAGCGGTCGATCGCCTTGATCAGCCCGATCGCGCCGATCTGGACGAGGTCGTCGAGCTGCTCGCCTCGGTACGAGTACCGCCGGGCGAGCGACCGCACGAGCGACATGTACCGCTCGATCAGCTGCTCGCGGGCAGCCAGCTCGCCGCGCTCGTGGTAGCTCCTCAGGAGCTCACGGTCGCTGAGGCGGGCCGCCATCAGCCCTCCCTCGCGGCTGCTGACGTTCCGAGCGTGAACTCGACCCACGCCATGCCGTCCTGAACGTCGAGCCGGTAGCTGTCGAGCACGGCCTCCAGCACGTGGCGCGGACCGTAGCCGTCGCCCCCCTCGCCTTCGAGCTCTCGCCGCAGCACCACTGCTTCGAACGGGCCGATCCTTCCGCCGAGGCTGTCGCCGCCGACGCGGAGCACGACGGTGATGTCGCCGTCCGCCTCCGCGTGCGGAAGCAGCCCCGCCAGGGCGAGCTGCAGGTCGGCCAGCGCGTCGACGGTCAGGTCGAGCCTGACCGCGAGGCCCCCCAGCACGAGATGCGCGACGTCGTAGAACCGGCGCTCGCGCGGCAGCGTCAAGGTGATCTCGTCCGTCACTCCCCCCCGAGCTCGTCCGCGAGATCCTGCTCGCGGCGAGCGGCCTCCTCCTTTCCGGTTCGGACGGCTTCCCGCACGTCGCCGCGGGCCCGCAGCGACGATGCCCCGTGAGCGAGACCGGCGACGAGGCCGGCGAGCTTCTCGACCGGGCGCGTGACGACGCCGCTCACCGTTCGGACGGCAGTGTCGACGCTGGCCACGGCGTCGACGGCGCTGTCCGTGATCTGGTCGACCTTGTCGAGCTGCTGGTTCACGCGGTCCAGGGTTCCACCCACCTTGGAGATCACGGGCAGGAGCTCCTTCTCCGTTCCCTGTAACAACGAGGAAGCTCGGCCCAGAGTTCCGCCGAGCCGCAGCGCTCCGTAGGCGATGCCCAAACCGGTGAGCAGCAGGAAGACCGCGAGGGCGAGATAGGCGAAGTCACTCCAGCCGAAGGTCGCGAGCATGACGGGATCTTAGGCAGACCCGGTCGACAGCACGGCTCCCGAACCAACGACCACGTCGCCCTCGTAGAGAACGGCCGTCTGGCCCGGGGCAACTCCGTAGGCGGGCTCGTCGAGCTCCAGGCGGAATCCGCGGGCGGTCGGCTCGACGCGCGCGCCGACTGCGGCGGATCGGTAACGCACCTTCGCGTCCCCCCGTTCGACCGGCACGTAGAGCCGGCCGCTCACCGTGACGTGGGTCCGGGCGAGCGATTCCCGCGGCCCGACCACGACCGTGTTCGTCCTCGCCTCGGTCGCAATTGCATAGAGCGGCTTCCCGCCCGCAATCCCGAGACCGCGGCGCTGCCCGGGCGTGAAGCGCCAATGGCCTTCGTGTGTCCCGATCGTCGCGCCGTCCTCGTCCACGATCGGTCCAGGTCTGGGTGAGAGGCCGCGCCGCTCGAGGAACGAGCGGTAGTCGTCCCCGGCGAGAAAACACGCCTCCTGGCTTTCCGCCCGTGTTGCGACCGCCATCCCGGCCTGGGCGGCCTCGGCGCGCGTCGCCGCCTTGGTCTGTGCCCCGAGTGGGAACCAGACCCGGCCGAGCTTCGCCGGGTCGAGCCGGGCGAGCATGTACGACTGGTCCTTGCACGGGTCTGCGCCACGCGCCAGCAGGAGGCGTCCGCGATGACGCACGATCCTCGCGTAGTGGCCGGTGGCCAGCCTGTGCGCACCGGCGCGGCGCGAGAAGGCGAGAAGCTCGGCGAAGCGGAAGCCGCCGTTGCAGCGAGTGCAGGGGTTGGGCGTCTCACCGCGCGTGTACCCGCGGACGAACGGCTGCACCACCGCCCGCCGGAACTGCTCCCGCAGGTCGAGCGTGACATGCGGGATTCCGCGGACGTGACAGGTCTGGCGTGCTGCGAGCACCGCTTCCGGAGAGCAGCACACGCGCTCCGAACGCCGCCCCTCCGGATCGGTCCAGAGTCGGAGCGTCACGCCCACCGCCTTCGGTCCGGCCCGCAGAAGGGCCACGGCGCTGTCGACGCCTCCGCTCATCGCCACCGCCACGCGCCCCTCGTCGGGCTCGGCCCGGAAGCACGAGCCGATGGCGTTCGCGAGCGCGTCGACCGCGAGGGTCTCCCCGCCGACAGCCGCCGCTTCGAGCAGGTTCAGGCCGCGCAGATCCTCGGAGAGGCCGTCGGCATCGGCGTCGACGATGCGCTCCCCTTCGAGACGCAGCCGTACGAGCGCCCAGCCGGAGCCGCGCGCGGAATCGCCTGAGATCTCGATCACGAGTCCAGTGTGCACGTACCTGAGGGTGAACAGGGAACCGAGAGGTCCCCCGATTCAGTGCCCCACCCTGCCGATGTCTCCGCCCCGTAGCGAACCTGGACGAACCAGGTGGGTGCCTTGCGGCCCGGCTCGTCTCCCGACTCGCCGCGACCGACGCGGGCTCCCTCGCTTTGGTCTGTTGGTTCTACATTGGATAGCGGAGCCACGAACAGGGTCGGGCACAGACCAGCGTACCGATCCTGCTACCCGGCCCGGGCGAAGCTCCAGCGGATCTCCTGCACGCCGCTGAGCGAGAGCAGGTCGGCGAGCGCCGGGGTGACCTCGAACGCCTCGCCCGGCCCGAACGGGCCACGGTCGACGACCTGCGTCAGCACGGTCTTGCCGTCGAAATGGAGGAAGACCTTCGCGCCGCAGGGCAGGACGGAGTGGTCGACTCCAAGGGTGCTCGGGCCGAGGAGAGTGCCACAGGCCGAGGGCCGGCCCGCGAGCGGCCGCGAGCGGACGCCGGCCAGCGCGGTGTACCAGCCGCTGACCTCGGAGAGCGCGGGCTGCGGGAGCTGCCTCGCCGTTCGTGTGGTCTTCGAGTCGCGGGAGGCGATTGCCAGCCCCACGATCACCGCGAGGAGAGCGGCCGCCCCGAGGGCGAGCACGCGCTGGCTGAGCACCGCGCTCACCCGCTTGACGACTCGTGCTCGCGTTCGAGCACGCGAGTGTAGGCCTCGACCTCGTCTGACGGCTCCTCGCCCGCACCGGCTCGGAGCGGATAGGCGACCTCGGGCCCGATCGGCTCCGAGTCCACCGGCCAGCCATGCTCCGGCTCCTGCGCAGGCTCGGGGGGCAGGACGAACGGGACGACAGCGCGAGCCCGGGCGTGCCACGTGGCGACCTCGATGAGCGAGACGAGCAGCCAGCCGGCCGCCAGAACCGCCACGATCACGATCGGTCTGAGGTCGGCGAAACCGGCGCCGACTCCGAGCAAGATCAGGAAGCCGGCCTCGATCGCGAATCTCGAGGCGAATCCCTCCGGCATTGTGAAGAGTGTAGTGCCAGCTTCCGCACGGATCAGCCGAGCGGCGGATGCGGCAGATACGGCTCCTCGAGACGCTCGAGATCGTCGGCCGACAGCTGCAGCGTCGTCGCGGCGACGGCGTCCTCGATGTGGTCCGGCTTGGTGGCTCCGAAGATCGGCGCGACGACGGCGGGTCTGTGTAGCAGCCAGGCGAGCGCAATCCGCGCAGGCGGGACGCCGTGACCGGCGGCGACAGCGGAAACCCGGTCGATCACCGCTGCGTCGCCGGGATGGCCGTAGAGCGCGTCCCGAAGGGGATCCGATTCGGCGCGAAGCGTCGGCTGCGCGCTGTCTCCCCCGCCTGCGCCCGCCAGGCGCCCTCGTGCAAGCGGGCTGTACGGGATGACTCCGACTCCCTGGTCGAGGCAAAGCGGGATCATCTCGCGCTCTTCTTCCCGGTAGATCAGGTTGTAGTGGGCCTGCATCGAGACGAACCGCGTCCAGCCGTTCCGCTCGGCCACCGCCTGCGCCTTGGCGAACTGCCAGGCGGACATCGTGCTCGCGCCCAGATACCGGGCCTTCCCGGCCCTGACGACGTCGTGGAGCGCCTCCATCGTCTCCTCGATCGGTGTCTCCGGATCCCACCGATGCACCTGGTAGAGGTCGACGTGGTCGAGCCCGAGCCGCGTCAGTGAAGCATCGATCGCCGACAGGATGTGCTTTCGGGACAACCCCCGGCCGTTTGGCCCGGGTGTCATCGGATAGAAGACCTTCGTCGCGACCACGGCCTCGTCACGCGAGATCAGCGTTCGCAGCAACCGGCCGGTGACGACCTCGCTGGCTCCGTCGGCGTACATGTCGGCAGTGTCGAAGAAGGTGATGCCGCCTTCGATCGCCCTGCGGACGATCGGCTCCGCCGCCTGCTCGTCGAGAACCCAGCGGCGCTTAGACGTGTCGCCGAAGCTCATCATCCCGAGCCCGAGCCTGGAGACGTGGAGTCCTGCGTTCCCGAGCCGTACCTGGTCGATGAGGGAATTCTTCCCGCGATCGGCCCGGATCGACCTTGCGGATCGAAGGCGTTTGCAGGAACGCGCCTCCCGAGCGAAGGCGTTACTGCCTCAGCCGCTTGGCTTCGTCTCCGGCGCGACGATCTCGAGCCCGAGCTCGTCGAGCTGCTTGGGCGGCACCTCCGAGGGAGCTCCGCTCATCGGGTCGAACCCCGCCTGGTTCTTCGGGAACGCGATCGTGTCGCGCAGATTCGGCTCCCGGGCGAGCACCATCACCATCCGGTCGATGCCGAAGGCGATTCCGCCGTGCGGCGGCGCCCCCATCCCGAGCGCGTCGAGGAGGAAACCGAACTTGCTGCGCTGCTCCTCAGGTGTGAGCGTGAGCAGATCGAAGACACGCGCCTGCAGCTCGGGCTCGTGGATCCTGAACGAGCCGCCGCCGATCTCGTTTCCGTTCGCGATCAGGTCGTAGGCGAAGGCGAGCGCGTTTGCGGGGTCGGCGTCGAAGCGGTCTTCCCACTCCGGAATCGGGCGGGTGAACGGATGGTGCTTGGCGCTCCAGCGGGAGTCCTCCCCGGACCATTCGAACATCGGGAAGTCGACGATCCAGAGGAACTCGTCGGCGTCCTCGTCGACGAGGCGGAGCGACTCTCCGAGATGGCTGCGCAACGAGCCGAGGACGCGCGCCACGGACTCCGGCTCGCCGGCGCCGAAGAGCACGGTCGAACCGGGGTCGCCCCGAAAGGCCGCAAGCTCCGCCTCCGAGAGGAACTTCGCGATCGGCGAGCGCACCTCGCCGTCCCCGCCGTAGACGAGATACGCGAGCCCCCTGGCCCCCCACTCCTTCGCGCGCTCCTCCAGCGCGGCGAGCTCGGCGCGCGAGAACTCGCGCGGGGCGGTCACGTACCGCACGCACGGCGCTTCGGCGAAGACCTTGAAGCCCGACCCGCGCGTGAGCTCGGTGGCGTCCTCGATCTCGAGCCCGAAGCGGAGGTCGGGCTTGTCCGTCCCGTAGCGCGCCATCGCCTCGGCGTACGTCATCCGCCGGAACGGAGGCTCGAGCCGGACGCCGATGCACTCGTGCCAGATCTCGGCGCACATCGTCTCCATCAGCCCGACGATGAACTCGAGGTCCGGGAAGGCCATCTCCACGTCGAGCTGGGTGATCTCCTGCACGCGGTCCGCGCGGAGGTCCTCGTCCCTGAAGCAGATCGCGATTTGGTAGTAGCGATCGAAGCCGGCGACGATCAGCAGCTGCTTCAGGATCTGCGGCGATTGAGGCAAGGCGTAGAACCGGCCCTTCTGCAAGCGGCTCGGAACGACGAAGTCCCGGGCGCCTTCCGGCGTCGGCTTGAACAGGATCGGCGTCTGGATGTCCATGAACTCCGCCGCCTCCATCACCCGGCGGATGATCCCGACCATCTGCGATCGCAGGCGCATGTTCCGCTGCAGCCGCTCGCGCCGAAGGTCGAGCCAGCGGTAGCGGAACCGAAGCGTCTCGTCGACGTTCTCCTCGTCGAGCTGGAACGGCAGGGGCGGGCAGCGCGAGACGATCTCGAGCGAGTCGACGTGAAGCTCGACCTCGCCTGTCGGCAGGCTCGGGTTGACCGCTTCGGGCCCGCGGGCGACGACCTCGCCCTCGGCACGGAGGACGAACTCGTTCCGGATCTCGTGCGTGGCCGCGTGCGCGTCCGGCGCGCGCTCGGGGTTGATCACGAGCTGGCAGACGCCGGCCCGGTCGCGCAGGTCGACGAAGACGAGCCCGCCGTGGTCGCGGCGGGTGTCGACCCAGCCGGCGAGTGCGAGCCGCTGTCCGACGTGCTCGGCGCGCACTTCGCCGCAGCGGAGATCACGCCACTTCAAGCCGCACCTCGGGAAACAGGGCCTGACCCGGGCACCAGCCGTTTCGGACACGCGAAAGGCCTGAAAATCGGCGACGTGTGGACAGATCCGTGAGCTCTCTCGTGAGAAAAGACGATGCCGGCGACGCAACTCACGCCGTCACCTCCGAGAGGTCGCTCCCGGGCTCGACCACGACGACGCGCTTCGCGCCGAGCCTGCCCGCCTGCGTGTGCTGGCCCTTCACCGACCGTCCGGCGAAGTCGGCGTCTGCGCGGACACCTGCCGCTCGCAGCTCGAGCACCTTTGCGAGCACCGCCGCCCGGTCGATCCCATCCGCGCAGACGAAGAAGACGTCGATCCCTTCCCGCTCGGGCTCGGGAACGCCGGCCTCGGCGAGCGCGAGCACGAGGCGCTCGATTCCGGCCCCGAAGCCGACGCCGGGCGTGGGTCTGCCTCCGAGCTCCTCGGCGAGACCGTCGTAGCGGCCGCCGCCGCTGAGCGTGCTCGTGGAGCCCCCTTCTCGGCCGACGAACTCCCAGGTCGTCCGCGTGTAGTAGTCGAGCCCGCGCACGAGCGTCGGCACGAGCTCGTATCGGACACCGAAGGCGTCGAGGTAGCGCCGGACCTGGGCGAAATGCTCGCCGCATTCCTCGCACAGCGCGTCGCCGATCGCCGGAGCCCGACGGAGGACCTCCTGCACGGCCGTGGGCTTCGCCGCGATGTTGTCGAGCGCTCGAAGCGGGTTGCGCGCCGCCTGCTCGCGCGTCGCCTCGTCCAGGTCGCCGGCGTGCTTCTCGAGCCACGGCCGCAGCCGGTCGAGGTAGGCGGGCCGGCATGCCCGGTCGCCGATCGAGTTCAGCTCCAGCCGGTACTCCGTGACCCCGAGCCTGCCGAGGAGCGCGTCGTACAGCTGGATGACCTCGGCGTCGACGGCCGGATCGTCCGAGCCGATCGCTTCGACGTCGAGCTGCCAGTGCTCACGAAACCGCCCCTTCTGCGGGCGGCCGTACCGGTAGATCGTCTCGTACGTGTAGAGCTTCTGGGGCTGCGGCTCGCGGTGCAGCCCGTGCTCGAGGTACGCGCGAACGATGGGCGCAGTCGCCTCGGCGCGCAGCGTCAGCGACCGGTCGCCGCGATCCGTGAACGTGTACATCTCCTTCGAGACGACGTCCGAGCCGAGGCCCGACGTGCGGACGAAGAGGTCGGTGTCCTCGAACACCGGCGTGTCGATCCGGCGGTAGCCGTAGAGCGCGCACAGGCGCTCGAACTCCCCCGTCACGTGCCGCCAGCGCGGCTGCTCGGAGGGGAGGATGTCGTGGGTGCCGCGTGGAGCTTCGAACTTCACGCGCGGAGCTCGGCCAGGAAGGGATTCCGAGCCAGCTCGCCACCGAGCGTCGTCGGCGGCCCATGACCGGAATAGACGACGGTCTCGGGTGGGAAGCGGTCGACCAACGTTCGGATCGAATCGACCAGCGTGTCCCAGTCCGCCATCGGCAGGTCGGTCCGGCCCACCGAGCCGGCGAAGAGGACGTCGCCCGAGAACAAGCATTCGTCGGCGTAGTAGGCGAGATGCCCGGGCGAATGGCCCGGAACCTGCACGGTCTCGAACGAGATCCCGGCCAGCTCCAGCGTCTCGTCGCCGGAGAGCAGGACGTCGGCGGCATACGGCCTGATCGCGATGCCCGGGTAGTAGTCCCCCGGCGCTGCGAGAACCGGCGCCTCGGCCTCGGAGACGTACACGGGCGCGCTCGTGCCTTCGGCGAGATCGGCCACCCCGCCGAGGTGGTCGTAGTGCGTGTGCGTCACGAGGATCGCGGCGCAGCGAGCACCCATGCGGGCGAGCTCGAGCCGGATCGTCGCCGCGTCTCCGCCCGGGTCGATCACCACCGCTTCCTTGGTCCCGCGCTCACGCCGGACGACGTAGCAGTTCGTCCCGAGCGGGCCGAGCTCGTAGCGATCGACGACGAGGGTCATCCGGCGATTGAGTCTAGCCAGGTGTGGGAAAGCATCCGGCATGGAGAGTTGGCACCTCAGAGACATCGAAACTCCCGGTGGAAGCCGCTCACCGGTGGTGCTCCACTCCGACGACGAGGGTCGAGCAGTCTTGATCGGGCTCGAGCCCGGTCAGGAGCTCGGCGACCACCAGGTCAAGGAGTACGCGTACCTCCACGTGGTCGACGGGGAGGTGCAGATCTCTGCGAACGGCGAGGCGACCTCGGCCTCCGCCGGAACGCTGCTCCGATTCGAGCCCGACGAGCGGCATTCGGTCGGCTCCGTCGCCGGCGCGCGAATCCTGCTCTTCCTCGCCCCTTGGCCGGGCGTGGGGCACTACCGCGACACGTAGTCCGAGCTAGCCCGGGCGACCCTTCCGCTGACGCGGCGGCAGCGGATCGCCGATCCGCTTGCGGTAGTTGCGGTACATCATCGAGTCCATCAAGTAGCTGAACGGCAGGAAGAAGATGAGCAGCGCAGCCACTTGAGCGATGATGCTCGCCGCGGTCGCGTCCTTCGGCTTGAGCAGGTAGACGACGACGAGCATGAGGGGGGCGAAGATCGCCCCGCGACGCAGCACCCGCTGCCATGACGGCGGATCGACCTTCCGGGCACCGCGGCCGGCCGGCTGGCGGCCTCTTGTGCCCGGCTTCGCATTCGCCTTTGCCGGCTCCTTCCTCGGCCTTGCCGGGCGGGCGTCCGGCTCGTCGACCTCGACCTCGTGGCCCTCGTCGTCGACATAGACGTACTCCCACTCGTGCCGGCGTTCCTTCTGGCGGCGGCGCCGCTGCTTCCTCGTCGGCATCGCGACCTAGCCTAGCTCGCCGCCGAGCACCACCTGCGCGAGGTGGTCGTGGCCCAGGTGATAGGCGAGGTAGCGCCAGTCCGGCGCGTCGAGCAGGACGAGGTCGGCGTCGTAGCCGGTCGCGATCCGGCCCTTGCGGTCGGCGCGGCCGAGGACGTGCGCCGCGTTGACGGTGCACGCGGTGAGCGCCTCGGCGGGGCTGAGTCTCAGCTGTGTCACCGCGAGCGAGCACACGAGCGGCAGGCTCTCGCAGAAGGCGCTGCCCGGGTTGAAGTCGGTGGCGATTGCGATCGCCGCACCGGCTTCGACCAGTGCGCGGGCGGGCGGCATCGCCCGGCCCAGGACGAGCGCACTCGCGGGCAGGAGCACTCCGACGACGTCGCCGGCCGCAAGCGCCGCGACACCCTCGCCGCCGGTCGCCTCCAGGTGATCGACCGAGCGGGCGCCGAGCTCGACGGCGAGCGGGATCGCTCCCCGCTCGGTGAACTGATCGCCGTGCAAGCGAAGGGCGAGCCCGGCTGCGCGGCAGGCGGTGAGGTAGCGGCGGGCCTGTTCGGCGTCGAACGCGCCACGTTCGAGGAACACGTCCGCCGCCTCGGCGAGCCGCGCCGCGTCGGGAAGCACCTCGGCGAGCGCGAAGTCCAGGTAGGCATCCGCGCCGGGAAACTCGGGCGGGACTGCATGGGCACCGAGCCAGGTGGGAACGCCGCCTGCTGCACGGATCGCACGCAGCTGGGCGAGCTCGGTCTCCCGGTCGAGGCCGTAGCCCGATTTCGCCTCGAACGTCGTCGTCCCCGCGCGGAGCATCCAGTCTCGGTGGCGCCGGGTCGCGTCCGCAAGCGCCTCCTCGCCGGCCGCACGGGTGGCGCGCACGGTGGAGAGGATCCCGCCACCGGCGGCCTGGAGCTCTTCGTAGGTCGCGCCTGCGGCCCGCAGTGCGAACTCGTCGACGCGGTCGCCGGCGAAGCAGGCATGCGTATGGCAGTCGACGAGACCGGGGAGCGCCGACAGGCCGCGCCCGTCGACCTCCGCCACGTCGCCCTCGAGCGGCGCGAGGTCTCGCATACGCCCGACGTCCGCGATTCGGCCGCCTTCGCACAGAACGTATGCATCCTCGAGGACCTCGACCTCGCCGAGCGCGCGGCCCCGCACCGGTGCAGCCGTGCCGGCCGGGGTGACGAGCTGCCTCAGATCGCGGACGAGCAGCCGAGTCACCGGACGAACCCCTCGTCGCTCAGGACTCGCGCACGGCCGGTGGCATCGGTATGGCCAGGCCGTGCCGATCGGCCTGTTCGATCGCAGCTCGATAGCCGGCGTCGGCGTGCCGAAGCACACCCATGCCCGGATCGGTCGTCAGCACCCGCTCGAGCCGGTCCGCCGCGTCCTCGGTGCCGTCCGCGACCACCACCATGCCCGCATGGATCGAGTTGCCGATTCCGACGCCCCCGCCGTGGTGGACGCTCACCCACGTCGCACCCGCAGCAACGTTGACGAGCGCGTTCAGGATCGGCCAATCTGCGATCGCATCCGAGCCGTCGGCCATCGCCTCGGTCTCGCGGTAGGGCGAGGCGACGGAGCCGGCGTCGAGATGGTCGCGCCCGATCACGACGGGCGCCTTCACGCGGCCAGACCGCACCAGGTCGTTGATCGCCAGTCCTGCCCGGGCGCGGTCGCCGTAGCCGAGCCAGCAGATCCGTGCGGGGAGCCCCTGGAACGCAACCCGTGCGGGTGCCAGCTCCAACCACCGCTGGAGCACGGCGTCCTCCGCGAACAACCGGCGCAACACCTCGTCGATCGCCGCGATGTCGGCCGGATCTCCCGACAGCGCGGCCCATCGGAACGGCCCGACCCCGAGGCAGAAGAGGGGGCGAATATAGGCCGGGACGAAGCCCGGGTATGTGAACGCATCCTCGACGCCCGCCTCTAAGGCCTCACCTCGCAAGTTGTTGCCATAATCGAAAACATAGCTTCCGGTCCGGACGTACTCGAGCAACGCCCGTACGTGTGCTGCAATCGAGGCACGCGCTTGTTCCAGATACGTCACCGGGTCGGCCGTCCGCAGCCGCGCCGCCTCGTGTACGTCCAGCCCCGACGGGACGTAGCCGTTCAGCGGGTCGTGCGCGGCGGTCTGGTCCGTGACGAGGTCGAACGGCTCGCCGCGCGCGGCCAGCTGGGGGACGACGTCCGCCGCGTTCCCGAGCAGACCGACCGACAAGCCCCGCTTCTCGCGCTGTGCCGCCCGCACCCGGGCGAGCGCGTCGTCGAGCGAGTCCGTCGCCTCGTCGAGATACGCCGTGTCGAGACGACGCTGAATCCGCGCCGGGTCGACCTCGATGCACAGGATCGCCGCGTTCAGCATCGTGCCGGCGAGCGGCTGGGCGCCGCCCATCCCGCCGAGACCGGCGGTCAGGATCGAGCGTCCGGCGAGATCCGCAGAGGCGAAATGCTTCTCGGCCGCGGCGGCGAAGGTCTGGTACGTGCCCTGGAGGATCCCCTGCGTGCCGATGTAGATCCAGCTCCCGGCCGTCATCTGGCCGAACATCGTCAGCCCCAGCGCTTCCAGGCGCCGGAATTCGTCCCAGGTCGCCCAACGCGGCACGAGCAGCGCATTCGCGATCAGGACGCGCGGTGCGCCCGGATGCGTTCGGAAGACGCCGACCGGCTTGCCGCTCTGCACGAGCAGGGTCTCGTCCTCGCCGAGACGGAGCAGGCAGCCCACGATCGCGCGGAGCGCCTCGTGACTGCGGGCGGCGCGTCCCGAGCCGCCGTAGACGATCAGCTGCTCGGGTAGCTCCGCCACCTCCGAGTCCAGGTTGTTCAGCAGCATCCGGAGCGGCGCCTCCGTCGCCCAGGACCGCGCGTTCAGCTGCAAGCCGCGCGGCGCATGGATCGACGACAGGTCGCCGCACAGCGCCTCGACAGCGGGGTCGAGCGTCGCGGTAGCGCTCACAGCAGCGGTCCCGATGCTTCCTCGACCGCGGCCACGAGCGAGCCGTCTCGAATCGCCGCCGCGACCAGGTCGATCTCGCCGGCAAGGGGCCGGTCTTCGATCAGCCGCGCCGAGAGCGTGCGGACGAAGCGCCGCGCGGCCACGACCCCCCGGCCGGGCTCGAGCGGAGCGAGGAACTCCACGCCCTGGACGCCTGCGAGCAGCTCGATCGCGAGCGCCCACTCGACGTTGGCGAGCACCTGCCACGCCTTCAGTCCGGCGGCGTTGCCCATCGAGACGTGATCCTCCTGGCCCGCGCTGGTCGGGATCGAGTCGACGCTGGCCGGATGCGCGAGCACCTTGTTCTCGCTGACGAGCGAGGCCGAGACGTACTGCGGGATCATGAAGCCGGAGTTGAGACCGCCGTCGGTGGTCAGGAACGGCGGCAGCCCGTCGGACAGGTTCGGGTTGACGAGACGCTCGATGCGGCGCTCCGAGATGCTCGCGAGCTCGGCGACCGCCATCGCCAGCGCGTCGAGCGCGAACGCGACCGGCTGGCCGTGGAAGTTTCCGTTCGAGACGAGGAGGTCGTCCTCGACGAGCACCAGCGGATTGTCGGTGGCGGCGTTGAGCTCGACCGAGGTCGTGTAGTCGACGTAGTCCAGGAGGTCGCGCGTGGCGCCGTGCACCTGCGGCGCGCAGCGGAGCGAGTAGGCGTCCTGCACCTTGTCGCACCAGCGGTGGGACTCGATGATCGCCGACCCCGCGAGCAGCTCGAGCACGTTCGCGGCCGAGGCTTGCTGCCCGCGAAGCGGCCGAAGCGCATGCACCTGCGGGAGGAAGCTCGTCTGCGACCCTTGCAGTGCCTCGAGCGACACGGCACACGCGATGTCGGCGGTCTTCGTGAGCCGTCGCGCGCGCACGAGCCCGAGGGCCGCGAAGGCCGCCATGAACTGCGTGCCGTTGACGAGCGAGATCCCTTCCTTCGCCTCCAGCCGCAGCGGCTCGAGACCGACACGTTCGAGCGCCTGCGCGCCCGCTAGCCGGTCTCCGTCGACCCACGCCTCCCCTTCGCCGACGAGCGGAAGCGCGAGATGCGCCAGCGGCGCCAGGTCCCCACTCGCCCCGACCGATCCGCGGCTCGGCACGTGCGGGACGAGACCGCGGTTCAGGCACTCGAGCAGGAGCTCGACGACCTCGGGCCGGGCGCCCGAGCGACCCTTTGCGAGCGCGTTCGCGCGCAGCAGCATCGCGGCTCGGACGATCTCGTCCGGGTAGGGCTCTCCCACGCCGCACGCGTGACTGCGCAGCAGACGAAGCTGGAGCTCCTGCGTCAGCTCCTCCGGGATCGATTTCGAGACGAACCTGCCGAAGCCCGTGTTGACGCCGTACGTATGCTCGGTTGCTCCGTGCACGGCGCGCTGGACGACGTCACGCGCAGCGAGCATCCTGGTCCGTGCCTCGTCGGCGAGCGTCGCGTGGACTCGTTCGACCGCCACGGCCCAGACGTCGTCGACCGCCAGGTCTTCGCCGGTGAGGCCGATCGCGGTGCGTCGCGCCACGCGGCGAGTCTAGCTCCGGCTCCTCGGGGAGAATCGCGGAATGGCCGATCCGGTGACCGCCCTCCCGGAGGAGGAGCGCGAGGTTCCGACCCAGGCGCCGGGAAGCGCTCTCCATCTGCTGCGGCGCCGCGACTTCCGGAACCTCTTTCTGGCCGTCTCGGCGAGCGAGCTCGGCGACTCGCTGCACTACATCGCGCTGATGTGGGTTGCGCTGCAGGCGGGCGGCCCGCTCGGTGTGGTGGCCGTGCGCCTCGCAGACAGCGTCCCGGCGCTCCTGTTCGGGCTGCACGGCGGGCTTGCCGCCGATCGGTGGAACCGTCGCTCGCTGATGGTCTCGGCGGATCTTGCCCGCGGCGTCACGCTCGTGCCGATCGCCGTGGCCGGGCTGTCCGGACACCTCCCTCTCTGGACGCTCGTCGTCGCTTCGTTCGTGCTCGAGACGGCGACGAGCTACTTCGTACCCGCCTACGGAGCACTCGTTCCAAGCATCGTCGACCGCGCGAACGTGCAGCAGGCGAACGCCCTGGTCCAGGCCAGCGCACAGGCGCTCTCGATCGGCGGCTGGGCGCTGGCCGCCGGGCTCCTGGCCGTACTGCCGATCTCGACCTTCTTCGCGATCAACGCGGTCTCGTTCTTCGTGTCTGCGCTCATGATCGTGCGTATCCGGCG
The DNA here is from genome assembly GCA_963719325.1 of uncultured Actinomycetes bacterium. Taxonomy (GTDB): domain Bacteria; phylum Actinomycetota; class Thermoleophilia; order Gaiellales; family Gaiellaceae; genus DATBLE01. Next base: position 226,567 of record CAVRBW010000005.1, read on the forward strand.
CCCGCAGGCGACGGCGACCATCGAAACGACACCCGGCATTCGTCAGGGCTTCGCAGTGCTTCGGCCGCGTCCCGTGCTCGCCACGAGCGTCGTCGTCCTCGGGATCGCCGTCACGATCTCCGCAGGCACGTGGATCGGCGGCGTACCGACGCTCGTTCGCGACCACCTCCACGGCGGCGCCGGCGGCTTTTCGCTCGTCATGGTCGGCTACGCCGCCGGGTCGATCGTCAGCGGCGCATTCCTCGCCCACCGCCGGTTGCGCCGGAAGGCGCTCGCCAGCCTGATCGCCTGGACGCTCTATCTCCCCGCCTACGGCCTGATGGCTCTCGGCGCGTCGCTGTGGGTTGCGGTCGCCGGCGCATTCGCGGCGGCCTGCGGTCAGAGCTCTGCACACGTCCTCCTCATCTCGGCCGCGCAGGAGGAGGTACCGGACGCCCTCCTGGGCCGCGTCATGGGCCTGATCTCGCTCGTCCACAGGGGTGCCCACGCGACCGGCCTGCTGCTGGTGGCGCCGCTCTTCGCCGTGCTCGCCCCGCAGAACGTGTTCGCCGTGGCCGCAGTGGCGCTGCCGGTGGTCGGCATCGCCGGCGCCGCGGTCGCACTCTCAGCGACCCGCCGCGCCGAAGGGCCCGGCCTGAAGCCCACGTGACCCGGGATCGGCACAGAACCGCCACGATCGCGACCGAGACTCGTAGACCTTTGACGGGTAACGTCGACCTCGAGGGAGGCGGGTGTTTCCCCACCCTAGGGTGGGGGGTGTCGAATCCGGGCTCGGAACGCGGAACCGCGCTGCAGGTCAGCTCTCGAGGAGCCGCAGCTCGAGGACACGCGAGGCGTCGAAGCCGTCGATCCGCAGGATCGCCCCGGCTGCCGCGGCGGCTGCGCCCGCCGGCATGAGGCCGACGAGCTCGGAGCCGGCGATCTCAACTCCGCGGACCAGCGCCTCGTCGGCAACCCGGGCGACGATCTCGTGCAGGGCCGCAGCCTCCCAGTCCTCGACGTTCATGCTGACCTGGACGAGCTCGGCCCGTCCAAGATCGAGTCCGAGCGCTCGGACCCCGCGGAAGCCACCGCCGGACTCCCGCACCACGGCGGCGATCTCGCGTGCGACCTCGACGTCGTCGCTGCGCAGGTTGACGTTGAAGGCCACGAGCGGGGGCCGCGCGCCGACGAGCACGCCGCCGGCCGCCGGATCGAGCTGTCTCGGGCCGAAGTCCGGCGCGAGCTCTCCGGCGTCCAGCCGGCGCTGCAACTCCGCTGGACCGCCTCGCCGGAAGAACGCCGGGCCTCGACCGGGCTCTCCGTACAGAAACACCGGGAGGCCGAGCTCGCCGATCAGGCCCGCGGTCTCGAGGGCGGCCGCGCGCGCACGCCCCATGTCGCTCGGAACCATCGGAACGAGCGGAACGACATCGGCGGCGCCGATCCGCGGGTGCGCACCCTCGTGGCGCCGCAGGTCGATTCGGTCCCTCGCGTACGCGACGCCTGCGACGAGGGCCTCGATCAGATCCCCCTCGTCGCCGACCAGCGTGAAGACCGATCGGTTGTGGTCGGAATCCGCGTGGATGTCGAGCAGCCGCGCGCGTTCCGAGAGAACCGTTGCGATCGCGTCGATCGTCTCGTCGTCGCGCCCCTCGGAGAAGTTCGGTACCGACTCGAGCGGCAACACGTCGGGTACCCTAGACAGCCTTGAAGGCCTACTACCACGCTCGAGCCCGCGAGTACGACGACTGGTATCTGGGGCAAGGCCTCTATTCCGATCGCAACCGGCCCGGCTGGGACGACGCCCTCGACGAGCTGCGCGCCGCGATCGCCCGTCTCGCCCCGCGACGAACGCTCGACGTCGCGTGCGGGACCGGGTTCCTGACGCGCCAGCTCCCCGGCGAGGTCGTCGGCCTCGATCAGAGCGACGCGATGCTCGAGGTGGCGAGAGAGCAGGTGCCTCACGCGACGTTCGTCACGGGAGACGCCCTCGACCTGCCGTTTCCGGACCGCTCGTTCGACCGCCTGTTCACGAGCTACTTCTACTGCCACCTCGAGCCTGACGAGCGCAGCAGGTTCCTCGCCGAGGCGCGACGCGTGGCCGGCGAGCTGGTCGTGGTCGGCAGCCGGCTCCACGAAGGTGACCAGCCCGAACGCTGGGAGACGCGGACGCTGCAGGACGGCTCCGAGTGGCAGGTCTACAAGCGCGTCTTCGTCCCGGAGGAGCTCGCGGACGAGCTCGCCGGACGGGTCGTCCACGTCGACGACTGGTTCGTGATGGTCGCGTCGCCGTGAAGGATCGCCGCCGGCCGCACGGGCACCTCGCGCGGCTCGAGCTCGTTCCCGGGGATTGACCCGGCGCCGTTTGTCCTATCGCTCGGTGCGATCGCTCCAGCGCGACAACCGCGTCTGCCGATCCTGCGCCGAGGCCGGTTACCCGCTCGAGTCGCTCCCGGTGGTCGAGGGGCACGCGGGACAGTGCGCGTACTTGTTCGGCCAGGCACCAGGCGTGATCGAGGGCCACGAGCGTCGCCCCTGGCGCGGCCGCGCCGGGCAGAATCTGCGCCGCTGGCTCGACCTCGACGAGGAGGCGTTCTACGGGACGTTCTACTGCGCGTCCGTCACGCGGTGCTACCCGGGCCGCGTGCGACCGGGAGAGGGCGACCGCACGCCGACGCCGCGCGAGCGCGAGCTCTGCTCCTTCTGGCTCGAATGGGAGCTGCGCCTGCTCCGGCCGGAGCTGATCGTCACCGCCGGCGGCCTCGCGGCGAGGCAGCTCCTCGGCATGCGGCGGCTCGACGACTGCATCGGGTCCACGTTCGAGCACGACGGCGCGCTCGTCGTCCCGCTCCCCCACCCTTCCGGCGTCAGCCGGTGGCTGAACGAGCCCGAGAACCGCGCCCGACTCGACCAGGCGCTCGCCCTGATTCGGGCGCGGCTGTAGCCCACAGACCGCGGGCTATGCTCGAACGGTGATGGAGAGGGCACCGAAGCGCAGCACGTTCATGCGCCTCCTCGGCTTTCTCCGCCCCTATCGCGTCTCGCTCGTCGTCTCGATCGTCCTCGCGGTCGGCTCCCAGGCAGCGCAGATCGCGCTGATCTGGGTGACGAAGCGCATCGTCGACCGAGCGATCACGCCACGCGACTCTCACGAGCTCTGGATCTTCGTCTGGACGATCGTCGGGCTCGGAGCGATCAAGGCGATCCTCATGGTCGGCCGGCGCCTGATCTCCGGCAGGCAGGCGCTCGGCGTGGAGATGGACATCCGCAACGGGCTGTACGCGCATCTCGTGCGCCTGTCGTTTGGCTTCTACGACCGCCACCAGACCGGACAGCTGATGTCCCGGGCGACGGTCGACCTCCAGGGCGTGCGCTTCTTCCTGGGCTACGGCCTGATCTTCCTCTTCCAGAACATCCTCACCGTCGTGTCGGTGACCGCCGTCCTCTTCTTCGTCGAATGGCGGCTGGCGCTGATCGCGCTCGCGGTCACGCCGCTCCTCGTCGTGCTCGCCTACCGGTACAGCCGCGTCGCCCATCCGACGCTGCGCGACGTCCAGCAGAAGCTCGCCGACGTCGCCACCGTCGCCGAGGAGAACATCGTCGGCGTTCATGTCGTGAAGGCGTTCGCCCAGGAGCCGTCCGAGCAGGCGAAGTTCGACGCACGCTCGGAGGCGGTCTTCCTCCAGACGCTGCGGGCGAACCGCCAGCGGGCGCTCTACGTGCCGCTGATCTCGTTCGTCCCGCTCCTCGCCCAGGCAGGCGTCCTGCTCGCTGGGGCGCGGATGGTCCAGCACGCGAGCCTCTCGGTCGGAGGGTTCGTCGCCTTCAACCTCTACCTCGGCATGCTCGTGATGCCGCTTCGCTCGCTCGGAATGTGGATCGGCCAGGCACAGCGGGCGACGGCGTCCGGCGAGCGGATCTTCCAGGTGATGGACGAGCCGGAGGAGGTCGCCGACCGGGTCGATGCGATCGAGCTGCCGCCGGGCCCCGGACACATCAGGTTCGAGGACGTGTCGTTCGAGTACCTCGCCGGGCGCCCCGTCCTCGACCACGTGGACCTCGACATCCCCGCAGGTCGCACCGTCGCGCTGATCGGCCACACGGGCTCAGGCAAGACGACGCTCACCGCCCTCGTCCCGCGCTTCTACGACGCCACCGGCGGGCGGGTGACCGTCGACGGCATGGACGTTCGCGACGTCACGCTTGCCTCGCTGCGGCAGGCGATCGGCGTCATCTCGCAGGATCCGTTCCTCTTCTCGGCGACCGTCCGGGAGAACATCTCTTTCGGCGCCGGCGAGCTCCTGGAGGACGCCGTCGAGCTGGTCGCGCGCGCCGCCCAGGCTCACGAGTTCATCGAGCGCCTCCCGCAGGGCTACGACACCGTGATCGGCGAGCGCGGAGTCACGCTCTCGGGCGGGCAGCGCCAGCGGCTCGCGATCGCCCGCGCGCTGGCAGTCGACCCGCGGATCCTGGTCCTGGACGATGCGACCGCCTCCGTCGACGCCTCCACCGAGGCGCTGATCAGGCTCGGCCTGCGCGGCGCGATGGAGGGCCGGACGACGTTCATCATCGCCCACCGGCTGTCGACGATCGCGCTCGCGGACGAGATCGTCGTCCTCACCGACGGGCGCATCGCGGCGCGGGGCAAGCACGCCGAGCTGCTGGAGACGAGCCCCGTGTACCGCGAGATCTACGAGCACGGCCTCCTGGAGCGCCGGTTCGCGGACGCGGTCGAGGCGCGCGCAGCCGTGGAGGAGGTCGCGTGAGGGTCCACCAGCCCGGCGGGCACCTGATGGAACGGCGCGGCGGCGTCAAGGTCCAGGACTGGTCGTGGCCGAAGACGCGCCGGCGCCTCGGCACGCTGGCGAAGCTCGTCGCCCCGTACAAGCCTCGGGCGGTCCTCTCGGTCTTCGCGCTCTTCGCCGCGACGGCGACCGCGCTCGCGCCTCCGTTCCTTGCCAAGTACGCGCTCGACGACGCGATCCGCACCGACAACCAGGGCCGCCTGTACCTCGTGGTGGCGATCTTCGTGGTCGCGGGGCTGGCGAACTGGGGCATGACGTACGCGCAGACGTACCTCGCCGGCTGGGTCGGCGAGCGGATGCTGGCCGATCTCCGCACCCTGCTCTTCCGGCACCTCCAGCGGCTGTCGCTCGGCTTCTACGAGCGGAACAGGGCCGGCGTGATCATCAGCCGCCTGACGAACGACGTCGAGGCGCTCGACCAGCTCGTCACGGACGGCGTCTCGAGCCTCGTCCGGAGCACGCTGACGCTCGGGGGAACCGCGATCCTGCTCTTCGTCCTCGACTGGCGCCTCGCGCTCGCCACCCTCGCCGTGATCCCGCTGATGAGCGTCGGCACCGTCCTCTTCCGCAAGTACTCGGCGCGTGCGTATAGCCAGGTGCGCGAGCGGCTCGGGCTCGTCACCGCGACGCTCGCCGAGGACATCGCCGGGATGCGCGTCGTCCAGGCGTTCACCCGCGAGCAGGCCAACATCCGCAACTTCCGCGAGATCAGCGACCGCTACCGGCAGTCGAACCAGCAGACGGTCGTCCTGAACGGGATCTACTTCCCGTTCGTCGATCTGCTCTCGACGGTGGCGCTCGCGGTCGTGCTCGGGTACGGCGGCCACCTGTACTTCCAGGACGCGGTCACGCTCGGGACACTGTTCGCCTTCATGCTCTACGTCCAGAACTTCTTCGACCCGATCCAGGAGCTCTCCCAGCTCTACGGGACGTTTCTCTCGGCCACCGCGGCGCTGGACAAGATCACGGACGTCCTCGACGAGGAGCCTGAGGTCCGCGACCGGGAGGGATCGGCCGCGCTGCCGCTCGTTCGGGGGCACGTCCGCTTCGAGGACGTCCGCTTCGCCTACGGTCGCGGCGACGAGGTCCTGCACGGGATCGACCTCGACGTGCCGTCGGGGACCACGGTCGCGCTCGTCGGCCACACCGGTGCGGGCAAGTCGACGATCGCGAAGCTTCTCGCGCGCTTCTACGACCCGACCCACGGCCGGATCACGATCGACGGGTTCGATCTCCGCGACGTGACCCAGGCCTCGCTGCGCCACCAGCTCGGCGTCGTCCCGCAGGAGGGCTTCCTCTTCGCCGGGACGGTCCAGGAGAACATCGCCTTCGGCCAGCCGGACGCGACCTCGGAGCAGGTCGTCGCCGCCGCCCGAACCGTCGGCGCCCACGACTTCATCGACCAGCTCGAGGACGGCTACGACACGCAGCTCGGCGAGCGCGGCTCGCGACTCTCGCTCGGCCAGCGGCAGCTCGTCGCCTTCTCCCGCGCGTTGCTCGCCGACCCGCGCATCCTCGTCCTCGACGAAGCGACCTCGTCCGTCGACATCGGCACCGAGCGGCGGATCGAGGTCGCGCTGCGCAAGCTCCTCGCCGGCAGGACGGCGTTCATCATCGCCCACCGGCTCTCGACCATCCGCGATGCCGACCTGATCGTCGTCCTCGAGCACGGCCAGGTGGTCGAGCAGGGCTCCCACGACGAGCTGATGACCCGCCGCGGCCTGTACACGTCGCTGTACGGCGACTGGGCCGTCGACGTCGCGTAAGACAAGCGCGCCGACCGACATGCCGCTTCCAGCCTGGTCGAACCTCGTGACGGTTCACACCCAGTGTCTGACACTGGACTGCAACGCTTCGGCAACGATTCGTCCACAGCGTGAGCGCCAGCCCTTGCACCACGGCTGCGTTTCCCGGTGTTGGACTGCTCGACCTCTGCCTCGTCCTCTCTCGACCCCCAGCCCCCGAAAACGTGAACTGGCTGCGCGCTAGCGGAGAGTAGAGTGCGTGTCGATGGCGCTCGACAAGGAGACGGAAGAGCGGATCGAGCAGCCGGTCTCCAAGCAAGCCGAGCGGGAGACGCGCCTCGCTCCGGCTCAGGCGGTCGACCAGATGCGCATTCGCGCGCCGGAGCGGGCGAACAAGAAGCTCCGCACGCTGCTCGAGCGCGTGAACGACGACCGGCAGCTCAAGGCCTGGTGGCACGTCGCGAACGTGAACGCAACCGTTCGCATGGAGATCAACGACCACTCCTGGGTGCACATCCAGATCGTCACGAACATCGCCCTCAAGCTCCTCCGCCAGCTGACCAAGCACGGCATCGAGCCGTCGGTGGTCCGTGACTTCGGGATGACCAACGAGGACGCGGAGATCGTCGTCACGCTGGGCGCGCTGCTCCACGACGTCGGGATGTCCGTCCATCGGGAGGGCCACGAGGAGTTCAGCCTCTTCCTCGTCGAGCCGAAGATCCGCCAGTTGCTCGACGGGGTCTACGAGGAACCCGAGCTGACGGTGATCGCCTCGGAGGTCCTGCAGGCGATCATCTCCCACCGTTCGGGCGGCGAGCCGTTCTCGCTCGAAGCCGGCATCGTCCGCGTCGCCGACGCGCTCGACATGGCGCAAGGCCGCTCGCGCATCCCGTTCGAGCGCGGCCGGGTGTCGATGCATTCGCTGTCGGCCGCCGCGATCGACGACGTCACGATTGCGGACGGCGAGGACAAGCCGATCCGCATCGAGATCCTGATGAACAACTCGTCCGGCATCTACCAGGTCGACGGGCTGCTGAAGGCGAAGCTACGCGGGTCGGGTCTCGAGCCCTACGTCGAGGTGATCGCCCACATCGACACCGAAGCCGAGAAGAGCCTCGTCCCGATCTACCGGCTCGAGACCTGAGTCGGCTCCGAGGCCGCGGTCTCCTTCCGGACGGCGGGAGCGACCTCCGTTCCGAAGAGCTCGATCGACCGCATGATGTTCTCGTGCGGCTGCGTTCCGACGCTGAACTGCAGGAGGAAGCGGTCGTGCCGGTAGATCTCGTGCTGGAAGAGGATCTTCTCGACCACCTCCTGCGGGCTGCCGACGAAGTTGGCGCCCCTGAGCGTGCGTGACGCCTCGAAATCCTGTCGCGTGATCGGCGGCCAGCCCCGCTCCAGGCCGATGCGGTTCATCATCGCCGCGAACGGTGGAAAGGCCTCGTCGGCGGCCCGCTGCGAGGTGTCGGCGACGTACCCGTGGGAGTTGATGCTCAGCGCCGGAACCGCGTCGTGGCCCGCCTCGTGCGCGGCGCGCCGGTGCAGCTCCGCGAACGGCGCGAAGCGCTCGGGCATGCCGCCGATGATCGCGAGCGCCATCGGCAGCCCGAGGAACCCGGCTCGCGCGGCGGACTCGGGGTTGCCGCCCACCGCCACCCAGACGGGCAGCGGCTCCTGGATCGGCCGCGGGTAGACGCCCCGGTCGTCGAGCGGTGGCCGGTGCTTCCCCGTCCACGTCACGCGCTCCGACTCGCGAATGCGCAGCAGAAGCTCGAGCTTCTCGGCGAAGAGCTCGTCGTAGTCGTCGAGATCGAAGCCGAACAGCGGGAACGACTCGATGAACGAGCCACGGCCGGCCATGATCTCGGCGCGTCCGTCCGAGAGCAGGTCGAGCGTCGCGAACTGCTGGAAGACCCGGACCGGGTCGTCCGAGCTGAGCACGTTCACCGCGCTCGTCAGGCGGATCCGGCCGGTGCGCGCTGCGGCCGCCGCGAGCACGACCGCCGGCGCCGACACCGTCAGGTCGGGACGATGATGCTCGCCGACACCGAACACGTCGAGGCCGACCTGGTCGGCGAGCTCGATCTCCTCGATCAGGTCTCGGAGGCGCTCCTTGGGGCTGACGGCCAACCCGGTGACCGGGTCCGGAGTGGCCTCGCCGAACGTGTAGATCCCGAGCTCCATGGTGGATTGCTGATCTTGCCTGGATCAACCCACTGCGGAGGGCACGTACGTGCTCGGAAGAGACGGCGACCCACGGCTACAATGCCCGCGCCTCGTTGCGGGGTCGTCTAATGGTAGGACGCCTGACTCTGGATCAGGAAGTTGGGGTTCGAATCCCTGCCCCGCAGCCTCGGAACGCCCTGCTAATGCAGGGCTTCCGCTCTCCGATGCAACGTCCGGCCGACGAGTAGGATGCAAACAATTGCAACGTCGCTCCTGAGCACGACGTGGGCAACAGCGCCGCGGCGCTCTCCTGGAGATCGGCAGCGCATCTGTGTAGGTGTCGAGCGTGAAAGCGACGCTCGCAAGCCCGAGTCGCTCGAGAGGACCTACGGATGGACGCCAGCGCGGAGCGCGAGTGTAGAGAGCGTATGCCGCAGGCGTGCAGGCTCAGCTTCGCGAGCTTCGCCGCCGCGGAGTGCCGCTCGAAAGCTACGGAGAACGCCTGCGGGTGAACATAGAAAAGAAAAAGAGAGAGAACAAGAGATCGAGCTCGTTCCTACAAAGATACCCCAGCGCGAGTCGCACTTAGAGCTAGCGAAACCGATGATCGCGCAGCGCGGCCACGGTAGCCGTGTCGAGCGCGATCAACCGTCGACCCTGCGACGACTTCGGTGTCGAGAGCTGCCGCTGTAATCGATCGAGACGAGCTCGTCGAGACGAAGCTGCGCGCCGACCAGGTCGAGCGCCTGCCAGGTCGAGCCGAGGATCTCACCACGCCGTATCCCCGGACGCCGCGAGAAGATATGCAGCGTACAGACGATCGTCGAGGACTAGCGCTAGAAAGAGACGAAGCTAGTCTGCTGTCCACGTCGGCTTCTTCGGGTATTGTTTCTTAGAAGAGTTGGATGAGTCGGAGAAGTTAAGAGAGATCAGATAATAAGATACTGAGTCTGAGAGAGATTTCTTCAAGATCGTGTGCGCGTACCGAACTTAAGAGCTCAGAGCCCGCGCGCCTTCTTCGCCTTAAACTCCCTTAGAGCAGCATGTCTGCATAAGCGACGTTCAACTTCGGCGCCTTAACCGCTGCAACCTGACCGCGCCGAGCCGCGGCGCGATATGCTTCCCGACCATCATCCGGTAGCTAGCTAATATCGACGCGCGCACCTGTGACTCTATCGCTGCGAGCGAGTAGACGAGATACTAGAAGAAAGACTGACCGATAGGCTGCACGTAATCTACTTGCGAGAGCGTACTGAGAATCTTCGTCAGCTCGGCTTCGGTCTCACGCTTACTCGCGATCTAGCTCCGCCATCGCTGTACGCGCCTGCCTCTTTGTCGCGTCCTCGTCGTAGATGCCGCCCTCTTGCTGCCTCGGCGCCGCACGTGCCTCTCATCGCTCCTCCTCTCTCTGAAAGCCCCCTCGACCTCATCTATAACCAACGCTGAACGTTCGCCTCGCTCGCACAGAGCTCTTCTATCAACGCGCGAATCTGCGCTGAGACCGCTGTCGCTTCTAGAGACGAAATGACTGCGCTACCTGCTATAATGCTCTTCTGAGTAACCGCGCCGACCGAGTCGAGCTCCCGAGAAGCCTGACGCCTACTACTCCCTGGAGACCAGCGCAGCAACTCGCCGAGTACACTCTCGCTTGCCTCTCAGACAGTTCTTCGCCCCACTCATGACCTCGATCCCTTACACCTCCTACTTCTGTCGCTTGATCGTTCTCGCCTCCAAGCTCGAACTCTGAGATGATCTTCGCCAGCGAGATCTTAAGATCACGAGAGCTGAGCTCTCTTGCAGCGTCGATGAGAATCCCCTTGCTACGACCTTCCTTCCGCTCCTGTGCCAATCGACTCTCACCGAGTCCAACAACTCCTCTCCCTCTACATCATCCAGACTACCTCTCCCTATCCACCATTAATCTGATAGAAAGATCGAGAAACGAAACTTCTCAGACATATCCATAATGTAACCTATACTGTCTACAGTGCAAGTAACTCTCTATTTCTTTACTACTATGAACGAAATCTTCACGTGTTCTGCAACCGTGCCTCCATATAGCCATAGCTATCGACAGTGCTCTTATGAGTGCCCTCGTTGAACAGGCGAGAGTCGCTAAGAGACTCCCACCCCCGCCCGTCGCTCGCGCGATCCGCGACGCTGCAGGCGTCTCTCAGCGCAGCTCGCCGCCGAGCTCTCGTCAACCGAGTCACCGTCGCCCGCTGCAGCTCCGACAGCGTCGACCGCCGGTATCCTTTGCCTTCGATACTTAGCGCTCTTAGAAAAGCTGCCCTATTCCCGCTGTCTGAGCTCCTCACCTTCACCTTCGACAGACCTTAACCTCCTCCATATCGCTAAGCGTCTCGTACCAAGCTGCCTGCTAGCGCCCAACTCCCGACGATCCGACTCGGCGGCCGTATCCCGTGCCGCGTGATCGACTGCTCGAGCTCTTCGTCGACAACGTAACCCCTGAAATACGCGAGCCCGCAACTTTCACGCCTCACGCTCTCACGCGCCACCATCATACACAGCATACCGCTCTACACTCACGCCTCCGCCCCTGTATCTCTATTTTTACGCTCGCTCTCAGCATCCCTAACACATCACGTTCATACCCAGACATACTAACATAAGCTCCGCCTCTGATCGTATCTACGCCGATCTCCTGCTTTCCGCAGTCTCCCAACGCTGCTTGACTCGCCTCCTCGACCACCTCTACAGCCGTTCGTATCTTACATCAGACTACTTCGACTATCTATCCTATACCGTCGATCAAGCTAAGCTACTCCTATCACGAATATATCACTGACTCTCTTATCTCATCTTCTTCTCGCACTGCGTCTACCACCCCTCCTCTTATAACGCCCGTACACCTTCACCATCCTCCATCTTTTCTTATATCACTCTACTTCATGCTCACCATCTTACACTAGCTATATAAATACAAATTGACGCTCTCTAGCTGATAACAACGAAATAAGCTACCATCGAGCACTGACGACGAGCTAAGAGCGACCTTTCACATCAACGCTCTTAGTAGAGCTCGCGCTCGCTACTGCCGACCTCAAGCTCTTCCACACCCCGGACACCGAGCCGTTCGTGATGCTGCCGTCCGCCACACACCCTTACTCCTCTCCTCTCCGTGCCTCCCTTTCCCCTACATCCCTGCCTCTACTTCGAGCTTATATCTACAACTCTAAGCTCGCACCCCTTCAACACGCGCTCTGCGTGCTCGACCCAATAGCGCTCTTCCAACCTTCTAACACGATGTTCACCACACCTCGCTCAGCACGACGCCCTATCTACCCTACCCGCGACAACTACTCCCTCGCGATCTATATCACCACCATTACTTGATAGATAAAACAACAAAATACCTATCAACTTTGATAACCGCTAGAAATATAAAAACTGCCTCTATACGGTTCGCGACGACAACCTGTACTAGCTGCGCTTTACTTCAACACCTCTACGACTACCTCCTCTACTCTCTGCCTCAACAATCACTTTCTCAGACCGCGTTGAACCCTTCCCTCTCCTCACCTACACGCTAAATAAAACAGCGCTAAAAGCTCTACTGCGCGACTGCTCCCTCCTCTCGACCTGAACTCAGCTCGCTCCTCTCCCCCCCTAGCAACGCTCTCGACCTTATTCGCAGTTCACAACCACTTATCTTCTCCTACTACATCTCTCTCTCCCCCCTCCTTTGCTCTCCGATCCCATCTGCCTCTCTCAAACGGATGATACTTCGCCAAAGAGAGCTATACTATAACACTAACTACTTATATTCTACTTATATATATATTTATCTTGAACTATATCTATTACCTCTCTTCTCGCTTCTACCTCCTCCTCTCTCTCTCATTCTCTACCTCCCTCTCTCAACCGTTACCTCCCTGACCACGACTTCTGGGCTCCCTTCTCCAGCCGCACCTGCGCATCCTCGGCTCCCTCCTCGACGCCTCTGCGACCTCGCTCGCCACCATCTCATCCGTCAGCTCGCTCGCGCCCTGCTGCTGGCTCTTCGCCATCTGAGCCACCGCATCAGAACCACCACTTGTATTCCAACAAGGAACCTTCCTCGTCTCCTACGCAGCAACTGCGCTAACGCTCACGCGCTCTCGATAGATACCTCTCCACTGACCGACCCGCTCGCGACTCCTCCTCAGCTTAACTTCTCCTTCACCTGACCTAATACCTCGACCACCTCAATGAAATAAAAAAAGAGAAAGAGAAAAAAAGAAAAAAATATACAAAAACACCGCTAAACTCAGCCCTGATCTTCATAACTCTTCCTAAATTATTAAAAAACAAAATAAACATCGATTTCGACCTAAACTAATAAAAAACACTTTATCTATATTAGAACTACCTGAAAAACACCTTCAAGAGCTTAAGAGCGTCTCAGACAGCTCAGCTCCTCATCACGGTTGATAAAGCTAATAACTCTGATAACTCTCTTTTTCTGAAATATTCCTAAATCTACTCTCCTCCCCCATAACCACCCAAAAAAATCTCTATCCATAATATCTCCTCCCCTCTCACCTTATCTCCCTGAGCTGACTTCTCACCCACAACTACTTCCTCCACCACCTCTACTGGTTCTACCACCTATACCTGCTGCTCCTCGCACCGGCTACCTCGTACATCTGAAGAGCCGTACGACCTCGGCTAAACGACCTCTGTGATCTGCTCTACCTGATCTCTAAATTCTATTATCTCTCTATCTCCTCCCTCATTTCTCCTCTCGCCACCGTTCGCGCGCTGCTCATAACCTGCCTCGCTCTCCGTCGCGCTCGACCTCCACACCGCCCCGTACTCATGCATCTACCCCCTCCTCCCTCGACCTACAACAAAGCTCCCTGCCCACAAAGCTTCTACCACCTCTCTCACCTCTCCCTCCACTCCACAAAAGAACAACACCGCCCAAGATCTAACACCTTATACCAACCACGACAACGCACGCCACCCTAGAAACCTTGCCCGAGTACCTCACCTCCCACCCACTACACCCCCTACTGCGCTTCTACACCTCCCACCTACACCTCTCACCTACGACTACCCATCTATAACACACAAAACACACTACCGCTCCCTCCCAATATAAACAGAAAGAAACCAACCCGATAAAAGAACGCAACTCTACACCCGCTCTCCCGCTCGCTGCCTTCTCAATGCCACCTCATACACCCGCCCCTTTCTCTAAGATAACCCCGCCGTTCGAACGCATAGCCAACTAATAAACAGCTACCCAAAACTTGATCAACTAAAACAAAAAAACCAAAAAAAAAGAGAAAAAGAAAAAAAAAAGAGAAGAGACAGAGACAAAGATAAACGGCAAGACGAAGAAAAACAGCAACGACGCCATCGACCAGGAACTCACTGCCCGATCTCTCAGCTAAAAACTAAGGCCGATGCGCTTCCGTAGCGTTCGACTAATCCTACATCGAACTCGCGGAAGCGATCGCCGAGCACCTCGAACAGTGGCTCGACATCCTCGCCGAGACTGCTACCACCGCGGAGACCAACTGCTCGAACTCTCTCAAAGACGCCCGCGCCGCCCTCGCCGCGCTCGCACCCGCACACGGAGCCGTCTCTTGATTACTGACATACAACGCCACCGAAACTATTATAAAAAAAAAAAAGAAAAAAGAAGGCGACAGACTGCTAGACGACACAACCAACGTAAAGCGCGAGACTACCACCGACCCGAAGACGCTCTCTAAGATATCTCGCTCAAGCTCGCCGAGCCGAAGCCGCCCAAGTCCTGCCCTCACAAGCGCCGTTATCACATCACCCACCCAAAACATAAACTAGAACACAAAAAACTAAAACAAATATACTCCTCAAGCCATCACCAAGCGCTCCAGCGCCTGCTACTTCGCCTCTCTACTCTCTAGCCGCTACCCCTTCCCGTTACCCGACGACGACGACGACCTCGCCTACTCCGACCATAAAAAACAACTAGAAAGAGACTACCTCAAACGGATCACCGCGAAAGAGATTAGCTACGCGATCGACGCCCCCTTTTCTACTACATGTTCCCTTTTACATATACCAACACTATAACAAACCGACCTCTCAGCGCGCCCGCTCCTCCTGATCTGCCACATCACTCGATACTCCGCCACCTCATCCACGCACCTTAACCCAACCGAGACACACCCCCCTCTAACACTCAACCTCACTATAAACCTCCGATCACGAACTTCTACTCACTTTAGAAAAAGAAAAAAAAAAAAAAGAGAGAAAGAAAAAAAAAAAAAAAAAAAAAAAAAAAACAACTCTAAACAAAGTTACCTAAAAAAAAAACTAAATAAAACACGGCGCGCGCCGATGTCTAATTCAGCAAACGCCTCTATGCTATCAGCGTCTCTCAGTTCACTCCGGACACCATGCACCTCTACTCGAGCAACGTACTCGCCCATACCGCTAGCGGATGCTTTCCGTGCTATCGAGCTGCGTGAAGCGATCGAGAAGGGGTGGCTAACTTAAAATCAGCGTGAGAGGAAGGTCGAATATGCGGCTTTCGACGATGCGCTCGATAGGCGCAGGTTGAAGAACGTTCGCGGCCGACGAAGATGGAAGAGGTGGAGCTGGCAATGGACGAAAAAGCGGCGGCCAGGGAAGAATCGGAACAAGTGATATAACTGCTTCGTCTGACGCTAACGCTCTATCGGCTGACTCATAGAGGAGAGCTCGGCTCATAGCTTCGACCCGCTCGCAACAGTTGACCAGCTCGCTCGGCGATACCTCGATCGAGATTAAAATCGAGGAAAACTGCCGCAACTGCGAGGACGCGCTAACCGCGGAGGACTGCCGCAAGATCGTCTTCGAACACTTTAACTAAAAAAACTCGTAGAATACTACGCAATAAATAAAAAAATAAAAAAAATAAAAAAAAAAAAAAAAAAAAAAAAAATATATAAAAAATAAATTAAATCTCTATCTTTTACTCTTTTCTTCATATATCTTCATCTCTGCTCCTCTTCTCCGCCTCCCTTATTCCTTCTTTTCCTAGCTACACCTGAATAGATAAATACACAACTCTACAACTACTCCTGACTATCTGCGGCTCGTG
Organism: uncultured Actinomycetes bacterium; assembly: GCA_963719325.1. GTDB lineage: Bacteria > Actinomycetota > Thermoleophilia > Gaiellales > Gaiellaceae > DATBLE01. Next base: position 242,346 of record CAVRBW010000005.1, read on the forward strand.
CAGCGTGAAGTTCTTAACTAGGAGATAGACGGCCGTCTATAATACTCAAACAAAATCTCAAAAAAGAAAGAGAGAAAAAGAGAAAAGAAGAGAAAGAAAAAAAAAAAAGAAATCGCAAAGCGAGAGCTGAACGAAATAAAGCGCTACTCGCTCATCGACCGCGACGAACGGCTCTTCTCTATCTCTACTGCCGGTAACGACCAGGGCTCCCACACGGCCTGCTCCTCCAGGCGCTGCCGATGCACGAACTCTACCGGGTCGGCGCCCTCTAGCACTGCCGCGACGACCACCTCGCCTACCCGATGTACGCTCGACCTCTTCGACGACCTCGACGCTCTCGACGTCGTCTACCCCTGAAAAAAGAGAAAAAAAAAAAAAAGAAAAAAAAAGAAAGAAAAAAAAAAGAAAAAAAAAAAAAAAGAAAGAGAGAGAAATTAAAAGAGACTTAAAAAAAAAAAGAGAGAAAAAAGAGAAAGAAAGAAAAGAAAGAGAAAAGAGAGAAAAAAAAGACTGAGACATAACGGACAGCTCTGAAAAACTCTAAACGAAAAAAAATAAAAATAACAAATATACTACACCGCTATCTCGCCGCTCTCCCCCCACAAGACGAACGAGCGCCGCCACCTGCGCCCGCGCGCCTCCCTCCCTAAAAACCAAACTAACGCCCCGAAGATCTTCGGCGAGCCTGTGATCTACACGACGCCCAGCTACACAAGTTCGCTCAACGTCGACACGGTCTTCTCCGTCTGCGCTAAAAAGGCTCAGAAATAACCGAGCTGCGCCTCCAGATCGACTCCGCCGCCGCCGCACACCTGCCGCGCGGCTCGCGGCCGTCTCCCTCCACCCTCTACCTCCTCGCATTCGCACAATAGAAATATAGAGAGACAGCGAAACTAGAAACAGCGATCGAGAACAAGCTGAACCGCCACCCCGCCTAGAAGAGCTCGACCGGCACGCCCTACAGAAAGAGAGAGAAAAGAGAGAGAGCAGAGAAAGAAAGAGAAACAGAGATAGCACGGACCGCCCGTCTACGCTCGAAAGAGATAAAGAAAGAAAAAGAGACCGAGCCGCCCACTGCGACACCGCTGTACCGCTCTGCCGCGCTCTAGAGCCGCTCCGTTCTTCGGCCTCTTACAGCTCTGACTGACCGCTCCCGCTGCCCTCGTACCGCGACCGCGGCCGCACGACACCGCGCGCGACTACGAAACTGAGTGAAAGCGCAACCGAACGAGTAACTAGCACGGCCACCGACGTGCGAGAAGCCCAGCTGCTCGAGCGTGCGATCGATGTGCACCACCGCGACGACTCCGGACCGCGCGGCGACGGCAGGGACTGGAACAGCGAGGCGGTCTGCGACCGTGACCGCTGCAGGCGGACCGTGCTCGAGCAGGGAGGCTTCGGACGAAAGGCGGCCTAGGCGAGAACGAGATCGAGCTGAGGCGCGATCGAGACGAAGAACTCGAAGGAGATAACGGCTTCGAGCATCACGTCGGAGATGCGAGCCATCTTGGTGTGGACTGCCTCGGCGGTATGGGCGGCGATGTGGCACGCGATCTCGATCGACTGGCGTGCGAAATCGACGGACCTGACAAGAAAGAGCGCTACGACAGCGAAATGACGCTCGAGGCCTTAGAGGACGGCCTCGGCGATCGAGACGAGCTCCCGGGCTCGAAACCCACGAAAGACGAAAAAGAGAAACACCTGATAAGCGAGCAACACGCACATATCGACCCACCTACGAGAAGAAGAGACACGCACGGCGGAAGGAAGACCGCGAAATGCAGACAGAGCGATGAACACACGGAGACGCACCCAGGGTCACCGGTCAGACCCCACCGGAGAGTGGCACGCACGTGGCTCAGCCGAGGCACACACCACCACCCCGCGCACAGGCCGCGGCGATCAACTCGCGCAGCGCCCGCTACGGACGCGGGGGCAACGCGCGTTAGGGTTGGCCGCTCGCGCGGATGCGCCTACCGAGGCAGCAGGGCACGCCCGGCGACCGCACGTGCGGCCGACGCCGATCCGGATCGCACGCTCGGCCACTGACAGCGGCCCGCGGCGCAGAGCGCGCCGCGTCGCGGAGAGACGAGCGGCGCGGAAGAGGCACGAGGTGAGGTCACGGGCTCAGGCTATGTCGACTGCGAGCGTCTTGCTAACGAAGGGGTGCGTACGAGTGATATGTGCGAGCACGTGGAGGGGTAATAGAGATGCGTGCTGCGGGTAAATCAGTATGTTACGCTACAGGTCGATATGGGAGGAGGGGTGACTCTGGATCAGGAAGTTGGGGTTCGAATCCCTGCCCCGCAGCCTCAGGACAGCCCGCTTGGCGCGACGTTGTTGCCGCGCCAGGCATCGCCATCAGCGGCAAGCGAAGGATGTGTTGAGCCGCCCGCGCCCTGTCGCGCTGCCATTGACAAGCGGGAACCGCTGGTGAAGCTGAGGGAAGGGGACGGGCCGTGAGACCGGCGGCGGCGGGAGAGGCAGAACACCGTAGGCGGCGGGCCCGCCCCCGCCGTTGTTTCCCCGCCACGCTCGACACTCCTGCCACGTGGCGGGAGCGGCGGCGTGGCGCCTAGTCAACTTCGCTTATCGCTCACATAAGTTAGGTTTCTAGAGTGGGCAAGGTGAGCGCGCTCGCGCCTGTCTTTATGCGCCGTCGGTCGCGACGGACGCCCGGCACGCAGACCGTGCACGGCGATCGACCGCTCCTTCACCTCGACCAGGTTCGCCTCGGCTACTGGCTCGGCGGCGAGTTCCATCTCGCCGTGGAAAACGCGACGCTGGAGGTCGCGCCGCGGGAGAAGACGATCGTGATCGGCCCCTCCGGCTGCGGGAAGTCGACGCTGCTGAAAGCAATCGCTGGCTTCATCGCACCGGTCAGCGGCACGATCAGCGTCGCCGGCCAGACCGCGCTCGCGCCGGGCCCCGATCGGGCGGTCGTCTTCCAGGAGTTCGACCAGCTCTTTCCCTGGCGAACCGTGCTCGACAACGTCGCCTACCCGCTCCGAGTGAACGGGCGCGGCCGACGACAGTCGGTCGCCGAGGCCCGCGAGTATCTGGAGCTCACCCACCTGTCCCGCGCCGCCGATCGCTACCCCCACCAGCTCTCGGGCGGGATGAAGCAGCGGGTGGCGATCGCCCGGGCGCTGGCGCTCGACCCCACCCTCTTGCTCATGGACGAGCCGTTCGGCAGCCTCGACGCGATCACGAGACAGCGGTTGCAGCGCGAGCTGAACCGAATCGTCGAGCAGACGAGCGTGACCCTGCTCTTCGTCACGCATTCGATCGAGGAGGCGATCGTGCTCGGCGACCGAGTCGTCGTCCTCTCGAATGCGCCCTCGACGGTGCTGGAGATCGTCGACGTACGCGGCCTGGGCGCCCCCGACACGGCCGAGTACGGCGCGATGCGGGGTCGCCTCCGCGACCTGCTCGCGATCGACCAGGAGGAGGTGACCGCGAATGGCGGCGACGTCTAGCGCACCCGCCCTCCCGCGCCCTCGGCCAATGGCCGGTTGGGCTCGCCTGCCTGTGTGGATCCGCCGCACGGTTCTGCTCGCGGCGCTGGTCGGCGTCTGGCAGGCCTACGTCAGCCTGAAGCACGTCAACCCGCTCCTCTTCGCCTCCCCCTGGAGCACCGCAAAGGCGTTCTGGAACGGCTGGGCCGACGGCTCCCTGGCCGAGCCGACCTGGACGACGCTGCGCATCCTCTCCGAGGGGATCGGGATCGGCGCGCTCGTCGCCGCGGCGCTGACGCTCTTCGCCACGCTGACGACGGTCGGCGAAGACCTGCTGACGACGCTGACCGCGATCCTCAACCCGCTCCCCGGCGTCGCCGTGCTGCCGCTGGCGATGCTCTGGTTCGGGCTGAACACGAACGCGATCCTGTTTGCGATCGCCAACGCGACCGTCTGGCCCCTGGCGCTCGCGATCACGACCGGCTTCAAGACCACCAATCCGACCATCCTCGCGGTCGGCCGCAACATCGGCCTGTCGCGGCTGCGGCTCGTCACCGACGTCCTCGTTCCCGCCGCCTTGCCGCACGCGATCACCGGCCTGAAGACCGCCTGGGCGTTCGGCTGGCGGACCGTGATCGCCGCCGAGCTCGTCTTCGGCGTCGCCGGCGCGAAGGGCGGTCTCGGCTCCTACATCAACAACGCGAAGCTCTACCTCCTGATCCCGCGCGTCTTCGCGGGGCTGGTCACGATCGCCGTCCTCGGCGTCCTGTTCGAAGCCCTCTTCGGGGCGTTGCAGCGGCGGACGGTCGTGCGCTGGGGGATGCAGGCCTCGTGACCCAACCAGGGAGGTTCGAATGAGAAGGTCACTGCTCGCCGCCGCCGTACTCGCCGCGTTCGCCGCGGTCTCGCTCGCCGCGTCGTCCGCCGTCGCGGCGCCCCGTGCCGACGCGCCGGATCACGTGACGATCGCCTACCAGCCCGGGATCGGTTACACGCCGCTGATCGTGATGAAGGCGGACAAGACGCTCGAGAAGCAGTACCCCGGGTTGAAGGTCGACTGGAAGGTGCTCTCCTCCGGGGCCTCGATCACGAACGGCGTCATCGCGGGCGACATCGACATCGGCGCCGGCGGGGTCGGCCCGATGGTGCTCGGCTGGGCGAAGGGCGTGAACTGGAAGTTCCTCGCTCCGCTCGACTGGGGCGACCTCTGGCTGATGGCCAAAGACCCGAACATCAAGACGATCGCGGACCTGAAGGGGAAGCGGATCGCGATGCCGGGCCCGACCTCGATCCAGGCGGTCGTCCTGAAGAAGATGGCGCAGGCGAAGCTCGGTGATGCGAAGGCGCTCGACGCGGGCATCGTCGCGATGGACCACCCGGACGCGATGCAGGCGCTCCTGGCGGGGCAGATCGACGCGCATCTCACCTCGGCGCCCTTCCAGTTCCAGGAGCAGGTCCACGGAGCGCACATCGTGGCGCGCAGCTACCAGTACTTCGGCGCCCATTCGTTCCTCGGCGCGATGGTGACGCAGACGTTCTACGACGCCTACCCCGCGTTCTCGAAGCGCTTCTACGACGACGTGGTCGCGTCGATCAAGACGATCAAGACCAACCCGACCAGGGTCGCGAAGATCCTGCAGAGCGACGCCGGCGGCGCACCCACCTGGCGGCAGTTCAAGCAGTGGCTCGGCAAGCCCGGACTGAGGTACACGACCCAGCCGCTCGGCCTCGTGCGGATCGCGTACTTCATGAACAAGATCGGGATGATCAACAAGATGCCGGCGTCCTGGAAGGACCTCGTCTTCCCGCCGGTCTACTCGACCAAGGGCAGCTGAGCCAGTCTTCTCGCACCGACTAGGGACGGGCCTGGGCCCGTCCCTACGGCTTCTTCTAACCTGGACGGCGCGTGGGCAAGATCATCGACGCCGCTAGCACGTTCTTCAACCACCTGGCGGACGTGCGCTGGCTGCCGCTCGCGATCGCACTGGGGTTCCAGCTCCTCCGGTTGGTCGTCCGGGCGCCCGCCTGGCGCAACATCATCCGCGCCTCCTATCCGGAGGTGAAGATCCCGCGCCGAACCGTCCTCGGCGCCTACCTCGCCGGGATCGGGGTCAACGCGGTCATTCCCGCCCGGGGAGGCGACTTCCTCAAGCTCTACCTCGTCAAGCATCGCGTCGGCGAGACGAGCTACCCGACGCTCGGCTCGACGCTGATCGTCGAGACCCTGTTCGACAGCATTGTCGCCGGCGGGATCCTCGCCTGGGCGCTGACGATCGGCGTCCTCCCCAGCCTCGACGTGCTCCCCCACCTGCCGCAGATCGAATGGAGCTGGCCGCTGCGCCACAAGACGGAAGCGCTCGTGATCGGGATCGTCTGGGCCATCGTGCTCGCGCTGATGTTCGTCATCGCCGTCCGGCGGGTACGGGACTTCAAGCACCGCGTCAGGCAGGGGTTCGCGATCCTCGGCGACCGGCCACGGTTCGTCCGGCAGGTGGCCACCTGGCAGGCGCTCTCGTGGGCCTTCCGCTTCGCGTCCGTGTACTTCTTCCTCGAGGCGTTCCGGGTTCCGGCGACATTCCACAACACGCTGCTCGTCCTCGCCGTACAGAGCTTGTCGACGCTGCTGCCGTTCACGCCCGGCGGCGTCGGCACCCAGCAGGGGTTGCTCGTCTACGTTTTCGACCGAGCGGGAACCGGCATCGCCGGTGCGTTGCTGCTCAGCTTCAGCGTCGGCATGTACATCGCGACCACGATCCTGAGCCTGGTCGTCGGCTTCGCCGCGCTCTTCCTGATGGTGCGAACGCTCCGCTGGCGCCGCGTTGTGGTGCCCGAGGACGAGAAGGCATATGCTCGCGGGCCATGAGCGCTGCTACGACACCGCACCCGATCACGCTGAACGTCACCGACGACCTTCGCCGGTCGCGGCTGATGGTCTTCTTCCGTCTCCTGATCGCCGTCCCGCACTTCATCTGGTGGTACGCGTGGACGATCGTCGCATTGATCGTCGTTCTGCTCGCCTGGATCTGCGCACTTGTGATCGGACGTCCGCCACGGCCGTTCCACCGCTTCCTCGGGGCGTACATCCGCTACCAGACCCACGTCTGGGCGTTCGTCACCCTCGTCGCGAATCCGTTTCCGGGCTTCGTCGGCAAGCGCGGGAGCTACCCGATCGACCTCGTGACGCCGGTCGACCCCGAACCCCAGAAACGCCTGGTCACGTTCTTCCGGATCATCCTGGCGATTCCGGTTCTCATCCTCGAGCGCTTCCTCACCTACGCGCTCTTCGCCGTCGGCTTCCTCGGATGGTTCGCCGCACTCGCCCAAGGGCGGATGCCCGAGGGCTTTCGCGACCTCGGCGCATACATCCTGCGCTACTCCGGCCAGGTCAGCGGCTACGCCCTCCTCCAGACGGCCCGGTATCCGCACAGCAGCCCGCGCCACGACTTCGCGCCGCCAGCGCCGGCGTCGGTTGTGCCGGAGGCACCGGCACCGCCGAGCCCGGCTCCGTAGCGGGCACCGCCGCTACACTGGTCGCCGCGGCGCATTCGTCTAGTGGCCTAGGACACCGCCCTCTCACGGCGGCGGCACGGGTTCGAATCCCGTATGCGCCTCTTGGGCTTTGGACGGAAACGCGGAAGAGCCGAAGGAGAGTCCGCGGGCGACCGATTCCATCGCCCGCGCTTTGTCCTTCCGGCGCAGGTACACCAGTGTCGTTTCAAGCCGGGCATGCCCGAGGACTCCTTGATTCCGACGATCTCGCCAGGCTTGCTCTCGTCCATTCGGACAGCGCAGGCGCCGCGAAGGGCATGCACATGAACTTCAAGTCCGACCCGCACAGCCACGCGCGTGACCGTGTTCCAGATCACCTTGTCAGAGCGTTCGGCGCGGCGTACCGCCGCTGGGCGACGGTTCGGGATCAGATAGTCCTCCGCGCTTGCCCAGACCCCGTAGTCCTCTGCCGCACGCAGGATGGCGACGTATTCATCCGGCATCGGCTTGACGATCGGCTTCCCACCCTTCTCCTCACGGAAGCGGATCGTCCCGGCCCGGAAGTCGACGTCCCTTAGTCGCACACGATTCATCGCGCCTCGCCGCGCCCCGGTGTAGAGCCCGGTCGCGATGCACAGGCCCTCTTGCCAGTCCTCGCACGCTTCGAGTAGCCGAGCTGCCTCTTCAGTCGAAAGCGTGACCACGTCCAAGTCCTCGGGCCGCTTCTTCCGGGGACGTTTGAGCGGATAAGCCACGTCGGCGGCGGCAAGACCTCGCTCGAAAAGAAAACGGAGAACCCGCGCACGAGGCTAACTGCACTCGCGAGGGTCGAAGGCTCCTTAGAGGTCCAGCGATTCAGAAACCGCTCATAGTCGAGCAACGCGAGGTCTCCAACGTCCTTATCGCGCGCGTCGTCAGCAAGGTGATTCAGGTGCCGTCGGTAGCCACGCAGCGCCGAAGGCCTTCGACCCTGCCTCGCGAGGTACCCGAGATAGAGGTCGATCGCTTCTCCGAAGCTCACGGCCCTTCCCCCTCCCGCTTCGGCAACCAGCGCCGCCATCGCTTCGCAGGCTCGGTTTCCCGATCCGTACGGGCCGCGTAAGCGTGGACGTCCTCCAGCGGGATGTAGCGCTCGTAGCTCGCCCTCGTCCCCGCCGTGCGTCCCCCGCGAGCCAACTCGCCCATCCACATATCGACCGCCCGTGAGAGCCTCACGCCTTCGCCCCCCTCTTCGCCTCAAGCCAAGCAGGCCACCGCTTCAGCGCCTTAGTTCTGCGACCTGTTCGCTCCGCGTAGACATATATGTCCTCAAGCGGGACGTAGACCCACCGCGGCCCGTAGCTCACCGGCCCCCACTCGTCTTCCTTATCGCTGGCGAACATGCGAAGGTCCTCGCGCTTGCAGAGCGTATGCACGGTCTTTCGCGAAACTCCGAGGAGTGCCGCAGCGCCCCCCGGCGAAACCACCCGCCCCTCGAACTCATCCATGAGAGCAGCCAGCTTCTCGTCTGGCGCTTCTCTTCGTTTTCGATCGGTTCACTCATGTCAGACCATCGTTACCCATCTGCGGACCATGGTTACGCTCAAGTCGCTGCATTGTCAAATGCAGGCCAACGTGAAGTGGGGCTAGCCCGTCCCGAAGTAGTCGCTGTCACGCGCAGCAGGGCATACATCTCCCGGTCGACTTCGCCTACGTTGGAATCGGTCATCAAAGCTGTGAGATGCTCGCGTCAGAGATCCACTCGCGGCAGAAACGCCGGATGGCTACTCCCTGAGCACGGCGCGCGAGGATAGACGCCGTAACGATGATCCCCTTCGACGCCCTCGCCCCTTGCAGCGCACCAACGAACGCCTGTACGACCGGACGCCCAACCGTCCCCTCCCATCGCTTCGCCTGCACATAGACAACGTCGAGACCAAGGCGATCCTCCCGAATTACCCCGTCGATACCCGCATCGCCACTCCGGCCCGTCCGCAAGCGCGAGTCCTCCGTCCCATCGCCAGATGCCATCGCGTGAAGCACTTCCCGCAGAGCTTCGAAGTCCGAGGAAGAGATGCAGGGATCCTGTCCAGGACGTCGTCGATCAGAGCCTGCCGATGTTCCAGATAGGCAGCATCGATGCGCTCTTCCGGCGTCTCGGTCTCTGTCACAAGCGGTCCCTCAACAGGCCCTCCACTCCGCCTTCTCCCTCTCCTCGACCCGCCCGCTTGCCTGAATTCCGCGAACTCGGGAAACTGCGACAGGACAGTGAGATCGACCCGTTCTGGGTTCGCGGCCAACACCTCGCGACAGCGCTCGGCGATCGCATAGACAGACCGTCGCGGCCCACGAGCAGCCCGACTCGGTAGAGGTACGTCGCCGCCCAGCCCATGCGCTTGTCGAATGTCCTGGCTAAGGCGCTCGGGAGCCTTTCTGCCAACTCCTCTTCAGACAACTCGAACCTCGTTCCCAGAGCGGCCCTCGCATCAGCAATAGCTCGCTCTTGCCCCGACGCGTACTCCTCCAAGAGAGGGCGCATCAGGGTCCGAAAATCAGGAACCGGCATCGCGGCACCCCAACCCTATGCCGAACCATCGCCAGAATCGGCAGCACCCCGGCCAATCTCTCCGCGGAACCGGATCGTTGCCTTTCCGCCTTCTTCGCCCTCTGTTACGAGCAGCAATGCGGGGATCCCCCCAATCGTTCCTTCGCCGTGGGCGTACATAACCTCACCAAGCCGACGATGCGTCAGTGAGACCTCTGAAACCTGAATCTCCGCTCGTCCACCGACAACGATGTACTGGATGGGATGGAACTCTGTCACGCCGCCCTCCTCCCACCGGACGAACAATGCTCTCTCTTCACCCAGGTATCGCGCAACCCATGGCGGCCCAACCTGAAGCTCGTACGACGTGGATGTGTCCTCCCCGATACTCGCGAGACCGGTCTGTTCGATGATCCTCGGCATGTTTGCGTCCATCAAGCCTCGAAGAACCTCAATAAGGGGCCCGACCTCCTCGCCGTCTTCGAAGAAGATCAGGTGATCCGGTAGCGCTTGGAACCAGACCATTTCCTCTTCGGCCGGTCGACGCACATAAATCCGGGCTCGCTCGGGGGTCAGGGAAATCAACTTTGGCCAGATAGATCGAAGTTGATTGACCACGACGTAAGCGGGGTCGTCGCCCGACAGTTCCTCTGGCGTGAGAGCAACAACCCCCTCCGCCTCAGCCAAGCGCCGGGCCTGTCGGCTGAGACCGGCCTCACAGACCAAGACGAGCTTGTCCGTGGGCAGATTCTTGTGCTTGCCGATCATTCCCTCGACCCATGGGGCAGTGGCCTTCCGCCCGCCCGCCGTGGCCTCAACCGCGACGAGCACCTCGTGACCGGCCGTCTTGGTCCGAACAACAACATCGACTTCTCGCTGCTCGCCGGTTAGCCGGTTTGTGAGCATCACCGATTCCTCCACGCTCGCCCCATCAGCCATGTGGGCATGGATGATCGCTACGACTTCCTGGAACAGGTTCGACCGGCGAGGCACCGTTCCAGAATGCGCAACGCCGCCTTCCCTCTTTTTGTCGAAGTTCCCGGTATTACTGGGCGGGAACTTCGACGAGCAGCCGATGGGTCTTGCGCAGGACTGCGACGAGAGCGCGTACGGCAGCGCCTATCCCGATGCCTACGGACCGCCGGCGGGGGCCGGCGGCCGGGCGACCCTCGCGGGTCACCGCCCGGCCGCCACCTGCCTCGCCTATGCGGCAGCAGCCATGAGACTCTCTTGCCTTCCCAGACGCGAGCCAGAAGCAGCGAGTACCCTCAGTTGAAGTCGCCGTCTCGCGACCTGCATCGGTGACACGCAACCCAAGTCTGCGAGCTTCTCGACGTCGACCTGCGTACTGCTTTGGCCCTTAGTAGCTTTCTGCCTCAGCAGACGGCTCGAGCTCGAGGAACAGCCGCATGCGCTCTCCCTGCGCGGGTCTGAGCTCATCTGCTTTCACTGACTGGACGATGCGAGCCCGCAGCCGATCGAATGGCACTACAACGATCCGGCTCGACTCTGGAACAAGGCTCATGAATCGCTGGCGCCACATCTCCCGGGCGACGAGCGACACGTTTTCGACTGAGAGTGATTCAGGGTCGAACCGATGCACAGATTCGACCCGGATCAGCGTATACGGCTCAGGCAGACCTTCGCACTCATCCCGCCTGGCGCGCTCGGCCATCTCTCGGCCCTTGTCGTAGATGCGACCTCGCTTGTCCCTTCCGGTTCGCGAGAGCATGTACACGGTTCCGATCGGATCCACGCTGGCGTCCGTGCGTCCTCAAGTTTGGCACTCGACAACCGTGGATTGCGTGAAGGAAGTTCCGCGCTGTCCGCTGGCAGGAGAAGCGTGCGCCGCAGCCACATCAAAGCGAGTCACATACGGCGTCAGATACGAGAGGACTCCGACCGCCGCGAGCTTGTCGATCGCCCGCCCCACTCGCTCTGTGACCTCACCGATGGGGCACAGTTGGTCTGTAGGAGCCAACTTCGGGAACAGATAGAGCCGCTTCCGCTCCGGTCGCCAGATAGCCCGATAGCCGAAGGTATGCGCCCATTCGCCCCATGACGCATGCTCCCCGAGCATCGTTCCGCCATATGCCACCGGCTTCCCGGGAAGGCGCGAGATCTTCTCGACCACCACTCCCCTCCAAGCATGCGAGGACGAGCTTCACCCTGATCGAGCTCCTCATGGTGATGATCTCCGGGAGCTGCACTTCCACCTACGCCGCCCAACGTTCCTCGTTCTCTTCAAGCGCGGCGGCGATCCTCGCGTATCCTGATCGCCGCGATAAAGAAACCCACCGCCGTCCCGGCGTACCTCAGTTCGACATCGGCGCACGCTCGTCGTGCCAGGCAGCGAGAATCACGTACTCCCGGCCCGATCACGAAGCACCTGCGCAGCGCCATTCCGTCCGTGAAGCCTATCTGGGTACATGCTCTCCGCCCAGGATTTGAAGGTCATGCAGAGCATGCAGCGCGATGCTCAGAGGCAAGCCGAGCAAGTTAGGCGCGCCGTGCTCGCCGCAGGCGGCCTCGAAGGCATCCAGGACGCAGCCCGGCAGGTCACCACATTCAGCAAAGCGGTGCTCAGCGCTAGCGGCTTCGAAGGCATTCAGGACGCAACCCGGCAGGCCGACACGCTCAGCAAGTCCGTCCTTGCCGCTGGCGGCTTCGAGAGCATCCAGCAAGCGGCTCGACAACAGATCGACACACTCAGCAAAGCGGTGCTCGGCGCTAGCGGCTTCGAAGGCATTCAGGACGCAACCCGGCAGGCCGACACGCTCAGCAAGTCCGTCCTTGCCGCTGGCAGCTTCGAGAGCATCCAGCAAGCGGCTCGACAACAGATCGACACAGACAGCAAGGCGAATGCTCGGCGCACCGGCTACGAAGGGATGAAAGCCGCAATCCGGCGAGCCCGATACGCTGCAGGAAGTCCGTCCTTGCCGTTGGCGGCTTCGAGAGCATCCAGCAAGCAGCTCGACAACAGATCGACACACTCAGCAAAGCCGTGCTTGCGGCCGACGGATTGAGTTCCCTCAAACGCGAGATCGAGGCCGCGCTTCTCGCCGCGAACGTGACGGTTGTCTCGGGATCGAAGACTCGAAGCGCCACCCAGTACTGCCTGACATTGCGAAAGGTGATCGAGGGAACCGAGAGGGCCCAGCATCACCTGCTGAGCCATCCTCGCTGCGATGGCCGGCGCCAGTACGCAGACGACCTTGTGAGCCACAAGAACGCCAAGTGACAAGTATCGACGGGCTGTCTTCCCCCCACCACGAGCGCCAGACCTCCTTGACTGGCTCGCCGAACATCCCTTCGGCGACCCGCCGGACTAGGCGCTTATCCCGCGCTAGATCAGCCAGTCTCACGACGTGCCCGATCCGGGTTACGCGCCTTTAGCTCTTCGAGTTTCCGGCGAAGTGGCTCAGGAAGAGCCGACTGAGGGGACACGGATTCGAATCCCGTATGCGCCTTTCCGGGGGTGCATGGACAAGCCGTTTTGGCTCAACCATGCAAGCCAGCTGTGCCGGGGATGCCGGAAATGCTCGCTCCATGCTGTCCCGGTGCTACCTCGGAATCTTGCCGAATGAGGCAACGGCCGGCCGCGGGGTCGAACACATCGCCGCCCGGACGAGCGCTTCCCCCGCAATGCCGGGCCCACAGGAAGCTAGAAGCTCCGACCTTCTGCCTAGTGACCTCTTCGGCCAGCCCTGGACCCTCTCGCTGGGAGCCCTGGCTCACGGGCACGCAGCAGCCGGCCCATGAGCGAGCCGCAAGCGATCGACAACGCGAACCAGGCGCCGATCGCCATAGCGATGAGCGTTGGGCCACTGGGCGTAGCGGCTAGACCATACGACATTGATCGGACCCCGGCGTCACACTGGGCGCTGCTCAGGCAAGTCGTCGAGTAGCCGCAGCGAGCGCAGGCGAGGAGAGGAAAGGGGTTGACGCTCTTGCGTCCACAACCTAGAACGTGAAGACAGGGCCTAGGAGTTGCCCTTGGGAAGGTCCGGCTAGGTATTGCCGCTCTTGGAGGGGAGGTATGTAGTCCGGAGATCCTAGGAAGGCTCCTAGGCCCGTTCCTTTCTCAGCTGCCTGGTCGCTCGTTCGGCCATGGCCGAAGCGTCGAATACGGCTGCTCGTGTCGCGGACCGCTGGGTCTGATCTCCGGAAAGATAGGCCGTTCGGCCCATGGCGCACCCAACTTGAGCGGTTCGACAATAGAAGCCGCCCGATTGGGCGTGAAGGTCTAACCGATGCGGCGCAAAATGAGAAAGCTCCTTACGGTCATTGCGACTCTGTCCGTCATTGCCGCCTGCAGCACGACCGCGGGTGCGACCGTTCGGAGGTCGTCTGCCCAGCCGAGCTGCACCTCGGGAGCATCCTCGATTACCGCCACATATGTAGATGGTCACGTCGTTGTGTCGATGCCACGAACGTCTGGCTGTGCCACGCGATAGGCGATCCTGCGGCACGCTGTACTCGTCGCTCGTTCCGTCGCTCGTTCCGCCATGGCTTGAAGGATCGACAGCGCCTCAGCGTGCCCGCGCCCACCGAGCGCCGCGAGCGCCGACGCAGCCGATGCGGCCTCATCGAGTGACAGGCTGGGATCTTCGTCGAGCAGTCGGCGCAGCGTTCGCGCCGCGTAGCGCGAGTGGCTCTCGGGGTCCCTCACGGCAACCATTGCGGTGAGGGCGAGCTCCTCCGCGAGCGTAATCGTCCACTCGGCTCTCGCATTTGCTGCAGCGGCCACGTCCTCCCGCTCGATCGCCTCCCATAGGATGGATCGAGCACGAGCCTGCGCTTCGCTCCGGACTGCATCCGCTGAGGGCACGCCGCCCGCGTCTCCTTGCGGCGGCTCGCCCGGAATGTTCGGGCAGAACTCGCAGCTTCCCACTCCGCCGCAGACTGCGCAGACAGGCACGCTCCCCTCCGTGGGAATGCCGCTCTCCTGATCGGTTGCGCTATCCGGCCGGGACAAAAAGGTCCCTCTCGAAGGTCTCGTCTCTCCTCCGACTTGACATGCCCTCGTCTGCGCCACGCAGCGTCCCCCGCGCGAGGGATCCCAACTCGTTGCGAACTGCGTCTAGGCGGGCCGCTCTTCTCGCAACGGAGGCGCGACAAGATCGTCCTCGCGCTCGATGCCGTCCGGGAGGGACAGCCACGCATACCGGCGCGACTCCCAGACCGAGACGGTCGGCTGCGGGAACGACGGGTCGGCGAACGCGCCGATCGGGACGGCGATCGTGTCCGTCCAGCCCTCGGTCGTCCAGAAGACCGTGGCACCGCAGTCGGGGCAGAAGCGAAACGTCCTCTCCTCGCCGGCGTCCGAGATGCGGACGTACTCGGTGTACCGGCCGGCGATGTCGACCTGATCCTTCGGCCAGCGCGCCTGCATCCCGAAAGCGCTGCCGGTCCGCCGCTGGCACGCGAGGCAGTGGCACATCGAGATCCGGACCGGGTCTCCCTCCACCGTCAGGCGAAGTTGCCCGCAGCTACAGAAGGCCTTCCGCGAGCCCACGTCCCGATCCTACGAGACAGGCTCTATTCCCCGCCCCCATCGGAGGGGCGGTCAGCCGTCCCGTCGCGCGTCAGCGACGCGCTGTCACGGTAGACGGTCCACGGGACGGAACTTCATCCACGTGAACTCGAACACCGCTGCGGAGATGGCGAGAGCGCCGAGGAAGCCGATCCCACCCACGATGAGTAGAACCCATGCCCAGAGAGGCATCATTACCCCCTTGTTCGGAGTACTGATCAGCAATGATCGTGCCGGGAGGGTCCGCGGGCATCGGCAGAAACACGTAGATCTCGACTCCGAGTAGAGCTAGGCATTGCCTAGGCAAGCCTTGACGGACTTCCGTTTGCCTCACTAGCGTCGGCCTTGCGATGCGATCTCGTCTCTTCCTGCTCGCTGCCGTCGTCGCGGCCCTGCTGCCCAGCTCGGTCTCGGCGCACGCCGACCAGACCGGGCGCCTGAGCGTCTTCGCGGCGGCGTCTCTCACCGAGGCCTTCCCCGCGGTCGACGGTCGGCCCCGGTACAACTTCGGCGGCTCGGATCAGCTGGCGTTCCAGATCCAGCAAGGCGCACCGGCGGACGTGTTCGCGGCCGCGAGCCCGAAGTACCCGGAGCAGCTCTACCAGCAGGGGCTCGTGCAGAAGCCGATTCGATTCGCGACGAACACGCTCGTCCTGATCGTTCCGAAGTCGAACCCGGGCGCCATTCACTCCGTGATCGATCTGACCAAGCCCGGCGTCAAGCTCGTGGTCGGCGACGCAGGGGTCCCGGTCGGCTCCTACACCCGCACCGTGCTGAACAACCTGGGGATCTCGGCGGCGGTGCTGAAGAACGTCGTCAGCCAGGAGACCGACGTCAAAGGCGTGGTCGGCAAGGTCGTCCTCGGCCAGGCGGACGCAGGCTTCGTCTACGCGACCGACGTGAAGCCCGTTCTCGGCAAGGTCGCCGTGATCCGGCTCCGCGAGTCGGCCCAGCCTCACGTCGTCTACGAGGTCGCCGTGGTCAAGAACGCTCCGCACCTGCAGGCCGCCTACGCGTTCGTCACCCGGTTGATCCGCACTCGGGGTCAGCGAGCGCTCATGAGGTACGGCTTCGGGCCGCGGCCGAAGCCCGCCCGCTAGACCGGCCGAGCCGCTCCGCTGCGGCAGCACCGCGGACGAGGCACCTGTGCCCGTCTCGTCGTCTCAAGGAGAGGGTCACAAGTCGATGAAGAAGATCACCGCGCTCGCGGCCCTCTGCTGTGCGCTCGTTCAAGAAGATCCAGCGGCTCGTTCCCCCCGCCTCGCGACCGGGCACGCGCTGGTCGTCAGGCTGACCGGACAGCAGGAGGTCTTGCTCAACCAGGTCGTCGCCGAGATCGCCGCCGGCAAGGATCCGGAGACGACGATCGACGCAGCCGATCCCGCGCTCACGCGGCTCTCGAACAGGGAGCAGGCACCTGGCCGCAGATGGGCGTCGCCGAGTGCGCGAAGAGCGCCTGGAAGCCGAGCTCTAGATCGAGAAGTCTTCGACTCCGAGCCAGACGCCGTGATCGGCCCGGTAGGGCCCTTCGCGGACGTGTCCGCCGAGCTGCTGCTCGACAACCTCGACGCGCGCGATCAGGTCGACGATCGCCTCGCCGAGGACGTCGGGGAGGAGCGCGTGCTCGAGATCCGGCCGGCGCTCCCGCTCGCCGCTCCGAGCGACGATCTCGCCCGGAACGCCGACGACGACCGAGTCGGCGGGCACCGGCTTGACGACGACCGCGTTCGCGCCGATGCGGCTGCAGTCGCCGACCTCGATCGCGCCGAGGATCTTCGCGCCGGCGCCGACGACGACGCAGTCACCGAGGGTCGGGTGGCGCTTCCCGTGCCCCCGGCTGGTGCCGCCGAGCGTGACCCCGTGGTACAGCGTCACGTCGACGCCCAGCTCGGCCGTTTCGCCGATCACCACGCCCATGCCGTGATCGATGAACAGTCCCGGCCCGATTCGGGCAGCCGGATGGATCTCGATTCCTGTCAGCGCGCGCATCAGGACGGAAAGCCAACGGGCGAGGAGCTTGAGGCGCGCATTCCAGAGCGCGTGCGCGATTCGATGGCCCCAGACGGCCCAGAGCCCCGGGTAGCAGAGCACGACCTCGAGACGGCTTCGCGCGGCAGGATCGCGCTCCAGCACCGCCCTGATGTCGCGCCTCATCTTGCCGAGCACGCCGTTCTCCTTAGTCCGCCAGGTCCGCGTAGAGCGGCGTGCTCAGGTAGCGCTCTCCGAACGACGGCACGATGACGACGATCAGCTCGCCCTTGCTCTCTGACCGCCTCGCAACCTGCTCCGCCGCCCAGATCGCCGCGCCCGACGAGATGCCGACGAGCAGCCCTTCCTCGCGCGCAGTGCGCCGAGCCGTGGCGAAGGCGTCGTCGTTCGCGACCCGGACGACCTCGTCATAGATCTCGGTGTTCAGCACCCCCGGCACGAAGCCTGCCCCGATCCCCTGGATCGGATGGGGACCTCGCTCGCCGCCCGACAGGACCGGCGAGGCTTCCGGCTCGACCGCGATGCACCGGAAGCTCGGCTTCCGCGCCTTGAGCACCTCGCCGACGCCCGTGATCGTGCCGCCGGTACCGACTCCCGAGACGAGCACGTCCGCGCGGCCGTCGGTGTCCCGCCAGATCTCCTCGGCGGTCGTCCGGCGGTGGACTTCCGGATTGGCTGGGTTCTCGAACTGCTGCGGAACCAGGTAGCGCGGGTCGGCAGCCGCCATCTCCTCCGCCTTCCTGACGGCGCCCGGCATTCCCTCCGCCGCCGGCGTCAGCACGAGCTCGGCACCGAACGCCCGCAGCAGCGTCCGCCGCTCGACGCTGAAGCTGTCGGGCATCACGAGCGTGCACCGATAGCCGCGCGCGGCGCAGACGAAGGCGAGCGCGATCCCGGTGTTGCCGCTCGTCGGCTCGAGGATGACCGTCTCCGGCGTGATCAGACCGGCCTCCTCGGCAGCCTCGATCATCGAGAGGCCGATGCGGTCCTTCACGCTGTGCGCCGGGTTGTAGAACTCGAGCTTCGCGACGACCTCGGCTCCGGTCTCCTCCGAGACCCGCCGCAGGCGCACAAGCGGCGTGTTGCCGATCAGCTCGGTGACGTCGGCGGCAATCCTCATCTTCATCCTCCAGGCTCTGTCTATTACTTCATTGGCAAAAGTAATAGCACGGGCTGAGCACCCACCCGAGCAAGATTGCGCAGATGGATTGCCGCTCGACGCCCGACGCCGCCCGCTACGCTCAGCCGGTGAGCCTGGAGTCGGTCGAGGTCGTCGTCCGCGGGTACCGCGCGTTCATCGAAGGCGACTTCGACGCCATGGGCGAGCTGCTCGATCCGGAGGTGGAGTGGTATCCGCTCGACGCCGGCCCGTACTCGTTCGTCGAGCATGCGCAGGTGCTCGGCGTCGTCGCCGAGCGCTACCGAGAGCAATATCGAGTCGAGCTCGACCGCTGCGTCGGCGTCGGCGACGAGGTCGTCGTCGGGTTCCGCGCCTCGCGGGAGGAGCGGGACGCGACCGACTCGCGGCCGCTGCAAACCCGCCGCAAATGGAGCGTCGAGCGCTATTCAGCGGTGGTGACGATCAAGGACGGCAAGGTCGTGCGCGTGCGGGACTACCCTCACCTGCAAGCGGCGTTCGAGGCAGTCGGCCTCGACGAGAGCGGCGAGAGCGCTTAAGAACTCGTGACAGCCGCACGCGGCCTGGCGCCTCCGCCGGCTTCGTCCGCGATCGGCTCGCGCTCCGTCTTCGACCACTCGTGCCGCTTGCCGAGCTGGCGTGCCGCCGCCCGCACCAGCACCGGCCAGAGCAGCCACGTGTAGAGCATGTAGACGTGGCCGACGAGGAAGCCGACGAGCCAGCCTCGGAGCCCTTCGCTCCTCCGGCCCGCCACGCACCCCAGAACCGTTCCTCCGAAGGCGAGTGCGTAGAAGAGCAGGAGCTGCCAGCTCGGGCCACCGCTCCAGAACGGGGCGATGCCGAGGGCCGCGAGCACGACCGCGCCCACGAATGCCGCGCCGACGAGCCCCTGCCAGATCGGCATGAACAGGTAGAGGAGGAGCTCGCCCCTCGCGCCCAGCGGGAACGGAGCTCCAAGCAGCTTGCGCGCCAACGTGATCGCCTGGAGGTTTCCCTGCGCCCATCGCGTGCGCTGGCGAAGAAGCGCTCGGAGCACCGACGGGCCCTGTTGCGCGACGGTGGCCCTGAGCTCCTGGCGGCCCTCCCACCCGCGCATGACGAGACGGAGGCCCAGGTCCTGATCCTCGGTGAGCCGGTCGCGCCAGGGGCCGACCGGGTCGGCGACCGATTCGAGAGCGCTCAATCGATTGAACTGGCCGTTGCCGCCCATGCCGGCGGTTCCCCAGTCGTTTCGACCGGCCTGGAAGAGGTGAGCGTAGACGGCGAACTCGACGTCCTGGCACCACGTCAGAGGTCGTTGACGGTTGTAGATCCGCACGAGCATCTGGACGCCACCGACGGAGGCGTCGGCAAAATGCGCTGCCGCATAGCGTGGAGAAGCAGGATCGAGCCGGCCGTCGGCGTCGATCACGACGACGATCACCTGGTTCCGGTCGATGTGGCGTAGAGGCCCGACGATCGTGCGAAAGGCATGGTTGAGCGCAGCCGCCTTACCGCATCGTGCGTTCGGCAGCTCCCGCCGCACGACGTGAAGGTCGGGGTGGGAGATCTCCTCGAGAATCGCCGCCGTTCGATCGTCGGAGGCATCGTCGATGACGACCACGCGTCGCCGGGACACGGGTATGGAGAGCACGCGCTCGACGCTGTCGCGGATCGTCACCTCCTCGTTGAGGGCGGGAACGAGGAAGACCCACGTGAAGCGCTCCGCTCCGTCGGGGGGCGCTGACGGAGCTCGCGCTTCTGCGTGCCATCCGCGGACGAAGAGGAGCACGGTCCAGCAATCGATGATCCCAACCACGACGAACGTGACCCAGAACACCGCCGCCGCCTCGACGGGCAATCCGGCGAAGGGTGACGTCACACCGAGGAAGATCAGGCTCCCTCGGAGCCGATCAGATCTTCGAGACCGTCGAGCTCCGCGGGCGTGGGCGGCGGAAGCTGAAAGCCTCCCAGCCGGGCGATCGAGGCCCGGCTGTACCCGGACCCGAACGGCGTCGGAGGGTCGCCTCCGAGCAACACGTGCTCGAGTGCACGGACGATCCGGTCGGCGGCCTGCCCGTCACCGTACGGATTCGGTGCCTCCGCCATCTCGGCGTACGCGATGGGGTCGGTGAGCAACCGACTGCCCTCCTCGACGATGCGATCCGGATCGGTGCCGACGAGGCGGAGCGTTCCCGCTTCGACTCCCTCGGTGCGTTCCGTCTCCTCCCGGACGACGAGCACCGGCTTCCCCAGCGAGGGAGCCTCCTCCTGGACCCCGCCTGAGTCGGTGATCACGAAGTGCGATCGGGCCAGCAGGCGGGCGAACGTCGCATATCCCAACGGCTCGGTGAGCAAGACGTTGTCGAGACCGGCGAGGCGCTCGGTGAGGGCGTCGCGAACACGCGGGTTCGGGTGCAGAGGCAGCACGAAATGGACGTCGGGCTCGTCCTGCGCCAGCCTTGTGACGCCCTCGGCGATCCCGACCAGGCCTTCTCCCCAGTTCTCGCGACGGTGCGCCGTCACGACGACCACGCGCCTGTCGCTGTCGTGCAGCGCCTGCAGCTCGGGGTTCGCGAAACGGACGTCGATCTGCGATGCCCACCTGAGCGCGTCGATCCCGGTGTTGCCGGTGACGAAGATCTGCCCGACCGGGATGTTCTCCCGGATGAGGTTCTCGAGGTTGGTCGGCGTCGGCGCGAAATGGAAGCTGGCGATGGACGAGATCAGGCGTCGGTTCAGCTCTTCCGGAAACGGCGTGCGGTTGTTGCCAGTCCGCAGTCCCGCCTCGACGTGCATGACGGGGATGCGCAGATGGAATGCCGCCAGTGCCGCCGACATCGCGGAGGTCGTGTCCCCGTGGACGAGCACGGCAGCCGGGAAGCGGCCCTTGAGGATGTCCTCCGGCGTCGGCTGCGCGTCCTGTTGGACGTCGAAGCGCTCCGCGCAGAAGTCCTCGAAGCGTCGCATCACGGACGCAACGCGCTCGTTGAGCTGCGACCGTCTCGCCCCCGCCCAGAGCACGACGTCGGGCTCGATGCGCGCGAGCTCGAAGATGTACGCGACCATCCGCTGGTGCTGCCCGGTCGAGACGACGAGCGGCTCGTAGTGCTCGCTCTCGCGCAGCCTGAGGATGATCGGCACGAGCTTGATCGCCTCGGGACGCGTGCCGACGATGACGGGCACGACGAGCTTCGATCCCCGCCGCGCAGGCGACTGCGACGGCGATGCAAGGCGATTTGAGCTGAGCGAGAACTCGGTCACGGGCGGTGTCGGGATACCTCTTTCGAGGTATCGGCACGCGACCGAACTCCTTGAGGAATCAGTCGGGAACGAGCCGCGTTCAGCGGCGCCAGAAGAGCAGTCGGAGCCGGCGCCGGCGGGGCTGTTCCTCGACGGGCTCTTCCTCGACCGGCTCATGCGCTGCCTCCGGCGCCTGAACAGGCTCTTCCTCGTCCTTGCGCTCCGGCTCCGCTCGCTTCCACCTCGACCAGGGTCGGCTCCTCGGCGCGAGTGGGCTCCGGTTCTGGCGTCGGTTCCGGCTGAGGCTCCGGTTCGGGCATCACCGCCCGCTGCATCGGCTCCGGATCCGGCGCTGCCACCGGCGGAGGGATCTCCCCCGCCTGGCGTGCCTTGCTGCGCTCGAGATCCCCACGAATCGCCGCCCGCATTGCGTCGATCTGACTGTGCTCCTTCACGGCGCGGGACTTCTGCGCGGCGGCCGGCTCTCCTACCTGACTCCGAGCTCGTGCAGGAGCGGCTTCGTATCGAATGGGTCGAACCCGAGCCGACCCGCGACCTCCTCGCTCGACGGCTTCGTGCCCTCGAGGAACAGGGAGCGCAGCCGCTCGCCGGTTTGCGGGTCTCGCCACCAGTCCTCACCGATCTCGTCCACCAGCCGGAAGCGAAGCTGCGCCGACCGAATCCAGGCGCGAAGGTAGTCGGCCGAGTAGAAGCCGGCGTCCATGTCGGAGATGAAGCCGTCGGGGCGGTAGCGCACCCTCGTCGCCGCGGTCAGACGCTCCGCGTATCCCGCCGGGGTGCCGCCGTCGTCGCCGAATCGCCCCCAGAAGTCGAGCTCGAACTCGAGCTTCGCGACGTAGCGGCGGAAGAGCAGCGCCTCGAGGAACGTCGTCGCCTCTGCGTTCTCCTGCGCCTGCTCGTCGGACAACCCGAAATGGAGGGCGTGCCAGCCGGGCTCGCGGGAGATCGCCTCGACGATGTAGGAGTAGATCTCCGTCAGGGCGTGGTCGCGCGAGAGGCGCCGGAAGGTGTACGGCAGCGCCGGGTCGCAGCCCGCGTAGTGGAGCGCGTGCCCGGCCTCGTGCAGGAACGCCTGGTAGTCGTGCAGCCCGCCCTGGGCCCGCGTGATCAGGTGAACGACGGTCGGCGGATCGGAGGCGATCACGCACGCCCGCGGCGACTTCTGCGGACGGTCGTCGAGGTCCTGCTTGATGTTCGGGTCGGCCGCGAGGTCGAAGCCGATCGCCTTCAAGGTCTCGAGGCAGACGTCGGTCGCCCGCTCCTTCGTGTACGTCGCCTCCAGCGGCGACATCCGCCGGACGTACGCCATGTGATGCGAACGGGGCTGGTCGTCGCGCTCCGCGCCGAGGACACGATCGAACCACGTCTCGCGCATGCCGAGGTACGCGGCCTCGGCGGCGGCCGACGCCTGGTCGAGCGCCGCGACCAGCGTCCGCAGGGAGATCCCCTTCTCCTCCTCGTTGCGGGCGACCGGATCCGGTTCGCGCGACAGCTCCGCCGAGAGCTCTTCCCAGGCGCGCACCAGCTCGAGTCGGTCGGCGTTGAAGCTTGCGTTCAGGTCGGCGTAAAGCTCACCGAGCTGCTCGCGCTCGGCGTAGGCATGCAGGAGGGCGAGCTTCGCCTGGGCGGCGCGGAGCGGAAGCTCCTCGC
Source organism: uncultured Actinomycetes bacterium (assembly GCA_963719325.1). Classification (GTDB taxonomy): domain Bacteria; phylum Actinomycetota; class Thermoleophilia; order Gaiellales; family Gaiellaceae; genus DATBLE01. The sequence continues at coordinate 265,373 of CAVRBW010000005.1, forward strand.
CCTGGAAGGTCAGCCGCGCGGCCAGCTGCCGGTTCTCGAGCTCGTCCTCGCGCTCGACGAGCTCGGCGGAGACGATTCCCGACTCGCACACCTTGCGAAGCCGGTAGAGCTGCTCGCCGACCTCGCCCGAGGCGTCGTTCTCGGCCGCCCAGAGCGCATCGAGCTGCTCGCGGGTGAAGAGATCGGCGAAGCGGGCGACGATCTCGGCCTGCTCCGAGGTCTCCTTCTCGCCGACGCGCACGGCACGGCCTTCCTCTGAGCGCTCGAAGAGGTACTGCTTGAGCCGCTCCTCGTAGTCGAGCGGTGTGAAGACCCCTGCCGCAGTCACCTCCGGCAATGTATCTAGCCGCGACTGGAGACGAGCCGCTCCACCGTGGCCGCCAGCTCGTCGAGCGTGAACGGCTTCGGCAGGACGTCGTCGACCATCGAGCGAAGCTGGGAGTCGACCTGCGCCGAGCCCGTGAAGAAGGCGACCGGCGGGCGCTCCCCGCCCAGCGACGCAACGAGGTCACGGCCGTCGCCGTCGCCCAGATGGATGTCGAGGAGCATGGCGTCAACGTCCTCGCGCGCGAGCGCAGCTCTCGCCCCGGCGATGGAGTCGGCCTCGACGACCCGGTAGCCGTCGAGCTCGAGGTTGATCCTGCAGAGCAGGCGCAACGAGGCGTCGTCGTCGACGACCAACACGGTCTTTCCCCCGCCGCCCCCCACGAGGGCGGCAGTCTACCCACTCGCCCCGGGGTATGATCGCGCGCGTTGGGCTCGAGCCTCGGCACCAGCGCCGCCCGGCAGTACGCGGGCACGATGGCCGGCTTCTGGAGCAGGCTGTCGGGCACGCTGCGCGAGCTCGAGGCTCACGCGGCCGATCCGCGCCGACTCGACACCGATGCGCTCGATTCCTTGCGCGCCCTCCAGTACCGGCTGCACTGGTCGAGCGAGCTGCTCGCTGGCGTGGAGCCGCCCCCCGGCGCGCGCGCCGGCCACGAGGAGCTCGCCGACGCGCTCCTCGACGCCCGCGACGCCACGAGCGAGATGGTCGAGACGCTCGAGACGGACGGCCACGAGGCGGCTTCCCTGTTCCTCCTCGAATGGAGGGGCGCTCTCTTCCGAGTCCGCCTCGCCCGGATGCGCCTGACGACCGACCCCGCGCCCACCGTCCACGCGCCGCCGACCTCGACCGCGAGCGCGGCGGGCGCCACGGCGCTCACGCTGCTCGGCGCGACGGCGTTCGCGGCGGGAGCGGCACTGCTCCTTTGGCCGGTCTGGGCGGCCGGACTCGCGCTCGTCGCCGGTGGGATGCTTCTCTTCCGCCCGTAACCATCGCGCCGGACGGCCCGTTCCCTCTTTGAGTGGGGAAAGAGCGCGACCAGCGCGCACGCGACGTCCAGCTGCCCAAGCCGACGCCACGCTTCCGCCGCCGCGCCTGGCGGGAGTTCCAGCGCGCCCTCGACCCGCTCGCTCGGCCTAAGCCGCTGCCACCTGGGCGGTCTTGAGCCGGGCGAGCGTCTCGTCGCGGCCGAGTAGCTCGATGCTCTCGAACAGGCCCGGCGAAACCTTTGAGCCGGTCACGGCGATCCGGATCGGCTGGAGCCCCTTGCGCGGGGACAGGTCCAGGCGCTCGCAGAGGCCGCGAAGCTCGGCCTCGATCGTCTCGGCGGTGAACGGGTCGAGTTGCTGCAGCGTCTCGGCGGCGCCTGCCAGCACTCGCTCGTCGAGCTCGCCTGCTGCCTCGCCGTCTCGTCGCTCGAAGAAGAAGCCGGCGAACGCCGGGTACTCGCCGAGTCGCGCGATCTTCTCCTGCACGAGCGGCGCCGAGGCGCGGATCGTCCGCTCGTCCCAGCCGTACCCCTCCTCCCGCAGGTAGGCGACGAGCGTGTCGGCGTACGCGCCCGGCGCCATCGCGCGGAGGTACATGCCGTTCATCCAATCCAGCTTCTGGTAGTCGAGCGTCGCCGGGCTGGCGCCGACCCGTTCGAGCGAGAACCGGCGGACGAGCTCGTCCGGCGGCATGATCGTCGTCTCGCCGTCCGGCGCCCAGCCGAGGAGGGCGAGAAAGTTCATCAGCGCCGGCGCGACGTATCCCGCCTTGCGGAGCTCGTCGACGGAGGTCGCGCCGTGACGCTTCGAGAGCTTCTTGCCGTCGTCGCCGAGCACGTCGGGGACGTGTGCATACACCGGAGGCTCGTGCCCGAGCGCCGCAAGGATCTGCAGCTGCTTCGGCGTGTTCGAGACGTGATCTCGCCCCCGGATCACGTGGGTGATCGCGTCGTCCATGTCCTCGACGGGATTCGCGAAGTTGTAGGTCGGGCGGCCGTCGGAGCGCACCAGGACCACGTCCTCGAGCTGCTCGTTCGGAACCTCGATCCGCCCGAGGACGGCGTCGTCCCACGCGGTGACGCCGGAATCGGGCATCCGGAAGCGGATCGCACCGTCGTCCTCGTACGCCTTGTCCTCTGCGAGCAGGCGCTGGGCGAGCTCCCGGCAGCGGTCCATCGCGTCGAGCTGGAACGTGACGGGCCCGTCCCAGTCGATCCCCAGCCAGTGCAGCGAGCGCTGGATCTGCTCGGTCGCCTCCGCGACCTCGCGGCTCGTGTCGGTGTTCTCGATCCGCAGCAGGCACGCGCCGCCCTGCCCGCGGGCGAACAGCCAGTTGAAGAGGAAGGTGCGAACGCCGCCGATGTGGAGGAAGCCGGTGGGACTCGGGGCCATGCGGACGCGAATCGTCATGCACCTCGTATCGTAGGGGCGTGCTGCTCGGCGCCCACTGCTCAGGCGGAGTGAAGAAGTCGCTCGACCGCGCCGCCGAGCTCGGCGTCGACTCCCTCCAGCTCTTCGTCCAGAGCCCGCGGACGTGGCGTTTCCCGGAGCACGACCCCGCAGATCTCGAGGCGTTCCGCAATCGGCGACAGGAGATCGGCATCGGCGGCGTCCTCGTCCACGCCCTCTACCTCGTCAACCTGGCGAGCCCGAACGACGACTTCTACTCGAAGAGCACCAGCACGCTCTGCTCGACGGTCGATGCGTCCTGCGCAATCGGGGCCGACGCAGTCGTCTTCCACGTCGGCTCCCACCAGGGAGCCGGATTCGAAGCCGGGCTCGAACGGGTGGTGCCGGCGCTCGCCCAGGCGCTCGATCACTGCTCGGACACGACGTGGCTTTGCCTGGAGAACTCCGCGGGGGCGGGCGGCACGATCGGCCGCTCGATCGACGAGCTGGCCGCGCTGTACGAGGCACTCGACAAGCATCCACGCCTCGGCGTCTGCCTCGATTCGTGCCACCTCTGGGTCTCCGGGTTCGACGTGACGGATCAGGCGCGGCTCGACGACCTGCTCGGCGACCTCGACGAGCGGATCGGGCTCGATCGGCTGCGCGCACTGCACGTGAACGACGCGCAGGCGCCGCTCGGCTCCAACCGCGACCGGCACGCGAACATCGGCGACGGGCTGATGGGCGAGAAGCTGGGCGCCTTCCTCGGCCACCCGAAGCTGCAGGAGCTACCGGCGGTGCTGGAAGTCCCGGGCCCGGACAACCACGGCGCGGACGAGGCCGAAGTGCGCAAACTCCGCGAGCTGCACGCCCGCTGGACCTAGACGGGGGAAACAGCCGGTTTCCCCCGTGAGCCCCCTTCCCTGTTTGCTCACGGCCTGCGGCTGTTCGCCGCGCCCGCCATGTCGGTCGCGGCGACGAAATGCTCATGCAAGAAGCGGGCCCTGGAAGACGATCCTCGCCGGGCCGGGGACGTAGCCAAGCTTCTCGTTCAAGCGCCGCATCGGGACGTTCTCGTGCTGGCTCTCGGTGACCAGTTCGCCGTACCCACGAGCGAAGGCGGCAGCGATTTGCGCCCGTTTGAGAGCGCTGGCGACGCCTCGGCCGCGCCAATCCCGAACGACACCCGTCAGGCTGTGGTAGGCGACGCCGCTCATCACGTCGAGGTACGCGAGCCCGACGAGACGATCGCCGGCAATCGCGAGGAAGGTCAACTCCGGATCGCGACTGGGACGCGCGATCGCGAACGAGCGCCACTCGTCGAAGGTCTGCTCGATCGAAGAGGCGAGGCCGGGGACGTCGCCGCTCGCCTCCCGGTCGACCTCGAACATCTGCCGCTCGAGATCAGGGCGCTCGGCTCGCGCCACGATCGTGACTCCTGAGGGCGGGTCGATCACCGGAGGCTCAGACAGGGAGCTCACATCCAGGACGACCTCGTGCTCTCGCTCGATCTCGCGGTAGCCGCGCTTCTCGACGAAGGCGACGGAGTCGGGATCGTCGTCGCGCACCTCGAGCTGAAGTCCCTGTTTTCCCAACGCTCGCCCCCGTTCGGACACCGCCCTGAGGAGTGAGGAACCGATCCCACGACGCCGAGACGCGGGCAGTACGGTGGCATCCGCCCACAGAAACGGCGCAGCCGCCATCCCCGGAAAGACGAGGCTCTCTGCGCACCCCACCGCCACCGTGTTGACCCGCGCGAGCAGGTACACGGCGTCCATTGCATGCTGCGCGTGCCGGAGTACGCCGACATCCAGGCTGCGCCCCATCACTGCCCGACGAATCTCGACCACAGCACGGAGGTCCGCGTCGGAGGTCGCCGACTCGACGAGCCGGTTCAGCGCACCCGGGCGAACACGCGAAACGTCGGTCGCCCGACGGGTAGCTCCGAGAACTCCGGGTTGACGCAGCCGAGCTTGCTGCTTCGGTGCCGGTAGGTCTCCTCCACCTCAACTCGGCACATCGGCAGCGGCTGGCGAACGGAGCGGACGGCGCCGAAGCCCCCGCTGTGCCGTTCGGCCGCGCGGAGGAGGTCGACGTCGATCTCCACCTCGTACACCTTTTGCATGCAGCCGATGTACGTATGGCCGAACTCCTCGTACGCGTAGACGAAGGGGCACGCCCGGTCGAGGCACGCCGCCGGGTACACGACCTTGTCGCAGTGCACCCCGCACCGCCGGCACTCGACCTCGTCCTGCGGCCTGAGCGGCAGCGCCTGGGACGCGGTGCGGCGGGACTCCATACCTAGATTGTGGGTGACGGCTTTTCCGCTGCGCAAGTCTTGACAACCGCGCTCGTTTCAGGCATGGGGCCAGCTTCGTTCCGGCCCGGATAGGCTTGATCTTCGTGGCGCGAAGGCTTCTTTGGGCATCGCTCGGCCTCGCGCCGCTCACGATCATCATCGATTTCACGGTGCGGCCGGACAAGGTGACGCTCTTCGTGTTGGCCTCGGCCGCCCTCGTCCCGCTCGCCTGGCTGATCGGCGAGGCGACCGAGCATGCTGCCCAGCACACGGGCCCGGGGATCGGCGGCTTCCTCAACGCCACCTTCGGGAACGCGCCTGAGCTGATCATCGCCCTCTTCGCCGTGAACGACGGCCTCTTCGAGGTCGTCAGAGGCTCGCTGACCGGCAGCGTCGTCGGCAATCTCCTGCTCGTCCTCGGCTTTTCTCTCGCTCTCGGACCGACCAAGCAGATCGACCGGCGCTCGGGCTTGATCTCTGTCGGGCTCGTCCTCGTCTCCACGGTGCTGTTCCTGATCCCGGCAGTTCCCGGCTGGGAGGGGAACACGTCCAGGCGTTCGCTGGAGCTTCTCTCGCTCCCGGTCTCGATCGTGCTCCTCGTCGCCTACGTGATCGTCACGTGGAGCCAGCTCCGGCGCCACCGCGCCATGTTCGTGCTGAGCGAGAAGGGCGAGACGACGTGGACGATGCGCGTTTCGCTGGCAGTCTTGGCCGTGGCAACAGTGGCGACGGCCGTGATTGCGGAAATCCTGGTCCACTCGATCGAGACGTTTGCCGACAAGGCACACCTCGGCGACTTCTTCGTCGCGGCAGTGATCGTCGCGATCGTCGGCAATGCTGCCGAGCACGGCGGCGCGGTCGTCGTCGCACGTCGCGGGCAGGTGAAGCTCGCGACCGAGATTGCACTGTCGTCGAGCGCTCAGGTCGCGCTCTTCGTCGTCCCTGCTGTGGCAATTCTCTCCTGGGCGATCGAGCCGCTCACGCTCGCCTTCCGCCAGGTCGAGATCGCGGTCATGGGCGGATCCGCCTTGCTCGCCGCGCTGCTGCTCGCCCGCGGGCGCTCGAGCAGCTGGCGCGGCATCGTCCTCGTCGGGGCCTATGTCGGGGCAGCGGTGATCTTCTACAAGGCCGGTAGCCGGTAGCAGCTACTACGGCTCGGCGAAGGTTCGTGGCTCGCGCGTGACCGGATAGGTGGCCCAGTAGAGCTTCACGATGTGTCCCTCGGAGTCGCGCACCACTCGTAGGAGCTCGCCGCGCTCACGCCCCTCGGCGACGCGGAAGCGATCCGTGCCGTCGGGCGCGAACACGGAGAGCGCACGCGGCTTGTCGCTCTCCTGCGGCCGGGCTCGAAGCTGACCACCCTCCCACCAGAAGGCAAACGGAACGCCCTCGGCCCACCACGTGCCGAGCAGTTCGGCAACCTCCGGCGGTGGCTCGGATTCAGGCTGCCACCTCTCGGGTTGCGTGGGCGAGAGCTCGAGCGCCTGCTCGGCGAGCTGGAGGCAGATCGTCTCGACCGCCGCTCCAGGGGTCGTCGCGTTGGTGACGACCGCGGCGCCGATGCCGTCCCTGCGCCGGCCGAGCAGCATCGCGAGGAATCCCGGCATCGCGCCGCCGTGGCCGAAGAAGACGCGCTCGCCCTTCCGGACCAGCTGAAGGCCGAGGCCGTGGGCGAGCGTCCAGCTTTCGGGGTCGTCCATGATCTGGACCTGATGCAGCGCCGCCAGCGAGGCGACGTGGTTTCCCCAGCGACAGAGATCGGTTGGGGTGCTCCACAGCCCGCCGACGGCGGCCGCACCTTCGCCGGCGAGATCGGGCTCCGCCTCGAGGGTGCGAGCGTGCGGGTCGACGTAGTAGCCGCGGGCGGCCGGCTCGACGGACTCCCAGGTGGTGCGCTCGAGACCGAGCGGCCCGATCAGGCGCTCGTCGACGAAACGCGTGAACGGCATCCCCGAAACGCGCGAGACCACTTCGCCGAGGAGCGCGTACGCAAGGTTCGAGTAGTGGAAGAACGCCCCTCCGGGCAGGACGAGCTCGGCGCTTTCGAGCCCGGCGACGAGCTCTTCGGCGACGGGAAACTCGAGCGACTCCCAGACCTCCCCCGGCGGCTCTCGCTGCAGGCCCGAACTGTGCCCGAGCAATCGCCGCAGCGGCAGGGACGGAATACGCAGCCTCGGGGATGTGCTGCCCCAGGAGGTCGTCGAAGTCGAGCTTTCCTTCCTCGCGGAGCGACAGGACTGCGGTGGCGGTGAAGGTTTTCGTAATCGAGCCGATCCGGTACTGCGTTCCCGCGTTCGGCTCGCGACCGTCCTCCCCGGCGTGACCGAAAGCTTCTGACCACACGATCTCGGTTCCGCGGTAGACGGCGGCCGAGACGCTCGGCAGTCGGTAGGTCGCCTGGCCTTCGCGCAGGACGCGCGAGAGCGCGTCAGGCGGCAGCGAGGACACCGAGCGCCTGCGGGATCAGCTCAACCGCCCGGTCGACGTCCTCGTCGGTGACGTCGAGGTGGGTCGCGACACGAAGCACGCCGGGACGAAGCACTCCGACTCGAATGTCGTGCTCGGCGATGCGTCTCTGTGCCTCGCGGGCATCGATGCCGATCGAGCCGACGTCGACGCCGACGAAGTTCGTCTCGGTCGCGGCGACGTCGACGGGCAGACCGGCGGCGGCGAATCCTTCCGCCAGACGCTTGGCGCGCGCGTGATCCTCGGCCAGGCGCTCGACGTTGTGGTCGAGCGCGTAGAGCATCGCCGCAGCAACGACCCCGGCCTGGCGCAGCGCGCCGCCGAAGAGGAACTTCAACCGCCATGCTTGCTCGATCGCCGGCTCCGAGCCCGCGAGCACCGCCCCCAGCGCGCACCCCAGGCCCTTGGAGAAGCAGACGGTGACGGTGTCGGCGAGTCGGGCGTACTCGGCGGGCTCGAGCCCGCTCGCAACCGATGCGTTGAGGAGGCGCGCACCATCGAGGTGGACGGCAAGGCCGAGCTCGTGCCCGGTCGCTGCGACGTCCGCCAGGGCCTCGAGCGGCCAGACCCGCCCGCCGGCGCTGCGGTGAGTCTGCTCGAGCACGACGATGCTCGCCGGCTGGAGCCAATCGGCGGTCTCGACGGCCTCGCGCACCTGGCCGGACGTGATCCGCCCGGCGTTGCCCGGCAAGCCGCGCGCGATCAATCCCGAATGGGCCGCCGGGCCACCCGCCTCGTAGATCAGGATGTGCGTCCGCTCCTCCGCGATCAGCTGGCTCCCCGGCCGCGTGTGCACGCGCAGCGCGATCTGATTCGCCATCGTCGCGGTCGGAAGGAAGAGCGCGGCCTCGTGACCGAGCAGCTCGGCTGCGCGCCGCTGGAGCTCGTTGACGGTCGGATCCTCGCGCTCCTGCTCGTCGCCGACCTCGGCGGCGGCCATCGCGGCAAGCATCTCCCGGCTGGGCCGGGTGACCGTGTCGGAGCGGAGATCGATCACGCCCGGAGCGTAGCGGCCGACACGCTCCTCACCGAACCTGACCGCACCCCCACCCAAAGGGTGGGGAGCCGTTCCCGCCGCCCTCGGCGGAGACGCTACCGCTGTCCGTCGTGTCGTGTCAGTGACCTGTGGCGAACGATTCTGCGCCGATTTCCTCGAGCCGAGACCGGAGGGAGCCGAGAACGGCAGGCACGTGCCGAAGCTACCGTGGGCACGTGGATCTCGACCTGCTCACGGCATTCCTCGCCGATCGCGGACAACCCCCGTACCGCTCCGGTCAGATCTGGCGTTGGGCGGCGGGCGGCGCCTCCGGATACGACGAGATGACCAACGTCCCGGCGGATCTGCGCGTGGCGCTGCCGGAGCAGATTCCCTACTCGACGCTCGAGGTCGAGCGCGAGTCGGCATCGCGCGACGGCACCGTGAAGACCCTCTTCCGCACAGCTGACGGGAACCAGGTCGAAGCCGTGCTCATGCGCTACCGGGACGGCCGCCGATCGATCTGCGTCTCGTCGCAGTCCGGCTGCCCGCTGACCTGCACGTTCTGTGCGACGGGGCAGATGCGCTTCGGTCGCAACTTGACGGCGTCGGAGATCCTCGACCAGGCGCTCTACTTCCGCCGCATCGAAAAGGTCGACCACTGCGTCTTCATGGGCATGGGCGAGCCGATGCTCAACCTCGATGCGGTCCTGCAAGCCGCTCGGCGCCTGCCGGACGTGGGCATCACTCACCGCCGAACCACGATCTCGACGGTCGGCTGGCTCCCAGGGTTGCGCAGGTTCGTCGACGAGGTCGCGGAGCCGATCCGCCTCGCGTTCTCGCTCCACGCCGCCGAGGACGCCTTGCGCTCGCAGCTGATGCCGGTGAACGAGCGCTACTCCCTCGAAGACGTGCTCGCCGAGTGCCGCCGTTACTCCGAGCTGCGCGGCCGCCGCGTGTTCGTCGAGTACGTGATGCTCGGCGGTGTGAACGACCGCGTCGAGCAGGCCGCCGAGCTCGCCCGCGTCCTCGACGCGAAGACGTTCAAGGTGAACCTGATCCCGTACAACCCGACCGGCGCGTTCGCTGGGTCATCTCGCGTTGCGATCGCCGCGTTCAAGGCCGTGCTCGATCGATCGGGGATCCCGGCGACGGTCAGGCTGACCCGCGGTCGCGACATCGACGCCGCCTGTGGACAGCTCGCGGCAAAGGCCTAGGTTCTAGCCGTACAGCGGTACGGATGCGACCCAGGAATGCTCGGGAACGAGGCGTCCTGCCTCCTCGAGCTTGTCCCGAGCCAGCAGTGCCGCGACGGGGAAGCAGAGATCGCGTCCGACGATCGGGAAGAGCCGGATGTCGTCTCCTGCCGGCGGCTCGGAGAAGGCGATGACAGACGGCTCCGTCGGCGGCGCCTGCATCCGCTTGCGCAGCCGTGCGAGCGCGTCTTCGACTCGCTCGACTCGCGCCAGATACCGCGGCCACCACATGCAGACAGCATCCGTGCGGCCCCGACTGCGGTCAATGGGCCGTCCGGCTCAATCTCGGCGCCGGAGGGGCCTAGTAGATGCTTGCCGGAACATTGCCGCTACGCGGCGAGGGCTCGGCGCGCCGGGAACCGCTCCAGAATCCAGCCGGCGTCGAGCGCGCGGCGACGGTACGGAGCGCCGCCGACGAGGACGAAGTCCCTGGTGCGCGGATCCATCGGCAGCTTCGCCTCGGCCGGATACCAGAGGTTGTGCAGTCGGATCAGCTCGTTGACGGCGTCGAAGTTCCAGCGTAATGCGACCTCGCGCCAGCGCCGGGCAAACGCGTCGCCCCGGCAACCGTGCGACAGGCCGGTCCACGCGGCGCGCAACGCCTCCTCGTGCGCAGCGGTCTCCTCCTCGATCGCGCGAAGCCGGCGCACGTGGGCGGGCGGGCCCGCCAGCGAGAGCGCGTAGCGGTCTGCCGCCACCGAGAAGTTGCGCAGGCGCCGCGGCAGCGGCTCTCCGCGGAGAGGGCTTCCTTCGAGGTCCTGCTCAAGCCGATCGACGAGGCGGCCCTCGAGCAGCGTCGGCTCGCGCGGGGCGTGCTCGCCCAGGATCCGCTCTCGCTCGCGCCGGTCCAGGTCAGACGCCCTTCGGTGCCTCGGCAACCGCGGCCGGGACGGCTTCGGCGGACAGATCCGGATGCTCCTCGAAGCGGTAGCGGACGACCGCACGCTTCGCCGCTTTCACCTCGTCGAGACGGCGGACTGGCCGGCTGTGAGGGGCGTCGTGAACCAGCGCCGGGTTCGTCGCCGCCTCGTTCGCGATCGCGAGCATCGCCTCGCAGAACTCGTCCAAGCGCTCCTTCGGCTCGGTCTCGGTCGGCTCGATCATCAGCGCCTCTGCGACGATCAACGGGAAGTAGATCGTCGGCGGGTGGATGCCGTAGTCCATCAGCCGCTTGGCGACGTCGAGGGCGGATACGCCGTGCTCGCGCTTCAGCGTCCTGGCCGAGAGGACGAACTCGTGCATGCACAGGCGGTCGAACGGCAGGTCGTAGGCCTCCTTCAGCCGTGCGAGCAGGTAGTTGGCGTTCAGAACCGCGGCCTCCGACATCTCGCGCAGCCCAGATCCGTACGAACGGATGTAGGCGTACGAGCGCACGAAGACGCCGAAGGGACCGGTGAACGCCCGCACCTTCCCGATCGAGCTCGGCCGGTCGAAGTCGAGGCCGAAGCCTTCGCCTTTTCGCACGACCGCCGGCACCGGCAGGAAGGGCTCCAGCGCCTTCGTCACCGCGATCGGGCCGCCGCCGGGACCGCCGCCGCCGTGCGGTTGGGAGAACGTCTTGTGGAGGTTGATGTGGACGACGTCGAAGCCCATGTCCCCTGGCCGCGAGACGCCGCAGACTGCGTTGAGGTTGGCGCCGTCGTAGTACATCAGCGCCCCTGCTCCGTGGAAGATCCGCTCGATCTCCTCGATGTTCTCGTCGAACAGTCCCAGGGTCGACGGGTTCGTCAGCATCAGCCCGGCGGTCTGCGACCCGACCTTGCCGCGCAGGTCCTCGATGTCGATGTTGCCCCGCGGATCCGTCTTCACTCCGACGAGCTGGAAGCCGGCCATCGTCACGGAGGCAGGGTTCGTGCCGTGGGCGGTGTCGGGGACGACGATCTCGCGCCGCTCCGTCTCGCCGCGGCCGGCGAAGTACGCTCGCAGCACCATCAGGCCGGTCAACTCGCCCTGCGAGCCGGCCGCGGGCTGAAGGGAGACGGCGTCGAGCCCGCATACCTCGGCGAGGATCTCCTGGAGACGCCACATCAGCTCGAGCGCGCCCTGTGCACCGCTCTCTTCCTGGAGCGGGTGCAGGTCTCGGAAGCCCGGGAGCCCGACGACGCGCTCGTTGACGCGCGGGTTGTGCTTCATCGTGCAGGAGCCGAGCGGGTAGAAGCCGGTGTCGATTCCGAAGTTTCGGGTCGACAACTCGGTGAAGTGGCGGACGAGCTCGGGCTCGGAGACCTCGGGCAAGCGGGGTGGAGCGGAGCGGGCGAACTCGCTCGGAGCCTCGACGACCGCCAGGTCATACCGCGGCAGGCTCGAGGCCCGGCGGCCGGGCTGCGAGCGCTCGTAGATCAGCTTCGTCATGCCGCCGCCACCTCAGCGAGCACTGCCGCAAGGCGATCGACGTCTTCGGGCGTCCGCTTCTCGGTGACGGCCACGAGGAGCGCGTCGTCCATGCCTTCGTAGTCGCGCCCGAGGCGGTAGCCGGGGTGAACGCCCTTGGCGCGCGCATCACGAACGACGTCGCCGGCGCTCCGTCCGAGCCGCACGGCAAACTCCTTGAACGTTGCCTTGTCTGGAAACAGAAGCTCCGTGCCGCTTGCCGTCAGGCGCTCCTTCGCGTATCCGGCCAGGGCCATGCAGGTCTCCCCCACCTCTCGCAATCCCTGCGGGCCCAGCCACGTCAGGTGGACGAGGCCGGCGAGCGCGAGGAGTGTCTGGTTGGTGGTGATGTTCGAGGTCGCCTTCTCGCGACGGATGTGCTGCTCGCGAGTCTGCAGGGTCAGCACATAGCCGCGCTTGCCCTCGAGATCGGTCGTCTCGCCGACGATCCGGCCCGGCATTCGGCGCGTGTAGTCGCCACGGGCAGCAATGAAGCCGTAATGCGGACCGCCGAAGGACTGGAAGTTCCCGGCGCTCTGACCCTCGCCGATTGCGATCGCACAGCCGTAGTTGCCCGGCGCCTCCAGCACGCCGAGCGAGACCGGGTCGACGTGAGCGACCGCCAGTGCTTCGGCGTCGTTCGCGGCGGCGGCGAGGTCCGGTGCCGGCTCGAGGCATCCAAAGAAGTTCGGCTGCTGGAAGATCACGCAGGCTGCGTCCTGGGCGACGGCCGCCAGCTCGTCGGGGTCGATCGTCCCGCCGCGGTGCGGCACCTCGACGACCTCGAGGCCGAAGCCCGGCGCGTACGTCTTCACCACCTGCCGCACCTGCGGATTCAGGGTTTCTGCGAGGACCACCTTCGAGCGGCCGGTGGCGTGCTTGGCGATGAAGCAGGCGTCCGCGGCGACCGTCGTCCCGTCGTAGCCGGAGGCATTGGAGACGTCCATGCCGGTCAGCTCGCAGACCGCGGTCTGGTACTCGAAGATCGTCTGCAGGACGCCCTGGCTCATCTCCGGCTGGTACGGCGTGTAGGCGGTCAGGAACTCGCCTCGCTGCAGCACGGCATCGACGACCGCCGGGACGTAGTGGTCGTAGATGCCTGCGCCGAGGAACGACAGCTCCTCGCCCGCGTGGACGTTTCTGGCGGCGAGCTCCTCCAGGTGCGCGACGAGCTCGGGCTCCGACAACGCCGGCTCGAGGTCGAGCCGGCCCCGGAAGCGCACGCCCTCGGGTATGTCGCGGAAGAGCTCGCCGACCGAGGAGACCCCGATCGCGGCGAGCATCTCGTCGCGATCGGCGTCGGTCAGCGAGAGGAAGCTCATGACCCGCTCCGGCGCCGGCAAAGCCGGCACCTCCGCTCCTTGGTGAGCTCCGTCAAGCCTACGCTCAGCACCCCGCTCCGGCGCCGGCAAAGCCGGCACCTCCGCTCCTTGGTGAGCTCCGTCAAGCCTACGCTCAGCACCCCGCTCCGGCGCCGGCAAAGCCGGCACCTCCGCTCCTCGGTGAGCTCCGTCAAGCCTACGCTCACAGCGAGCCGAGGTGGGCCTTGTACGCCTCGACGTCCATCAGCGCGTCGGCCTCGTGGGCGTCGCCGATTCGGATCCGGACGAGCCACCCCTCTCCGTAGGGGTCTTCGTTGACGGTCTCCGGCTCGTCGACGACCTTTTGGTTTACCTCCAGCACCTCTCCGGAGAGCGGCGCGATCAGGTCCGAGACCGCCTTCACCGACTCGACCTCGCCGTAGGCGCCGTCCTTGCTCAGCGAAGCACCGACGTCCGGCGGCTCGTAGTGGACGAGCTCACCAAGCGCGTCCTGGCCGTACCAGGTGATGCCCAGGGTGGCGGTGTCGCCCTCCACTCGCGCCCAGTCGTGCTCGGGGTGGTACCTCAGATCGTCTGGATAGGTCTCAGCCGCCACGGTGGCTTCACTCCTCTCGTCGGTAGATCGGCTTCTCGACGACGCGGGCTCGACGATGTCGGCCGCGGACGTCCATCGTCAGCTCATGCCCGGGTTCGGCGAGCGCGGCAGGGACGTAGCCCATGCCGATCCCCTGGCCGAGCATGGGCGAATGGGTGCCGGAGGTGACCTCGCCGCCCTCGAGAATCTCCATTCCCTGCCGAGGGATCGCCCGCTCCTCCATCACGAACGCCGCCAGCCGCCGCGCCGGCCCCGCCTCTTTGATCCGGCGCAGCTCGGTCGCGCCGGTGAAGTCCTTCTCGAGCGCACAGACCCAGCCGAGCCCGGCCGAGATCGCGTCGGTGTCCGGGCCGATGTCGTTGCCGTGCAGCGGGTAGCAGACCTCGAGGCGGAGGCTGTCTCGTGCGCCGAGCCCGCACGGGGTGGCGCCGGCGGCGATGACGGCGTCCCAGAGCTCGGCCGCCTCGTCGGCCATGACGAGCAGCTCGACGCCTTCCTCACCCGTGTAGCCCGTCCGGTTGACCATGCAGGTGATCCCGAACACCTCGGCCTCCGCAAAGGTGAACGCGGCCGCGGGCTCGAGGCCGAGCCGCTCGACTGCGCGCGGACCCTGGACCGCGATGAGTCCGTACTCGTCCGAGACGTCGCGGACGTCGGAGCCGGGGACCTCGCGCTCCTTCAACCACTGGAAGTCCGCCTCGCGGTTCGACGCGTTCACGACCAGCAGATACCGGAACGCGTCGAGCTCGTAGACGATCAGGTCGTCGACGATCCCGCCGCGCTCGTTCGGCAGCAGCGTGTACTGGGCGTGACCTGGCTCGATCCGGTCGAGGTCGTTCGACAGCAGTGACTGAAGGAGCTCACGCGCTCGAGGCCCCTCGACCTCCAGCTCGCCCATGTGGGACACGTCGAAGGCACCACAGTCCTCGCGGACGGCGCGATGCTCCTGGATCACACCCTCGTACTGGACCGGCATCTCCCAGCCGGCGAACGGCACCATCCTCGCGCCGAGGGCGACGTGACGGTCGTGCAGCGGCGTATGGCGGAGGGTCTGCACCGGGGCCGATGCTACTCCACCCCGGCTACCTGTTTGCGCCGCGGCCTAGAACTCGTTTCAGAATGACGCTTCGTCGTCCGGAGTTCGATGGGCGAGTGCGAGGCAAGGACGCAAGGAGCGCCCAGATGCGGGCATATGGGCGCGACTGAGGACGAAGCAGCCGGCGTAGGCTCGACGGAGCCGGCCAAGGAGCGTAGGCGGCGGCTTGGCCGACGCCGAAGCGGGAAGTCGCGCCGCCCAGCGGGCTCCGGCGGTACAAGGCTTCATTCTGAAACGAGTTCTCAGTTGTCGCGCAGAAAGGACGGGACGTCGAGCATCTCGGCTGGCATGTCGAAGCTCTCGCGCGTCTCGCGCGGGCTCGAAGTCTCCGGCACCGCCACGCGCGGCCGCTCCTGCCGGCGCCCCCGGCGGCGCTGCTGCCCGAATCCGGTCGCGATCACCGTCACCTGCACCTCGTCGCCCATCGAGGGGTCGATCACGGCGCCGAAGATGATGTTCGCGTTCGGATCTGCGGCTGCGGTCACGACCTGGGCGGCCTCGTTGACCTCGAACAACCCGACGTCCGGGCCGGCGGTCACGTTCAGGAGGATTCCGGTCGCTCCCTCGATCGACGACTCGAGCAGCGGTGACGACACGGCGATGCGCGCCGCCTCGGAGGACCGATTCTCGCCCGAGGCGCTGCCGATGCCCATCAGCGCCGAGCCGGCGTCGCGCATGATCGTGCGCACGTCGGCGAAGTCGACGTTGACGAGCCCGGGAACCGTGATCAGGTCGGTGATCCCCTGGACGCCCTGACGCAGGACGTCGTCGGCGAGACGGAACGCGTCGACGACTGACGTCTGGCGCTCGACCACCTGAAGGAGCCGGTCGTTCTCGATCACGATCAGCGTGTCGACGAACTCGCGAATCTCCGTAATCCCGGTCTCGGCTCGCTCGGAGCGAACGCGCCCCTCGAAGGCGAACGGCTTGGTGACGACGCCGACGGTCAGCGCGCCGATCTCCTGGCCGATCTCGGCCACGGTCGGTGCAGCCCCGGTGCCGGTGCCGCCGCCCTCGCCTGCGGTGACGAAGATCATGTCCGCGCCCTTGAGCGCGTCCTTGAGCTCGTCGCGGGTCTCGTGAGCCGCAGCGCGGCCGACCTCGGGGTCCGCGCCGGCGCCGAGCCCGCGCGTGACGGTTGAGCCGATATGGATTTTCACGTCGGCGTCGCTCATCAGCAACGCCTGCGCGTCCGTGTTGACCGCGATGAACTCGCAGCCGGTCAGGCCGGCCTCGATCATCCGGTTGACAGCGTTCGTGCCCCCGCCGCCGACGCCGATCACCTTCAGAACTGCGAGGTAGCTACCGCTTTGATCTCTCACGCTCATGGTGACGTCCAGTCCTCGGATCTCAAGGTCTACTTCAGGATTGGGGCAAAGAACCCTTCGTGCCAGTTCAGGGTACGGCCGATCAACGCGGCTGTCAACGCCATTTGCAGGGAGAAAGGCTAAACCTCAACCTGCGAGTTGAGGGTTGAATCCCGCCACCGGCCGCTCGGGGACGCTGACGTCCACGTACTTCGCGCCGCCGGTCAGCGGCAGCAGCTGCTTCACGATCGCGAGCTTGAGTCGGAGGTCGCCGCTGTCGCCCAGGCGGATCTCGGTGCCCGAGCCCAGGACGAGCGTGAGCTCGCCGTCGTCGACCGTGACCTGGCGGACGTCAGCACGCAGGCGCACCGACCGAAGCGGCGCGAGCGCAGCCACGCCCTTCGCGCCTAGGCCGCCCAGGGTCGAGTTCACCGAGATGTCCGCGGCACGCGGTAGCCAGATGCGCGGCAGACGCGGGTACGGGCGCCCGACCTCCCGCAGGACACGCGCGCTTGACGAGACGAGCCACGCGTCAGAGCCCCGACGCAGGACGGCCACCGGCCGCTCGAGCCGCACGTGCACCTTGAGCGTGTGCGGGAACGCGCGGTCGAACTGCGTGTCGGCGACCTCGGCGACCGCCGATAGCCGCCGCGCGGCCTGGTCGGCGTCGAATCGCATCAGGCTCTTGCCGACGTAGGGGTCGAGGGCGTCGCGCACCTGCTTCGCGACCGCCGGCGACGCGCCCTCGACCTCCACCCGGTCGAGGGCGAAGATCGCCGTCTCCCGGGCGACGAAATAGGCGCCGAACGCGGCCGCCACCATCACGGCTGCGGCGAGCGCGACCGGCAGCACGCGGCGCTTCGCCGGAGCAGCCGGCCGATTCCGGGGGCGATCGGCCATTGGCGAGACTCGCTTCGCCGCCAGGATCCCGGGTCCTGCCAGGCGTTTCAGTGCGGACTGCTTGGCGCCTTCCGCCAGGTCCGCTCGCCGTCCACGTACCGGTCGGTAGGTTCGAGCCCCGCGCGCCGCGCAACCGCAGCCGACGCACGGTGATCAGGATGGATATTGGCAAAGACGTCAGCGATCCCCTGGCTCTGCAACCACCCGACGAGAGCACATGCGGCCTCCGAAGCGAAGCCCTGCCGCTGCCAGTCCACACCGATCACCCAGGCGACGTGCGCCTTCCCGGGATTGCTGCGAACGGCAAGCGTCGCCTGCACGCTGCCGATTGCCTCCGACGTGGTACGGCAGCGGACAATCCAGTTCAGCCACACCTCGTCCGCGCTCGGCGAACCCGCCGCCAGTCTCGCGTAGCGGTCACGCAACTCGGCGATTGTCGCCGGCCGGCCGCCGATGAACTCGTGGAGCCGCTCGTCGCCGAGCACCGCGGCCATCTCATCGGCATGCTCGGCCCGGAGCGGCTCCAGCCTGAGCCGAGCAGTCTCGATCGTCGCGTCGCCGTAGCGCCAGCTCACGTCGCCGACGTGGCGTGTTCACCCGGCAGCTCGCCCGCAGGCGGCAACTCGAGAGGGCCGAAGAGCTCCACCTCTCGCTCGAGCACGACGCCGAAGCGATCGAGCGCTCGGCGCCTTGCCTCGGCCATCAGCGCGATCGCATCTCGAGAGGTGGCGCCGTCTGCGTTCTCGATGAAGTTCGCGTGGCGGGGCGAGATCCGGGCACCGCCGATCCGGTGTCCCTTCAGGCCGCAGTCTTCCAGCATCCGGCCGGCGCCCAGCTCGTGGTCCGGGTTCTTGAAGACGCTGCCGAAGGTGCGCTTGTTCGTCGGCTGCGTCGCCTTCCGCTGCGCGAGCAGATCGGCGGCGACCTGCTTGACCTCCTCAGGCGCTCGGGTCGCGAGCCGGAACTCGACCTGGGCGACGACCTGGCCCGGTTCGAGGCTCGAGTGACGGTAGGACAGGTCGAGCTCCTCGTTCGTGAGCCAGCGGGATCCACCCGCGTCGACGACCAGGGCCCGGTCGAGCACGGCCTTCCAGTCGGTGCCGTAGGCGCCCGCGTTCATGCGAACGCCTCCGCCGGCGGTGCCTGGAATCGCCGACGCGAACTCGAAGCCGCCGAGGCCGGTGTCCCGTGCGCGGTGGAGGCAGACCGCGTTCGCGGCTCCTCCTCCGGCGACGAGCAGCGTCCCGCGAATTTCCACCCCGGCGAGCTCCCCGTCCAGACGGACGACGAGCGCGTCGACGCCCTCGTCGGCCGCCAGGAGGTTCGAGCCCAGACCCACCGGCCGGACGGGAAGCTCGCGCTCGACCGCCCAGGCCAGCGCCTCTTCGAGCTCGGACAGGGTTCGAGCCCGGACGAATGCACGCGCAGGCCCACCGATTCCCACGGTCGTCAACCGCGAGAGCAGGACGCCCTCCTCGATCTTCATCGCAGGCCACACTGGAGGGTCGGCCGACACGATTGGGAAGACCCCTCCTCCCCGACCCATGGCGCAAGCCTAACCGTGAAGCTCGCACGAGTCTGTGTCGGAGACGCGCCGACATCGTCCCACCGCGGACGACCCGCTGAATGCTCGCGGCTCACGATGGCCGCTCCGGTTCCACACGCCGATCGAGCTCGTCGAGGATCAGCCGAGCGGCACGGTCGACGTCGCCCGCGCCCGCGGTCACGACGAGGTCGCCACGCCGCGCTCGACGGGCAACGAACCGCGCTCCGTCCTCGAGCCTGGGCGTCCAGCCCGGAGCGAGACCCGGCCGGGCGTCCGACAGCGCGTCCACGACGAGCTTCCCGCTCACGCCGGCAACAGGCTCTTCGCGCGCGCGGTAGACGTCGGCGACGGCGACGACATCGGCGGCCGCGAGCTCGCGGCCCAGCTCGAGCGAGAGGTGCTGCGTCCGCGAGTAAAGGTGCGGCTGGAAGAGGACGAGGACGCGTCCGGCCGTCCGCGTCCGCGCGGCCTCGAGCGCCGCCGCCAGTTTCGCCGGATTGTGGGCGTAGTCGTCGTAGACCGTCACCCCCGCGGCCTCGCCCACGAGCTCGAAGCGCCTGACGACGCCCGAAAAGCGCTCGAGCGCCGTCGCAGCCGCCGAGCCGGGCACGCCGACCAGCTCGAGTGCCGCGAGCGCAGCGGCGGCGTTCCGTCGATTGTGCATTCCCGGTACTGCGAGCTCGAGCTCGGCCGGCTCGAGCTCCCAGCCGCGCACGACGTCCGGCACTTCCGTCAGCCACCGCTCGAACAGGGTCTCGACCTCCGCCATCGAGCCGAACGTCGAGTGGTGGTCGAGGTCGACGTTCGTCACGACAGCGATCCGCGGCCGGAGCTCCTCCACCGAGCGATCCGACTCGTCGCCCTCGACGACGAGCCAGCCTTCCCCCGCACCGGCGTTGGCGCCGAGCTGGGGAACCTCGCCGCCGAGGATCCAGCTGGGATCGCGGCCGGTCTCGCGCAGCACGAAGGCGATCATCGCCGCAGTGGTCGTCTTGCCGTGCGCGCCCGCGACGACGATCGCGGGCCGCAGCGAGACGAGCTCGGCGAGGAGTCCCGCTCGTGGCCGCCCGGCCACCCCCGGATACGCACTCGAGACGAAGACCTCCCACCCCTCCCGGCCCTCGGGCTCCGGCGTGACCCGAACCTCGATGCCCGCCGCACGCACGGCGCCGAGATACGGGGTCTCGTTCCGGTCCCAGCCGCCCACCTCGGCGCCCCACGCATGTGCCAGCAGGCCGTAGGCCGAGAGTCCGGCGCCCCCGATGCCGACGAGCCAGATGCGTCGGCCCTCGAGCGGGGCTCCTACTGCGGCGGGCATTCGTTCCTCCGATGCGGTGGTCGAGCGGGACAACCGAGGAGGAAGCACCATGTCTCCCGACCCTGCTCGGAGATGCACGTGCTCCCGGCGCTAGGAGCCCTGAGCAAGCGCGATCAACTCCTCGGCGATCTCGTCGGCCGCCCGCGGCTTCGCGGCACGGCGCATCGCCTCGCCCATCGCGGCCAGGCGCCTGTCGTCCGCCAACAAACCGCGAACGAGCGCGGGCACCCGGTCGAGCTCCGGCTCGGGGACGGCGACCGCGCCGCCCGCCGCTTCGAAGTACCGCGCGTTCTTGGTCTGGTGGTCGGCCGTAACGTTCGGTGAGGGGACGAGCACCGCCGGTCGGCCGGCGGCGGCCACCTCCCAGATCGATCCGCCGGCCCGCGCGAGAACGAGATCAGCGGCTTCGAGCGCCACACGGAACTCGTCGGTCCAGGGCAGCAAGCGGTACTCCGGACGTCGCACGCGCGGCTCGAGCTCGGCCAGATAGCGCTCGCCGCAGAGGTGGAGCACGTACGGACCCTCGGCGCCGAAGGCGTCCACGGCGAGGTCGTTCAGAGCCCGTGCACCGAGGCTGCCGCCGAACACGAGCAGCACTCGGCCGTCCCGCGGCAGATCGAATCGACGACGGGCCTCGTCCGCATCGACCTGCGGAAACGCGGGAATCGGCCGGCCGACCACGTGGTACTTCGACCCGTTCCGCCCCGCAACTGCATAGGCCAGAAAGACGCGCTTGGCGAACGGCGCGGCGAGTCGATTGGCGAGCCCGAAATGGGCATCCGCTTCGGTCAGCGCGGCCGGGATTCGCCGCCGCCAGGCCGCGTAGACCATCGGACCGGCGACGTAGCCACCTGCTCCGAGCACGACGTCCGGACGCCGCTCGGCCAGGATCCGCGCACATGCCCTCGGCGCTCGCCCCGCGAGCAGCACCGCGCGAGCCTGCGCAAGCCCGGGGCGCCGCGGCAGGCCTGTGATCCGGAACGAATCGAAGGGGAACCCGGCCGCCGGGACGAGCCGCGCCTCGATCCGGTCAGGCGAGCCGGCGAAGCTGACGCTCACGCCTCGGGCGCGGAGCGCTTGGCCGACGGCGAGCGCCGGAATCACGTGTCCGGCTGTTCCTCCGGCGGCGATCACGCACGTCAGCTGCGGCTTCGACGACATCGCTGCGAGCGATGTTAAGGAGGATTCCAACCGACGCGAGCATGACCACCAGGCTCGTCCCTCCGTACGAGACCAGAGGGAGCGGAATACCGGTCAGCGGCGCGACCCCGACGACCGCCGCGAGATTGACCGCCGCCTGGCCGCAGACGAGCGTCGTGATCCCGGCGGCGAGGAACTTCCCGAACGGGTCGCGGCAACGCAGCGCGATCCGCATGCCCGCCCAGGCGAACGCCGCGTAGGCGGCGATCACCAGCATCCCGCCAACAAGTCCGAGCTCCTCCCCGATGATCGCGAAGATCATGTCCGTGTGCGCCTCGGGGAGGTAGAAGACCTTCGCGACGCTCTCGCCGAGACCGCGGCCGAAGATCCCGCCGGAGCCGAGCCCGACCATCGCCTGCACGGTCTGGTAGCCCGCGCCCTGCGCATCGTGCCACGGGTTGATGAAGCTGAAGACTCGGGTGCGGCGATACGGCTCCAGCCAGATCGCGATCAGGACGATCGAGCCGACGATCCCGCTCGCCATCCCCATCATCCGCATCGGCGCGCCCGCGATCACGAGCATCGCGCCGACCATCACGCAGAGCGCGATCACCGTCCCGAGGTCGGGCTCCGCGAGCACGAGCGCGCAGAAGACCCCGGTGAGCAGTCCCACCGGCTTGGTCAGCTCGGCGAGCGTGCGCGGCACCGGCCTGCGGGCAAGGAAGAGCGCCATCCACGTTGCCAGCGCCGGCTTCGCGAACTCGGAGGGCTGGAACGTGAGCGGGCCGAACTGCAGCCACCGGCTCGCGCCGTTCACGCGGTCGCCGGCGACCAGGGCTAGGACGAGGAGGAACAGGCTCGCGAGGACGAGCATCGGCGCCAGGTGCCGGAGCGTCCGGTAGTTCCAGCGCGTCGCGATCACGAGCACCACGACGCCGAGGACGGCGTAGATCGCCTGGCGCTTCAGGTAGTAGGTCGGGTTGCCGCCCCCGATCGTCGCCGACGCCGACGTGGCGCTGTACACCATCACCATCCCAAAGGCGACGAGCGAGAGGGTGACGAGGACGAGGACGTTCGACTCGAGGTGCCCACGCTTCACCCGGACAGGTTCTGCACGAGCCGCCGAAACTCCTCGCCGCGGTGCTCGAAGTTGTCGAACTGGTCGTAGCTCGCGCAGGCCGGCGAGAGCATCACGACGTCGCCCGGGATCGCCGCCCGAGACGCAGCCGCGACCGCCGTCTCGAGGTCCCCGCAGCGCACGTACGGCACGCTCGCCCGCTCGAGTGCGCCGGCCAGCTCCTCCGCGGTCTCGCCGATCAAGTACGCACGGCCGGACAGCTCGCGCGCCAGGTCGTCGAACGACTCGCCTTTACGCGAGCCGCCGAGGATGACGTGCAGCGGCGCCTCGTAGGCGGCGAGCGCCCGCCGCGCGGCGGCCGTGTTCGTCGCCTTCGAGTCGTTGACGTAGCGAACGCCGGCGACCTCGGCGACGAGCTCGAGGCGATGGGCGACGCCGGGGAAGCTGCGGAGCGCCTCGACGATCGCGTCGTCGCCGATTCCGGCGGCGCGGCCGGCGGCGGTCGCGGCGGCGGCGTTCTCGCGATTGTGCAAGCCGGGCAGCAGCGGCTCCGCCGGCAGACGGTCGTCGGCCGCGAACTCGATCCGCCGTCCATCTCCGGGAACCGGTGCGAAGCCACGCGGCACCACGGCGATGTCGTCGGGCGTCTGGTTCTCGAAGATCCGCAGCTTCGCCTCGCGGTAGGCAGCGAAGCTCCCGTGGCGGTCGAGGTGATCCGGCTCGAGGTTGATCAGGAGCGCGACGCGCGGCCGGAACTCGTGGACGTCCTCGAGCTGGAAGCTCGAGAGCTCGCACACGATCCATGCCTCGGGCGATGCCGCGACCGCAGTCACCGCCCGCCCGACGTTCCCGGCGACGGCGACCTCGCGCCCGGCCGCCCGGAAGATCGCCCCGAGCCACTCCGTCGTGGTCGTCTTCCCGTTCGTTCCCGTGACGCCGAGGACCGGGTTGGGGAGCAGGCGATAGCCGAGCTCGACCTCGCTCCAGATCGGAATCCTCGCCGCCTGTACAAGGGCGTTCTCCCTCGGCACGCCGGGACTCTTGACGAGCACGTCCGCGCCGTCGAGCAGCGAGACGTCGCCGTCGTTCCCGAGCGAGCGGTCGACACGGACGACCTCGACCCCGCTGCGCTCGAGCAGCGTCGCAGCCGCCTCACCCGAGCGCGCCATCCCCAGAACGACCGCACGTTTCATCCTCGTACGACGCGGCGCAGCTCGGCGTCGGAGCCGTCGCCCAGCACCCGGTCGACGGACGCGTTGGGGATCG
Organism: uncultured Actinomycetes bacterium; assembly: GCA_963719325.1. Taxonomy (GTDB): domain Bacteria; phylum Actinomycetota; class Thermoleophilia; order Gaiellales; family Gaiellaceae; genus DATBLE01. The sequence goes on from CAVRBW010000005.1 coordinate 289,011, forward strand.
GAATCACCGACCCGTCTCCGATCAGGTACGTGACCCGCGGATCCGGAAAGCGCTCCTGCAGCTCCTCGAGGCGGGTCGCCGAGGGGTCGACGACGATCAGGAGCTCGTCGGGGGCGAGCGCCTCGAGCGCCTCGCCGAGCAGGTCGCCGTCGAGGACGAGGATCGTCACGGGCCGCTTCCTGGCCCGTGAGAGGGAAGAGGCCGGGGGAAACCGGGAGGTTCCCCCATGAACATCGCCTCTGGAAGGAGGGGGCTCGTGGGGGAAACATGGTTTCCTCCACGGGAGCGAGCCGAAGGCGAGCGACTCATCCCCTGAAGAACCGGAAGTAGTAGCGGTAGTAGAGCGCGAACCCGCAGGCGCAGAGAATCGCGGTGAGGATCCAGAAGCGCACCATGATCTTCGTCTCCGACCACGCCTTCATCTCGAAGTGGTGGTGGATCGGGGTCATCAGGAAGATGCGTCGGCCGAGGTACTTGAAGCTCGCGACCTGGAGGATCACCGAGACGGCTTCTACGAGGAAGATTCCGCCGACGAGGAGGAGCAAGACTTCGGTCTTGGTCATGATCGCGAACCCGGCCAGCGCACCGCCGATCGCCATCGAGCCGGTGTCGCCCATGAACACCTCGGCCGGGAACGCGTTGTACCAGAGGAAGCCGATGATCGACCCGATCAGCGCGGCGCCGATGATCGACAGGTCGAGCAGGCGCACCTCGCGGTGGCCCGGTGGGCCCGAGCGGATGTACGCGATCACCGTCATCGCGGTGAACGTGAAGACGGAGATGATCCCCGTCCCGGCCGCAAGGCCGTCCAGACCGTCCGTCAGGTTCACGCCGTTCGCAGCACCGGCGATGATCAGGAACAGGAACGGGTACCAGGCCCACGAGAGCGGGATCTTGAAGCCCGGCATGTAGAGGTCGGTCGAGAAGTTCCGGTGATAGGCGACCCAGGCGACGACCCCGGTGATCACGAGCAAGAGCAGGAGCTTCCACCGCCCGTTCAGCCCCAACGACCGGCGGTGCGTGAGCTTGATGTAGTCGTCGAGGAACCCGATCGAGCCGCAGCCGACCATGCAGAAGAACACCGTCAGCGCGGGCGTCGAGTAGTTCGTGAGGATCAGGAACGGCGCCGTCGCGGCGAAGAGGATCAGGAGGCCTCCCATCGTCGGCGTCCCCTGCTTGGCGACGTGCGCGGCCGGGCCCTCCTCGCGGATCTGCTGGCCGTACTCCCGCAGCCGCAGGAAGCGGATGAAGCGCGGGCCGGCGACGATCGAGATCACCATCGCGACGATCGCTGCGATCAGGACGGTGACCACTAGGCGTTGACAGTCGTGAGGGCTTCCGCGACCCGCTCGAGCCCCATCATCCGAGCGCCCTTGACGAGCACGCAATCGCCCGGCCGGAGGAGCTCGTCGAGAAGGACAAGTCCTTCCTCCAGCGTTGCCACCCATCGGCCGCCGTACGCGCGGGCCTGCGGGCCGATGGCGACGACCTCGTCGATGCCGAGCTCCGCGAGCGCACTGGCAACCTCGCGGTGGCCCTTCTCGCTGTACGTCCCGAGCTCGGCCATGTCGCCCAGGACGGCCACCGTACGGCGGCCCCCGGCGAGCGCGACGAGATGCTCCAGGGCGGCCCGCATCGAGACCGGGTTCGCATTCCAGGCGTCGTTGACGAGCACGCCGCCCCCGGGAAGCGGCAGCTCCTCGTTCCGCCATTCGGAGAACTCGACCTCGAGGCGCCCTGGCACCTCGAGCCCCAGCTCCGAGGCGACCGCGAGCGCGGTAACCGCGTTTGCAGCCAGATGGCGCGCGGTGAAGTCGACCTCGACGGTGCCGAGCGAGGTCACGAGCGTCGGTGGGTCGAACGTCGCGAGCGTGACGTCGAGACCGAGACGTACGACGCGCAGGTCGTCGCGGGCGACGGGAAAGTCGGCAGGGATGATCGCCGTGCCTCCCGGCGGCAATGCGTCGACCAGCTCGCTCTTGGCGCGGGCGACCCCGGCGAGGTCTCCAACCTTCTCGAGGTGCACGGGGCCGATGTTCGTGATCACGCCGACGTCCGGCCGCGCGAACGCGCATAGCTCCGCGATCTGGCCGAAGCCGCGCATTGCAAGCTCGAGGACGCAGATCTCCGTCTCCGGCTCGACGCGCCCGATCGTGAGCGGCACCCCGATCTCGGCGTTGTAGCTTCGCTCGGCCGCGACCGTCCGCCGTTGCGGCGTGCAGATCGCGGCCAGGATGTCCTTCGTCGAGGTCTTGCCCATCGACCCGGTGATCGCCACGAAGCGCGCCGGGCTTCGTTCCCGGACGCGGCCGGCGAGCGCCGCGAGAGCCGAGAAGGCGTCGACCGGAACCAGTGTCGCCGCTGCACCGCGCGCGAAGGCGTGCTTGACGAAGTCGGCGCCGGCACCGACCGCGACGAAGAGGTCGCCTTCTTCGACCCGGCGTGAGTCGGTCTGCAGGCCGGTCACCTGCTCGGCCCAGGGAGCTTGCTCGAGCCCGCCGGGCGCGAGCTCGCGGACCTCGTCGAGCGAAAGCGGGATCACGCCGTCGCCCGCAACGCGCGAAGCGTCTCGCCGGCTACTTCGCGGTCGTCGAATGGGAGCACCTCGTCACCGATCTCCTGGCCGCGCTCGTGCCCTTTCCCGGCGACCACGACGACGTCGCCCGGCACCGCCCGCTCGATCGCACGCTGAATGGCTCGACGGCGATCGGGCTCGATCTCCGGCTCGCCCGGCATTCCCGCGACCACCTCGTCGATGATCGCGAGTGGATCCTCGCTGCGCGGGTTGTCCGAGGTGACGATCGCGACGTCGGCGAGCTCGGCTGCGATCCGCCCCATCAGCGGGCGCTTGCCCCGGTCGCGATCCCCGCCGCAGCCGAAGACGCAGATCACGCGTCCGGTGCTCAGCTCCCGCGCGGTCCGCAGGACGTTCTCGAGCGCCCCGGGCTTGTGCGCATAGTCGACGACGACCGTGAAGGGCTGGCCTTCGTCGATCGTCTCGAACCGCCCGGGCACGCCGGCCACGGACTCGATCCCGGCGGCGACGGCGGCGTCGGGCAAACCGAGGAGGCGTGACGCGGCGACCGTTGCGAGCACGTTCTCGACGTTGAAGCGGCCGCGCATGCGGGTGCGGAGTCGAGTCCCCCCGGCGGTCAACTCGGTCGCGGCCGTCGAGATCTCCGGCTCCTCCGGCCTGATCTCGGCGTCGTCGGCGAAGCCGTAGGTGACGAGCGGAGTGCCCTGCTCCCGGAGGTCGCGTGCGAGCCGGCGGCCGTAGTCGTCGCCGACGTTGACCGCCGCCGGCGGTGCGTCCTCGCCCAGGAAGAGCCGGCGCTTTGCCTGGAAGTAGTCCTCCAGATCGTGGTGGAAGTCCAGATGATCCTGGCTCAGGTTGCTGAAGACGAGAACGGCGAAGCGCACGCGGTCGAGTCGCCGCAAGGCGGATCCGTGCGAGGTCGCCTCCATCGCGCAGCTCCGGTCGCCGGCATCGAGCATCTCGCGAAAGAGGCGCTGAAGGTCGATCGCCTCCGCCGTCGTCCGCGTTGCCGGACGGCGTTCACCGTCGACGCGGGTCTCGATCGTCCCGAGCAGCCCCGGCCGGCGCGCCGCCGCCGCGAGCACGGCGTAGATCAGGAACGCGGTCGTGGTCTTCCCGTTCGTTCCGGTTACCCCGGCGACGGCAAGCTCCTCGGTCGGGCGACCGAAGAACTCGTCGGCGGCGATCGCCATCGCCGCCCGGGCATCCGGCACGACCAGTTGCGGAACCCCGAGGTCGAGCGGCCGCTCGACGAGGAGCGCGACCGCGCCGTTCTCGACCGCCGCCGGCGCGAAGTCGTGGCCGTCCGCCTTCATCCCGGGAACGCAGAAGAAGAGCGAGCCGGACTGGGCGGCGCGGGCGTCGTAGGCCAAGTCGCGTACCTCGGTCGGGACGCGCCCGACGACGTCGGTCGGCGCGAGCGCGGCGATCAGCCGCTCCAGGTCCACGACGGGCGAGTCTAACAGGGGCCTCTGCCGCTGCCCGGGTCGCCAATCGTCACCGAAGTGGCCCATATGCGGGCATTTTGCGGTACGGACACTGGCGTGTTCGCTGCTCGCGTCACTATGCTCGCCGCGGGGAGGAGGCTGGGTGCACCTCAGCGCGGAGCGCGTCCAAAGCGGCCTAGCCGGTTGACGTGCCGCCCGCGCCCAGCGACGCCTGGTCGTCGGGCGGCACGTCGAGGTACCGCAGCGCGAACTGGGCGATCTCACGAAAAGCGGGTGCGGCGACAAGGCCCCCGAAGATCTGCCCCTGCGGCTCGTCGATCGAGATCGAGACGACGAGGCGAGGCGCGGTCGCAGGAACGATCCCGACGAAGGAGGCGACGTACTTCGTGTCTGAATACCCGCCGGACGCGTCTGGCTTGTTGGCCGTGCCGGTCTTGCCCGCGACGGTGTAGCCGGGCACCGCGCCTTCCTCCCCGGTCCCTCCTGAGACGACTCCCTGGAGCATTCCGAGCAGCTGGCTGGCGATCGGGGCCGAGACGATCCGCCGCCGCTCGAGCTTGGGCGCCTTCTTGCCACGGACATGGTCGACGAGGTGCGGCTGGGTCCAGACGCCCTTGTTCGCCAGGGCGGCATAGGCGGCCGCCATCTGGATCGGGGTGACGGCGATTCCCTGTCCGATCGGGACGTTTCCGATCGTCGAGCCGGACCAGCGGTCGACCGGCAGGACAATGCCCGGACTCTCCCCCGGGAAGTCGATTCCGGTCCGGCGGCCGAATCCGAACCGCTCGATCCACTGTCCGAGCCGTTGCTTCCCGACCAGCTCGGCCAGGGTGATCGTGCCGACGTTCGACGAGCGCGCGAGCATCTCGGCGACCGACATGGTCTCGGTCGGTCGCTCCTCGGCCTCGCCGATCGTCCGGTCGGCGACATTGATCGAGGGCTTCAAGGTGAATCTCGTGTTGGGGTTGACGACCCTGTCCGTCAGCGCCGCCGCGTACGTCAGCACCTTGAAGGTCGAGCCCGGCTCGTACGTGTCCGTCACCGCCCGGTTGCGCTGCAGGTCGCCCGAAGCGTTCGAGAAGTCGTTCGCGTCGAAGCCGGGGGCGACGGCCATGGCGAGGATTGCGCCCGTCCTCGGGTCGAGCACGATCGCCGTGCCGTTGACCGCATGCCATCTCGAGACAGTGGCCCGAAGGACCGACTCGACGTTCGCCTGGATGCTGTGGTCGAGGGTGAGGAAGACATCGTGACCCGGCTTCTCGGGGGTCGAGCTGACGACGTCGATCGTTCGTCCGAATGGGTCGCGGACGATCGTCTCCTTGCCCGGCTTCCCCGCGAGCTCGCTCTCGAGGCCGAGCTCGAGCCCCGCCAGGCCCTTGTTGTCCAGACCGGCGTAGCCGAGGACCTGCGAGGCGACGGTGTGCTGCGGGTAGCTGCGCCGCTCCTCGGGATAGAAGTCGAGTCCGGCGAGCCCCCGGCGCTGGAGCGCAGCAGCGCGATCCGGGTCGGCCTTCCGCTGGACGTACACGAAGCTGTGCTTCTTGTTCAGGAGCTGCGGATAGATCTTGTTCGGGTCGACCCCCAACGCGTGCCCGGCTTCGACCGCGACCCGCTGGGGATTCCGCACGCGCCGTGGGTCGGCGTAGACCGTCGTCGCCTGCTCCCCGATCGCGAGCTGGACGCCCATGCGGTCGTAGATCGTCCCGCGACCGGCAGGCGTCGTCACCACCTCGTGCTGCTGGCGCGCTGCGAGCCGCTCCAGCGCCGGAGCCCTGATCAGCTGGAGCCAGACGGCCCTCCCGAAGGTGAGGAAGAAGCCGAGCATCAGGATCGCGAGGACGAGGCGGATCCTGCGATTCGCCAGACGCGGGCTCATTTCGCGGGCAAGTCGACGAACGTCGTGTCGCTCGCGGAAGCCGGGACGACGTTCAGCTCCCTGCGCGCCTGAGCCTGGATCCTCGCCGCGGCCATCTCGCTGGAGAGCTGCGACGAGACCTGCGCGATGTCGGCCCGGAGCCGCGTGCGGTCACGGCCCAGCTGGTCGAGCTCGATGTTCAGGCGCAAGACGGCGACGTTCATGAACACGACGCCGGCCAGGAGCACACCGATCACGGTGATCGCGACCACGCCGCCGGCAACACGCGGTCGTCGCTCTCGGCGGGGGCGCGCTCGCGGCCGGCCGACCGGCACCGCCGTCGCCTCTGCGACCGGCAGCGGCGCGACGGCGACGTCGCGCACCAACGCCTTCCCCCTCCCGGCGACCGCGGCCACTACGCGACCTTCTCGCCGACCCGCAGCCGCGCCGACGCCGCCCTCGGATTGAGTGCTGCCTCGCGGGCGCTCGCACGCACAGGCTTCGGCGTCAGCACGCGGAGCTCGGGCTCGTGGCCGCACACGCACACCGGGAACTCGGGCGGGCAGGTGCAGCCACGCGCCCAGTCGCGGAAGGTGTGCTTGACGATCCGATCCTCGAGCGAGTGAAAGCTGATCACAGCGAGCCGGCCGCCCGGCCGCAGCATCTCGAGTGCCTCCGGCAGCGCGGTCTCCAGCGCGTCGAGCTCCTCGTTGACCGCAATCCTGAGCGCCTGGAAGACGCGCTTCGCCGGATGGCCGTCGCCGAAGCGGGCCGGAGCGGGGATCGCCGCCTTGATCGTGTCGACCAGGTCCCCGCTGCGCTCGTAGGGCCGTTGACGCCGCCGGCGGACGATGGCGCGGGCAATCTGCCGCGCAAAGCGCTCCTCCCCGTAGCGGCGAAAGATCCGAACCAGCTCTCGCTCGTCGGCCTCGTTCACGAGTTCGCGCGCCGAGTACTCGGCCGACGGGTCCATACGCATGTCGAGCGGCGCGTCGGTCGCGTAGGAGAAGCCCCGCTCGGGCCGGTCGAGCTGCATGCTCGAGACGCCGAGGTCGAGGAGGACCGCGTCCGCTCGCACGCCGTTGTCGGCGAGCTGCGTGAGGATGATCGAGAAGTCGCCTCGGAGGAAGCGCGCCGTCACGCCCGCGGTTCGCCTGAAGCGCTCGAAGTACGGACGCACGGAGGGGTCGCGGTCGATCGCGATCACCTTGCCCTGGCCTTTCAGATCGAGCGCGAGCAGCGAGGCGTGCCCTCCCGCCCCGAAGGTCGCGTCGATCAGCGTGTGCCCAGGCTCGAGAGCGAGGAGCGAGCGCACCTCGTCGGCGAGGACAGGAACGTGATCAGTCGTGTTGGGCTGCAAGGCGTTCGGCAACATCCTCTGCACTTCCCATGACCTCCTTCAGCTGCGCCTGCCAGGCGGCGCGATCCCAGATCTCGAGCCGGTCGCGCATCCCGACGACGACCACCTCACGAGTCAGTCCAGCGCGGTCGATCAGCGCCGGCGGCAGCATCACGCGACCCTGCTTGTCAGGCTGGGCTTCGATCGCGCCGGTGTAGTAAAAGCGCTCGAGGACGCGCGTCTCGCGACTGAGGGGGTTGAGGCCGGAGAGACGCGACTCGACGAGCTTCGTCCAGCCGTCGAGCGGATACGCCTCCACGCAGGTGTCGAGCCCGCGTGCGAGGACGACGCCGCCCGCCATCGCCGAGCGGAACTTCGCCGGCAGGGTGAGACGGTTCTTGTCGTCGATGGTGTGTTCGTATTCGCCCAGGAGCATGATTCCACGCCGCCCCACTTTACCCCACCATTCCCCACTGCACAACCCCGGCGCTCCAAAGTCACCCAATCGGGTGGACGGGTCCTTTCCGGCAGAATTCGCGGCGTGGAGCTCCGCCTCGTCTTGACCGTCGACGACTTCGAGCAGGCCGTCGCGTTCTACCGCGATGCGCTCGGGTTGCCCGAGCACGCAGCCTGGGAGGCCGAGGGCGACGGTCGCATCGCGATCCTGGATGCCGGCCGTGCCACGCTCGAGCTGATCAACGAAGCGCAGGCGGAGGCGATCGACCAAATCGAGGTCGGACGCCGCGTTGCCGGTCCTGTGAGGATCGCGTTCGAGGTCGAGGACAGCGACGCACTCGCGCAGCGGCTGGTGGACGCCGGCGCCGAGCAGCTCGCCGATCCCGTCGTCACGCCGTGGCACGACCGTAACGTCCGCGTGCAGGCACCCGACGGGATGCAGCTGACGCTGTTCACGGGCCAGGACTGATCTCACACGACCACGCCTCGCGGCGTTTCCCTCGATGATGGAAGTCGCCGTGATCCCGCCCTTCGAGCGGTTCTACGCCGAGCACCGCGAGGAGGTGTTCGGGCTGCTCGTCCGCAGATTGGGGCGGCAGCAGGCCGAGGACGCCTTCCAGGAAACGTTCCTCCGCGCACTGCGTGCATACCCCGCCCTTCGCCACGGCGACTATCTGCGCGCCTGGGTGCTGACGATCGCCAGGCACGTCGTCGTCGATCTCTTCCGGCGCGAACGTCCGGCCGTCGAGCTCGAGGAGCCGGTCGAGCTGCCTCGGCGACCCGCGTACGCGCAGCTCGAGCACCTGACCGAGGAGCTGCCGCCGACCGAGCGCGCAGCCGTGGTGCTCCGCTACGCGTACGACTTGCCGTATGCCGCGATCGGAGCGGCGCTCGGCTCGAGCGAGGTCGCCGCCCGCCAGGCGGCGTCGGCCGGCGTTCGGCGACTACGCAGAAAGGAGCCTGCATGACCGTCCCCACCGATCTCGATCTCCGCTTCCGGAACGCCGCCGAGCGAGAAGGGCTCGTCGACGTCGCCTACGACCTCGCCGACTCTCCGGTCGGGAACCTCCTCGTGGCGGTCACCGACCGCGGCCTCTGCAAGATCGCCTACCGTCCGGAGGAGGCCCTCGACGAGCTGACCGCGGACTTCGGCGCGAGGGTCCTGCGGATCCCGCGCCGCGTCGATCCCGTCCGCCGCGAGCTCGACGAGTACTTCTCGGGCGCACGCCACGAATTCGACCTCGAGACCGACCTCTCCCCTCTCCCCGCCTTCCAGCAGCTCGTCCTGCACGAGCTGGCACGCGTGCCCTTCGGCGAAGTGACCACCTACGGGGCCCTCGCGGCCACGATCGGCAAGCCGCGCGCCGCTCGCGCCGTCGGCGGCGCGCTGAACCGGAACCCGGTGCCGATCGTGCTCCCCTGCCACCGCGTGATCGGCGCGAGCGGGTCGCTGACCGGCTATGCCGGCGGCCTCGACCGCAAGGAGGCCCTTCTCCGGCTCGAGGGCGCGGGCTCGAGTCGCTCCCCGCTGCTTGACCCGGACGGTACGTAAGCGTAGCCTTACGTAAGCAATGACTTACGCGACGGCGCTGGACGCACTCGGTGATGCGACCCGACGAGAGATCTTTGACCGACTGCGCGGCGGGCCGCGTCCTGTCGGGGAGATCGCAGCCGACCTCCCCATCTCGCGGCCTGCGGTGTCACAGCATCTCCGCGTCTTGAAGGAGGCGGGGCTCGTGACCGATCGCAAGGACGGCACGCGCAGGATCTACGGAATCGATCCGGAGGGACTCAAAGACCTGCGTGCTTACCTCGACAGCTTCTGGGAGCAGGCGCTCGCCGCGTTCAAGTCGGCAGCCGAGCAGGAAAGGAGGCACAGGTGAGCAGCATGCAGAGCACGGTCGCGCCGATCCACAAGACGCTCGTCGTCGCGTGCGATCCGGAGCGGGCCTTCCACGTTTTCACCAGGGAGATCGGCAGCTGGTGGCCGCTGTCGCACCACTCGATCGGCGAAGACAAGATCACCGAGGTCGTCTTCGAGGAGCACGCCGGCGGCCGGGTCTTCGAGCGCCACTCCGATGGAGGCGAGGGCGAGTGGGGCCGCGTGGTCGAGTGGGATCCTCCCCACCGATTCCTGATGACCTGGTACCCCGGTGGCGACTCGTCCGAGGCGACGGAGCTCGAGGTTCGGTTTGCGGCAGAGGGTACCGGGACGCGCGTCGCGCTCGATCACCGCGGCTGGGAGATCCTCGGCGAGCGCGCCACGGAGTCGCGCGCGAGCCACGACACCGGCTGGAGCGAGGTCATCGAGCACTACTCCGAGGCGGCGAGCTGATGGGCTTCAGCGTCGTCAACGTCGACGAGATCGAGGCGTCAGGCCCCGGCGGCGGCGTGCGGTTCGTGAGGAGGGAGCTCGGCTGCCAAGCCTTCGGCATCAACTGGTTCGAGCTGCAGC
>CAVRBW010000006.1:0-80062 GCA_963719325.1 uncultured Actinomycetes bacterium
CTCCTCCGCGCCTCCGGCAGAGCAGCGCCGGCGTCTCCTCGACGACCTCGATGTCCTCGGGCCACGCATCTTCGAAGCGGTGACAGTAGACGCGCGCGGTCGTAGGCCACCGCTCACGCGCCTTCAGCACGATCCCGCCCTCGATCGGTAGCCGCAGCAGATAGGGAAGCTTGCTGTCGTCCTGCGGGTTGCGCGCCACGACGAAAACATGCGGCGCGCCGTGACCAATCATGCGGCAGCGGAGTACTCGTGGATCAGCCCGCCGAGCACGTCCCGGCGGCGGATCTGCAGCGGGGGCGACCCGCGCACTTCTTGCAGCGTCCCCGCTGGAGCGGCGAGCGCCAACGAGCGGTGCGGCCGCTCGGTGTTGTAATGGGTCAGATAGTCGCTCAGGATCTGCTCGAGGTGGCGGCGCCCGAGGACCAGCACGTGATCCAGGCATTCATTGCGGACGCTGCGCACCCATCGCTCGGCGACCGCGTTCGCCCTCGGCGCCCGCACCGGCGTCTTGATCACACGCACACCCTCCCCACGCAGAATCTCGTCGAACGGCCCCGAGAACTTCGTGTCCCGGTCGTGGAGGAGAAAACGAACGCTCTCGAGCCGCTCCTCGATCGCGAGGTTTCGTGCCTGCTGACGCATCCAAGCACTATCCGGGTTTGCGGTCACACCCGCCAGCCGGACGCGCCGCGAACCGTGCTCGATGAAGAACAACACGTACAACGTCCGCAGCCAGACCGTCTCCACCGTGAAGAAATCGCATGCCACCAGCCCCTGCGCCTGCGCGCGCAGGAACTCGGCCCATGACGGTCCCTGCCGGCGCGGCGCCGGACCAAGACCGGAGCGCCTGATGATCGACCTGATCGTGGTCGCGCCGACCCGGATCCCGAGCTTGCGCAGCTCGCCCTGGATACGCACACAGCCCCAGCGGGGATTCTCCCGGGCCAGCCGCAACACGAGCTCGCGACGCTCACGCTCGAGCGGCGGCCGCCCCGCACGCCGATGCCGATACGTCCACTTCCTGCGCACCAGCTCCCGCTGCCACCGCAAAAGCGTCTGCGGCGAAACCAGAAACACCGGCCAGCGCTCGCGCGGCAGTCGCCCGCTCGCCGCAGCCAACACCACCCGATCCCGCCGTCGCAGTTCCGGACGCGTAACCGTCCGCCGCAACACGACCAGCTGGTGCCGAAGCACCGCGTTCTCGACCTCGAGTGCAGCGACCGCCGAGCGCCCAGCAACAAGCCGCACAAGCCGCGCCAACATCAAATGCACAAGGAAGAAGAACACCCCGTCGATGCTACGGATCAGCTGGACCCGGCGTGTGGACAGGGCTACCTCCGAGCTGGTAAAGTGGTCACCGCAGAGACCACCTTGCGATTGGGGAGCGTGTCAGTGGCGGAGATCGGCATCAAGGAGCTAAAGAGCGGCGCTTCCCGTGTCGTCGACGAGGTCGCAGCAGGCCGCAGCTACGTGATCACCAAGCGCGGACGGCCAACCGCCGTGATCATGCCCGTCGAGGAGGCTGAAGATCTCGTCCTCGCCAACGCCGAAGAGTTCATCACTCTGCGACGGCGCGCCCGCGACGCTTACCGCCGAGGCCGCTCCAAACCGCTCGAGGATATCGCCTGAGCGAGCCCTGCCAGGTACGCCTCGCGCCTGCCGCCGAACGCGCCTACAAAAAGCTGCCAGCCCCGGTGCGCGAGCGGATCCGCACCGGCCTCGAAGAGATCGCCATCGCCGCAGCCGGAACCGGTCGCATCCGTGGCAAAAGGGTGAAAACGATCCGCGGACAGGCAGATACCTTCCACCGACTCCGCGTCGGCGACTACCGCGTCATGTACGACGTCGTCAATGAAGACCGCGTCCTCCTCGTGCTCGGCATCGTCCACCGCAGCGACCTCGAACGCTGGCTCCGATCCCGATAGCCCCCACAGTGCCAATCAGAGCCAGGATCACGATTTTCGACCCTTACAGGCATGGCCCGGAGGCGAGAGACTCTGGCGGCCCGCCGACGCGGCCGGCTGGAAGCCGTCGGAAGGAGTGATCATTGGTTGTCGAGGTACCGCACGTTCCGCCGGCTTACGTTCAGGCGGCGCGCGAGGACGCGGGCATCGACGGGTGGTTCGAGCTGCCGGCTCCGGCGACCGTGGAGCAGATCCAGCTCGCGTGCAGCGCCACGCCAGGCCCCGACGCGTGACGCTCCCGACCGGGTCGGTCACCTTCCTCTTCACCGATATCGAAGGGTCGACCCGCCTGCTCGAGCAGCTCGGCGAGGTGTGGGCGCACGCGCTGGCCGACCACAACCGTCTCGTACGCGAGGCATTCACCGCCTTCGGGGGCCACGAGGTCGACAGGCAGGGCGACGCGTTCTTCATCGTGTTCGAAGAGGCCTCGAACGCGACCACTGCGGCTCGCGAGATGCAGGCCGCGCTCGCCGGGCACGAGTGGCCCGCCGGCGCCGACCTCCGCGTTCGCATGGGGATTCACTCCGGCGCCGTGATGCTCGGGCCCGAGGGGTACGTTGGGGTCGAAGTTCACCGCGGGGCTCGGATCTGCGCGGCGGCGCACGGCGGCCAGGTCCTGCTCTCTCAGGCGACGTTGGAGGCCGTCGGCGACGTCGAGGTACGCGACCTCGGCGAGCACCGACTGAGGGATCTGACGATGCCCGTGCAGCTCTACCAGCTCCTCGGCCCAGGGCTCGACCAAACCTTCGCGCCGCCGCGATCGTTGGACGCGACCAACTTGCCCGCGCAGCAGACTCCCTTGATCGACCGCAGGGAGGAGGTGGCCTCGACCGTGGCCCTCATCCGCGACCAGACCGCGAAGCTCGTCACGCTCACCGGCCCCGGCGGGACAGGAAAGACGCGTGTCGCGCTCCAGACCGGCGCCGAGCTGGTCGGCGCGTATCGGGACGGCGTCTTCTTCGTCCCGCTCGCGCCGGTGGGGAACGCCACCGACATCCAGTCTGTCGTCGCACTCGCAATCGGCGCGCCGGTCGAGGGTAACGGCCTCGTTCGCTTCGTCCGGGATCGCGAGCTCCTCCTCATTCTCGACAACTTCGAGCACCTGCTCGACGGCGCTCCTCTCGTCGCGCGGCTTCTCTCGGAGTCCGGCGGCTTACGTGTGCTCGTCACCAGCCGAGCACCGCTTCACATCTCGGGCGAGCACGAGCTGCCCGTGCTGCCACTCGCCGACCGAGATGCTCTCGCGTTGCTCACGGACCGAGCCCGCTCTGCCCGGCACGACTTCCAGCCCGACGAAGCCGCCGCCCAGCTCTGCGCTCAGCTCGAGGGCATGCCGCTCGCGATCGAGCTCGCCGCCGCTCGACTCAAGCACCTGACGGCGGACTCGCTCCTTGCGCGCCTCAATCACTCGCTCGACCTGCTGAGCGGAGGCGCCCGTGACCTGCCGGAGCGGCAGCGGACGCTGCGGGCGACGATCGAGTGGAGCTACCGGCTGCTCGAACCGGACGAGCAGCTCGTGTTCGAGCGGCTGTCCGTCTTCGCGGGCGGCTGGACGCTCGAGCAGGCCGAGGCGGTCTGCAGGCTCCCCGCAATCGACGGACCCGACGTGCTCGACGGGATCGCGTCGCTGGTCGACAAAAGCCTCGTCCACTGGACTTCAACCGCCGGTAAAGAGCCGCGCTACTCCATGCACATGACCATCGGCGAGTATGCGCTCGAGCGCCTGGTCGCACGCGGCGAGGAAGACGTCTTTCGCAGACGTCACCGCGACCACTTCCTGAGCCTCGTCGAGGACGTGCGACCGATCGCCACGCTCTCCGGAATCCGCACGCTTCGGCCCGAGCGAGAGAACCTGCGCACGGCGCTGCGGTGGTCGATCGACGCCGGCGACGGGGAGGAAGCACTGGGCCTCGCGTATCGCCTGTGGCGCTACTGGACCGAGACCGGCTCGCTTCGCGAGGGTCGGCGCTGGCTGGACGCCGCACTCGCGGGCACCCACGCGACCGGAACCGTGATCGAAGCTCGCGCCCTCGACGCCAGCGCCTTCCTCGCCGCTCAGCAGGGGGACTTCGAGGCAGCCGCCTCGCTCCTCGACGCAAGCGAGGGAATCGCACGGACGGCTCCGGACGCATGGCTCGCGCTCGGCTGGTGCCTCTTCCGGCGCGGGCAGCTGGAGATCGATCGGGGTCGTCTCGAGGCGGCGCAGGGTCCTCTGCGCGAGGCGAAGAATCTCTTCCGCGCGAACGACTACGGGCTGGGGGTGGCATGGGTGCTGATCGAGCTCGGCAGATGCCGGCTCCTGAGCGGAGACCTTCCCGGCGCGCTTCGCGATTTCGGTGAGGCGATCGAAGGCGACCGGACCGATCCGGAGCAGATCGCCGTTGCGTACGCGGAGGTCCTCGCGGGCTCGACCGCAACTCTCTGCGGAGACGAGCAGGGCCTCGAGACGATGCAACGCGGGCTGGAGATGCTCGATGCGCTCCAGGCGAACTACACGTTGGCCGTCGCACTCCTCCATGCCGCCCCGGCGTATCGCCAGGCGGGCAACGCCCTGGGTGAGCGGCACGCCGTTGCCCGTGCGCTGCGTCTCTGTCTCGACAGCGGCGTCGTGCCGCGCTCGAGCGTGTGCCTGGAGGGCGCTGCGCGCATCGGCGCCGATGACGAGAGATTCGTCGAGGCCGCACGTCTCTGGGGAGCCGCGGATCAGGCCAGCGCTGCGATCGGCGTCGTCCCGAGTCCGCTTCGCCTCAGCCTGCGGAGCCGGCCGGAGGCAAAGGCTCGAGAAGCTCTCGGGGACGACTCCTTTCGGCGCGAGCTCGATCGGGGGCGGTCGCACACGCTCGAAAACGCGCTTCAGCTCGGCATCGACATGCTCGCGGAGCCGGAAGGACCGACGTCGTACAGCGGGTAGGCGCGAACGAACGAGGCGCTCAAAGGCCTACGCCGACGCCTGCGCGCGTCTCTTCTGCTTCGGTGAGCACGTCGACGAGGTGCTCGAGGAGCTTCCAGGAGACGTCGGGATTGTCCTTGACGAAGCTCCGGAAATGCCAGGCCGCCATCACGAGGCAGCGCAGGGGAGCTTCCGCCGTTACGGTTGCCGCGCGAGCCCGCTTGCCGATCAGCGCCAACTCGCCGAAGTGGTCGCCCGGCCCCAGCCTCGTGACCTCTGCCCCGTTGACGCTCACGGACGCCTCGCCCTCGGCGACCACGAAGAAATCCACCCCGCTCATCTGACCTTGCCGGACCACGGAGGTTCCAGACCGGAATTCGCGTTCCTTGAAGTCGCGGGCGAGTCGTTTCAGCTGTCGCTGATTGAGGCTGCTGAAGAGCGGAACCTGCTTGAGCTCGTCCACCAGGTTCGCCACCGGCTGATCCTATCGCCGCTCGTCGTGGCTTCAAGGCCTCCGTTCCGGCTTCTGCCAAGACGTCGTGACGTGGACGAGGGCCTCGTCACTCGACAACTCGACCAGCCCCTCCATTTCGGCTTCGATGGGCCCGGTAGATCCTCACGGGACGTGAGATGCCCTTGAGCGGGACGGGCTCGATCTCCTCGAAGAGGACGCCCTGAATCGCGTTGACCCGCGCTGACTCGCCGACCAGGACCTGCCCGGGCCCGGCGTGCGCCGCGAGCCGCGCGGCGATGATCACCGTGAGCCCGTAGTAGTCGCCGTCCGTGTAGGTCATCTGACCCGCCTCCACCCCGACATGGGCCGGAGGAAGACCCTGCGCTTCGGCCTGCTCGACGAACTCGAGCGAACCGAGGACCGCGTCCGACGGCTGCTCGAAGTGGAAGTGGACGCCGTCGCCGAGCATCTTCACGACGAGACCGCGGTGAGTGGCTGCCACCTCCTGCATCAGCTCCGCCAGCCCCAGCGCGATCTGCGCCGCCGCCGCATCGCCCAACTCCTCGGTGACGCGCGTGTAGCCCGAGAGATCGGCGAAGACGCACGCCGCCGGGTGGGACGCGGGCTTGCGGTGCAGGCCCGCCGCCTCGAGTGCCCTCTCGACGTGACCGACCCGATGCTCGATGGCATAGCGCTCGAAATGGCGTCGGTGAAGCCAGCCGACGAGGTGCTGGACGTACGGGATCAAGCGCACCCCGATCTGGGAGAGCGCCGCGTCGAGCGCCTGATCGTCCGACAGCCCCTGCCGGCGGAACGGTTCCTCGATCAGCTCGTGGAACGAATGAACCTGGTGCTGTGCCACGCGACGGACGCCCTCTCCCCACACCCTCGCCGCCCGTAAGACCAGAGCCTCGTCGAGGCCCGCCTCGAACAGGAGCGGGAGCTCGGAGATGATGCCGAGATCCTCCTCTCGCACGGCCTCGCCGGGACTGGGGCTCGGGAGGCCGAAACCGGCGTAGACGCGTTCGAGCAGCCTGAACGGAATCGCCAGGTGCTCGCAGAGCTCAGCGTGGGTCTGGCCCGAACGAGGGGGCGGATCGGGGAACCAATCCAGATAGGACAGGGAGAGCGCACCGCGAGAGAGGGCGTCGGCGACTCTCGCCGGCTCGAGGCCGCATGCCGCCAGCTCCTCGACCAGCTGGACGCGCAGCGCATCGCCGCTGCGAAACGGCCGATCGGGATCGGCTCCCGGCGAGAGGACTCCGACCTCGACGAGCTCTCGAACGCGCGCCGGCGTCGTGCCGGCGCGCTGGGCGACCTCGGCTTCCGTCAGGCCCAACTCGACCCCGTTCCTCCCCGCGCCCGGAGCATCGACCCGGATTCGTCCTCGTCGAAGGAGCTCAACGGATGCGGCACGTCCGCGAACAGGCTCAGACGCGCCAGCGTCTCGGCCAGACTCTCTGCAGCGACCCCCACGGCCGAACCCTACCGAGCCGCATCCTCGAGCTTCCATCGACCCTGGCGTCGAGCCGTGAACGTCTCAGCTCGTCGACTCGCACTGTCGTGCAGTCGGGTGCGCCACGGGCACCCGAGCTCAGCACCGGGCACTTCGATGCCCATGTGGTGTACCGGCGTTTGGCAGCTTGGCAACGCGGGAAGCACGCGAAAGTGAGACCGGGGAGGCTCCGCTTCGTCGCCGTGACGGCTGCTGTCGTGGCGCTCGTCGGCGCGTGCGGAGCCGTCTTGCTCTCCGCGAACGGAACGGATTCCGCCGGTGGATCGGCGCGGGCGGCCGTGCCCGGATCGTCGGAATGAGGGAGCGCGGACGGCCGCGCCCGGATCGTCGCCGTGCACGAAGACGCTGCTCCACGATTGGTCTGACGGACGCATCGACGGCACCTATCCGGTCGGCTGCTACCGATCCGCGCTCAGCTCGCTGCCCGTCGACCTGGAGATCTACTCGAGCGCAGCCGAGGACATCTCCCAGGCGCTCTCGGCGCGAATCGTGCAGAGCCGTGCTCAGAAGATCTCGGGAGACCAGGGCGTGACGTCGGCGCGGAAGCTGGCATCCGCACGGGCCGCTCCGCCTTCGCGAAGCTCCTCGACGCGACCCGCGCGCAAGAGCTCGCGGAACGTGAAGCCGCCCAGGTAGACCGAGCCGAGATCGGCGACGTCCAGGGCCAGGTCGGGCTCCTCGCCGGTTCGCGCCGCCTCCCCGCCTTCGACCTTCCAGCGGCCCTCGTTCCACGGGACAGAACGCGTCGCGAACGTCGAGCACGACCGGCCCCTCGGCTGCGTACGAGCGCCCGGACAGGGCGGCTCCGACGTCGACGAGCCGGACCCAGAGCGCGTCGGACAGGGTCGGGCGGGCGAGGTTCGGTCGGGCGAGCAGGAGCAGCAGCGGATGGTCGACCGGCAAGAGCTGCGCGCCGATCGTCTGCGTCCAGTCCACGTCGAGCAGGTAGCGCCAGATCGACGCGGTCGCGGCCGGTGTCGTCCCGAGCGCCTCGATGACCTTCAGCGTCGTCTCCGGCCCCAGGCTGCCGAAGGCGACGTTCAGCCGGTGGAGCGAATAGGCAGACGGAGTTCCGTCCGCCTCGAGGACCGAATAGATCTTCGGACCGCCGCCGAAGCGAAAATCGGGCGGATCGGCGAGCAGCCTGTGCTCCCACCAGCTCGTGTCTCGCTCGTACATGCCCGGCGTGACCGCCTGGACGGCGTCGTAGATGGACGGAAACAGCGTCAACGCCTCGTCGGCCTCGACCAGCCGGACCCGGCCGACCAGGCCCACGCCTGGACGAAACTCGCTCTGGGTCCGTGGGATCTGCAGCTCGAGCGCGAGCGAGGCCAGCCCGTAGCCGTAGCGGCCGTAGATCGTCTCCTCGGAGGCCCACAGCACCGCAAGCGGCTCGCCGCGCTCGTGGATGCCGTCGAGCTGGGCGCGCATCATCGCCCGCAGGATCCCGCGGCGCCGGTGCGTCGGCAGGACGCCGACGATCGTCACCCCGGCCGTCGGCAGAACCGCCCCGGGCACGGTCAGCCGGAACGAGAAGGCGCCCGCGCCGCCCACGATCGCGTCGCCGTCGAAGGCGGCGTGCATGCGGCCGAGCTCGAAGGTGTGCAGCCAGCGCTCGGCCCAGACGTCGTCGGGCTTCTCCCGGCCGAAGTAGTGGACGATCGCCCCGGCCGCTCGCTTCAGCTCGTCCCGCGAGCGGCATACCCGCACGTCGACGGTCACGCGATCTTCTCCAGCGGGGCGTACTCGAGCATCAGCCGGCGCTCGGCGCCGTCGTCGGCGAAACGGACCGTGACGACGCCGCCCGGCTCGATCCGCACGACCACCCCTTCGCCGAGCGTGCCGTGGCGCACCGAGTCGCCCGTAGCCAGCTCCGGGAAGTGCTCGCGCGGCTGGACCGGTGCCCCGTAGCCGCGCCACGAAGAGGGCCGCAGCCGCTCCCAAGCAACGCCGTCGTCGGGAAGCTCGTCGAGAAACCGCGACGGCAGGTTGAACGCGCGGCTTCCCCAGAGCGAGCGCGAGGTGGCGTGCGTCAGCACGAGCCGCTCCTGGGCTCGGGTCATCCCCACGTAACAGAGCCGCCGCTCCTCCTCCACCCCCTGCTCCTCGATCGACCGGACGTGCGGGAAGATGCCCTCCTCCATCCCGATCAGGAAGACGGCCTTGAACTCGAGGCCCTTCGCATTGTGGATCGTCATCAGCGTGACGAGGCTCTGCTGGCCGCGGATCGCGTCCTGGTCGGAGTACAGCGAGATCTCCTGGAGGAAGCCGGACAGGCTCGGCTCCGGCGACTGCTGCTGGTACTCCTGCGCGACGCCGACGAGCTCCTGCAGGTTCTCGACCCGCCCGAGCGACTCGATCGTCCGCTCCGCCTCCAGCGCGGCCAGGTAGCCGGTCCGGTCGAGGACCGCCTCGACCATCTCCGGCACCGTCAGCTCCTGCGCGGAGGCCTGCAGGGATTGGAGCAGCGTGTGCAGCGCCTTGACCGCCTTCAACGGGGCGGTGCCGACGCCAGCCGCCTCGCCGTGGTCGAGCGCCTCCCAGAGCGAGATCTCGCGCGCGTCCGCGTACAGCCGCAACCGGTCGAGCGACGAGTTGCCGATCCCTCGCCGAGGACGGTTCGCGATCCGCAGCAGCGAGACGGCGTCGAACGGGTTGTCGACGACCTGGAGGTAGGCAATCGCGTCCTTGATCTCGGCCCGCTCGTAGAAGCGCGGGCCGCCGATCACCTGGTAGGCGATTCCCTGCCGGACGAGCACGTCTTCCAGGACCCGCGACTGGGCGTTCGTCCGGTAGAAGACCGCCAGCTCGTCTGCCGAGTAGCCCTCCTCGACCAGCGAGGCGATCTCGGCGGCGACGAATCGCGCCTCGGCGTGCTCGTCCTCGACCTCGACGGCGTGCACGGGCAGCCCTTCGCCGAGGTCGGACCAGAGGGTCTTCTCCTTCCGCTCGCGGTTGTTCGCGATCACCGCGTTCGAGGCGCGCAGGATCGTGTTCGTCGAGCGGTAGTTCTGCTCGAGGGGAATCGTCCGCGTCTCCGGAAAGTCGCTCTCGAACTCGAGGATGTTGCGGATGTCGGCGCCTCGGAACGCGTAGATCGCGAGCTGGTAAAGTGGTCACCGCAGAGACCACCTTGCGATTGGGGAGCGTGTCAGTGGCGGAGATCGGCATCAAGGAGCTAAAGAGCGGCGCTTCCCGTGTCGTCGACGAGGTCGCAGCAGGCCGCAGCTACGTGATCACCAAGCGCGGACGGCCAACCGCCGTGATCATGCCCGTCGAGGAGGCTGAAGATCTCGTCCTCGCCAACGCCGAAGAGTTCATCACTCTGCGACGGCGCGCCCGCGACGCTTACCGCCGAGGCCGCTCCAAACCGCTCGAGGATATCGCCTGAGCGAGCCCTGCCAGGTACGCCTCGCGCCTGCCGCCGAACGCGCCTACAAAAAGCTGCCAGCCCCGGTGCGCGAGCGGATCCGCACCGGCCTCGAAGAGATCGCCATCGCCGCAGCCGGAACCGGTCGCATCCGTGGCAAAAGGGTGAAAACGATCCGCGGACAGGCAGATACCTTCCACCGACTCCGCGTCGGCGACTACCGCGTCATGTACGACGTCGTCAATGAAGACCGCGTCCTCCTCGTGCTCGGCATCGTCCACCGCAGCGACCTCGAACGCTGGCTCCGATCCCGATAGCCCCCACAGTGCCAATCAGAGCCAGGATCACGATTTTCGACCCTTACACGCTCTCGGCGCGAATCGTGCAGAGCCGTGCTCAGAAGATCTCGGGAGACCAGGGCGTGACGTCGGCGCGGAAGCTGGCATCCGCACGGGCCGCTCCGCCTTCGCGAAGCTCCTCGACGCGACCCGCGCGCAAGAGCTCGCGGAACGTGAAGCCGCCCAGGTAGACCGAGCCGAGATCGGCGACGTCCAGGGCCAGGTCGGGCTCCTCGCCGGTTCGCGCCGCCTCCCCGCCTTCGACCTTCCAGCGGCCCTCGTTCCACGGGCAGAACGCGTCGCGAACGTCGAGCACGACCGGCCCCTCGGCTGCGTACGAGCGCCCGGACAGGGCGGCTCCGACGTCGACGAGCCGGACCCAGAGCGCGTCGGACAGGGTCGGGCGGGCGAGGTTCGGTCGGGCGAGCAGGAGCAGCAGCGGATGGTCGACCGGCAAGAGCTGCGCGCCGATCGTCTGCGTCCAGTCCGCGTCGAGCAGGTAGCGCCAGATCGACGCGGTCGCGGCCGGTGTCGTCCCGAGCGCCTCGATGACCTTCAGCGTCGTCTCCGGCCCGAGGCTGCCGAAGGCGACGTTCAGCCGGTGGAGCGAATAGGCAGACGGAGTTCCGTCCGCCTCGAGGACCGAATAGATCTTCGGGCCGCCGCCGAAGCGAAAATCGGGCGGATCGGCGAGCAGCCTGTGCTCCCACCAGCTCGTGTCTCGCTCGTACATGCCCGGCGTGACCGCCTGGACGGCGTCGTAGATCGGACGGAAACAGCGTCAACGCCTCGTCGGCCTCGACCAGCCGGACCCGGCCGACCAGGCCCACGCCTGGACGAAACTCGCTCTGGGTCCGTGGGATCTGCAGCTCGAGCGCGAGCGAGGCCAGCCCGTAGCCGTAGCGGCCGTAGATCGTCTCCTCGGAGGCCCACAGCACCGCAAGCGGCTCGCCGCGCTCGTGGATGCCGTCGAGCTGGGCGCGCATCATCGCCCGCAGGATCCCGCGGCGCCGGTGCGTCGGCAGGACGCCGACGATCGTCACCCCGGCCGTCGGCAGAACCGCCCCGGGCACGGTCAGCCGGAACGAGAAGGCGCCCGCGCCGCCCACGATCGCGTCGCCGTCGAAGGCGGCGTGCATGCGGCCGAGCTCGAAGGTGTGCAGCCAGCGCTCGGCCCAGACGTCGTCGGGCTTCTCCCGGCCGAAGTAGTGGACGATCGCCCCGGCCGCTCGCTTCAGCTCGTCCCGCGAGCGGCATACCCGCACGTCGACGGTCACGCGATCTTCTCCAGCGGGGCGTACTCGAGCATCAGCCGGCGCTCGGCGCCGTCGTCGGCGAAACGGACCGTGACGACGCCGCCCGGCTCGATCCGCACGACCACCCCTTCGCCGAGCGTGCCGTGGCGCACCGAGTCGCCCGTAGCCAGCTCCGGGAAGTGCTCGCGCGGCTGGACCGGTGCCCCGTAGCCGCGCCACGAAGAGGGCCGCAGCCGCTCCCAAGCAACGCCGTCGTCGGGAAGCTCGTCGAGAAACCGCGACGGCAGGTTGAACGCGCGGCTTCCCCAGAGCGAGCGCGAGGTGGCGTGCGTCAGCACGAGCCGCTCCTGGGCTCGGGTCATCCCCACGTAACAGAGCCGCCGCTCCTCCTCCACCCCCTGCTCCTCGATCGACCGGACGTGCGGGAAGATGCCCTCCTCCATCCCGATCAGGAAGACGGCCTTGAACTCGAGGCCCTTCGCATTGTGGATCGTCATCAGCGTGACGAGGCTCTGCTGGCCGCGGATCGCGTCCTGGTCGGAGTACAGCGAGATCTCCTGGAGGAAGCCGGACAGACTGGGCTCGGGCGATTGCTGCTGATACTCCTGCGCGACGCCGACGAGCTCCTGCAGGTTCTCGATGCGCCCCTGCGACTCGATCGTCCGCTCCGCCTCCAGCGCGGCCAGGTAGCCGGTCCGGTCGAGGACCGCCTCGACCATCTCCGGCACCGTCAGCTCCTGCGCAGAGGCCTGCAGGGATTGGAGCAGCGTGTGCAGCGCCTTGACCGCCTTCAACGGGGCGGTGCCCACGCCAGCCGCCTCGCCGTGGTCGAGCGCCTCCCAGAGCGAGATCTCGCGCGCGTCCGCGTACAGCCGCAGCCGGTCGAGCGACGAGTTGCCGATCCCCCGCCGCGGACGGTTCGCGATCCGCAGCAGCGAGACGGCGTCGAACGGGTTGTCGACGACCTGGAGGTAGGCAATCGCGTCCTTGATCTCGGCCCGCTCGTAGAAGCGCGGGCCGCCGATCACCTGGTAGGCGATCCCCTGCCGGACGAGCACGTCCTCCAGGACCCGCGACTGGGCGTTCGTCCGGTAGAAGACCGCCAGCTCGTCTGCCGAGTAGCCCTCCTCGACCAGCGAGGCGATCTCGGCGGCGACGAATCGCGCCTCGGCGTGCTCGTCCTCGACCTCGACGGCGTGCACGGGCAGCCCTTCGCCGAGGTCGGACCAGAGGGTCTTCTCCTTCCGCTCGCGGTTGTTCGCGATCACCGCGTTCGAGGCGCGCAGGATCGTGTTCGTCGAGCGGTAGTTCTGCTCGAGGGGAATCGTCCGCGTCTCCGGAAAGTCGCTCTCGAACTCGAGGATGTTCCGGATGTCGGCGCCTCGGAACGCGTAGATCGACTGATCGGGGTCTCCTACTGCGCACAGGTTCCGGTGCTCGCCGGCGAGCAGCTGGAGCAGCCGGTACTGCGCGTGGTTCGTGTCCTGGTACTCGTCGACGAGGACGTAGCGGAACGCCTTGCGCCAGCGCTGGAGCGCCTCCGGGAAGCGCTCGAGCGCCTCGACCGTGAGCATCAGCAGGTCGTCGAAGTCGACCGCGTTCGAGCTGTGCATCCGCCGCTGGTACAGCTCGTAGACCTCGGCGACGGTCTGGTCGTAGAACGAATCCACTCGGCGCAGATACTCCGCCGGACCGATCAGCTGGTTCTTCGCGTTCGAGATCTGCGAGTGGATCCCGCGCGGAACGAAGCGCTTCGGGTCGCGCTCGAGCTGTTCCAGGCACTGCTTGACCAGCCGGACCTGGTCGGCCTGGTCGTAGATCGTGAAGTTCGACTTGTAGCCGAGCCTCGGCGCCTCCCGGCGCAGGATCCGCCCGCAGGCGGCATGGAAGGTGAGGATCCAGATCGCCCGCGCAACGCCGCCGAGCAGGCCCTCCAGGCGCTCGCGCATCTCCCCCGCCGCCTTGTTGGTGAAGGTGATCGCAAGGATCTCGTTCGGCTTCACGCCGCAGGTCGCGATCAGGTGTGCGACCCGATGCGTGAGCACGCGCGTCTTGCCCGAGCCCGCGCCGGCGATCACGAGCAGCGGTCCTTCGGTCGCGAGGACGGCCTCCCGCTGGGCGGGATTCAGGTCTGCGAGATACCGATCGGGCGACGCAACGGCCACTCCGCCGATGCTAGCGGCGCAGGCCGAGGTATCTGCCGAGACCCAGGTAGCCCGCGAAGCATGCGAAAGCCTCGGCGAGCCCGCGAACCGCTCCGTCCAGGCCGTCGCCGGCGATCACGCCCGCTAAGACGACGAGGAGGCCGACTCCTCCCGCCACGAGGCGGGCGAACTGCCATGGGTCAGCGCGGAAGCCCAGGTCGTCGAAAACGTCGGTCGGTCCAGCGGCGACCCGCAGCCTGCCGGCGCGGACGACCGCGGGCAGGGCGGTGAGCATGAGCAGCGCCGTCGCTGACGCGGCTGCGTACGCGTAGGTCGACCACCAGCCGCTCACGGGAAACTCGTAGGCAGCGAGCGCCAGGGAGAAGACGGTCGCCAGCCCGCCGAGGAGGCCGACGCCACTACGGCGCGCGACGATCCCCACGTCAGCCGGTCGCCGCAGCGCCCGCACGAGCGCGAGCCCGCCGGCGACGAACGACACCTGCGGTGCGACCACGAGCCCGAGCCCGGCGAGCGCACCCAGCCATTCGTGTCTCGCGGCGAAGATGTCCTGCGGCGAGAAGGTCAAGAAGCCGACCGCGTAGGCGATCCCCGCCGCCGCGAGCGCGCCGAACGCCCGGTACGCGCTGCTGCGCGCCAGCGGAGCCGCCAGCTCGTCCCGGAACCCGGCGGCGAGCGTAGCTGCGTCTCCGAATCGCGCCAGCGCCTCGTCGTCCGAGCGCAGGTGGTCATCGACCTCGAGCAGAATCCGGGCGTGCGTGCGGCCGCGGATGCCGTTGCGACGGAGCTCCCGGGCGAGATCGTCCAGGTAGCGCTGGATCACGCGAGCACCGCTTCGACCGCCCGCGCGAACGTCTTCCACTCCAACCGGCCGACCTCAAGCGCCTCCTGCCCGGAGGGCGTGATCCGGTAGACGCGCCGCCTGCGGCCGCTGGCACTCGTCCATCGGCTCTTCACGAGTCCGTCGCGCTCCAGCCGGTGGAGCGCCGGGTAGATCGTGCCTTCCGGGAGCCTGAAGACGTCGTCGCTTCGCCCCCGGAGCCGCTGGATGATCGCGTAGCCGTGGGCGGGCTCGGCCTCGAGGGCGGCGAGCACCATCGCGTCGAGGTGGCCCTTGTGGATATCCGTCTTCATACCTCGGCACACAATACCTCGTGAGCCGAGGTATCGCTACCTCGTCGCGTCCTCCAGCGCGGCCTCGATCCAGGCCGCGGCGGCGGCGAGGGCGTCGGGATCCGCCGACTTGACCACGACCTCGACCTCGCTCCCGCCGTCCGGGAAGCTCGGATAGGAGCCGACGACGACTGCCGGATGCCGCTCGGACATCGCCTCGAGCACGACTGCAATCCGGCTCTCCGTGGTGCGATACGTGCGCCGCCAGCTGTCGATCGGCCCGCCGGAGCGAAGCTCGTCGAGCAGCGTCTCGAACATGGCCTCCATCTCCGCCGGAAGCCCGGGCAGCGACGTAGACGTTGCCGATCACGAAGCCGGGCGCACCGCCGAGCGGGTTCTCGATCGCCCGGCTGCCTTCCGGGAGAAGCGCCCAGCGGGCCACGTACTCCGGGTCGCGGCGGAAGCGCGCCCGTAGCCGGTCGGCCACCTCCGGCTGATCCACCTGGGGCACCTCGAACGCGGCCGAGATCGCCTCTCGCGTCACGTCGTCGGGGGTCCCACCGAGGCCTCCGGTTGCGAGCACGACGTCCGCAGCAGCCGCCTGCTCGCGAACGAACCGGGCGACGGCGTCGACATCGTCCGGCAGCACCGCGATCAGGTCGACTTCGACACCGAGCGCGGCGAGGCGTCGCGCGAGCCAGCTTCCGTTCGTGTTCTCGACGTCGCCGCAGAGCAGCTCGTTGCCGATCGTGAGAATCGCCGCCCGCGACACGCCAGCGAGTATATGAGCGTCGTCGAAGGGCTCCGAAAGCGCCTCTGCAGCGTGCGCGCGGTATCACGCCTGCGCAGCGGACCCGGGGAGGCCGTTGATCAGTCGAAGCACGGGTGTTCCGTCGAGCCAGTCGACCACGTTGACCGAGCCGTAGCGCTGGTCGATGCGGAAGAGCGCCTCGTCGGGAAGAGAGAGCCAGGCGGCGAGGAGGGAACGAATCACGCCGGCGTGGGTCGCGACGACGACCGTTCGATCGACGTGGCGAGCGGTCAGCTCCGTCGCCGCCTCGACCGCTCGCCCCTGCAGGTCCGCGAAGCACTCCCCGCCCGGGAAGCGCACCAGGGTCGGCGTCCGCAGCCAGTCGGCGTAGAGGTCGGGCCTCGCGACCTCGACCTCGGCGAACGTCAGCCCGTCGACCTCGCCGAAGTCGATCTCGCGGAGGCGTTCGTCGGCGATCGGATCGAGCCCGAGGGCGGATCCGATTCGGACCGCCGTCTCGCGCGACCGCCGCATGGGGCTCGTGTAGACGGCGGCAGGCGACGCGGCGACGAATCCGGCGCCGAGTGCATCCGCCTCGAGCTCGCCGCGCGGCGACAAGCCGACGTCGATCGCCCCGCAGAACCGTCCCCGAGCCGACTCGTCGGGCTCGCCGTGACGGCACAGGATCAGCCGTGTGGCGCTCACGCCAGCCCGACGAGCAAGGCGAGGACGCCGATCTCGGCCACCTGGGTGACGGCACCCAACGTGTCTCCGGTCACGCCTCCGATCCACGCCCGGCTCGCGAGGCCACCCGCGGCGGCGACGGCAACGGTCATCCCCGCCGCGACTGCGCCGTCCCAGCCGAGCAGGCCGAGCGCGAGTGCGACGGCAACTGCAGCTCCCACCGCTGCCCCGCCGAAGGAGACGCGACCCGAGAGGACGCTGCCGGGCCCACGTTCGGCTCTGGCGTATGGCAGAGCGAGCGCGAGCGGCGGCGAGGCCGCGCGCGAAAGCGCACCCGCGACGGCGAAGGCCGCCACCGCGTTCCGCTCGACCGCGAGCGACCCGAGCAACGTCGCCTCGACGAGGATCGCCACGCCGACGGCGGCGGCGCCGAAGCTGCCGATCCGCGAGTCGCGCATGACCTGGAGCGCCTGCTCTCGACTGGAGGCGCCGAGCGCGTCGGCGCTGTCGGCGAGCGCGTCGAGGTGGAGCGCCCCCGTGACCAGCAGCGCGGCGGCGACGCCGAGGCCGCCCGCCGCGAGAGCGGGAAGAGGCCCCTCCAGAGCCTCCGCCGTCAACCCGCCGAGCGCTCCGATGCCGGCGCCGACCAGAGGGAAGAACACCGCCGCCTTGCCGACATCGGCAGCGCCGAGCTCGAGCCTGCGGCCGAGCGGGATGCGGGTGAGGAAGGTGACGGCCGCCGCAGCTGCGCGGACCAGATGGTTTTCTACCGGCCGGCATCGGTCACACCCGCCGCCTCGAACGTCGCCATCTCGTCGAGGATCGCGAGCGAGGCGTGCAGCAGCGGGAGCGCAAGCGCGGCGCCGCTCCCTTCCCCGAGGCGGAGCCCCAGGTCGATCAGCGGGTCCAGCCCGAGTGCGCCGAGCACGAGTCGATGACCCGGCTCCGGCGACAGGTGCGCCGCGACCATCGCTTCGCGCGCGCCCGGCGCGATCCGCTCGGCGACGAGCGCGGCGGCGCCGGTGATGAAGCCGTCGAGAACCACGACCAGCCGACGCTCGGCCGCGCCGAGCGCGACGCCGGCGAGGAAGCCGATCTCGAAGCCCCCGACCGATGCCAGCGCTCCGACGCCGTCCGCAGGGTCGACGTGGTTCACCTCGAGCGCGCGCCGCACCGCCTCGACCTTGCGACTCAGTCCGGCGTCGTCGACGCCCGTCCCCCGGCCGCAGGTCGCCTCGGGGTCGACCTCCAGCAGCCCCGCGACGAGCGCGGCCGCGGACGTCGTGTTGGCGATTCCCATCTCGCCGAGCGCGACGATGCCGATTCCCTCGGCGTCGAGCTCGGCCGCGATCCGCCGACCCTCGTCGAGCACTCGATTCGCCTGGCCCACGGACATCGCCGGGCCTTCGGAGATGTCGGCGGTCCCGGCGGCGACGCGCAGGTCTTGAATTCGGGCGTCGTCGAAGGGCGTGCGCACGCCGAGGTCGAACACGCGCAGGTCGGCCCCGGCACGTCGCGCGAGCACGCAGATCGCGGCCCCGCCCGCGGCGAAGTTCGCGAGCATCTGCGTCGTCACTTCCTGGGGGTAGGCGCTGACTCCGCGCGTGGCGACGCCGTGATCCGCGGCAGCGAGCACGATCGCTGCGCGTAGCTGTCCGGGGCTTGCCGTCCCGCGAATCGTTGCCAGGCGAACCGCGAGCTCCTCGAGCCGGCCCAGGCTGCCCCTCGGCTTCGTCTTCGCGTCGAGCGCGGCCCGTACGGCGTCGGCGACAGAGCGCTCAGGCAAGCTCGAGCATCCTTCCGGCGACGACCAGCACCGCCCTTTCGGCGGCAAGCGCGAACGACGTATTGACGCGTCCGAGGACGTCGCGGTAGCGGCGGCCGAGCGGCGCGACCGGGACGATGCCCATCCCGACCTCGTTCGAGACGGCGATCGTCAGGCCAGGGCGGCGTGCCGCAGCCGCGGAAACGGCCTCGCCTTCGCTCTCGATCGCCTCGTCGCTCCAGCCGGCGGCCATCAGGTTGGAGACCCAGAGCGAGAGGCAGTCCACGACCACGACTTCGTCGGGAGCGACCGCGGCGATTGCCGTCTCGAGCGCGACCGGCTCCTCGACCGTCGTCCAAGTCGCCGGCCGCTCGGCTCGGTGGCGGCGGATTCGCTCCGACATCTCGGAGTCGGACGGAGCGCCGGTCGCGACCAGGGTCGCCACCTCACCGGCCAGTCGAAGGGCGAGCGCCGACTTGCCGCTGCGTGCTCCGCCGAGGACGAGCACGAGGCTCATCGGCGGACGGGGATCACTGCGCCGTCGACGACGCGGACGTGCGCCCCGTAGTGCTCGGCGATCAGGGGCTCGGTGAGCACCTCGGACGGGGCACCGTGGGCGACGATCCGACCGCCGGAGAAGAGCAGCACGCGCGAGCCGTACTGGCCGGCCAGCGTCAGGTCGTGCATCGCGGCGACCACCGTCAGCCCTGCGTCGAGCCGCAGGGCGTCGATCAGCTCGAGCGCCTCTTGCTGCCGGCCCGCGTCCAGCGCGCTGGTCGGCTCGTCGAGGAGGAGCAACCGCGCTTCCTGTGCGAGCGCGCGGGCGAGAACGGCGCGCTGCTGCTCGCCCCCCGAGAGCGTGGCAAGCGGCCGTCCCGCGAGCTCGACGAGGTCGAGGCGGGCAATCGCCTCCTCCGTCACCGCGTGATCCCGGCGGCTTTCACGGCCGACGTAGGAGACGAACGGCGTCCGTCCCAGCAGGACGTAGTCGCGGACGCTCATCCCGGCCGGCATCGCCGGGCTCTGCGGCACGACCGCGACCCTGCGCGCGACCTCGCGCCGCCCGAGCCGCCGCAGCTCCTCGCCGTCGAGCGTGATCCGCCCAGCGTGCTTGACGAGGCCCGCCACGGCGCGGATCAGCGTCGTCTTGCCGGCACCGTTCGGCCCGATCAGGGTGACCCAGTCGCCGTGCTCGACTCCGAACGAGACCCTGTCGACGACGTTGCGGCCGCCGAGCTCGCACGCTCACGCGCTGAAGGGAGAGGGCGCTCATGTCGCCATCCGTCGCGACGTCCGCAAGACGACGACGAAGAAGGGCGCGCCGAAGAACGCGGTGACGACCCCGATCGGCAGCTCCGCCGGCGAAAGCGCCGTCCGGGCGATGACGTCGGCCAGGACGAGGAACCCTGCGCCGACGAGGATCGACAGCGGGAGCAGCAGCCGATAGCTCGGGCCCGCGACGAGGCGGATCGCGTGGGGAACGATGATCCCGACGAAGCCGATCAGCCCGCTCACTGCGACTGCCGCGGCCGTGCCGATCGTGGCGCAGACGACCACGGCAAGCCGCACGCGGCCCACGTGCACGCCGAGGCTGGCGGCCTCTTCGTCCCCCACGCTGAGCACGTCGAGCAGGCGTCGATGAAGCAGGATCCCGACGCTTGCGACCGCGACATAGGGCAGCAGGATCACCACGTCACGCCAGCCGGAGCTCGGCAGGCGGCCGAGGATCCACGAGTAGACCTCCTGCAGCGTGTCGGAGTGCTGCTGCTGGACGAACGTCTGGATGGCCGTCAGGAACGAGGCGACGACGACGCCGGCGAGGATGAGCGTCGCGCCGCCGCTTGCCCCGCCCCGACGACCTGCCGATCGCATACGCGGCGACGACAGCCACAGCGCCGCCGGCGAACGCGGCCGGCGGCAGGACGGTGTGATAGTCGAGGCCGCCGGGCAGGTAGACGACCGCGACGGTCGCTCCCAGCCCCGAGCCGGCTGCGACGCCGAGCAGATACGGATCGGCGAGCGGGTTCCGGAAGACCCCCTGATAGGACGCTCCCGCGACCGCCAGCATCGACCCGACGAGCGCCCCGAGCACGACGCGGGGCAGCCGGATGTCCCACAGGATCGACTCGTCCGTGGAGGACAGCGGCGAGTGGACGTCGAGGAACGGCAGCCTGGCGCCGATCGACTGGAACGCCGCCTCCAGGCCGATGTGGACCGGCCCGACCAGCGCCCCGGTCGCGAGGGAGGCGGCGAGGAAGAGCGCGGCCCCGACGATCCACAGCCTGCCGCTCATCGCCGCGCGTGCGCGAGCCCGGCGGCGACCGCGCGGACGAACTCGACGATGCGCGGGCCCCAGCGGGACGCGACGGAATCGTCCAGCCGGACGATCGTCCCGGTGCGAACGGCGGAAATGCTCGACCAGCCGGACCTGGCCGCGACGGTCTTCGGCGTCTGCCCGCAGCAGCGGACGTCGGCGAGGACGACGATGTCCGGGCTCTGCGAGACCACGTACTCGGCCGAGAGCTGGGGGTAGCCCGTCCCGCCGGTGTCGGCGGCGTCGGCGATGTTCTTCAGCCCGAACAGCTTGTAGATCTGGCCGATGAAGGTCGAGGAGGTGGCGGTGTACAGGTCCGGCTCGAGCTCGTGGTACACGGTCAGGCCTCGGGCACGCCGGCTCCCCTTCGCCACCAGACCTGCGATCTGCTTCTTCATGCGGGCGGCGAGCGACGACGCTTCCTTCGCGTGCCCCGTCGCGGAGCCGAGCTGCCTGATCTGACCGTAGACGTCGTCGAAGCTCCGCGCCGCCTTCTGGGCCAGGACGCGGATCCCGAGCCCGCGCAGCGCCGAGACGATCCCGTTCGGGTCGTATTCGACGACGACGAGGTCCGGCTTGTACTCCGCGATCGCCTCGACATTCGGGCTCGTGTAGGACAGGCGCGTGCGCGGCGCCTGCTTCGGATAGTCGGATTGCTCGTCGACGGCGACCACCTGCTTCCCGGCACCGATCGCGAACAACGTCTCGGTCGCCGTCGCCGAGAGCGAGACGATGCGCTGGGGGCCGGCGGCGGGCGCGCCTGACGCAGCCGTCAGGGCGAGAACGAGTGCTACGAGGAGTCCGGAGAAGAGCCTGGACACGAATCCTCCTTCCGCGAGGGGTTCGATGTTCGCGGCGGGCGGCAGGTCTTCTGACTCGGGGCTCCCCCTCCGCCGCCTTCCCGGCTCGCAAGCCAGTGGCGTCCTGGCGGAGGGCAACTCCCCTTACAGCGGCGGGACCGTCCCGGACTTGCACCGGGTTCCCTTTCCGCTCGCCTATCGGGCGGGAGCCTATCATCGGCTGGCGATGTGCTCCTCGCGCCTACTCTGGACGTGGGTGCCCGGTCCTGCTCTGGGCCGGGCTGATCTTCGGGTTCTCGTCCGTCTCCGGCCTCGGAACGGGGCTCGGCACGTGGGATCTCGTCCTCCGCAAGCTCGCTCACTTCTGCGAGTACACCGTGCTCGGGCTGCTGCTTGCTCGCGCGTTCGATCGCGAACCGCTGGCCGTGGCAACCGGGATCGCCTACGCCGGCAGCGACGAGCTCCACCAGCACTTCGTCCCCGGCCGCCAGGCCGCCTTCAGAGACGTGGCGATCGACTCCGCGGGCGTCCTGCTCGGCGTCATGCTCGGCCGTGTGGTGCGGTGGCGGGCGTCCTAGCCGTCGACCTCGACCGCGTCCTCGGCGACACGCACCCTCTCTGGCGCGCGTGGCTCGCCGACCTGGCGCGCCGTTCCCGCATCGACCTGGAGGGTTTGCCGGGCGAGCGGGTTGCCGCTGCGATCGAGCTCGACCGTCGCGTGGGCAACTGGCGGGCGCTGCTGGAGCGCTTCGCCGAGGACCACGCTCCGGTCTACCTCAGGCCGCAGGCCGAGGTCAGCGCGGCGTTGCGGAAGCTGCGGGCAGCGGGCGCCTCCGTCGTCGCCGTCACAGACGCGCCCGAGCCGTTGGCCAGGGTCGCGCTCGCGCACCTGGCGGCACGGCTGGTGGACGGTCTCGCCCCGGAACCTCCCCTCGGATCGGTCGTGGTGGAAACGAGAGACGACCTGTTCGTACAATCAGAGGCATGGAGCGCAAGGAAGTAGGCGACCGCCAGCTCGAGGCGCTGCTCGAGCGCCTCGACCGGGTGATCGAGGAGCTCAGCCGGATGAACCGCCGCCTCGACGCCGGCGAGGGCTTCGCCCCGATCGTCTACGAGCTGCGGGCGCTGAACGATTCGCTGACCGCGCTCGCGTACGCAGCACTCGGCCAGCAGAGCCCGCAGGTCCGCCGGCGCCGCGCGTCGTAGAGCTCCGGACCTAGCCGGCGATCCTGTAGAGCAAGCCCGCCGCGGAAACCGCGTAGAGGCCTCCGCGAGCGTCCTCGCCGAACGACGTCAGTCCCGCGATCTTGAAGGACTCGCGGCGCAGGCCGGCCGGCCTCCCGTTCTTGACCTTGACGCTCCACACGATCCCGGAGCAGTAGTCGCCGTAGTAGTAGCGTCCGACCAGGTCGCGGCGGGCCTTGCCGCGGTAGACGAAGCCGCCGGTGACGGAGCAGCCGAGCGAATGGCTGTAGACCTCGATCGGCGTTACCAGCCTGCCGCGCTGGTCGAGCTGGCGGCTGCTGTCGTAGGACGCCTTCCCCTCGTAGACCGCCCAGCCGAAGTTCATCAGCGAGCCGAGCTTCGAGCGAGGGACGTAGTCGATCTCCTCCCACGCACCCTGTCCGACGTCGGCGATGTACAGGTCGCCGTTCGCCCGGTCGAAGGAGAATCGCCACGGGTTGCGCAGTCCGTAGGCGACCAGCTCGGGCTTCGAGCCGGCTTTGTCGACGTCGAGCTTCCAGATCTTGGCGAGCTGCGTCGTGAACGTCTGCCCGTTGTTGTTCGGATCGCCGCCGGAGCCGCCGTCGCCGAGGCCGATGTAGAGCTTCCCGTCGGGGCCGAAGGCGAGCTGGCCTCCGTTGTGGTTCGGGAACGGCTGCGCCTCGGAGAAGAGCTGCCGCGCCGAGGACGGGATCGCCTGCTTGCCGTTCGACCGGTACTGCACGACCCGCGTGTTTCCGTTCGTATCGGTGTAGTCGACGTAGAAGAGCCTGTTCTTCGCGTAGCCGGGGTGGAACGCGACCGAGAGCAGACCGCGCTCGCCGCCGCTCGCGATCAGGTTCCGGATGTCGAGGAACGGCTGTGCTCGCGTCCGTCCGTTCTCGACGACCTTGACCACCCCGGCCTGCTCGACGACGTACAGCTTCCCCGGCTCGCTCGCCGTCGAGGTGACGTCGGTGGGCGAGCTGAAACCCCGCGCGACGACCGCCGGCGGTGCGGCAAGCGTGAGCGCGGCTGTCAGGACCGCGAGGAGCATTCGCGTGCGCCCGAGCTGCGCAGCCTTGATGTTGCCCTGTTGGTGCGCTCACCTTCCGAGCGCGGAGGCGAGACCGCGCTCTCGCCGGAGCGCAAGCGCGATCGGCCACGCGTGGCGAAGGAGGGGGCCCGCGGGGGAACCATTGGTTCCTCCGCGTTAACGCTCGAGCAGGACACGGCGGAGCTCGTCCTCTTTACCCGGCTGGAGGATCGCCAACACCTGGTCGCCGGGCTCGAGCACCGTCGTTCCCTCCGCGATCTCGAATTGCCCGTTCCGCTTCACAGAGATCAGGCGCGCGCCTTCGGGCAGCTGGAGGCGCTCGATCGGTTGGCCGCTGCAGCTCGCGTCGGGCGAGATCTGCACCTCGACGATCTCGACGTTCTCCTTCGGCAACTCGAGCAGGTGGACGAGGCCGTGCTCCGGGACCTCGTGCTCGATCAGCGCCATGATCGACGACGTGGCGCACACGGTCGGGGAGACGCCCAGGAGGTCGAAATGCGCTTGGTTGCGCGGATCGTTCACGCGCGCGATCACCTTCTCGACGCCGTACTTCTCACGCGAGAGCTGGCAGATCACGATGTTGTCCTCGTCGTCGCCCGTGGCCGCGACGACGATGTTGGGCGGGCGCTGGATTCCGGCCCGCTCGAGTACGAAGATCTCCGTCGCGTCGCCTGGAACGACGACGTGCTCGAACTCGTCCTCGAGTCGCTCGTAGCGGTCGTGCCGCTGCTCGACCAGCGTCACTTCGTGCCCGATCCGGAGCAGGCTCCGCGCGAGATTTGCGCCGACCTTGCCGCCGCCGGCGATCAGGACGTACATCAGGCCTCTGCTCGCTGGGGGGCGTTGCAGCTGCGCGCGACCTCGACGAGCACCTCGATCGCGCTCGAGGTCGGACAGACGGTGCGCATCCCCTGGGCAGCGTAGAACGCCGCCCGGTTGGGATCGAGCAGGCGGACGACGACGCACTCGACGCCGAATCGCTTTTGCGCGACCTGGCCGACGACGATGTTCGTGTTGTCGCCGTCGGTCGAGACGATCACGGCGTCGGCCTCGTCGATCCCGGCCCGGCGCAGCACCGACGCGTCCATACCGTGGCCGACGACGAAGCCGCCGTCCCAGCTCTCGCCGAGGCGGCTCAATGCTTCTTCCTTCTCGTCCACGGCGACGACGTCCCAGCCTTCGCGCCGCAGCTCGTGCGCGACCGACGAGCCGACGCGGCCACAGCCGATGACGATCGCCTTCATGGACTCAGCGTAGCCCAGCGGGTCACGATAGCGAGGCCTCCTCCTCGAGCACACCCTGCGGGTAGGCGATCACCATCACCTCGCAGGGCGCCCGGCGCAGGACGTAGTCGACCGTCGGGCTGAAGAAGCGGGACTGGCGACGCCACCGCGGCGCCGAGCCCATCAGGATCAGATCGGCTCCGACCTCCTCTGCCTTCGCCACGACCGCCTCGCCGATCGCCCGCGCGCGGACGATCTCGCCGTCGATCGTCACGCCGTGCTCGGAGGCGAGCTGCCTCGCATCGATCAGCGACGCGCTCGCTCGCTCCTCGTGTTCGATCATCTCCGCGTCGAGGGGGACGTCCAGCGGAACGCGGATCACGTGCAGGGCGTGGATCCTGCCCCCGCGCTCCTCGGCCAGCTTGATCGCGGTCGCGAGCATCTCCTCGCCGATCAGCCCCACCTTGACGGGGACGAGAATCCGCTCGTACTCGCCCTCGACGCTCGGGACGAGGTCGGGCACGGGAGCCTCGACGTGCTCGAGGAGGCCGGCCCCGCGGCGCAGACGCACGCCGACATAGAGCACCGCACCGAGTGCGAGCCAGGCGGGACCGCCGATGCGCGCTGCCTGATGCGTGGACACCGCGACGACCCAGAGCGCCGCCGTCGCGGGGATTCCGACGAGCGCCGCCACCGGCACCGGACGGCCGCCGATCCTCAGGTTCATGCGGACGAAGAAGGGCCGGGGCAGGTCGGGATCGGCGAACCGCAGACGCACGACGGCCGCCTGGGCGATCGTGAACGTGATCAAGACGCCGAAGCTGTACAAGCTGGCCATGAACCGCACCTCGTTGCCGACCGAGGCAGCGACGATCAGGAGCGTGCTCGAAACGAGCGCGGCGCCGAGGATCGCAGCCGGCGGCAGGGTACTCCGCCGGCCGAAGGTTCCGAATGCGTGCGGCAGCATCTGAAACCGGCCGAGCGTGTAGACGACGCGGCCGATCCCGGAGACCGCGGTCGTCGCCGCCGCCACCAGGATCCCGGCGCCGCTCAGCCCGATCATCACCCGCAGAACGTCGGCGACGAGCCCCGGGACGTGACCCTCGAGCGCGGCGACGATCCCGACGAGAGGCGCCCGGAGCCAGTCGTGGCCCAGGCTCGTCGCCGCCGATTCCGGGCCCTGAACGGCCGGGAATGCGGCGATGCCGACGATCCCGATCACCACCGAGACGACGACTGCGATGCCGAGCCCCGCAAACAGGCTCCGCGGTATGTCCTTTCCTGGTTCCCGAGCTTCCTGGGCGAGGTTGGCGACGGTCTCCAGGCCGGTGTAGGCGAGCATCGCGACGGGAAGCGCGAAGGCGAGCGCGTGCCAGCTCGGCGAGACCCCCGGATGGACGCCGTGCCTGAGGTCGGAGAACGAGAACAGAAAGCCGAAGCCGACTCCGACGAGGAGGAGCTGCGTCACGAACGCGACCACCGCGACGAGGATCGCGATCCGGTAGAGGCCGGGGCGCCGGATCAGCCGCAGCAGGGTGATCCCGAGCACGACGAACACCGCGGCGACCACGTCCCAGGGGTGTTCGGTCAGTCGCTGCCATCCGACCGCGTGCCCGAAGTAGTGGGAGGCGAAGAGGGAC
The DNA here is from genome assembly GCA_963719325.1 of uncultured Actinomycetes bacterium. Classification (GTDB taxonomy): domain Bacteria; phylum Actinomycetota; class Thermoleophilia; order Gaiellales; family Gaiellaceae; genus DATBLE01. The sequence continues at coordinate 26,501 of CAVRBW010000006.1, forward strand.
GCGAGGGCGATCACGATCGAGTAGTCGAGCAACAGCACCCAGCCGGTCAGGAAGCCGATCGGATCGTTGAAGGCCCGCCGCGCGAGCATCGCCGCTCCGCCGGTCTCGGGGATCGCGGCGGTGCCCTCCGCGTAGGAGAGGGCGACGATCATGAACAGCAGGCCGACGCCGAGCAGCACCCAGGGCGTCAGCCCGAGCGCGTACAGAGCAACGATCCCGAGCGCGAAGTAGATCGACGATCCGACCTCGCCGAACGCGACGGAGGCGAGGGACTCTCGGGTCAGTCCGCGTACGAGCCCAGGGATTCGGCGCGGCATTACCGAACGGAAAGATAGAGCCGGAGGACGCCGGCGGCCATGAGCATGCCGCCGAGCAACAGGCCGAGCCCGCCGCCGACGCCGGCTTGCACCGTCCGGGCGATGACGACCGCACCGAGAAGGACGAGCATGAAGGAGAGCACGGCGGTTCCCCGCCTCTTCAGGCGGTTCATGCTGCCGCCCGCTTCCCGGCGGCGACCAGCACGCGGCACGGCGACTCGCGCAAGACGTAGTCCACTGTTCCTCCGAAGAGCCGCCGGCGGCCGCCGACCGCTCGCCGCGGTGCCCCGAGCACGACGAGCTCGGCATTTCTCCGCCGGGCGTCCTCGACAATCGCCTGCCCCGCCCGCCGGGCGCGAACGAGGCGGGTGACCGTGCGGACGCCGTAGCTCTCGACCAGCGCCTGGGCGTCGTCGAGCAGCGTCTCGGCCTCGTCCTGCTCCTCCTGCATACGGGCGTCGAGCGGCAGCGAGAGCGGCACCTCGACCACCGTCACCACGGCGACGATCGCGCCGCGTTCGGCGGCAAGGCGGGCCGCCGCGACCAGCGCCTCTTCGGTCTCGCCGGTCCGTACGACCGGAACGACGATCGTCCGGTACTCGACGGTCAGCGACGGACCGAGAATCAGCACGGGAGCGCGCACCGTCTGTCTCAGCGGCTGCTTCACGACGCGGGCTCGGTACACCCAGTACACCGCGAAGCCGAGCGCAAGCCAGCCGAGGCCCGCCCAGCGCGTGGTCGACTGCTGGACGACCACGACGAACCACGCGGCTGCGGTCGCGGCGCCGCCGAAGATCGCGAACAGCGGCCAGTCGACGCCGCGGACGCGCAGGTTCGGCCGCGCCTTGAACTCGAGCTCCTCGTCCGGCCTGCGCACCCGGAGCGCGATCACCGCCGCGTGCGCGACGGTGAACGAGAGCATCGCGCCGAAGGAGTACATCGTCCCGAGGAAGTCGACCTTGCCCGGGAGGATGACCAGGATCGAGAAGAACCCGGCGAAGACGATCAGCGCCAGCCAGGGTGTCTTGAAACGCGGGTGCAGGCGGCGGAAGACCTCCGGCAGCTGCCGGTAGCTCGCCATCGAGTAGGTGATCCGCGAGGCGCCGATCACCCCCGCGTTCGTCGCGATGAACAGGATCGTCGCCGCGAGGACGCCGACGTAGAGCTTGAGCGCGTGGAGGAGCGTCCCGGTGATGCCCATGTGCTCGACGAGCCCGAGCACCGGGTCGTTCTGGAAGCCGCCTTGGTCCGGCGGCAGCGCCAGCAGCGTCTGGTATTCGCCGTCGACCTTGTGCACCGGCAGCGCAGAAAGCGCGATCAGCGGCATCGTGAGGTAGATCGCGAAGACGGCGCCCGCCACGAGCTTGATCGAGGCCGGGATGCTGCGGACGGGGTCGCGGGCTTCCTCCGCGAGGTTGGAGACGGTCTCGATTCCGGTGTAGGCGATCATCCCGACCGGGATCGCTAGGAGGAAGCTGCCCCAGCCCGGCGCCGAGCCGAAGTGCACGTTGTCGACCAGCGTGGACGGGCTGAAGATCAGCACGAAGCCGAGCAGCACGAGCAGCAGCTGCGTGCCGAAGTCGATCAGCGCCAGGACGATGTTCAGCTTCGCCGACTCCTGGATCCCGACGATGTTCAGCGCGACCAGGACCAGGATGACGACGGCGCCGCCGATCACGTCCCACGGGTTGTCCCGCAACGGCTCCCAGAAGATCGAGAGGTAGTGCGGGACGAAGAACGCCGAGATGGCGATCGTCACCACGTAGTTGAGCATCTGGGCCCAGGCGGCCCCGAAGGAGACGAGCTCGTTGAAGGCGTGACGGGCGAAACTCGACGACCCGCCTGCCTCCGGATAGCGGACCGTGCCCTCGGCGTACGTGGCCGCGGTCGCCGAGAAGAAGAGGCCGGCGATCAGGAAGACGAGCGGCGTCAGCCCGAGGGCGAAGACCGCGGTGACGCCGAGCGCGTAGTAGATCGACGAGCCGACGTTTCCGTAGGCGGTCGAGAAGAGTGCAGACGTCCCGAGGACGCGTTCGAGTCCCTGCTGCTGCCGCCGCCTACGGGGCACCGCCGAACTTAATCACGGGGGAACCCATGGTTCCCCCGTGTGCCCCTTCCTTTGGTGCTGCTCATTCCGTCCGCAGCTTGCCTCCGCCGGGCAAAGCCCGGCTGCGGCAACCGGCCGCAGCTACTCGCTATCCATGGATGCTGACGATGAGTGGGATGATCAGGATCGCGACGATGTTGGCGATCTTGATCATCGGGTTGATCGCCGGCCCGGCCGTGTCCTTGTAGGGGTCGCCGACCGTGTCGCCGGTGACCGCGGCGGCATGCGCCTCCGAGCCTTTGCCGCCGTAGAGGCCGTCCTCGATCGTCTTCTTCGCGTTGTCCCAGGCGCCGCCTCCGGACGTCATCGCAATTGCCAGGAACAGGCCCGTGACGATCGTCCCGATCAGGAGGCCGCCGAGCATCTTCGCGTTGATGATCCCGACGACGATCGGGATGCCGATCGGGATCAGCGCCGGCAGCATCATGCTCTTGAGCGCCGAGCCGGTGACGATGTCGATCGCCCTGCCGTACTCGGGTCGCGCCGTCCCCTCCATGATCCCCGGGATCTCGCGGAACTGGCGTCGCACCTCCTGCACGATCTCGCCGCCGACGCGACCGACCGCCTGCATCGCGAGCGAGGTGAAGAGGAACGGCATCAGGCCGCCGATGAAGAGGCCCGCGATCACCCAGGCGTCGTCGAGCCTGAAGACCGTCGGGAGACCCTCGTCGCTGAGCCCGGTCGTGTAGCTGTCGAAGAGGACGAGCGCCGCGAGGGCAGCCGAGCCGATCGCGTAGCCCTTCGTGACCGCCTTGGTCGTGTTGCCGACCGCGTCGAGCGGGTCGGTGATCGCACGCACGGATTCGTCCAGGTCGGCCATCTCCGCGTTCCCGCCGGCGTTGTCGGTGATCGGCCCGTATGCGTCGAGTGCGACGATCAAGCCGGTCATCGAGAGCTGCGCCATCACGGCGACGCCGATCCCGAAGAGGCCGGCGAAGTGGTTTGCGAGCAGGATCCCACCGGCGATCACGATCACGGGCAGGGCGGTCGCCTGCATGCCGACGGCAAGACCTTCGATGATGTTCGTGGCGTGCCCGGTCTGCGACGCGCGGGCGATCGACTTGACCGGATGCCAGCGCGTGCCGGTGTAGTACTCCGTGATGGTCACGAGCAGGGCGGTCACCACCAGGCCGATGATCGCGGAGACGTACAGGTCGGAGAACGAATACTTGCCGCCGTCGAACGCAGTCGTGACCGGGATGAAGCCGAGCGCCGAAAGCACGGTCGCGACAACGACCGCCTTGTAGAGCGCGTTCATGATCGAGCCGCCGCGGCCGATCCGCGCGAAGAAGACACCGATCACCGACGAGAGAATCGAGACCCCGCCCAGCGAGAGCGGATACAGCCACAGGCTGCCGCTCGGGAAGTTGCTGCCGAGGAGCATCACGGCGACGGCCGTGACGGCGTACGTCTCGAACAGGTCCGCGGCCATGCCGGCGCAGTCGCCGACGTTGTCGCCCACGTTGTCGGCGATCACGGCCGGATTGCGCGGGTCGTCCTCGGGGATACCGGCCTCGATCTTTCCGACGAGATCGGCGCCGACGTCCGCGGCCTTCGTGTAGATGCCGCCGCCGAGTCGGGCGAAGACCGAGATCAGCGATCCCCCGAATGCGAGCCCGATCAGGTCGTTGATCGCCGACTCGTGCGAGTTGCCGAGCCAGTCGGTCAGTGCCCAGTAGTAGCCGGCGACGCCCAGCAGGCCGAGGCCGACGACGAGCAGGCCCGTCACCGAGCCGGCTCGGAATGCGACGTCGAGCGCAGGCTTCAAGCCGCGCTTGGCCGCCTCGGCGGTGCGGACGTTGGCGCGCACGGCGACGTTCATGCCGATGAACCCGGCGGCAGCGGACAGCGTCGCCCCGATCAGAAAGCCGATCGCTGTGCCCCAGCCGAGCTTGTCGTAGAAGCCGAGCAGGAGAAACGGCACGATCGCGACGAGCCCGATCGTCATGTACTGCCGCCGCAGGTACGCCTCCGCCCCTTCCTGGACGGCGCGGGCGATCTCCAGCATCCGCTCGGTCCCCGCCGGTTGCCTGAGCACCCAGGCGGTCAGGGCGATCCCGGAGGCGATGCCGACCCCCGCGCAGATCAGGGCAAACAGCACCGCATGGTCGACGAAGAAGTCCACTGCGCTCCTCTCACAAAGTCGGCGCCGAACGGTTTCGGCGCGCGAAAACCAGTCTCACAAGCGCGAGAGCCTATCCGATCAGACGGACGCGTCGCCAAGGGCATTGGCGCACACGTCGTCGGGCTGCGGGCCGATCTTCGGGATCACCGCGAAGAGCAGCCTGCGCAGCCTGTCGCCCGACTCCTCGAACACCCGGACGACCTCCGCGGCGCTCACCGACGGCCGCCCGTCGACGCCGACGTCGTAGTCGGTGACCATCGCGATCGTCGCGTAGCAGAGCTCGAGCTCGCGCGCGAGCTGGCACTCGGGATAGGCGGTCATGTTGATCACGTCCCAGCCCATCGACTGGAACCACCGCGATTCCGCCCGCGTCGAAAACCGCGGGCCTTGGACGACGACGACCGTTCCACCGTCGCGCACCCGGATCCCGAGCTCGAGTGCGGTCTCGACCAGCAGCCGGCGGAGGTCGAGGCAGTAGGGGTCGGCCGCTGAGACGTGTGTCGTGTTCGGCCCGTCGTAGAAGGTGTCGCCACGGCCCCAGGTCCGGTCGACGAACTGGTCGCAGACGACGAACTCGCCGAGGCGGAGGTCGGAGCGCAGTGCGCCGGACGCGCACGGGCCGACGATGCGGCGGACGCCCAGCTCGCGCATCGCCCACAGATTCGCGCGGTAGGGGATCCGGTGCGGCGGCAGCTCGTGCGTCTTGCCGTGCCTGGGAATGAAGGCGACCGCGACGCCTTCGATCTCGCCGATCGAGACCGGCGCCGAGGGAGGGCCGAAGGGGGTTTCGATCAATCGCTCTTCGACGGAGTCGAAGAGCGAGTAAAACCCGCTCCCGCCGAAGATGCCGACCTCAGGCGCCGCCAACGGTCTTCGCATACGCGAGCTGCATGTTGGCGACCATCTGCTCGAAGTCCCTGCTGACCTGCTCGGGAACGGCCCCCTTGAGCAGAGGCACGACCGCACGCAGCGCTTCGATCGCAAGCCGCGCCTGGTCGAGATCCCGGTCCTCCTCGCCGAGCCGGCGGAACCCGAGCGAGGAGACGGTGAACACGGTCTGGACGAGCACGTCCGAGACCTTCAGCTTCTTCAGCTCCTCTTCGAGCTGCTCGAGCAGCTCCTCCTGAGTCGGCTGCGTCGGCTCCTCGTCACCCATGTACGACCTCCGCGGCGCCTCCTGCAGCGCCGCCGGGCGAGGTCCGGCGTCGCGCGCCCGGCGTGGCCTGCTCGGCGTAGATCTCCTCCAGCGACCACCCTTCCTGGATCCGGCGGATCTGACGCTCGGCGGCGTTCGTAGCCGGGAGCTCCAACGTAACCCCGAGCTCGTCGGCAACCGGTGCGACCCAGTCGATCAGCCGCTCGAGCTCGGCACGCACCGGCCGGACCTCGGACGTCGACGGGTCGAGCAGAGTCCCGGTGAGCCCGTAACGGATCGCGCGCCAGAGGTTCTCCTCGATCATCCGCGGCGCGGGCGAAGGCAGCGGCTCTCCTTCGTCGACCGCCCGGGCGATCCGGGCGGTCAAGGCGTACGCGAACCCGGCAAGCAAGCGCGCCTCGGCGAGGTCCGGTTGCGCGTCGCAGATCCGGATCTCGACGGTCGGGTACGCGAGGTGCGGTCGCACGCTCCACCAGAGCTGGGTGTGCTCGTCGATCGAGCCCGTCGCGTAGAGGAGGCGAACGTAGGACTCGAACTCGTCCCAGGTGCCGTACGGGTCGGGGACGCCGCAGCGCGGGAACATGCGGGTGAAGATCTCGGTCCGGGCAGAGTGAAGGCCGCTGTTCACCCCTTCGACGAGCGGCGAGCTGGCGGAGAGCGCGAGCAGGTGCGGGAGGAAGGGACGAAGCCCGTCATGGACCGAGATCGCCCGGTCGGCCCCGCGGATGCCGACGTGCACGTGAAGGCCGAACGTGTTGTTCCTCCAGACGACGTACCGGAGCAACTCGTCGTTACGGCGGTAGTGAGGCGTGTCGATGATCCGCTGGTCCTGCCAGCGGCTCCACGGATGGGTGCCGGTCGCTCCGAGCGCGACCGGGAGCGCTTCGGCGAGCGCCTTCAGCTGCGCCCGGCGCTCCCCCATTCGCTCCGATGCCGCCGCAAAGGTGCTGCAGCGTCCCGTACGAACCTCGACCTCGGAGGCGATCAACTCGCCGACCAGGTGCTCGCCGACCGCACTGCCGGCGGCGGACTCCTTCAGCTCCTCGAAGCGGTTGACGAGCGAGAGCGTGTCCGGGTCGAGGAGCGCGAACTCCTCCTCGACCGCCACCGTGAGGTCGGTCCCTTCGTCGAAGGCCCCGCGAGCCTGACGGATCAGCTGGTCGTACGGGATTCGCTGCGCTTCACCCATTGAAGCGACAAGGGTATTCGAACCGCTCGGAATTCCAAGTAACAGACTGTTACAAGAACTGATCGAGCTTATTTGCAGGCCGTTTCGTGCCGTGAGGCAAGTAACAGACTGTCACAAGGGCTCGAACGGCTCGAGCAGACGTGCGGCCACGCCGGCCCACGACCAGCGCTCCACCGCCACCCGCCTCGCCGCCGCTCCGAGCTCGCGCCGGCGTTCGGGTGAGAGCGCCAGCAGCTCGTGGAGCTTGTCGGCGAGGTCGAGCGAATCGCCGGTCTCGAAGCTCGCGAGCCCTCGAAGATCCGGCGGGTACGCGTCCTCGAGACCCTGGGCGATCTCCTCCAGCCCGGAGTGGCGCGCGACGAGCGGCGGGCAGGCTGCCGCCGCGGCCTCGGCCGCGACCATCCCGAACGCCTCGGGGAAGATCGACGGCACGACCGTCAGGTCCGCGAGCGGAATCAGGTGGACGAGGTGGCGATGCTCGAGCGGCCCGGTGAAAAGCGTCCGCGCCGGCGCGATTCGCTCCAGCTCGTGCCGGTAGTCGCCGAACCCGACGACGACCGTCCGGGCCTCGACGCCGCGCAGCGCCTCGAAGAGCACGTGGACGCCCTTGTTGTAGAGCAGCTTTCCGAAGTAGAGGACGGTGGGCGCGCCACCGGCGAGGAACTCCGCGAGTCGTTCGGCATTGCCTTCGTCCGGCAGCCGCTCGTGACGGTTGCCCGGATTGGGTGGATCGGCGCGGCACTCCTCGATCAGCGAGGACAGCGACTCCTCGCGGGGGTGCGGCACGAACTCGTCGACGTCGACTCCGGGTGGCACCTCGTAGACGCGGTCGACGTGGCCGACCACCTCCGCGAGGACGGCCCGGATGTGGGCCGAGCCGACGAAGACGGCGTCGGCGTCTCGCAGGCCCTGAGCCCCCCACGCCTCGAGCTCCGGGTGCCCGCGCATCGAGTATTCGAGCTCCGACCCGTGCGCCTTCACCGCGAACCTCGCGCCGGTCGCCGCGGCAACCGGACCGCCCATCAGGACGTGGTTCGCGAAGACGACGTCGGCAGGCAGGTGGGCGGCGAGCGCACCGGCGTTCAGCGCGACGTAGCGTTCACGCTCCTCTCGTGTCATCTCCTGAAGCAAGATCGGCTCGAGACCCTCGTAGCGGTCGAGCACGAACACCGGGAGCAGGGATCCGATCTCGGGGCGAACCACCTCTGCACCGCCGAGGTCGTACCGCTTCGGATCGGGGTCCTGACAGAAGACGACGACCTCGTGCCCGGCGCGGCTCCACTCGCGCGCGACCGCCCGCGTGTAGATGTTCGAGCCGGTTCCCTCCAGCAGGTACCCGTGCCAGAGGAGAATCCTCACCGCACGAGCTTACGCGCGGCTAGGCGAGATGGAAATACAGCGCGTGGAGCAGCTCGACCGCCGGGTTCGACGTGTGCACCTGCACGTCGGCGGGCACGTCGAGGAGCCCTTCGCTGTAGTTGAAGATGATCCGTACGCCTGAGTCGACCAGATCGTTTGCGACCGCCTGCGCCGCGCCGGCCGGGACGGCGAGCACCCCGACGATGATGTTCTTGTCGCGGACGGCGTCCGTCAGCTCGGAGTAGGGCCGAACCTCGACGCCGCCGGCGGGCCGGCCGACCACCTCCGGGTCGCGATCGAAGACGGCCGCGATGTTGATCCCGTGCTCGGCGAAGATCGGCGAGCTCGCGATCGCCTGGCCGAGCCGCCCGGCGCCGACGAGCGCGATGTTGTGCTGCCCCTGCGTGCGGAGGATCTTGCGGATCTCGCCGAGCAGGCTGTCGATGTTGTAGCCGACACCTCGCTTGCCGAACTTGCCGAACGCGGAGAGGTCACGTCGGATCTGAGTGGCGTTGATGTTGGTGTAGTCGGACATCTCCTGCGAGGAGATGCGCTCCTTGCCCATCTTCTTCGCCTGTGTCAGAACCTGGAGATAGCGACTCAGCCTGGCCGCGACCCCAACCGTCAACCGCTCCGCCACGGCTGCTCCTTGCGTCGCTTGTAACATCGCCGCCATTCTGCCAGCGCCGATCGTTGCGTGCGCCGGCAGGTCAGGAGGCCGGACTTTGTGCGGAATGGTCGGCGGCCGGTGGCCGAGACGCGTCGCCGGAAATCACCAATCAACCATCCAGCCGACGGACGAACGCATCCCGGTCGAGGTGGTAGACGAATGCCCGCTCGCCGTCGATCTCGATCACGGGCAGCCACTCGCGGTATTGCTGCTCGAGCTCGGGATCGCCGCCGATGTCGACCTCGGCGTAGTCGAACTCGTGCTGTTGCCGAACCTCTGCGAGCGTGCTCTTCGCACGCTCGCAGAGGTGACAGCCTTCGGCGTGAAACAGGACGACCCTCGGCACGGGGGAACCCGTGGTTCCCCCGTGGGCCCCCTCTTTCTTCGCGCTCACTGCCCGACCGTTCGTGGCCTCCCGCCGGGCAAGGCCCGGCTCCGGCCGCCGGCGGCGGCGATTACGCGAGCGCTTTGAACAACGACTCTCACGGGTAAAGACCCCGCGTCGTCGTAGCCTCCGCGACCCGCTGGACGGCGAGGCCGTAGGCGGACAGTCGCATGCTCATGTCGCGGCTCGTGTGGATGTGCCAGGTCTCCTCGAACGCCTTGTCGACGATCCCCTTGAGCTTGGCATTGACCTCGTCTTCCTTCCAGAAGTACTCCTGGAGGCCCTGCACCCACTCGAAGTAGGAGACGACGACGCCGCCCGCGTTCGCGAGCACGTCGGGCAGGACGAGGATGCCCTTGTCCTCGAGGATCTCGTCGGCGACAGGTGTGGTCGGACCATTCGCGCCTTCGCAGATGATCTTTGCCCTGACCTTGTCGGCGTTCTCCTCCGTGATCACCTGCTCGAGCCCGCACGGCGCGAGGATGTCGCAGTCGAGCAGCAACAGCTCCTCGTTCGTAATCGACTCGACGCCGGCGAGGCCCTTCAGTGTCCCGCGCTCCTGCTTGTGCGCGATCGCCGACGGCATGTCGATGCCGTTCGGGTTGTAGACGCCGCCGCCCGAGTCGGACACGGCGATCACCTTCGCGCCCTCCTGCTGCATGAAGAGGGCGTAGTAGCTGCCGACGTTGCCGAAGCCCTGGACGACCACCGACTGGTCGGCGATCGCCAGACCGAGCTTGTCGATCGCCTCGAGCGTGCAATAGAGGCCCCCGCGAGCGGTTGCCTCGAGCCGGCCGAGCGAGCCGCCGACGGTCAGCGGCTTGCCGGTGACGACGCCGAGCACGGAGTGGCCCTTGTTCATCGAGTACGTGTCGAAGATCCAGGCCATCTCGCGCGGGCTCGTGCCGACGTCCGGCGCGGGGATGTCCTTCTCGGGGCCGATCTCGTTGATGATCTCGCTCGTGAACCGGCGGGTCATTCCCTCCAGCTCGCGAACGGAGAGCTTCTTCGGGTCACATTTGACGCCACCCTTGGCACCGCCGAACGGGATGCCCATCAGCGCGCACTTCCAGGTCATCCACATCGCCAGCGCGCGCACCTCGTCGAGCGTGACGTCGGGGTGGTAGCGAATTCCGCCCTTGGACGGGCCGCGGGCGAGGTTGTGGGTGACCCGGTAGCCCTCGAAGACGTTGATCGAGCCGTCGTCCATCGTCACCGGGATGGAGACGGTGACGGCCTTCTTGCACGTCGAGAGGATGTTGACGAGGTTGTCGTCGATGCTGAACGCCTTCGCAACGCGGCGCAGCTGGTCGCGTGCGATCTCGTAGGGATTCTCGCGAAGATGCGAGACCGGTTCGTGAACTGCGGTCACGGTCACACTCCTTGGTCAAGTCCCGCCGGACGGGCGGGAAGCATATGCCGCCGCGAATCCTCGCTCACATGCCCTGATTGCGCCTCGGTGATTCACCGGATCGTGAATCCCACCGATCGGGTATCCGGCGCGCCGCCGCCGGTCGGCCAGGCGAACACGCGCAGCCGGTAACGGCCGCGCGCGAGGAGCTTTCCGCCCGGGCCGCGCCCGGTGAGGCCGAACGCGTAGCGCCCCGGGAGCAGATCGCGGAGGCGGGCGACCAGACCCAGGCGCTTCCCGTCCGCGGTCCAGAGCTCGACGTCGAGTCGCAGAACCGGGATCACCGCGTTGCCGCCGGGCGAACGGATGACACGGCCTGCTCGCAGCATGACGACCGCCGGCTTTCGCTCCGAGGGCTTGAACCGGCGCTGCGTCAACGAGAGCGGCCCGAGCAGTCCGGAGCTGCGCCGGAGCACGATCGCCCACGGCACCCGCAGAGCCGTGCCGGCGACCGGCGTGACCGTCAGCATCCCCGAGGCGGCCTCGCCACGTACGACCGTGATCGGCGGCGTCGCGAGCGTGACCTCCGCCGTCCCGCCCGGCTCGACCTCGAGCCGGCGGGGAGTAACGCTCAGCGGAACGGGCGGGCCGGACTCTTGTCGCGAGGCGACGAAGAAGGTCAGGCGCCGCGACGAGACGTTGCGGAGTCGAACGACCTGGTTTCCCTGCCAGCCGTCCCTCGTACCGCTGCCGAAGGCGACCGACGCCGGTTCGGCGACCACCTCTGCCGCGGCCGCGCGACCGAGGTCGAGCATTCCCGTTCCCTGCGCGGTCAGCACGGTCGCGGGCAGCGGCTGCGCCGCCCCGACGAGCAGGGCGCGCAACGTCTCGGCGCCGGCATCGGGCCGCGCCTCGGCGAGGAGGGCGGCTGCACCGGCGGAGACCGCTGCTGCGGCGCTCGAGCCGCTCACGGTGGAGAAGGCCCCGCCGCCGCCTACAGTCGTTCCGGGCTCCGCTGTGACGAGCCCGACGCCGGGCGCAAGGAGATCCGGCTTCACGCTGCCGTCGAAGGCCAAGCCCCACGCCGAGAACGGCGCGATCCGAGCGCCGGCGGCTCGCGTCTGCCGCGGCGCCGCGATCGCGACGAGAGCCCCTCGGCGATGCAGGAGGGCGCGTGCCGCGGACTCCGGGATCGCGATCACCGGAATGCCGATCTCCTCGTCCAGGCCGATGCCTCCAGAAGCGATCGCCCGGCCGTGCAGAAGGACGGCTGCTGCACCCGCCGCCGCCGCCCGGCGTGCAACCGCGGCCGGGTCGCTTCCGGCCGGCACGACGGCCGCACGACCCGCGACGAGCGACAATCCTCGCTCGAAGAAGTCCTGGGCGGCGGCGCTCGCGCGCGGGGCGGCAGGCGAGAGCACGAGCGTCCGCGCCGGCGGGACCGCACCGGCCAGTGGCACGAGGCGATCGAGGAACACGCTCAGCCCGGCACGGGCGACCACGCGGACCTGCTGCGTCGCGCGACGTGCGTCGGCCGCCCCGACCGCGAGCGCCCCCGGTGCGCCTGCTGGGCCGCCGACGCTCCCGAACGCCGGCCCGGCCGGGCCGTCGTTCCCCGCTGCCGCGACCACGAGCGTGTCGAGCCTGAGCGCGCCGGCGACCGCTCTGGCCAGCGGACTGTCGCTGAAGGCGGCAAACGGCTCGACGAGCGGCACGAGCGCGATTCGTGCCGCGTCGTGCGCGTCTCCGTCCGCATCCGGATCGACAGCGCGTTCGAGCCCGGCGAGCAGCTGGTCGGTGCGCGCAAACACGGTGTAGCCACCTCGGGCATTCGCCTGCCAGCCGGCAACCCGGATCGGCAGCACGGTCGCCGCCGGCGCAACGCCTGCAACCCCTCCGGGGCCCGCAGCGCCGACCAGCAGCCCCGCCATCTCGGTGCCGTGCCGTTCCACCTGAGTGGAGTCGGTCGGCTTCGCCTGCGCTCTCGCGTCGGCGGCGTCCCCGACGACGTCGAAGCCGTCCAGCAGGTGCCCGTGGAGATAGGGCTTGCGCAGGTCGACCCCTGTATCGAGGAGGGCGACCGTCACCCCGCGGCCGGCAAACCCTGCGAGCCGGACGTCGAGCCGCTGCCCGGCGGCAACGCCGTCACGCAACAGCTGCGTGGAGACCGACGCCGGGTACGCGATCCGGATCGGATAGACGCCCTTCACGCCGGGCGACCGCTCCAGCAAGGCGATCGCGCGCGGGTCGAGGACCGCGGAAAACCCGTTCAGGACTCGGGTGAAGCGGAACTCCGGCTTGATCTGCACGCCCTTGATCGCGAGGTTCGAGATGAACTGCTGCTGGGCGGCCAGGGCGGCCGCCGTCCACCGCCGCTCGTCTCGATCGGTGGCCAGGCCGCCTGCACGCTCGATCCGGTCGGCGAGCGAGAAGGCAGCCAGCACGACGAGCACTCTCGAGCCGATCGCAACAGGCGTCCGTGGTCCGCCGACGAGTCCGCTCCACCCGGCCGCACCCCTCGCCGCGGAGGCCGGAGGCTCGGCCGCACCGCCCCCGCCGGGCGAGGCTGCGATGACCGCGGCCACGATCAGGCCGGCGAGGACGACGCCGATCGCTGCAGCATTACGCCACCGCATACGCGTCCAGCCGCAACGGATCGGCGGAAGGCTCGATGTAGCGAGCAGCCGAGGCGATCATCGCTGCGTTGTCGGTGCAGAGCTCGAGCGGCGCGGCGGCAGCGCCGGCGAGCGAGGAGCGCAGCTCCGAGTTTGCAGCGACACCGCCCACGATCGCGATCCGCTCGGCGCCGATCTTCGCGGCTGCCTCCTTCGTCCGTTCGACCAGCGCGCGGACGATCGCACGCTGATACGACGCGGCGAGGTCGGCTCGGCGTGCCTCCAGCTCGCCGGCGGCGAGCGCTCGCACGGCGTAGAGCAGCGCGGTCTTCAGACCCGAGAACGAGAAGTCGAGCCCCGGCACGCGGGCGACCGGGAAAGCGTATGCCTCGGGGTCGCCGTCGCGCGCGAGGCGGTCGACCGCGGCACCGCCCGGGTAGCCGAGGCCGAGCAAGCGAGCGCCCTTGTCGAACGCCTCGCCGGCGGCGTCGTCGAGGGTGGTCCCGATCACCCGGAAACCACCTCGATCCTGGACGTCGAGCAAGAGCGTGTGGCCGCCGCTGGCGAGCAGGCACAGGAACGGCGGGTCGAGTGGATCGGGCTGGAGATACAGGGAGGCGACATGGCCGTGCAGGTGGTCGACCGGAACGAGCGGCAGGCCGCGCCCCCAGGCGATCCCCTTCGCAGCGGCGAGGCCGACCAGCAGCGCGCCGATCAGACCCGGCCCCTGGGTGACGCCGATGCGCTCGACGTCCGAGAGCCCGAGGCCCGCTCGATCGAGCGCCTCTCGAACGACGGGCGAGACGAGCTCGAGGTGCCGCCGCGAGGCGACCTCCGGGACGACGCCGCCGTAGCGGGCATGTAGCTCCGACTGCGACGCGACGATGCTGGAGCGGATGTGTCCGTCCTCGGTGACGACCGCCGCAGCCGTCTCGTCACATGACGTCTCCAACGCGAGGATCACGACTAGCCGTTCGCGACGGAGTCGCGAACGGCAGGATCTCGCCACATGATGAGGGCGTCCTCGCGGTTGTCCGTGTAGTAGCCGCGGCGGATGCCGCGGGACGCGAATCCGAGCTTCTCGTAGAGGGCGATCGCCCCGGCGTTCGAGACGCGTACCTCGAGCGTGTAACCGCGACGGTCGTCGCCGCCGGTCAGCTCGAAGAGGGCGGAGAGCAGGTTGGAGGCGATCGACCGGCGGCGCTGCTCGGGAGCGACGGCGACATTCATCACGTGCCAGGCGTCGACGTACCGCGACACGATCAGGTAGCCGATCAACCGGTCATGGAGGAAGGCGCCGAGACAGATCGACGACGGCTTCGCCAGCTCGCCCGCGAACATCGACCGCGACCACGGCGTCGGGTACGACGCGCGCTCGATCTGCTCGATCGCGGAGAGATCTCGGAGCTGCAGCCGACGGATCTCGCTCACGCGACGATCTTCTCCACATCGGGCACGCGCAGGTAGATGGGCTCGACGAGCTCTGCGGCGCCGCCCGAGCCCGCGAGCTGCGCGTGGAGCCGGGCCCGCGGAAGGTGCAGCTCGCTCTCGTCGGGAGGCACGACGCCGCCGGCCGTCTCGATCACGCTGCGATAGCGAACGGCTCCGTCGCCCACGTATGCCCGCCCCCGTTCGACCTCGATCGCCTCCGGGGCAAGGCAGCGCGGCTCACCGGCGGTGAGCGTGAAGACCTCGCGTCGGCGGGCGTCGATGACCGGGACGGCTCCGGGCGCCCCGGCGGCGAGCGCGTCCAGCGTCGAGACGCCCGCGACGGGCACGTCGAGCGCGAGCGCGAGTCCACGTGCGGCGGCGAGGCCGATCCTGATGCCCGTGAAGCTGCCGGGCCCGACACCGACTGCGAGCAGGTCGAGATCGCCCGGCGAGAGCTCTGTCGCCCGAAGGATCACGTCCGAGTCCGCGAGCACGGCGGCCGCGCGCGTCGTGCGCTCGCCGATCACCTCGCCGTCGCGGACGAGCGCACACGTCGCGACGGCCGTCGCGGTGTCAAACGCCAAGATCAGCATCAACCCTCGAGCACGATCAGCCGCCGCCTCTCGTCCACGTGACCTAACCGTACCCGCAGGCGCGGCTCCGGCAGCGCTGCGCCGGCCGCCTCCGGCCACTCGACGAAGCAGATCGCGTCCTCGAAGTACGGCTCGAGCGCGCCCCAGTCGGCCTCCGTGAAGTGCGTGAACCGGTAGAGGTCGAGGTGCGAGACCGGCACGCGGCCTCGGTAGCGGTGGCCGATGGTGTACGTCGGGCTCGTCACCGGTCGGGTGACGCCGAGAGCCCGGCAGGCTCCGCGGACGAACGTCGTCTTGCCGGAGCCGAGCTCGCCCGAGACGGTGATCACGTCGCCAACCCGGAGGTGCCCGGCGAGGCGTGCGGCGACCGCCTCGGTCTCCTCGGGGGAGGCTGTCGTGACCTCGGTCAGAACAGCCCGAGCTGAACCGCGTCCTGCTCCGGCTCCGGCTCGGGGACCGGGGCGAGCAGCGAGATCGGCGGGCCGACCTCACGCTCGAACAGCGCCGGGATCCGCCGGAAGTCCTCCTCGAGCACCTTCAGCATCGCGGGCGTGTACAGCGCCGCGGCCGGGTGGAAGATCGGGTAGAGCAGGACCCGCGAGCCGCCGATCGTCGTCTCCTGCTCGACGCCGTGCACCCGCGTGATTCCCGTGGGCTTCCCCGAGAGGAGCTTCGTCGCGAAGTTGCCGAGCGTGGCGACGACCTTCGGACGCACGAGCGCGATCTGGCGGAAGAGGTGCGGCTCGCATTGCTCGATCTCGTCGGGCTGCGGGTCCCGGTTCCCCGGTGGCCGGCACTTGAGCACGTTCGCGACGTAGACGTCGGAACGCGTCAGGCCGATTCCCTCCAGCAGCCGGTCGAGCAGCTTTCCGGCCTGGCCGACGAACGGGATCCCCTGCTGATCCTCGTGGAACCCCGGCGCCTCGCCCACGAACATCAGGTCGGCGTCCGGATTGCCCACGCCGAACACGACCTGGGTGCGGCCCTCGTGGAGACGGCAGCGGGTGCAGGCGGAGGTCTCGACGCGGAACTCGTCCAGCTCGCTCGAGGTGGGGACCGGCACCGCGTGCAGCACGGCGGGGAGTTTAGGCCAGCTGCCGGACAGGCAGCGAATTGCACGATCGGTTGCACGCCGTGGTCAATACGTCCTTGGAGAAGACTCCCTTTTCGCGCGGAGGCGAGACCACGCTCTCGCCGGAGCGCACATGCGACGGGCCACGCGAGGCTAGAAGGAGGGGGCTCGCGGGGGAACCATGGGTTCCTCCGCGCTTTAGTGGCCGCATCCGCAGGAGCCGCCGCAGCAGCCGCCCCCGGCCGCCGTCTGGCCGAAACTCGGCGTCGAGTCGGCACCGTGGGCGGCGAAGACGGAGAACTGCTTCTGCACCTTCGTCGCACCGCAGTCCGGACAGGGCGGTTGCTCGCCGTTCCGGATGAGCTCCTCGAAGTGCGACTCGCACTTCATGCACACGTATTCGTAGATCGGCATCGCTATGGCAGTGTAGACATATCGGCGTGTGGGGTGATCAACTTCGGCAGCGACTCGAAGGCCGGCTCGTCGTACTCGAGCCGCTCGAGCCGTCTCACCTCGAGGGCATTCGCACTGCCGCTGCCGACGAGCGCATCTGGACGTGGATGTGGACCCGCGACATCGAGGCCTGGATCACGCGCACCCTGAATGCGGAGGGCATGCAGCCGTTCGCGATCCTCCGTGACGATTCTGTCGTCGGCTCGTCGAGCTACCTGTCGCTCGCGCCCGAATACCGGCGGCTCGAGATCGGCAACACCTGGATCAATCCGTCGACGTGGGGCACCGGTGCAAACGCGGAGGCGAAGTATCTGCTGCTCCGCCACGCCTTCGAGGTGCTCGGCTGCCGCCGTGTCGAGTTCAAGACCGACGCGCTCAACGAGCGCGCCCGCGCCGCCCTGGCCTCCCTCCCGGCCGAGTTCGAGGGAATCCACCGGAAGCACATGATCGTCCGGGACGGCGAACGGCGCGATTCGGCGTGGTACGCGGTGATCGACGACGACTGGCCGGACGTGAAGGCGCAGCTCGAGCGACGGCTGGAAGCCAAGAGCTAGACTTCTCCTCGCCCGGTATCCCCTGCGGAACTGGAGCTCAATGGTCGAAGCTGTGAACGTCATCGGTCGCGGCCGCGTCGGCTCGGCGGTCGCCGCGCGCCTGGTCGAGCGCGGTGTAGAGCTGCGGGAGAACAGCGCCGATCTCGTTCTCCTCTGCGTCCCCGACCGCGCGATCGCCGAGGTCGCGAGCGCGATCGAGCCGGGGCCGTGGGTTGCACACGTGAGCGGGGCCACCCCACTCGGCGCGCTCGCCCCGCACGAGCGCCGCTTCTCGGTCCATCCGCTTCAGACCTTCACGCTCGAGCGCGGCCCGGAACAGCTCGACGGGGCCTGGGCGGCGGTGACCGCCGAGACGGACGAGGCGCGCTCGCTCGGGCACGAGCTCGCAGAGGTCCTCGGCCTCGACCCGTTCGACCTGGCCGACGACCTCCGCACGCTGTACCACGCGGGCGCGGCGTTCGCATCGACCTACCTGGTCACGCTGTACCGCGTCGCGTCGCGGTTGCTGGACGACGCGGGCGCACCGCCCGAAGCCCTTGTTCCGCTGATGACCCGGACGATCGAGAACGGGTTTCAGCTCACCGGGCCGATCGTGCGGGGCGACTGGGCGGTGGTCGACGCGCATCTCGACGCACTCCACGACGCCCATCCCGACCTCGAACCGCTCTACCGCGTTCTCGCGGAGGCGACGACTCCATGAAGATCACCCGGACGATCGCGGAAACCCGGGAAGCCCTCGCCGAAAGGGGCGACGTCGGCCTGGTCCCGACCATGGGCGCCTACCACGCAGGGCACCTCTCGCTCTTCCAGGCAGCCCGCCGGGAGTCGGAGACCGTCGTGGCGAGCCTGTTCGTCAACCCCGCTCAGTTCGACAGCTCGCGCGACCTTGCCCGGTACCCCCGCGACGAGCAGCGCGATGCCGCGCTCGCCGAGGGTGCCGGTGTCGACGTCCTCTTCACACCGTCCGTCGAGGAGCTGTACCCGGCCGGGTACGAGACGTGGGTCGACGTCGAGCGGGCGTCACGCGGCCTGGAAGGCGACCATCGCCCGGGCCACTTCCGCGCGGTGGCGACGATCTGTCTGAAGCTCTTCAACATCGTCCGCCCTCGCCGGGCCTACTTCGGCCAGAAGGATGCACAGCAGGTCGAGGTGGTGCGCCGGATGATCCGCGACCTCGACCTGGAGATCGACCTCGTCGTCCTCCCCACCGCCCGCGACTCGGACGGCCTCGCGCTCTCGTCGCGGAACGCCCTGCTCTCCCGTGAGCAACGCGAGCGAGCGCTCGCCCTCCCGCGAGCCCTCGCCACCAAGGATCGAGCGAAGGCGCGTGCGCTCCTCGGCGAGCTCGACGTCGACTACGTCGAGATCGCGCCGTTCGAACCGCCGGTCCTCGCCGCCGCGGTGCGCGTCGGCTCCGTTCGCCTGATCGACAACGTACCCCTCGAAGAAGGAGGCACCCGATGAGCACTCCCCCGCCTGGGACGCCGGAGGCGTTTCCAGCCTTCGGCAAGCTGCCGCTGCCCGAGCTCGCCGCGATGAAGAAGCGCGGCGACAAGATCGTCATGGTCACGGCCTACGACTCGCCGGGGGCGCGCTTCGCCGAGGACTCCGGCATCGACGTCGTCCTCGTCGGGGACACCGCGGCGATGGTCGTCCTCGGCTACGAGGGCACGACCGTGCCGGTCACCGTCGACGAGATGCTCTTCCTCACCCGCACGGTCTCGCGGCAGATCCGGCGGCCGATCGTCGTCGGCGACCTGCCGTTCGGCTCCTACGAGGTCTCGGACGAGGACGCCGTCCGCACGGCGATCCGGTTCGTGAAGGAGGGCGGCGCCGACGTCGTCAAGCTCGAGGGCGGCGGCCCGATGGTCTCACGCGTCCGCCGGATCGTCGAGGCGGGGATCCCGGTCATGGGCCACGTCGGGCTCACGCCGCAGTCGGCGACGATGCTCGGCGGCTTCAAGACGCAGGGCAAGACGGCGACGGCGGCGCGGCAGCTGCTCGTCGACGCACACGCGTTGGAGGACGCCGGCTGCATGTCGATCGTGCTCGAGGCGATCCCCGCTCCGGTCGCCGCTCGCATCACCCAGGAGCTCGCGATCCCGACGATCGGAATCGGCGCGGGCCCGGACTGCGACGGCCAGGTGCTCGTCTACCACGACCTGCTCGGGCTGACCGAAGGCCATCTGCCGCGATTCGTGAAGCGGTACGCGAGCCTCTCGCGCGAGATCCGCGACGCGCTCGAGGCGTACGCGGCGGACGTCCGAGCCGGCACCTTCCCCGGCGAGGAGCACACGTATTCGATGTCGGAGGACGAGCTGGAGGCGTTCGCCCGCCGGCGGACCTAGCGCCTAGAAGACGACGAAGAGCACGGCGAACGCGGCGAAGACGACGGCCGCGACGGCCAGCGACGCAACCGTCCGCGGCCACTTCCAGCCGTTCAGCGTTCGCATTCCGACCACCAATAGCAGGATCGCCCAGGCGAGGAACGCAGCATCGATCGACCGAAAAACGGTCTCGGCAGCCCCGGTATCGGAGCCGCCGCTGCGGAAGGCGTCGCTGCCGAACATCGCCAGGCGCACGGGCCAGACCGTGACCAGCGAGATGACGAAGGGCGCGGTGGCGAGACCGACGACGTGGCGCGCCTGACGGTACGTGGCGGCGCTGTCCGCCGCTCGGCCTCCGAGGTAGACCGCGCCGCCGAGTATCCAGAAGTTCTGGATCGCGACGAGCAGCCCGGCGACGACAGACTCGACGACGACCAAGAGCACGTCGAACTCGACCTCGTCGAACAGCCGGCCCGCCGTCCGCGTCGAGAAGAAGATCGCGACCCCGGCGACGAAGGTGAGAGCGGTGATCGGCTCCTGGCGAGCGGCTGCCGCCTCGTCGGAATCGTCCCGCAACCATGCGAAGACGGACGCCGGCGCCTGCAGGACGAGCGCGAGCCGAAGCCACCACTCGCGCTCGAGCGACGTCGAGCTCTGCGCCTCCGCGCTCATGCGACCAGCTTAGGAGAACCGAACAGTGACCAGCTCCCGTTCGGCTGGCCATCGGGACCGGCCTCGATTCGTGACGGTTGCCACCCAGTATCTACACTTGACACTCGGCTCGGTCATCCACAGGAATTAGCGGTTGGAAAAGGAAGAGGGTTAACACTCACTGTCATTAAAGATGGAGACTAGAGATGACCGCCGATCTGGAAACCATAGTTATCGGAGAGTATTGTTTCGAGTCGTTGCTACCGATCTGTCGACGCGGCTGGCTGGCGAAGGTGAACGATCCGGAGTTAGTCGAGATGTCGTCCCTAGGAGATGATGGGGATCCCATCAGACCGGTAGTTCCTAGGCCTGGTAGAAAAGGTGCTGAAGCGTTTCTTACCCGGCTGCCCTCGAAGTCGGAGTACAAGAGGAGAATGCGTGAGTTGACGCCGTAGCTGATATAGGTACAGTATCTGATCTAGGAGCTATTGAGCGACCGCGAACAGAGGCTAGCCCACAGGAGGCTGGTAGGGGTAGACAACTACACAAACAGTGAGAAGAAAGAGCGAGTTTGCTGGGCTACCGAATACGGCTACTACAACTAGAAGAGCAGCTACTACTGGGGGATGCGGCTAGTACTGTTCGTCGACAGCAAGAGGTTACTTTCGGTTACACGCTCGTCCCCGCGAACGAGAAGGAGTATGAGGAGGTGAATGAGCTCGCCATTGGCGACGGCAGCGAGATCCTCATATACTACAAGGGGCTCTGGGGCCGCCAGTACTATGAGACGCTCTGCCTCGAGGGGATAAAAATCCGAATATTCGACAGCTCAGCACAGTGGAGAACGTCGAGTGCTAAAGAAGTTTCGCTCGGATGAGACTCGTTGTTAAATAGACGATCGCGAACTTTAAATAAAAGATGAGGCTCGAACATCAGATCGCCAAGAAGTCTATGGTATTCTAACGGATCGCGCAACGCCTGCTAAAACTCAGTCTCGTATGTTCCTCAACGCTTTTACGGGACGCCTACCAAGAGCCTCGCCGTCTATTAGCCCTAATTCTGTCTGACACTAGGGGTGCGTCAAGAGTGGGACAGGGAGTCCACAGCCGAGCCTCTTCGATCAGGCGGCGGCCGCGACGGCCGGCAGGAGCTCGCGCAGGAACTGGCCCGTGTACGACTCCTGTACGTCGGCGACCTGCTCGGGCGTGCCGGTTGCGATCACCTCGCCGCCGGCCTCGCCGCCTTCGGGGCCGAGGTCGACGATCCAGTCCGCCTGCTTGATCACATCCAGGTTGTGCTCGATCACGAGCACGGTGTTGCCGGAGTCGACCAGCCGCTGCAGCACCTCGAGCAGCTTCTCGATGTCGGCGAAGTGGAGGCCGGTGGTCGGCTCGTCGAGGATGTAGAGCGTCCGGCCGGTCGCGACCTTCGAGAGCTCCTTGGCCAGCTTCACGCGTTGCGCCTCGCCGCCGGAGAGCGTGGTCGCGGGCTGGCCGAGCTTGATGTAGTCCAGGCCGACGTCATGGAGCGTCTGGAGCTTCCGGCGGATCTTCGGGATCTTGGCGAAGAAGGCCAGGGCCTCCTCGACGGACATGTCCAGCACCTCGGAGATGTTCTTGCCCTTGAAGCGCACCTCGAGGGTCTCGCGGTTGTAGCGCGCGCCCTTGCAGGTCTCGCACGGCACGTACACGTCGGGCAGGAAGTGCATCTCGATCTTGATCTGACCGTCGCCCTTGCAGGTCTCGCACCGCCCGCCGCGGACGTTGAACGAGAACCGGCCGGGCTTGTAGCCGCGCACCTTCGCCTCGGGCGTCAGCGAGTACAGCTCCCGGATCGGCGTGAACAGGTCGGTGTACGTCGCCGGGTTCGACCTCGGAGTGCGGCCGATCGGCGACTGGTCGATGTCGATCACCTTGTCGAAGCACTCGATCCCGTCGCAGCCGGCGTGATCGCCCGGCTTCAGCCGCAGCTTGTGCAGCCGGTTTGCGAGCGCCTTGAAGACGATCTCGTTGACGAGGGTCGACTTTCCCGAGCCTGAGACACCGGTCACGCAGACGAGCTTGCCGACCGGAAACTCGACGTCGATCTCCTTCAGATTGTGCTGGGACGCCCCGCGCACCCAGAACGACCCGAGGTCGTCCGTCCGCCGCTCCGGAACGGCAATCCCTCGCACGCCGGAGAGGAACTGCCCGGTGATCGACTGCTTGTCGCGTGCGACCTTCGCCGCCGGCCCTTCGGCCACGACGTGGCCACCGTGCTCGCCCGCGCCCGGCCCCATGTCGACGAGCCAGTCGGCCGAGCGCATCATCTGCTCGTCGTGCTCGACGACGACCACGGTGTTGCCGAGCGCCTTCAGTCGATCGAGGGTACCGATCAGCCTGCCGTTGTCACGCTGGTGAAGCCCGATGGAGGGCTCGTCGAGAATGTAGAGGACGCCGACCAGCTGGGAGCCGATCTGGGTCGCCAGCCGGAGCCGCTGGGCCTCGCCACCAGACAGCGTCGCGCTCGCGCGGTCGAGGTCCAGGTAGCCGACGCCGACGTCGTCCAGGAAGGTCAGACGCTCCCGGATCTCCTTGACGATCCGCTGGCCGATCAGCTGCTCGACCTCGGTCAGCTCGAGCTCGTCCAGGAAGACGAGCGCGCGCGTGACCGACATCTGGGTGAACTGGTGGACGTTCAGGCCGCCGACCGTGACCGCCAGCACCTCCGGCTTCAAGCGTGCGCCGTTGCAGGACGGGCAGGGCCGGAAGCTCATGTACTCCTCGATCCGTTCGCGCTGCTGCCCCGAGTCGGTCTCGCGGTAGCGCCGCTGGAGGCTGGGCACGATCCCCTCGAAGGCGAGCATGTACGACCGCCGCCGCCCCATCCGGTTGCGGTACTGGACGTACACCCGCTCGCCCTTGGTGCCGTACAGGAAGAGGTCCTGGTGGTCGCCGGTGAGGTCCTGCCATGGCTGGTCGAGGTCGATCTCCCAGCGGTCGGCAATCGCCTGGATCACCGACTCGTAGAAGCTCGAGTTGCCGACCGACCAGGGGACGAGCGCTCCCTCCGCGATCGACAGCGTCGGATCGGGGACGAGCAGGTCGGGGTCGATCTCCTGTTGCGAGCCGAGACCGGTGCAGCGAGGGCAGGCGCCGTGCGGCGAGTTGAACGAGAAGATCCGCGGCTGGAGCTCGGGCAACGAGACGCCGTGCTCCGGGCAGGCGAACCGCTCGGAGAACGTGAGCGTCTCGCCGTCGACGACGTCGATCACGACCAGCCCCTCGGCGAGCGCGACCGCAGTCTCGATCGACTGCGCGAGACGCGTACGCAGGTCGGGTTTCATCACCAGCCGGTCGACGACCACCTCGATCGTGTGCTTGAACTTCTTGTCGAGGACGAACTCCTCCTCGAGCAGCCGCTGCTCGCCGTCGACCTTCACGCGCGTGAAGCCCTCGGCGCGCAGGTGGTCGAACACGTCCTTGTATTCGCCCTTCCGGTCGCGGACGACCGGTGCGTTGACGGTGAACTTCGTGCCCTCCTCGAGGCGGAGCACCTGGTCGACGATCGCCTCGATCGACTGCCCCGCGATCGGCCGCCCGCAGACCGGACAATGCGGCCGCCCCACACGCGCGTAGAGCAGGCGCAGGTAGTCGTAGATCTCCGTCACCGTGCCGACGGTCGAGCGCGGGTTCCGCGAGGTCGTCTTCTGGTCGATCGAGATCGCCGGCGAGAGGCCGTCGATCGAGTCCACATCCGGCTTCTCCATCATCTGCAGGAACTGCCGCGCGTACGCGGACAGCGACTCGACGTAGCGGCGCTGCCCCTCCGCGTAGATCGTGTCGAAGGCGAGGCTCGACTTTCCCGAGCCAGACAGGCCGGTGATGCAGATCAGGCGGTTCCGGGGCAACCGGACGGTGATGTCCTTGAGGTTGTGCTCCCGGGCGCCATGGACTACGAGCTCGTCGGCGGCCATTTCGACGCCAGTCTACCGTGCGAACAGGCGTTCGTACAAGTGTAGGAGGCCCCGCTCGGGGCCTCCTACACAAACGAATCCGGACCGAGCTATTTGCCCGTGTTGACGTACTGGATGCAGTCGCCCTGGTTCTTGAATCCGCTGCCATCGGCGCGGAAGACGTTCTGCCAGTTTCCGCCCTTGCAGTCTGCCTTGGTGGCGGCTACGGCACCGGATCTGGTGATGTTGTCCAGCGCCAGCGAAGCGAAGCCGTTGGTCACGAGCCAGCCGTAGCGGTTGCCTCCGACTGTCGTCCCGATCAGGTCGGTCGGGTCGCTGAGGGTCCACGTCTTGAGCACCGTGCCGGATGCGTCGAGGACGCTCATGTCGACCGCCAGCACCCCGCCGTTGTCGCGGAAGACATGCCGGAAGGTGTACCAGCCGGTCGCCGTGACGGTCAATGGGTCACGGCCAGGATTCGCCGGCCAGCCCGGGGCGTTGTTGCTCGCGCTCATCACGAAGCCACCAGTGCCGTTCGTCCCGACGCTGAAGATGAAGTCCCGCCGATAGTTGCCGGCCGGGTCGCCGATCGCCGAGCTCCAGTCGAACCTGATGTCGGCTCCGGTCGGCGAGTCGGCCGTGTCGAGGTAGACGTCGATCGACGTCGTGTAGCCCCCGGCTGGAAAGACGCTGCTGTAGCCGCCGTAGCGGGTGAACAAATCGCCGAAGGTGGTCGGCCCTGCTTCGGCATGCCACGAACCGGCCGCCGAGGGCGTTCCGTGCGTCCCGGATGGAACGCGCGAGACGTTGAACATCGCGTCGTTCGACGTGTATGGCGGAGCGACCGCCGCGTCGCCCGCACTCTCGAATCCGTTGAAGTACGGCGCCGGTGCTGGGGCAGCGGACGCACTCAATGGCAGCACCAGACCCAGCAAGGCTGCGCCCAGCGCAAGAAACTTCTTCATTTACTCCCTCTCCGTAGTTTCCTTCAGTCCAAGCCCCGACGGGCCTGGTCCGCACCTTAGTGCAGTGCGGAAGACCCGACAATCGGCGCAGCCGACTTTGGCGAACCGGCGTTCGTAGACCACGCGGAGCGATCGCGGTTCGTTTGTTGCTACCCGTGCGAGGGACAACGGATGGGTGGGTGAGACAGCACGCAAGTCGTTCGTGGCGACGGTCGTGGCGGTTGCCGTCGTCGCAAGCGCATTCGCGATCTGGCAGTTGCGGCTGCTGGTCGCGCTCTTGCTGCTTGCGATCATCATCGCCTCGGCGATGAGGCCGGGGATCGAGCGTCTGAACGCTTGGCGCATACCGCGCGGGTTCGGCGTCGCGATCCACTACGTCGGAGTCCTGCTCGCCGTCGCCCTGCTCCTCTGGCTCATCGTTCCCCGGGCGCTCGACCAGATCGAAGGGGCACTCGGCACGCTGCCGACGTCGACGTCGGACGTCGCCGACGCTGCGCGGAGGTCGCACGGGGTCAAGCACGACATCCTGGTTGCGATCCAGCACCGGCTCGAGCGGCTGCCCCGGGGAGGAGGTGCAGCCGTGACCTACGGCCGCACGGCGCTCGAGGTCCTCGTGGGCGTCTTCTTCACCTTCGCCGTCGCCGCCTACTGGGTCTTCGAGAAGGAGCGGGCACAGACGGTGATCCTGGGGCTGGTCTCACGGAGGCGCCGGCGGATCGTGCGTGACACCTGGGATCTCATCGACGAGAAGCTGGGAGCGTTCGTCCGCGGCCAGTTGCTGATGATGACGTTCGTCAGCACCGTGCTGTCGCTCGCCTTCTGGCTCGACGGGTTGCCCTACTGGCTCCTGATCGGAGTCTTCGCCGGGATCGTCGAGATCGTGCCGGTGATCGGCCCCCTCGCCGCCGGTGTGCTCGCGGTGGGCGCGGGGTTGACGGCCTCCTGGCAGACGGCTGTCGGCGCGGCGATCGCCGTGTACGGGCTGCGGCTCCTCCAGGACTACGTGATCAACCCGCGCGTGATGGGCCACGCGGTCGGCCTCTCGCCGCTCGTCGTGCTCGTGACGGTGACGACGGTCGGGCTGCTGTTCGGGGGCTTCTACGTCCTGCTCGCGACGCCGCTCGCGGCGATTCTGGCGACGCTGCTCGACGTGGTCGTGCTGGACAAGGATCCTTCCACCCAGGATGTGCCGAAGCTGATCTTCCCGGCGAAGGACACCGAGACGGGCTAGGCGCGAGCCTTGCGCCAGCGCCCGAAGACACGCGCAGGCGCTAGGCGCGAGCCTTGCGCCAGCGCCCGAAGACAAGGCCGCCGAGCGTGAAGCCGAGCCCGAAGGTGCCGACGGAGAAGGCTCCGATCGCGGCTGCCTTCCGCCAGTTCGACATCTGCTGCCAGCGGCCGATCGCCTCTTGCTCCTCCGCGGTCAGAGGCTCACCGCGGCGCTGCTTCCGGAGTGCACCGCCGGCGCGCAGGCCGAGGTAGAGGTCGTCGACGATCTCGGCGGAGTCGTCTACCACATCTCTGAGTTTATAGGGTGAGTCGGCCGTGACCATCCGCATTCTCCACGTTTCCGACCTGCATCTGGGCACAAGCGAGGACGCAGGGGTCGAAGCCTCGTTGACGTCGTTCGCGACCCGGATCGGGCCCGATCTCGTCGTCGCCACGGGCGACTTGACCCACCGCGGGCGACGCGAGCAGCACGAACGCGCTGCAGCGCTCCTGCGTTCGCTCGGCCCGCCGGTCGTCGCCGTGCCGGGCAACCACGACATCCCGTACGCGTTTCCGGCCAGGTTCGCGCGGCCCTGGGCGGAGTTCGAGCGTCTCTGGGAGACGACCCGGCCGGTGCACCACGGGGAACGGCTGTGCGTGGTCGGGCTGAACTCGGTGCGGCCGTGGCGACACCAGTCGGGCGGCCTGCGCGACGAGCAGCTCGACTGGGCGGCGGGGGCCTTTGCCGGAGCTGTCGACGGTGCGCTCCGCGTCGCGCTCCTCCATCACCAGCTGAGCGGCGCACCGTGGCGCACGCGCAAACGGCCCGTCGCCCGGCGCAACCACGTCCTCGGCGCGCTGGTCGACGCCGGCGCCGAGCTGATCCTCTCGGGCCATATTCACCAGGCGACGGTGAGCGAGCGCCACGAGTTCGAGGTGTGGAGCGGCGGGCAGGCCGGCGTCGTCGTCTCGGTCGCGCCCGGATTCGGCCAGCCGCGCCCCCGGCGCCGGGGTGAGGCGCGCGGCCTCGTCGTCTACGAGGCGGACGCGGCCGAGATCAGGACGCGGACGTTCGTCTGGCGCGAGGACGAATGGGGCTTGACCGCCGTGCGCCGCTTTCCTCGCGGCGTCATGCCCCTGGTAGACATGCCTGCATAGGCCAGATGGCTCATTGACCGTGTCCGGTGCGTGCTGTTGGATGGCCGACGATGCTGAGGACGGTTGTGATCTTTGCTGCAATCGCGCTGGCGGTCGGCGCGCGCGTCGTGCTCGGCTAGCGCGCCGCATGGAGCCGGAGCCGTGAGCGTCTTCGGCGGAGTCGAGGCCGGGGGCACCAAGTGGGTCTGTGCGGTCGGAACGGGCCCGGACGACCTGCGGACGACCGAGACGATCGCGACCACCTCGCCGGGGGAGACGATCGGCAGCGCCGTCGCGTTCTTCGAGCGCGAGGGGCCGGTCGAGGCGATCGGGATCGGATCGTTCGGCCCGGTCGACCCGAAGCCCGCCTCGGCGACGTGGGGATACATCACCACGACCCCGAAGCCCGGCTGGGCGCACACCGATCTCGCCCAGCAGATGCGCCGCCGCCTCGCGGTGCCGGTCGCGTTCGACACCGACGTGAACGCGGCTGCGCTCGCAGAGCACCGCTGGGGCGCGGCCCGAGACCTGGAGGTCTGCTGCTACATCACGGTCGGAACCGGGATCGGCGGCGGCGTCGTCGTCCGGGGCACACCCCTGCACGGCCTGCTCCATCCCGAGTTCGGGCACCTGCGCATCCCGCACGACACCGCCGCCGACTCGTTCCCCGGCGTCTGCCCGTACCACGGCGACTGCTGGGAGGGGCTCGCCTCCGGCCCTGCGGTCCAGGCTCGTTGGGGCAAACCGGCCAGGGACCTCGTGGACGTCGAGGCCGTGTGGGAGCTGGAGGCCCGCTACCTCGCGCTCGGGCTCGTCTCGGCGATCTCGATCCTCTCACCCGAACGAATCGTCCTCGGCGGCGGCGTGATGAACGTCCCCGGCCTGCTGTCACGCGTGCATCGCCAGGTGGCGGAGCTCGTGACCGGCTACCTGGACACGCCCGCGCTGGGCGACGAGATCGGCGACTACATCGTGCCCCCGGCGCTCGGCTCGCGCGCAGGAGTGCTCGGCGCAATCGCGCTCGCCGAGGGCGCAGCGGACGCCGCCCAAGAAGGTTGATCTAGGGCTGCTCGCGCAGCACCTGCTTGCGCCGTTCCAGGTACTCCTCCTCCGAGATCTCGCCCCGATCGTGCAGCGCGTCGAGCTGCTCCAGCCGCTCCGCCCTCGTCCCGACGGGAGGAGCGGAGCCTCCGAGGCGGTCGACCGGAACGCCCGCCGAGGTGAGCCGTTGCCTCAGGCGAGCGATCCCGACGCCTCGTGTGGGGAAGCGCCTTGCTTCAGGACCCGAGATCGGCCGGCCCTGGACAAAGCGCCGGTAGGCCGCGACGAGCAGAGTGGCGGCGGCAACCGACCCGAGGGTGATCCAGAAATACTCGCCGTTGGTGATCGTGCCCCCCGGCCGGATGATCGCGGCCGCGAGGCCGCCGCCGACCGCCGAGCCGCCGAGGCCGATCAGGATCGTCAGCCAGAACGGCATCGGATCCGGGCCCGGGATCGCAAGGCGCGCCAGGCTTCCGATCAGGAAGCCCGAGGCTGCAATCGTCAGGATCGCGCCCAGTGGAGGACCAGCCTAGCCCGCCGCGCGTGCGCCGAAACGCTCGAGCGCCCTCGCGCGCCGCCGCTCGGCCTCCCGCGCGCGGTCTCGAGGCGCTGCCGAGGTGACCAGCTCGGCGAGCAGGCGCGCGGAGGCCTCGGCCACGGCGTCGACGGCCCGCTCGAAGGACGCGAGATTCGCCGCCGACGGTTTCGTCATGCCGCTGATCTTGCGGACGTACTGCAGCGCGGCAGCGCGAATCTCCTCCTCGGTGGCGGGCGGCTCGAAGTTGTGCAGCGTCTGGATGTTCCGGCACATAGGCCCTCCTTGGCTCTCAGGTTGTCGGCGCCAGCGCGAGCAGCTCCCGGCGCAGCTCTTTGATCTCGTCCCGGAGCTTCGCCGCGTACTCGAAGCGCAGCTCCTGGGCGGCGGTGAACATCTCCTCCTCGAGCTCGATGATCAGCCGCTCGACCTCCTCGGGCTTCATGCCCTCGACCTCGGTCTTCCCGCGGCGCCGGCGTGACGGAACGGTCGGCGACTCGAGCATCAGGAACTCGGCGATGTCCGAGACGCCCTTGATCACCGACTCGGGGGTGATCCCGTGCTCCTCGTTGTACGCGAGCTGCGTCGCGCGCCGGCGGTTCGTCTCGTCCAGCGCACCCACGATCGCCTCCGTCTGCTTGTCCGCGTAGAGCAGCACCCGCCCGTTCACGTTCCTCGCCGCTCGGCCGATCGTCTGGATCAGCGCCGTCTTCCCGCGGAGGAAACCCTCCTTGTCGGCGTCGAGGATCGCCACGAGCGACACCTCGGGGAGGTCGAGCCCCTCGCGAAGCAGGTTGACCCCGACGAGGACGTCATATTGGCCGAGCCGGAGCTCTCGGATGATCTGGATCCGTTCGAGGGTGTCGATCTCGGAGTGGAGATAGCGCGCCTTCACGCCCGCCTCGAGCAGGTAGTCGGTGAGGTCCTCGGACATCTTCTTCGTCAGCGTCGTGACGAGCACCCGTTCGCCTGCCTCCTCGCGCCGGCGGATCTCGTTGAGGAGGTCGTCGATCTGATTCCTGGTCGCGCGGATCTCCACCTCCGGGTCGACCAGGTACGTCGGCCGGATGAGCTGCTCGGTGATCACCTGCGAGTGGCGGAGCTCGAACGGGCCAGGAGTCGCCGAGACGAACACCAGTTGCGGCACGCGAGCGATGAACTCGTCGAAGCGAAGCGGCCGGTTGTCCAGTGCCGACGGCAGCCGGAACCCGAAGTCGACGAGGGTCTGCTTGCGCGAGCGGTCGCCCTCGTACATCCCGCCCAGCTGGGGGACCGTCTGGTGCGACTCGTCGACGAAGATGACGAAGTCGTCCGGGAAGTAGTCGAGCAGGGTGAACGGGTGCGAGCCCGGCGGCCGTCCTTCGAGGTGGCGCGAGTAGTTCTCGATCCCGGAGCAGAAGCCGAGCTCCTGCATCATCTCCAGGTCGTACTCGGTCCGCTGGCGCAGCCGATGCGCCTCGAGCAGCTTGCCCTGCTCCTCGAACATCCGCACCTGCTGCTCGAGCTCGTGCCGGATCTCGTCGGCCGCCCGCTGGACGGTCGGAGTGGAGGTCACGTACTCGGTCGCAGGCCAGATCACGAGGTTGTCGAGGCGCGCGTAGATCTCGCCCGTGAGCGGGTCGAAGTGGGAGATCGACTCCACCTCGTCGCCGAAGAACGAGACGCGGTACGCGGTCTCCGAGTTCGCCGGCTGCACCTCGACGACATCGCCCTTGACGCGGAAGCGCCCGCGGGCGAGCACGCTGTCGTTCCGCGCGTACTGGCTCTCGATCAGCATCCGCAGGACGTCGTCGCGATCGATCGACTCGCCGACGTTCAAGATCAGAACGCGTCCTCGCCATTCCTCCGGCGAGCCCAGGCCGTAGATGCACGACACCGAGGCGACGACGACCACGTCGCGCCTCGTGAAGAGCGCCGAGGTCGCCGCCAACCGGAGCCGCGAGATGTCGTCGTTCCGGGACGAGTCCTTCTCGATGTAGAGGTCCGCCTGAGGGACGTACGCCTCCGGCTGGTAGTAGTCGTAGTACGAGACGAAGTACTCGACCGCGTTGTCGGGAAAGAACTCGCGGAACTCGTTGCAGAGCTGCGCGGCGAGCGTCTTGTTGTGGGCGATCACGAGGGCGGGCCGGCCCACCTTCTCGATGATCCACGCCATCGTCGCCGTCTTGCCGGTCCCGGTGGCTCCGAGCAGCGTCTGGTAGCGGTTGCCGGCCGCGATCGAGGCGGCGAGCTCGTCGATCGCCTGGGGCTGGTCCCCGGTCGGCCGGTAGCGTCGCGGATGTTTTGAACTCCGTCACCGCGACACAAGGTACCGTCATGGTGGTCGTCGCTCGCAAGCCGCCGTACAGCGCCTACGCGGCGATCATGGGCGCGTTCGGAGGCGGACTCGCAGTCGCCGGCGGGCTCAGCCGCGTGCTCGGACGTGACCCGCAATGCCAGACCACGCTCGATCTGGCCGTGCTCGCCGCCGCGTCGTTCAAGGCCGCTCGCACGCTGGCCCGCGACGAGGTGACGAGCTTCCTCCGCGCCCCGTTCGTCGAGGGCGAGGCGCACGAGGGCGACGAGGACCCCGTCGAGTCCGGCGACCTCCACCAGGCGATCGGCGAGCTGATCACGTGCAGCCGCTGCGTGGGCACCTGGGCCGCCGCGGGTCTGGCGACGACGCAGGTGCTGGCACCGCGGTTCGGGCGCCTGCTGACGTGGTCGCTCGGCGCGGCCGGGATCAACGACTTCCTCCAGGCCGCCTTCTCCGCGTTGACGCAGAAGTCGAACGAGCTCGAGCAGCGCGTCGCCTGACCCCTCTGCCGCTCAGCCTGATCCCTCGTTCGAGTGATTCTGGGCGGCCCACCCCAGAAGGGGTATGCGCGCCCCGCGCACCCTGCGGATGTTGAGCGTGACAGCCGGAAGCTGAGAGAGAAAGGCAAGGAACGATGCCCTCCATGAAGCACACGACGAAAGCAGCCGCAGCCGTGCTCGTCGCCGCAGTTGCGACCCTTGCGGCTCTCGCGGCATCGAGCACGGCCGCAGCAGCGACCGCGGCGACCTGTGCCGCACAGACGACGAAGCAGGCCTTCTCGCGCTACGGGGACGCGAACCAGTACTTCCTCGCGCCGAACGGCGGCTTCGAGGGCGGCACGATCGGCTGGACGTACGGCGGCGGGGCAGTCGTCGTCTCCGGAAACGAGTCGGCGTATCTCAACTCGACGTCCGACAGGAAGTCGCTGAAGCTCCCGGCCAACGCGTGGGTGCGCACCGGGCAGATCTGCATCGACACGACGCAGCAGATCGTACGGCTGATGGTCTCGGGCAGGTCCGGCCAGCTCAAGATCGATGCGAAGATCGTCTCGGCCGGCAACATCCGCACCTGGTCGACGCAGGTCGACGCGAGCTCCTCGTCGAGCTGGCGCCCGTCACAGCTGATCCAGTTCGCACAGGGCAGCAACCAGTACCTGGGCGCGACGACGCTCGAGCTGACCTTCACGGCAATCGGCGCGACGTGGCAGATCGACGACGTGTTCGTCGACCCGTTCAAGAGCGGGTAGAGACGCACAAATGCACGCGACCGGCGCTGCTGACTGGTCCAGGTTGGTCGCCCTCGAACGCTCCTCCATGCCCGGGGCCGTCGGAGCCGAGACGCCCCCGGGCGTGACCGAGTCGATCAAGGGGGCGCTCGACATCGAGTCGACGCGGAACCGAGCTCGGACGCAACTCGGCGGACGCGAGCGCTGGGCGACGGGTCTCGTCGCCGGCGCATTCGTCCTCGCCGCGGTCGCGATGGCGATCGTCGGCGTCGGCTCCTTCTCGCCGCCCGGCTGGATCATCGCCGCGCTCGTGGTCGCCTACGCCGTCGCGACCCGAATCGAGTTCGAGCTCGGCCCCGGCTCGGTCGTGCCGACCGAGGCGATCCTCGTCCCGATCGTCTTTCTCGCACCGCCGCTTGCACCGCTGTGCGTCGCCGCCGGAATGCTGCTCGGCGGCTTGGCCGAAGTGGCACGCGGAGCCGCCCGCGTCGATCGCTGGCTGGCTCTGCTCGTGTCGTGCTGGCACTCGGTCGGGCCCGCATTCGTGATCTGGACGCTCGCTCCCGGAACACCCCGTCTGAGCGCCTGGCCCGTCTATCTGCTCGCGCTGGCCTCCCAGTTCGCATTCGATCTCGGCAGCAACGCCGTCCGGCACGCGCTTGGACGCAGCGTGGCGCTCCGCGACCTCCTCGAGCCCTTTGCGTGGGTCTTCCTGATCGACACGTTTCTCGCCCCGATCGGCCTGCTCGCCGCCCTCGATGCCGCCGCCGATCCGGCCAGGACCTTGCTCGTCCTGCCGGTGGTCGGCCTGCTCGGCGTCGTTGCGAACGACCGTCGGCGGCACGTCAACCGCAGCATCGAGCTCGGACGCGCCTACGCCAACGCGAGCGTGGAGGCCCGTACGGACTCCCTGACCGGCGTCGGCAACCGCCTCGCCTGGAAGGAAGCACTCATCGCCGCGACCGCAGAGCCGCAGCCGGTCACGGTTGCGCTCGTCGACGTCGACGAGCTGAAGGCGGCCAACGACGAACACGGACATGTCTTCGGCGACCGCCTGTTGCGCGCGGCGGCGCGAGCAGTCCTCTCGGCGGTGAACTCGTCCGACGTCGTCGCCCGGATCGGCGGTGACGAATTTGCTGTGCTCGCTCCCGGCCTCGACGAGCAAGGCTGCGCGGAGCTCGTCGCCAGGATCAGGAACGCGGTCGCGAGCCATCCGGCGATCGACGGTGTCCGGCTCGCGGTGTCCGTCGGCGGCGCGAGCACACCGGCCGCACGCCTGCTGACCGACGCGCTCCTGGCCGCCGACGCGGAGCTCTACGCCCAGAAGGCCTACGCCCAGCAGTAGATCCCTCGATCGAGTGGTCTTTTCGCTCCTCCCCCGGAAGGGGTACGCAGAACCGGCCCGACCTCCTGATGGTGAGAGTGATGCAGACGACTGGCCTCCTCACCTGGCCCGCCCCGACCGGCCCCTCGGCGCCGCGCCCGACCGCTGCCGAGACGAGCAGGGACACGTCCGAGCTGCCGGCCCGCAGCCACTCCGCTCGGCGCAACGCGGGCAGGACGTCGGTGCTCGCTCGCTCACCTCGCCGGTGGACAGCTCGTCGGCGTCGCCTCGTCGCTCGCTAACTCTTACGCCAGCTCCCGCAGTGCCCCTTGGAGAGCCTGCGCCGCCGGGCCGGGGCCA
This sequence comes from uncultured Actinomycetes bacterium, assembly GCA_963719325.1. Classification (GTDB taxonomy): domain Bacteria; phylum Actinomycetota; class Thermoleophilia; order Gaiellales; family Gaiellaceae; genus DATBLE01. Next base: position 60,882 of record CAVRBW010000006.1, read on the forward strand.
CCGCCGCCGATCGACGCGCCGTCGACCGCGACCGCGGGCATCACCTCGCGTACGGACGACGAGGTGAACGCCTCCTCGGCAGCGGTCAGCTCGCCCAGTGGGAACGCGCCCTCGACCACCTCGTAGCCGACCGCCGGCGAGATCTCGATCAGGGTGGCGCGCGTGACGCCCGCGAGAATCCCGAGGTCGAGCGAGGGCGTGAACAGCGTCTGCCCGACCCGCCACCAGAGATTCGTCACCGGGCCTTCGAGCACGACTCGGTCGTCGCGGACGAAGACCGCGTCGTCTGCCCCGCGGCGCCGCGCCTCCGCCTCCGCGGCCATGTTCACTGCGTAGCTCGTCGACTTCACCCCGCCGAGGAGCCAGGGCGCTTCGGCGCGAACACCGAGCAGGGAGATCAGCGTGATCCCGCGGCGCCGCCGGTCGTCCAGGTCCAGCGGCAGGGCGCTGACGAGGGCGAGCGCGAGCGGCGCGCCCAGACCCTCCCTGCCGGCGGTGAGGTACAGGCGGAGGACCGCATCCGGTTGCCCGGCACCCGTCAGCGCCTCCGCGGCCAGGCCCTCGAATCCCGCGGGCCAATCGATCCCGAGCCGCGCGGCGGATGCCTGCATGCGCGCGAGATGCTCGGCCAGGCGGAAGGGCCGGCCACCGTACACGCGCAAGGTCTCGAACGCGGCACGACCGCGGAGCAGTGCCTCGTCGTCGGCGTGCAGCACCGGTTCCCCCGGCGCAACGAGGCCCCGGCCGGCAATCGCGACTGCGAGCAGCGTCACGTTCTCACGGGCTCCCGGAGGGATGCGCCCACCGCCGCGAGCAGCGGCCTTGCCTTGACGAGCGATTCCTCGATCTCGGCCGCGGGCTCGGAGTCCCAGACGATCCCTCCTCCCACCCAGAGGTGGATCCGGCCGTCGGCTACGGCGAAGGTGCGAATCGTCAGCGCGAGATCCAGATCGCCGTTTGGATAGACGCGGCCCAGCGCGCCCATCGACGCACCCCGGCCAACCGGCTCGAGAGCGGCGATGTGGTCGATCGCGGCGATCTTCGGCGCACCGGTCACGGAGCCCCCGGGAAAGGTGGCCGCGAGCAGCTCCTCGAGGCCCACGCCTTCCCGCAATCGGCCCTCGACCAACGAGGTCAGGTGCCGCACCCCGGCCAGCTCGTGCTCCACCATCAGCTCGGGCCAGCGGATGCTGCCGTGCTCGCAGACGCGAGACAGGTCGTTGCGCTCGAGATCGACGATCATCACGTGCTCCGCTGCGTCCTTCTCGGACGAGGTGAGCTCGCCCTCTTCCGAGCCGAGCGGGCCCGTTCCCTTGATCGGCACCGTCCACACGCGCTGTCCCCGGCGCGAGAGGAAGAGCTCCGGCGACGCGGAGACGATTGCCCAGCCCTCGGCTATCAACGGTCGCGGCTCGAGGGGACGGAGCGGACGAAGCGCTGCGGCGACCCCTGCCGGATCGCCGTCGAACGGTGCGGAGAGATGCTGGACGAGGTTGACCTGGTACACGTCGCCGCGCGCGATCGCCTCTCGAACGGACTCGATCGCGGCGGCGTAGCCCTCGTCGGCCCAGCTGCGCTCCCAGCCGCCGATCCGGAATCCACCCGCAGCGGGAAGCTCCTCGTCTGCCGGCCTGACCCGAACCGCCGCCGGGGGCAGGTGGCACGGCTCGGTCGGACCCGGCTCGGCGGAGCGGCGGATCGCCTGGGAGAGCCCGTAGCCGAGGTAGAGATCCGCCACCAGGCCTTCGGCGCCTCCCTCGAAGAAGCCCTCCCGGCGCAGGCTTCGCTCGACGTCGGCCAGGGAACCGAGCTCTTCCACGAGGGCTACGCTAACGGCTCGCGCCGCAGGGCAGCGTCAGGCGCGGACGATCGTGATGTCGCCGCTCATCGTCACCGCCTTCAGCTCGACCAACGGGCCTTCGTCGCCCGTCTCCGTGCCGTCCAAGTCCATCTCCGACTCGGTTTCGCCGCTCATCGAGCGCGCGTCCACGTAGACGCGCGAGCCGCGGCGGATCCCGATCCGGAGGTCGCCGGACGCCGACTTGACGTCGACCGTGCCCTGAACCGCCGAGCCGATCTCCTGGTCGCCGGACGCTGTGTAGATCGTCGCGTCTGCGCCCGCCTCGGCAACGCGCACGTCGCCCGACGCCGTACGCACCGAAACGTCGCCGCCGACGGCGCCGAGCTCGACGTCCCCCGATGCCGTGTTGACGTCGGCACCCCCACCGACCGAGCGGACGGTGACGTCGCCGCTGGCGGACCGGATGCGCGCCTCTTGGTCCGCTCGCTCGATGTCGACGTCCCCGGATGCAGTCTTCGCGTTCACAGCGCCGACGCGACCGCGAACCTGGACGTCGGCGGAAGCCGTCTCGGCTTCGGCCTCCGAGCCGTCCGGTGCAGAAATCACCACGGAGTACTCCGCGTCGCCGAGGAAGCCGAACCGTTTGCGAGCCTCGACGACGATCTCGCCGCCGCGCTGCTCGACTCGAACGTCATCGTCGCTTCCCCGAATCGCCTCGACCTCGACGACGGTGCGGTCGGTTTCCTCGGTGGCGACGTGCACGTGACCGGCTGGGATCCGGACTGACAGGCGCGGCGCTGTCGCGGTGTCGAACTCGTACCTCACCGTGATCGCCTCCGCCGCCGCCGGCGAAGGACGAGGTCACGCCTGACGCCGGGCGGGCGCGGGTCGAGACGGTCCTCGAGCCGCCATTCGAAGTCGTGGAGAGGTGGTGGGTAGAACGCCATTTCGCCTCCTAGCTGCGCCCGTGGCCCTTCAGCCGATTGCCGACCCGCACGCCGTGGCCGGAGCCGGGTGACGACAGGAATCGAGCGAGGGCGCGGATGATCCAGGTGTTGACGGAGACGCCTTCCACACCGGCTGCGGCCTCGAGCGAGACCTTCAGCGAGTTCGGCAGGCGCAGGGTGATGCGAGCGGTCAGGCCGTCCTCGGCCGGTGCGGCCGGAGCGCCCTCGGTCTCGACGTAGACGAGCGAGGGCTCCTGGCCGGCGAGTCGTACCTCGACGTGCCCCGACGGAAGCTGGGAGCTGACCTCGAGAGCCGCCTCCGAGAGCACGGAGAGAAGCTCGAGCCCGAGCGTAGAGCCGAGTGCGTGGCTCAGGCGCTCGGCGGCAGCTCCGACGTGCTCGTCGCCGAGATGCGCCAGCCCGGCGAGCTCGGCCTGCAACGCTTCGACGTGTGGCTCCAGCTGCATCGTGACATCATTATGACATCATTTTGCCGCTTGTCAAGTGTCTGAATGAGGTCGCAACGATGCATAGGCGTGACGGTAGACCCCTTTGAGGTCCTCGACCCGTTGGACGAAATGCCGCGTCTCGGAGAACTGGATCCCGGCGCCGCGGGCGCGCCACTCGTCGACTTTCCCCTGTCCGGCGTTGTAGGCCGCGAGCGCGACCCGCTCGGAGCCGTACTTGTCGAGCAGGTGGCGGAGATACCAGGCGCCGTAGCGGATGTTGATCTCGGGGTCGTACAGGTCTGCAACCGTGAAGGCAGAGCCGCCCGTCCGCGCCGCGATCCCCTCCGCGGTCCCAGGCAGCAGCTGCATCAGGCCGATCGCACCGCGGTCGGAGCGGGCCTCCGCTCGGAACTTGCTCTCCTGGTAGATCACGGCGGCGAGCAGCGCCGGATCCAGACGGTAGTTGCGCGCGTGAGCGGTGACGAACTCGTCGTAGCGAAGCGGGTACCAGAGCCGCTGGTACCAGGCGGGCTGCACGAACTGAATCGTTCCGAATGCGCCCGCGAGCACGACGATCACCGTCAGTCCGAGCACAAGGCGGCTGGCCCCGATTCTCATCGCGAGCGCAGCTGCTCGAGCACCTCCCCGACGAAGGCGTCGAGCTGCTCGAGGCTTCCGTCGTTCACGTAGGCGAAGTCTGCCCTGGCGACCTTCTCCTCGTCGGAGAGCAAGCGGCCCACCCGCGCGTCGTTCTTTCCGGGTGCGCGCGCCGCCCGAAGGTCCGCGGGGGCGGTGATCACGATCACGGCGTCGAACCGATTCTCGGCCGCCACCTCGTACAGGAGCGGGATCTCGGTCACAGCGATGCCGGCGTCGAGGCTCCTGAACCACTCCTCCTCCGCCTGCCGGACCCGCGGATGCATCAGCCCCTCGAGCCAGGCGAGCTGGTCGGGATCGGCGAAGACGATCGCGCCGATCTCCGCACGATCGGTGGTTCCGAGGCGCTCGTCGAGCGCAGCCCGGACGTCACCGTCGTCCGCGATCAGCCGATGAACGACCTCGTCGGCCGACAGCGTCGGCACGCCGCGCCGGGCGAACGCGCGCAGCGTCTCGGTCTTGCCCGCCCCGATGCCGCCGGTGACGGCGACCCTGAGGGGGCTCACGCGAGGAACCTAGGCTGCGCTCTGGGTGGGACCGTCGCCGGGCTCGGGCTCTTCTGCCGGAGACTCCTCGGCGATCTCCGCTTCCATCCGCGCGTCCGATTCGAGCGCAGGCTCGGCCGACGGCTCCTCCCCGGCCGGCGCTTCCGCCTCCGCAGGAGGCTCCACCGCCTCCGCGGCCGGCTCTTCGGCCTCCGCGGGCAGCTCCTCGGCGGCCGCGGGCGGCTCCTCCGTCTCGGCTGCAGGCTCGTCGGCGAACACCTCTTCGGAGAGGTCGATCTGCGGCCGAAGCAGCTCGGCGCCTTCGGGCAGCGGCTGTGCCTGCTCGCCGTCCTCGATCCGCTTGAGCGACAGCGAGAGGCGGCGGCGCTCGGCGTCGATCTCGATGATCTTGACGTTGACCAGGTCGCCCTGCGAGACGATCTCACGTGGATTCTCGACGTGGTGCTGCGCGAGCTCCGAGATGTGCACGAGCCCTTCGACGCCGGGCAGGATCTCGACGAACGCGCCGAACGTGACGACCTTCGTCACCCGGCCCTGAACGACGTCGCCCTCGCCGTAGCTGTCCATTACCTGCTGCCACGGGTCGGTCTGCGTCTGCTTCAGCCCGAGCGAGATGCGCTGCCGGTCGCGATCGATGTCCAGCACCTTGACCTTCACGGTCTGGCCGATCTCGAGCACCTCCGAGGGATGGTTGACGTGGCTCCACGAGAGCTCGGAGATGTGGATCAGGCCGTCCATGCCGTCGAGATCCACGAACGCGCCGAAGTCGACGATGTTGGAGATGTGGCCTTCGACGACGTCGCCGGGCGACAGCCGGTCGAGAATCGCCTGGCGCATCTCCTTGCGCTCGTCCTCGAGGACGGCGCGGCGCGAGAGGACGACGTTGTTCCGCGACCGGTTGAGCTCGATCACCTTGCAGCGGAGCTCCTTGCCCAGGAACTCGTCCAGGTCCTGGACCCTGCGGATGTCGACGAGCGACGCGGGCAGGAAGCCGCGCACGCCGAGATCGAGGATCAGACCGCCCTTGACGACTTCGATCACCTTGCCGTTCACGGGCTGGCCGCTCTCGGCCGACTGCTCGATCGCCTTCCACGCCAGCTCGAACCGGGCGCGCTTCTTCGAGAGGATCAGCCGGCCTTCGGCGTCCTCCTTCGTGAGCACGAGCGCGTCGATCTCGTCGCCGATATCGACCTCGTCGGCCGGATTGATCGAGCGGCGGATCGAGAGCTCGGCCACCGGGATGACGCCCTCGGACTTGTAGCCGATGTCGACGAGCACCTCGTCCTTGTCGACTCGCACGACCTTGCCGTGCACAACCTCTCCCTCGTTGATCGTCGGGAAGGTCGAGTCGTAATCGGGAATCAGCTCGCCGTCCGGACCGGTCGTCCAGACGCCAGCTTCGGTCGTATCGATTGTGTCGTTGGCCATCGGAAGCCGGTCAGTATAGCCGGGCAATTCGTGCGACTTCGCCGCGCGAGTGGTTGCGAAGGTTCAGACTCCGCGCCTCGGCCTTTGTTAGCCATCTGCGCAGCGGACAGCTAGCTCTTGGCCTCGTGCCAGTCCGCGCCGGCGCCGACGTCGACCGCAAGCGGCGGGTCGAGCTCGTACGCGCCGCACATCTCCTCGCGGACCAGATCCTTGACCGCTCCGACCTCCGCGTCGGGCGCCTCGAGCAGGAGCTCGTCGTGCACCTGGAGCACCAGCCGAGACGCGCGACCCTCCTGACGGAGCCGACGGTGGATGCTGATCATCGCCACCTTGATGATGTCGGCATTCGAGCCCTGCATCACGAAGTTGACCGCGAGCCGCTCGCCGAGCGACCTCGTCTGCCGGTTCGAGGCGCGGATCTCGGGCACGGGCCGCCGCCTGCCGAGCAGGCTGGTGACGTAGCCGTCACGGGTCGCCTCTTCGATCGTCCGCGCGATGAAGTCCTGCACGTGCGGGAACCGGGCGAGATAGGCGTCGATGTACTCCTGGGCCTGCTCGCGAGGAATCTCCAGGTTCTCGGACAACCCGAAGGCGGAGATTCCGTAGATGATCCCGAAGTTGATCATCTTGGCGACGGCGCGCTCGCCCTTCGTCAACGTCGCGGGATCCTTCCCGAGCACCTCCGCAGCGGTCGCGGTGTGGATGTCCTCCCCCCGCTCGAACGCGTCGCGAAGCTTCGGCTCACCGCTGACGTGCGCGAGGATGCGCAGCTCGATCTGCGAGTAGTCGGCCGAGACGAGCCGTGATCCCGGCTCCGCGACGAACGCGGAGCGGATCTCGCGGCCGAGGTCCGTGCGAATCGGGATCGCCTGCAGGTTCGGGTTCGAAGTCGAAAGGCGCCCCGTGGCCGCGACCGCCTGGTTGAAGGTCGTGTGCAACCGGCCGTCCTCGCCGATCAGCGTCGGCAGCGGGCCGAGATACGTGTTCAGGAGCTTGGTCAGCTCGCGCCATTCCTCGATCACGCCCACCAGGTCGTGCTCGGCGCGAATCGTCCTCAGCACGCGGGTGTCGGTCGAGTAGCCGGTCTTGCCCTTCCGGCCCGGCGTGAGACCGAGCTTCTCGAACAGAACCCTTGCGACTTGCTGCGTCGAGCCGAGCATGAACTCCTCGCCTGCGAGCTCGTACGCCTTCGCCTCGAGCTCTTCCACCCGGTCGGCGAGCCGGGCGGTGATCTCACCCATCCGGTAGGTGTCGATCCGGACGCCGGCGTCTTCCATCTCCGCCAGCACCTCTGTCAGCGGCAGCTCGATCGTCTCGTACAGCTCCAGGTTTCCCCGCTCGAGCAACCGTGCGCGCATCTGCGCTGCCAGCCGGGGAGGAAGCGCGGCGCGCCTGATCAGCGCGGCCGTCTCGTCGTCGGCCTCGGGGACCGGCCTGACGCCGACGCCGTACTCGGCGGCGAGGTCGTCGAGCTCGTACGAGGCGCGTCCGGGCTCGATCAGATAGGCGGCGAGCAGCGTGTCGTCGAGGGGCCGGACGTGAAGCGCCTTGGCGTCGTGAACGACGAGATCCCCGCCTTGTAACAGACTGTTACTTGGAATTGGACCCACGACCAGGTCGCCGTCTTTGGCTACTGCAGCGCGTTCGCCGTCGGCCGCGTAACCAATCGCTCCTTGTAACAGACTGTTACTTGGCTCGGGTTCCTCGCGCCACGGGACCTCGTCGCCCTCCACTTCGGGCGGCGCCGCGGCGGGGATGGCTTCGTCGAGCAGATCGACCCGCTGCAGGAGTCCGCGGAACTCGAAGCGGCGGAACATCTCGCGGAGCTGCGAGCGATCGGGCGGGCTGAGGACGAGCGACGACGGCTCCCAGTCGATGTCGAGGTCGCGGCGCATCGTCGCCAGCTCCTTCGAGCGCAGCGTCTGCTCGGCGTGCTCGCGGATCGCCTTTGCGCGCGCAGGCGTGAGCTCGTCGACGTGCTCGAGCACCGCCTCGACGGAGCCGTACTTCGCGATCAGCTGCGACGCGGTCTTGTCGCCGATGCCGGGGACGCCTTCGATGTTGTCCGACGGATCGCCCTTGAGCCCGATGAAGTCGGGCACCTTCTCGGCGGTGATCCCGAGCCTCGCTTCGACGCGCTCCGGCGTGTAGACGTGAACGTCAGACACGCCACGCGGCGTCATCATCAGGCTGACGTTGTCGGAGACGAGCTGGAAGGCGTCCCGGTCGGTCGAGACGACGCAGGTCCGGACGCCCGCCGCATCCGCGCGCGTCGCGAGCGTGGCGATCACGTCGTCGGCCTCCCAGCCCTCGAACTCGAGGTTCCGGTAGCCGAACGCCTCGACGATCGGCCGGAAGAACGGAAACTGCTCGCGGAGCAGGTCTGGCATCGGGCGCCGCTCGGACTTGTAGGTCTGCGACAGCTCGGTGCGGTGCACGGGGCGGGTGTCCCACGCGACTGCAACACCCTTCGGCCGGTAATCCGAGAGCAGCTTGAAGAGCATGTTCGTGAAGCCGAGGAGTGCGTTCGTCGCGAAGCCTTCGCTCGTCGCCAGCTCCTCCGGCAGCGCGAAATACGCCCGGTACGCGAGGTTGTTGCCGTCGACCAGGAAGAGCTCGCACTCGCGCGCCGGAGCGTCGTCGAGCTCGAGCTCCTCTCCCGTGAGCGTCTTCGGCGACATCTCTGCGAGTGTACGTCCGAGTGGCCCGCCTGGAGATCATTCCGTTTGCGGACGAGCACCTCGACGATGCGGCTCGCCTGCTGGCCGCCCGGCATGCTCGCCAGCGGCAGGTCGAACCGCTTCTGTCGCCGCGTTTCGAGACCCCGGCCGTCGCCGCCGAGGAGCTCGGACAGGCCTGGCAGTCGCAGGACGCGTCGGGCGCGTCTGCCTTCCGCGGCGGGCGCCTGGTCGGCTATCTGATCGGCGCGCCTCGCTCGAATCCCGTCTGGGGGGCGAACACCTGGATGGAGGCGGCCGGCCACGCAGCCGAGGAGGCGGAGACGGTGCGGGACCTCTATGCCGCGTCGGCCGCACGCTGGGTCGAGGAGGGGCGCCCGCGCCACTCGGTGCTCGTGCCCGCGCTCGACACCGAGCTCGTCGAGGCCTGGTGGCGACTCTGCTTCGGCCAGCAGCAGGCACACGGCCTGAGGAGCGTCCCCGCGCGGACGAGCGTGTCCGTGCCCGACGGGTTCGAGATCCGCGCCCCCCGCGCCGACGAGGTCGAGCAGCTGATCGACGTCGATCTCGTCCTGCCCGAACACCAGCGCCGATCCCCCGTGTTCGGCGGTCTCGAGCCGGCGACGCGAGAGGGATCGCGCGCGGAGTGGCTCGAGACGCTGGCAGCAGGCAACGAGGAGATCCTGATCGGCTCCTTTGGGGGCCGTCCGGTCGCCTGCTGGGCGCTCGTCCCCGCCAAGGGCCCGCGCGAGAACGGCGGAATGCTACTGCCCGACCGCGCCTGCCACCTCGCCTTCGCCGCCACCCTGCCCGAGTATCGCGGCTCCGGAATCGGCATTGCGCTGACCGACGCGGCGTTCGCGTGGGCCGCCGCCTCCGGCTACGGGACCATGGCCACGGACTGGCGCGTGACCAACCTCCTCGCGTCCCGGTTCTGGCCGAGGCGCGGCTTTCGCGTCTCGTTCCTGCGCCTCTACCGGTCGATTCCCTAGCGTGCCCCGCGTTCCGCTCTTGTACGGCTCGCGGCTCGTCGTGGCGACCGTGCCGGCCGACGCGATCGTCATCGCTCCGCCCGCGCCCCCGGAGCGGCGGATCGACGACGTCGGCGCAGCAGTCCGCGACGCGCTGCGCTTCCCGCTCGCGGGCCAGGCGCTCGAGACGATCGTCCCGCGCGGGGGGCGGGTGACGCTCGTCACCGAGCCGCCCGCCCTTCCGATTCCCGGTGCTCCGCGAGATCCACGGCAGGCAGCCCTCGGCGCGGCGTCGGACGAGCTCGAGCGAATCGGCGTGCCCACCGAGCGCCAGACGATCCTCGTCACCGCGGGTCTGGGACGACGTCCCGGCAGGCGAGGCGTCGAGAGCCTCGTCACGCCCGAGTTCGCACTGCGCTTCCGGGGGGAGGTTGCCGTCCACGACGCGGAGGATCCCGGGCTCGTCGCCGTCGGCGACCTGCGCGGCGTGCCGCTTCGCGTGCATCGGGCGCTCGTCGAAACCGACGCCGTCGTGAGCGTGACCGCAGCGGAGACCGTCTTGCACGGCGGCCCCGGAACGCTTCTCGCCGCGGCCGGCGCCGACACCCAGCGGGCGGCGACTGCCGACTCCCTGCTCGAGACGAGCCAGGCGGAGGGCTGGACTCTCGCCCTCGCGCTCGAGCGCGCCGTTGCCGCACACGTTCCGCTGATCGGCGCGTCGCTGACCCTCGATCTGCCGCGCTTCTCAGGCGCCCTGCGCGGCTACCCGTACGAGCGCGAGGCGGTGGAACGGGTGACGTCGTCGCGGCTCGCACGTGCGTTCCGCTTCCTGCCTGGACCGGTCCGGATGCGAATCCTTGCGTCCCTTCCACTCGAGATCACGGCGTCGGCGGCGTTCGCCGGCCCACCTTCGGTCGCTCACGCAGAAGCTCTGCTGCGAAGCGTGGAGACCGAGTCGGCGACGATCGACGAGCCCCTGGACGCGATCTGCATGGGTGTCCCCCGCACGACTCCGTTTCTTCCGCGCGAACGACCGAACGCGCTCCTCGCCGCGACGCTCGGCCTCGGCTACGGGCTTCGGCTCTGGCGCGACAGCTTTCCGGTCCGGGACGGCGGCACCGCGATCCTGGTCTGCCCGCTGCGCCGACGGTTCACCCACCCGACCCAGCAGCCCTACCGGATGTTCTTCCAAGCGACGCGCGGCGGCCGGGAGCCAGCCGTCCTGGCCGAGGCGGAACGCGCAGCGGCGAGCGACCCCCGCGCGATCGAGGCCTACCGAGCGGGACGCACCTGTCATCCGCGCCTTCCGTTCGCGGACTGGGACGCGTGCCGGCCGGCGCTCGATCGCCTCGGCGCCGTGCTGGTCGCCGGCTGCCGCGACGCCGTCGCCGCACGACAGCTGGGCTTGGTGCCCACTCACGGCGTGGCGGCCGCACTGGAGATGACGCGCGGGCTCGCCGGCGGCACTCCACGCATCGGGTTCCTGCTCTCTCCTCCCTACTTCCCGCTCAGGGTCGGCGGCAGCTGAGCGGCCAGTCCCGCGTCGGGGGGACTGTCGCGCGAGGTGACCCGCAGGGGAGGCCTGGATCGGCGCCGATCCGAGCGGAGCGCTATTCCTCCCCGAGGTAGGTCTTACGCACCTGCTCGTTCTGGCGCAGCGCCTTGGCGTCGTCAGCGAGGGCGATTCGTCCGGTCTCCAGGACGTAGCCGCGGTCGGCAACGTCGAGCGCCATCAGCGCGTTCTGCTCGACGAGCAGGATCGGCGTGCCCTGCTTGTTGATCTCGACGATGATCTCGAAGATCTTCTCGACGAAGATCGGCGCCAACCCCATCGAGGGCTCGTCGAGCAGCAGCAGGTTCGGGTGAGCCATCAGCGCGCGACCGATCGCGCACATCTGCTGCTCGCCGCCCGACAACGTCCCCGCCTTCTGGGACTTGCGCTCGGCGAGGCGAGGGAAGAGCCGGAAGACGCGCTCGAGGTCATCCTTCAGCCCCGACTTGTCTTTCCGCTGGAACGCGCCCATCTCCAGGTTCTCGAGGACGGTCATCCGCGGGAAGAGCTTTCGCCCTTCGGGCGACTGGGCGACACCGCGCTCGACGATCTGGTGCGGAGCCGAGAAGGTGATGTCCTCGCCGCGGAAGCGGATACGCCCACGGCGCGGGTGGTTCAGCCCGTTGATCGACCGGAGGGTCGTCGACTTCCCGGCGCCGTTCGCGCCGAGCAGCGTCACGATCTCGCCGTCGCGCACCTCGAGGGTGACGCCCTTGAGCGCATGGATCGCGCCGTAGTACGTGTGCACGCCGTCGAGCTCGAGGACGACTCCGTTGCCAGCAGTGGCGCTCATCGATCGACCTCGGCGATCCTGGGGGTTTCCGTCGCCGCGACCGACATGGCGGGCGCGGCTCCCAACGGCTGCTGAGGTGCGAGACGGTTTGGGGAGGGGGGTTCATGGGGGGAACCGGCCGTTCCCCCCATGCGAGCGAGCCGAAGGCGAGCGACAATCACGCCACCGCCGCCTTGCCGAGGTAGGCCTCGATCACGCGCGGATCCTTCTGCACGTCCTGCGGCGTTCCCTCGGCGATCTTCTCGCCGTAGTCGAGCACCGTGACCCGGTCGGAGACGCCCATCACAACCCGCATGTCGTGCTCGATCATCAGCACCGTCAGTCCGCGCTCGTTGCGCAGCTCCTGGACGAAGGCGGTGAAGTCGGCAGTCTCCTGCGGGTTCATCCCCGCGGTCGGCTCGTCGAGCAGGAGCAGCTTCGGCTCCGTGGCGAGCGCGCGGGCGACCTCGAGGCGGCGCTGGTCGCCGTACGGCAGGTTACGGGCGTAGTCCTCGTCTCGCCCCCTCAGCGAGCAGTACTCCAGCAGCGCGACCGCGCGCTCGTGAGCCTCCACCTCCTCGTGCTTGACCCGCGGCGTCCCCAGGATGCTGCCGATGATCCCCCCGCGGAGACGGGCGTGCATTCCGACCAGCACGTTCTCGAGCGCAGTCATGTCCTGGAAGAGGCGGATGTTCTGGAACGTTCGCCCGATTCCACGCTCGGTGACGGCGTGCGGCGGCTTGCCGGTGATGTCCTGTCCGTCGAAGACGACGCGACCCATCGTGGGCTTGTAGACACCGGTGATCATGTTGAAGAAGGTCGTCTTGCCGGCGCCGTTCGGGCCGATCAAGCTGACGATTGCTCCCTGCGGGATCGAGAAGTCGACGTCGGAGACAGCGGTCAGGCCGCCGAACTCCTTTCGCATCCCGTTGGCTTCGAGGAGGTTCGCCATCAGTGCGCGACGTCGTAGGCCGGCTCGTCGTGCGTCCCCAGCTCGAGCTCGCGCTTGCGCCGGGCGCTCGGGATCAGGCCCTGGGGCCTGAGGAGCATGATGACCACGATGAGCACACCGTAGATGCCGCTCGAGTACTTGGGCACGTCGATGTTCGTGCCGAAGTGGAGGTTGAGCCAGGCACCGGTGTTCGCAAGCCCTTCCTGGTTGAGGTACGCGAGAAAGGCGGCGCCGAGGATGACGCCCCAGACGTTGCCCATCCCCCCGAGGATGACCATGCAGAGGATGAAGACGGAGATGTTGAAGTAGAAGTCCTGCGGGAAGGTCGAGCTCTTGTACGCCGCGAAGTACGCTCCGGCAATCCCCCCGAAGAACGCGCCGCACGCGTAGGCCCATGTCTTCGTGCGCATCAGCGGCACGCCCATCGCCGACGCGGCGATCTCGTCCTCACGGATGGCGACCCAGGCACGGCCGAGCCGTGAGTCGCGTAGCCGAATCGAGCAGAACACCGTGAACAGCAGCAGGAGCAGCGCCGACCAGTAGAAGACGTTCGCCCCCTGCGGGTGCGTGAGGTAGTCGCTCGGCAGGAACCCGCCGGTCCAGTCGGAGAGACGGTTGCCGAAGCCGGGTGAGTCGATGGGCGTGATCCCCTGCGGGCCACCGGTCAGGTTGAAACCGCCGAGGTCGTTTCCGTTCCGGGCGACCTGCGGCATGATCTCGCCGAAGCCGAGGGTGACGATCGCGAGGTAGTCACCACGGAGGCGCAGCGTCGGCAGCCCGATCACGACGCCGATCAGTGCGGTCAGCACTCCGGCCAGGCCGAGCAGCACCCAGATCGTGATGTGGATGCCGGGGAGGTGAGGGTCGATCCCTACCGCTCCGAGGTGGAACATCCTGGTCGGAAACTGGAGCGACGCGAACCAGGCGGAGGTGTACGCGCCCATCGCGTAGAAGGCGACGTAGCCGAGGTCGAGGAGCCCGGCGTAACCGACCACGATGTTCAGGCCGACAGCCATCATGATGAAGACCAGCATGTAGACGGCGGTCTCGACCGAGGGGAACTCGCCGAAGACCGGGATCGTGAACATGTGCCGCGTGTAGTAGGGGAAGATGATCGCGAGTGCCAGCACGGCAAGCGGGACGACCTTCCGGCCGATCGGCATCCTGCGGGCCGGCAGCGAAATGTGCTCCCGGGGCGCTCCGGCGAGCCACGGCGGTGCGGCGAGCGCGAGCACCGACCCCAGCGAGGCGATGACTCCGTTCCTGGCGTTGTGCGTCGTGAGCCCCACAATCGCCCCGACCACGCCGCCGACGAGGAACGCACCCGGGACGACCAGCCGGAGCGGCAGGGCCGGGAGCGCGCTCCATTCCGGCACGACGAGCAGTGCGATGATCAGGAACGTGAGGTAGGCGGCGCTGTCGAACGTGAGGATCGAGCCGCCGCCCTGTCCGAAGAAGCGCTCGAGGACGTTCACGATCAGCACGAGCAGGAAGGCGATCGCCCCGCCCAGAACGACCTTTCCGGCGCGCTGCTGCCAGCGCGGGAGCGAGTGGAACCGTTCCCGCGAGAGCCCGAGCGCGCCGAACGCCCGCCACCACAATCCCCCCAGATCGCGGCGTCGACCCCACAGCTCGAGGAGGAACCGCCCCATCACCCTCCCTCGGGCGTCCGCTCGCCGAGCAGGCCCTCGGGGCGGAAGACGAGGATCAGGATCAGGATCGCGAAGATCAGCGAGTTGGTCCAGTCGGTGCCCGGCGTGTGCCAGGTGAGACCGTTGTTGAACTGCTCGACCATTCCGATGCAGAGCGCGCCGAGCACCGCCCCGGGCAGGTTTCCGATGCCGCCGAGCACGGCGGCGGTGAACGCGAACAGGCCGAGCCGGAAGCCCGTGTCGAACTGCACGTTGGTGACGAAGAGCGCGTAGAGGACGCCGGCGAAGCCTGCGAGCAGTCCGGCGATCAGAAAGGTGAATGAGATCGTCCGGTTGACGTTGATTCCCATCATCGCGGCCGCGTCCTTGTCCTGGGCGACGGCGCGCATCGCCTTCCCCTGCTTCGTCTTCTGCACGAGCCAGACCAGCCCGATCAAGGTCGGGACGGTGACGATGAGGACGATCAGCTGGTTCCACCCGAAGTCGGCCTCGCCGAGGTGGAAGATCTTCCCCCTCGGGAGGCTGTTGTCGGGGATCGCGACGGGCGCCGGGCCGTAGATGGCGAGCCCGACCGTCTGCAGGATGAACGACACGCCGATCGCCGTGATCAGCGGCGCGAGCCTGGGCGCACCGCGCAGCGGACGGTAGGCGACGAACTCGATCGTGATGTTCATCAGCCCGGTCAGGGCGGAGGCGATCACGAGCATCGCCAGGATGGCCGGCAGCAGCGAGCCCATCGAGTCGCCGCCGTGCAGGCCGAACCATCCGAAGCCCGACGTCGTGATCATCGCGCCGAGCATGAACACGTCGCCGTGCGCGAAGTTGATCAGCTCCAGGATCCCGTAGACGAGCGAGTAGCCGAGCGCGATCAGCGCGTAGACCATCCCCAGCGTCAGCCCGACGAGGAAAAGGTCGAACCAGTGCGACGGGTTCTTCGCCAGGTTGACGAACAGCCACACGCTAAGCAGCCCGATGAAGACGAATGCGAACGCCTGCACCGGCGCAGGGCGGTAGGAGCGCCGGAGCTTGGGGAGGGCTTCGTCGGCGGTCCGCGTCGCCACGAGGAGGGCAGCTTAAACCGCAGTTGCAGGCAATACGAGCCGGGTGCAGGTGCCGAAGGTGGGGGTCGAACCCACACGCCCCGTGAGGGGCACCGGATTTTGAGTCCGGCGCGTCTGCCAGTTCCGCCACTTCGGCGCGAGGCACCCTTGCCGCGTCAGCAATGATAGAGACGTGAAGCGCCTGGCAATCCTGACCGGCGGCGGCGACTGCCCCGGCCTCAACGCCGTCATCCGCGCGGTCGCGCGCCGCTCGTTCGACCGCGACTACGAGGTGATCGGCGTCCAGGACGGCTGGAAAGGCCTGGTCGAGCACGACCTCGTTCCGCTCACGGCCCGAGAGGTGTCGGGCATCCTGCCGCGAGGCGGGACGATCCTCGGCACCTCTCGAACGAACCCGTTCAAGATCGAGGGCGGTTCCGAGCGCGTCCTACAGAACTTCGCGGAAGCCGGGCTCGACGCACTCGTGGCGATCGGCGGCGAGGACACGCTCGGCGTGGCGGCCCGGCTCTTCGAGGAGAGCGCGTTTCCCGTCGTCGGGGTTCCGAAGACGATCGACAACGACCTGTCGGGAACCGACTACACCTTCGGCTTCGACACCGCCGTCGCGATCTGCACCGAGGCGATCGACCGCCTGCACACGACCGCCGAGTCGCACAACCGCGTGATGGTCGTCGAGGTGATGGGACGCCACACAGGCTGGATCGCGGTCATGTCCGGGATCGCCGGCGGCGCCGACGTGATCCTGATCCCGGAGCAGCCGATCACGGTCGAGGAAGCCTGCGAGGAGCTACGAAGGAGACACGCCCGCGGCAAGAGCTTCTCGATCGTCGTCGTCAGCGAGGGCTACAAGCTGACCTACGCCTCCGGCGAGCAACGCGAGGTGACGCAGGAGGCCGAGCTGGACGCGTTCGGGCACGTACGCCTGGGCGGCGTCGGCGAGCAGCTCAGCCGCGAGATCGAGGAGCGAATGGGCTTCGAGACCCGGGTGACCGTGCTCGGCCACGTACAACGCGGTGGCTCGCCAACCGCGCACGACCGGATCCTCGCGACCCGCTACGGGCTGAAGGCGGCCGATCTCGCCCACGAGGGGAAGTTCGGCCGAATGGCCGCGCTCGACGGCGACGCGATGATCGACGTCTCGCTCCGGGAGGCGACTGCCGAGCTGAAGACGGTGCCGCCCGACCGGTACGAGGTCGCGCGCGCGTTCTTCGGCTGAGCCAACCTCCGCTCGGAGCACGAGCTCGGCCTTCTCCTCGTTGCGGTTACCACCCAGTGTCTGACACCGGGGTTCGAACAGAAGCGCGCTTCTTTCTCCACAGCTTTCTCCACAGCGGCTGCCGCGTCAGCGCAGGAGCTCGACCAGCGGGAACGAGCGATGACGCCGGGGCGGGACGAGGAAGTTCTGGCGGTGGGTTGTCCGCAGGATCGAGTTGATGCCCTGGCCGCGGTCACGGGGTGCGAACGGAAGCTTCGTCCCGTCCGGGAGGACGCCGTCCATCGCCAGCCGGCCGCGGCTGAAGTCGTCGCTGGACGGGTTGAAGACGACGAAGTGGACGCCGGCGGCCGGGGTTTCGCTCATCGCGTCGCGAGCCGGGTCGGCGCTCCAGAAGAACGGGTTGTCGAGCGTGTTGAAGTCGGCGCGATGCGGTATCGCGGTCCCCGGGCCGTAGACCGCCCCGCTCGTGCCCACGGCCGTCGTCGCCAGTCGCGACACGGTCTGCAGCGCCGCCGAGTGCCCGATCTGCTTCGACCGGGCGAAGTCGCGCTTGACCCGCGCCTGGTCGACGACCTCGCTCGGCCCTTGCGGCACGGTCAGGACGCGCTCCTCCACCTTCAATCCGGGCCGGAAGACCGTCGCCACCCGCTCGTCGTGGGCGAAGTTGACGTACCAGGCCTCGAGGTCTTCGGTGATGTGCGAGACGGCGAGGTGCGTGCCCTGGGTGAAATACCCGCCTTCGCTGAAGCCGAGCTCCTCGAGATTCGCGATCTTCGGTGGCCCGAGCCCGGCCCGCTGTGTGGACGTGAAGCCGAGGAAGAGCTCGGACCGGTCGGGGATCAGGAACGAGCCCGGAACCTGGGCCTCGACCGCCATCCGCTTCGGCAGGCTCTGACCACCGTCGAAGCCGCCGCCCGCGAAGCCCTTGCGGATGCTCGTCACCTCGAAGAGGTCGAGGTCGGTGAAGAGCGACCTCGAGGCCGCCCTGATGTGGTCGAGGCTGTCGCTCCGGAGCAGCACTGCGACGTCGTTCGCCTCGAGAATCGTTTCCGCCGGATCGCTCGGGAAGCGCCTCGCGTCCAGCAGGACACGGACCGGCTTGTCCGTCGTCTTCGTCGCCCGGCGATCGATCGGGATGTGCTTCTCGGCGAGCTGCGGGACGTAGCGCCGGAAGTACGGCAGGCCCCAGGCGACGCTGATCCCGAGGCCGGCGGGGGTCGAGGGATAGGTGCGCTCGAGCTTCGCGAGCTCGTGCTCGAGCGCCTGCTGCGCGTCGCCCAATGACTGCCGGCTGTCCTCGACCTTCACCTTGGCGGTGACGAGCTGGTGATGGAGGGGCGGCACGACGACCTCGACGCCGTCGTCCTCGACGATCCGGACGCCCTGGAGGACGTGCTGCTCCTCCGTCGGCGCTCCGGCAGCTGGGCGTTCGGGCGAGCCGGTCAGGCGATCGACGAGCTCGTAGATCCCACCCGCAGCCAATCCGGCGGCGGCGCCCCCGGCCAGCAGCTTCCCTCGGCTCAGGCGCACGGCACTAGGTCGGCTTGACCAGCACCAGCGAGGCCATGATCCTGTTCAGGCTTCGCACCACCTGCGGGAAGGTGAGCGGCGGGGCGATGTGCTGGCTCAGCGTGTACAGCGACCCGGCGTGCCGCCACGCATAGAGGACGTGCCACTGGTCGGCGTCCTGGTTGACGGTGTACATCGTCACCCGCTGGCCGCGGATCGTCTTCTGGCCTCGCGAATCGGCGAAGCAGGGCACCGCCGACTCCCGTTTCTTGCCCCCGACGAGCTCGATCGAGCGGCACGTCGGCACCTTCGTCACGCCCGGATAGCCGCGGAGGTTGACGTGGATCTCCTGGCCGATCTCCTGCCAGACGAAGCCGATCAGATAGCTGCGGTCCTTGGAGACCGAGTCGATGTTGTTCCAGCGGCCGCCGATCTGGCCTGTCAGCGGATCCGGCAGGTACGCCGGGCAGTAGACGGGCGCGTGGATCCGGTTGGCGAGCTGCTGCCAGCCGTGCGCCCACGCCCTCGGGCAGCCGGGCGCAGCGACGCGCGCGGCCGGTGCCTTCTCAGCTGCGCCGGTAAGCGCAAGGGCGAGCACCGAGATGATGAGGGCTGTCGTTCTCACAGCTGGTAGATCGAGACCCAGGGCCCGGTGAGGCCGTGCCCGGGCTCGACATGGTAGACCCGTTTCGCCTGCAATCGCAGCTCATCGTAGAACCGGGCCTCGCGCGGGTATCGGTCGCGCGCAGCGAGCACGCGATCGGCGATCGCTCCGGTGACGAATACGTACCGGACGCGCTCGGTACGCAGGCGGGCGAGGCTGCGGTCCGGATCGAATGGCCGTCCCGGCCCCGGCAGTGCAAGACCGACGATCCGGTAGGCGTCGAGCGTTGGGGTGGACGACTCGGCGGCGACCGTCGCCTCCGTCGGGAGATGAGCGACGACCCAGCCCTGCGCGACCACCCGCGTGTCCGTCCGCGTGAGCCTCGCGTCGTCGCCGATCGCCCAGACGAGCGGAACGATCAGCAGT
>CAVRBW010000007.1:0-82971 GCA_963719325.1 uncultured Actinomycetes bacterium
GGCTCATAACCCGGAGGTCGCAGGTTCAAATCCTGCCCCCGCTATTCCGTAGAGATCGCTTCGTCCGCTTTCACACCCAGTCCGCTTCTCGTGCTCCTCGTGCAGCGATTCGACGCTCGGCCCGGTCGATGGGCGTGAAGGTGGGGCAGCCGATCTGGTCGTCGCGGCCGAGGATCCAGTTGGAGAGTACGGTCGCTTCACACCCTGGCTGGGCTCGCCAGGCGGCGACAAGCAACGTCACGCCGTAGAAGAGCGCGGCGCCGTCGGCGGTGTAGGGATTGACGAGCAGCGCGACGATCACGACGCAGTTAAGCGTGAGACCGGCGCTGCCGGTGAAGCGAACGGGAGCCTTGCTGTAGTGGCCCGCGACCAGGCCCAGCACGAGCATCAGGCCGGGAAGCACGGCCAGTCCGAGCACAGCGTCGTACCACTGGAGCCCCCAGGAGGCGCCATCGGCGAGCGCTAGATAGAGGAGCGCGAACGCGACGATGAGTCGGCTGGCGGTTCCGATGGGGCCGATCCTTCGCAAGGTGTCTCGCATGTTCTTGTCCTCCTTCGACTGGGCTGTCCGCCAAGGTACGGTCTCACCCCAGGGGGAAGGTCAAGCCCGTTTTCGCGAGCGGCGCGGATCCTCCGGTGCAAGGTCGGCTTCGCCTGTGCCCGCGAGCGAAGCCGCATTCTCTCTTCGGAACCGCCGGATGCGACCCTGAAGAGCTTGTAGCGAGGTGAGCTGATCTTCAATGCGGTTCTCCGCGCGGTCGAGTAGGGCTGCGAGATGCGGCCCCACCGGCTCGCCCGGCCGCTCGAGGTATATCCCGGCGAGGTGTTCGATCTCTTTGAGTGTGAGCCCAAGGGAGCGCAGGTTTCCGATGACCCGGACGCACCAAAGGGCGGAGCCGTCGAACAGGCGGTAGTTGGCTTCGCTACGCCCTGCGCTGTAGATCAACCCTCGGTCTTCCAGGTCGCGGATCGCCTTCCGCGACATGCCAGTTCGGTGTGCCAGCTCGCCGACGGTCATCAGATCCCGATCGCCACTGCGACTGACGGCGGAGGAGCGGGCGGGATTTCGAGCTGCCTCGGACGCGCGCATCACGATCGTTGCTCCCTGGTCTTGGTCGTCTTGGTCGATCGGTGTGTTTGCCTCACTTCGCGTCCTTCAGCAGCGGGATGAATTCTCCGCTGAGGCCGTGGGTGCCACCGATGACGGGTGCTCCAGTGGCAAGAACCCGAGTCTGAAGCTGGCCCCAGGTGGTCTTGGCTGGGAAGGCGTAGTAGGCGTCCCAGACCACGCCACCTTCGAGGTCGTCGATTCTGTGGCTACCGAACCAGCGGCCCGAGATCTCCTTCGGATCCCAGAAGCTCGTAACCCGTGGATCGTCGAACATCGCCTTGGGAATCTTGTTGCGCGCGTCACCGGGGTACTCCGGCTCCCAGAGCACGAGTACATGGAGGTCGGCGCCGGCGTGTCCCTCGAGGATGTGTTGTCGGACCCAACTGGCCCCGATCTGACACGTGGGTCAGGTGGGCGAGATGAGGACGATCAGCTGGGGCACGTCCTGGTGAGCGTCGAATGATTCACGCAGCTGCTGGATGCTCGTGAGCTCTGGAGCGGTGCCCTCTTCTGTCGGCCCGCTTGAATGGTTGCTCGTGCCACAGGCTGAGACGAGCAGGGCGGTTGCGCAGACGAGTAGTGCGAGACGTGTCATCGGCGCAGGGCTTCTGTTGACGCGGGCCTCTTGCGTAGTCGATGAGCAAGGCCACTTGCAGCGGCGAGCGCCACGATCGCGCCGGCCACACTGAGGAGCGACGTGCCGTGGCGGCGGGCGAAGCTCTCGAGCTCGGCGGAATAGCGGCTCGCCGGGCCGACGATCGGGTCGTCGGCGAGCGTGAGGCTGTCGCCGAAGCGAATCCGCACCCAGTAGTAGATGAGATAGCCGCCTGCAGCGACGAGCAGGAGTCCGGCGGTGCGCCCGACGTATGGAAGGAAGGGCCGGAAGAAACGGCTAATGCCTTCACGAGCAAAGGCGACTGCAACCGATAGAGCCATCAGGACGACGCTCATGCCGACGCCGTACGCGGCAAAAACGGTGAGCTTGTTGCCACCGAGAGAAGCGCCTACGAGCGTGAGGAAGATCGGAAGCGTGCAGCCGAGGGACGCGAGCCCATAGCCGACGCCGAAGAGAACCATCGTCGCGAACCGGCGCTCCGGGCGGAGACGCGGCCGTCGATGGAGACCAAGCTGCACCTTGCCTCCCGAGACAGCGAACAGGCCCGTCAGCGTGAGCACGCTGCCCGTGACGAGTCCGACCCACGGCACCGCGTCGGCGATCGTGCCGACGCCGTAGCTGAGGGGCAGGCCGACGATGGCGAATAGGCCAAGGAAACCCACGGCCGCCAATGCGCCCACGAAGAGGCCCTGCACGATCCTGGTCGGAGCCGGTGGAAGCTGCTCTTCGTCCGCGCCGACGTAGAAGGAGAGGAAGGCAGGCAAGAGCGGAAAGCCGCAGGGGTTGACGACCGAGAGACCGCCCGCCGTGAACGCGATCGAGAGTGGAACGGCGTCGATCGAGCGAGTATGGCAAAAATCGTCGCTTTCTGATATTAGGATAGACCAATATGGTTGCGGCGCCTCAGCTGGCCGGCCCGTTTCGCCTTCCTGACTCACCTTCAGAGAGCGACCTCGTGGCGAAGTACTTCCGCGGCCTAGGCGATCCGTTGCGTGTGCGGATCCTGCAGCTACTTCGCACCGAGGGCGAGCTCTCTGTCGGTGAGCTGGTCGAGCGGCTGGGCGAGGCTCAACCAAAGATCTCTAACCATCTCGCGTGTCTTCGCTGGTGCGGCTTCGTCGAAGCGCAACGGAGCCATCGCACGGTGATGAACCGAATCGCTGATCAGCGAGTGCTCGAGATGCTGGATCTCGCCGAGGCGTTGCTGGCCGATAACGCCGAGCATGTCGCGGCTTGCTGCCGCATTGACCCCGAGACGTGACCAGGCCGGTCGTCGAGCTTCTCTACTTCGAGGGCTGTCCGAACCATCAGCCTGCGCTCGAGCTGGTGGAGCGGACGAGCCGCCAGCTCGGAATTGAGACCGAGCTGCAGCTGATCGCCGTCCCCGACCAGGAGACGGCGCAACGACTCCGGTTCCTCGACTCGCCGACGATCCGCGTCGAAGGGATCGACATCGACCCGTCCGCCGTCGATTCAGCGTGACGACCGACGTTCCGCTCGCGCCCGAGGCCGGGTCGGTACTCGCTGCGCTCATGGGGTGGCTCTCGCGCCTGATCAGCACCTAGCGCTGAAGACGCCGCGGGCGAGCTCGAGATAGCTCGCGGAGTGCCGCCCGAGAAAGGGTTCACCGAGCCGGGTGCGCTTTCGTCCACCGTTCCCGCCGACGTTCCG
This sequence comes from uncultured Actinomycetes bacterium, assembly GCA_963719325.1. GTDB lineage: Bacteria > Actinomycetota > Thermoleophilia > Gaiellales > Gaiellaceae > DATBLE01. The sequence goes on from CAVRBW010000007.1 coordinate 3,399, forward strand.
ACCCAGGCCTTGCGGCCTCATCGTCCAATCGCCAGGAGCGGCTTCGACCTAATCGCGTCCCGTACTCGGTGCGATCACGACCCTACGGTCGATCCGCGACGAGGGCAAGTCCAGGCGACCTCAAAGTGCGCAAAGAGCGCGAATTCGTTCGCGCTCCTGCCCCGAGCTCGGATACCGCCGTGAGATCGGCTCGACACGGCCCGCTGGCACGGCTTGCGGCTACGGACCTTCCCAGTCGAAGGGGAAGTGCTTGCTCGAGCGGCCGTCCCATTCCCACTTGAAGCCGAACGCGTCGGCACGGTCAGCGGTCGCTCTGCCCCAAGTCGCGACTTGCCCGGGGCCGACTTCGGCACCGGGAGCATTGTGAAGCTGGACTCGCTGGCCGGGAGAGATCGTGGGACCGGTCAGCGCCTCCGCCCGTGCTGTCGCCTTGCCGGAAACTTCGGCCGCCCAGTAGGAGAGATCGTCTGCGAGCTCGAACGTGATCGGGGCGTATTCGATCCCGCGAACCTCGCCGATCATCGACGCGAACTCGCCTGGCCAACCGCCAGCCTGGCCACCGAAGATCGTCTGCAGCGCCTCGCGCTGATCCTCGTCGGCACGCTCGTCCAGGTACAGGCCCATCGTCACCTTTGTCTTCGCCTGCCCAGATGTTGCCCTCGAACGATCCCACGCCGAGGATGTTGAGGTCGTCGAGGCGCACGTCGCCGAAGCTTCCCTCGCGAATGTGCCAGGCGAGAATGCCGTCGCAGTCACCTTCGCTCGGAGCTTGGGCGAATGTGCACGGGCAGGGAATGGTGCATTTGCAGACGTCGAACCAATCTCCCGCCACGTGCCAGTGCGGTATGTCGGACATCTCGCCTCCTTTACTTCCCGTCCTCCGTCCGCATCGAGTCGTCTTCATCTTGTTGTCGGCGACCCTTGCTCCTTGACCATGTTGTCCATCTGCATCATCGCCGGCGCCTTGCCAGGATCGGTGAGGCCGGGGACGCTCGCCGGGGCGGCGGCGACCCAGACTCCGAACGCGACGAACGCGACCGCGAACACGCGCGAGAGGCGGAGGCCGTAGGGGAGCACCTTCTCGGCGAAGATGATGCCGGCGACCACCGCCATCCAGAAGAGGCTCATCACCCCGAGCGCGAACAGGATCACCATCAGCCCCCAGCAACAGCCGACGCAGAAGAGGCCGTGCTCGACGCCCATGCGGAGGGCGCCGATCCGGCCTTCCCGCCAGCCGTGGAAGACGAAATGGAGAGGGCCACGGCAGTGGCGCAGGCAGAACTCCTTCAGCTGCGTGAGCTGGTAGATGCCGGCGGCTGCGATCGCCCCCCCGGCGAAGTAGGGGCCCGCCCGGTCCCAGGCGAAAACCCCGGAGTCGAATGCCGTGACAAGCCGAAAGATGCCGTACGCAACAAACCCGTAGCCGGTCCAGGCTGCGAGGTAGCCGGTGACGAAGATCCAGGTCGGAACGAAGGTCGCCTTCGCCCGACGGTGGCGTTCTCGCGAGACACGCGCGAAGATCAGCACCATCGGCGCGACCGACGGCAGCATCATCGCCGCCATCATCGTCACCCACACACCCAGGTACCAGCCGAGGCCGCCGAGGTCGGTGCCGGGACCGGCATCCATCCCCTGCATCTGATCGACCGTGACGATCCAGGCGGCGAGCGCGCCGGCGAGGAGGAGCCCGGTGGCCCAGAGCGGGTTGAGAGACCGCAGTGGCGACGTCCGGTCGACCTGGTCGCGTGGAGCGGCAAGCACGTCCATGCCTGGAAACCCCCGAGCTACCTCGCTGCCCCGGACTCTGGTCGCGCCACTCCCAAGGCTCAGGCCGCCCAGGCGAAGTGCGAGGAGGAGAGGGCCGACTTGCCCTCGTACTCGATGCCGAACGCGTGGATGTTGGAGTGGAGCGCCTTCGCAATCGTGAGCTCAGAGCCGGCGGGATGGAACATGCCCGTGATGCGAACCGGCTGACCCGTCTCGACGCCGAACGGAACGATGTCCTCGATCTCGAACTCGACTGCGTCGCCGATGCGCACACTGTGGTGCAGCCCATCCTCGCGCACGTCGATCCGCGCTCGGTCCACACCGAGATTCTCCCCGACGAGCGGCCCCAACGCCTCCATCGGCCCGCCCAGCTGGCCTCCGAAGACCGCCGTCAGCTTCTCCGCTTGCTCGTCTGACGCCGCGTCGTCGATGAACATGCCGAGTCGCCAGTCCCCGTCAGTCATGACCTTCGGCGTATCGGCGACCGCCGCGACCCTGAGGCCGGAGACGTCCGTACCCTCGACGTCGCCGTTCGTGATGTTGAACACCAGGATGACCCGGCAGCGATCGTAGGTTGCGCCGTTCGAGAGCGACGCGTTGCACGGGCAGATGAGCTCGCACGAGCACGTCTCGATGTAGCTTCCCTCGAGCGTCCAGGCCATGTCGCCTCCTTTCCCCGAGGGTGATCGGCGGGATTCTGGGGGCAGCGGCCGCGCCCTGTCAAGCTCACGCACGCCTCGTCGGCTCGAATCGGGCCGGCCGGATCCGGCGACGCGAACACCTTCGGCGGACTCATCCACGAATACGCCCGAGCGGCGCGCCTCATCCGTAGCTCAGCTGCTCGTCCCAGTCGGGACGCCCCTCGCGAGTGAGGTCGAACAGGTTCCAGACCGGCTCGAGGGTCCCCACGTGTCGCGGGTCCTGGCCCGGGTCCCAGGGCGCGTAGAAGAGCTCCGATCCCCAGAAGTGACGGATCGTCCGACCGTCGCGATGGAAGACGTTGAGCATCGGCCGCTGCGCGCCCTCTGGGGTTTCGGCCAGGTAGTCCGCGTTGTAGGTGTTTCCGGCCGAGGAGAGCAGGCGCAGCCGCCGCCAGCCGCGCTCGTTCCTCCAGGTGAGGATTCGAGGCAGCGGCGACTTGGCGACCACCGCAAAGTTCATCCGTTGGCCAGCGTGCTCGACGGCGCCGTCTAGCTGATCGAGCAGGGCAACGCAGGATGGGCAAGGGCCTTCACCGAGCGGCAGGCGAGCGGTCTCCTCTTCCTTGACCGGGCCTGGTCGGTCGTCCTCGGGGTCGCGCGGGAACATGAAGCTGTAGATCGCGAGAGAGTCCCTGCCGGTCTCGAACAGGTCTGAGAGGCGCACGTCCGCAGGCTTCCCGTTCTGGCCCTCGCCCTCGAAGAGGTAGTCCTCCGGGACCTCCCCGCCAGGGGGGAGCTCGCGCCTCGCCGCCGCAACGGCCTCCATCTTCCGGCGAAGCTCGATCTCCTGTGCGAGGAGGCGATCGCGCGCCTCCCTGTACTCCGCTGACTCCCCTGGGAACTTGACGGTCATCGGTTCCTCCTGACGGATCTCATCGCGCCAGGGCGCGATCGAGGTTGTCGAAGCACTTCCCCCAGCCGTCCTCGTGCTCGTCGCGGCCCTTCTCGGTGGTGATGCCGCTGTTGGTCATCAGCACGGTGGTCGCCCCGTCCCGCTCGGTGAACTCGAGCTCGATCAGCTGAGGGTTCTCGGGATCGTCGTCCCAGACCCAGGTGAAGGCGAGCCGGTGGGGCCGGTCGATCACCGTGTACTCGCCGCCCCCGCCGTAGTCGGCTCCCGCCACCGGGTTCCGCATCACGAGCCGGAGCTTCCCCCCGACCCGAAGGTCGACCTCGGCGCTGGGCGTCTCCCATTCGGGGTCGGCATGCCACCAGCGCAGCAGCACCTCCTCGCTGGTCCAGGCGTCGAACACCTCCTCTGCCGGTGCATCGAAGGTCCGCTCGATTCGCAGCACGAGGCCGCTGTCCTCGGTCATCCGCGCTCCTTTCGTTCCTCCAGATATTCCCCGACGACGTCGAAGAGACGCTCCCAGCGCGTGCGCTGGCTCTCGATCCATTCGGCCGCATCGCCGAGCGCCTCGGGCTCGAGCGACAGGAGATGGGTGCGCCCGTCGACCACCCGCGTCACCACCCCGGCCGCCTCCAGCAGCTTCAGGTGCCGGGAGATCGTCGGCTTGGAGACGCCGAGATCCCGGGTCGCCTCGCCCACGGTTGCGACTCCGCCGCTGAGCCGCTCGACGATGTCGCGGCGGATCGGGTGCGCGAGCGCCTTGAACGGATCGTCGTCCCGGAGCCCGAAGACAGGAGGAGTCGATGCCCGAGCACAGGACCGGAACCCAAGAGGAGTGGCAGGCAGCGCGCGATGAGCTGCTCGCGGAGGAGAAGGAGCTCACCCGCCGTGGCGACGAGCTCGCGAAGAAGAGGCGGGAGCTCCCCTGGGTGCCGGTCGAGGAGGAGTACAGCTTCGAGACCGCCGACGGGACCAGGTCGCTCGCGGAGCTCTTCGACGGGCGCTCGCAGCTGCTCGTCTACCACTTCATGTTCGGCCCGCCCTACGAGGCGGGCTGCACCGTCTGCTCGTCGATTGCCGACAACCTCGATCCGAACGTGGTCCACCTGGCGGCCCAGGACGTGACCATGCTGCTCGTCTCGCGGGCGCCGCTGGAGAAGCTCCAGGCCTACAAGAAGAGGATGGGTTGGAGCATGAACTGGGTCTCGACCGCCGGCAGCGACTTCAACCGCGATCTCGGGTTCATGCACACGAATGAGGAGCTGCAGCCGTTCTTGGAAGGAAAGATCCCGCCGACCGTCGAGCAGATGGCGGAGCGGTCCGGCACCGACGTGGCCGGGTACGTAACGGAGGGCCCGGGCCTGAGCGCGTACGCGCTCTCAGACGGCGTCGTCTATCGCACCTACGTGACCACCGCGCGCGGGCTCGAGCCGACGATGGGGTACTACTTTCTGCTCGACCGCACACCGACGGGGCGCACTGAGGACTTCTGGCTCCGGCGCCACGACGAGTACGAGGACAGCGCGGCGAGGGCGAGCGGCTGACCCGGTCGGCCTGGCCCGGTAGCGTCTGCTGCCGTGCCGGACCGAGCTATCGAGATCGGCGCAGCCGGACGGACTCTTCGCGTCTCCAATCCGGAGCGCGTGATCTTCCCGCCGGCGGGCGGAACAGCCTCGGTTACGAAGCTCCAGGTGGTCGAGTACTACCTGGCGGTCGCGCCGGGGATCATGCGCGCCCTGCATGAGCGGCCGACGACTCTCGAGCGCTGGCCGAAGGGGGTGCATCCGGGCATGGTCTTGTCGACGCGTGAACGCGGCGGCGGCGACGCCTTCTTCCAGAAGCGCATCCCGCGCGGCGCGCCGCCCTTTGTCGAGACGGCGCGCATCCGGTTCCCGTCCGGGCGCGTCGCCGACGAGATCTGCCCGACGGAAGTCGCTGTCGTGGCGTGGGCGGCGCAGATGGGGACGATCACCTTCCATCCGTGGCCGGTGCGACGCGCCGACGTCGATCACCCCGACGAGCTGCGGATCGACCTCGATCCCCAGCCGGGCACGGACTTCGCGGACGCTGTCCGAGTGGCCGCGACCGCCCGGGAGCTGCTCGACGAGCTCGGCTACGCCGGCTTCCCGAAGTCCTCCGGTGGCCGCGGAGTCCACATCTACGTGCGGATCCAGCCACGCTGGACCTTCACCGACGTCCGCCACGCGGCGATCGCCTTTGGACGTGAGCTCGAGCGGCAGCGTCCGGGGGAGGTCACGACGAAGTGGTGGAAAGAAGAGCGCGGCGAGAGAGTGTTCGTCGACTACAACCAGAATGCCCGCGATCGCACGATCGCCTCCGCGTACAGCATCCGGCCAAAGCCGGGGGCGCCAGTGTCCGCGCCGGTGACCTGGGACGAGCTCGCCGAGGTCGAACCGGAGGACTTGACAGTGGCGACGATGCCGGCTCGCTTCGCTCAGGTCGGCGATCCGCACGAGGCGATCGACTCCGTCGCCCATTCGCTCGAGCCGCTACTCGAGCTCTTCGAGGCGCAGGGCCGCGGCGACATGCCCTACCCACCCGACTACCCGAAGATGCCGGGCGAGCCCAAGCGCGTGCAGCCGAGCCGGGATCGGGAACGCAGGCGGCCGCCGGCGGTCTGACTCCGACTGCTCGGGCGCTGCGCTCTTCGACGTCTCCGGTAGGGCTGATCCGGCGTGCTCCCTCAGCGCTCTTCGATCTCCGATCGGGAGAGTCGCTCCTCGGCGGCTGATCTGGCGTCAGTCGGCCAGCAGCGGCACGGCCACTCGGTGCCGCCGACCGAGCAGCGTCGCCCGGGTGATCGCGTCCGAGCCGAAGCGCTCGCGCACCTCGTCGACTGCCGCGTCGAGGGCGGTGCGGTTGCGGCGGCCGAGCGGCAGGACGAGCTGGACGGCGTCGGCGTCGGCAAGGTTCGAAACGGCGACTCCGACGAGCGTGAGTCCGCGGCGCTCGATGGTCGGGAGGGCTGCAACCAGGAGCTCTCTCGCGGTGGCGAGGATCGTCGCGGTGTCGGCGGTCGCGTCCTGGAGGGTGCTCGATCGCGTGGCGCGCGAGTAGTCGTCGAAGCGCAGGCGGAGCACGACGGTGCGTCCGACTCGCCCGGCGGAGCGCATCCGTCGAGTGATCCGATCGACGAGGGCGATGACGTCGTCGTCGACGTCGTCGAGCGACCACGGGGCGCGGCCGCGCGCACGCTGCGACCCGATCGACCTGCGCCGCCGGCGCGCCCGTACGGGACGTGGATCGAGGTTGTGGGCAAGTGCGTGGAGCTGCCGCCCGGCGGCCTGGCCGAGCATCGACACGAGGGCCGACTCGGGAAGCCGGGCAACCTGGCCGACGCTCGTGATCCCGCGGGCGTGCAGCTTGCGCGCGGTGACCGGCCCGACGCCCCAGAGCTGCTCGACCGTCAGCGGGTGGAGGAACGCGAGCTCCCGACCGGGCGGCACGATCAGGAGCCCGTCGGGCTTCGCAACCCCGCTTGCCACCTTGGCGAGGAACTTCGTCCTCGCTACTCCGACCGTGATCGGCAGGCCGACTCGCTCGCGGACGCTCCGCCTGAGCCGCGTCGCGATCTCGGCCGGCGTGCCCGAGCATCGCTCCATTCCCCGGACGTCGAGGAACGCCTCGTCGATCGACAACGCCTCGACGAGCGGTGTCGCGTCCTCGAACACGCGGAACACGGCGTTGCTCGCCTCGGCGTACGCCGACATCCGGGGCGGGACGACGATCGCGTCCGGGCACAGCCGCTGGGCGCGCGCCTCGCCCATCGCCGTTCGCACGCCGTACGCCTTGGCCTCGTAGCTGGCTGCAAGCACGACGCCCCCGCCGACGATCACCGGTCGTCCGAGCAGGCGAGGATCGTCCCGCTGCTCGACCGACGCGAAGAAGGCGTCCAGATCGGCGTGCAGGATCGTCGCCTCGCCCAGCACAAACATATGTTCGCAAAGAATCGCGCCAGGTGATGACGCTCCCGAGGTGCTCGTGGAGGGCAGCTCAAGGAGACGGAACTCGCGGGTGGGCGCGTAGGATGGACACGGTGCAGGAACCACGGCTCACGGTCGCGCCTGTCGAGGTCGAGCAGCGCCTCGAGCAGCATCGAGGTGAGCTGACCGCGTACTGCTACCGCATGCTCGCCTCGCCGTTCGAGGCGGAGGACGCGGTGCAGGAGACGCTCCTCCGGGCGTGGCGCGGCTTCGACCGCTTCGAAGGCCGCGCGGCGCTGCGCTCCTGGCTGTATCGGATCGCGACCAATGTCTGCCTCGACATGCTCAACGGCAGGGAGCGCCGCGCTCGCCCGATGGATCTCGGGCCGGCGCGGGAGCCGGTCGAGTCGAATCTGCACACGTTGCCCGAGGTCACCTGGATCGAGCCGATCCCGGACGGTCGAATCGTGGGCGAGGGCGATCCGGCCGACGTTGTCGTCGCACGGGAGACGATCAGGCTCGCCTTCGTCGCCGCGCTGCAGCACCTGCCGCCCCGTCAGCGCGCCGTCCTGATCCTCTGCGAGGTGCTGCGCTGGAAGGCCAGCGAGGTTGCCGAGCTCCTGCAGACCAGTGTGGCGTCCGTGAACAGTGCCCTCCAGCGTGCGCGGGCCACGCTCGACACCGCCGACGTGAGTGCGACCGATCCGGCTGTGGAGTTGGACGACCCGGATCGCGAGTTGCTCGCGCGGTACGTCCAGGCGTTCGAGGCGTACGACATCGATGCGCTCACGTCGCTGATCCACGAGGACGCGACGCAATCAATGCCGCCGTTCGACCTCTGGCTGCACGGCCGGGACGACATCTTCACGTGGTGGCTTGGGCCTGGAATCGCCTGCCGGGGATCGCGCGTGATTCCGACCGTCGCGGCGAACGGTGCGCCTGCCTTCGGGCAGTACAAGCCCAGCGCGACGGGTGACGGCTACGAGCCCTGGGCGCTGCAGGTGCTCGAGATCGAGGACGGACGCATCGTCGAGTTCAGCTTCTTCCTCGACACCGAGCGGATCTTCCCGCTCTTCGGGCTGCCGCAGCGCCTCGACGCCTGAGGCCGCTTAGCCGCCGCTGATCGCGGCGATCACGTCCACGCGTGACCCGGCCCCGAGCTCGGTGTCCAGCGCAGCGCGCTCGCGATCGACGTAGACGTTGATGTGGCGGCGCAGCACCGGCCCGGGCTCGCAGAGTCGGTCGCGGAACCCGGGCCAGCGCTCCTCCAGCCGGTCGATCGCCTCTCGCACTGTCGCCGCCTCGATCTCGAGCCGGCGCTCGAGTCCGGGGAAGAGCGGCGGCAGCGTGGAGGGGAGGTGGAGCTCGGCCATCGCTATCAGCTTGGCAGCACGGCGACCTCGACCGACGAGATCGCCGGGAGGTAGCTCGCGATCTCGGTCCAGCTCTCGCCCTCGTCCACGCTCGCGAAGACCTGCCCCGTGCTCGTGCCGAAGTAGAAGCCGGGTGCGTCGAGCGAGTCGTTCGTCATCCCCTCGCGCAGCACGCCGAGGTGGGCGTCCCGCTGCGGGAGCCCCCGCTCGAGACGCTGCCAGCTCGCCCCGGCGTCCCGCGTGCGCCAGACGGCGGCCTTGCCATCGGGCATGCAGCGCGCATGGCCCGGGTCGAGAGGAATCACGTAGAAGGTGTCGCCGTCGTGGGGATGCACGGCGGCGGCGAAGCCGAATTCCGTCGGCAGCCCTTCGCTGATCTCCGACCACGACTTGCCGGCGTCGTCGCTGCGATGCATTCCGACGTGGTTCTGCTGATACATCCGATCGGGGTCGACCGGCGACACGACCACCTTGTGCACGCAGAAGCCGATGCGTTCGTCCTCCGGCGGCGGCCAGTCGCGGCGGAGCCCCTGGTTGCGGGGCGTCCACGACTCGCCTCCGTCTGTCGTCTCGAACAGGCCATAGCCCTGGACGATGATCCAGAATCGCGAGGGCTCGTCGGCGTGAGGGATGATCGCCGACAGGCCGAGGTGCCCCGGCGGCTGCTTCTCCGGATCGTTCCAGTCCTCGCGCCCCGGTTGCCCTTCGAGTGTGGAGAGAAGCGACCACGTCCGGCCACCGTCGCGGCTCTCGAACAATCCGGCGGCCTCGGAGCCGGCCAGAACCCGACCGTGCGCGGCGGTCAGGTTCGACACCTTCGAAAGCTTGAGGTCTCCGTCGCCGTAGTTCAGCCCTTCGCTCGAATGCTCCCAGGTCTCGCCGAGGTCGGAGCTGCGCCAGACCGCCGATCCGTGCCACTCGCTTCCCGCCGCGGCGAAGATCGTCCCAGCGTCCGGATCGAACACGGCGTGGTAGACGGGCCAGCTCTCGCAGAACGGGCCGCGGACGTTCCAGTCTCTGCGCGCCTCGTCGCTCTCGAGGACGAAGCATCCCTTGCGCGTTCCCACCAGCACTACGACTTGCGTCATCGACGTCACCTCCGGACTCGACGGTTGCCGAAAGGTTAGACCGCTCGGCGGGTCCGAAATCATCGGTTGCCACACGCGGTCGTGCAAGCGCGGTCAATCCGGGAACACGTCGGTCAGGCCCATGAACGCGACGAGTTCGCGCAGTTCGGGCGATGCGTGGCGCAAACGAACCTGGCAGCCCTGGCGCCGAGCCGCCAACTGAAGACGCGCCAGGGCGTCGACGGTCACCGCGTCGGGCTCGACGCCGCCGACGTCGCAGAAGGCGATCCCGGCGCTGCTCCGCTCGAGAAGGGTGCAGACCCGGCTGCAGAGTCCGGGGAGATCGGCGCGGGCAATCGGACCAGTTACGGCGAACGCAATTGGTCGTTCGGCTGGGGCGGCCATCGGCAGGTAGACCGCTCCGGCGGTGGAAACTCATCGACCGCGCGGCACCGATGATTCTCGATGGACGACGGCGTCTAAATGCTAAACCGACGAATCACCCACGAAAGGAAGACGCCGGATGCCGATCACCGATAGCCGTACTCGCTGGATCGCGCTGATCATCCTGTGCCTCGGCACGTTGATGATCGTGCTCGACACGACGATCGTGAACGTTGCCTTGCCGTCGATCAGGGAGGACCTCGACTTCTCCGAGACCTCGCTTGCCTGGGTCGTGAACGCGTATCTGCTCACCTTCGGCGGCTTCCTGCTGCTCGGCGGCCGGCTCGGCGACCTGCTCGGTCACCGGCGATTGTTCCTGATGGGCATCACGCTCTTCACGCTGGCCTCCCTCGCCTGTGGCTTGTCCACGACGCAGGGATTCCTCGTCGGTGCGAGGGCGGTCCAGGGCCTCGGCGGAGCGGTCACCTCGGCGGTCTCGCTGTCGCTGATCATGACCCTCTTCACCGACGTGGGGGAGCGGACGAAGGCGATGGGCGTCTACGGCTTCGTTGCCGCCGGCGGCGGCAGCGTCGGAGTCTTGCTCGGCGGGGTTCTGACGGACGTGCTCAGCTGGCACTGGATCTTCCTCGTCAACGTCCCGATCGGGGCTGCCGTGTGCGTCTTCGCGCTCAGGATTCTCCCCGCCGGCCGCGGCCAGGCGACCTCGCAGCGTCTGGACGTGGGAGGTGCGGTGACGGTCACCGCCTCGCTGATGCTCGCCGTCTACGCAATCGTGAACGGCAACCAGGTCGGCTGGGTCACCGCCCGCACGCTCGGCTTGCTCGCGGGAGCCGTCGTGCTGATGGCGCTCTTCCTGGCGATCGAGAGTCGAGTCGGCTCGCCGCTCGTACCCCTGGGGCTCTTCCGGCTGCGGAACGTCGCGACCGCGAACGTCGCCGGCGTGTTCTGGGCCGCGGCGATGTTCGCCTGGTTCTTCCTCTCCGCGCTCTACCTGCAGCGTGTGCTCGGCTATAGCCCGCTCCAGGTCGGTCTTGCCTTCCTGCCCGCGTGCCTGATCATGGCCGCTTTCTCAGTCGGGCTCTCCGCGAAGCTGGTCATGCGCTACGGGGTCAGGCCACCGATGGCGATCGGGTTGGTGCTCGCTTCGATCGGGCTTGCCCTGCTGGTGCGCGCCCCGGTCGACGGTGCCTACGCCCTCGACGTCCTCCCGAGCATGGTCCTGCTCGGCTTCGGCGCCGGCATGGCCTTCAACCCGGTGCTCATGGCTGCGATGAGCGACGTGGCGCCGACCGAGGCGGGGTTGGCCTCGGGCATCGTCAACACCTCGTTCATGATGGGCGGTGCCCTCGGCCTCGCCGTCCTCGCCAGCGTCGCCGATCAGCGGACGGCGAGCCTGCGAGCCTCGGGTGACAGTGCCATCGTCGCGCTCAACGGCGGCTACCACGTCGCCTTCGTGATCGGCGCCGCGTTTGCGATCGGCGCCGCGACCATCGGTGCGGTTCTGCTCCGCCGCGGCGTGCCTGCCCAGGCACCCGCAGGCGAGCACGCGTTCGGCGCGCCGGCTACCGCGGAGGCGGAGTAGCGGATCTCGACGACGCCGCGCCGAGGAAGCGCTCGACTGCCCGGGCGTCCTTCTCGAGCGCGGCGAAGTCCGCTGCCGCAAGGCCGGCGAACGGGTCGATTCGCACCTTGCCCGCCTGCAGGCCCCAGGTGGCCACCGCTTGGCCGCGTACGAGCGCAAACGGTCTGAACAAGCCGTTGACGGTGATCAGCCTCGCGCGCTCGGCGGGGCCCACCAGCGGCTCGCGGTCGATCCAGCCGAGCAGCGTGGGGTCGTAGGCTCCGAGCAGCCGCGGCGCCGGCAGCCGGGCGGCATGCGGACGCCCGGCGAGATCGACGAGGCCGTCCGTGCACGCGCCGAGTTGTCGGGCGATCGCATGCAGCCCGGCCCGGGCGTCGCGCAGGGGCAGCCCCGCCCACCGGGCGAGGTCACGGTCGCCGGCGGGACCGTGGCCGGCGAGGTAGCGGCGTGCGAGCTCGGCCAAGCCGCGGTCGCGGTCGATCGGAGGCGAGTTGCCGAGCCAGTCGCGAACGAGCGCATACGCGTGCTCGCGGCCGACCATCGGGCCGCGGACGGCGATCCCGCGCAGACTGGCGAGCATCAGCAGATGGACGAGGGCCTGACCTTCGGTTGGCACGTCCGCCGCGCTCACGCGTTCTCCGAGCTGTGCCCTCGTCAGCGGCCCCTCCTCGGCCAGGCTGTGTTCGATCACGGCGACTCCGCGGTCGGCCAGCGTGGGGGTGACCCCCAGCTGGGCGAGCCGGCGCGCGCTACCGGTGACAAGCGGGGGAGTGGTGAGAGCCTGGAGCCACGGGTAGTCCTCGCTCCGGACGAGGTGGAGCGTTCCGCGGTTCAGCCACGTGACGACGAGTGAACGGTCGTCGGTCAGGGCTCGGTCGACGTCGGCCGTGCTCAGCCCCCTGGTGCGCGCGCGAACAGCGAGTCGGAAGCCCCGTGGGTCCTGACCCTGCACGGCGAGCAGGCGTTCGGCGACACCGACCGGATCGCGCGCGGGTGCGCCGGCGAGGAGCTGTGCGGTGAGGCGCTCGGCGAGCAAGGACACGCGTGTCAGCGTAATCGCCGCCTCTCACAGGTTCCTCCCAGGAACGCGCGCTACCGTCCTGGGCATGGAAGACGTTCGCCTCACCCGCCGCGGGACGCTCGCGAGCCTCTTCGGCGGCGCGCTCGCGCTGGCCGGCTGGAAGGCGGCAGGCGCAAGCGCGAAAGGGGGCCCTGCCGCGGTGGCGTCGGGCGCGGTCTCCTGCGTTCTGACACCCGAGCTGACGGAAGGCCCGTACTACATCGCGGACGAGAAGGTCCGCCGGAACATCACCGAAGGCCGGCCCGGGGTTCCGCTGACGTTGCAGCTCGGCGTCGTCGACGTCTCGACGTGCGAGCCGGTTGCGGGCGCCGCGGTCGACATCTGGCACGCGGACGCAGGCGGTGTCTACTCGGGCTTCGGCGCCGGAAGCGGCAGCCGGACCTTCATGCGCGGGATCCAACGGACGAACGCGAACGGGATCGCCACCTTCCAGACCGTCTATCCGGGTTGGTACACCGGACGGGCCGTGCACGTCCACGTCAAGGTGCACATCACGGGCGACGTCGTCCACACCGGGCAGCTCTTCTTCTCGGACGCCGTCACCGACGCCGTCTATCGTCGCTCGCCGTACAACAGGCGGGCGAGCCGCGACGTCCGTAACTCAGCCGACTCGATCTTCGTCAACGGCGGCAGCAGGTCATTGCTGAAGCTGCGTAGACGAGGCGCCGGCTACCTCGGCTCCGTCGCCATTGGCGTCCACGTCTCCTAGACGGAGGTTCAGGCTGCCACGCGGGCGTGCTCGTCCAAGGCGAGCGCGCAGAAGCATTCGACGATGTCCGCTCGAAATTGCGTCCCGGCGCACCTCTGCAGCTCGGTCAGTGCCTGCTCGACGGTCAGCTTCTGCCGGTAAGGCCGGTCGGAGGTCATCGCGTGGAAGGCGTCCGCGACGGCGATGATCGCCGCTCCGATCGGGATCTCGTCCGCCGAGAGGCCGTCCGGATAGCCGGTTCCGTCGACCCGTTCATGGCTCGAGCGGACGAGGTCAGCGGCGTAGGCGAGTGAGGGTGCGGCGCGCACGATCCGCTCGCCGATCAGCGTGTGCTGCCGGATCAAGGCCCATTCTTCCTCGTCGAGCTGGCCGGGCTTGTTCAGGATGGTGTCCGGGATCGCAGCCTTGCCGATGTCGTGGAGCTCGGCGGCGAGACCGACCCGCTTGATCTCATGGGCGGGCGCGCCGAGCGCCTCGGCCGTCGCCCTGGCGAGCCGGGCGACGCCGTTCAGATGGCGTCCGAGGGCTGCACTGCGTTCGCTCACGACGGTGAGGAGGACGTCGGCGCTCTGCCGGCCCGCGGACGACCGACCGGTCTTCTGCTCGTACAGCCGCTGATCGGCGAGGCCGAGCGCCTCGACGGCCGACGACGCCTCGGCTGGGATTCGCGCGACACCGTACGAGCACGTGACCGTGAACGCGTGACCGTACTCGCTGAGCGCTGCCTGCGTTCGGCGCAGGAGCACGTCCTGGTCGACCGAGCCGCAAGCGAGAACGCAGAACTCGTCTCCGCCCATCCGGTAGGCGATGGAGTCGGCGCCCGCCGCGTCAGCCAGTCGCTCGCCGAGCCTGATCAGGAGCGCGTCGCCGGCGGGGTGCCCGAACGTGTCGTTGTACTGCTTGAAACCATCGAGGTCGAACAGAGCCAGCAACTCGGTCGCATCGGGGCCGGCTCGTGCGACCGCCTCGTCGAGATCGGCGATCAGCGCGCGACGGTTGGGAAGGCCGGTCAGCACGTCGGTGAGCGCCTCGTGCCGGCTGGCGTCGGCCATCCGCTCGTTCTCCGCTGCGAGCCGAACTGCGGTGGCGCGTGCGACCACGGACCGGCGATACAGAAACGCGAATGCCGCCAGCAGGAGCAGGATGACGCTCGAGGACCCGAGGGTTGCCTGGAGTTGCAGGTGGGATGCACGTCGGTCGTAGTCGTGGCTCGCTGCCGCCAGAACGTCGTCTGACTTCGCCGCCCACTCGGCGGCGACGGCGGAGAGCCGATCCGCCTTGCGCCCGTAGTCGGCGCCGGAGGCGCCGATCGCGTAGATCCCCTCCAGCGCCGCGTAGTTCTTCTCGAGCAGGGAATGGATGCTCGACAGCTCGCCGGGCGGTGAGCTCCGCTCCAGCCGGTCGAGCGCGCTCGCGATCCGGCCCTCGCCCATATCGATCAACGCTCGCGCCGTCATTGGCGACCCTCCCGTTCTCGGGCTTGCCTGGAACGGGGCGTTCTGCAGTCGGTTGAGCTCGGTCTTGATGCTGGCGAGCGTCAGCTGTGCCTGTTTGCTCTCGTCCGCCCGAGCCTGCAGGTGGGTGATCGCGACGATCGCGACGGTGCCGAGGGCAAGGACCCCGACGACGGTCGCAGCCTGACGGTATGCGCTTCGCATCACAATGTTGTCGGCGGCGGCGGCCGGCGGCGAGATCCCCGATTCGGGGCAGGCGGCGCTAGCCTGGCTGGAAGCAGCCCCGGCAGCGGGCCTCGTACGAGTCGAGGCCGCCGATCACGACGGTCTCGCCGCTGAACGGAGCGGGCCGGCCGCCGACCAGCCTCTGCGTGAACATCGCCGGTTCCCCGCAGGAATGGCAAACAGCCTTCAGCTTCGCCACGTCGTCGGCCATGGCGAGCAGCCGCGGCATCGGACCGAACGGATCGCGCCGGTAGTCGAGGTCGAGACCGGCGATCACGACCCGGATCCCACGCTCGACGAGCTGCTCGCAGACGTCGATCAGCGAGTCGTCGAGGAACTGGCCCTCGTCGACCCCGACGACGTCGCAGCCGGCGGCGAGGTCCAGGATCGACTGCGGCGTCCGCACGACGCGCGCGGCCATCCTCTGGCCCTCGTGGCTGACCACCTCGTCGACGCTGTAGCGGTCGTCGATCGCAGGCTTGATCAGGATCGCTGACTTGCGGGCATAGCCCACTCGACGGAGGCGGCGCATGAGCTCCTCGCTCTTGCCGCTGAACATCGGTCCGCAGATCAGCTCGAGCTGGCCGTGTGGTCGCGCTCCGGCGGCGACGAGTGCGGGGAGGGCGTTCACGCCGAGCGATTCTCGCAGGGGGCCATGACAGACCGTCGGCAGGGATCGGAGCCGTTCGACGGGAAGGTGAACGAATGCTGAAATCTCGAGCGGCGGGTTCGGCCACCGCGTAGGGTCAGCCCCGTGGAGGGAGGCCGAATGAGACGCGTCGCAGCGATTTCCATCCTCGCCGGCGGGCTCGTTCTCGGCAGCGCCGCCGGGGCGACTTCATCCGTCAGAGCACCCGTTGCGAAGCTGAAGACGGCGAAGTTCGGAAACGTGCTCACCCGCCGGGACGGGCAGGCCGTGTACTACTGGCGCGTCGAGAAGAAGGCCGGGGGGAAGGTGCGCTGCACCGGGAGCTGCGCGGCGGCCTGGCCGCCGCTGCTCGTCAAGTCGGCGGGCGCGGTGCCCAGGCGGGTCGCCGGCATCACCGGCACGTTCGGCGTCGTCCGCCGCCCCGACGGGAAGCTCCAGGTCACCCGGAACAAGCTCCCGCTCTACACGTACGCCCACGAGGGGCCGAGGCAGGTCCTGTGCGACAACGTCGACGGCTGGTTCGTCGTGCGACTGTAGGCAGGCGTCGCCGAGAGCTGCGTTAGGAGCTCCTGGGCAGGGCGGCGCCTTCGAGCCGGCTCGTGAACTCGGCCAGCACGTCGCGAAGCGTCGGGCTCCCGATCTCCTCGAGGTCGTACGAGACCCGAGTCGACGGCTTCTGGATGTCGATGATCCGCGCCAGGTCGATCGGCGTCCCGACGATCACCGCGTCGCAGTCGACCGCGTTGACGGTCGCCTCCAGGTCCTTCAGCATCTCGCCGCCGTAGCCTTCTGCCGGCAGCAGGCTCGTCAGGTGCGGATAGAGCTCGAAGGTCTCGACGAGCCGGCCCTTGAGGAAGGGGCGTGGGTCGACCAGCTCCGCCGCGCCGAACTTCGTGGCCGCGACCACGGCCGCACCGGTCGTCATGTGGCCGTGCGTGACGGTCGGGCCGTCCTCGATCGCCAGCACGCGCTTGCCCCGGATCAACGACGGGTCGTCGACCGTGACCGGCGATCTGGCCTCGATCACGGTCGCCCGCGGATTGACCGACTGGACGTTCTTGCGAACGATCTCGAGCGCCTCGGGGAGCGCGCTGTCGACCTTGTTGACGACGACGACGTCGGCAAGGCGGAGCGTGACGGCTCCCGGCCAGTAGGTGAGCTCGTGACCGGGCCGGAGCGGATCGACGACCGTGATCATCAGGTCGGGGGCGTAGAAGGAGAAGTCGTTGTTGCCGCCGTCCCAGAGGATCACGTCGCAGCCGCCGGGATCGTCCTCGGCGGCGCGGAGGATCGCCTCGTAGTCGACGCCGCAGTAGATGACGTTCCCGCGTGCGATGTGCGGCTCGAACTCCTCCATCTCCTCGATCGTGCAGTTGTGCTTCTCGAGGTCCGAGAGCTCCGCGAACCGCATCACCTTCTGCGCGGCGAGGTCTCCGTACGGCATCGGGTGACGGACGGCGACGACCCGTAGACCCTGCGCGAGCAAGTGCTCGGCGATCGCTCGCGAGGTCTGGCTCTTGCCGGCACCGGTGCGAGTCGCGCCGACCGCGATCACGGGCTTCGTGCTCTTCAGCTGCGTGTCGGCCGGGCCGAGAAGCACGTAGGTTGCACCGGCGGCCTGGACGACCGCGCCCAGGTCGAGGACGTGCTGGAAGGAGACGTCGCTGTACGAGAACGCGCACTCGTCGACCGCCAGCTCGGCGATCACCTTCGGCAGGTCGTCTTCCGAGTAGACCGGGATGCCGTCCGGGTACAGCTCCCCCGCGAGCACGGCAGGGTAGACCCGCCCGGCGATGTCCGGGATCTGCGTGCCGGCGGTGAAGCCGACCACGTTGTACGCGGGGTTGCCCCGGTAGTACGTGTTGAAGTTGTGGAAGTCGCGTCCGCCGGACCCGATGATGATCACGTTCCGCCGTTTCACCGGCTAACCCCCTTGGTTGGACGTCTTCCTGGTGAGGATCATGCGCGAACCGCCGCCGGCAGCTTCTCACTGCGCACGGACGGAGCGGGAGGCCTACCCGAGGACGTCCCCGAGGATCGCCAGCGCCTCGTCGACCTCGTCCGCGGTGACCACGAGCGGCGGGGTGAGCCGAAGGGTCTGCGCGCCGGCGGCGGTCGTCAGCAAGCCGGCGTCGAGGCAGGCGTCGACGACCGGACCGGCCGGGCGTCCGAGGTCGAGCCCGAGCAGCAGGCCGGCGCCTCGAACCGGGAGCGCCGCCGCGATCTGGGCGCTCCGGTCGCGCACGTTCTGCAGGAGCCGGTCGTCGACGGCGTCGACGACCGCGCAGGCTGCCGCACAGCACACGGGATTCCCGCCGAAGGTGGAGGCGTGATCGCCGGGCTCGAACCCGCGCTCGACCTCCTCGGAGACGAGGAGCGCGCCGATCGGCAGACCGTTCGCGAGCCCCTTGGCGAGGGTGACGACGTCCGGTCTGACGCCCGCCTGCTCGAAGCAGAAGAACGAGCCGGTGCGGCCGATGCCCGTCTGCACCTCGTCGAACGCGAGCAGCGCTCCGAGCTCGTCGGCAAGCAGCCGCGCCGAGCGCAGGAACTCCGCTGTCGCCGGATTCACGCCGCCCTCGCCCTGCACGGGCTCCAGCAAGATCATCCCGGTGTCTGGCCGGGCGGCGGCGACGAGCGACTCGTCGTCGTTGAGGCGGGCGAAGGTGACGCCGGGAGCGAGCGGCTCGAACGGCAGCTTCTTGCCCGGCTGGCCGGTGGCCGAGAGCGCGCCGATCGTGCGGCCGTGGAACGAGCCCTCGAGCGCGACGACGCCGTGCCTTCCGGTCGCTCTGCGCGCGTACTTCAATGCTGCTTCGTTCGCCTCGGATCCGGAGTTGCAGAAGAACGCGCGGGCCCCGCCGAAACGCGCCGAGAGGCGTTCGGCCAGGGCGGCCATCGGCTCGGTCCAGTACAGGTTCGACACGTGCCAGAGCCGCTCGAGCTGGTCCTGCGCAGCGGCGAGCGGTGCTGGGTGGCAGTGGCCGAGCCCGACCACTGCGATGCCCGCGGCGAAGTCGAGGTAGCGCCGCCCGTCTGCGGCGGTCAGCCGGCAACCCTCGCCGTCGACGAAGGTCACGTCTGCTCGGGCGTAGACCGGCAGGACGGGGGAAGGGCTCAACGCACGACCTCGGTCTCGCCGATCGCGACTTGCATCCCGAGCCGGGCGGCGTGCACTGCCGCGCGTAGCTTCGGGACGATTCCCCCCTCCAGACCATCCGAGAGCAGGAGTTCGGCCTCGTCTGCCGCGATCGAGCCGACCACTCCGCCGTCGACGAGCAGCCCGGGCACGTCCGTGACGAACAGGAGCCGATCGGCTCCGAGGCCGGCCGCCAGGGCGACCGCGGTCTCGTCGGCGTTCACGTTCAGCGGGCCCCGTGCAAGCGGCGCGACGACCGGAATGCGGCCCTCGGCAAAGGCACGTTCGATCGCCTCGGGTCGGCTCGGGCGCGGATTGCCGACGAGACCGAGCTCGGAAACCTGCTCCGCCTCGACGCCGATCTCGTCTCCCATCAAACCGACCGCAGCAGGACCGATCGCAGCGCAGAGCGCGGCGTTCACCTCGGCGAGCGCCTCACGGACGACCTCGAGCGCTGCGGGAGTGGTGATGCGCCGTCCCTCCGCGAACTCGACCGCGAGCCCGCGGCGCGTCATCTCGGCGGAGATCTGCGGGCCGCCGCCGTGGACGACGCAAACCTCGCAGCCCGTCTCCTGGAGGGACAACGCGTGGGCGGCCGCGTCCTCGGCGACTGCCCCGCCGACCTTGAGGACGACCCGGCCTTTCACTTCAGAGAAAAGGTACACCGAGCCGGTGGCGCTTTCATCCACCGTCCCCGCTGGCTTTCCGACTGGGCCTTGCGGCCTTCCCCGTACGACCTTCGGAGACGACTTCGACTTACTCGCGCTCCGTACTCGGTGCCCCGCCAACCTATGAGGTTTCTCGGGACCGCGCAAGACCCGGGCAGGGCGGAAATCCGCAAAGAGCGGAAACTTCCTTTTCGCGCCCACTCACGTACGGAGCCGCGGCTCCGAGCGGGCCGGCGTCTCGGCCGACTGCTACGGTGTGTCCACGGATGGCAACGGCCGTCCCGTGAGATAGAGCTTCTCGTTCCTCCTTCGGGCGTTCCGAGTCGGTCATCTCGAACCCCAAGCAAGGAGTCGAACAACATGTCCAAGCAGTCCTTCCGCGCACTCGGCGTCAGCGACGAGGTCGCACGCGTGCTCGAGCAGCGCGGCATCGTCAACCCCTTTCCGATCCAGGAGCTCGTCTTGCCGGACGCGCTCGCCGGTCTCGACGTTTTCGCGAAGGCACCGACCGGGTCGGGCAAGACCTTCGCGTTCGGCCTGCCGATCGTCGAGCGCGCCACCGTCGAGGACGGGGCGCCCTCCGTGCTCGTGCTCGTCCCGACGAGGGAGCTCGCCTCCCAGGTCGCAGGTGAGCTCGCGTTGCTCGCCAAGTCCAAGCACCTACGCGTCGCAGCCGTCTACGGCGGTGCGTCGATGTCCGGTCAGGCGAAAGCGGCACGCGGCGCCCACGTGCTGATCGCTACGCCGGGCCGCCTGCAGGACTTCGTCGAGCGCCGGGTGATCAACCTCGACCGAATCCGGATCCTCGTGCTCGACGAGGCCGATCGCATGCTCGACATGGGCTTCAAGCCCCAGGTCGACCGGCTCGTCCGGCGGATGCCGCTCGAGCGGCAGACGATGCTCTTCTCGGCCACGCTCGACGGAGCGGTCGGCGAGCTGGCGCGGGCGTACACGACCGGTGCGTCCCGCTTCGAGGCCCACCCGCCGGAGGACGTCGAGCAGGGAGAGGTCGCCCACACCTTCGTCGCGGTGACCGCGGACGGGAAGCTCGACCGCCTGATCGCAGAGCTCGAAAAGGAGCGCGGCCTTGCACTCGTCTTCGTTCGGACGAAACGGGGCGCCGACCGGCTCGCCCGCAAGCTGCATCTCCGGGACGTCCCGACGGTCGCGCTCCACGGCGACCTGTCGCAGGGACAGCGCGAGCGCGCACTGGGGCGCTTCCGCTCCGGGGCCGTGCGAACGCTCGTCGCCACCGACGTCGCCGCCCGCGGGCTCGACCTGACCGACATCACGCATGTGATCAACTTCGATCCGCCCGAGGACGACAAGGGGTACGTCCATCGCGTCGGCCGGACCGGCCGGGCCGGCCGTGGCGGCACGGGGATCACCTTCGTCCTTCCCGAGCAGCAGGCCGACGTGGGTCGCGTCGCGGCTCGGCTCGGTCACGGCGACCAGTTCGCCCGTGAGGGCATGCGCGCGGGTCCGGCGAAGCGCGTCTACACGAGCCGGCGGGGTCGACGATCCCGCTGGTAGCAGCGACCGCGCGGCGGTTTGAGCCGCTGCGCTAGTTCTTAGCCCTCGAGCTCGATTCGATCGCCGAGGCGGACGCGGCCCGGCTGGGCGACCTCGGCCCAGACGCCGAACGGCAGTGGCTCGGTCGTCTCGACGCCGTCGCGGTACTCGGCGATCACGTCCAGCGTGGCAAGGGTCCGCTCGCCCGTATCGGGGTCGCGGCTGGTGACGACGCAGCGGCCGACATTGCCGCGAACGAGCGCTACCGCCTCGCCGATGCGGACGCGCCTGCCGAGCCAGGCGTCCTCCTCGTGGGCCTCCACGCCTTCGACGCCGAACAGCATTCGGAACCGGCGCGGATCGACCGGCACGTCGATGCCCGCCGCCGATCGAAGTGCCTCGAGAGAGGCGGTCGAGAGCAGGCTGACCGCTCCGCGGCCGCGGTCGAGGCCTGCTCCCGGCTGGTCGGCCTGGACGAGCCGAAGGTCACGGCCCACGAAGTCCGACAGTGCCTCGCCCCAGGGACCGACGACGACCTGCCCCTGGACTTCACGGCCGTAGAAAAGGGTCGTTACGCGCTCGCCGAGCTCGACCGGGCCGGCGACCGCGGCGCCGCCGGGAAAGCGCAGCTCGAGCATGTTCTCAGCCTCGTCCCACTGTGCCGCGACCCGGATCAGGGGTGCGAGTTGCTTCGCGTTCAGCAGCCGGCCGTCGTCTCCGATCAGGTGGAAGCGCCGGTTCTCGCGGACGCCGGTCGGCTCGAGCAGCACCTCCTCGCGGTGGGTCACCGCCAGGCCCTTGACGGGGGCAACCGAGATCCAGGCGACGCGTGCCACGGTTCCAGTCTGGCATCCGGGGATAGACTCACCTAATCGCAACGAGGCCCAAGGAGGTCGGCCATGATGCGGATGAAGGTCCGGCGGAACGCAGAGAAGAACCACCGGGCGCGGCGGGCGATGATCGCCGTCGGCGCCCTGGGAGCTGCCGCCGAGGGTGTCAGACGCTTTCGGCACAGGCGCCACGTAGAGCACCCGGAGCACTGAACGCGACGGGGGACGGTCCGGGACGGGCCGTCCCCCTCGTGTCCACTCGCCTGCTGAGCGCAGGAACGAAGCCGTCGTCACTCGCTAGTATCAGCCGGCGGAGACATCGCCCAGACCGAGCCTCCGACTGGAGTGGAGAGGAACCAGGCGCTGATTCCCTCAGGAAGGCGGCATTTGCGTGGCCGCTGAGCCGTGATGGCGCGCGCGCGGACGGCCAGGATGCCCTCGGCCAAGATCCTCCCACCGACCGCCCCGGCGATCCTTCTCCGTCGCGGGCAGCTCGAGCAGCGACTCGGAGAAGCACTGCAACGCCGGATGACGACGGTCGTCGCCGACGCGGGATTCGGAAAGTCGTCCCTCCTCTCGACCTGGTCGGGTGCTGTGCATTCCGCGTGGTACAGCGCGACGCAGGACGATCGTTCCCTCGACACACTCGCGCGGGGGCTCGTGGACGCGCTGCGTCTCCGCGTGCCCGGTCTCCCGGCCGATCTTCGGGCTGCCCTCGCCGGGTCGCGCGGGCCCGACGCGAGCGCCGGCGAGCCCGAGCGAGCCAAGGCGTGCGCGGCTCAGATCTGCCGGGCGCTGGAGGAGCACCTGCGCCGGGACCTGGTGCTCGTCCTCGACGACGTGCACGAGCTCTCGGACGGGGCGGGCGCGGTCCGGCTCGTGGACTCGATCTGCCGCGAGGCCCCGGCGACCCTCCATCTGGTTCTCTCGTCGCGCGTGGAGCCACCGTTCCAGATCGACCGGCTGCGGGGGCAGGGTCAGGTCCTCGAGCTCGGCGGCTCCGACCTTGCGTTCAGCGTCGCCGAGACCGCCGAGCTCCTCGCCGAGCTCCTGGGAGGCGAGGAGGCCGAGACGGCAGAGCAGGTGCACCGGGCGACCGGCGGCTGGCCGGCGGGCGTCAGGCTGGCTGCCGAGTCGCTCCGGGAGGTTCCCGTATCCGAGCGGGAGGCGGTGCTCGATCGCATCCGTCAGCCGGGTGGGCCTCTGTTCGCCTACCTCGCGGCGGAGGTCTTCGCGCACGAGGCGCCCGAGGTCAGACAGCTGGTCAGCATGGTCGGCCCGCTGGAGCGCTTCACCGCCGAACTCTGTGAGGCGCTCGGCATCGAGGGAGCCGACGAGATCCTTCGCTCGCTCGCGCGCCGCGGGCTCTTCGTCGAGGTATACGGAGACTCGGCCGGGTGGTACTCGCTCGGCGCGCCCGTTCGAGACTTCGCGCTCGCCCACCTCGCGCTCGGAGACGCACGGCTTCGCCAGCTGCATCGGCGGGCCGCGCGCTGGCTCGAGGAGCGCGGGCACCTGGAGGAGGCGCTGAGGTCGCTCGCGGCGATCGGCGACCACCCCAAGATCGCGCGGCTGCTGCTCGAGCACGGAACCGCACTGCTCTCGCGAGGGGCGGCCGAGTCGGTTGTCGCCGCGGTTGGGCTGCTGCCGTCGGAGCTCCGAGAGCAGCACGTCGAGCAGCTGCTGGGAGAAGCGCTCCAGGTCCAGGGCGACTGGGACGGCGCCCTGCGGAGCTTCGAGCTGGCGGCGAACGGCGCCGAGCCGCTCCCGCCGGGCCTCGCTTGGAGGATGGCGCTCATCCACCAGCTACGCGGACGGCTGGACGAGGCGTTCGAGGTCTACGGCCGCGCCGCGATCGAGGGCGACGGCTCGCGCGACGCTGCGCTGCTCCTCGCCTGGCGGGCGAGCGGACACTGGCTGCGCGGAGCGGCGCACGAGTCCGGCGTGGACGCCCGGCGGGCGTTCGAGCTCGCCTCGGCCGCAGCCGACCCGCAGGCCCTCGCCGCTGCTCACACCGTCCTCGCGATGGTCGCAGCGCTGAGCGGCGACCGCAGTGCGAACGACGCGCACTACCTTCGCGCGCTCGACTACGCGGAGCAAGCCGGCGACGTGCTGCAGCTGATCCGGATTCGCGCCAACCGCGGATCGCGCCACCTCGAAGAGGGAGCCTTCGAGGAGGCGATCAGCGAGCTCGACATCGCGCTTCGCCTGGCCGACCTGACCGGCTTCGCGTCGTTCAAGGCGCTCGCGCTCACGAATCGCGGCGACGCACGCCGGCGTCTGGGGCAGCTCGAGGAGGCGGTGGCCGATCTCGAGCAGGCGCGCGACGTGTACCAGCGTCTGGGCTCACGGATGATCGCGTATCCCCTGCGGAACCTGGGCGAGGTGTACCGCGAGCGCGGCGATACCGCCCTGGCGCGCGCCGCGTTCGAGGAGGCGATCGCGCAGTCGGAGGCTGCCGGCGACCTCCAGGGGCTCGGCCCGGCGCTGGCCGGGCTCGCTCGACTTCTCGCCGTCGACGAGCAAGAGGCCGCCGGGCAGCTTGCCCGGCGTGCGTGCGAGCTCGAGTACGGGATGGCCGAGGTGCAGGCCCTGCTCGCCGACGGCTGGGTTGCGCTGGCCTGCGGCGACCGTGAGCGCGCAGCCCAACGCGGGTTCGACGCGGGCGCCGCCGCACGGAGTCGGCGCGATCTGGCCGGGCTTGCCGAGTCGCTCGAGCTGCGCGTGCTCGCCGCGCCGGAGCCGGTCGCGGAGCTCCGGTGGCTCGAGGAGGCCGCCGGTCTCTGGCGTGAGCTGCGCAGCCGGATCCGCGAGACGCATGTCGAGCTGCTCACGGCGCTCCTGACGCGTGACGACGACCGTGCACGGTCCGCCGACGAGCGCCTCGTCGCGCTCGGCGCACGCGGCTACCGAGCGCAGCTGTCCCGGCTGCTGCCACCGGCCTCCGCGCAGCCGCTGCTCGTCCAGACGCTCGGCCGTTTCCGCGTTCTCCGCGACGGCGTCCCGATCTCGCTCGATGCCTGGCAATCGCGGAAGGCGCGAGACCTGCTGAAGATCCTCGTCACCCGCCGTGGCCGCCCGGCACCGCGCGACGTCCTGATGGAGGCGCTCTGGCCCGGGCAGCCCGCCGGGCCTCTCGGCAGCCGGCTCTCCGTGCTCCTCAGCACCGTGCGTTCGGTGCTCGACCCCGGAAAGCGCGTCGATCCGGATCACTTCGTCGCCGCCGACCCCGCCGCTGTGTGGCTCCGGGCCGAGAACGTGCCGGTCGACGTCGAGCGCTTTCTTGCGCTGGCTGCCGACGGCCTGGCCCAGACCAAGGCGGGAACCTTCACCGCCGGGCAGCGGCTCGCCGAGGCCGAGGCGGCGTTCACGGGGGATTTCCTCGAAGAGGACGCCTACGAGGACTGGGCAATCGCCTTTCGCGAGGAGGTCCGGGCCACGTACGTCGAGGTTGCCCGCGCGCTGGCGGAGGACGCGGCCCGGCGGGGGGAGGCCGACGCGGCTGCGCGCTTCTACCGCCGGGTGCTCGAACGAGACCGGTACGACGAACCGGCGCACCTCGGGCTCGTCGGCGTGCTCTCCGCCGCCGGCCGGCATGGAGAGGCGCGTCGTTGCTTCAGTGCCTACTGCGCCCGCATGGACGAGATCGGCGTCGAGTCCGTTCCCTTCCCGGGGCGCACCTGAAGCACAGCTGAAGCCGGTCTGAAGGCCGCTCGAAGGGCCTGGCCCGACCATGCTCGCGTCCAGCCGAGAAGGAGGTAGACGTGAAGCCAGCGTTCCGCATCCGATTTCGACTCTCACTCAGGGACCTGGCAGGTGTTCGCAATCGCCACCTGCGCTCGGGTGGGGTCGTGAACGGGAAGGTCTCTGGAAGGCGGGTGGGCTCGAAGCTCGCCCGAAGATCTCCTGAAGGACACCGGAAGAGGCGTCATCAGTGTGTCCCCGCATGAGGGGCTGGAGTCGGCGGCATCGCGTAATCGCGACCGAATCGGGAGAGGGATCCGCGCTTGCCTCGGCAGGCCCGCCGAGGGCGACCGGATCTCGACCGAAGGGGAGCTCGACCCGATCGAGGACGACGTCGCGTGGTCGTGGCCGGCGTGGAGGAGAGCCTTGCAACGGAACGGAGGACTTCATGACGCCGACCCTGATCGCGGTCGCGATCGGCCTCTGGAGTCTCGCGCAAAAGGCTGCATCAGCTCGAGAGGAGAGATCGATGGCCATCCCAAGTCCCACCAGGCCTCGCCCTTGGCGGGTAGTCGTGATCGCGGCCGCGGCGCTTGCGCTGGTCTTCGCCAGCGGGTCCGCTGCGAGGACGAGTGCGACCACGACGATCGTCGTCAACACCATCGCCGACGCCGTCGACACGAAGCCGGCGGACGGGGTCTGCGTCGCGAAGATCAAGGCGAAAGGCGGCCCCCGCTGCTCGCTCCGCGCGGCGATCCAGACCGCAAACGCAGGTTCGCGAGCAGGGCACTACACGATCGTGCTCCCGGCGGGCACGCTGCATCTGGCGGTCGCCGGCAGGAACGAAGGCAAGGCAGCGAAAGGCGACCTCGACGTGCTCCAGGCCGACCTGACGGTGGTCGGCAAGGGCCCGGCCAAGACGGCAATCGACGCCGGAGGCATCGACCGCGTCTTCGACGTCTCCGCGTTCGCACACCTGAGCGCGCAGGGCCTGCGGATCACCGGCGGGAAGACCACGCAGCAGGCGAGCAAGGAGGGCGAAGGGGGGGCGCTGCGCGTCTCGGGCACGCTGGCGCTCGAGAACGTCCTGGTCGACTCGAACATCGCCGCGGACAACGGAGGGGGCTTGTACGTGGCGCCGTTCGGTACGGCGGACCTGAAGCAGGTGACGTTCTCGCACAACGTCGCCAACGACGGCGCAGGTGTCGACGCCGGGGGAAGCGTGAGCATGACGAACGTCACCCTCAGCGGCAACAACGCGATCACCACCGGTGGAGGCATCCACGTCTGGAAGGGCAGGGCCGACCTCGTCCACGTCACCGTGACCGGCAACACTGCTCCGTCGACCCAGGCTTCGGCGATCAGCAACGGTGGCGCGCTCACCCTGCGCAGCTCGATCGTCGCGGGGACGTGTCAGCAGCCCCAGGGCGACCACTTCCCGTACCCCCAGCGGAACGTGGTCACGAACAAGACGTGCGGCGACGATCCGCCGGTCGGCGACGCCGGATTGCTGCCACTCGCCGCGTCGGGGAACGGGCTGCCGACCGTAGGCCTCAAGGCAACGAGCCCGGCCATCGACTCCGCCTTCTCGGACACCTGCCCGAAGGTCGACGCCCGCGGCGTCGCGCGTCCGCAGGGATCCGGCTGCGACGCGGGCGCCTACGAGCTGATCTCGCCTTGAAGACCTTCGTCGTTCGCCTCTGGACGTCGATCGAGGCTGTCGAGGGGGTCGACGAGGAGCTGCGCGGGCTCGTCGAGCAGATCGGCAGCGGCGGCTCGTCTCCATTCGGGAACGCGGACGAGCTCGTCGCGCTGCTCAGACGAGCGGCGACCGCCGAGCCGCCGGCGACTGCCTCGGCGGATCAGCCTCAGAGCAGGGAAGGCAGTCGATGAGCCGACTCGTTCTGGTGCTCTCGCTCGCATGCCTGGCAGCTGCCGCGCAGGCGTGGAGCGCAGGGGGAAGGGATCCGAGGGCGCTCGTGCTCGCGCGCTCCGATGTGCCGACCGGGGCGAAGGTGCTCTCGAGGCAAGCGGGGCGGATGCCGACGCTTCCCGGGACGCAAGGGGCGCGCGCGTACTTCAAGGCGTCGCGCTACTACGAGGCCACCTACCGTCTGCTTACGAAGGACGTCTACAGCGGAGCGTTCGTCTTCGCGTCGAGGACGGCGGCTCGTGCCGGTTTCGCGAAGCTCTCACGCTCGCTCGAGGCGTTCCATCGCCCCCTGACGGTGCCGCGGCTCGGCGACGCGCAGGTCACGACGTACGTGGTGGCCGACGGCCTCGAGTACCAGTTCATCGTGCGCCGAGGGGCCGTGGTGTGGGAGCTCGACGTCGTCGACTGGAACGCCGCGTCTCGGGCGCGGTCGCGGTCGGAGGCGCTCGCGTTGGCTCGCAAGCAGCAGACCCGTGTGGGCTGAGAGAAAGCGACCCGAAGGAGGACGACATGCGTCACCACTTGCCGTTTCGAAGCGGCACCGGACGCCTCGCCGGGGGCCTGGCGGTCTGCCTCGCCGCCTCGGCGGCCTGGGCAGCGGGAGCGGGCAGTGTCCCGTCGCGGGCAGCAGGGTGCACCGACGGCGTGACGACGATCTCGGGAGCCGCCGTTCGCATCTGGTGCGGGCCGGCGAAGGCGATCGTGCGCGTCGGCGCCAAGACCTACCGGTTCACGCACGGACAGTGCGTGAAGACGGCGGGATTTACCGGCGGGAAGGTCCTCGCGGTGAACATCGGCATGCAGACGATCCCGCCTGCCAGTCCGAAGCGCTTCTACTTCGGTGCGCTCGTGGAGAAGGTGAAGCCCGGCAGGTACCTCAACCAGGCCATCGGCTGGCAGGTGCCCGGGAAGGGCGATGCCGCGCTCGTCAACGTGGTCGTCGTCGGCAAAGGCCTGAGGACGGGCTCCTTCAGAGGCACAACGACGGTAGAGGTCAAGGGGTCGCCGACTCCGAAGAAGATCCCGGTGTCGGGCTCGTGGACCTGCTGATCGCATCAGGCCCACCGGAGGCGCCTGGGTGCGATCGGCGGCTGCGCCAGGTCGACAGGACGCCCGCGCAGGGGTTGATCGTGGGATGAAGCGGATCGCGTCGGGGTCGGTTCTGGCCGTGGCGGCCGTGCTGGCTGCCTTCGTCGCCACACCTGCGTCCGGCCGGCAACGACTTCCCGATTCGACGGGCGTCCTCAGATCGGCGGCGGCTCCTCGAGTCACCGCTGCCGGCGCTCCGGCCGTCGCCGGGCGCCTCGTGCTCGACAGCAGCGAGGCGCCTGGCTATCGGGCCCGTCCGGCGTTCGCGACCGTTGCCCGGTCGACCCTCGAGCGGGCGCTGCCGGGGGCCCGGCTACCGCGTTTTGCGGCCCTGCAAACGCAAGCCTCACACTTCGCCAGGCGGAGCTCCGACCTCTGGTCGATCGTATTCGTGTTGAGAACTTCCGCTGGGGCTCGGGCGGCACTAGCGACGGCCGCGCGCGCGGCGGCCCGTGGAACGTCTCGCCCGGCGAAACCTGTGCCGGTCGGCTCTGCCGGCTACGTGTTCGGCAAGCCGGTGGCCGGCAAGCCGGTGGTCGTTCTCTGGCGCCGGGGACCCCTGCTTGGCGCGATCGTCCTTGCGTCGACGCTTCAACCGCAGGCACGGTCCGGCGCCGGGCTTCCATACGCCCGGCTCGTCGACTCGCGCTTCGAACGTGCGCTTTCGCAGACGGCGTGGGAGCGGACGCTCGGCCGGGTCGGCCCGAAGGGGCAGATTTCACGGGCGACGGCCCTCGATCTGTTCGCGCTCGCGTACGCACCGCTGCCGGGCACGAAGCGGCCGCCGGGACCGGCGGGCACGATCGAGTCCGGGACGTTCGTCGCGCGCAACGTCCTCAGGCTGTGGCCCACGTTGACAGCCGCGCAGCAAGCGGCTGCACTGCGCCTCCTCGGTCTCAACAGCGTGCAGCTTTCCGTCCGCCGCGCGAGTGGACGTGCTCCCGCCGGCGCGAAGCGCTCGCGTGATTTCGGCGATCCGACCTTCACGCCTGACAACGCGACGCAGGAGGCGGCCGAGAAGTTCGCTCAGATCTACGAGCAGAAGCTCGGCAAGCCGCTCAACTTGACGATCGTCGCGGGAGACACCCAGGACGTCCAGCCGACCGAGCTCGCAGACGCGATGCCGATCGACGGTCAGGGAAACTACAGCGCGACGCCGACGCACTGCCGGGTCCGGATCACGCCGGCCGGCCAGCAGGCGCCGGCCGACGAGCGGCTGAAGATCATCGCGCACGAGGTCTTCCACTGCATGCAGTTCAGCATCGTCGGAGCGACCTCCTGGACCGCGGGGAAGTTCAGCGACTGGGTCGGCCAGGGCACCGCGGAATGGGCGGCGCTCAAGGTCACAGGGCTCGACTGGAAGAAGGCCGTGTGGCCTCGGGACTACCTCGAGAACTGCACGAGGTCGCTGTACTCTCGCGTCACCGATTCGGTCGGCTTCTTCGGCCACGCGGACGACGTCGGCGATCTCTGGTCGCGCCTCCCCGCGGTCGTGTCCAAGGGGTTCAGCGCCGGGGGAGAGCAGGCCTATGACGCGGCGTTGGGGAACGACGCGGGCTTCCTCAACACCTGGGCGTCCAGTGTCTACATCGCGCCGTCGCTCGGACTCGCGTGGACGATGACGAGCCCATTGACCCCCCCGAAGGGCTCCGGCTGCGTGACGATCCCGCTCGAGGACGACGCGGACGTGGATGCGAAGCCGGTCTCGACCGTTCCGTACTACCTCCTCACGGACTACCCCAACCGGCCGCTCCTGCACGTCGAGATCTCCAGGGGGCGCGCCCGTTTGGCCGACGGAAAGTGGTTCGACGGCGTCGTCGACGACGACTGGTTCTGCCTCCGTACGACCTGTCAGTGTCCGTCGGGCACGGAAGGAGTGCCTCCGCCGGCACCGTGGCTCAGCATGCCGGCATACCTCGGGTTGACCGGCGGTAAAGGTGTTGGTCACGGCCACGTCTCGTGGGTCTCCCTCGACGAGTTCTGCAAGCAGAAGCAGCAGGCTCTGCCGAGCCCCGTTCCGGCAAGCGGCGGCGCTCGCGTGACCTGCTCGTCCGGCTGCGGTAGCTCCAACGGGGATCCCCACCTGCAGACGTTCGACTTCGTCGCTTACGACTTCATGGCCGCGGGGGAGTTCACGCTCGTGCAGGCGAAGAGCCGCGACCTGGAGGTGCAGGTTCGCCAGCAGCCCTATCCCGGCTCGCGGGTCGTCTCGGTCACGACTGCCGTGGCGATGGGCGTCGCGGGCGATCGCGTGGTCGTCTTCAAGGGATCGCCGCTCCAGGTGCGCGTGAACGGCCGGCCGGTGCTCGTCACGCAACAGGCGCTGCGTCTCCCACACGGCGGGAGCGTGCGGATCGCCCCATCCGAGTTCAAGGGCTTTCCGGGGCAGCTGGAGGTCGCCTGGCCGGACGGCACGATCGTTCGCACGTGGTCTGCAGGGGAGGAGGGCCTGACGGTGCTGGTGCGGCCGGCGAAGGGCCGGGCGGGTCAGCTGCGCGGGCTGCTCGGGAACTTCGACGGGACGCCGGGGAACGACTTCGTCACCCGCGGCGGCGCGCGGCTCGATCCAACCGTGATCAGATCTGGATACGGCGGAGCGCCGTATCGAGTCCTGTATCGGTCCTTCGGAGACAGCTGGCGCGTTGGCCGAGCGAGATCTCTGTTCGACTACGCGCCGGGCCAATCCACCGCGAGCTTCACCCGCCGCGTCTTCCCCGAGCCCATCCCTCCCGTCAGGACCGCGTCGAAAGCCGATCTCGACCGCGCCAAGGTCGTCTGCCGGCGCCTCGGCGTCAAGGATCCGGCGATCCTCGCGGGCTGCATCGTCGACGTGGCGCTGACCCGAGACGTGGGCTTCGCGACGGCGGCCGCCCGCCTGCAACGGACGGCGCGGGGACGGAAGGCGCCCGCGCCCGCGAAGCCGCAGCCCAGCAAGAACCCGCCGCAGCCGAAGACGAACCCGACAGCCACGGTGAGGTTCCAGGGGCGGACGCTCACGTTTCGGGGCGCACCGACGGACGACGGGTGCGGTTCCTTCGCGAACGACATCAAGTTCCGCATCGCGATCGGGACGCTCGAGACCGACGACAATCGACCCGCACTCGTCATTGCCGTTGCGAACGGCACGCGGGACGGAACCTACGTGCAGGGCGTCGACGGGCTCTTCGAGGCTCAGATCAGCGGCCAGAAGGGCTTGGTCGGGATCGAGAATCTCACCGTC
Source organism: uncultured Actinomycetes bacterium (assembly GCA_963719325.1). Lineage (GTDB taxonomy): Bacteria > Actinomycetota > Thermoleophilia > Gaiellales > Gaiellaceae > DATBLE01. The sequence continues at coordinate 35,281 of CAVRBW010000007.1, forward strand.
ACGCTCGGCGGGAGCCGCACGAGAGGAACGTTTCGCGGTACCGCGTCGACGCCGGGCCACGAGCCGGTCTCCGGCTCCTTCGCCTGCTGAGCTGAAGACGCGACTACTTTTCGCTCGCCGGCGGACTCGCGATCGTGTCGGTCGCAGATGCGAGCGGACGTTCCGCGCAAGGGTTACAGGTCACGCCGGCCCGCGGGCTAGTTGGCTTCGTGCCTCGGCCAACGGCTGCGCCAGGTCGTCAAGGCGCCGACGCAGGCAAGGCTCGCCGCTGCGACCAGCATGGCGCCGCCGGCGTAGGCGAGCGCGACGGCCTGCGTCAGCGGCGCGAGCGCAACGAGCTCGACGCCGGCCGCGAACGCCGCCGCCTCCGCGAGCCAGATCCTCCGCGGATAGAGCGCGTCCTGCTTCGGCCGCGGGCCGGGCGGCCACCAGACCCAGAGCGAGAGCGAGAGGAGCTTCCCGAGATGGCCGAGCGTCACGCCGGCCGCCCACCCGAGGAGGAGCAAGACGACGTACGTGGGCATGGCCGTATAGGGAGACACAGCGCCTGCCAGGACGAGGAACCCGACGATCGCCGCCTGAAGGAGGAAGAGCATTCCCGTGAGGATGTGAACCAGCGGGGCCTCGAGCGCGAGTCGGCGTGTCCGGGCAACGCTCAGCATCAGACGCGCGAACAGGGCGAGAGCGAGAACGACGAGAGCTGCTCCGGCAAGCGCTGCCTCGTCGGACGCCGCCGCCAACCCGGCGAGGAGCGTCCAGAGTCCGACCGTCAGCATGGACTCGCCCAGCGGCAGGCGTCGAGTCGGCGGCGTCGGTGCGAGAGCGAGCATCGGGCCCAGGGTGCGGCCGACCGTGACGATCAGCAGCGTGAGCCAGCCGAGCACACCGAGATGGAGATGCACGAGCAACCAGCGCTCGTACGGGACGCCGCCGAACGAGGCGAATCCACGGGAGAAGACGACCGCGCCCAGCACGAGCGCGGCGACGACGTGCACGCATACGAGCGCCACGCCCACCCGGCTGACGACCAGCCGGCGATCGCCCGGCGCGCGGCGCACGAGACCGAGCAGCTCGACCACGACCAGCAACAGCCCGGCCGAGAGCAGCGCGGCGCCGACCCAGAGCAGGCGCTCGTGGTCGTAGGCGATCGCGGAGGCGACGAGGAACCCGCCGCCCAGGAGGGGTAGCGCTGCCGTGAGCAGCCGGGGCCGCCGGACGTCGTTCCGGAGCATTACGGGCAGGAGATGGAAGGACGCTCCGGTGACGGCAAACGGCAGGAAGCCCAGGGTGACCAGGTGCGTGGCGAGAACGACGTGTTGTGCGAGCGTTGCCCTGGCGGCGATGTCGGGTGCGGCGATCAGCACGACGATCGTCGTCGCAAGCCAGCCCGCGAGCCCGACGGCGAGGTACGAGGCGAGCAGGCCCAGCCCGATCGGCCCGCCGACCGCCCGCGCGTTCGCGAGCGGAAGCGCCTTCGTCCCCGGACGGCCGCGCAGCGGCTGAGCTTCCACCCCGGCAGTTCTAGCGGACGGAGTCGGGCGCTACGCCCGCCGTTCGGCTCAGGCGCCGTCGATCAGGGCGAGCAGGCTCTCGGCGATCGCGGCCGGACAAATGAACAGGAACCCATTGCGACCAGGCGGTTTGGCTCGACACCCGCTACCCTGAGAGGTGCCGAGGCGGTTTCCTTGGGTGCCCATCTTCTCGCTTGCTCGCCTGACGGCGGAGTACGCGGGGTCTCTCGTCTGGCAAATCCGACCTCGCTGAGAAGGGATCGCAATTGGGTGCCGTGCAGAACGTCCCGAAATCGCAGCTTCCTGCTGCTCGTGGAAGCTTGTCGCAGCTCGTGCCCTCCTGGACGGACGTGGAGGAGCTGCTCGATCGTCTTGCGACGACGGGTGAGTCGATACCCACCGTGGCCGCGCCGACGACCACGATCTCGAGCTACCACCCCGGACGCCGGATCATGCTCGAGTCGACCGCCGGCTCGAAATGGGTGGCTGTCGCGCACATTCGCGAATGCTGGGAGACGTTCGAGCGGCTCGGACGCATCCGTCGCCAGGACGTTCTCGAGCCCGGACGCTGCTCGGCGTTCATGATCGCGCTGTTCCAGCGCGTCCCCGGGGTTGCGGAGCAGATCGACGAAGACCGTTATCTCGTGCTGCCGACGTGACCGTACTTCCCGCCAGCAACGTGACCGGTCTCGGCCGGCGCCTCCGTCAGGGGTCGCCTGCGGCGAGGTCTCGTCGCCGGCTCGTCGCGAGTGCCTCCTTCGCGATCCTCACGGTGGGTGCCTCGATTCTCGTCGCCCGCCGGCTGACGCATTCGAGCTGGCCGCTCGAGCACGTCGAGCCGTGGCTCGTCGCCGCTGCGGGAGTCGCCTACCTCGCCAGCTTCGTCTTCCGTGCGCGCGCCTGGCATCGTCTGTTCCCTCGCGACGAGTGTCCCGACCAGGCACGGTGCCTGGCGTCGGTCGGGGCTGCCGCGGCGAGCGGGGCGGTTCTTCCGTTTCGGCTCGACTACCTGATCAAGATCGGCATGCTCCGGAAGCTCGGCGGCATTCGCGTGGGGCTCGGCGCGATCGTCCTCTCGATCGTCTCGCTCGGGATGATCGACTCGATCGCGATGCTTCCGCTCTCGATCTCGGCGACCGCGACCACGAACACGGCGCTCCGCGGCCCGCTGCTGATCGTCGTGGTCTTCGGCGTCGCGTGCTCCACGCTGCTCGTCGTCAGCGGGCGCCTCGCGCACCTGCCGCTCTTGCGCGGAAACCGCCGCCTGCGTGCGCTCGGTGAGCAGGTCGCCCGTCACACTGCGAGCGGCGGGCGACAGGACGCGATCGTGGCCTGGTTCTACCTCTTCGCGTGCTGGTCGACACGGGCCTTCGGCAGCGCCGCGCTCCTCAGCGCCCTCGGGCTCTCGTTTTCACCGGAGACGGCACTGACGGTGATCTGCCTCGGCGCCGCCGCGGGCGTGATTCCGATCACGTCGGGTGGAGCGGTCGTGAACGCGGGAGCGGCCGCTGCCATTCTGCTGACGCTGGGCGTCGGCAGGGACATCGCGATCAACTTCTCGCTCGCCTCCGGGCTGCTGCTGGTGATGAGCGCTGCGGCCGCCTCGATCTGCGGCGTGCTCGCGTCGGTCGCGATCTGCGGGCTCGCCCGGCGCCAGGCTACGCGGACGAGCTTCAGCCTGACCTGAAGCTGAGCCGACGCTCGGGGCGTCGTCAGGCGTCGAGCGGCCGGACGTTCGCCGCTTCGATGCCGAGCGAGCCGCGGGCGAGCGCGTACTCGACACGCTGGCCCTCGTGCAGTGTCGCGCCGCCGTCCAGGCTTCGCGGGCGCACCCAGATCTCGCCGGCATGTCGGTCCGGCGCGATGAAGCCATAACCGTCGGCGCTCATCGCCGAGACGGTTCCAACCTCCATTCTCAGGTCGTGTCCCTCCCGAAGCGGCTCACGTGGGCCGCTCTTCGTGCGAGTCGGGGTCGGAGGTGTACGACTGCTCCCAGCCGACGTTGACCAGCATCGCGCCCACCTCGCGAATGGCGATCGCGATCTCGAGTCCGATCTCGCGAATTGCCTCGGTCTCGCGCGCAGTCGACGCGTTGGCGCGAAGCTCGACCAGAAGCTGGCCGAGACGCTCGATCTCCCCGTAGTTCCGTTGCTCAGGGCTCTGCACTCAGCGCCCCCTCGTTCGCAGGCTTGAAGTCACGTAGCCCGAGCCGCAACCAGCCCGGGCTACCTCGATCCGTTGCTACGCCACTGAGACGACGTTCGTCGCCTCGGGGCCCTTCGAGCCCTCGCGCTGCTCGTACTCGACGCGCGCGCCCTCGCTGAGCGACTTGAATCCCTCGCCCGCAATGTTCGAGTGGTGCACGAACAGATCCTTCGAACCTTCGTCAGGAGTAATGAAGCCGTACCCCTTCGAATCGTTGAACCACTTCACGGTTCCGGTTGCCATAGAGAAAACACCTCCCTCACTGCTGGTGAACGCGTAAGGAAGGCGCATCGCGCAGACCGGACCCGTTCTTCGTTGTCTCCACCGTAGCACCCAACGACGGCGCCGACGGATCCGTCTCGGGATCGGGGACCGCCTCGGACGGCGTCGTATCGGTGCCGGCCTCGGTCTTCGCGGCCCGTGCCTCGGCCTTTCGCTGCAGCTTGTCCTCGCGGCGCTTCCGCACCGTCTGCTCTCTACGCAGCTTGTCCATTGTCTGTCGTCTCTTCTTCGAGCTCATCTGCTCCCTTCGGTCGTCTCCTGCAGGTCGGCGTGACCGCCGATCACGCGGTACCCGTCCTCGTCGATGATCACGCTTGTCCGGGCGGCCTGGCGCTTCTCAAATTGCGAACCGGCCAACCTCACCGGTGCCTCCACGGACGCCACTTCTGCCTCTTTGGTCACGGCCATCGCGCCCTGCCTTCCAATCCGCCGAGGTCGAGGTCTCAACGAGGAGGACGTGCGGCTCGCTGCCCGCCCACAGTAGCATCCGATCGGCTCCAGGCCACGAGTCACGCCCGATTCTCCCTGTCGGCTGCTACGCTCGTGAGCGGCCGAGACTGCGCGCATAGACGACGTGGCCAGTGTCTCGTGACCACTCCCAGACCGGACCAGAGTGCCTCCCGGCGACATCCCAGATCCAGCAGCGCCGTAGACGTGTACGGGTCGTCCTCCGTTTCCGCTGACCCGCGGACGTGCGCGAAGCCGGTGCTTCGCGGGGTGTTCCACCTGTATGCGTTCTTCGTGTCGCTGATCGTCGGCGGCCTGCTGATCGCGGCAGCCTCGCCCGGCCGGACGCAGCTCGCGGCAGCGGTCTTCGCCACAGCTGTCGCGGTGATGTTCGGCGCGAGCGCCCTGCACCACCGCGTGACCTGGAACGAGCGCGGCTACCGGTGGTCGCGGCGAATCGATCATGCGGGTGTCTACCTCGCGATTGCGGGGACGTACACGCCGTTCGGTCTGCTCGTCCTGCATCACAGCTGGCGAATCGTCGTCCTCGCGGTCGTCTGGGGTGGAGCACTCGCCGCAATCGTGCTCAAGTTCGTCTGGGTCGACGCGCCCAAGTGGCTGTCCGCGGCGATCGCGATCACGCTCGGGTGGATCTCGGTGATCGTCGTTCCGCAGATGATCGACGGGGTCGGCTGGGACGGAACGACGCTCATGCTCGCAGGGGGGCTCGCGTACACGGTCGGCGGATTCGTCTATGCACTGCGCCGCCCCGATCCGTTGCCGGCCGTCTTCGGCTACCACGAGGTCTTCCATCTCCTCGTCGTCGCTGCGGTGGCCCTGCAGTACAGCGTGATCGCCTTCTGGCTCGTTTTCTAGGCCCGGACGCGTCCATTCGCAGCGCCGTCTTCGGCCGTGTCCGAGACGGACGATACGGTCCCGCGCCTGTGCGCCTGATCGTCGCCCGCTGCGAGGTCACCTACACCGGCCGGCTCAGCGCCTACCTTCCCGACTCGACCCGCCTGCTGATGTTCAAGTCCGACGGCACGGTGCTGGTCCAGTCGGACCGGGCGGGTACAAGTGAAGCCGTTGAACTGGATGACGCCGCCGACCGCGATCGAGGAGCTCGGCGACCGGATCGTCGTCCGCAAGCGGGCCGGGAAGACCGAGGACTGCCTGGAGATCCGGCTCGCCGAGGTTCTCAGCGATGTCAGCCACGAGATGGGGGAGGCCGCCGGCCTGGAGAAGGACGGCGTCGAGCGCGATCTGCAGGAGGAGCTCGCCTCGCAGCCCGAGGCGCTCGGCGAGGAGCTACGGCTCGTGCGCCGCGAGTGGCCGACCGACATCGGACCGGTCGACCTGATGTGCCGGGACCCGGAGGGCGGCTGGGTCGCGGTCGAGGTGAAGCGCGTCGCCGGGATCGAGTCGGTCGAGCAGCTGGTGCGCTACCTGGAGCGGATCAGGGTCGACCCGGCGCGCGCGGAATGCCGGGGGCTGCTTGCCGCTCAGCGGTTCCGCCCGCAGGCGGTGACGCTCGCCGAGTCGCGCGGGATCCGCTGCGTCGAGGTCGATCTCGCGCTCCTGCGCGGCGAGCGCGAGCCGGAGCTGACCCTCTTCAGCTGAGCGAGCAGACGGCGAAGGAGGGGGCGAAGATCGAGGGGCTCCAGCTGCTCGCGCCTCCACTCATCGTGGAGCTCGGCCTGCGAGCGTGGGGTCTGGGAGTCAAATAGCACGACCGTTCGTTCTCCAACAGGAGAATACGACCGATCGTGCTATTTTGTCAACCGTGAGCGCGACGAAGCGCAAGCGCGCCGACGGCGAACGGAGCCGTGCGGCGATCCTGGACGCGGCGACGAAGCTCGCGACCGTGGAAGGTCTGGACGGGCTCTCGATCGGCCGCCTCGCCGAGGAGATCGGCATGAGCAAGAGCGGCCTCTATGCCCACTTCGGCTCCAAGGAGGACCTCCAGCTCGCCGCGATCGACACAGCCGTCGAGATCGTCCGCTCCGAGGTGATCCTGCCCGCCCGCGAGCCGGAAAGCCCATTGGCCCGTCTCGAATCGTTGTGCGAGCACTTCCTCGGATACCTCGAGAAGCCTGTCTTCCCCGGTGGCTGCTTCTTCGCCTCCGCCGAGGCCGAGCTCGACACCCACCCCGGGCCGGTCCGCGAGAAGCTCGTCGAGGTGATGGGCTCGTGGCTCGGACTGATCGAGCGGCGCGTGCATCAGGCGCAGGAGGCCGGAGAGATCGACTCCGACGAGGACCCTGCGCTCCTCGCCTTCGAGCTCGACGCGTTCATGAAGATGGCCAACTCGGTCACGCTGCTCCGCGGCGGCCGGACCGGACTCGAGCAGGCGCGACGCGCGATCCGTGCGCGGCTCGACCGCGCCCGCCTCGGCTCTTAGAAGCTCTAGCGGAACGGAGGAGACGATTCCCATGAGAGCAATCGTGGTGACGGACGAGGCTGCGGGAACGGCCGGGATGACGCTGGTGGAGAGGCCCGCACCGCCCGCAGCGATCAACGACGTCATCGTTCGGATTCACGCGTCGGGATTCGTCCCGACTGAAATGGCGTGGCCCTCGACCTGGACCGATCGCCGCGACCATGACCGGACACCGTCAATCCCTGGGCACGAGCTGGCCGGAGTGGTCACCGCCCTCGGGTACGGCACGACGGGACTGTCGGTGGGACAACGGGTGTTCGGCCTCGCGGACTGGCATCGCGACGGCACCCTGGCGGAGTATGTGGCGATCGAGGCACGCAACCTCGCGCCGCTGCCGGGCGACGTCGACTTCACGGTGGGCGCGAGCCTGCCAATCTCGGGCCTGACCGCGTGGCAGGGACTGTTCGAGCACGGCCGTCTTCAGGCGGGGCAGAGCGTCCTCGCGCACGGCGCGGCCGGCGCAGTCGGGTCGATGGTGACGCAGCTCGCACATGAGTTCGGCGCCTATGTCATCGGCACCGGACGCGCCGCCGACCGCCAGAAGGCGCTGGACTTCGGCGCGCAGGAGTTCGTCGACCTCGAGCAGGACGCGCTGGAGGACATCGGTGGCGTCGACCTGGTATTCGACGTCATCGGCGGGGACATCCAGAAGCGGTCCGCAAGCCTGATCCGGGCCGGAGGAACCCTCGTGACCGTCGTAGGGCCGCCCGAGGCGCGGCCCGCCGACGGTTTCGCAGTCGACTTCGTGGTCGAATCCGATCGTGCCCAGCTGCGTGAGATCGTTCAGCGGGTCCGGGACGGACGACTGCGAACGAACATCGGCACCGTCGCGACCCTCGACGATGCCGTCGCCGCCCTCAACCCGACCGAACGACGCAACGGGAAGACGATCATCCGCATTCGTCCATAACGACTCGGAGACGGCAGAGGCCACCGACAATCCCGCGCGGTCGACTTTACGAGCGCCGCGGATTTGTCCAGGCCTACCGCCGAAAGGGTCACGCCATTCAGTTGGAGCTTCTCAGGCGCGGAAGGCGAGACGCACGCCCGTATCCGGGTCGAACAGGTGCGCCTCGTTCGCGCGCGGCCGCAGCGCCACCCGCTCGTCGCGCGCCGGGGCGGATCTCGTCTCCACGCGGGCAACGAGCTTCACCGGCCCACGGCCAAGATCGGCGGTGCAGAACACGAATGCGTCGGCGCCGACCTCCTCGACCACCTGCACGCGCGCCGGCACGCCTTCGGGAGCGAGGTCGAGTGACTCCGGGCGCAGTCCGACCACCAGCTTCGACCAGCCTCGTTCGGCTGCGGTCGCGATTGCTCCTGGCGGCAGCGGAATCTCCTCGCCGCCGAGCCTGACGGAGCCGTTCGCGCCGAGCTCGACCTCGCAGATGTTCATCGACGGTGAGCCGATGAAGCCGGCGACGAAAGTATTGGCGGGCTGCTCGTAGAGGGCGCGCGGGGAGTCGCACTGCTGCAGCAAGCCGTCGTTCAGCACCGCCACCCGGTTGCCGAGCGTCAGCGCTTCGGCCTGGTCGTGGGTGACGTAGACGGTCGTGACGCCGAGCCGCGACTGGAGCGCGGCGATGTCGGCTCTCATCTGCACGCGAAGCTTCGCGTCGAGGTTCGACAACGGCTCGTCCATCAGGAACACCTTCGGCTCGCGCACGATCGCTCTTCCCATCGCCACGCGTTGCCGCTGACCACCGGACAGCTGGCCGGGTTTGCGATCGAGGTAGTCCGTGAGCGCGAGCAGCTCGGCCACCTCCCGCACGCGCCGCTCTCGCTCCTCCTTCCCGACCCGGGCGACCTTGAGCGGGAAGGCGATGTTCGCCGCGACGGACAGGTACGGGTACAGGGCGTAGTTCTGAAAGACCATCGCCACGTCGCGCGCCTTCGGCGGCACGTCGGTGACGTCGCGCTCGCCGATGAAGACGGCGCCCGCATCCACCTCTTCGAGCCCGGCGAGCATCCGCAGCGCCGTGGTCTTGCCGGAGCCCGACGGACCGACCAGGACCATGAACTCTCCGTCGGCGATGTCCAGTTCGAGTGCGTTGACCGCGGGCGCCTGCGTGCCGGGGTACAGCCGGGTGGCGCCTGCAAACCTCACCTCAGCCAAGATCGGTGCCTCCCACGGCCAACGGCTCGGGCGAATCGGTCGCCAGCCGGCCGCGCAGCCGCTCGTACGCCTCGGGCCTCGCGCCGAGCGCATCCAGGCCGAGGAACGCTGCACCCAGGATCGGCGCCGCCGAGGTCGTTCGTGCGCTGATCGCGGGACCCACCTCTGCGAGCCCCGATCTGATCGCTGCCATGAGCTGCGCGTTGCCGGCGCGTACGACGCCTCCGCCGAGCAGCACCTCGACCGGCTCGTTCTCGAGTCCGAGCCGCGTGATCGCCGCACGGGCCAGGGCGACGATCTCGGTCGCGAGGAGGTCGACGATCTCGGCCGCGACCGGGTCGTGCAGCGCCTCGGAGAACACCAGCGGCGGAAGCTCGACCGCGCGGGCGTCGTCTATTCGTCGAAAGTGCACGGCCTTCGCCAGCTCGCTCGGCGAGCCGAGGCCGAAGTACGCCGGCACCGCCTGCTCGAGCGTCGTCTTCGGGCCGCGCCCGTCCTCGCTTCGCGCGGCGGCCAGGACCGCTCTCTGACCGACGTCGACGCCGCCGCCCCAGTCGCCCGTGATCCAGCCGAGGGCGGGGAACCTCACCTGACGCCCGTCCGGCCCGACGCCGACGCAGTTGATCCCCGCGCCGCAGACGACGGCGACGCCCCAGCCGGTGTCGGTTCCTGCCCGGAGCACGGCGAACGTGTCGTTCCCGACGAGCACTCGTCCGGCCCAGCCGCGCCCCTCGACCGCCGTCTGGAACGTCGCCTCCTCTTCGGGGAAGTCGAGGCCGGCGAGGAGGAGCTGTGCGACGTCGGTGGGCTCGTCCGGTCCCAGCGTCTGCCAGGGCCTGTGACCGAAGCCGGTCGATCACGTCGAGCGCGCCGTCGAGTCCGAGCTGATGCGGCGAGCTGCCGGGCCCCCGCGCGGTCGCGAGCACCTCGCCGTCGTCGCGTACGACGGCGAGGTCGGTCTTCGAGTTCCCGCCGTCGACCGCGAGGAGCAGGCTCATCGGAGGACCTCCGGCATCGTCAAGAGCTCGAGCAGCTGCTCGGAGAGCTCGTACTGACCGACGAGCGGGTGGGCGAGGAGCGCCTTCTTCGCCGTCACGGGGTCGCGGGTGACGGCAGCTTCGGCGGTCAGGCGCTCGTAGGCGGCGACGTGCTGAACGAGCCCGAGCAGCTCCGGGGCGAGCGGCTGCTGCGTCAGCGGGACGATGCCGCCGGGCCCGACGCGGGCGGGGACCTCGACCACGTCGTCGGCCGCCAGGCCCGCAAGCGTGCCGTCGTTGCGGATGTCGACCTCGTGGATGGTGCCGTCTCCCTGCACGAGCGACGCCACCAGCCCGGTCGCGGCCTCGCTGTAGAAGGCGCCTCCGCGACGCTCGAGGAGCGCCGGCTTCTCGACCAGGGTCGGATCCCGGTACAGGTCGAGGAGCTCGCGCTCGATCTCGGCGACCTCCGCAGCCCGGGGGACGCCGTCCCGCTGGGCGGCGAGGACCTGGTCGTGCGCGTAGAAGTACCGGAGGTAGTAGGAAGGGATCGCGCCGAGCTCGTCGAGGAGCCTGGGCGGGATCTCGCCGTCGGCCAGCTCCTCTGCGTGGTCGGCGAGCAGCTCGGGCAGGACGTCGCGGTCGTCGAGGCGCGCGGCACGCACCCAGGTGAGGTGGTTGAGGCCGACCTGGTCGACCACGACCCGGGCCGGCTCGACGCCGAGGATCCCGGCGATGCGGCGCTGCAGGCCGATCGCCACGTTGCAGAGGCCGACCGCGCGATGCCCCGCGTCGAGGAGAGCGCGCGTGACGATCCCGACGGGGTTCGTGAAGTCGACGATCCACGCCTCGGATGCCGCGAGCTCGCGTACGCGCTCGGCGATCTCGAGTACGACGGGCACCGTCCGCATCGCCTTGGCGAAGCCGCCGGCGCCGGTCGTCTCCTGGCCGATGCAGCCGCAGGCGAGCGGGGCGGTCTCGTCCGCGAGCCGGGCGGCCTGGCCACCCACCCGGATCTGGAGCAACACGAAGTCGGCTCCGTCGACCGCTTCGTCGAGGCTTCCGGTCAAGCGTGAGTGCGCCCCGGTGGCTCTGTCGCTCGAGCATCCGTGCGGCGAGGCCACCGACGACCTCGAGCCGCTCTGCGTCGATGTCGTGGAGCGCGAGGTCGGCGTCCTCGAGCCGGGAGAGGTTCGAGACCAGCTCCGGCGTGTAGGTCGAGCCCGCCCCGATGACCGCGATCTTCATCCCTTCACCCCTGTCAGGGTCACTCCCTCGACGAACACCTTCTGGGCGAGGAAGAAGAGGACGATCACCGGCGCCATCACCAGCAGCGTGGCGGCCATCGTCAGGTTCCACTGCACCTGGTGAAGGGAGCGGAACTCGGAGAGGCCGATCGAGAGCACCCAGTGGTGCGACGCCTCGCCGACGTACAGGAGCGGCAGGAAGAAGTCGTTGAAGGTGTAGAGGAAGGAGAAGAGCGCGACGGCGGCGATCGCCGGCTTCGCCAGGCGCAGCACGACGGTGACGAGGATGCGGAGCTCGCCGCAGCCGTCGACGCGGGCGGCGTCCAGGTACTCCTCGGGGATGGTCATGAAGAACTGGCGCAGGAGGAAGATCGAGAACGCGTCGCCGAGCCAGTTCGGGATGATCACGGGCCAGAGCGTCCCGACCAGGTGCAGCTTCGCCCACATCACGTACAGCGGGACGACGGTCACCTGCGGCGGCAGCATCAGTGCGACGAGGACGACCATGAACGCCACCTGACGACCGCGCCAGCGGAGCCGAGCGAGGGCGTAGGCGACCGGCACGCTCGAGATCAGAACGCCGAGCGTCGCCAGCGTCGAGTACATCAGCGTGTTCAGCGTCCAGCGCCACAGCGGCGCCTTCGTGAACACGTCGATGAAGTTGTGCCATGCGAAGGGATGTGGCCAGAGGCGCGACGAGAGGGCCTGCTCGTTCGTCATCAGCGAGGTGAGGAGGATGAACGCGAACGGCGCGAGGAACGCGATCGCCGCAGCGATCAGCAAGCTGTTGTTGGCAACTGCGAGCAGGAACCGGCGGCGGCGCACCCTGGCCGGCGGCCGGCGGCGCACGAACGGGACCGACGCTGCGACCGCGCCCATCTCAGCGAGCCATCCCGCCGTAGTGAACCCACCGTCTGGAGTTGACGACGATCAGGAGCGTGACCGAGAACGAGACCGCGAGCAGCAGCATCGCCATCGCGGACGCGTAGCCCATCTGGAAGTCGGTGAAGCCGTGCTGGTAGAGGAGGATCGGGTAGAAGAGGGTCGAGTCCTCCGGATAGCCGAGGTTGACCGCCGTGACGTCCGCCGCCTGCGAGGCCTGGCCGGCCGCGACCCCGGCGGCGACGTACGCCTGGGTGAAGTACTGCAGTCCCTGGATCACGCCGAGGATGACCGCGAACAGGATCACCGGACTGACCGACGGAAGCGTCACCCAGCGCAGCCGCCGGAGTGGGCCCGCACCGTCCAGTTCGGCCGATTCGTACAGCTGCCGCGGGGCGTCGAGGATCGCGGCGAGGAAGATGATCATCGTGTTGCCGACGCCCCACACGCCGAGCGCCACCAGCGACGGCTTCGACCACGCGGGATCCTGGAACCAGAGCGGGCCCTCGATGCCGAGGTGGCCGAGGATCGTGTTCAGCGGGCCGGTCGCCGGGTTGAGGATGTAGACGAAGCCGAGCGTGGCGGCGACCGGGGGAGCGAGCGCGGGCAGGTAGAAGATCGTCCGGAAGACTCCGACGCCCCGCCTCGCCCGCGCGAGCATCAGCGCGATCCCGAAGGCGAACAGGACCTGAAGCGGCACGGCGACCGCGATGAACCAGAGCGTGTTCTTCACCGCCGTCCAGACCTGCGGGTCGACGTTGAAGAGGTAGCGATAGTTCGCGAGGCCGATCCAGCGGGGCGAGGAGAGCAGGTCGTAGTGCGTGAACGACAGGTACGCGCTCATCACGAGCGGGTAGCCGAAGAAGACCGAGAAGCCGACGAGCCAGGGGCTCATCAACAGGAGGACGAGGCGGCGCCTCTTCCACGCTGCGTGCCTCCTGGCCCGTCGGCGGTCGGCCGTCGGGACGGCGGCCTGAACCGCTGCGTCCGCGGCAGACATCGATTTACGGGACTCCGCCGCCCTTGGCCTGGGCGGCCTGCGCGTCGAGCTGCTTGTCGAGCTTGGCGAGCCCGCCGGCGAGATCGCCGGCGTGCCCGGCCTGCCACTTCGTGACGAAGTTCTGCACCAGGTTCGTGTAGGACTGGCCGGAGGCCATGATCGGCGACGTGCTCGACTTCGGGTGGGTGAAGATCTTCAGGAACGTCGCGAAGTGCGAGTCGGCAACCAGCTCCTTCGAGTGGGTCGACGCGCTGGTCGACGGGACGTTCCGAAGGCCGTTCGACAGCTCGGCGAGCGCGTGCGTGTTCGTCGTCAGCCACTTGACGAGCTCCCAGGCCTGATCGGTGTTGTGGCCGTTCTTGGGGATGCCGATGATCGTGCCGTTGATGTAGCCCGACCCGTACAGCTCGGGATGGGCGTCGTCGACCGGCATCGGCGCCGTACCGTAGTTCAGGTTCGGGTGCTCGGCGGCGATGAACGCGACCCGCCACTCGCCGTCGAGGTTCATCGCCAGCTTGCCGACCTCGAAGGCGTTCGAGGCGGAGAACTCGTCGCCCAGGCCCGCCTGGAAGCGCACGAGCTTGTTGTAGCCGTACCAGTCGATCAGGCTCTTCTGCCAGCGCAGCCACTTCGACCACGCCGAGTCCTTGGAGAGAACCGAGTGGTTGCTCGAGTCCAGCCACGAGCCGCCGTACGAGGTGACCCAGCGTTCCGGCACGTTCTCGTACAGACCGATGAAGGGCGAGAGGCCGACGACCTTCAGCGAGCCGTCCGGGTTGCGCTTCGTCAGCTTCTTCGCGTCCGCGGTGAGCTCGGAGATCGTGTGCGGCGGCCGTGCGATCCCGGCTTGCTTGAAGAGCGTCTTGTTGTAGTAGAGCCCGTACGTGTCGGCCAGGAGCGGCAGCGCGCAGCGCTTGCCGCCGTACTGCGTGTAGTACCGGGTGGCCGGCGGGAAGTCGTTCGCGTCGATCCCGTCCTTCTTCAGGCGCGAGGTCAGGTCGATCCAGCCGCCGGTCCCGCAGTAGATGCCGACGTTGTACGAGTTGAAGGAGCTGACGACATCCGGAGCGTTGCCGGCACGGATCGCGGCGACGATCTTGTTGTCGTTGATGCCGCCGACGAGCTTGACGTCGACGTCGGCGTGCTTGGCGTCGTACTCGCCGATGACCTTCTTGAAGACGCCGAGCTCGCGGGCGCTCCAGCCGACCCAGACGGTCAGCGTCACCGGCTTGGCACGTGCCTTGCGGCTCGTGTGACCGGCGAGGCCGACCGCGGTGAGAGAGAGCCCGAGCGCCGTCACCAGCGTGAATGCCAGCGCCGCACGTTTCATTGCGTTCCTCCTTGTCAGAGGGGGCGGGGCGTTGAGTTAAGAATCCGAACGAGAATCTATGACACGACTTCGCATCTCGGTCAAGTTCCTGGACTCCGGCGGCTGACGTGAAAACATCGGTCGGTTAAGGTTGTTGACGCTATGACACCGAAGCCGGCGATCCCGCCGCTCCTACGCGACCTGAACGAGCGCACGGTCCTGGAGGCGATTCGAGACGGGGCGCCGATCTCGCGCGCCGAGATCTCGCGGCGCGCGGGTATCTCGAAGCCGACTGTCTCCCTCGCCCTCCAGTCCCTGCTCGGGGCGGGGCTCGTCCGCGAGGCGGCACACGAGCCCGGCGGCCCGAGTTACGGCGCCGTCTTCTTCGAGGCCGTCCCCGAGGCCGCGCTCGTTCTCGGGCTCGATCTGGGCGCGCGGTTCCTCCGCGGAGCGCTGTGCGATCTCAACGGGACCGTCAGGGCGCGCCAGGACGTCGAGCTGGCCGGGGTCACGGCAGAGTTGGCGATCGAATCGATCTCGGGACTGAGGGAATCGCTGGTCGCAGCCTCCGGCTTGCGGGCCGAGCTGATCGACGGCGTCGTCGTCGGCGTCCCCGGAGTCGTCCTTGCAGCCGGCGAGCGCATCGAGCTGGCGACGAACGTGCCGGGGCTCGAGGAGCGCGACTTTCGAACCGAGCTCGCGGCGCGGCTCGGGCTCCGCGTCACCGTCGAGAACGACATCAACCTGGCTGCGGTCGGTGAGCGTTGGGCCGGGGCCGCCCGCGACGTCGACGACTTCGCCTTCGTCTCGATCGGGACCGGGCTCGGCGCCGGCCTCGTCCTCGGCGGCGAGCTCCATCGCGGGCACAACGGCGCTGCGGGTGAGATCGACTACGCCTTCGGCAGTTTCGCCGCCGACCTCGATCCGTGCGCCGGCGCGGTCAGCGCCTTCGCCGAGCGCAAGGCGGACGGGGTCGTCGGCACCGTCCTCGGGCCTCCGTTCGATCCCCGCGACATCTTCTCGGCCGCTCGTTCCGGCGACCGGGTGGCCCGAGAGGTCGTTGCCGAGGAGGCTCGGCGGATCGCGCTCCACGTCGCGCCGATCGCCGCGGTCGCCGACGTCGGTTTGGTCGTTCTCGGCGGGGGCATCGGCTCGAACGGCGATCTGCTGCTCGATCCCGTGCGGATTCTCCTCCGCGACTGGCTTCCGTATCCGCCGAAGGTGGAGGTCTCCCGCCTGGGTGACGCAGCGGTTCTGACGGGCGCGCTCTCCGTGGGGTGCCGAGCGGCGCTCGACAACGTCTTTGCCAACCGGCGGCCAGGGCCGTCGGGCACGACCGCTCCCGCGGAGTCTGCGCCGAAGCCGTAACGACGTATCCACCAGCGCGGCTCGACCCCGAGGCGGCGGCGATCCTGGTGTCGTGCAGCGTGCATTTGCCTTCGCGGCCGCCGTCCTGGCGCTCGTGCTCATGCTCCTTCTGCTCTGGCGCGGAACTGCATCACACGCCCCGAAGGTCACGGCGAGCTGGACGCGGACACCGGGCGTCCTCAACCCCGACGTGCGTCAGGAGACGATCGGAGAGACGATCTGCGTGCCCGGCTGGACCCGCACGATCCGGCCGGCGACCGAGTACACCTCGGCGCTGAAGGTGGATCAGATGAAGGAGTACCGGCTGGCCGGCTCGACCTCCGACTACCAGGAGGACCATCTCGTCAGCCTCGAGCTGGGCGGCCACCCGACGGATCGCCGGAACCTCTGGCCCGAGCCTCGTCCTCGAGCCGAGCAGGTCGACCAGGTCGAGAACAGCCTCCGCGAGCAGGTCTGCTCCGGCCGGCTCACGCTTGCCGACGCGCAACGGAAGATCTCCGAGATCAAGCATCGCTCGGGGTGACACAATTCGCTCGTGCTCGAGCTGACGCCCGACGAGCTGCTCTCGACGACCCGTGCCGTCCGGAAGCGGCTCGATCTCGAACGGCCGGTCGAGCGAGAGGTGCTGGCGGATTGCCTGCGTCTCGCCCAGCAGGCGCCGACCGGTAGCTACCGGCAGGACTGGCACTTCCTCGTCGTGACCGAGCCGGAGCTGCGCCGTGGCCTCGCCGACCTCTGGCGCAGCGGGGGCGAGCGCTACCTCCGTGGGATCGGGAAGCCGGAGGAGATACCGGGGATGATGGGCCGCGTCGTCGGTGGCGTCTTCCATCTCGTCGATCACCTCGAGGACGTCCCCGTCCACGTGATCCCGTGCATCGAGGGGCGTACGGACGGGAAGGGCGTGTTCGCGCAAGCCTCGCGCTGGGGCTCGATCATGCCGGCGGCGTGGAGCTTCATGCTCGCCGCGCGCTCGCGAGGGTTGGGGACGGTCTGGACGACCTTCCACCTTGCGCACGAGCGGGAGGCGGCAGAGCTACTCGGGATTCCCTACGACGAGGTGATGCAGGCTGCGCTGATCCCGGTCGCGTACACGGTCGGGACGGAGTTCAAGCCGGCGAAACGGGCACCGCTCGAGACGGTCGTGCACTGGGATCGTTGGTGACCGACGCACGCACCGTCCGCACGAACGTGCCCCCGCCGACGACGTCGTCTGCGTTTCCTCCCGCGCGGGCACGCAAGTCCCGGTCCGAGGTGACCAGGCGGTAGGGGCGTCCGGCGCCCGCGAGCTCGCGGGCCGCGCGGGCGATCCAGTCGTCCGCGGTCTCGCCGCCTGACCCGACGATCCTGAGCCGACCACCGCCGGTCGCGGATGGGGCGGAGCCGTCGTAGACGAGCACCGCGGCGGCTTCGAGCGCGTTCACCCAGGCGTCGACCAGCTCGACGAGCTCTTCCCTGGAGACGTTCGGCCATTCCGAGCGCCGGACGTTCTCGGCGTCGATCAGCGTCACTGGTTCCATGTTGTCTTCCGTGCTGCCCGATGCGGCCGCACGCGTAACTCGAGCACGTCCGGCCGGTGATAGTGGCCGGCCGGATCGAAACGCTGCCGCTCCTCGTCCAGGCGCTGCGGGTCGAGGTCGGCGTAGAGGATTCCCTCCTGGTCGTAGAGCGGGCCGGCGAGGTAGCCGCCGTCGGGGGCGAGGATCGCCGAGCCGCCGCGCCCGAGCACGTCGATGCCCGCCAGCTCCTTCCTGAGCGGGAAGTCGTCGGGATACGAGCCGGCACGCTGGAAGTGGCAAGGGCTGATCACGAAGGCGCGCGACTCGCGGGCGATGTGTACGAGGGTCGACTGCCACGCGTCGCCGTCGTCGGCAGTGGAGGCGATGTAGATCTCGACGCCCGACTCGTACAGCGCGAACCGGGCGAGCGGCATGTAGTTCTCCCAGCAGATCAGCCCGCCGATCCGCCCGATCGGCGTCTGCAGGGCACGCAGCCCGCGGCCGTCCCCCTGCCCCCAGATCAGGCGCTCGTGGTTGGTGGGGACGAGCTTGCGGTGGTGAACTGCCAATCGCCCGTCCGGCCCGTGGTAGAGGAGCGCGTTGTAGAGCGTCCCCGGCCGTTCCGGGTCGCGCTCGTTTACGCCCGTGACGAGCCAGACCTCGTGCTCGCGGGCGATCTCGCCGAGCCGGTCGACGTCGGGACCGGGGATCTCGACCGACTCGCGGGCGAGCAGGGCGAATGCGGCTTTCGCCCGCGGGTCTGCCCAACCCGCGAGGAACTTTCCCCAGGCCGAGCTCGGGTACGCGGCCACGAACGTCTCCGGAAACACGACGAGCTCGGCCCCGCCGGCCTTCGCCTCCGCGGTCAGCGCCGCGAGCTTGTCGAGCGTCCGGCCTCGGTCGAGGATTGCCGGTTCGGCCTGGACGCACGCGACCCGGACGGTCTCGTTCACCGGCCGTACAGTGACACGTCTCGCGGGTCGGGAACGATCAGGAGCGCAGGAGGAGGAAGAAGACGATTGCGCCGACCACGCTGCTGAGTGCGACCAGGACGAGCCAGGCCCACAGAATCGTCTCCGACGGATGGCGTGCCGGCCCGCTCTTCCTCTCCCTGTCAAGCATGTGTCGACTTCTGTTGTCGGCACGGTTGACGACCGCCGCGACACTCGGTCGAGTCAACGTGTTCTAGGCGTCCAGGGCCGCGCGAAGCGAGCGCGTGTACTCCTCGAGCGCGGCCGCGCCCTCCTCTGCCACCTCGAGCGCGCGCGAGCCGACCACGATTCCGTCTGCCAACGCAGCCGCTGCGCCGGCGTGCTCGGGTGTCGAGATCCCGAAGCCGGCGTAGAGGGGAACGTCGGTCACCCGGCGTGTCCGCTCGACGAGGCCGGCGAGGGTCGGCGACAGATCGGCGCGGGCACCGGTCGTGCCGGTCAGCGTGACGAGGTAGAGCCATCCGTCGGTGCTCCCTGCGGCGAGGGCGAGGCGCTCGTCCGTCGAGGTCGGGGCAACGAGCTGGATGCGCCGGAGCTCGGGTCGGTCTCCGGCCGGGAGGTCGGCGACGATCAGGCTCGCGGCGCCGGCGGCTCGAGCGTCGGCGGCGAACCGCTCCCAGCCGTACGCCTCGAGCAGCGAGGAGTAGGTCATCGGCACGAGCGGCACCTGGATCCGCGCGCGAGTCTCCGCCAGGCACTCGAGGCACGCGCGCGTGCGCATGCCGGCCGCGAGAGCCCGCTCGGCGGCCCGGCGGATCACCGGGCCGTCGGCGAGCGGATCCGAGAACGGGAAGCCGATCTCGATCAGGTCGGCCCCGCCGGCCTCGGCCGCCGCGGCGAGCTCGGGTGTCTCCTGCCCGGCCATCAGGTAGATGACGAGCGTCTTCACGGGAGCCAGTTCCTCGCGACCTTGGCCACGACCGTGTACGCCGGGTCGTACACGTTCCCGATGTCGTACTCGACGCACTGGCCGAGCAGTGCCGAGCTTGCGCGGTAGGACAGCCCGTAGTCCTCCTCGAGCATGCGTAGCAACTCCGTCGTCGCGTGCTGTACGGCCTGATCGAGCGGTCGCGCGTTCCCGACAGCCATCACGAAGTCGTTTCCGTCCACGCGCGGCCACGTGATGCGCTTGCCCTTGCGCAGACGCACCGTCAGCGTGACGTCGAAGGAGACCTCGATCCCGGTGCCGACGATCTCGCCGTCGCCCTGGCGCGCATGCCCGTCGCCGACGTGCAGCAGGGCGCCCTCCGCGAGCACCGGCAGCTGGACGGTCACGCCCTCACGGAACCCCCGGTAGTCCATGTTCCCGCCGTGCTCGGCAGACGTTGCCGTCGAGATCGCCTGGCTTCGAGCCGGCGCGACGCCGAAGCAGCCGAGCATCGGCTCGAAGGGCAGCTCGCCGAGCAGCTCGAGGCCTTCCGGTGGGCTCTCGAGGCGGGCGACGCCCCGCTCGAGGTCGAGAACCCAGGCGTCGACCTGGCCTTCGCCGTAGGGAAGCGCGGCGCTGAACGACGGGTCGAGGACGTGCGGTGCGACGAGCCCGGCCGAAAAGCCGCGCGCACGGTTCGGCCAGAGACGATCGAAGTGGATTTCGAGCGTGTCGCCGGGCTCCGCCCCCTCGACGTAGAACGGGCCGGTCTGCGGGTTGCCGGCATCGGTGAGCTGCGTGCCGGTGCGGTCGGTCCCGCCGGCATCCACGCACCACGTCTCGATCGTGTCACCGTCGGCCACGCGCAGCACCGGCTCGTGCGAGCCGATCGTGGTGTGGAAGTGGGTCGGCTCGAAGGTGTGCTTCATGTGAGCCGCGCGAGCGCCTCGTCGAGGTCCTTGTCGCCGCGACCCGAAAGGCACACGACGATGACGTCGCCGTCCAGCTCCCCGGTGCGCGCGAGCGCGTGGGCGGGCTCGAGCGCGGGGATGATGCCCTCGGTCTGCGCGAGCCGCTGGAAGGCCGCCAGTGCGTCGTCGTCCGTCGCAGTCAGGTAGTGGACGCGGCCGCTGTCGCGGAGGAACGCGTGCTCGGGCCCGACGCCCGGGTAGTCGAGCCCGGCCGAGATCGAGTGGGCGTCCATGATCTGGCCGTCTTCGTCGGCGAGGAGGGACGAGCGCGCGCCGTGCAGGACCCCGGTGCGGCCGGTGCCGAGGCTCGCGGCGCCGGCAGCCTCGACGCCGTACAGGCGGACGTCTCCGTCGTCGAGGAATCCGGCGAACATTCCGATCGCGTTCGAGCCGCCGCCGACACAGGCGATCACGGCCTCCGGGAGCCGACCCTCCGCCTCGAGCACCTGGGCGCGTGCCTCGCGGCCGATCACCGCCTGCAGCTCGCGCACGATTGCCGGGTACGGATCCGGACCGACGCAGGAGCCGATCAGGTAGTGCGTGGTCTCGACGTTCGTGATCCAGTCGCGGATCGCCTCGCTCGTCGCTTCCTTGAGCGTCTTCGTCCCGAACTCGACCGGACGTACCTCCGCCCCGAGCAAGCCCATTCGCTCGACGTTGGGGTGCTGGCGGCGCATGTCCTCGGCCCCCATGTAGACGACGCACTCGAGTCCGAAGCGCGCACAGACGGTCGCCGTCGCGACGCCGTGCTGACCGGCTCCGGTCTCTGCGATGATCCGCTGCTTCCCGAGCCGGCGTGCGAGCACCGCCTGGCCGAGCGCGTTGTTCAGCTTGTGCGCGCCCGTGTGGAGGAGGTCCTCGCGCTTCAGGTAGAGCCGCTTGCCGGGCGCGAAGCGCTCGGCAAGCGTCAGCGGGGTCGGCCTGCCCGCGTACTCGCGGCCGAGGCGGTCGACCTCGGCGGCGAACGCCGGATCGACCTGCGCGTCGCGCCAGCCCGCCTCGAGCTCGTCGAGGGCCGGGATCAGGGTCTCCGGGACGTACCGGCCGCCGTACCCGCCGTAGCTCATCGCGCAGCCTCGACGAAAGCCAGCACCCGGTGGTGGTCCTTGATCCCCGGCGAGGCCTCCAGGCTCGAGCTCGCGTCCACGGCCCACGGCCGCGTGGCTGCGATCGCTGCCCGGACGTTCTCCGGGCCGAGACCGCCGGCCAGCATCAGCCGGCCCTCGACCGCACGGGCTCGCGCGAAGTGTTCCGGGTCGTCTTCCTGCCACGGCAGGTCGACGACGGTGGCGACGCGCTCTCCGTCCCGCAGGAGGACGGCGTCACGGCCGCGAACCCGGCCCTCTTCGCGTTCGTAGCGCTGGACGAGATCGGCGCCGCTCACCGTGGTCTCGCCGACCACGACGGCGACCGACAGCACCGTGTCCGGAACAGAGAGCACCGAGTCGGCTGCTCGCGGGCTCGCCGGCTCGAGCACGAATCCGCATAGGTCGGCACCGGCCTCGACGGCAAGCTCGACGTCCTCCGCTCGAGTCAGGCCGCAGACCTTCACGAGCGGTCGCGAGACGATCTCGCGCAGCTTCGCCGGGGGATCGGCCGCGCGCATCAGGGCCGTACCGACGAGCACCGCGTCGGCGCCCGCCAGCTCCGCCGCGGCACCCTGCGCGCGGGAGTGGATCGCGCTCTCGGCGATCACGATCCGGTCGCGAGGAGCGTCGACCACCAGCCGAAGCTGGGCGGCTCGGTCGATTGCGAAGGTGGACAGGTCGCGCGCGTTGATCCCGATCGGGTCTGCGCCGAGCGCGACCGCGCGCGCGAGCTCGTCCGCGTCGTGGGCCTCGACCAGGGTGTCCATGCCGAGCTCCGCAGCGCAGGCCATCAGCCTCCGAACGGTCTCGTCGTCCAGGTCGTGGAGAATCAACAGCGCTGCGTCGGCTCCCGCGCTGCGGGTCTCGGCCAGGTGCGCCTCGGTCGAGAAGAACCCCTTGGCGAGCAGAGGTATCGAGCTGGCCGATCTCGCTGCCGCGAGATCGGCGAGGCTCCCGGCGAAGCGTTCGTCGACGAGGATCGACGCCGCGGCCGCCCCTGCCCGCTCGAAGGCAGCAGCGAGCGTCGCCGGGTCGGCGCTCGGGCGCAGGTCGCCCGCCGACGGGGAGCGCCGCTTGACCTCCGCGACGGCCGCGAGGCCCGGAGCGCCGAGGGCGTCGCGGAACCTACCCATCGTGCGAGAAGGCGGCGAGCGCTTGCAGCCGCTCGGCCGCGGCGCCCGAGTCGAGTGCCTCGCGCGCGACCTCGAGCCCGTCGCGCAGGTCGTCCGAATGGCCACCGGCTGCGATCGCGCCGGCGGCGTTCAGCAGGATCGCGTCCCGCTTCGCCCCCTGCTCCTCTCCGGAGAAGACGGCTCGGATCACAGCTGCATTCTCCTGGGGAGAGCCGCCACGCAGCTCGTCGGGCTCACAGCGCGGCACCCCCAGGTCGAGCGGGTCGATCTCCCGGCGGCGGACCCCTCCGTCGACGACCTCGCAGACGAGGTTCGGCCCGGCGGGCGAGAGCTCGTCGACGCCGAAGGCACCGTGCACGACGAACGCTCGCCGAGCGCCGAGCTGGGCGAGCACCTCGGCGATCGTCGGCACCAGCTCGGGGTCGTAGACGCCGACGATCTGCGCGCGGGCGCCGGCCGGGTTGGTCAGCGGGCCGAGCACGTTGAAGACCGTCCGGGTCGCGAGCTCCCTGCGCACGGGCGCAGCGTGCCGGAATCCCGGATGGTGCGTCGGCGCGAACAGGAACCCGAAGCCGAGCTCGTCGATCGAGCGCGCGATTCGCTCCGGCGGTGCCTCGAGCGAGAACCCGAGCGCCTCGAGCACGTCCGCCGACCCCGAGGCCGACGAGACGGCGCGGTTGCCGTGCTTCGCGACGGCGGCGCCCGCCGCGGCGGCGACGAGTGCCGCGGCGGTCGAGACGTTGATGGTCGCCTGCCCGTCTCCGCCCGTGCCGCACGTGTCGACGAGATCGTCGCGCTGCGGCCGCACGGCCAGCACGTGGTTGCGGATCGCCTCGGCGAAGCCGGTGATCTCCTCCGGCGTCTCGCCCTTGATGCGCAGCGCGACGAGCAGGCCGCCGATCTGCGCGGGCGTCGCCTCGCCGGCCATGATCGCGTCCATCGCCCCGCGCGCCTGCTCGCGGGAGAGATCGCGGCCGTCGAGCAGGGCTCCGAGGGCCTCCCGGATCATCGCCCCTCCAGGAAGTTCCGGCAGAGCGCAGGCCCGTCCGGCGTGAGCACCGACTCGGGATGGAACTGGACGCCGTCGACGGGAAGCGCACGGTGGCGGACCGCCATCACCTCGCCGTCCGACGTGGTCGCGGAGACCTCGAGCTCATCCGGGACGCGCGCCGCGGCGAGCGAGTGGTAGCGCCCTGCCTGGAAGCTCCGCGGCAGGCCCGCGAAGATCCCGCGTCCGTCGTGGGAGACGACGCTCGCCTTGCCGTGGACCAGCTCCTGCGCCTCGGCGATCTCGCCGCCGAAGGCCTCGACGATCGCCTGATGCCCGAGACAGACACCGAGCGTCGGGGTGGTGGGGGCGAGGCGTCTGATGATCTCGACCGTCGCGCCGGACTCGCCGGGGCGGCCGGGTCCGGGGGAGACGACGAGCTGTGCAGGTTGCAGCCGCTCGGCCTCGTCCGCGTCGATCTCGTCGTTGCGCCGAACGTGCACTTCAGCCCCGAGCTCCTGGAACAGGTGAACGAGGTTGTAGGTGAAGCTGTCGTAGTTGTCGACCAGCAGGATCATTGCTCGGCAAGGGTAATGGCGGCTTCGAGCGCGGCGAGCTTGCGCAGGCACTCCTCGTGCTCCGCGTGCGGATCCGAGTCGGCGACGATTCCCGCTCCTGCCTGCAGGTGAGCGACGCCGTCGTGGAGGACGATCGTCCGGATGGCGATGCACGTGTCCAGGTCGCCGCCGGGGAGCGCGTACCCGACCGCTCCCGCGTACGGTCCGCGCCGGTAGCCCTCCAGCTCGGAGATGATCTGCATCGCGCGCACCTTGGGCGCGCCTGACACGGTGCCGGCCGGGAAGCACGCCCTGAGCAGGTCGAAGGGCCCGATCCCGTCGCGTAGCTCGCCGACGACCTCGGAGACCAGGTGGGTGACGTGCGAGAAGCGCTCCGCCTCCATGAACCGCTCGACGCGGACGGTTCCGGCCTGACAGACGCGCGAGAGGTCGTTTCGGCCCAGGTCGACGAGCATCACGTGCTCGGCTCGGTCCTTGTCGGAGGCGAGCAATCGCTCGGCGTCGCCCGGCCCCGGCTGGGTGGTGCCCGCGATCGGGTTGAGGCTGGCCCGCCGGCCTTCGGCCTTGACCAGCGTCTCCGGCGACGAGCCGATCAGTGCGAGGTCGCCGAGCTCGAGCAGGAACAGGTACGGCGACGGGTTCACGCGCCGGAGCGACCGGTACAGCTCGAGCGCGCTCGCCGACGTCGGCCGCTCCGCACGCTGAGAGACGACGATCTGGAATGCGTCGCCCGCACGGATGTGCTCCTTGACCACGCCGACGCAGCGCTCGTACGCCGCGCCGTCGGGGTACCTGACGGTCGGGCCGCTCCGGCCGGTCCCGCGCGGGAGCTCTCCGCGCGGCGCCTCCAGCCGTGCCCGCAGCTCGTCCGGATCGCCGCACAGCACGTGGGCGTGCCCGGCCGCGTGGTCGAAGCGCACGAGCGTGTCGGCGAGGATGAAACGGCTCTGCGGCAGGTTCGGCCCGTCAGCCGGGAGCGGAACGGTCGGCTCGAGAACGGTCGCGTGGTCGTACGCGAGGAAGCCGACCACGGGCAGGTCGGCATGCTCGGCCTCGTCGAGCCCGGCGAGCTTCGACCCGCAGCCGACGAACGAATAGCGCCCGAGCCGGCCCCGCTCGACGGACTCGAGCAGGAAGGCCGCCTCACCGCCGCTGCGCAGCTTGACGTACGCCGAGAGCGGCGTGATCAGGTCGGTGGGGATGACGGTGGTGAAGTTCATCGGCAAACGAAAAAGACCCTCCAGTCGGAAGGTCTGCGAGCGGGGACGGATGGGAGGTGGGTCAGGCCAGGCTGCCGCCCCGCTCGTGGCGCCGGGACCAGGCCCAGATGCGGGACGTCGAGGTCATCGCGGTGAGTCTACCCGGGTGGGCGAGCCCGCGCCGACCCGCTTGTCGGTGAAGCTAGATTGGGGCCGTGGTCCGTTCCGTCATCGTGTCGGCCGTCCGCACCCCGTTCGGGAAGCTGGGCGGAGGCCTGGCCGGCTACCAGGCGACCGAGCTCGGGGCGCTCGCCATTCGTGCCGCCCTCGACCGGGTCGACGTGCGCGACGACGAGGTCGAGTACGTGATCATGGGGCACGTGCTGCAGGGCGGCGCCGGCCAGGCTCCAGCGCGCCAGGCGGCGATCGGCGCCGGCCTGCCGGTCGAGACGCCCGCGGACGCGGTGAACAAGGTCTGCGCTTCGAGCATCAGGGCGGTCGGAATCGCCGACGCGATGATCCGCTCGGGCGACAACGGTGTGATCGTCGCCGGCGGGATGGAGTCGATGTCGAACGCTCCGTACGTCCTGAAGAAGGCCCGTTTCGGCTACCGGTACGGCGACGGCGCCCTGATCGACCTGATGACGCACGACGGCCTGGTCTCGACCTTCGACAGACGGCACATGGTCGAGCAGGCGTCCTTCGTCTCGCGCGAGCTCGGGATCGGGAGAGAAGAGCAGGACGAGTGGGCGCTCCGCTCCCAGCTTCGGGCCGTGGCAGCGATCGACGAGGGCCGCTTCGGGGACGAGATCGTCCCGGTCGGCGAGGTCGCGCTCGACGAGAGCCCGCGTCGCGGCACCTCGCTCGCCAAGCTCGCCGCGCTGAAGCCGGTGTTCGACCCGGAGGGAACGACGACGGCGGGCAACGCACCCGGCGTCAACGACGGAGCCGGCGCGCTCGTGGTCACGAGCGACGAGTTCGCGCGGAAGCGCGGCCTGGACGTGCTCGCGACCGTTGTCTCCCAGGGCTACGTGGCCGACGAGTTCGCGTACCTGGCCCGCACGCCGGCGGGGGCGGGCACGATGGCGCTCGGCAAGGCGGGCAAGGCGATCGGCGACGTGAAGCGTGTCGAGGTCAACGAGGCCTTCTGCTCGGTGGCGATCAACTCGGTCCGGATGCTCGGCGCCGATCCGGACACGGTGAACGTGAACGGGGGCGCGGTCGCGCTCGGTCACCCGATCGGCGCCTCGGGGGCTCGGATCCTCTCGACGCTGATCTACGAGCTGCGCCGACAGGGCGGTGGGCTGGGCCTGGCGGCGATCTGCTCGGGCGGCGGCCAGGGCGACGCGCTGCTCCTCGAGGTCTAGATGGTTGATCGGCAATGCCCGTCGATGCGGGGATGGCTGAGACCAAGCCGGGGACGCCGCCCGTCCGAGGTCGTATCGGGAATACGGGCGAGGAGGGGCGGCGCCAGCCGGCGCCGTGTCTCGGCCACCAGCCGCGCGGCGAGGAATTGCCGATCAACCATCTAGCCCCGATGTCCTTCGAGCACGTCCTCGTCGTCGGCGCCGGCCAGATGGGCGGCGGGATCGCGCAGGTCGTCGCCGTATCCGGGCGCCGGGTCTCGTTGCACGACGCCGTTCCCGGCGCGGCCGAGCGCGGGCTCGAGACTATGCGGAGGAGCCTCACGAAGCTGGCCGAGAAGGGAGGGCCGGATCCCGACGACGTGCTCGGACGCGTGGAGCCCGTCGAGCAGATCGTTCCCGCCGACCTGATGGTCGAGGCGGTCGTCGAAGACGCCCGCGTGAAGGAGGAGATCTTCCGAGCTGCGGACGCGGTGCTCCCGGCGGAGGCGATCCTCGCCTCGAACACGTCCTCGATCCCGATCGCCTCTCTCGCCGCCGTCACCGGCCGGCCCGACCGCGTGATCGGCATGCACTTCTTCAACCCGGTGCCGGTGATGTCGCTCGTCGAGGTCGTCCGCGCGCCCTCGACCTCGGACGAGACCGCCGCGGCGATCGTCGCCCTGGCCCGGGAGCTGGGGAAGACGCCGGCCGAAGCGAACGACTTCCCCGGTTTCGTCTCGAACCGGATCCTGATGCCGTTCGTCAACGAGGCGGTCTGGGCGCTCCACGACGGCGTCGCCGAGGCGGAGGCGATCGACACGATCGCGAAGCTCGGCTTCAACCACCCGATCGGCCCGCTCGCCCTCGCCGACCTGATCGGCCTCGACACCTGCGTGGCGATCATGGATGTGCTCCACGAGGGCCTCGGCGACGAGAAGTACGCGCCCTGCCCGCTCCTCCGCGAGCACGTCGCCGCAGGCCGCCTGGGTCGAAAGACAGGCCGCGGCTTCTTCGAGTATTAGCCTGAGGGGTTCGTCGCCGCGACCGACCTGGCGGGCGCGGCTCACAACCGCTTGCGTTGAGGACGTCCGGGGAAGGGGGCCCGCGGGGGAAACCGGCCGTTTCCCCCGCGAGAGCGAGCCGGCGGCGGAGCCGCCGCGAGCGTCTAGACTCGGCTCAGAGTGGACTTCGAGCTGACGCCGGAGCAGCGCGAGATCCAGGCGCTCGCGCGGGACTTCTCCCGCGCCGAGATCGAGCCTCATGCAGCTCAGTGGGACCGGGAGCACCGGTTCCCCCAGGAGCTCTATTCGAAGCTGGCCGAGCTTGGTCTGATGGGGGTCTGCGTTCCCGAGGAGTACGGCGGCGCCGGCGCGGACTTCGTCTCGTACATCCTCGTCCTCGAGGAACTTTCCCGCGGAGACGCCGGTGTCGGCGTGACCGTCGCCGTGCATACGAGCGCCGTCGCCCTGCCGATTCTCGCCTTCGGCACCGAGGAGCAACGAGCTCGGTTCGTCCCGCCGCTCGCCCGCGGCGAGCTGATCGGGGCCTTCGCGCTGACCGAGGCGGAGTCGGGCTCGGATGCAGGGTCGCTCCGCACCTCGGCGACGCCGGACGGCGACGGCTGGCGGATATCCGGATCGAAGCGGTTCATCTCGACCGCGCGCTACGCCGGGACGCTCCTCGTCTTCGCGCGCACCGACCCTTCCGTCGCCGATGCGGCAGGCGTGTCGGCCTTCGTCCTCGACGCCGACCACGTTCGGGTCACGCGGGACGAGGAGAAGCTCGGCCTGAACTCGTCGACGACCAGCGACGTCGTGGTCGACGCTCACGTCGACGCCGACCGCCTGCTCCACGAGGAGGGCGAGGGCTTCCACGTCGCGATGGCGACGCTGGACGGGGGTCGCATCGGCGTCGCCGCCCAGGCGGTCGGGATCGCCCAGGGGGCCTTCGACGCCGCCCGCGCCTACGCGCTCGAGCGAAAGCAGTTCGGAAGCAGACTCGCCGACCTCCAGGCGATCCAGCACAAGCTCGCGAACATGTCGATGGAGATCGACGCCGCGCGACTGCTCATGCTGCGTGCCGCCTGGCTGAAACAGCAGGGCCGCCCGCACACCGAGGAAGGCGCGAAGGCGAAGCTGTTCGCCTCCGAGATGGCCCGTCGGCAGACGTCCGAGGCGATCCAGATCTTCGGCGGGTACGGGTACACGAAGGAGTTCCCAGTCGAGCGGTACTACCGCGACGCCAAGATCACCGAGATCTACGAGGGAACGAGCGAGATCCAGCGCCTGGTGATCGCCCGCTCCGTTCTCGGCCTCCGCAAGCAGGCGCTCGCCTCCGGGTAGAAGTGGTGAGACGGCGGGACGAGCCGGTCCGGCTGACGCGCATCTACACGCGCACCGGCGACGCAGGCGAGACGAGCCTCGGCGACGGCACGCGCGTGTCGAAGACCGACGCTCGGGTGCGTGCGTTCGGCGCCGTCGACGAGCTCAATTCCATCCTCGGCGTCCTGCTTGCCGGCGACCTGGGGGACGTGCTCCGGCGGCCGCTGGAGCTGATCCAGAACGACCTCTTCGACCTCGGAGCAGACCTCTGCGTCCCCTACGTCACGAATGACGGGAAGCTCCGCATCCAGCAGGAGCAGATCGACGAGCTCGAGGTGCTCTGCGACCGCTTCAACGAGCAGCTCGCGCCGCTGAAGAGCTTCGTCCTGCCCGGCGGTACCGAACAGGCGGCGACGCTCCACCTCGCCCGAACGGTGTGCCGGCGCGCCGAGATCGAGGCGCTCTCGGTGTCGGCGGTGAACCCGCTCGCGCCGGCGTACCTCAACCGCCTCTCCGATCTGCTCTTCATCCTCGCCCGAACGGCGAACGCAGGTCGGCCGGAGCCGCTCTGGAAGCCTGGCGGCTCGCGCTAACGGCAATGAAGGATTCGGCGGGCGCCGAGGCACCGGGTCGGGGCCAGGTCGGCCTGGCGACGATCGCACGTGAGTGGGGACGGATCGGAGTGGTGGGCTTCGGCGGCCCACCCGTGCACATCGCGTTACTGCGCGGGCTTTGCGTCGACCGGCGACAGTGGCTCGCTCCGCAGCAGTTCGAGGACGGCATCGCCGCCACGAACCTGCTCCCCGGCCCGGCGTCTACTCAGCTGGCGATCTACTGCGCGTGGCGCCTGCGTGGTCCCGCCGGCGCCGTGGTCGGCGGGCTCAGCTTCATCCTGCCCGGCCTCGTGCTGATCGTCGGTCTCGCCGCGCTTTTCCTCGGCTCGCCGCCGCTCTGGGTGAGAGGCGCGGGCGCAGGCGCAGGTGCGGCGGTTGCAGCAGTCGCCGTCCAGGCGGGGATGAGCTTGCTCGGGCCCGCCTGGCGCCGTCTCGAGCGGGTCGGGAGAGGGCGGTTCGTCGTTTACGCGCTTGTCGGGACCGGGGCGGCGGCGGCTGTGGGATCGTGGCTCGTCCTCGTCCTGCTCGGGTGCGGAGTCGCCGAGGTGCTGTGGCGGCACGCCTCGGCGCGGGCCTCGGTTCTCGGTGCTCTCAGCCCCGTGGTCGTGGCGGCGGGGACCGGAAGTCTCGGAACGCTCTGCTGGGTCGCCTTCAAGGTGGGCGCGCTCTCGTACGGGGGCGGATTCGTGATCGTCCCGCTGATGCAGGCCGACGCGGTCGACCACTACCACTGGCTGACGAGCGGCCAGTTCTAACGCCTCGCGCTCGGGCAGGTCACCCCCGGGCCGGTCGTCCAAACGATCGCTGTCGTCGGATATGCGGCTGCGGGCGTCGGGGGCGCCTTCCTGGCGGCGCTCGTCGCGTTCGCACCGTCGTTCTCCTTCGTTCTCCTCGGCGCGGGCCGCTTCGACAGGCTGCTCGTCAACATCCACGTGCGCTCGTTCCTCGACGGTGCCGGCCCGGCCGCGATCGGCGCGATCGCCGGTTCGGCGATTCCCCTTGCCCTCGCCATCGACCACGCGTGGCAAGCGGCCGTGCTTGCAGGTGCGGGGGTGTCGCTGCTCGTTCTTCGGCGTGGCGTCGTCCTCACGCTCGTCGCCGCCGGAACGGTCGGCGCCGTTGCGGCTCTGTTCGGTGCCCCGGCCGGCGGTTAGAGCTCCTAACGCAATGGGCAGTTGTGTCCCCGGACCGCGCTGGGCGGCACGCTGCTTCGTCCTCAGTCGCGCCCATAGCATCCAGCTATGGGCGCTCCCTGCGTCCTTGCATCGCACTCGCCCATCGCACTCCGGGAACGAATGCCCATTACGTTAGGAGCTCGTAGGGACGGCCGCCGCCGCGACGGCGAGAATTGCCGCGTGGACCCGCTGCCCTCGGAGCCGACCAGACGTTCCCTGCTCGCACCCGGGCTCTTCGTCGGCGGAGCGGTGATCGTCGCGAACGGGTTGAACGCCGTATTCCAGATCGCGCTTGCCCGCATCCTCGAGCCGTCCGAGTACTCGCTGCTCGTCGCGCTCGTGGTCGTGACGCTGATCGCCGCGGTGCCGCCGCTCGCATTCCAGGCGGTGGTTGCCCGGGAGGTCGCGGTGGCGCTCGCCGAGAACCGCCGAGCCGAGGCGGGCGCGTCGATCCGAGACACCGTTCGGGCGCTCCTGCCGTGGGCACTGGCCGCGCTCGTCCTGGGCGGAATCGCCGCCGGCGTGCTGGCGGCCGCCGGTCGCGGGGACGCCGGGGCCACGCTCGCGACTGCGGCCACGATCAGCGCCGCGCTCGTCATCCCCGCGGTCTGGGGCGGACTTCAGGGTGCGCGGCTCTTCCTCGTCCTCGGGCTCGCCCATCTCACGTTCGCGGGCACCAGGCTCGGAGCCGGCGTCGGGATCGGCCTCGCGGGCGGCGGCACGGGGGCGGTGATGGGCGGCGTCGCGGCGGCGACGCTCTTCACGCTCGCGCTCACGCTCGTGCCGTTGCGCGGCTTCTGGCGAGACGCGCTCCGAACCGGGACGCGCCGGCTGGCGACCCTCCCGAATGCTGCCGCCGCCACGGGGCTGACGCTGCTCACGGCGCTTGCGAGCGTCGACGTCCTCGTCGCGAACCTCGCGTTCCCGTCCGCGACCGCCGGGGCCTACGGCGTCGCCTCGGTCGGTGCGCGCGTTCTGCTGCTCGTGCCGATTGGTGTGGTGACCGTCCTCTTCCCGCGCGTCGCCGTCTTGCGCGACCGCGGCCGCGAGCGCCGCTATCTGCTCTGGGGGCTCGGCGTCGTCGCCGTCCTCGGCGCCGCCACGACCGCGGTGCTGTGGATCGCCGCCGGGCCGCTGATCCGGCATGTCTTCGGCGAGAAGTACGAAGCGGCGGTTCCGTGGCTCGGACCGCTTTCCCTGGCGATGGCGCTCTACGCGCTCGCGACCGTCTACGTCTACCACTTCCTCTCGCTCGCGCGGACGCGATTCGCGCTCGTGCTCGTCGGCGTCTTCCTCGCTCAGCTCGTCGCTTTTGCCGCCGTGCACAACCGTCCGGCCGACCTGATCGGCGTGCAGATCGCGGCGGCTGCGGTGACGCTGGCGGCCGCGGAGGCGTGGCATCTGCTTCGCCACAATGAGGCACAATGAACTAGCGGTGGCGACCACCGAGGACAAGACCGAGACCGACCTGCGAACGACGATCTCCGGGCTGCCGGTCGAGCCGCTGTACTCGTCGGCGGACGTCGAGATCGACTACGACCGCGATCTTGGCCTGCCGGGTGAGTATCCGTTCACGCGCGGGGTGTACCCGTCGATGTACCGCGGACGGCTCTGGACGATGCGGCAGTTCGCCGGCTTCGGGACGGCCGCGGAGACGAACGCCCGCTTCCGGTACCTGCTCGGCCACGGGCAGACCGGCCTCTCGACCGCCTTCGACATGCCGACGCTGATGGGGTACGACTCCGACCACCCGCGCGCGCTGGGCGAAGTGGGCCGGGAGGGAGTGGCAGTCGACTCGCTCGCCGACATGGAGACGCTCTTCGCCGGCATCCCGCTCGGCGAGGTCTCCACCTCGATGACGATCAATTCTCCGGCGGCGATCCTGCTCGCGTTCTACGTCGGCGTAGGCGACGAGCAAGGCGTGCCCCGCGACCAGCTGCGCGGGACGGTCCAGACCGACATCCTCAAGGAGTACATCGCGCAGAAGGAGTACATCTTCCCGCCCGAGCCGTCGATGCGGCTCGTGGTCGACATGGTCGAGTTCTGCGCGCAGGAGTTGCCGCGGATGCACCCGATCTCGATCTCCGGTTACCACATTCGCGAGGCGGGATCGACGGCGGCTCAGGAGCTCGCGTTCACGCTGGCCGACGGCTTCGCGTACGTCGACGCGGCGCTCGAGCGCGGGCTCGGCGTCGACGACTTCGCTCCTCGCCTCTCGTTCTTCTTCAACGCGCACATCGACTTCTTCGAGGAGATCGCCAAGTACCGGGCGGCGCGGAGGATCTGGGCCCGCGAGCTTCGCGGGCGCTACGGTGCGCAGAACCCGCGCTCCTGGCTGATGCGGTTTCACACGCAGACCGCGGGTGTGTCGCTCACCGCCCAGCAGCCGCACGTGAACATCGTCCGCACGGCGATCGAGGCGCTGGCCGCCGTGCTCGGGGGCACGCAGTCGCTGCACACGAACTCGTACGACGAGGCGCTCGCGCTGCCGACGGAAGACGCCGTGCGCATCGCCCTGCGCACGCAACAGGTGATCGCGCACGAGTCGGGCGTGACCTCGACGACCGATCCGCTCGGCGGCAGCTGGTACCTCGAGGATCTGACCAACCGCCTCGAAGCCGAGGCGTACGACTACTTCGCCCGGATCGAGAAGCTCGGCGGGGTGATCGCCGCGATCAAGGACAACTTCTTCCAGCGAGAGATCGCCGAGGCTTCGTTCGGGTTCCAGTCGGAGGTCGAAGCCGGAAGACGCGTGATCGTCGGTGTCAACCGCTACGCGCTCGAGGACGAGCCTCCGATCGAGCTGCTCCACATCGACCCGGCACTCGAGCGAGAGCAGGTCGAGCGGCTGCAGGCGGTGCGCGCCGCCCGTGACTCCGCCGCGGCCGAGGCTGCGCTAGCCCGGTTGAAGGAGGATGCCGCAAGGGACGATCTCAACCTGATGGAGCCGATCCTCGACGCCGCCAAGGCCTACGTGACGATGGGCGAGATGTGCGACGCCCTACGCGACGTCTGGGGAGTCTGGCGCGAGACGCCGGTCTTTTGAGCGTGGGGGAACCACAGGGTTCCCCCACGGCCCGAAGCTAGACCTCCAACTCGAGCCCGTCGTGGGCGAGCTCGATGCCCGCCGGCGTCGCGAGCTCGTCGGGACGGTGCGTCAGGAGGAGCCGCTTCGCCCCGGATTTGCGGAAGGCCGTGACCGCCTCGTCGGCGGACAGGTGGCCGCGCGGCTCGCCATCGAGATCACCGCGCTCGAGCGTGGCCTCACAGAGGAAGACGTCGGCACCCCGCGCGAGCTCCACGAGACGGTCGCTCGGCCCCGCGTCGCCGGAGTACGCCAGGGTGCGGTTGCGGTTGCTGACGCGGAGTCCGTACGTCTCGAGCCCGTAGTGGGGGAGTCGGAGGGGAGTCACGCTCAGCCCTCCCGCCTCGAACACGTCGCCGTCTCGATACTCCTGCAGGTTGAACGTCTTCTCGAACATGTCGGGAAAGCCGAGCCGGCTGCCAAGGCTCGCGAGATGGTCGCGTCCGCCGGGGAGCACCC
Source organism: uncultured Actinomycetes bacterium (assembly GCA_963719325.1). Taxonomy (GTDB): domain Bacteria; phylum Actinomycetota; class Thermoleophilia; order Gaiellales; family Gaiellaceae; genus DATBLE01. The sequence continues at coordinate 69,378 of CAVRBW010000007.1, forward strand.
ACAACTCGGGGCGTGGTGCTTCGTGCCCGAGTCCGTACATCACCCCCCACACCCAGGGCACGAGGTCGCCCCAGTGATCGAGGTGAAAGTGCGTGATGACGATGGCATCGATTCGAGGCCAGCCTTCGCGGTCGCGGAGGCGCGGCAGGATCCCCGGGCCGCAATCGAGCAGAACGCGCCCCGGCCCTTCGACGAGGTAGCCGGAGTGAGCCCCGCCCGGGTTCGGCCACGCCGGCGAGCAGCCGACGACGGTGAGCTTCACGGGCCGCCCTGTGCGGAAGACGGGGAAGTCATCGCCGTATACTGCCGCCCGGATGGCGCACAGGATCCGAGTGGTGATCGCCAAGCCCGGACTGGACGGCCACGACCGCGGTGCGAAGATCATCGCCCGAGCCCTGCGCGACGCGGGCATGGAGGTGATCTACACCGGGCTGCACCAGACGCCGGAGCAGATCGTCGAGACCGCGATCCAGGAGGACGCGGACGCCGTCGGGATCTCGATCCTCTCCGGTGCTCACATGACGCTCGTTCCCCGGATCCTCGACGGCTTACGCGAGAACGGCGCCGACGACGTGCTCGTCGTCGTCGGGGGAACGATCCCGAGCGTGGACGCCGACGAGCTGAAGCAGCGCGGCGTGGCCGCCGTCTTCACCCCCGGCGCTCCGACGAGCGAGATCGTCGACTTCCTGCGCGCCAAGGTGCCGGCATAGTCTTCGCTCGCCTCCGGCTCGCTCTCATGGGGGGAACGGCCGGTTCCCCCCATGGGCCCCCTCCCCAACACCGCTCGCACCTCAGCAGCCGCCGTGTGCCGCGCCCGCCATGTCGGTCGCGGCGACGGGCTTCCGTCGCGGCGTTGAGGTTGTTCGATGAGCGTTGACCTCGGCCGGCGCGACGGTGGGGTCGTCGTGGTCACGATCGACCGGCAGGAGGCGCTGAACGCCCTGAACGGCGAGACGCTGTCGGAGCTTCGCGATCGGCTCCGCGAGCTCGCCACGGACACCGAGGCGCGCGTCGTCGTCCTGACCGGCGCCGGCGATCGCGCCTTCGCCGCCGGCGCGGACATCAAGGAGATGACGGACATGACGGTGCTCGAGGCCCACGGCTGGGGCACGCTCGGGCACGAGTGCGCCCGGCTGCTCGAGTCGATGCCGAAGCCGACGCTCGCCGCTGTCAACGGCTTCGCGCTGGGCGGCGGGTGCGAGCTCGCGCTCGGTTGCGACATCCGGTACGCGTCCGAGCGGGCGAAGTTCGGCCAACCGGAGATCAATCTCGCGATCATTCCCGGCTGGGGCGGAACGCAGCGGCTCGCGCGTGCGGTCGGCGCGGCGTCGGCAAAGGAGCTGATCCTGACCGGGCGCACGATCGACGCCGAGGAGGCGCTGCGGATCGGCCTCGTCAGCGCCGTCTATCCCGCAGAGGAGCTGCTCGACCGCGTGCTCGAAACGGCGACCTCGCTGGCGGCCAAGAGCCCGCTTGCGCTCTCGGCCGCGAAAGACGCGACGAACCGGGGCCTTCAGGGAGACCTCGGCGCGGGGCTCTCCTACGAGGCGATCCTCTTCGCGGCGCTCTTCGCAAGCGAGGACCAGAAGGAAGGCATGCGCGCGTTCACCGAGAAGCGCGACCCGCGGTTCAAGGGCCGTTAGCGGAGGACGATTCGGGCGACCGAGAACGCGAGGTCTTGCGCCGACTGGGTCTCGAGCGTCGTCTTCTCCGGTTCGGTGAGCACCACCACCGTCCTGCGGGCGATCGAACCGACCGTCGCGAGATCGCCTGCGGCACCGCCTCCGCCGTCGACGAGGGCACTCGCCGGCAAGGACAGCATCACGGGCTTTCGCAGGCCGAGGAGCCTGATTCCGAGCGGGAACACGGTCACGGTTTCCACCTTCACCGACAGCCGGTCGGCCGCTGCGACGACGACCGTGCCCTTCAACGACAGCGTGACGGCGCTGCCGGGTGGTGCGGCGAAGAGCACGCGAGTCGCCCGGTTCAGGGACCGGAACGGATTGACTGCGCCGCCGTCGTGCGGGTGGATCTCGAAGTGGAGGTGCGGTGTGCCGTCGGCGTCGCCGGAATCGCCGACGTAGCCGATCGCCTGCCCGGCGACGACCTCGGCGCCGTCCTTCAGGCCCGGCGAGTAGGCAACGCCGGGCACGCACTTGCCCCGGTTGTCGTTGCTCTTCGTCAGGTCGTTGTTGAGATGGATGTACAGGTAGGTGGTGCCGCTGGCGCCATAGAGGTAGAGCATGCAGCCGGCCCGCGCCGAGGTCGTCCAGAACTTGATCTTGCCGTCCTCGACCGCCACTGCGGTCGCCCGCTTCGGCGCGAGGATGTCGTTGCCCTCGTGCCGACCTTGCCCGCGCGGGTCCCCGAAGTCGTTGGTGTACCGATAGGGCCCGACGACGGGAAAGACGATCGGGCTCGGAACTCCTGCGTCGCCGCGCGAGGGCGACGCAACCGCGGGTCCTGCCACGAGCGCGGCGAGGAGGAGCGTAATAAGGCCGCGAACGATCTGGCGGGAGTGCATCGGGTTCCGTTTCGTCGCCAAGGCGCCTGACCCTAGCAGCGAAATCGTGGGGGGAACCGCATGGTTCCCCCCACGAGCCCCCCTCCTTCGCCGCACATGGCGAATCGCTCGTGCGCTCCGGCGAGAACGCGGTCTCGCCTCCGCGCACGAACGCGCAGTGCACCATCAGCCAGGGCGGAGAAGATCTAGAGTCTCGGCCGGTGAAGATCGCGGTCTGCGTGAAGGAGGTTCCCGAGGCTGGTTCGGTGCGCCGGATCGACCCGCAGACGAGCCGGCTGGACCGCTCCGGCGAAGGCGTGCTGAATACGTTCGACGTCAATGCCGTGGAGGAGGCGCTTCGGCTGAAGGAGGCCGCGGGCGAAGGCGAGGTGGTGGTTCTCTCGCTCGGGCCGGAGGGCGCCGTCGACTCGCTCCGCAGGGCGCTGGCAATGGGCGCCGACCGCGCCGTCCTGGTGAGCGACGATGCCGCCGCCGGCTCCGACCTCGTCGCGACGAGCCGAATCCTCGCGAAGGCGCTGGAGCGCGAGAGTCCGGATCTCGTTCTCTTCGGCCAGCAGTCGTCGGACTCGGACGGTGCGGTGCTCTGGGCCGCGGTCGCCGACCGGCTAGGCTTGCCGACCGTCTCGCAGGCCGCCGAGCTGACCGTTGCCGACGGGAAAGCGACGGTGAAGAGGCAGACGGAGTTCGGTTACGACCGGATCTCGGCGCCGCTGCCCGCGGTGATCGCGGTCTCGGATGCGATCAACGAGCCGCGCTACCCGTCGCTGAAGGGGATCATGAGCGCGAAGTCGAAGCCGCAAGAGACTCTTTCCCTGAGCGACCTGGGACTGGGCGCCGACGATGCGGGCGAGTCGGGCTCGCGCACGGAGGTCCTCGGCCTGAGCTCGCCGCCGCCCCGCGGCGAGAGCCGGAAGATCGAGGACGACGGCTCGGCGCCGCAGCAGATCCTGGACTTCCTGGCGGAGAAGAAGCTCGTATGAAAGCACTCGTCTTCCTGGAGCACCACGGAAACGAGCTCCAGAAGGGGCCGCTGGGCGTGCTCTCGAAGGCGGCCACCCTCGGCGACTCGGAGGTCGCGGCCGTGATCGCCGGCTCCGGCGTCGCCGGACTCGCCTCCGAGGCCGGGAAGTTCGGCGCCTCGAAGGTCTGGGTGGCGGACGACGCGGCCCTGGAGGCGCCGCTACCCCAGACTCGTGTCGACGTGCTGGCGGCCGTCGTCCGCGAGGGCGGATACGACGCGGTCCTCTTCGCAGCCTCGGTGCTCGCCGCCGACGTGGCCGCCGGACTCGCCGCTCGCCTCGACGCCGGGCTGAACTGGGATCTCGTCGACCTTGCGCTCGAGAACGGACGGCTGGTCGGGAAGCGCGCGGCGCTGGGCGACTCGGTGTACGTCGACGTCGGCTGGAAAGGTGCGCCGTGCCTGGCACTGATGCGCTCGGGCGCGTTCGATCCGGTGGCGACCGGGGGCGAGCCGGAGGTCACGCCGGTCGCGGTCGAGCTGGAGGAGGTCTCGACCAGGACGACGATGGTCGATCAAGCCCACGAGGAGCAGGCCGGACCATCGATCGAGGATGCCGAGTTCATCGTCGCCGGCGGCCGCGGGCTCGGCGGCCCCGAGGGCTTCGCGCTCGTCGAGGACCTGGCGAAGGCGCTCGGCGGCGCGGTGGCGGCGACTCGGGCAGTCGTCGACGCCGGCTGGTATCCGTACTCGGCGCAGGTCGGGCAGACCGGCAAGAACGTCTCGCCCAAGCTCTACGTCGCGTGCGGGATCTCCGGCGCGATCCAGCACAAGGTCGGCATGCAGAGCTCGGACGTGATCGTCGCGATCAACAAGGATCCGAACGCGCCGATCTTCGAGTTCTCCGACCTGGGCATCGTCGGCGACCTGCACCAGATCGTCCCGAAGCTCGCGGAGCTCGTGCGGGCGCGCAAGAGCGGGTAATGGGCCCTGCTCCGTCCAGATATCCGCCTCCGTGGCGGTCGAGCGAGGCGATCGGCGCTCCGACCGACGCCGATCCGATCGAGGTCGGCCTGCTGGTCGTCGGCGCAGGCCCGGCCGGGCTTGCGTGCGCGATCCGCCTCGGGCAGCTGCTCGAGGACGACCCGGACACCGCCGAGCGGCTGGGCGACGTCCCGGTCGCGGTCCTGGAGAAGGGCAAGCAGCCCGGTTCGCACCTGCTCTCCGGTGCGGTCGTCAACCCGCGTGGCCTTCGCCGTCTCTTCCAGGGGCGCAAGCGAATCGACGAGATGCCCTTCTACGGTGAAGTCGCTCACGAGTCCGTCTACTTCCTGACCCCGAAGCGTGCGCTGCGCATCCCCGCCCCGCCGACGATGCGCAACCACGGCAACTACGTTGCTTCGCTCTCCGAGCTCGGCCGGTTCCTCGCCGGCGAGGCCGAGGCCGGAGGTGCGACGATCCTTCCCGAGACGCCCGCCGCCCAGCTCCTCGTCGCGGACGGGCGCGTACGCGGCGTGCGCACCGGCGACCGGGGCCGGGGACGGCAGGGGGAGCCGCTCGGCAACTTCGAGCCCGGCTCGGACGTCCTCGCCCGCATCACCGTCCTCGCCGAAGGCACGCAGGGCCATCTCACCGGCGCCGCGATCGACCGCTTCGACCTGCAGGGAGCGAATCCGCAGGTATGGGCACTCGGGGTCAAGGAGGTCTGGCGCGTCCCCTCGCCGCTCGATCGCGTGATCCACACGATGGGCTGGCCGCTCCGCTCGGCGGCCAGGTACCGGGAGTTCGGCGGGTCCTTCATCTATCCGATGGGCGACGACCTCGTCTCGATCGGAATGGTGGTCGGGCTCGACTACCGGGACGCGGAGCTCTCGGTGCACGACCTCCTCCAGGAGCTGAAGACCCACCCGCGGATTCGCCGGATCCTCGACGGTGGCGAGCGGTTGGAGTGGGGGGCGAAGACGATTCCCGAAGGCGGCTTCCTCTCCCTCCCGAGGCAGCTGAACGCACCCGGGCTGCTGCTCTGCGGCGACGGTGCCGGCTTCGTCAACGTGCCCGCGCTGAAGGGCATCCACTACGCGATCGAGTCGGGCCGGCTCGCCGCCGAGGCCGCCTATGCCGCTCTTCGCCCGGGGGAGGCGCCCGGCCGGCGCGGCGCGCTCGCCTCATACGACGAGTCGATCCGCGAGAGCTTCGTCTGGAAGGACCTGAAGCGCGTCCGCAACATGCGGCCGGCCTTCGGGCACGGGTTCTGGCTCGGGGGCGGCCTCGCCGGCGCCGTGACGGCGACGATGGGACGGTTCCCGCCCCGGGACTTCCGGCTCGAGCGCGACGCCGACCACGACTTGATCACCACGGATCGGGCCTCGCGCTACCCGGCATCCGACGGGAAGCTCACGTTCGACAAGCTCTCGTCGGTCTTCGCCTCGGGCAACAAGACGCGCGACGACCAGCCGAGCCATCTCCGGTTGGAGACGCGGGTGCCGCGTGAGGTCGCGGAGCTGTGGGCGCGGATGTGCCCTGCGCAGGTGTACGAGGTCGGCGACGAGGACGCCGGGAGGGTTCGTGTCCGCGTGACGCCCTCCAACTGCGTCCAGTGCGGCGCGATCACGGCCAAGGGCGGCCGGCTGACGCCGCCGGAAGGCGGCTCCGGACCCGAGTACACGCGCACGTAGGCGCGCGGCGCGCCGTTTTACGCGCGTTTTACGCACCGCACACGGTTCGCTCACCGCGGCGGCCGATCGTTGTGCGCACACGATCCTGCAAAGGGAGGTATCTGATGCGCACGAAGCTCTTCCTCGCGGTTGCCGCAGCGGCCCTGCTCTCGGTCGCCGCCGGTATCGCCGCAACCGCCGACGCGAGCGCGGCGAACCGAGGCGTTCTCTACTCGTTCCTCGGCCGGCTGACGGCGGCTCCGGACAACGGCCGCCTCGCGATCACGGTCGAAGGCGGCAACCGGCCTGCGCTCCGCGCCCTGCTCGGCCACTCCGTCGACCAGACGCTCTCCTACGGAGACACGACGGAGTTCCTCGAGTGGTCGAACGGCGTCCCGGCGGTCGTCCATGCGGGTGACCTCGACACGGGCGACTACGTCTGGGTGCACGTCCGGGCTCCCCGTGGCAGCTCGCTCGACACGATCGAGGACACCGACGCGGGCGTGGTCGGCGATCACGGAACGGAGCTGAATCCGCCGAGCAAGCCGCTCTACCTCTTCCGGGGCAAGGTCACCGCGGTCGGCTCGAGCACCGTCTCGGTGCAGGTTGCCGGCGGTAACAGGCGGGCGCTCCGCCTGCTGGTGGGCAACTCCACCGACCAGACGTTTGCGGTCGGGGATTCGACGATCTACCTGAACTGGCAGGGGAAGGTACCGACCGTGATCGACCGATCGGACCTCGAGGTCGGAGATCGCGTCGTCGTCCGGATCCGCGCCGACGCGGGCTCCACGCTCGGCCAGATCGAGGCGACGCCGGCGGTCAAGGTCGCCGAGCACGAGCCGGCGAGCCAGTCCTGACCCTTTCGCTCCACCGCCGCAGGGTCGCCCGTCACGGGCGCCCTGCGGCGTTTGCCGGTCGCCGCCGCACGCGAGTCCGACGCAGAGGCGAACATACGACCATGAACTCGAAGCGTTTCCTTCTCCTCGGCGCGGTGCTCGTCGCGCTGAATACGTTCTTCTGGCTGGCACAGGGCGGCTTCGCCCTTCCCCAGGCGTTGATCGACCGCTTCTTCGGTCCGCGCATGGTTCGCGCCGAGGTCATCCTCCAGGGCGCGCGCGGCGTCGTGAACGACTTCCGGCTCGACCGCGGGGTGATCACCGCGACCGGCTCCGGATCGATCACGCTTCGCGAACGGGACGGCACCGTGGTGACGATTCCGGTCGCGGCCGGCGCACGGGTCGTCGGCTCGCCGCGCTTCACCGGCGTCTCGCAGCTTCGGCCGCCCCTGCGGGTGCTCGTCGTCCGCAAGGCGAACGCCCCGGCGCACCTGGTCCAGGTCGAAGGTCGAGGCTGACACGTGACGGGAGCGTCGAGCGGCGGTGTCGTCCTCCTGGTCGAGGACGACGACTCCATCGGGCGACTCGTCAAGCAGTACCTCGAGCAGAAGGACGGCTGGCGGGTCCTCTGGCTGCGAACCGGAGAGGAGGCTCTCGGCGAGCTGTCGCGACACCCGATCCGGCTCGTCGTTCTCGACGTCGGCCTACCGGGCATCGACGGATTCGAGGTCTGCCGTCAGATGCGCAACAACTCGCAGGTCCCGATCGTGATGCTCACCGCGCGCGACGAGGAGGCCGACCGGGTGGTGGGCTTCGCGCTGGGCGCCGACGACTACGTCCCGAAGCCGTTCTCGCCGCGCGAGCTCGGGGCCCGGATCAAGGCGATCCTCCGCCGCGCTGAGGGGCGATCCGAGGACGACGTCCTCGCGGCCCGGGAGATCGTTCTCCGGCGCGACTCCCACGAGGTCACCGTTGCCGGCGAGCCGGTCGAGCTGACCGGAAAGGAGTTCGACCTGCTCGCCTGCTTCCTCGAGCATCCCGGGATCGTCCTCTCGCGGGAGCGGCTGCTCGACCTCGTCTGGGGAATGGCCTATCCGGGCGGTACGCGGACGGTCGATGTGCACGTCGCCCAGCTCCGGCGAAAGGTCGGCGTCCCCGGGGCGATCCGAACCGTCCGCGGGGCCGGGTACAAGCTTCAGCCGGCGTGAAGGTCGCGCGTAGCCTGCGGGCTCGGCTGTTCCTGGCGATCGGGATGATCGTCGCACTGTCGGTCGCGATCACGCTCGGCCTCGGCCTGATCCTCACGCGCCGCGCCGTGCAGGACGCGACGCTGAAGGACATCGAGCACCAGGCGGCACTGATCGTGGGCGAGGAGCAAAGCGCGCTCTCGCCGCTGACGCACCTGCCGCAGCTCCGTCCCTACCTGGCGAACCAGCACGAGCAGTACCGCCTGAACCCCGCGCTGCTGCCGCACGACGCGCAGAAGACGCTGGCCGGCGGCAAGCCGGCGGCCGGCACGGTGACGATCGACGGCACGGACTTCTACTTCGCCGCCGAGCCGGTCGGGCAGCGCGCGTTCATCTTGCTCCGACCTCGAAGCCTGACGAATCCGAGGTGGACACCGTTCGTCGAGAGCATCGTGATCGCGGCGCTCGTCGGCGGGGCGCTCGCCGCAGCGGCTGCGTACTTCCTCGCCCGCCGCATCGTCCGGCCGGTCGATCGCGTCGCGGCGGCAAGCCGGAGCCTGGCGAGAGGTGCGCATCCCGAGCCGGTGCCGGTCGAGGGCGCCGCCGAGCTGGGGACGCTCGCGGAGGCGTTCAACGATCTGGCCGAGCAGCTGCGGCATGCGCGTGAGGCCGAGCGATCGTTCCTGCTCTCGGTGAGCCACGAGCTGAAGACGCCTCTGACTGCGATCGCGGGGTACGCAGAGGCGCTGCGCGAGGGGGCGGTCAGCCCTGCGGACGCCGCTGCAACCGTCGCCGTCGAGGCGGAGCGGCTCGAGCGTCTCGTCGGCGACTTGCTCGACCTGGCCCGCATGAACCGAACGGACTTCAGCGTCCGAAACACGGAGATCGACCTGGCGGAGGTTGCCGACGACGCCGTGCACCGCTACCAGCAGCAGGCGGCGTCGTTCAGAGTGTCCCTCTCCGCGGTCTCCGAGGGGCCGGCACCGGCAGCCGCCGACGCGGACCGCGTGTTGCAGGTCGTCTCCAACCTTGTGGAGAACGCGCTGCGGCTGACGCCGCCGGGAGGAGCGGTGCGTGTCGTCACCGGCCCGGGCGTGCTGCGGGTCGAGGACACCGGCCCCGGGCTGCGCGAGGAAGATCGCGAGCACGCCTTCGAGCGCTTCTACCTCCACTCGCGCTACGGCCGGGAGCGGCCGGTCGGCACCGGCCTTGGCCTGGCGATCGTGAAAGAGCTGGCGGAGGCGATGGGTGGAGCCGTGGAGGTGTCGAGCGAGCCCGATCGCCTGACGGTCTTCACCGTCCGTCTGGCGGTTTCTGCCGGCGAGCCGGCGCAGGTGTAATCCGCCGCCGTCGCCGCGAATCCGTATCGTCCCGGCGCATGCGGCGCGTCTGGGCCTTCGTGATCGTCGCGGTCCTCGGCGGAGCGGGCTTCGTGGCCGCATCGTCGTGGGCGACCCGATCGGCGAAGGCGCCGACGGTCGTGCGCGTCGTGGCCCGGGACTACTCGTACACGCTGTCGAGACGGAGCGTCCCACCGGGACGCGTTCGCTTCCTGGTCACGAACAAAGGCGCGATGGCTCACGACTTCGAGATCGCGGGTCACAAGACGCGAGTGCTGAAGCCGAACGGCCGGGCCACGCTCGACGTCGTCTTCACCCGATCCGGCTCCTACCGCTACCGCTGCACGATCCCGGGTCATGCGAGGCTGGGGATGAAGGGTGTCTTGACGGTGGCGAAGAAAGCCGTCTCGACCAAGCCGCCCACGACGTCCACCGCGACGAGCACGTCGACGACGACCACGAGCGCGGGCACCGCCCTCGAACTCGTCAAGGTCGGCGACTTCGAGCGGCCTGTATACGTCACCGCCCCGCCTGGCGACGAGCACCGCGTCTTCGTCGTCGAGCAGCGCGGAACGATCCAGGAGGTCGTCGACGGGCAGCCGGGCGCGACGCAGTTTCTCGACCTGACCGACCAGGTGCAAGAGGTGAGCGAGCGCGGTCTCCTCTCGATGGCCTTTGCCCCCGACTACGCCGACAGCGGACGTTTCTACGTCGACTACACCGACCGCGTCGGCAACGGCAACGTCAACGTCGTCGAGTTTCAGCGTTCAGCGGCCAATCCGCTGCTCGCCGACCGCGGCTCGGCCCGCCCGATCCTCGAGGTCGTGAAGCCGTACGAGAACCACAACGCCGGGATGCTGCAGTTCGGCCCCGACGGCGACCTCTACGTCTCCGTCGGCGACGGCGATTCGGGCGTCCTCCACAAGCCGGGCGCGTTCGCCCAGACCCTGGACGACCTGCTCGGCAACATCCTCCGCATCGATCCTCGGCCGTCGGGCGGCCTTCCCTACTCGATCCCGGCGTCGAATCCGTTCGTCTCGAAGGACGGCGCGCGCGGCGAGGTCTGGGACTACGGCCTGCGCAACCCGTGGCGCTTCTGGATCGACGCGCCGACCGGCGACCTGTACATCGGCGACGCCCAGCTCGGCGGGCCCGAGGAGATCGACTATTCCGCCGGCAACAAGGGCGGCCTGGACTTCGGGTGGCCGTGCTTCCAGGGAGCGGACCCCTTTGACGCGACCGAGACCTGCTCCGACCCGGTAGCGCCCGTCTACCAGTACGACCACGGCGGCGGCCGCTGCACGGTGATCGGCGGCGTGGTCGTGCGCGATCCTCGGCTCCCCGGCTTGGCCGGTCGCTATCTGTTCGCCGACTACTGCGACGGCAAGATCATGAGCACGCTGGTTGCGGACGGGAAGGCGACCGACCTCCACGAGCTCGGCTTGCAGGTCGCGGCGCTGAGCTCGTTCGGCGTCGACGGTCTCGGCCGCGTCTACGTCACGTCCACCGACGGTGGCGTCTATCGGATCGACCCGGCTTGAACCGGCCGCCGAGCAGCGCCCTCAGCGAACGTACACTCGCCCGATGGTCACCCTCGACGCCGTCCTCGCTGCCCGGGAGACGATCGCTGGGCGCCTGCACCGCACGCCGACGCTCGGCTCGGCGACGCTCTCCGCGCTGACCGGTGCCCAGGTTCACCTGAAGGCGGAGCTCTTCCAGCGCACCGGCTCGTTCAAGCCGCGGGGCGTGCTCACCAAGCTCGCCGCCTTGACGGAGGAAGAGCGCGCCCGTGGGGTGATCGGCATCTCGGCCGGGAACCACGCCCAGGCGCTCGCGTACGGGGCGCGCGAGGCCGGGCTGGGCGCGCTCGTGGTGATGTGGGCGGACGCGAATCCCGCGAAGATCGCCGCCGCCCGCGGCTACGGCGCCGACGTCGACCTCGTCGCGCCAGGGCCGGCGGAGGCGTTCGAGCGCCTCGACGAGCTGATCGAGCAGACGGGGCGGACGCTCGTCCACCCGTTCGACGATCCCCTCGTGATCGCGGGGCAGGGGACGGTCGGTCTCGAGCTCGTCGAGGATGTCCCCGAGGTGGACGTCGTCCTCGTCCCGGTCGGCGGCGGAGGGCTGATCGCCGGAATCGCGACGGCGGTCGGAGGACTGCGACCGCAGGCGCGGGTCGTCGCAGTCGAGCCCGAGCTGTCGCCGTCCCTCCACGAGGCCCTGAAAGCAGGGCGCTCGGTGCCGGTCAAGCCGCGCTCGATCGCGGACGGCCTCGGCGCGCCGTTCGCCGGCGAGAACGCGGTTGCCGTCTGCTCGACGCTCGGCGTCGAATCGGTGCTCGTCACCGAGGCGGAGATCGAAGACGGATTCCGCTTCCTCTATGCGCGCGCGAAGCTGGCCTGCGAGCCGGCCGGCGCGGCGACGACCGGCGCGCTCCTGGCGGGCAAAATCGCGCTTGATCCGGGCCAAAAGGTGGTCGCCGTCGTCTCCGGTGGCAACGCGGCACCCGAAACGGCCTCTGCTATCCTGGCTCGGCGATGAAGGCTGGGATCCATCCGGACTACGTGCTCGCGACCGTTCGCTGCGCATGCGGGAACGAGTTCCAGACGCGCTCGACGAAATCCGAGCTGCACGTCGAGATCTGCTCAGCCTGCCATCCCTTCTACACCGGCAAGCAGAAGCTGGTCGACACCGGCGGCCGCGTCGAGCGCTTCCAGAGGAAGCTCGAGCGCGCCGCAGCGCAGCGCGGCTAGGCCCCGATGAGCACTGCGATCGGCGGCCAGGCCGTCCTCGAGGGCGTGATGATGCGTTCGCCGTCGAGCTGGGCGGTCGCCGTCCGCAAGCCCGATGGGGCGATCGCGCAGGTGGTGAACGAGATCGCCTCGCCGATGGCCAAGCGCCTCATCTGGCGCCTGCCGATCGTGCGCGGGGTGATCGCGCTCGGCGAGTCGCTGGCGATCGGGTTCCGCGCGCTCGCGATCTCGGCCAACTACGCCGCACAGGAAGAGGGAGACGACGGCGAGGTGACGACCGAGCTCTCGCGCGGTCAGATGATCTTCGCGTTCGCGATCGCGATCGGCTTCGCGCTCGCGCTGTTCAAGATCACCCCGGCTCTGATCACCAACTGGCTGCCGATCGAGACCACTGGTTGGTTCGTCATCGTCGAGGGCGCGATCAGAGTGACGCTGTTCGTCGTCTACCTCGCGCTCATCTCGCTGCTGCCCGATCTCCGCCGCGTCTTCCAGTACCACGCCGCCGAGCACAAGGCGATCAACGCGTACGAGGCCGGCGACGAGCTCACGCCGGAGCGCGTTCAGCTCCACAGCAAGATCCACGTCCGTTGTGGAACCGCCTTCCTGCTCTGGGTGATGGTGATCGCGATCTTCGTCTTTGCCTTCTTCGGCCGTCCGGCCTGGTACTGGCTGATCGTCACCCGGATCGCGCTGCTGCCGGTCATTGCCGGGCTGGCGTACGAGCTGATCCGCTTCGCCGGGAAGCACACCGACCAGCGCTGGCTGCTCTGGTTGCTCGCGCCGGGCCTCTGGCTCCAGCGCCTGACGACGCGGGAGCCGAGCCTCGGCCAGCTCGAGGTCTCGATCTGCGCGCTTCGGGAAGTGCTCGACCGTGAAGGACTTGCAGTTGACCGTCCCCAGCGAGTGGAGGTGATGGCCTGATGACAGGCGCAGAGCGCACAGCGCACGTGACGTGGCAGGGCGACCTGATGAGCGGCAGCGGCAGGATCGACAGCGTCGGCAGCGGCGCGATCTCGGGGCTCGACGTGACGTGGGCGTCGCGCTCGGAGGCCTCGACAGGCGGCCGCACGAGCCCCGAGGAGCTGATCGCGGCGGCGCACGCGGCGTGCTTCAGCATGGCTCTGTCGCACGGGCTGGCACAGGCGGGTACGCCTCCGGAGCAGCTGCAGGTCTCCGCCACCTCCACCTTCGTGCCCGGTACGGGGATCACGACGATGCGGCTCGAGCTCACAGGCCGCGTTCCGGGTCTCGACGAGGCGGGCTTCAAGGAAGCCGCCGAGGGCGCGAAGGAGAACTGCCCGGTCTCGAAGGCGCTTGCCGGAAACGTCGAGATCACACTCGA
>CAVRBW010000008.1:0-68891 GCA_963719325.1 uncultured Actinomycetes bacterium
GCGCCGTCCAGACCTGCCACGTACGGGGATGCCTGATTGCGAGCCGCAGGGGACGGGGTCATGGAGAGCGTGAGCGTGAGGCGCGAGGATGGGACGATCGAGTCGTTGCAACGCGCCCCGGCCGGGAGCAAGCTCGATCCGGCGCGTCTCGAATGGCTCTACTGGGAAGAGATCCGCCGCGTGACGCTGGGCGCGGTGAGGTTCACGCGTGGAGCGATCCGAGTTGGCGGCGTCTGGCCGGTCCTTCTCCGCTTCGGCCCGCTCGTCGACGGCCGGCGCACGATCGTGGGTGGGCTCTTCGCGCGGCGGGCGGGCGGGACGATCAGCTGGCGGGCGGACGGCGAGCACACGTCGGTCACCGTTCGAGGGATTTGCACCGATCCTGAGCGGGCCCCTCTGGCGCGTCGAGGCGCGGGTCCATGCCCTGATCGGCCGGCGTTTTCTTGCCCGCGTGGCGCGAGAGGCGCACTGAATGCGGGTTGCCGTCATCGGAGCCACCGGCACGATCGGACGCCCGCTTGTCGAAACGCTCTCGCGAACCCACGATGTCGTCGGGGTTGCGCGGCGGACACCCCAGCACGACGACCGGGTGCGCTGGATCGCCGCGGACGCGACCGACGCGGCCGCGATCCTCGCCGCGCTCGAGGGGGTCGAGGTCGTCTACCACCTCGTGCACTCCCTCGGGAGCGCCGACTTCGAGGAGCGCGACCGTGCGGCGGCCAGGGCGGTCGCCGACGGCGCCGCGACAGCCGGCGCGACGCAGGTCGTCTATCTGGGGGGCCTCGGCGAGGGCTCGTCCGACCTTTCGCCTCACCTTCGAAGCCGCGCCGAGACCGCGGAGATTCTGACGAGCGGAGCGGTTCCGGTGACCACGCTGCGCGCGGCGGTGATCGTGGGGCCGGGCAGCGCCGCCTTCGTCACCCTGCTCGCACTCGTCGATCGACTGCCGGTGATGGTGTGTCCGCGCTGGATTTCCGTCGAGACTCAGCCCGTCGCACTCGCGGACGTCCTGGCAGCACTTGTCGGTGTCTGCGGCAAAGCGGCTGCGTACGGCGAGTCGTTCGATCTCGGCGGCCCCGAGGTGATGACGTACCGGACGATGATGGAGCGGACCGCTCGTCTGCGCGGCAAGCACCCGATCCTGATCGAGGTCCCGTTCCTCACCCCGAGGCTCTCGTCCTTGTGGCTGCACCTCGTAACGCCGGCGAACGTCTCCGTCGCGCGTCCGCTGGTGGAGGGGCTCCGGATCCCGACCGTCGCGCACGACGACCGCATCTGGGGGTTGGTCGACGTGCAGCGGACCACGTTCGACGAGGCTGTCCGGACGGCGCTGCGCGAGCAACGCAGTTAGCGGGTCGCGCCGTACGCGGCGAGGAAGACGCGGACGCCGGCGTCCGCGTAGCGGTTGAGCTCCCGCGACGGCGGAGCAGCGTCGTTTCCGAGGAACATCGCCTGGTTCAGCGGGATCGACATCACGAGCCAGTTGAAGTGCGCCGCCGCGAGCTGCGGGTCGTCCAGCTCGAGCGCTCCGCGCGCCGCAAGGCGCTCGAACGCCGTCGCGAGCGCCTCGATCGTCCGGCCCGGGCCTCGCTCGTGGAACGTACGCCCCAGCTCGGGGAAGCGACCCGCCTCGGCGATCACCAGCCGCCGAAGCTGCATCAGCCTCGGCTGCATCACCATCGCCAGCTGCCGGCGGGCGAGCTCGCGCAGATCGGCCTCGACGTCGCCGCTGTCCTGGAGATTGACGACCTGGTCGTGGACGGGGTCGCTGACCTCGTCGACCGCGCTGCTGACGATCTCGAAGAACAGGCGCTTCTTGTCGGCGAAGTGCTTGTAGACGGTCTGCTTCGAAACGGCGGCTGACTCGGCGATCTCGTCCATGCTCGTGCCGCGGTAGCCGTCGCGAAGAAACGCCTCGGTGGCGGCCTCGAGGATCGCCTTGCGCTTCCGGGCCGATCGACCCTCGTCCGGTTCTTCCGCCATCGACCGATGAATAGTACTGGACAGTCCAGTCTAATTATCAGTACCGTACCGTCTAGTTCCAAGGAGGCAGACAGATGACGCAGGAACCGCAGGTACTGATGAGTGGATTGAGGCTGTGCGAGTCACCGCGCTGGCACGACGGACGCCTTTGGTTCGCCGACTGGCTCGCGCACGAGGTCATCGCTCTCGATCTCGAAGGCAACCACGAGGTCGTCACCAACATCCCGCTGCACCCGTTCTGCATCGACTGGCTTCCCGACGGCCGGATGGTGGTCACGGCCGGGACGAAGGTGCTTCGCATGGAGCCCGACGGCTCCCTCGTCACCTACGCCGAGCTCGGTCAGCTCGCGGAGTACAACTGGAACGAGATCGTCGTCGACGGCCGCGGCAACGCGTACGTGAACAACATCAACTTCAACTTCGCGACCGAGCAGCCCGGCCCGGGGATCGTCGCGCTCGTCACGCCGGACGGCTCGGTGCGCCAGGTCGCCGACGACGTCGCGTTCCCGAACGGCATGGTCGTGACGCCGGACGACTCGACGCTGATCGTCGCCGAGTCGCTCGCCGGCAGGCTGACGGCGTTCGACATCGAGGACGACGGCAGCCTCTCCAACCGGCGGGTGTGGGCGGAAGGCATCTGGCCCGACGGCATCTGCCTCGACGCCGAGGGTGCGATCTGGACCACGGTCGGCGAGATGGGCGAGCATCGGCTCGGCCGCGTCCAGGAAGGCGGCGAAGTGCTCGGCGACACGATCCAGCCCGGAGACCCATGCTTCGCGTGCGCGCTCGGCGGCGAGGACGGCAGGACGCTGTTCATGCTGACGAACGAGTGGCGGTTCGGCGACGGCTTCGCCGAGAACATGGAGCGCCTGACCACCGGCCCGCGCACCGGTCGCGTGCTCACGACCCGAGCACCCGCACCTGGTGCCGGGTGGCACTAGCCCCGCCGGGGAAGTCGTATGCTCCGCGCGTCCAATGACGAAAGGAGCCGGCATGCTGGGGGACAAGAACGCCATCGCGACCATCGCGGTCAGCGACATGCAACGCGCACGGGACTTCTACGAGAACACGCTCGGCCTCGAGGTAGGAGAGGACCTCGAGGGCGCGATCTTCTACAAGAGCGGAAGCTCCGTCGTGCTGGTGTACGTCTCGGAGTACGCCGGCACGAACCAGGCGACAGCCGCCTCGTGGGGAGCGGGCGACGACTTCGACGCGATCGTCGACGACCTCAGGTCGAAGGGCGTCACCTTCGAGCACTACGACGACCTGCCGGAGACGCCACGCGACGGTGACGTGCACACGATCGGCGACGCCAGGGCCGTCTGGTTCAAGGACCCCGACGGCAACATCCTGAATCTCGTCGACCAGGCGATGTAGGGCCGGTGGCGAGAGCGCTACGTCCAGCCGGGCTGGTTCACGAAGAACGTCTTCAACCGGGTCGTCGCGGCTGCGACCCGGCTCGGAATCAGCGTCTGGGGCTCGCGCGTACTCGAGGTGAGGGGACGGAAGACCGGCGCGCCGCGGCGGACGCCGGTCAACCTCCTCACCCTCGACGGGGTGCGATACCTGGTCGCGCCCCGCGGTCACACGCAGTGGGTGCGAAACCTCCGCGCGGCCGGCGAAGGCCGCCTGCTGCTCGGCCGCCGGGCGGAGCGGTTCGTGGCGACCGAGCTACCCGACGAGGAGAAGGAGCCGGTTCTGCGTCCGTACCTGCGACGGTGGAAGTGGGAGGTCGGCGCCTTCTTCGGAGGCGTCGACGCCGATGCGCCGAGCGAGGATCTCCAGCGCATCGCCCCTGACCATCCGATCTTCCGGATCGAGGCGCCACCCGGCTAATCGGCCTGGGCTGCGGGCTGATCCGAGGACACCAGCAGCAGCGCGAGCGTGGGACACGCCGCCACGGCTCGCCGTGCCTCCTTGCGCAACCCGCGCGGGATCGGCGTCGGGTCGATGATCGGGTAGCCCCAGTCGTCGAGCTGGATCCGCTCGGGGAGCAGCTCCGCGCACAGGCCGTGGGCCTCGCAGACGATCGGGTTGACCCGGAGGTGCTCTGCGCTCACCGGCGTCGCTCCCGACTCGGGAGGGGCAGCACGCGGCGATCGCTGCCGCTGCATCGGCCGCGCAGGTGCAGGTCGACCTCGTCGGCAAAGACCTCGAGCGCGCTGGCGACGAAGCGGGCTGCGCCGTCCGGGTGCTTGCAGGCGCCTCGTCCGCGGACCTCCTCCACCCAGCGGCCGAGGTAGATCCTGCGGCCGTCGGGCTCGCGGCGGGCAAGCCGGGCGAGCGTCTCGGCGATCGCCTCGAGTCCGAACATGCACGGCCCGCACTGGCCCGCGCTCTCGTCCGCCAGGTAGCGCGCCACGCGCGCGGTCTCGACCACGCCGCAGGCGTCCGCGGGCAGGGCGACGATCGCCCGTGCGCCCAGCGAGGCGCCGTGAGGAGCAAGCGCCTCGTCGAGCAGGGGCAGCGGGAGCGCGGTTCGCGCCTCGAGCCAGCCGCCGAAGTAGCCGCCGACGAGGAAGGCGCGCAGCGGCTCGGCGGCGCCGCCCGCCCGGGCGAGCACCTGCTCGAGCGTCATGCCCAGCTCGATCTCGTACACGCCGGACCGACCGACCGCGCCGCTGAGGGTGACGAGGGCCGAGCCCGGCTCGGCGGCGCTGCCGAGCTCGCGGAACCAGCGTGGGCCGAAGCGGGCGATCAGCGCCACGTGCGCGAGCGTCTCGGCGTTCTGGACGAGCGTCGGCGCCCCACCGACGCCACGTTCGAAGGGGCGCGGAGGCGTGAAGGTGGGCTTGGCCGGCCCGCCGTCGAGGAAGCGGACGAGCGCGGTCTCCTCGCCGGCGACGAAGGCGTCCGGGGCAGCCACCGCTCGAAGGCGAACGTGGCCGCCGAGCCGCCGGCGGTTCCGGGCCGCGATCTCGTTCGCCAGGGCCGCGATCTCGATCTCCGACGCTCCGCCGACCGCGACGATCGCCTCGCGTGCGCCAACCGCCTCGGCCGCGAGCACCGCCCCGTCGAGAACGAGATGCGGCACGTACCGGAGGAGCGTGCGGTCCTTCCCGCTCGCCGGCTCGCCCTCGACCGCGTTGACGACGACCACCGGGCGACCCTGCCTCGAGGCGACCGCGGCCAGCTTGCGCGCCGCCGGGAAGCTCGCGCCGCCGCGCCCCTGGAGACCGCTCTGCTCGAGCGCCGCAATCAGCCCGGATCCGAGCTGCGGAGGAGGCCCGTAGCGCTCGAGGTGCGAGTCGAGATCCGCAGGACGCCCGTCCCGGCCGAGACCCGCGAAGAGCCGCGGCAGACCGCGCGGCGGTGCGGCGGTCCGGGGGTCGGCGGCGGCGGCGCTCACTCGCTCTCCGATGCTCTCGACGCGCGGATCGTCCCGGCGACGCTCCCTGCCTCCGGGTCGATCCGCAGGAGGAGCACGAGCCGGAGGCGTTGGCCGGACGCCGACGCGACGTCGGCGACCACCCGGTTTCCGTCCAACCCGACGATCGAGCCGGAGAAGGCAGCACCCGTCGCCGCATCCCGGTAGGTGACCCGGCTCTTGCTCATCTCGATCCCGCCTTCGTCGATTGCCGTGCCCCAGAGCGTGAGCCGCACGACGCCGGGCTCGCTGCCGCGGACGGCGACGGCGATCGCGATCGCGGCATTGCCCGCCTCATCGGGGCCCGAGGACGACGTGCGTCCGACCAGACGCCCGCTGAACGGCCTTGTCTCCGCGACCCGGGTGGTCGCGTTCGAGGCGAGCTGACTGGTCGACGGCGACGGGGCGGCGGCCTTCAGCAGCGAGGCCGGCGTCCCCGCCTTCGCCGCCCAGCCGTGCCTGGCCGGACCGCTCCGATACCACGTGGCGAGGAGCACGACGAGACCGAACGTCGCCGCTCCGGCGGCGAGCTGCAGGCCCGCCGAGCCGCTGCGCACCAGCCGCGCCGCGACCGCGGCGACGACGAGCGCGAGGCACCCGAACGAGAGCGCCGCCATCCAGCCGAACCGCGCGTCGGAGCCGGAGCCCAACCCGTGCGCGAGCGCGAGCGGCCACGTCGCGTACGCCGCCCAGTGCAGGGCGCGCCACGTCCTGTAGCCGATGTGCCTGCGGAGCAGGCTCGTCACCGTGATCGCGAGCAGCAGGTCGAGCGCCAGCGCTCCGAAACCGAGCCAGACCGGCCGGTAGGAGGAGGTGAACGGGATGAAGACGTCCTTCACGCCGACCGGCGCGTAGCTGTCGGCGATCGTCGTCCCGACGTGCGTGCCGATGAAGACGAGCGCGAGCAGGGTCAGGTTGCGGTGCAGGCCGGCGACGGCGAAGCGGGGCCAGCGCTCGCTGCGCCAGCGGTTCGCGGAGAGGACTCCGAGCAGAGTGGTCGTGGTCAGGAGCAGGAGGGCGACGACGCCGGATCCGCGCGTCAGATACCAGAGGGCCTGCGAGCTCACGCGACCTCCGCAGGCCAGCCGTTGATCGTCGCCACCGTGCCGTCCTCGGCGGCGAGGCGGGCCGGCAGGCCCCTCTCCTCCAGCCAGGCCGGCGCGAGGTCGCCGAGCACGATCGCGGCCGTGCTCGCCGCGTTCGCGTGTACGCACGACGCGGCCGCGACGCTGACCGTCTTCCAGGGCGTGGCCGCGGGCCGCGCCGTGCGTGGGTCGATGATGTGGTGCAGCTCGCCGCCGGCGGTCGTCCACCGGCGCACCCGCGTCCCCGAGCTGGCGAGACCGCCTGCGGCGATCGAGACGGTCGGCCCCGGCCCCTCGAGGGGCGCCGCGTGATCGTCCGCGATCCGGACGGGCCAGCCGCCTTCGGGCGGATCGCCCGCGACCGCGACGTCGCCCCCGAGGCTGACGAGAACGCCGGCCCCGGTCGCATCCGCTGCGGCGAGCGCAGTCCGGTCGGCGGCTGTCGCCTTCGCGGTCGCGCCGAGATCGAGCTCGACGCCGCGCGGTAGGCGGATCGTCCGGCGGCGCTTGTCGAGGACGACCGCCCTCCAGCCGGTAACGGGGGCGAAGGACGGCCGGACCAGGCGCCCGTCGCGCAGCCGAATCTCGGCGAAGGTGCGGTCGTAGCCGGAGAGGCGCAGCGTCAGGCCGACGGTCGGGTCGACCAGGCCGCCGGTCAGCGCGGCGACGTCGAGGGCGGTGCGCACAGCCTCGAGCAGCCGGGCGCTGACGCGAACGTCTCTCCCCGCGGAGCTGTTGAGCCGGACGAGCTCCGAGTCGGCCCGGAAGCGGCTGCAGGCCGAGTCGACAGCGGTGAGCTCGTCCTGGACGACGCGGCACGCTCGCGGCAGCGCAGCGGGCTCGGCGACCGCGACGATCGCGGTCGTGCCGAGCGCCGGGAACGACTCGGAGGCGGCGCTCACGAGCCGCCCGAGACAGCCACGGGAGGGGCCTCGGTCTGGACCGGCGCCTGAGCCGGCGTCTGGGGCGCGTTCGACTGGGACGGCGAAGATCCGGACGAGAGCAGTGCCGGGGCGGCGGGTGTCGCCGGAACGGGCACCTGCGCCGACTTCTTCGCCGTCTGCGGGGTCGTCCGGGTGGGGGTTGCCACCGCTGCCTTCTTGCGGCCCGAGGCGGCATTCGAGACGTAGCTGGCGAGCGTTCCCGCGACGACGACCGACGCCGCGAGGACGATTCCCGTCACCCGGCGCACGCGTGCGCGAGCGGAGTCGCGCTCTCGCACCGCCCGGCGGTGTGCGTGTTTGTCGTCCTGCATCGTGGTTCAGAAAACCACGGCCGCATGAGAGGTAGATGAAGGCTTTGCTACGACTTTCCGGGCGCCGCGGCGAGGCTGATCCAGGCGTCGGTCCCCGCCTCGGGCCTGTTCGCCAGGCCGGCGTCGCCTCCGTGCGCAGTCGCGATCAGGTCGACGATCGCGAGCCCGAGTCCGGTCCCGCCGCGGCCGCGCGCCTCGTCGGCGCGGCTGAAGCGGTCGAACGCACGCGGCAGGAAGTCGGGCGGGACGCCGGGCCCTTCGTCCGTGACGTGGAGCTCGACGCGGCCGTCGGAGGCTCGCGCCGAGACGACGATCTCACCGTCGCCGTAGGCCAGGGCGTTCTCAACCAGGTTGCCGAGCGCCTGCTCGAGGCGGGTGGAGTCGCCCTCCAGCCGGAGCGCAGTCGCGGCCTCCGCACGTAGAGGGCGGCCCTCCTCCTGTGCTCGGAGCCGGAAGCGCGCGACGACGCGGTCGAGCAGCGCTCCGGCGTCGATCGTCTCGCGCCGCACCGGCAAGCGCCCCTGGTCGACGCGCGCGAAGAGGAGCAGGTCTTCGGCGAGCCGGCTGAGTCGCATGCTCTCCTCGGCGGCGGAGCGAAGGGCCAGCTCGAGCTCTTCGCGCGAGCGAGGGTGGCGGAGGGCCAGCTCGAGCTCGGTGCGCAGGAGCGCGAGCGGCGTCCTCAGCTCGTGGCTCGCGTCGTCGACGAAACGCCGCTCGTGCTCGACCGCCGCCTCGAGGCGGGCGAGCATGTCGTTCAGCGTCTCCGCGAGACGTGACAGCTCGTCGCGGCTACGGGGAGTCGGCAGCCTGCTCCCGGGCGTGGATGCGCTGATCGACGCAGCGCGGCGGCGCATTGCCTCCACCGGCCGGAGCGCGGCGGCGGCAAGCACGTAGCCGGCGAGGATCGCAAGCACCAGAGCCAGCGGCCCGCCGATGAGAAACTCGCGGATCAGGTGGTCGAGAGCCTCGTCGCGCGAGTCGAGCGACGCAGCGATCACCACGACTGCAGACGAGCTGCCGGCGCGGGCCGGAGCGGCGAGGATCCGCCACTCGCCCGCGAGCCCGGGAATCGCGCCGCCGAAGATCTCGGTCTTGCCTGCGAGCACCTCTTGCAGCTCGTCTCCCGTGATCAGCGCCGGCAAGCCCGAGGGCGTCGACTGGCGCACCCGGCCGTCGGCGGCGACGACCTCTCCGACGGAGGGGCCGCCGGGCGTGTCGCGGTCGAGGACGCCGCGCCCCTGCCCAATCCGGTGGGTCGCTTCGGCCGCCTGCCCCCGCAGGCCCTCGTCGACGGACGAAAGCAGCGTGCTACCGACTCGGTGGTAGATGAAGAAGCCCGTGCCCACGAGCACGACCGCGATCACGAGCCCGAACGGCAGGGTCAGCCGCAGGCGGATGGGCAGGCGCGAGATCATCCGGCGTCGGCCGGCAGCCGGTAGCCGACGCCGCGAACCGTCTCGATCGCATCGTGGCCGATCCGCTCCCGCAGGTAACGCACGTAGACGTCGACGATGTTGGATCGTCGCTCGAAGTCGAGCTCCCAGGCGGCGTCGAGCAGCTGACCGCGGGAGAGGACCTCGCCCGGCCGGCGCATGAATGCCTCGAGCAGCGCGAAGGCCTTTGCGGACAGGTCGAGCTCGTCCTCGCCGCTCCAGGCCCGGCGGGCGGCGGGGTCGAGCCGCAGCGCGCCGACCTCGATCGTCGCCGGACGCTCGGCCGGGGCTCGGCGCACGAGCGCCCGCAACCGGGCGAGGAGCTCGCCGAACGAGAACGGCTTCAGCAGGTAGTCGTCGGCGCCGGCGTCGAGCCCGGCGATGCGATCCTGGACCGCGTCGCGGGCGGTCAGCATCAAGACGGGCGCCCAGATTCCAGCGGAGCGCAGCTCGCGGCAGGTGGCGAAACCGTCGAGGCCGGGGAGCATGACGTCGAGCACGATCGCGTCGTAGGCGGCCGCGCGCGCCATCCACAGGGCGTCCTCGCCGGACCCGGCGACGTCGGCTGCATGTCCCTCCTCGCGTAGGCCCCGGGCCAGCAGGTCCGCCATCTTCGATTCGTCCTCGACCACGAGCACGCGCATGCGCTCATTCTCCCGCCGGACGATGAGGCCGGGATGAAGCACGTTCATCACCGGCTCATCTGATGTTGGTCTCCTCTCGAGCGTGGAAGCGACCCGGAAGCTCGAGAGCGGCGGCGCCGAGGGCAACGAGCGCCTGACTGCGGCGACGGCCGTCGTCCTGCTCGGGCTGCTGGCGGTCGAGGGCGTGACCATCCTGTTCCTGCGCCCGCTGCTTTCCGTGCACGTGTTCGTCGGGATGCTGCTCATTCCGCCCGTCGCGCTCAAGCTGGGCAGCGCGGGCTACCGGTTCGCCCGCTACTACCAGCGGCGGCGCGCGTACGTGGAGAAGGGGCCGCCGCACCCGCTGATGCGCTTCCTCGTCGCCCCGGTGCTCGTCGCCTCGACGGTCGGGATCTTCGCGACGGGGATCGCGATGCTCGCCCTCGGAAGCCGCACCGGAATGGTGCTCGGCCTGCACAAGGCGAGCTTCGTCTTCTGGCTCGGCGCGATGAGCATCCACGTCCTCGTGTACGCACGACGCCTCCCGCGCATGCTCGGCTCCGAGCGGGCCGCCCGCGGCACGGTGCTGCGCGCGGGGCTGGTCGCCGCCGCGGTTCTCGTCGGCGTTGCGCTGGCGGCGGCGACGTTCCCGCTCGCGGAACCCTGGCTCCGCTAGTGCGACGCGCAGCGGTCGTCGTCGCCCTCGTCCTCGTCGCCGCCGGAGTCGCGGTGCAGCTTGCGACGCGAGGGGGGCGGAACCGTGCGGCCGCGGGCCGCCAGGCACCGGCGCCGACCGTCCGCCACGCCGCCACGCGCCATCCCACCGCACGCGCCCGCAGCGTCCGGCACGTGAGGACAGACCCGGCCGCACGGCTCGGGCTCCCGCCCGTCGCGCCCGGCCCTGTGCCGGGATACCTCCTGATCGCCGACCGTAACGCGAACAAGCTGCTGATCGTCTCCCCGTCCAAGCGCATCGTCTGGCAGTTCCCGCGGCCAGGCGATCTGCGGTCGAACCAGTCCTTCCGCGATCCCGACGACGCGTTCTTCACGCCGGGATTCGGCCGGATCGTCACGAACGAGGAGTTCAACGACGCGATCGCCCAGATCGACGTGCGGACGCACCGAATCGTCTGGAGCTACGGCCGGCCGGGCGTCGCCGGCTCCGCCGCAGGCGAGCTCTCGAACCCGGACGACGCCTACGTGTGGCGGAACCGGACGATCACCGTGGCCGACATCAAGAACTGCCGGGTGCTGCGCATCGACCCGGCCGGCCGGACCGTGGCCGAGGTCGGAAGCGCGGGCAGCTGCGCGCACGACCCACCCCGCTCGCTCTCCTCGCCGAACGGCGCCACGCCGCTGCCGGACGGGGGAATGCTCGTGACGGAGATCGGCGGCTGGGTCGACCGCCTCGACGCACGCGGCCGGCTCGTCTTCTCCGTTCGGACGCCGACGAGCTACCCGTCGGACGCGCAGCTCCTCCCCGACGGCAACGTGCTCGTCGCCGGCTTCGACACGCCCGGCCGGGTGGACGAGATCACCCCGCAGGGAACGATCGTCTGGACGTATGGACCGTCGTCGGGCCCCGGGGCCCTGGACCGACCCTCCCTGGCCGTGCGGTGGCCGAACGGCATGATCGCGATCACCGACGACTGGCACCACCGGATCGTCGTCGTCGACCCGAAGACGAAGCAGATCGTCTGGGAGTACGGCCATCTCGGCGTCGCCTCGGCCGCCGACGGATACCTCTCGAAGCCGGACGGTCTCGACCTCCTCCCCGCGGCGACGGCACCGGCCCCGCGGCGAGCGCCGGCGGCGCCGGTCGCCGTCGAGACGATCGGGCGGCTGCCCGCATCGGCCTCGCGTCTGGCCGCCGTCGCGCTGCCCGGCGGCCGGATCCTCGTCGCCGGCGGGCTCGTGTCCGGATCGTCCTCGGACCAGATCCTGCTCGGCCCGCCCGGACGGCTCCGCGTGGCCGGGACGCTCCCCGTGCCGACCCACGACGCCGCGTTGGCACGGGCTGGACGTTCCGCCTACCTCTTCGGAGGCGGCGAAGCCGTGTCCACCGACGCGGTCGTCCGGATCGACCCGGGCACCGGGACGGCCCGCCGCGCCGGCACGCTGGGCGAGCCGCTCTCCGACCTCGGCGCGGTCACGCTCAACGGTCGCATCTACCTGGTCGGGGGCTACACCGGATCGGCCTTCGCGACCGCGGTGCTGCGTTTCCGGCCCGGCGCTCCCCCGGCCGTCGTCGCGCGGCTTCCGGCGGGCCTCCGCTACGCCGGCGTCGCCGCTCTCCGCGGCAGGATCTACGTCGCCGGGGGCGTGACTCAGTCGGGCGAGAGCGGCTCCGTGCTCGCGGTCGACCCGACGAAGGGCACCGTTCGCGTCGTCGCCACCCTGCCGGCCCCTGTGGCGCATGCCCCACTCGTCGCGCTCGGTGGGATGCTCTACCTCGTCGGCGGAACGGACGCCGCCGGCGCTCCGCGCAACGAGATCCTGCGGATCGATCCCGTCTCCGGGGCAGTTGCGGTCGCCGGACGGCTGCCCGAGCCGCTCGCGGATGCCGCTGCCGTCGCAGCTGGCCGGCGGGTGATCGTGCTCGGAGGCGCCGGCGTGCTCGCGTTCCGGCCGCGTCGATAAGGCTCGGCGCTACTCCATCGACGAGACTCGGAGTACGCTCAGCGCGCATGGCGAGCAAAGCCCGCGCGCGGCCGACGATCTACGACGTGGCCCGGGAGGCCGGCGTGTCGACCGCGACCGTCTCGCGCGCGCTCAACGACACGGGACAGATCGCGCCCGCGACCCGGCTGGCGATCGAGGCGGCGGTTCAGCGGCTCGGGTACCGGCCGAACACGATCGCCCGCAGCCTCGTCACCAAGTCGACCCAGACGATCGCCTTCCTCCTGCCGGACATCACCAACCCGTTCTACGCGGCGCTCGTCAGCGGCATCCAGCAGATCGCGCTCGCCAACGACCACACGATGCTCCTCTGCACCACCGGCGGCGACGCGGCCCAGGAAGAGGAGTACCTGAGCCTGCTCCGCGCGAAGCAGGTGGACGGGGCGCTCGTCGACGGGCTCGTGCTGCCGCCCGACCGGATCGCCCGGTTCGTCGAGGACGGCTTCCCGATCGTCTGCCTCGACCGCGACGTCAACTCGCAGTCGGTGCCGCTCGTGCAGGTCGACAACAAGCGCGGCGCCCGCATGGCGACCGAGCATCTGCTCGAGCTCGGCCACACGCGGATCGCGCACGTCGCCGGCGCGCCCGAGCTCGGGATCAGCGGCGAGCGCGTCGCCGGCTACCGAGCGGCCCTCAAGGCCGCCCGCGTCCCCTCCGACGCGACGCTCGTCGCCACCGGCCGGTTCACCGAGGGGGGCGGCTACGAGGCGACCCGCTCGCTGCTCGACTCCGGCGCCGACTTCACCGCCGTCTTCGCCGCCAACGACCTGTCGGCGATCGGGACGATCAACGCGCTCGTCGAGAGCGGCCGCCGCGTCCCCGAGGACGTGTCCGTGATCGGCTTCGACGACCTGCGCCTGTCGGCCTACACCTCGCCGCCGCTGACGACGATCAAGCAGCCGGGTTTCGAGATCGCCCGGCGGGCCACCGAGATCCTGATCGAGCTGATCAACGGCCACCGTGTCCGCAAGCTCCGCTACCTGCTGGAGCCGTCGCTCGTCGTCCGTGCGTCGACCGCACCGCCCCTCGCCAAGCAGGCGAAACGTCGCGGTTGACTCAGCGCGATGTAAGCGCTTACAGTAGCGCTTCCGTGAGTAGCGTGACGACGCGCACATCCGGGTTCGAGGCGGTCGCGTGACCCCGCGCGTGCGTCTCGGTGTGGCGGGCTTCGGACGCATGGGCCGCCTCCACGCCGAGAACGCGGCCGCCGCCCGCGGAGTCGAGCTCGTCCGGGTCGTCGACGCCGACGCCACGATCGCCGAGGAGCTGGCAGGCGACCTGGGCTGCGAGTGGTCGACGAGCTTCGACAGCCTGCTCGCCGACGCGATCGACGCGGTCGTCGTCGTCACCCCCACCCCGCTCCACGTCCGATGATCGAGCAGGCGGCCGCGGCCGGGAAGCACGTCTTCTGCGAGAAGCCGCTGGCGTTCGAGGCGAACGAGGCGGCGAAGGCGGTCGAGGCCGCCGAGCGGGCCGGGATCAAGCTCCAGGTCGGCTTCCACCGCCGCTTCGACCCCGACTGGTCGGCGGCGACTGCCCGGATCAGGGACGGCGAGCTCGGCGACGTCTACCTGTTCCGGACGTCGCTTCGCGACATGGCCCCGCCCTCGCTCGACTACATCCGCAGCTCGGGCGGGTTCTTCGTCGACATGACGATCCACGACCTGGACACGGCCCGCTGGATGGTCGGGGAGATCGACGAGGTCACGGCGGTCGGCGGGGCGCTCTCCGACCCCGGGTTCGCCGAGGTGGGCGACATCGACAACGCGATCGTGACGCTGCGGTTCGCGAGCGGCGCGCTCGGAGTGATCGACAACAGCCGCGTCGCCGGCTACGGCTACGAGTGCTCGACCGAGGTGGTCGGCTCGAAGGCGACCGTTCGAATCGGCGACCACCGGCGGCTCCACACCGAGTGGCTGACCAAAGGCGGCCTGCAGGTCGACTGGGTCTCGGACTTCATCGAGCGCTACCCGCAGGCCTACCGGCTGGAGCTGGAGCACTTCGTCGCGGCGATCCGCGACGACACGCCGCCCCTCGTCACCGGCAGCGACGGTGTCGCCGCGCTTCTGCTGGCAGAGGCGTGCCGGCACTCCTACGAAGAAGGGAGGCCCGTGCGAGTCGCAGCAGCGGTGGAACACGGCGTGGAAGCGGCGTAGGGTCCGGCGACGACTAGGGAGAGCCAGCAACTGAAGGAGGAGGGACCGATGGAGGAGCTGGAGCTGATGGAGGAAGAGACGAGCGGCCTGAGCCGGCGAGACATGCTGGTCCGGGGCGGCGTGCTCGCCGCCGGCGGCGTGTTGCTCAGCCCGGCGGCGGCCTTCGCGCGCGGCACGACTGCGAAGGCGGAGACCGCCGGCGCGATCAAGGTCGCCGTCGTCACGCACGGCGACACCGGCTCGTTCTGGTCGGTGTTCAAGAAGGGCGTCGACCAGGCGGCGAAGGATCTGAAGGGCCGCGGCGTCAGCGTCACCCAGGTGTACGCGAACAACGACGTCCCGAAGCAGGTGGCCGGGATCAACGCCGCGATCGCCGCCAAGGCGAAGGTGATCGCGACCTCGGTGCCGGACGCGAGCGCGCTCAAGGACCCGCTGACGAAGGCCTCGAAGAAGGGGATCGAGATCATCACCGTCAACTCCGGGCTCGGCGCCTTCGACTCGCTGCCCACCTACGAGGTCCACGTCGGCCAGACGGAGGACATCGCGGGCCAGGGCGCCGGCAAGCAGTTCAAGGCGGCCGGCGCGAAGAAGGTGCTGATCGTCATCCACGAAGCGAGCAACTCCGGCCTGACCCAGCGGGCGGCCGGCGCGAAGTCGATCCTCGGCGGCGGCGGCGTCAAGGTGCTGACGATCCCGAACGCCAAGTCGGACATCCCCGGCACGAAGGCGAAGGTGAAGGCTGCGTTCGCGGCGGACAAGAGCCTCGACGGGTTCCTCGGCCTCGACCCGGACGTGACGATCCCGTGCCTCGACGTGCTCCCGAAGGGGACGAAGGCCGGCACGTTCGACGTCGGCGGCTCGATCAAGCAGATCCAGCGCCGGGAAGATGCTGTTCGCGATCGACCAGCAGCAGTACCTGCAGGGCTACCTGCCGGTCGTCTTCGGCGTCCTGTTCGTGTCCAACCTGAACACGGTCGGAAACGGAGCACCGGTCCTGACCGGGCCGGGGATCATCAACAAGGCGAACGCAGCGAGGGTCGCCGCGCTCGCAGCCAAGGGAACGCGCTAAAGGGGGAAACGACGAGCGGACGGGCGGTCGGCCCGCCCGTCCGCTCCCAGGACGATGGCCGAAGCCGCAGCCCAGACTCCACGCGCCGACGAGCGCCTCGTCCGGGTCGGCCTGCTGTCGCAGCTGCTGACCCGCCCCGACACGGGCGCGTTCGTCGGGGCGATCGCGGTCTTCCTCGCCTTCGGCTACTTCGCCCGGGCGGTCGACTGGCTCGGCGACCCGGCGATCGCCGCCGGCTGGACCGACCAGGCCGCCCAGTACGGGATCGTCGCCGTGCCGGTCGCGCTCCTGATGATCGGCGGCGAGTTCGACCTCTCTGCGGGCGTGATGATCGGCAGCTCGGGTCTCCTGCTCGGCTACCTCACCACCCACGCAAACCTGAACGTGTGGCCGGCGATGGCGCTCGTGCTCCTGTTCGGGCTCGCGGTCGGCTTCGTGAACGGGATCACCGTCGTCAAGACGAGGCTGCCGAGCTTCATCGTCACGCTCGCGACCTTCTTCGTCCTCCAGGGCGTGAACGCAGCCGGGACGCTGAAGCTGACCGGCCAGACCGCGATCCAGGACATCGACACGGCCAGCGGCTTCAACTCGGCGCGCCGGTTTCTGGCCTCGGACATCACCCAGTGGGACTACAAGGTCAAGGTGCTCTGGTGGGTCGGGCTCACGATCGTCGGCGCCTGGCTGCTCTCGAAGACCCGCTTCGGCAACTGGGTCTACAGCGCCGGCGGCGACCCGGTCGCGGCGCGGAACGTGGGCGTTCCGGTCGTCCGCACGAAGATCGCGCTGTTCATGATGACCTCCGGCACGGCGGCGCTGATGGGGATCATCGAGGCGCTCGAGCTGCGCTCGATGCAGGCGAAGGAGGGGATCGGGCTCGAGTTCATCTTCATCATCTGCGCCGTGGTCGGAGGCTGCCTGCTGACCGGCGGCTACGGGTCGGTGATCGGCACCTTCTTCGGCGCCGCGATGCTCGGCATGGTCCAGCTCGGGATCATCGACGCGCAGTGGGACAGCAACTGGACCTTCACCTTCCAGGGCGCGATCCTCTTCGCCGCCGTGGCGTTGAACGCGATCATGCGGGAACGGGCAAAGAGAGCGAGATGACCGTGCCGAACCTGCTCGAAGTGGACGCGATCTCCAAGTACTACGGGAACGTCGTCGCGCTGAAGGACGTCTCCGCGCACGTGAACGGGGGCGAAGTCTGCTGCCTGCTCGGCGACAACGGCGCCGGCAAGTCGAGCTTCATCAAGATCCTCTCCGGCGTGCACCACCACGACGACGGCCGGCTGCTCGTCGACGGCGCCGAGGTTCACTTCGGCTCCCCGCGCGACGCGCGGGCGCACGGCATCGCGACCGTCTACCAGGACCTGGCGATGGTGCCGCTGATGTCGATCTGGCGGAACTTCTTCCTCGGCGCCGAGCCGCGGAAAGGCTTCGGGCCGCTGCGCTGGCTCGACGCGGCGACGGCGAAGGGGATCGTGCGCGAGCAGCTGCATGACATGGGAATCGACATCCGCGACCCCGACCAGCCGGTCGGCACGCTCTCGGGCGGCGAGCGGCAGTCGGTGGCGATCGCGCGCGCGGTCTACTTCGGCGCGCGGGTGCTGATCCTCGACGAGCCGACCTCGGCGCTCGGGGTGAAGCAGGCGGGCGTCGTGCTGCGCTACATCGTCCAGGCCCGCGAGCGCGGCGTCGCGGTGATCTTCATCACCCACAACCCGCATCACGCCTACCCGGTCGGCGACCGCTTCGTGATCCTCAACCGCGGCCGGAGCCTCGGCACCTACCCGAAGGCAGAGCTCGACGCCCAGGAGCTGGTCCGGCTGATGGCGGGCGGGCGCGAGCTGGCCGAGCTGCAGCAGGAGCTCGAGGAGCTGACCGCGGAGGTGGCGAGCTCGTGAGCGTTCGCCTCACCGCCGCGCAGGCGCTCGTCCGCTTCCTCGCGTCCCAGTACGTCGAGCGCGACGGGGTCGAGCACCGGTTCTTCGGCGGCTGCTTCGGCATCTTCGGCCACGGCAACGTCGCCGGGATCGGCGAGGCGCTGTACGAGAGCCCCGAGCTGCTCACCTACTACCAGGCCCGAAACGAGCAGGCGATGGTGCACACCGCGTCCGGCTACGCGCGGATGAAGAACCGGCTCGGCACGCTCGCCTGCACGACCTCGATCGGCCCCGGCGCCACGAACATGGTCACCGGCGCGGCCCTGGCGACCGTCAACCGGCTGCCGGTGCTGCTCCTGCCCGGGGACGTCTTCGCCTCGCGGCAGGCCCGATCCGGTCCTGCAGCAGCTGGAGACGCCGTGGGCGGGCGACCTGTCGGTCAACGACTGCTTCCGGCCCGTGTCGCGCTACTTCGACCGGATCTGGCGCCCCGAGCAGATCGTGCCGGCGGCGATGCAGGCGATGCGCGTGCTCGTCAACCAGGCGGAGACCGGCGCGGTCACGCTCGCCTTCCCGCAGGACGTCCAGGCCGAGGCCTACGAGTTCCCCGAGACATTCCTCGCCCGACGGGTGTGGCACATCCCGCGGCCGCTTCCTGACTCCGCCCTCCTCGAGGAAGCGGCCGCGCGGATCCGCGCGAGCCGTCGCCCGCTGATCGTCGCCGGCGGGGGAACGATCTACTCGGAGGCGACCGACGCGCTGCGGCGGCTCTGCGAGGCGACCGGTGTGCCGGTCGGCGAGACCCAGGCGGGGAAGGGCTCGCTGCCGTACGACCATCCTTCGGCGCTCGGCGCGATCGGGGTGACGGGCACCTTCGCCGCCAACCGCGTGGCGGCGGAGGCCGATCTCGTCATCGGCGTCGGCACTCGCTGGTCGGACTTCACGACCGCTTCGAAGACGGCGTTCCGCGACCCGGACGTCCAGTTCGTCAACGTCAACGTCGCCGACTTCGACGCCGCCAAGCACGCCGGGCTCCAGCTGGTCGGCGACGCGACGGGCGACGCTCGAGCGGCTGGCCGAGCTGCTCCAGGGCTGGTCGGTCGACGACGGCTACCGCGAGCAGGCGGCGGCGCTGAACGCGCGAGTGGGACGCCGAGGTCGTCGCGCCTGTACGGGCTCGGCCACGGGCCGCTGCCGGCACAGAGCGAGGTGATCGGCGTCGTCAACTCGTTCTCGGCGCCCGGTGACGTGGTGGTCTGCGCGGCGGGCGCGATGCCGGGAGACCTGCACAAGCTCTGGCGCACGCGCGACCCGAAGGGCTACCACGTCGAGTACGGCTACTCGTGCATGGGCTACGAGATCGCCGGCGGGCTCGGAGTGAAGCTGGCCGCGCCCGACCGCGAGGTGTACGTTCTGGTCGGCGACGGCTCGTACCTGATGCTCTCGAGCGAGATCGCCACGTCGATCCAGGAAGGCGTAAAACTGACGATCGTGCTCGTCGACAACCACGGCTTCAACTCGATCGGCGGCCTCTCGCGCTCGCTCGGCACCGACGGCTTCGGCACGCAGTACCGCTACCGGCGGAACGGGTCGATCGGCCTGGACAGCGAGGAGGAGCCCGCGCCGGTCCTGCCGCTCGACCTGGCCGCGAACGCGGAATCGCTCGGCGCGCACGTGATCCGCGCTGCGTCGATCGAAGAGCTACGCGCTGCCTTGGGCGCGGCGCGAGAGGTCGAGCGCACGGTCCTGATCGCGGTCGAGGTCGACCGCTACGAGGGCGTGCCGAGCTACGAGAGCTGGTGGGACGTGGCCGTCTCGGAGGTCTCTGCCGTGCCGTCCGTGCGCGAAGCGCGCGAGCAATACGAGGCCGCGAGAGCGGCGGAACGGGAGCACCTGTGAGCTCTGCGCCAAGTAACACTGTGTTACAAGACCCGCGTGCCGCTCAACCACGCGGCCCCTGGAGCAAGTAACACAGTGTTACAAGGAACTGGACACCTTTGGCGCACCGGCGAATGGGAGCAGGTGACGCCCGAATCGGCCGGCTGGCAGTTCCTCCACTTCGGCGTCCGCAGCGGTTCGTTCGCCTCCGAGACCGGTAACGGGGAGATCGCGCTGGTCGTGCTGGGCGGGCGCTGCCGTGTGGAGGCCGAGGGCGAGAGCTGGGAGCTCGGCAGCCGCGCCTCGGTGTTCGACGGGATGCCGTGGGCGCTGTACCTGCCGCGCGACACGGCCTACCGGGTCGAGGGCGACGCGGAGGTGGCGATCTGCGGCGCGCTGTGCGAGCGCAGGCGCGAACCGGTGCTGATCAGGCCGGAGGACGTCGAGATCGAGGTGCGCGGGTCGGGCAACGCCACGCGGCAGATCAACCACATCGTCAAGCCGGAGTTCCCGGCCGAGCGCCTGCTCGTCGTCGAGGTCTTCACCCCGGCGGGCAACTGGTCGAGCTACCCGCCGCACAAGCACGACGAGGACAACCCGCCCGGCGAGGTCGTGCTCGAGGAGACCTACTACTACCGAACGGCGAAGCCGGAGGCGTTCGCGGTGCAGCGCCTGTACAGCCCGCGACACGGCGTCGACGAGACGGTGACCGTCCGCGACGGCGACGTGATGCTCGTGCCGTTCGGCTACCACACGACCGCCGCCGCGCACGGCTACGACCTCTACTACCTGAACGCGCTCGCGGGCGAACGGCGCTCGATGGCCGCGGCAGACGACCCTGACCTCGCCTGGATCCGCTCCTCCTGGACGGATCTCGAGCCTGACCCGCGCGTTCCCCTCGTCAAATGATCCGCGTCGCCAACGCTCCGGTGAGCTACGGCGCGTTCGAGCTCACCGTCGGCATCCTGCCGAACGTCCCCAAGGCGGAGGAGGTGCTCGACGCGATCGCGGCGGCGGGCTACGAGGGAACCGAGCTCGGCCCGCTCGGCTACTTCGGAGAGGGCGACGTCCTGCGGGAGCGCCTCGAGAGCCGCGGTCTCGGCCTCGCGGGCGCCTTCGTGCCGATCCGGTTCGGCGAGGCCGACGAGGACTTCGACGAGCTCGACGCGACGCTGACGCTCCTCGAGGCCGCGGGCGGGCAGGCTCCCCCCGTGCTGGCCGACGCGGGCCCGCGCCGCGCGGTCGATTGGGCACGCCTCGCCGACGGAGTCGCCCGTGCCGCCGACCGAGCACGCGAGCGCGGCTTCGAGCCGACCTTCCACCACCACATGGGCACCACCGTCCAGACGCCGGGCGAGATCGAACGGCTGCTCGAGCTCACCGACGTCGGCCTGCTGCTCGATACGGGGCACCTGACCGCCGGCGGCGGCGATCCGCTCCAGGGCCTGCGGGACTGGCGCGAGCGCGTCAACCACGTCCACATCAAGGACGTGAGCCTCGAGATCCTCCGGCAGGAGGGAGACTGGGACGAGGCCTGGCGCGCCGGAGCGTTCTGCGAGCTCGGTGCCGGCGACGCCGATCCGGCCCCCGTCGTCGCCGAGCTCCAGGCGAGCGGCTACTCCGGCTGGCTGGTGGTCGAGCAGGACTGGGTACCGGCGCCCGGCGAGGACCCGAGCGCTCACATCGAGGCGCAAGCGCGCAACCGTCGCTGGCTCCGCGAGCATGCGGGTCTCTGAGATAGGAGGAGACATGGCAGTTTCAACCGAGGTGATCACGAGCCCGTTGCAGCAGATGGCTGCGACGACGCCGACCGACTACTGGAACGACTCCTCGTCCGTCGAGGAGCTCACGTACGCGGTCGCGCGCGGGGCGACGGGCGCGACGAGCAACCCGACGATCGTCGGGGAGGTGTTGAAGAAGGAGTTGCACCTCTGGCGGGACCGGATTCCCGAGATCGTCGCGGAGCAACCCCACCTGGACCGAGGACGAGGTCACCTGGCAGCTCTTCGAGGAGATCTCGGTGCGGGGCGCCGAGATCCTGCTCCCGGTCTTCGAGCGGGAGGGGCAGAAGAAGGGACGCCTCTCGATCCAGACGAACCCGAAGTTCTACCGCGACGCCGCCCGGATCACCGAACAGGCGCTGCGCTTCGCCTCGCTGGCCCCGAACATGCAGGTCAAGGTGCCGGCGACGAAGGCCGGGATCCAGGCAGCCGAGGATCTGACCGCCGCCGGCGTGACGATCAACGCGACCGTCTGCTTCACGGTTCCGCAGGCGCTCGCGGTGGCGGAAGCGGTCGAGCGGGGGCTCGAGCGGCGCGAGGCGGACGGCAACGACGTCTCGCTGATGTCGCCGGTCGTGACGATGATGGTGGGCCGGCTCGACGACTGGATCGAGGTGCTCGTCAAGCGCGACCGCATCCTCGTCGATCCCGGCTACCCGCACTGGGCGGGGATCGCCTGCGTGAAGAAGGCGTACCCGATCTTCCAGGAGCGCGGCTACCGCTCGCGGCTGCTCGCCGCCGCGTACCGGCACCACCTGCACTGGACCGAGCTGATCGGCGGCGACATCGTCCTGACCATGCCGCACGCCTGGCAGCGGCTGTTCAACGAGTCGGACTTCGAGATCGTCCACCGCATGGACGAGCCCGTCCCCGAGCCGGTCGTGGACGAGCTCCACCGGCGCTTCACGGACTTCCGCCGCGCCTACGACGCCAACGGGATGACCGTCGACGAGTTCGACTCCTACGGTGCGACCGTGCGCACCCTGCGCGGCTTCATCGGCTCATACCAAGACCTCGTCGCCACCGTCCGCGACTACATGCTCCCCAACCCGGACGTGGCGTAGCGCAAACCAGGCCTCACGCGCCGACGAGGCCCAGCGGCGGAGCTGCTCCTCGTAGGCGCCTTCCTCCTCACCTGGGCGTAGCGCGCTCAGCATCCGCTCCCGCCGATCCGGCTCCTGCGCCCAGAGGCTCCGCATCTGGCCCGGGTCGTCGACCCGGTTGAACAGGAAATCCTCGCGGCTGCGCGGCTCGTGTCGAACCGGCACTCGCCATTGCGGGAACGCCACGCCGGGCAGAAAGCGGCCCTGACCGACGGGCGGCTCCACGCCGTCGTGGACCAGGGACTCGAAGAGCAGAGACGAGTACGCGTAGAGCGGCGCAGCGCCGGTCGGTGACTTGAAGATCGTCCACTCGCCGTCCGTGCAACAGACGCCTTCGCCGAAGGTGCCGTAGAGGAGCGCGTCGCGCCAGCCCGACACCGGCTCGCCGGTGAGGAGCGGCACGAGGCTACGACCGTGCGGCGCTCGCGTCCGAACCCCGGCTCGATCGGCGACCGTCGAGAACAGGTCGACGGTCTGCGTCAGAGCCGGGATCGACCCGCCCTCGCCGGGGTACTCCGGATCCCAGACGAGCAGCGGGATGTTCGCATGGCTGTCCCAGTGGGGGTATTGCTTGCCGAAGACGCCGCGCTCGCCGAGGTCGTGCCCGTGGTCGGTCGTCAGGATCACCACCGTGTCCCGCCAGAGCTCGTGACGGTCGAGCGCGTCGAGCACCGCCCCGAGGCGCGCGTCGACGAACGCGAGCTTCGCGAGGTACTGCGAGCGGATGAAGGCGAGCTCCTCGGGCGACGTGCTCGCCAGGAAGGAGGCGAGCGCACCCGGGTCCTGGTACGGCGGCCAGACCGTGAAGCGGTCGTAGCCGGAAGCGTCCCCGAAGGCCGAGCGGTAGGGCTCGGGGACGTGAAAGGGCTCGTGCACGTCGAACGACTCGATCTGCAGGAAGAACGGATGCCGCGGCGACCGGTCGAGCCAGCGTGCAGCGGCGTCCATCACCCGCGCCGGAAAGAAGTCGTCCTCACCGGAGAAGTCGCGGACGTTCGCGTAGTAGCGGCGGCCCGCGCCGGGCCGCCAGCGCTCGACGTTCTCCACCCAGCGGGGCACCGGCTCGCCGGCGGGCACCGGCCCCCTCCAGTTGTCGTGCTCGTGGCCGCGCACGAGCTCCGTCTGCTGGAACGACTGCA
This sequence comes from uncultured Actinomycetes bacterium, assembly GCA_963719325.1. Taxonomy (GTDB): domain Bacteria; phylum Actinomycetota; class Thermoleophilia; order Gaiellales; family Gaiellaceae; genus DATBLE01. The sequence continues at coordinate 23,432 of CAVRBW010000008.1, forward strand.
GGTAGCCGTTTCCCGACTCCTCCCAGTAGTGGTAGTGGTCGGTGACGATCGCCGTCGTGTAGCCGGCGCGCCTCGAGGAGGCGCGGCAGACGCGCGTCGAAGTGCTCGAGCGGCCCCCACGGCCGCCAGAGCAGCTCCTTGAACCCCGCGAAGAGCTCGCGCCGTGCGGGCATGCAGGGCAAGCTGCCGACGAAGTGGTTGTCGAACCGCCACGCGCGCCGCGCCAGCCGGTCGATGTTCGGCGTGTCGAGGTCGGCCGACGCGGCGTAGCAGCGCAGATCGCCGCGGTTGAGGCTGTCGACGAGGATCAGGACGATGTTCGGTGGCGCGGCCTCCGAACGCCGGACTCCGCTCACCTGCATCCGCACGAGCGGCGGACGACGAGCTCCACCGGCAGCCTGACCTCCGTCGGCGGCCCCAGCGCGCCGCCGTCAAGGGCATGCAGGAGCAGCGACGCCGCCAATCTTCCCATCGCACTGTCGGCGCGGGCGAGCGCCGTCAGCGGCGGATCGAGCAGCTCGCCGAAGACGGGATCGTCGAAGGAGGCCAGCGCCATGTCGTCCGGGAGCCGCAGGCCCGCGGCGCGGCAGGCGCTCATCGCGCCGAGAGCGAGCGTGTCGCCGGAGGTGACGACTGCCGTCGGCGGCTCGGCAAGGGCGAGGAGACGCTCCATCGCCGCCGCCGCACTCTGCGGCGACCAGGTCGGGTCGGCCAGCTCGACAGCGCTCGCCGCCTCGAAGTCGAGGCGCCGCATCGCTGCCAGGAAGCCGTCGAGGCGCTCGCGTCCGGAGGTGAGCGTCGGCGGCCCGCCGATGTAGGCGACGCGCGAGTGACCGTGCGTGGCCAGGTGATCGACGAGAGCGCCGATGCCTTCCGCGTTCGCGCAGGCGACGTGCGCGACACCGTGGCCGGAGACGAGGTTGTCGAAGAACACGGTCGGGACGCGCGGCTCCCGCGTCGAGGCGCCGGAAGTGGCGAGCAGCATGCCGCCGACGCGGTGCTCGAGCAGCGTCTGGATCGCCCAGGCTTCCCGCTCGGCCTCGCGCTCGGTGTTCAGGACGAGGACCTGACGTCCCGCCTGCTGGAGGGCATCCTGGGCGCCCTTGACAAAACGGCTGTAGAAATCGACGCCGATGTCGGGGACGACGATCCCGACGAAGGTCCCGCTGTTGAGCCGCAGCGACCGAGCGACGCGGTTCGGGCGGTAGCCGAGCGAGCGCGCGGCGACCCGGACGCGGCGCTTCGTCGCGTCGCTGATCCGCGTACTCTCGTGCAGGGCACGCGAGGCCGTCGACGCCGACACGTTGGCGACACGGGCCACGTCGACGAGCGTCACGTGCCGCGGCCGGGCGCCGCGCGGCTCGTTCTCAGACGCCATCCGGCGGAGCCTCCCTCCACGCGCGCACAAGCTCGTCGGCAACTCCCGGCGCCACGCAGAGGAGGCCGTCCCCGACGACCGGCTCCTGACCGCCTGACCGGGCGAGGACGCGTGCGCCGGACTCGCGGGCGATCAGCATCCCCGCGAAGCAGTCGACGGGGCCGAACGACCCGATCGCGGTCGCAAGCACGCGGCCCGCACCGACGCTCGCCAGCGAGAGTGCGTTCGAGCCCATGATCCGGGTCACGCAGTCCGCTGCCGCGAGCGCCGCGATCAACGTTTCCATCCCCGGCCAGAGCGACTGAGCCGTCAGCTCGGTCAGCACGATCCCGCCGACGAGGCTCGTCGCGTCCGAGCAGCAGGAGGGCACGCCGTCGACGCGCGCCCCGCGGCCGCGCGCGGCCGAGAGCACCTCCCGGCGGTACGGGTCGACCACGACCCCCGCCGCCGGACCCGCCTCGTCGACCGCGACGGCGCTGAACGACGACCAGGGCAGACCGTGGACGAAGTTCGTCGTCCCGTCGATGGGATCCACGTACCACGTGGCCGCCGGGCGCTCGCCGCCGCTCGTCCCGAGCTCCTCCCCGACGACCCGATGGCCCGGAAAACGGGCCAGCACCGCGTCGCGCGTATGCCGTTCGATCGCGACGTCGATCTCCGTCACCCAGTCTGCGGGGCTCGACTTGGTCGAGATCTGGTCTGCCCGCAGCGGCTCTTCGACGATCCGGTCGACCGCGAACGCAGCGAGCTCGTCGAGCAGCTCTGCGACCGCGTCGAGCTCGTGCTCGCTCAGCACACCGCGTCCTCGGCGGGGCTGCGCCCGAGCAACGCCACCAGTGGGGCGATCCTGTTCGTGATCACGGCGTCGACGCCGAGGTCGAGGAGCCGCGCCATCTCCGCAGGGGCGTCGACCGTCCAGGTGGAGACGGAGAGCCCCCGGTCGTGCATCGCTTCGACCAGGTGCGGCTCCACCAGCTCCCAGCTCGGATTCACGTACTCGACGTCGAGATCGGCGAGGAGGTCGTCCGGCGGGAGATCGCGCGACGTCCACGTCAGCGCGATGCGCGCCTCCGGAGCGCGCTCGCGAATCCGCCGATGCCCGACGACGTTCTCGCCCGAGAAGAGCGCCCGGCCGAGCGCGTCAGCCGAGACGAGGACCTCGAGGGCAGGCACGGCGACGTCACTCGCCGTGTAGTCGACCATCAGCGGCACAGGCGTCGCATCGAGCACCTCGCGAAGCTCCGGGATGCGGCAATCGCCGTCTCCGACCGCGCGCACCTCGGCGAGGGTCATCTCCGCGACCGCCCGCGGGATGCCCCAGAGACGCTCGAGGGTCGGGTCGTGCAGCACGACGACTGCACCGTCGGCCGTGAGGGCGATGTCGATCTCGACCATGTCGGCGCCCGCCTCGACGGCGGCGACGCACGCAGCCAGCGTGTTCTCTCTGAATGCGTAGGGATCGCCCCGATGCGCGATCGCGAGCTGCGACGCCACTATGCGAAGGCGGTCGTTCGCGCCCGGTACAGCACGCCGTCGCGGTACAGGAGCGCGCGTGCAAACCGGACCCCGACGCGCTCGGCGGGCTCCAGGTCGGCCGGGACGAAGGCCCGCAGCTCGTGGGGCCCGAGCTGGAGGACGATCTCCTTGTAGTGGCCGCGCGGAACCTCGCGGATGATGGTCGCCTCGGCACCGTCGCCGTTCGTCGACACCTGCACGTCCTCGGGCCGGACGCCGACCTCGAACTCGCCCGCCTCTTCCTGGAGGCCGTCGCACGGGACGAGGATGCCGTCCGCCAGCTCGATCCCGCCCGCGGTGGGCTTGCCGCGATAGACGTTCATCGCGCCGACGAAGTTGGCGACGAACATGGTCTCCGGCTCGCGGTACAGGCCCCGCGCGTCCGCGTACTGCTCCACCATTCCGCCGGACATGACTGCGATCCGGTCCGCGATCGAGAGCGCCTCGTCCTGGTCGTGGGTGACGAAGACGGTCGTGATCCCGATCCGCTGCTGGATCTCGCGGATGTCCTCGCGCACGCGGACGCGGAGCTTCGCGTCGAGGTTGGAGAGCGGCTCGTCGAGCAGGAGCACCTTCGGCTCGAGCACGAGCGCGCGCGCCAGCGCGACCCGCTGCTGCTCGCCCCCGGAGATCCGGGCGGGATAGCTGTGGAGGTGGTGCGTGAGCCCGACCAGCTCGAGGACGCGCTCGACCCGCTCCTGGATCTCTTGCTTCGGCAGCTTGCGCAGGCGGAGGCCGAAGGAGACGTTCTTGAACACGGTCATGTGCGGCCAGAGCGCGTAGTTCTGGAAGACCATCGCCGTCGGCCGGCGCTCCGGCGGAAGCCCGCCGACATCCTGCCCGTCGATCAGCACGCGCCCATCGTCCTGGCGCAAGAAGCCGCCGATCATGCGCAGCGTCGTGGTCTTGCCGCAGCCGGACGGGCCGAGCAGGCACGTCAACTCGCCCGCCCGCACGTCCAGATCGAGCCCCGAGACGATCGTCCTGCCGCCAAGCGCCTTCGAGACCTGCTCGAGCCGCAGCCCCGCGTGCGGAACCTCGATGGTCACCGATGGACCTCGACAGCGCAGGAGAACCCCGCCGCGGCGCCCGACATGTGCGGGCGCCGCTCGCAGCGGCACCTATGGTGCGAGCGGGTTTGGGGAAGGGGGCCCACGGGGGAAACCGGCCGTTTCCCCCGTGAAGCGAGCCGGAGGCGAGCGTTCACCTGATCTGGAATCCCTCCGCAAGTCGGCCGCCCATCACGTGCTTCCGGACGAGCGCCATCAGGATCACCGACGGGATGGCGAGCAGGAGCGAGAAGACCGCCGCCGCCTGCTCCGGGTAGTTGAGGACGAGGGTGTACATCTCCGTCGGCATCGTGATGTACGTCGGGACGCCGACGAGGAACGTGCCCTGCGCCTCGTCGAACGAGACGAGGAAGGAGAGGATCATCGCGACGAAGATCCCGGGCGCCGCGAGCGGGAACGTGACGCGGAAGAAGACCCGCAGCGGCCCTGCGCCGACATCACGCGCCGCCTCCTCGAGCGAGCGCGGCACCGCCGAGAAAGCGGCGGTAGGGATCCAGGTCATGAAGACGACGGTGCCGATCAACTGCACGAACACGACGCCCATGAACGTCCCCATCAGGTTGAGGTAGAAGAAGACGCCGGCCATCGACACGTAGAGGCCGATCTTCGGGAAGGCGTTCGTGGCGAAGAGCGAGATCAGGAGCACGCGCCGGCCGGGAAAGTTGAAGCGCGAGAACGCGTAGGCCGCCGGCAGGCAGATCGCCGCCGAGAGCACCGTCACGACCGGCGCGAAGATGAAGCTCAGCTTCATCGAGTGGAGCAGCGCCTGGTCCTCGAAGACCGACCGCCACCACTTGACCGTCCAGTCGCGAGGTAGGAGCTGCGGGAACTGCCACAGGCCGGAGAAGGCGCGCAGAGAGAGCCACGCGATCGGCCCGACCATGAAGATGAGCAGCGCGAGCAGGAAGATCGCGGTGGCGATGCGGCCGAGCAGCCGCGTCGCCGCGACCCGGCGCGCCGAGGGAGCGGCCGGCAGCGGCACGCGCGCGGGGACACTCGTCACGACGTCACCGAGGCGCGCCTTTGCGCGCGGACGTTAGCCCACACGTACGCGGTGCCGATCCCGATCGCGAGGACGAACACGATCATCGCCATCACCTCCGCCTGCTGCGGTTGCCCGTAGGCGCCGAAGTAGTTGCTCATCGACGGGCCGAGCATGTTCGGCGCGCTCGGCCCGGTCAGGTAGGGGATCGTGAAGCTGCCGAGCACCGCGATGCCGGTGAACGTCGCGGTGATCACCGTCGGGATCACGTTCAGCGGCAGCAGCACAGAGCGGACGGTGCGGCCGAGCGAGGCGCCCGAGTCGCGGGCTGCTTCGATCAGCGCGTTCGGCACGGCGTTGAGCCCGGAGCTCATCATCAACACCCCGAAGGGGATCGAGACCCACACCTGCGCGATCAGCACGCACGTGAGCGTGTAGCCGAGGGTGGGAAAGCCGTGGAAGCCGAGCCGGTACGCGACCGTCCGGACGAAGCCGTCCGAGGAGTAGAAGACGAGGGTCGCGTAGCCGGCGATCACGACCGGGATGAAGAGCGGCACGACGGACAGCGCCGAGACGACGCGGGCGACGCGCGAGTCCGACAGGCGCAGGTAGAGCGCGACCGCCCACGAGACGACGAGGACGATCCCGACCGTGGCGGCCGTGATCCAGATCGTTGCGTACAGATCGCGGCGCACATGCGGGTTCCCGAGTATCTCGCGGTAGGCGCCGAGGGTGACACCGTGCTTCACCACGTGCTGCCGCTGCGCGAAGAGGTTGACGACGGAGTTCGGCCCGTCGGCGCGGCCGAGGGTGTAGGCGATCGCCGCCAGCACCGGGAACCCGATGAAGACGGCGATCACTCCCACCGGCGGGAGCACCATGAGCAGGCCCTGGGCCTGCTCACGGAGCGTCCGCCGCCGCGCGGCCGCGCGGGGTGTGAGTGCTACGGCACGTTCTGCTGCCACTGAGCCTTCATGTCGTTGCCCGACTTGGTCGAGTAGCCCTGGCGGAGCGTGTTCGCCGAGACGTCGGCGAACTTCGTCTTGACCGACGCCGGCATGTACTTCAGGTCGACGGCCGGGTATCCCGCCATCACGTTCACGACCACCGACTGGGCCGCCGGCGACAGCAGGAAGTTGACGAACTTGTAGACCGAGACCTTGTTCTTCGCCGTCTTCGGCACCGCGAGATAGGCCGCGCCGCCGTTGAAGGACGGGTTCGAGATCTGGGTCAGCTTGATCGACGGCGGCAGCGTGCCCGCCTTCAGGCCAGCGAGCGCCTGGTCCGACCAGACCGGAGCCATCCAGATCTGGCCCTTGGCGAGCAGGTCGAGCGTGGCCTGGTTGCCGTTCGGGTAGACGCCGTTGCCGTACATGTCCTGGTTGAGGCTGTGCAGGACGTCGAAGCCCTGCTTCCAGTTCGACTCGAGGTCCGGCTCGTAGCCCTGCACGAACTTCGTGATCAGGCTCTGCGACATGTACTTGTCGAGCACCGTCTCGACGAAGGACTGCCCGGAGCCGCCGGTGTTCGGCGAGTTGTAGGTGAACTTTCCGGGGTGCGCCTTGATCCACGCGAGCAGCGCGTCGAGGGTCTTCGGCGGACTTGCTACCTGCTGCGAGTTGTAGCCGAGCACGACCGAGGAGCCGCGGTACGGGATCGCCGCGCCCTTCACCGGCGTCAGCAGCGCCTTGTTCACGTGGTTCAGGTTCGGCGCCGTCGCCTTCGAGACCGGCTGTGTGAGGCCGGAGAGCGCGAGCGTCGTCGACAGGCCACCGTCGACGATGTCGATCCCAGACCACTTGCGCTGCTTCACCGCGACGCCGATGCGGGCGAGCGTCGTCGAGTCGTTCGTGCCGTGCTCGGAGAAGATGAACTTGATCTTGACACCGGGGTTCTGCTTCTGAAACGCCGGGATCAGGTTGTCCTGCCAGAGCGACTGCACGTTGACGTCGCCGCTCGCGTACAGGTTGATCGTCACCCCCTTGGCTGCGTGCGACGGGCCGGTCGAGCCGGCGACCGCCGTGGGGACCGCGACCAGCGCCGCGGCCAGGATCACGAGAATCTTCGCCTTCACAAGTCTCCCTCCTTACCCTTCGTGGTTGCCGTTGTGCAACACCGTGCAGGTCGCCACCGCGTCGCCGGGTGGACAGATGGTGACGTCCTGGTGACGAGGCTGTTTGCTCACGCCGCTCTCCCAGCCGCCTCGCCGCCGATCGCCACGCCCCGCTGCACCGCGATCGCAGCCGCCGCCTGCTGACAGGCGACGATGTCCGCCCGGCCCTCCGCGACCCCCGCCGATGGCGCGGTCCCCTCGAGCGCGAACGCCGCGAACGCGAGCCACTCGCACGCGAATGCCTCGACGGTCGAGCGGAAGCGGGTCGAGCGCTCTGAGGCCCCGTCGGCCTCGACGACCCTCAGCGTCGTCGGCGCATGCAGCAGGTAGGGCGAGGGGAACGTGAGCGCGACGGTGCCACGCTCGTCGTGGACGCATACCTCCTCCCGATAGGCGGGATAACGGTCGAGGTAGTGCCAGCGAATGGAGACACGCCCTCCGCCACCGAGCCGGCCGAGGAGCGCCACCGACGGCGGGGCGAAACCGACGCCGTCGGGCCACGCGTCGCCGTACTCGAAGTCGATCGGCTCGCCGAGCAGATACCGGATCACGGCGAGGTCGTGGACGACACTGCCGAGGAGCACTCCGGTGTAGAGCGAGGCGATCTCGGCGGGTACCGGGCCGAGCGCACGCTCCGCCAGGGCGAGCTCCTCCGCGCGCAGCCACTCGAGCGTCCCAGTGTCGACGTCGTCGGCGGGCGGAAGCAGACCTGCGTGCCCGAGCTGCGACGCTTCGGACGGGTGCAGGACGGTCACCTCGACGGATCGCGCCGGCGGCCTCTCTGCCAGCAGCGTCCGCGCCCGCTCGACCGCGGGATCGTAGATCTTCATGTACCCGAGCGAGAGGCGCGGCTCCAGCTCGGCGAGCGCATCCGCCTCGGCAAGCGTGTATGCGAGCGGTTTTTCGCAGAAGACGGCGAGTCCGGCTCTCGCCGCTGCTGCGGCGAGCTCGCCGTGCGAGCCGGACGTCAGCAGCGCGACACCGTCCAGGTCGCCGCAGCCGAGCAAGGCCTCCGCCTCCGAGAAGCGCCGCTCGTCCGGCACGCCGAGGCGCTCGCCGAGACGGTCGCGGCGGGCCGGCGACAGATCGCACACCGCCGCCACCTGGAAGAGGTCAGCCCGCTTCGCCAGGATCGGCAGGTGCACGGCCTGGGCGACCGCACCGAGCCCGATCACGCCGATCCTCAGGGGTGCCACCGAACGGAGATCCGGGGCGGGCCGGGCAGCCTCCGGATCGAGCAGGTGACCTCCTTCGCGTCGCCCCCTCACGTGCGGATACGTTTGCACTCCTCTCGAGCCAAAGTCAAGACCCGGCGCCACGGAGACGGATCGACGATCATGCAATCGTTGGCACAGTGATTCCCATACGCACCCGGATGCTCGAACGGCTCAACCGCGAGCGCTTCGATCTACTCGTGATCGGTGGCGGGATCGTGGGGGCGGGCACGGCAGCGCTTGCCGCGCGCCTGGGCCTGCGCGTCGCACTCGTCGAGCGGTCCGACTTCGGCTCCGGCACCTCGAGCGCGTCGTCGAAGCTCATCCACGGGGGCCTCCGCTACCTGCGCATGGGCGACTTCCGGCTCGTCCGGGAGGGCCTGCACGAGGCGCAAGCCCTCTCGCGCGAGGTCGCCCCGCACCTCGTCCGCGAGCTGCCCTTTCTGCTCCCCGTGGAGCGTGGCGGCCCGTACGGGCCGACGGCGATCCGTGCCGCGCTTGCCGCCTACGCGGGCCTCACGGGCTCCCTGCGCCTGCGCGGGCTCACGATCCCTCCTGCGCGCGCCACCGAGCTCGTCCCGCCACTCGACGTCGGCCGCCTCCGCGCGGTCGGCCTCTACCACGACGCGCAGGGAAACGACGCGCGGCTCTGCCTGGCCAACGTCCTCGCTGCCGCCGAAGCCGGCGCGGCTGTAGCGAGCCGCGCCGAAGCAGTCGCGATCGGGCGCTCGAACGAAGGGCTCGCCGTCACTGTGCGCAACCTGGTCGACGACGGGGTGATCGAGGTCGCGGCGAGGGCCGTCGTCAACGCCTCCGGCTCTGCGGTCGACGACGTCCGACGCCTCGAGGACGCTGACGCAGGGACGTCGGTCACGCTCAGCAAAGGCGCTCACCTCGTGCTCGAGCTGCCGGCGCCGTGGGCCGCGGCGTTGACGATCCCGGTCGACCGCACTCGCGTCGCATTCGCGGTTCCATGGGACGACCTCCTTCTGCTCGGCACCACCGACACCGAGTTCCACCCCGGCGTGGACACGCTCGAGGTGACCGCGGAGGAGGAGGCCCAGATCCTGGCCGAGACGGGACGGGTGCTGGCGCCCGAGCTGCTGCGTCCGGAGTCGATTCGGTATCGGTTCGCCGGTCTGCGAGTGCTGCCGGTCACCCGCGGCCCTACGGCGCGGGCGAGGCGCGAGGTCGCCTTCTCCCGGGGCCGCCTTGGCGTGCTCTCCGTCGCCGGCGGCAAGCTGACGACGTATCGGCGGATCGCGCGCGCGGCGCTCTCGAGGCTTCAGGGCGACCTCGGCCTGCACACGCTCGACGGCGGGGGGCCGCTTCCCGGCGCAGGCCGGCCGGAGGTCGTCGCCCAGGCGCTCGGTCGCCGCTTCCCCATCCTGGCGCCGGAGCTCGCGCGCCACCTCGCCGCGACCTACGGGACCCTGGCCGGCGAGGTGCTCGCGGCGTGCGAGGAGCGGCCGGACGCTCTCGAGCCACTCGCGCCGGGTGGGCTCGACGTGGTCGCGCAGGCGCTGTACGCACGGACGCACGAGTGGGCGATCGACGCGGAGGACGTCATCCGCCGCCGCACGACCCTTGCGTTCCACGGCCTCGACACCCCGGCGCTCCGAGAGCGGATCGAGGAGCTGTGGACCGGAGCTCCACTCGCAGCAGGAAGCGGGGCCTGACCCCGAAACCCGCAACAATTCTCTGAACAGTGCGGATCGACCCCCCACATTGCAGGAAAGACGCCGAGAGGGACATGGCCCAGGGCCTGACCCCGCGACATCCCGCGTGATCCTCGCGATCGACCAGGGCACGACCGGGACGACCTGCCTCGTCGTCGACGCCGAGGCGCGCGTACGCGGCCGCGGCTACGCCGAGGTGCCGCAGCACTACCCGCAGCCGGGCTGGGTGGAGCACGACCCGGAGGAGCTCTGGCAGAGCGTCGAACAGGCCGCCGCGGCGGCGGTCACGGCGGCGGAGATCGCGCCGGCCACGCTGACCGCGATCGGGATCACGAACCAGCGCGAGACGACGCTCCTCTGGGAGCGGGAGAGCGGCCGCCCCGTCCACCACGCGATCGTCTGGCAGGACCGCCGCACCGCCGAGCGCTGCCGCTCGCTTCCGGCCGAGCTCCTGCGCAGCCGCACGGGTCTCGTTCCCGACCCCTACTTCTCGGCGACCAAGCTGGAGTGGCTGCTGGAGCGAACGGAGGCGCCCCAGGACGAGCTCGCGTTCGGCACCGTCGACTCCTGGCTCGTGTGGAAGCTGACGGGCGGCGAGCTCCACGTCACCGAGCCGACCAACGCGTCGCGCACGCTGCTGCTCGGCCTCGACACGCTCGAGTGGGACGACGAGCTGCTCGCGCTGTTCGGCGTCGAGCGCTCGCTGCTGCCGGAGCTGCGCGGCTCGTCGGAGGTCGTCGGCGAGGGCGAGCTGCTCGGCGTGCGACTGCCGATCGCCGGGCTGGCGGGCGACCAGCAGGCGGCGCTCGTCGGCCAGGGTTGCTTCCGGACCGGCCAGGCGAAGGCGACCTACGGCACCGGGACCTTCGTCCTCGTCGACGTCGGCGAATCCCCGCTGACCCCGCCCCCGGGGCTGCTCGAGACGGCTGCGGTGGCGCTCGGCGGCGGTCGCCGGTACGCGGTCGAGGGCTCGGTGCTGGCAACCGGCGCCGTCGTCCAGTGGCTGCGCGACGGGCTCGGCCTGCTCGCCTCGGCAGAGGAGAGCGAGGCGCTCGCGCAGGAGGTCGAGTCGACCGGCGGCGTCTACCTCGTCCCCGCCCTGGCCGGCCTCGGCTCGCCGCACTGGAATCCGTACGCGCGCGGACTCCTCTGCGGCCTGACGAGCGGGACGAAACGGGCACACGTCGCGCGCGCCGCGCTCGAGGGAATCGCCTTCTCGGTCGCCGACGTCCTCGAGGCTCTGCCGGAGCCGCCGGGGGTGCTGCGCGCCGACGGCGGAGCGAGTGCGAACGGCTTCCTGATGCAGTTCCAGGCCGACCTCCTCGGGTGCCCCGTGGAAGTCGCCGCCGAGCGGGAGACGACCGGGCTCGGCGCCGCCGCGCTCGCCGGCCTGGCCACCGGCGTGTGGTCGAGCGCGGACGAGTTCGCCGCCTACCTGCGCCGGGGGGCGCGGTACGAGCCGCGCAGGCCGCCGGCAGAGGTGGCCGCCCTGCGCGCAGGCTGGCGACAGGCGCTGCGCCGCGCGTTGCTGGACTCGGGCGAGGTCTGACCTCGGCCGAGCCTACGGCGTAAGCGCCACGGTCAGGCCGTCGTCGGCAACGAGCCGGTGCAGCCCCGGCGCGGCCGGCACGCGAACCCGGTCGGCGGTGATCCTGCGCCGCTCGCCGTCCGGGCCGAGCAGGGTCGTCCCATCCCCGTCGAGCACGAGTAGCTCTCCGTCGTGCCTGACCGCGACCGGTGCCTCCGGCCCCGCCGAAATCGCGATGCGGCCCTCACGGAGCGCGGCGAGCACGTCCTCGCCCTCGACCTCGAGCCAGGTCGTCGGCGCTCCCGGAAGGCCCTCGAGGCCGAAGGCGGCGTGAAAGTCGCTGCCGCCGACCGGGAGACCCGCTCCCCAGGCCTCCCACCACTCGAGCGTCTCGAGCCCGACCCGGTCCCACGTCGAGTGCCAGACCTCCACGAGCGGCGGCCGCTCGGCCATCGGCTGGCGCCAGGCCATGTCCCCGCCGAGCGGGTGGTTGATCGAGAGCAGCGCGCCTGCAGCTTCGGCGTCCACGAGCCAGTCGTCCGCGGAGCGGCGGAAGTCGATCCAGCGGCTCGCGCCGATGCAGTTCGCGTGGCCGCGATCGGCCGTCAGCTCGAACCCGGGCAGGAGCAGCATTCGGCATGGGCTGCCGCAGCGGCCAGGTCGGCGTTCTGGCTGACCGTGTTGTGGTCGGTGATCGCGAGGAAGTCGAGTCCGCGCTCATGCGCCAGGCAGGCGAGCTCGGCGACGGTGAGGAGTCCGTCCGAGTGGACGGTGTGGGTGTGGAGATCGCCTGCGAGCCAGCGTCTCCCCGGTGCGGCCGGCAGCTCACGACGCGGAGGGCGCTGCGGCCGGGCCGGCGGCGCGGGCTCAGGCGGAGGGTCGGCCGGCGCCAGGTCGATCTCGAGCTCGAACTCCGTGCCGTCCTGGGCGACGCGGTGCAGCCCGAGCAGCACCTGCCACTCCCCGGGCGGAAGCGGCCCGGCCACGTACCCGGGAGTCGCACGCCCACCGGTGACGACGAAGCCCTCCTTGTTCGAGCCGGACCAGCCGCGGAAGCCCGCCGGGTCGAGCAGCCCCAGGTCGATCACCGAGCGGCTGCGGTCGTAGTGCAGCCGGGCGGCCACCGCCGGCGCACCCGGCGGCACCTCGAACGGGACCGACCGGTAGAGCGACTCGGCGCGATCTGCGGGCGTCCACTGTCCGCGAACGACCCTCATCGCGCCGGCGCGCCTTCGGGTGGCGCCGCCGGCGACTGTGCCTCGGCAGCGGGGACCTCGATCCGCGGCGAGCCGACGAGCTCGCCGTCCTCGGCGCGGTAGAGGAGTGTCCGATGCTGGAGCGGGAGCACGCGCATCCGCTCGTCGACCTCGGGTTCGTCGCCCTCGTCCACGGTGACCTGGACGGAGACGTCGCCCGACTCGACCGTGACGAGGTATTCGGTGCCGAGGTTCTCCAGGATCGAGACCGTGCCGACGATCCCCTCGCCGTCGAGCTCCCGGTCGAGGACGGCGAACTCGGGCCGGGCGCCGAGGATCACCTCCTCGCCCTCTGTGACGAGCCCGGTCGCGATGCTCGGAAGCGAAAGGGTGTGGCCGCCGACGCGTAGGCCGCCGGCGGCCACCGTCGCCGGCAGCAGGTTCATCCGCAGCGAGCCGATGAAGCCGGCCACGAAGAGATTCGCGGGCCGCTTGAACACCTCCTCCGGCGTGCCGAGCTGCCGGATCCGGCCCGCCTCCATCACTGCGATCCGATCGGCGAGCGCGAGCGCCTCCGCCTGGTCGTGGGTGACGTAGACGGTCGTCGTCCGTACCTCGTTCTGCAGCCGCTTCAGAAACGTGCGCGCCTCGAGCCTGAGTCGGGCATCCAGATTCGAGAGCGGCTCGTCGAGCAGGAAGAGCTTCGGCCGGTAGGCGATCGCGCGGGCGAGCGCGACCCGCTGCTGCTGACCGCCCGAGAGCTGCGCAGGCCGCCGCGCGAGCATCGACTCGAGCCCGAGATGGGCGCCGACCTCTCCGGCCTTGCCGCGCCGCTCCGCCTTCGAGACCTTCTTGATCTTGAGCGGGTAGGCGATGTTGTCGACCACGGTCATGTGCGGGTAGAGCGCGTAGTCCTGGAAGACCATGGCGACGTCGCGGGCACCCGGTGGAAGCCGCGTCACGTCCCGTTCGCCGATCACGATCGAGCCGGAGGTCGGCGACTCGAGCCCGGCGAGCGTCCGCAGCAGCGTCGTCTTCCCGCAGCCCGACGGACCGAGGAGCGCGAAGAACTCACCGTCCTCGATCTCGACGTCGAGCTCGTCGATCGCCCGCACCCCTCCGGGAAAGACCTTGCTCAGCGATCGGACCTGGACGCTTGCCATCAGCGCTTGATGCCGCCGTGGAAGCGGAAGCCGTAGCGGCGGTTGACGAAGAGGTACATGACCACGACCGGGATCGAGTAGAGGAGCGAGAACGTCGAGAGCAGGCGCAGGTTCGCCTGACCGCCCTCGGTGTAGAAGTTGTAGACGACGACCGACGCCGGCTGCCGGTCCGGCGAGCGGAGGAGGATGAACGGGATCAGGAAGTTCCCCCAGACGTTGACGATCGTCCAGACCGCGATCACCGCCAGCCCGGGCCGCGCGACCGGGGCGACGATGTCGCGCAGGATCTGGAGCGAGTTCGCCCCGAACACTCGCGCCGACTCCTCGTAGCTCGACGGGATCGCGTCCATGAAGTCCTTGAGGATGAAGATCGCCGCCGGCAAGAGGCCGCCGGCGAGCACCAGGATCACTCCGCTGAAGCGGTTGATCAGGCCGAGGTCGAAGACGAGCAGGAAGAGCGGCACCATCGCCGCCGTGCCCGTGGCGATCGAGGAGAAGAGCAGCAGCACGTAGAGCAGCAGGTCGCGCCCGGGAATCCGCACGCGGCTGAGCGCGTACGCGGCCAGCGCGGAGAGCGAGACGACGATCACCATCGTTCCCAGGGCGAGGATGACGGAGCTCTGCAGCGAGCTGACGATGTTGGGGTCGTCGAAGACGTCGCCGAAGTTCGAGAGCGTCCCCGAGGGAACGCGGACCGAGAGCGTGGGATTGCGATCGAACGGCGCGAGCAGCAGCCAGAGCAGCGGCAGCGCGAAGAACCCGGAGACGACGACGACGAACAGGTAGAAGCCGAGGCGCCCGAGGAACGCCCGCACGACGACGCCGCTCTCCCCCTCGGCCGTGATCGCGCGTATGCCCATCAGGCGGTTTTCCTCTCTCGCAGCAGCCACAGGTAGGCGAGCGCGAGCAGCAGGTTGATCGCGAGCATGATCGTCGAGATCGCGGCGCCCAGCCCGAGGCCGCCGTAGGAGAAGGCGTTGCGGTAGACGTAGATCGGCAGCAGCTCGGTCTTGAAGTTCGGGCCGCCGGCGGTGATCAGGTACGGCGTGAACTCGTTGAACGTCCAGAGGCTGATCAGGAGCATGTTCGTGAGGATGTGACCCCGGATCGAGGGAAGGACGATGTCCCGCACCTGCTGAAAGCCCGAGGCACCCGCCAACCGCGAGGTCTCCAGGTGCGACGGCGGCAGGTTGTTGAGCGCGGCCCCGAAGAGCAGCATCGAGAACGCCGTCCCGCGCCAGGTGTTGAAGACGATGATCGAGAGCAGCGGGTGGTGGATCAGCCACTCGACCCGTAGACCGAAGATCTGGTTGAACGTGCCGGACTGGCCGTCGAGGAAGGCGATCCACAGGAACGCGACGACCGAGCTCGGAATGATCCAGGCGACGATCACGAGCGCCTCGACCACGCGCCGCAGCGGGCTGCGCCAGTCGCGAAAGCGCCACGCGAGCGCGAAGCCGAGCAGCATCTGCCCGATCAGCGCCGAGCCGGCGACGAAGATCAGGGTGACCTTCAGGGCGTTGCTGAACTGCGGGTCGGAGAGGGTCTGCGTGTAGTTCTCGGAGCCGACGAACTGCGGGTGCGCGGCCTGGACGCCCGTCAGCCGGTAGTCGGTCAGGCCGAGGTAGATCGTCCAGATCGCCGGGAAGATCAGGAACAGGCCGATCAGCGCGAGGGCCGGCACGACGAACGCCGTCGCGCCGGCCCTCCCGATAGTCGTCTGCGGTGCTGCGTGCGCGCTCAGACGAGATGCCTCGGCTACGAGCTCTCCACCTTGTTTGCCCCGACCAGCTTCACCAGCGCCTTCTGGTAGTTCTGGGCGGCTTTCTGCACGCTCGTGCCGGAGACGACCTGCTGCGAGGCGAGCTGCAGCAGCTGCGACACCTGCGGGTAGACGGCGAACCCGGGCCGGTAGGCCGTGATCGGCAGGACGTTCCGGGAGACGTAGCCCAGCAGCGGATCGCCGTACAGCGTCTCCTTGTTCACGTCCGACCGCTGGGTAATCCGCGCCGCGGTCGCCACGGCGGCCTTCGTCGCGTCCTTCGAGCTCATGAACGCGAGCAGTTGCCACGCCTCCTTCCCATGGCTCGTGTGCGGGTTGAGCACGTAGCCGCCGCCGCCCGAGACGCTGACGAAGCTCTGCCCGCGCTTGAACGCCGGGCCCTTGATCCCCGCGTGCGGCCGTTGCGCCGGAATCAGCGCCCAGCCGACGACGGAGTTGCGGTTCGTCATCGGGTCGATCCCGCCGCTCGGGTTGACCACGCCGCGCCAGAAGTAGTCGCCCTCGCCGAGGATCGCGATCTTGCCCTGGGAGAAGTCCTGGAACGAGCGGTCGCGGCCGTCGGCCCGGAGCTGCAGGTCGGCATTACCGAGCGCCGGCTTGCCGCGGTAGACCTGCCGGTAGAAGTCGAGCACGTCCCGGATGTTCTTCGTGTTTCCGAGCCACTTCTTCGCCTGCGTGTCGTAGATGTTCTTCCCAGTGCCGACGAGCAGCGGCAGAAAGCCCTGCGCGGTCGTCGCCTCGCCCATCGCCGTGCCGGCGTTGATCTGGAGCGGCGTCACGTCCGGCAGCTTCGCCTTCAGCTTGCGCGCGGTCCCGATCACGTCCGCCCAGCTCCGCGGCTGCCACTTGGTCGAGATCCCCGCCTGCTGGAAGAGGGTCTTGTTGAAGAACAGGACACGGCCGTCGGTTCCGGAGGGTACGCCGTAGCGCTTTCCCTGGAAGGACATGTTCGATTGCACCGCCTTCGGGATCTGGCTCCAGCCGTCCCAGCTCGCGACCGTCTGACCGGCAACCTCGTCGAGCGGCTTGATGTAGCCCGCCTGGGCGAACTCGCCGACCCAGATGCCGTCGATGGCGATCACGTCGCCGCCGCCGCCCGTCTTGAGGTCGAGCGCCTGCTGGGTCTTGTAGGCCTCGTCGCCCACACCGGTTCCCTGGAAACGGACGTCGACGGGAGTGCCGGCCGCGGCCATCTGCTTCTCGAAGTTCGGGATCACGTAGTTGACGATCCACTTCGCGCCGGAGTCGTTCTTCCCGCCGACGACGGAGTTGGCGGCGATCGTCAGCGTGATCGCCTTGGCGGAGTGGTGTCGTGCGGGTGCAGCCCCAGCCGTCGTGACCGAGCCGAGCGTGACGAGAACGGCCACGATCCCGAGCGCAAGGCCAGCACCGATCTTCCGGTTGACCATCTGAAACCCCCTCCTGATCTTTGGTCCCGGCAGAAGAGACGCGACCATAACACCTCGATGTAAGCGCTTCCAGCCGCAGGCCTGAAACCGCTTACACAGAGGCAGCCGCGATCAGCGGACCGTGAGCAGCAACTTGCCGGTCGTGCGGCGGGATTCGAGATCCTCCTGCGCCCGCGCAGCCTCCTCGAGCGCATATCTGCCGCCGATCCGCACGTCCAGCCTCCCGTCCACGACCCAGCCGTAGACCTCGCCCGAGCGCTGCAGGAGCTCCTCCAGGGTCGCCACGTAGTGGACGAGGGACGGGCGCGTGAGGAACGTCGACCGTGCGTTCAGGCGCGTGACCTCGAACGGCGGCACGGGCCCGCTCGCCGCGCCGTAGAGGACGAGCATCCCGCATGGGCGCAACGAGTCGAGCGAGCGGTCGAATGTCTCCCGTCCGACGCCGTCGTAGACGACGGTGAACTCGGCCTCGGGCACGGCGTCGTAGCCGATCACCTCGTCGGCGCCGGCGGACCGGGCCAGCTCTGCCTTCTCTGCGCTCGACGTGGTCGCCGTCACGCGGCCGCCACGCATCTTCGCGAGCTGGACGATCAGGCGGCCCGCGCCGCCTGCGCCGGCATGCACGAGCACCTCGTCTCCCTCGTGCACCGGGTAGGTCGAGTGCGTCAGGTAGTGAGCCGTCATCCCTTGCAGCAGGACAGCGCAGGCAAGTTCGTCGCTGAGCCCGGCCGGAACCGGCACCGTCTTCACCGCGGGAACGACGATCTGCTCCGCGTAGCTTCCTTGAACGTTGTTCCAGGCGACGCGGTCGCCGACCGCGAACTCCCCCACCCCGTCCCCGACCGCGGCGACACGGCCCATCCCCTCGATCCCGGCGATGACGGGCGGGGCAACACCGTAGCCGCCTCTCCGCTCGTAGATGTCCCGGAAGTTCACACCCGCGACGACGACGTCGACGAGCAACTCGCCGGCCCGAGCCGGCTCAGGCGCCGATACGTCCTGGAGCTCCAGCACGTCCGGCCCGCCGCTGCGGGTAACGACGAGGGCGCGCATGCCGCGAGCGTATCGCGGTCGGCGACGCTTAGGCTCAGGCGGCGAGAGGCTGCTCGGGCTCGAACGGCTCGTCGACATCCTCGCTGAGGACGCGCACGTCCTCGGCGACCGCCTGCTCGACGATCCGATCGATCTCGTGCTCCGAGCGGCCATCGCGAACGAGCTGCTCGATCAGAACCAGATACTGCTTGCTCATGCTTCGAAGGTAGCTGCCGCGGTCATGACCGCACGGCACCGTTGGGGTAACCAGGTGGACAACGCTTGCTGCGCGCGCCGAGCTGTCGAGACGCCCGGGGGGCGGGCGCCTAACAAAGGAGCAACAAACGGCGACGAGAATGCGAGGTCATGGGCCTCCGCTTCGCCGCGGGTCTCGGTGTGCTGGCACTCTGCCTCGCCGTTCCCGCGGGCGGTGCAGCGACTGGCCCCGACGCCACCGCCTACGCCGGTCTCGGCACCTGGGTCGACCTCTGGGACACGGCGATCTGGAAGAACCCGGAGGTGGCTGTCGACCGGATGAGCGCCCGCGGGGTCACGGCGCTCTACCTCGAAACCTCGAACTACTCGCGCACGGTCGATGTGATGCGGCCGGCGGTCCTGGGCCGGTTCGTGGAGGCGGCGCACGCGGCCGGGCTCCGCGTCGTCGCCTGGTACCTGCCGTCCTTTGCCAACGTCGCCCGCGACCTGCGCCGGTCACTGGCCGCGATTCGCTTCCGGTCGGCGCACGGCGAGGCGTTCGATTCGTTCGCACTCGACATCGAGTCGAGCGTCGTCAAGCCGGCCACGAGGAGGACCGGGCGCGTCCTCGCGCTGGCAGAGCGTCTGCGGGCGGCCGCCGGCGACGCATACACGCTCGGCGCGATCATCCCTGCGCCGCGAGGCATGGATCTGAACCCGCGCTACTGGCCGGAGTTCCCCTATGTGCAGCTTCGCGAGTGGTTCGACGTCTTCCTGCCGATGGGCTACTTCACGTACAGGTTCAAGAGCGCGGCGGCAAGCGGTGCCTACACCGAGGCGAACATCGAGCTGCTCCGCGAGCGGGCCGGCGACGAGACGCTCGCCGTGCACGTGGTCGGCGGCCTCGCCCGAGCGGCGACGGTCGGCCAGGTGCGAGCCTTTGCGACCGCCGCGCTCGAAGCCGGGGCGACGGGCGGCAGCCTCTACGACTACGCGGACACCAAGCCGACGCAGTGGCCTGCGCTCGCGCCGCTCGCGCGCTGACCAATGCAGATCGATCCGCGTAGACACGGATGCCGCCGGGCCGAGCCGGAGTGAAGCTTGCCGGCGGAAGGAGGTCCGAGATGGTGTTGTCACGCAAGGATCTCGCCGCCACCGTGGTCGCGGCACTCGTCGTGGTCGTCTACGTCGCGAACGCCCAGGACTGGTGGTACCTCGGCAGCAACCGCTGGGCCGCGGTGACGATGGGTGTCGTCGGTGTGGCCGGGTGCGCCTTCGGGGCGATGCCGCAAGCGGGTGAGAGGCTACGCGCCTCGATCGTCCTGCTCGGTTCCCTCGGAGTCGTAGCGCTCGTATTCGCGTTCGTCGCGATCGTCACGGCCGCGCACTGGGCACTGCTGGTGCTCGCGATCGTGCTCGTCGCCCTGTGGGCCGGGAGCACACTGCGACATGTCGCGACACCGCATCGACCGGTAGCGGCGCACTGACTCGCCGAGGCGGCCGCACCGGCGGCCGCCTCGGCACACCTACTCGACGAGACTCGCCACCTCTGCGTCGGCGAGGTCGAGTGCGGCGGCAGCCGGAAGGATCGCGTCCACCTGATCCGGACGGCGGAAGCCGACGATCGCCGCGGTCACCTCGGGACGGCGAAGCGTCCAGGCGACCGCGACTTGACCCGGTGAGGCGTCGTGGCGCTCGCCGATCTCGCGCAGGCGTTCCACCAGCTCGAGGTTCCGGCCGAGTGCCGGCTCCTGGAAGGGCGGGTGGCCCCGGCGCCAATCGTCCTCCGGGAACGCGGCGACGCGCTCGCGGGTCATCGTCCCGGTCAGCAGGCCCGACGCCATCGGCGAGTACACGATGACCCCGGTGTCGTGCGCGGCGCACCAGGGCAGGATCTCGTCCTCGATCCCACGCTCGATCAGGGAGTACTGCGGCTGGAGCGACTCGACCGGCGCGATCGCCTCGGCCCGTTCGAGCTGGTCGACGCTGAAGTTGGAGGCGCCGATGTGCCGTACCTTGCCCTCGCTCTTCAGCTCGGCGAGCGCCGTCCAACCTTCCTCCAGATCTCCGTCCGGGACCGGCCAGTGAATCTGGTAGAGGTCGATCGCCTCGACGCCGAGGCGGCGGAGGCTGGTCTCGCACTCGGCGCGGAGCGAATCGCGCTTCAGGTTGTGGACGACCTGCCGGCCCGGCCCCTCGAGCAAGGCGCACTTCGTGAACACGTAGGGCGGCTCGGCGAGGTCTCGCAACGCCTGCGCGACCACCTCTTCCGAGTGGCCGAACCCGTAGGCGGCGGCCGTGTCGATCCAGTTCACGCCGAGCTCGAGCGCGCGGTGGATCGCGGCGATCGAGTCGGCGTCGTCCTGGGGGCCCCAGCCGTACTGCCAGCCACCGCCCCCGGCGGCCCAGGCGCCGAACCCGGCCACCGTGATCTCGAGCTCCGGTCCTGCCCAGCCGCCTCGTTCGCACGCGCCTAGGCTATCGACGCGGTCTGGTCAGGCAGCGCGAGCCGAGCGCACCGAGCCCTTTCGGGCGCCGAGGTAGAGCTGCACCTCGGCCAGCGCCTCCCGCTCGGTCTCTGCGTAGGGGAACGCGACCCGTAGGCCGCCGGCCGAATGGTGGACGCGGCAGCCGAATCTCTCGAGCTGGCTGGTGATTGCCCGCTCGGCAGTCTGTTCCGCCTCGATGCACAGGTAGACCATCGGTCCTCTTGTTGTAGCGCCGAACCGTTAAGCCGTGGTAAGCGGCAACGTGACCGTTTCGTCCACCAGGTCGAGTCCCTCCGGCCTATGCGTGATCAGCAGGACGGTTCGGTCGGACGCTGCGGCGAGCGCGTCGGCGACGAGCGCCTCCGCGGTCTCGGGGTCGAGATGGGCCGTCGGCTCGTCGAGTACCAGCACCGGCGCGCCGGTGAGGAGCGCGCGGGCGATCGCCACCCGCTGCCGCTGTCCGCCTGAGAGCTCTCGGCCTTCTTCGCCGACCAGGGTGTCGAGCCCGTCGGGGAGCGACTGGATCCAGTCCCACGCACGCGCGCGCTGGAGCGCCGCCTCCACCTCCGCCTCGGTCGCGTCCGGTCTGGCGAGCCGGACGTTCTCACGGATGCTGGTCGAGAAGAGGTGGGCGTCCTGGGCGGCGACGGCGATCAGGCGCCTGACGTCCTCCTGCCGGTACTCGCGCAGGTCGCGCCCGTCGAGGGTGACCCGGCCGGAATCCGGATCGAGGAAGCGAAGCAGCAGGTTGGCGACGGTCGTCTTGCCGGCTCCACTCGGTCCGACCAGGGCGACCTTTCTGCCCGGTGCGAGCCGGAGGTCGACGTTGTTCAGCCCCGGCGCGTGGGCGACGCTCACACCCTCGAGGGCGACCGTGGGCATGCCCTGGGGCGAGGGTGCCGGGCTGACCGGGTCCCGCACGGGTGGCTCCCGGTCGGTGAGAGCGAGCAGCCGCCCGCCGGCAGCAATGGTTCCGGCCAGCTCCTGACCTGCCTGGACGAGCGGCGCCGTCGCCTCGAAAGCGGCGAGCGCAATCAGCGCGAGGGCGGCGACCAGCACGCGCGAGAGGCTCCCGCCGGCGTGCGCGGAGACGGCAACCGCGAGCACGGCGACGGTGGTCAGGCCGGCGACGACGGTGGTCGCCGCCTCGCCGATCCCGGCGACGACCGCGTCGCGCCGGGTGAGCCGGGCCAGCTCGCGGTCGGCGCTGCGGACACGGTCGAGCGCGTCCTGCTCGCGGCCGTACGCGACGAGCTCGGGCGCGCTCTGGAGCAACTCGACCAGCTCGGCCGTCAGCTCCCCGCGGGCGGCCGCCTGGCGGTCTCCGGAGGAGCGGCCGAGCCGTGCTGTGGCGAAGGGCGCCGCCACGCCGCCGACGATCAGGCCGATCGCGAGGGCGAGCCCGGCAACGGGGAGGATCCCGGCCGAGACGCCGACCAGCACCGCGCCGGAGGCGACGGCGACGAGCGGCGGACCAAGCCCGCGCAGGAACAGGTTTTGAAGCGCGTCGACGTCCGAGACGAGACGGCTCAGCAGGTCGCCGCGCCGGAAGGCGGCGAGCCCCGCGGGCGCGAGCGGCTCGATCCGCTCGTAGAAGCGCACGCGCAGGCGGGCGAGCGTCCGGAAGGCGAGGTCGTGGGAGACGAGCCGCTCGAGGTAGCGGACGACCGGTCTCGCAATTCCGAAGAAGCGGACGGCGGCGATCGCGACGCCGAGCGACAGGATCGCGGGCCGTTCCGCCGAGCGCGAGATCAGGTACCCGGCCGTCCCCATCAGACCGGCGCCGAAGCAGACCGTGAGCGCCCCGAGCGTCACCGACAACGCGACACGCGAACGTGGCGCCTCGGCGATTGCGAGCAGCCGGCGCAACACGCTCACGTCACACCCCCGTAACCGGTGCCTGGCACCGGTTTGACGACGTGCGGCGCGCACATTTCCCTGCAACTCGCAGAATGTGGAACAAACGTCAAACCCTTGTAACCCGTGCCTGGCACCGGTTCCGTCACGCGACCGCCTCCTCGAGAACACGTCCGCGGTCGATGTGGACGACACGATCGGCACGCGCGGCGAGCTCCGGACGGTGCGCGATCAGCAGCACCATGCGCCCTTCGCGGAGCCGCTCGATCGCCTCCCCGACGAGAGCGGCGTTCTCGGCGTCGAGGTTCGCGGTCGGCTCGTCCAGGATCACCAGCGGCGCGTCACGTAGAAACGCGCGGGCGAGCGCGATCCGCTGGAGCTCGCCGGACGAGAGCGGGCGGCCACCTTCCCCGACGAGCGTCTCGTACGGGGCGATGCCGTCCGCCCCGGCGAGGCGTGCCGCCTCGTGCACGTCGGCGTCGGTCGCGTCTGCGCGCCCGAGCCGGATGTTGTCGGCGATCGAGCCGCGGACGAGCGTCGGCCGCTGCGGCACCCAGGCGACGAGCCGCCGCCACGCGGCGGAATCGACCTCCGTGAGATCCGTCTCCCCCACCAGCACCCGGCCGGCGGTCGGCTCGACGAACCGCAGCAGGAGCGAGGCGATCGTGCTCTTGCCGCCGCCGCTCTCGCCGACGAGTGCCACCGTCTCGTGCGGGAGCAGCACCAGCTCGACCTCCCTCAACGCCTCTCCGGACCGCGCCGGGTACTCGAACGACACCCGATCCAACCGCACCGGCTCCTCCGCCGGGCTCGGCGGTGCCAGGGCGCCGACGCGGATCGCCGGCGCATCGGTCAGCGCGAGGATGCGCTGGAGCACCGCCATCCCGTCGGCGCCTGCGTGGTAGCGCACTCCAAGCGTCCGCAGCGGCAGATAGAGCTCCGGAACGAGCACGAGCACGGTCAGGCCCGACTGCAGGCCGAGGTGGCCGTTGACGAGCCGCACGCCGACCGTCACGGCGACCAGCGCAACGCCCATCGTCGCCGCCAGCTCGAGCACGGCGCCGGACAGGAACGTGACCCGGAGGGTCGCCATCGTCGCCCGCCGGTAGCGGTCGCCGACCGACGCGATCGAAACCGCCTGCGCCTCGCCGCGGTTGAACGCGCGCAGCGTCGGCAGCCCGCGGATCACGTCGAGGAAGTGCCGCGAGAGCTGGGACAGCGCGGCGTAACGCTCGCGCGTCCGCCGCTCCGTGTACCGGCCGATCAGCCACATGAAGATCGGGACGAGCGGCAGCGTCACCAGCATCAACCCGGCCGACTCGAGGTCGATCGTCGCCGTCCAGATCAGGACGGTCGGCGGCACCAGCATCGCCAGCACGAGCTGTGGCAGATAGCGCCCGAACGTCGCCTCGAGGGCGTCGGCACCCTGAACCGCAGCGGCTGCGACCTCACCGCTCTCCGTGCCGTCGAGCGCCGCCGGCTGCCGGATCAGCCGCGACGAGGCGAGCGAGAGCCGAAGCTCGGACAGAACGCGCACGGCGGCGACCCGCCCGTAGGTCTCGAAGCCCCACCCGAGCAGAGCACGTCCGCAGACGACCGCCCCGAACGCACCGAGCAGCCAGGAGACCTCGCCGAGCGAGGCGCCAGAGAACGAGCGGGCGACAACGCGTGCGAGGAGCGTCGCTTGGAGCAGGACGAGTACGGCCGCGCCGAGCCCGAGCGCCGTGTCGAGCGCCAGCAGCCGTCGAACGCCGCGCACGCGGCGAAGCAGGTCCGGGTCGAGAACGCGCACGACCGAACTATCTAGGTTTCGGTTTCAGGCTTCCTGCCGAGAGGCGTACGGGCGAGCAGATCGAGTGGGCTTCGCACTTCCTCGAAGTCCTCTTTTCCCAGCCGGGCGCGGAAGACCCAGAACGCCCAGGCCTGGTAGACGAGCACGATCGGCACGAAGATGATCGCGACGATCGTCATCGCGACCAGCGAGTAGTGATTCGAGGCGGTCGAGAAGATCGTCAGGTTCGCCACGCCGTCCGTATTCGAGACGAGCACGTTCGGGTACAGCCAGAGGAAGAGCGTCGAGACCAGCAGGACGATCGCCACCGACGTGGCGCCGAACGCCAGCCCCGGTCGCCGCCGCCAGGCGAGCGGCCAGGACGCGGCGCCCGCGACCAGCGTCGCAGCGGCCAGCACGACCACGACGATGCGGCGAGCACCCGTCGAGGCGGCGTCGACCGCCGTCCAGGCGAGGAAGGAGATCAGCAACGCCGCCGTCGGCAGCCAGAGACGAAGAGCCGTCTGCCGGGATCGCTCGGCGAGCTCGCCCCGGGTGCGTAGGGAGAGGAAGAGCGCTCCGTGGAGCGCAAACGCAGCCAGGACGGTCAGCCCGCCGAGAATCCCGTAGCCGTTCAAGAGGTCGAGCAGGTCGCCCGTGTAGTCGCCGTTCGCGTTCAGCGGGACGCCGTGCACGATGTTGGCGAAGGCCACGCCCCAGAGGAGCGCGATCAGCCCGCTCGAGATCGGCATCGCGAGGTCCCAGCTGCGCCGCCAGGTCGCGCCGGTGTGCTTGTTGCGGTACTCGATCGCGACGCCGCGCACGATCAGGGCGAGCAGGATCACGAACAGCGCCAGGTAGAAGCCGGAGAAGAGGCTCGCATACCAGCCCGGGAAGGCGGCGAAGGTCGCGCCACCGGCGACGAGGACCCACACCTCGTACCCGTCCCAGACGGGCTGGATCGTCCTGAGGAGGGCACGCCGCTCGGCGTCGTCGCGACCGAGCAGCGGATAGAGCATGCCGACCCCGAAGTCGAATCCCTCGAGGAAGAAGTAGCCCATCCACAGCACCGCGATGAGCAGGAACCAGAGGCTCTCGAGATTGAAGTATCCGGCGGCGAGCAGCATTGGCACCCTAGTAGACGAGGGGTGGTAGGAACGCGCCTTGCTCGAGCGCTGGGAACTCCTCCTCGGGGCCCTTCTTGACCGCGTTCGTCATCAGCCACGCCTCGACCGCCGCGAGGATCCCGTACACGGCGGTGAACCCGGCGAGCGTCAGCGCGACCGAGGCCACGCCGACCCGCGGCGAGACGGCGTCGCGCGTGAGCAACAGGCCCTGCACGATCCACGGCTGCCGCCCCATCTCGGTGAACAGCCAGCCGGCCGTGTTGGCGACGAACGGCAGGGCGAGGAACACGTACGCCCACCACGTGAACCTGTGCGAGCGCTCCAGAGCGCGTCCGCCCCTGCTCAGCCAGAGCCCGATGGCGCTGAAGAAGAAGGCAAGGAAGCCCAGGCCGACCATCACGCGCCAGGCCCAGTACTCGGCTCCGACGATCGGGGTGTAGTCGCCCGGCCCGTACTTCTGCTGGTACTCGCGCTGCACCTCGTCGATCCCCTTGATCTTCCCGTTCCAGGAGTTCGTCGCCAGCACCGACAGTCCGTGCGGCAGCCGGATGTCGACGTTCGTCCGCTTCGGATGCCGCTCCCACGGCCCGACCGCGAACAGCGACAGCGGCGCGGGGGCGCTCGTCTTGTAGAGCGCCTCGGCCGCCGCCATCTTCATCGGCTGCTCTCGGGTCAGGATCTGCGCCTGGAAGTGGCCGATCACGACCACCGCCGCCGACGCGAACAGCGTGACGACGAGCGCCGCCTTGGCGGAGGCGCGGAACATCTCGACCTCGCGGCCGCGCCGGAGCCAGTAGGCGGAGACGGCGAGCACGAGCAGTCCGCCCGTGAGGAGCGCGGCAGTGATCGTGTGGAAGAAGTGGGTGATCTGGAGGCCCTGGAAGAAGACCTTCCCGAGCGAGGTCATCTCGGCGTGGTCGCCGACCTTGCGGTAGCCGACCGGGTGCTGCATCCACGAGTTCGCGGCGAGGATGAAGTAGGCCGACGCGGTCGTCCCGATCGCGACCAGCCAGATCATCGCGAGGTGCACCTTGGGCGCCAGCTTGTCCCAGCCGAAGATCCAGAGCCCCAGGAACGTCGACTCGAGGAAGAACGCGGCCAGGCCCTCGATCGCGAGCGGCGCCCCGAAGACGTCGCCCACGTAGCGCGAGTAGTCAGCCCAGTTCATCCCGAACTGGAACTCCTGCACGATCCCCGTGACGACCCCGAGCGCGAAGTTGATCAGGAAGAGCTTCCCGAAGAAGCGCGTCATCCGCAGGTAGCGCTCGTTTCCGGTGCGGTGCCAGGCGGTCTGCATCCCGGCGACGAACCAGGCCATCCCGATCGTCACCGGCACGAAGAGGAAGTGGTAGATGGTCGTGACGCCGAACTGCCAGCGGGCGAGCTCGAGCGCGGTCGACGCGATCAAGCCGAAGCCTCTCGTCCGGTGGCGACCGAGCGCACGATCACCGGCAGGTTTTCCCAGGTGGGAGCCTTCCGAACATCAGTGGCCGAGCGGATCCGTGCTGCGGGGAACTACCGAGACCGTTCCGGAACCCGACCAGCCACCCTGGCAAGCGCCGATCCGTCGGCGAGCGAGAGGGCCCGCTCGAGCCCGTAGCGGGCCGCGAGCATGTCGACTGCTTCGTGCATCCGGCTCGGCCGCGAGAGACGGTGCGCGTCCGAGGCGATCAGGTCGCCGACGCCGAGCTCGAGCAGCTGCCAGCCGCAGCGCTCGGCCGCGGGGTCGTGGGCGCCGAGGAACGAGTCCGCGTTGAAGCACACGAGCGCACCGCCGTCGACGAACGGCAGCACTACATCGGGCTGCATTTGGATCTCGGGACAGCGCTCGGGATGGGCGAGGATCACCTCGAGCCCGGCTGCATGGATCTCCTCGACCTGCCTCCAGGTGGCGGCGAGCGGGTCGGTGAACGAGAACCAGGGGCCGGGGAACTCGACCAGCAGAGCGCGTGTTCCTTCGAGGACGTACTCGGAGATCTCGCCGACCAGGATTCCGGTCGGCGCCACCTCCCAGCCGAGGCGAAGGTCGAGCCCGAATGCCGCGCACGCCTCCTTCATCAGACGGTGATTCGCGACCGCACGCGCGTAGCGCTCCGGAGTCACCGCGTGCCAGCTCCCGCCGGGCTGCGCGTGCGGGGTGCCGTACAGGACTCGGGTTCCGTTCTCGGCAGCCTGCCGGCAGAGGGCAATGCCCTCCTCGACGCTCTTCACCCCGTCGTCGCCGGAGGGAATGACGTGGCTGTGGACGTCGACGAAGCCGGCGGGCATGGCCTTGACGCTACCGGCGCCGTGCTCGGCGGCAGTGAACCGAGCCGGCTCTGACAGTGCTTTCTGCGCCACGGGTTAGGCTCGATCCGGTGCAGGAGCTTCTGCAGGCGTGGTTTCGCGAGAACGGCCGCGACCTGCCCTGGCGGCACACTCGCGACCCCTACGCGATCCTCGTCTCGGAGGTGATGCTCCAGCAGACGCAGGTCTCGCGGGTCGTGCCGCGCTACCTCGAGTGGCTCGAGCGGTGGCCGACCGTGCAGGCGGTCGCGGCCGCTTCGCCGGCCGAGGTGATCCGCGCCTGGCAAGGGCTCGGCTACAACCGGCGCGCGCTCAACCTCCACCGCGCGGCGCGCGTCGTCGCCGAGCGAGGCTGGCCGGACGATCTGACCGAGCTGCCCGGCATCGGGCCGTACACAGCGGCGGCGATCGCCAACTTCGCCTTCGGCCGACCGGTTCTCCCGGTGGACGTGAACATCCGCCGGGTGCTCGACCGCACCGGCGGCGAGTTCGGCGCCGAGGCAGCGCAGGCGCTCTTCGACCTCGGCGCCACGGTCTGCCTGGCGCGGATCCCACGCTGTGCGGCGTGTCCGCTCTCGGAGGCATGCCCCTCCCGGGGAAGAAGCTATGAGCCGGAGCGCAAGCAAGGGCCGTTCGAGGGCTCGTTTCGCCAGCGGCGGGCGCGCACGCTACGCGCCGTCTCCGGCCGGCCTGTTCCGCTCGCGAACCTCGACGCGGAGGCCGTCGCGGCGCTGCACCGCGACGGCCTCGTGCAGGTCGAGTCGGGGACGGTCTCCCTGCCCGGCTAGATCAGCGGGCAATTGACGACCATGCCGGCGTCCTTCACCGTCACGTCGCCGGCCGACAACGCGTTGCGCACGGCGCCGGCAGAGGTGAGCTTCCGAGGCGTCACGCCGTCCTTCCAGGTGACGAGCTTGACGTCCCAGAGCGGCGTGTAGCCCTTCTGGCCCGGGACGACGTCGATGATGTTGTACTGGTCCTCGACCCCGTTCGTGACCGCCCAGATCGGCGCCACTTTGTTCCCCGGCTGAAGCTTTACGGGGCCGAAGTCGAGATACTCGATCACCTGACCGCGATAGAAGCCCTCGGTCGCCTGCTGCTGGAAGTGGCGGATCGAGTCGGCCATCGCGGGTGCGGTCGCGAGCCCTAGAGCGCCGGCGATCGCGAGTACGAGCACTGCCTTCTTCACGTTCCCTCCTTGGGGTGGCTTGCTCGGCCGACGCTAGAGGGCGTTTCTTTCCGAACCCTTTCGAGATCCTTACGAAAGTCGAATTCAGCGCCTCGTAAGAGTTATCCGGGCACAATTACCGGGATGGCAACCGTTCTCGTTGTCGACGACGAGCCGATCGTCAGAGACGTGGTCGTCCGATACCTTCGGCGCGAGGGGTACGAGACCCTCGAGGCGGGGGACGGTCTGCGAGCCCGCGAGCTGGTGCGCGAGCACGAGCCGAGCCTCGTCGTCCTCGACCTGATGCTGCCCGGGATGGACGGTCTCCAGCTCTGCCAGTGGATACGCGGCCATTCCGACCTGCCGGTGATCATGCTCACGGCCCGGGCCGAGGAGGCCGACCGGATCGTCGGGCTCGAGATCGGCGCCGACGACTACGTGACGAAGCCGTTCTCGCCTCGAGAGCTCGCCGCGCGCGTGCGCACGGTTCTGCGCCGCTCCGGCCCGGCCACCGGCTCGCAGGAGCGGATCGTCCAGGGCGATCTCGAGCTCGACGCCGCCGCCAGGGAGGTGAAGAAGGCAGGCGCGCTGCTCCGCCTGACCTCGAAGGAGTTCGACCTGCTCTGGTTCCTCGTCTCCCACCCGCGCCGGGTCTTCTCTCGCGACCAGCTGATGGATCGGGTGTGGGGGTACGAGCCGGCCTTCGACACCGGCACCGTCACCGTCCACGTGCGCCGGTTGCGGGAGAAGATCGAGGACGATCCGTCGAAGCCGAGGCATCTGGAAACGATCTGGGGTGTCGGCTACCGGTTCTGCCCGTGATCGTCTTCGGGCTGATCGTGGCCGCCGCGACCTTTGCGGGCGGACTTGTCTCGGCAGTGACGATCAGGCTGCTGCCGACAGCGAACCTTCGACTCGCCGGTCTCGCGTTCGTGTCTGGAGCACTGCCGCTGATTGCAGTCTCGGTCTCGGGCACGGTGATGTTCGCCTCGGGCCACGACACGACCTTGCTGTTCGTCGCCGCTGCGTCGTCCTCGGCCTCGATCCTCGCCGGCCTGATCGTCGCGCGCTCGATCGCGCGACCGGTTCAGCGCCTGCGCGCTGCGTCGTCGGAGCTGGCCGCGGGCGACCTGGGTGTGCGTGCACCGGAGAGCGGGCCCCGGGAGATCGCCGAGCTGGGCGTCGCGTTCAACGAGATGGCGGTGAATCTCGAGAAGCTGTTCGACGTCCGCAGTCAGCTCGTCGCCTGGGCGAGCCACGACCTCCGCACGCCGCTGGCCTCGATGCAGGCGATCCTCGAGGCGCTCGAGGACGGGCTGGTCGAGCCGGCGGAGTACCTGCCC
The DNA here is from genome assembly GCA_963719325.1 of uncultured Actinomycetes bacterium. GTDB lineage: Bacteria > Actinomycetota > Thermoleophilia > Gaiellales > Gaiellaceae > DATBLE01. The sequence goes on from CAVRBW010000008.1 coordinate 53,730, forward strand.
TCGCTGCGCGAGCAGGTGCGCGTCCTCTCGACGATCGTCGAGGATCTCTTCGAGCTTGCCCGGATCGATGCGGGCGTCCTCACCCTCGAGCTGGCGGAGGCGCAGCTCGATCCGCTCGTCGAGGCCTGCCTGCGCGGAATCGAGCCGGAGGCGCGGGCGCGGAAGATCACCCTGAACGCCGACGTCAACGGCTCGGCGAAGGTGTTGTGCGCACCGGAGAAGGTCGAGCGGGTGCTCTACAACCTGCTGGCGAACGCGCTCCGGCATACGCCGAGCGACGGGTCCGTAGCCGTGCGAGTGCGACCGCTCGCCAACGAGGTGTGCGTCACCGTCGAAGACACCGGGGCGGGCTTTCGCGACGACAGCGTTCACGGCTCGGGGCTCGGCCTCGCGATCGCGCGCGGCTTCATCGAGTACCAGGGCGGCCGGATCTGGCACGAGAACCGCCCCGGAGGTGGAGCGTGCGTCTCGTTCACGCTCCCCGCTGCGGCCTAGACTGGTCTCACGTGACTCGGTACGACGAGCTGATCGCCCGACTGCGCGCGGCGTCGCAACCCGCGCGGCCGGCTCCCCCCGGCTTCGCGCCCTACCTCGAGAAAGTACGCGGCGGCGCGTACAGAGTCACCGACCGCGACGTCGACGAGCTCAAAGCCGCCGGCCATTCGGAAGACGAGATCTTCGAGCAAACCGTCTCGGCCGCGGTTGCCGCCGGGCTGGAACGGCTCGACGCCGGGCTCGGAGCGATGAGCTGAGACTCGACGTCGTCGACCAGGGCCACGCCCCCGCCGGGGCCGCCGTCCTCGAGCAGATCCGGCAGGCGCGCGGAGTCGAGCCGGTCGGCGTCCTGAAGACGCTCTATTACCGGCCCGATCTCTTCGGCCGCCCCTTCTCGGACGCGCTCGAGCTGGCGATGCGCGGGCCCTCCGACTGGAGCGCGGGCGAGCGCGAGCTCTTCGCCGCCTTCGTCTCATCGCTCAACCAGTGCCCGTTCTGAACGGGCTCGCACGGCGCGGTCGCGTCGTACGCACTCGGAGAGGACGTCTGGCGCGCGGTCGAGTCCGACTGGCGAACCGCACCGATCGACGAGCGCCTGCGTGCGATGCTCGGCTTTCTCGAGAAGCTGACCCTGCGCCCGGGTGAGCTGACGAGCGACGACGCCGACGTCGTGCGCTCGGCCGGCGTCTCGGACGAAGCGATGGTCGACGCGATCCACGTCGCCGCGCTCTTCAACATGATCACGCGCCTCGCCGACTCGCTCGGCTGGGACGTTCCGCCGTGGGCGAGCTTCCTGGCCAGGGGGCAAGCCATGCTCGAGAGCGGCTACGCGCTCGAAGACTGAGCCGTCGAGGGCAGACGGCTCCGCTACCCGACGTGGATCCGCGTCACCCGGTTCGTGCCGGAGGCCGGCACCCAGATGTCGCCGAACGCCTCGGCGGCAGGGAAGGGCTTCGGTCCGACCTTGAACCTGGCGACCACCTTCTTCCGGGCCGGGTCGACACGGGCGACCGTCCCCTCGCCGATGATCGGGACGAAGACGCTCCCGTCGGAGGCGATCGCCGGATTGCTCAGCCTGAAGCCGACCTTCACGCGGGCGACCGCTTTCAGTGTCTTCGGGTCGATGCGCACGACCTCCGAGCCTGCGCTGGACGCCACCCAGATCGCGGTGTCCGAGACTGCCACGGAGTCGGGCGCGTTCAGCCCGGTGGGCACCGACCGCACGCGATTCGTCACGGGATCGACGCGGTAGATGCGCTTGCCGAAGTTGCTGCCGACCCAGATCGCTCCGGCGCCATAGCGGACCTGATGAGGGGCGACCCCGACCTTGATCGTCGCGGTGACCTTGTTCGTCGCCGGATCGATCCGGCTGAGGGTGCCGTTCGTCTCGCTCGTCGCCCAGACGGAGTCGGCAGCGAAGGTGACGTCCCAGACCCTCGGCCCGACGGGGATCCGCGCAACCACCTTCATCTGCTCCGGATCGATCCGTTCGACGGTCCCGGTCCCGTAGCCGTCCACCCAGACACTGTCTGCGCCGACGGCAACCCCACAGGGCTGGACGCCGACGTTCACCTTGGCAGTCACCTTGTTCGTGGCGGGATCGATTCGCGCCACGGTGCTCTCGCCGATGTTGCCCACCCAGACGAAGCCCAGCCCGCCCACTTCGGAGCAAGGCCTGCTTCCGGTCACGATGCGGGCAGCGACTCGCGACGGCGCCAGCGAGCCTCCCGCAACTGCAACGCCCGCCGCTGTGAGCGCCAGAATGCCAAGACCGACAATGTATTTGAGCACCGCTCGACCTCCATATAATTCGACTTCGCAGCACTTTACTGCGACATCGTAGTTTATGCCCAAGAAGACCACACGCGGCCGTAACGTTCTCTTCAGGCTCTTCATCCTGAGCCAGCTGTCGAACGACCTGCTCGAGCAGGCGATGGTGAGGCTGAAGTCGAGCCCGAACGACTTCGCCGTGCAGAGCGCGATACGCGCCTTTCAGCCGATCACGCCGACGAAGCTCGCGACCCTGCTCGGGATGCCGCCGACCACGCTCTCCTCACACCTGAGGCGCCTGGAGGCGCGTCGCCAGATCAAGCGGCGTCGCAATCCCGACGATCGACGGTCGACCCTCCTCGAGGTGACGAAGCTCGGCGACCGCAACGTGGTCGCTGCGATTCCGGCGCTGCAGGGCTCGATCGCCCAGATCAACGAGCACCTCGACTACTCGGCGAAGGAACTCGACCTCGCGCTAGACCGGCTCGAGGACGCCTTACGCGCCGCGCTCTCTAGGCCCGACGAAGCAGTGCGACGGCCTGCGCAGCGAGCCCCTCGCCGCGCCCGGTGAAACCGAGTCCGTCCGTGGTGGTGGCGCGAACAGCGATCTGCTGGCCGTCGTGACCGAGCGCGCCCGCGAGCGCAGCGCACATCTCGTCGCGGAGCGGTGCAAGCCTCGGCTCCTGACCGATGAAGACGCAGTCGGCGTTGACGAGCTCCCACCCTGCCTCGCGCACCCGCGTGTAGGCCTGCTCCAGGAGAACGAGCGACGAGATGCCGGGCGGCGTGCGGCCGTCGGACGGGAAGAGAGAGCCGATGTCGCCGAGGTTGGCGGCACCGAGGAGGGCGTCGATCAGCGCGTGGGTGATCACGTCGCCATCGGAATGTCCGGCGAGGCCACGGTCGCTCTCGACCCGAATCCCGCCGAGCACGAGCGGTACGCCGTCCTCGAGCGCATGCGCGTCGAAACCGGTCCCGACCCGGAACTCGCTCACGGGTCCACCCTCTCTCGGCAAGTCGATCCCATTGCCCCACCCGGGGAGGGGACCTGGGAGTTCCACCCGCCTCCCGCCGGCGATCCTACCGCCCGAACCGTCACGTGTCCCTCACTCGCCCGTGACGATGCTGTGCCGATTTGCCGGGTGACCGCGAACGCATTCATCCCAGCGGTTCTTGCCTGCCGCGTCGACCTTCGAACACGGTCACCGTCTCGTAGCCTGCCGCACGGGCGAGGCTCAGCGCGCGGTCGAAGTCCCGGCCCACGTTCTGCGGGACATGGGCGTCGGATGCAAGCGTGATCGGCGGGTGGGCCGCGAGCATCGCGAGATCCGGGTACAGCTCGCCGACCTGCTTGTGCAATCCCGCAGTCGAGATCTCGAGCGCCACTCCGTTCAGCTCCGGATACTCGATCGTCTCGGGACGCAGGTCGAAGATCTTCGCCAGATCCGGGTGCGCGAGAACGTCGACGTGCCCCGAGCCGGCGAGCGCGGCCAGCGCCGAGAAGTAACGGCGCCAGACCTCTTCGACCTCCAGCTCCGCCCAGATTCCGGGTTGCAGGTCGACCGCGAGCCCGTCGAGCCAATGGACGGATCCGAGCAGGTAGTCCCATGGATATCCGTCGAGCACTTCCGCCAGCTCGTCTTGCCGTTCGGCGACGTAGTCGACCTCCAGCCCGAGCTTGACCGGGAGCCCTTGCCGCTTCGCCTGGACAAGCGCGTCGACGTAGTCGTCGAGGTCGTAGACGCAGCGCTCGGTCTGGTACGGGAGAGACCACAGCGGCCGGGTCTGACGGAAGTAGTAGACGTGCTCGGTGAAGCCGATCTCGTCGATCCCCCGCGCGGCGCCCGTCTCGACGAAGCGCTCGATCGCCTCGACCGTGTGCACGATCCGCTCGTCGGGATCGCGCAGGTGCATGTGGTAGTCGACGATCATTCGGCGAGCCAGCGTTCGACGAGCTCCAGGTCCTGACGGGTCGTGACCTTGAGGAGCCGCGGGTCGCCCGGAACCACCTTCACCCTGCCCGCCCGTGCCTCGACCAGTGCCGCACAGTCCGTCGCGTCTCCCGAGCCGGCCAGAGCCTCTCGAAACACGGACGCGACGAACGCCTGCGGCGTCTGCACCGTCACCAGCTCGTGACGCGGCAGCGTCTCCTCGACGCCGCCGTCCCGAACCCGCTTGACCGTGTCGATGGGCGGCAGGCCGGGCACGGCGCCGTCCCATCCTTCGCCCAGCGGGGCAAGCACGCGCTCGACCACGTCGTCGGGCAGCAGCGGCCGAGCGGCGTCGTGGACCAGGATTGCCGCCGCGTCGTCAGCAACCTCGCCGACGCCGATGCGCACCGAATCCGTTCGCGTCTCACCGCCCGCGACCGCAGCGACCACCTTGCCGCAGCCGAGCTCCTCGGCGAGGAGGATGACGGGCTCTTCCCACCCCGGCGGCGCGACGACGACGATCGACTCGATCCAGGCCGACGCCTCGAGGCGTTCCAGGCTCTCGGCCAGCAACGGGCGACCGGAGAGCGCGGCGAAGGCCTTCGGCCGGTCCACCCCAAGCCGCTCGCCGCGACCGGCGGCGGCGAGGACGGCCCAAACCGACACGAGAGGTCGGACGCGGCGCTACGCGCTCGCGCCCGCAGCGACCTTCGCGGTCTTCTTCTTCCCGTTGCCGACGATAGAGAGAACCTCGTCGAGCCAGACCGCGGCCTCGTCCTCGTCCATCGCCTTGGCGTACATCAGCTCGCTGGCGAGGATCTTCTTCGCCTTCACGAACATCTGCTTCTCGCCGGTGGAGAGCCCCTTCTCGTGATCCCGGAGGGAGAGGTTCCGTACGACCTCGGCGAGCTCGAAGATGTCGCCGGTCTTCATCTTGTCGCGGTTGTGCTTGAAGCGGCGATTCCAGTTCTTCGGCATCGTCGTTCCCGAGCCCTGGAGAGCCTTCAGCACCTTCTCGACCATCACTTCGTCGATCACGCGGCGAAGCCCGACCTTCTCTGCGTTCTCGCACGGAACGTTGACGGTCATGTCGTTGTGAAGAATCTTGATCGTGAGGTAGTCCCGCTTCTGGCCGAGCACCTCGCGCTGTTCCTTCTTCACGACGGTGCCTGCCCCGTGGTGTGGATACACCACCTTGTCGCCGACTTTGAACAAGCTGATGCCCCTTTCCGAGCCCTGTAGTCGCCAAGACGCCGGCGGTGACAAAACCGCCGGCGAAGTCGCTCAAGTATAGCTCAGATGGCTCAAAAACGCCAAGTTTCCAGGGCTTTTTACCGCCCGTTTACACAAAAGCCCTGCTCAGAGGCGTCTAGTCAGCTTCGGTCGATGGCTCGCTGAGCCCCGCCCGGACCGCCTCTCGAACGCTTTCGACCTCGGCCACCGCGAGCGTGGCGCGATTCGGCGTCCCCTTCGGGGCGAGCACCGATCGGAAGCCCAGCTTGGCGCATTCTTCGAGCCTGCGCTCGGCCTGCGTGGCCGCGCGAAGCCGGCCGGTCAAGCCCAACTCGCCGAACGCGGCCAGGCCGTCCTTGACCGCCACGCCCCGCGAGGCCGAGGCGATCGCGAGCGCCACGGCGAGATCCGCGCCGGGCTCGTCGATGCGAACTCCGCCCGCGACGTTGACGAAAACGTCCGCGCTACCGAGCGACAGACGCGCGTGGCGGGCGAGCACCGCGACGATCATCGCCAACCGCTTCGGGTCGACCCCAGTCGCGACGCGGCGAGGCATCGCCAGGTCGGTCGGCGCTACGAGCGCCTGGATCTCGAGCAGGATCGGCCGCGTTCCTTCGAGCGCACAGGCGACCGCGGCGCCGATTTCGCCTGTCTCGCTCCGGCCGAACAGCTCCGAGGGATCGGGTACCCCCACGAGCCCCGCGCCCGTCATCTCGAAGACACCGAGCTCGTTCGTCGAGCCGAATCGATTCTTGGCGGCGCGCAGGATGCGGTGGGCGCGATAACGGTCACCCTCGAACTGCAGCACGCAGTCGACGAGGTGCTCGAGGACGCGCGGCCCGGCGACGCTGCCGTCCTTGGTGACGTGCCCGACGAGGAAGATCGCCACCCCGTTCTCCTTCGCGACGCGCAGGAGCCGTGCTGCTGCCTCTCGTACCTGTGCGACCGAACCGGGCGCAGAGCCGAGCTCGGCGGCGTACAGCGTCTGCACGGAGTCGATCACGCAGACCTCCGGGCGCTCGCGCTCCAGCGTCGCGCACACGGTCTCGAGCTCGGTCTCGGCGAGGATTTCGACCGCCGCCGCACCGCCCAGACGACCGGCGCGTAGGTTGACCTGGGCGGGCGACTCCTCCCCGGTGACGAGCAGGACGCGCCGCTCGGTGCTCATCGCCCGCAAGGCCATCAGCAGCAGCGTCGACTTCCCGACACCGGGCTCGCCGCCGACGAGCACGAGCGAGGCGGGAACGAGCCCACCGCCCAGCACGCGATCGAGCTCGGAAACACCGGTCGGGATACGCTCCGCCTCTTCGGCCTCGACGTCGACGAGGCGGAGGAGCGGCCGGGCGGCGGCGACTCCGGGTCGGGAGTCGGTCTTCGACTCCTCGACGAGGGTGCCGAACTCGCCGCATCCCGGGCAGCGGCCGAACCAGCGTCCCGACGAGTAGCCGCACGCCGAGCAAGCAAAGAGAGAAGGCGCCGCCTTGGCCATGCGGCCAGTCTACGGAGCGGACCCGACGCGACTCTGCGCCGGGTCCGTGACGATTCTTTGACCGCCTTCGGCTCTTCGGGCCATGTCGTGGGGACAGGCCCTGGGCCGCGGCCGGTTCAGACGATCGAGCACTCGTCCAGGCCGTTTGCGCGGTTCGCAGCCATGTCCCAGGGACTGTCCCTGGGACATGGCCGCGGGTGACAAGCGGCTATTCGGTCGCGTTCGGGTCTTCGTGCTCGGCGAGGCGCAGCGATCCCTTTTGCACCGCCTGGAGGTGCCGCTCCTGGATCGGCATCGCCCAGTCGGCCAGGTCGAGCGTCTCACGGTCGCCCGCGCGTTTCGCCATCGTCTGGACGATCGACCAGTGGCCGACCTCGCCGGCCTCGGCCATCGTCAGGAACTCGAACCCGTCGAGTGCGTCGGCGTCGTTCCCCAGGTAGGTCCGCATCATCTCGGTCGCCTCCTGCTTGACCTCGCGCGCCTTCTCGAGGATCGCCGTCTTCTTGCCGTCGAGCTCGCCGGCTCGATCCGTGCACCGTTCCTCGGTCTGCGCAGCCTCGTCGTGCATCCGCTCGAGCGCCTGGACGAGCTCGTCGTCGCCTTCCTCCGCGACCAGCCCCTTGACCTTGTCGGTCGCGCCCTGGGCCGCCATCGCCAGCCCGAGCACCTCGCCGAGCTTGCTTTCGAGCACTGTCAGCTCCGCCATCGTCGCCCCCCTTTGTCGCGTGTGGACGTGGGGCATACCCAAAGTTGCGCGGACTATTCGTGGGAAGTCGAGGCGGGCCGCCCGCAAACGGGCGGCCGCCGGCAAGAACGCGCTACGAGACGGTGACGATCGCGCGCAACACGTAGTCGTCGCCGATCGTCTCCATACCCTCCATGTAGTCCTCGCCCGCCTTGGTGGTGAGCCTGTAGACGCCCTTCGCCGGGAAGGTGACCTTCACCGTGGCGCCCATGCGGCCCATCATCCCGTGAGCGAACGCGGGGCTCGGGTTCATCATGCCTGGGCCCATCGTGCCAGGGCTGGCGAGCTGAACGACGATCCGAGGGCCGGAGGTCTTGACCAGCTGGTGGGGCATCACGTCGTTGTTCTTGACCAGGAGCGTGCCGCCTCTGGCGAGTTGAATCCGCTGGACGGGCTTGTACGAGCTGCCGTTCAGTGACCAGGTATGGCAGCCGCGCAGCTGGTGGCGGATCACGAGCGTCGCTGACCTCGGTGCTGCCTGAGCGGCGAGCGCAGAGGCGGCGAGCGCCGTGACGACAAGAGAGAGCGTGACGCTGGCGAGCTTCATAGGGAACTCCTTCGATATCGCGGTCGCCTGAAGACGGGAGTGTCCCCGCGCATGATCAGAATTGCGTCCGCGACGCTACCGACCGCGTGTCGGTACTTCGCCGCTCAGCTCGTCAGCGGTTTCGAGAAGCCTGCTCGCCCCGTCAGCTTTCGGCGGGCTCGACCGGCTCGTCGGCGGAGCCTTCGGGCTCTTCGCCGCCGGCCGGAACCGTCACCTTCTCGGGCTCGCGCTCCTCGCCCGGGATGACGGTGATCTCGACCTCTTCTTCGCCCTTCCGGTCGACCATGATCGTCGAACCCGGGGTGAGCTCGGCGCCGAGAACGAAGTCCGCGAGTGGGTCCTCGATGTGCCGCTGGATGGCACGGCGCAGCGGGCGGGCGCCCATCGCCGGGTCGTAGCCCTTCTCGACGAGCATCTCCTTCGCTTCCTCGGTCAGCTCGATCGAGGCCTCGTGCGTGGCCATCTGCTCCCGCAGGCGCTTCAGCATCAGGTCGACGATCGTCTTGATCTCGTCCTTGGCAAGCTTGTGGAAGACGATCACCTCGTCGATGCGGTTGAGCAGCTCGGGGCGGAAGATCTTCTTGAGCTCGCCCATCACACGGCTCTTCATGTCCTCGTACGACAGGCCGCTCTCGTCGCCGATCGTGAAGCCGAGGGTCTGGTTCTTCGAGATCGAGGCGGCGCCGATGTTCGAGGTCATGATCACGATCGTGTTGCGGAAGTCGACCTTGCGACCCTGGGCGTCCGTCAGCTTCCCGTCCTCGAGGATCTGGAGCAGGATGTTGAAGACGTCCGGATGCGCCTTCTCGATCTCGTCGAGAAGGACGACCGAGTACGGCTTCCGGCGGACGGCTTCGGTCAGCTGCCCGCCCTCGTCGTAGCCGATGTAGCCGGGCGGCGAGCCGACCAGCCTGGAGACCGAGTGCTTCTCCATGTACTCGGACATGTCGACCTGGATCAGCGCGTCCTCGTCGCCGAACAGGAACTCCGCGAGTGTGCGCGCGAGCTCGGTCTTCCCCACGCCCGAGGGGCCGAGGAAGATGAACGAGCCGGTCGGGCGCTTCGGGTCCTTGATCCCGGCGCGGGCGCGGCGGATCGACTTGGAGACGGCGACGATCGCCTCGTGCTGGCCGATCACGCGCTTGTGCAGCTCGTCCTCCATCCGGATGAGCTTCTGCGTCTCCGCCTCGGTGAGCTTGAAGACCGGGATGCCCGTCCACATCGAGACGATGTCGGCGATCTCCTCCTCGCCGATCTCCGGCTGCTCCTCGCCCTCGTTCTCGCGCCAGCTGTCCTCCAGCTCACGCTTCTTCTGCGACAGCTTCCGCTCCTTGTCGCGCAGGCTGGCCGCCTTCTCGAACTCCTGCGCCTCGATCGCGGCCTCCTTGTCCTTGCGGACCTTCTCGATCTCCTCCTCGAGCTCGCGGTAGCGCGGCGGCGCGGTCATCGTCTTGATCCGCATCCGGGAGGCGGCCTCGTCGATCAGGTCGATCGCCTTGTCGGGCAGGTGGCGATCCTGGATGTACCGGTCGGCAAGCGCCGCGGCGGCGTAGAGCGCCTCGTCGGTGATCTTGCAGCGGTGATGAGCCTCGTACCGGTCGCGCAGGCCGCGCAGGATCTGGACGGTGTCGTCGACGGATGGCTCGTCGACGCGCACCTGCTGGAAGCGGCGCTCGAGCGCGGCGTCGCGCTCGAGATACTTGCGGTACTCGTCGAGCGTAGTCGCGCCGATCGTCTGCAGCTCGCCGCGCGCCAGCGCCGGCTTCAGGATCGAAGCCGCGTCGATCGCGCCCTCGGCGGCGCCCGCGCCGACGAGATTGTGGAGCTCGTCGATGAACAGGATGATGTCGCCGCGCTGGGTGATCTCCTTCATCACCTTCTTCAGGCGCTCCTCGAACTCGCCCCGGTACTTCGACCCTGCAACGAGTGCGGCGAGATCGAGCGTGTAGATCTGCTTGCCCTTGAGCAGCTCCGGGACGTTGTTGGACGAGATCCGCGAAGCGAGCCCCTCGACGATCGCGGTCTTGCCGACGCCGGGCTCGCCGATCAGCACCGGGTTGTTCTTCGTGCGGCGCGAGAGGATCTGCATGACGCGCTCGATCTCGGTCTGCCGCCCGACCACCGGGTCGAGCTTGGCTTCGGCGGCGAGCTTCGTCAGGTTGCGGCCGAACTGGTCGAGTAGCTTCGAACTCCTCGACTTCTCGCCGGGAACGCCGCCGCCTCCGCCCCCCTGCTGGCGCCGGCCCGGACCGGAGAGCATGCGGATGATCTCGTTGCGAATCTTCTCGGCGTCGGCGTCGAAGTCGAGCAGGATCCTCGCGGCTACGCCTTCGTTCTCGCGGACGAGGCCGAGCAGGATGTGCTCGGTGCCGATGTAGTTATGGCCGAGCGAGAGCGCTTCGCGCAGCGCGAGCTCGAGCACCTTCTTCGCGCGCGGCGTGAACGGGATCTGCCCGGTGGTGACCTCGTCACCCTGCCCGACGATGCGGGCGACCTGGGCGCGCACCTCCTCGACCGTGATGTCGAGCGACTCGAGCACGCGCGCGGCGAGGCCCTCCTCCTCGCGAAGGAGTCCGAGCAGGATGTGCTCGGTGCCGATGTAGTTGTGCTTCAGCGCCCGTGCTTCGTCCTGGGCAAGAACGACCACCTGGCGAGCTCTCTCTGTAAACCGCTCGAACACGTCTGAAGGCCATTGTACCCAAGCACCCCCTCCTCTCCGTCAGTGCCGCCGGGCCAAGCCCGGCGGCACGACGACAGGCGTTTGGCCTCTCCGTCAGCGCACTCTCGGTGTTGGTGGCCTCGGTCAGAATGGCCGGGTGCGCGTCTCCGCCAAAGCCGATTACGCCCTCAGGGCATGCGTCGAGCTGGCCGCGACCGAGGAGACCGGGCCGATCAAGGGCGAGCGGATCGCCCAGGCCCAGGCGATTCCGCTCAAGTTCCTCGAGAACATCCTCGGTGACCTGCGGATGGCGGGGCTCGTCCGCAGCCAGCGTGGTGCGGAGGGCGGCTACTGGCTTGCCCGACCTCCTGCGGAGATCACGCTTGCCGAGGTGATTCGCTCGGTCGAAGGGCCGCTCGCGAACGTTCGCGGCGTGCGACCCGAGAGTGTCGAGTACACGGGCTCAGCCGAGCCGATGCGGGACGTCTGGATCGCGGTGCGCGCCAGCCTCCGATCGATTCTCGAGAAGGTGACGCTCGCCGACGTCGCCGCCGGCGAGCTACCCGACGTCGTTCGAAGCCTGGTCGCCGATCCGGAGGCCTGGGCACCTCATCCGTAACGTGCGGCAGGGCGTCCGGGACGCGCGCTTACGCGGCCGTACTGCGCTGCTTGGCCGCGAAGGTCGTCTGCTTCGTCGGGCGAACGTAGACGATCTGACCGACGTCGAGCTCGAGGCCTGCAGCCTCCTCGCGGCTCAATTGGGCGGACAGCGGCTCGCCGTCGTCGCGGACGAGCTCGACCCGGACCTCGAAGCCCAGGTGGACGAGCCGGAGGACCATCGCCTCTCTCGTCGTCCCGTTCGGCACGAGCGACAACTCCAGGTCGTGCGGCCGGACGAAGGCTTCACCCAGGCGGTTGACCGAGCCGACGAAGCCCATCACGAACTCGTTCGCAGGATGCTCGTACAGCTCGACCGGCCCGGCGATCTGCTCGATCCGGCCACGGTTCATCACCGCAACCGTCTCGGCGACCTCCATCGCCTCCTCTTGGTCGTGCGTGACGATCACGGTGGTCGTGTGCGTCTCGTCGTGTAAACGCCGGAGCCAGACCCGCAGCTCCTTGCGGACCCGTGCATCGAGGGCCCCGAAGGGCTCGTCCAGGAGCAGCACCTTCGGCTCGACGGCGAGCGCGCGGGCAAGCCCCATGCGCTGTCGCTGGCCGCCGGAGAGCTGGGCCGGGTAGCGGGAGGCAAGCCCAGGCAGCTGGACGAGCTCGAGCAGCTGCGCGACGCGCTCCTTGATCTCGGCCTTCGGCCGCTTGCGGATCTTCAACCCGAACGCGACGTTCTCCCACACGGTCATGTGCTTGAAGGCCGCGTAGTGCTGGAAGACGAAGCCGATCCCGCGGTCCTGCGGCGGCTGTCCGGTGACGTCCGCGTCGGCGATGCGGATGGTGCCCGCATCCGGCCGCTCCAGACCCGCGACGATGCGGAGCAACGTCGACTTGCCGCTGCCGCTGGGGCCGAGCAGCGCGACCAGCGACCCCTGCGGCACGTCCAGCGAGACGCTGTCGAGCGCAACGAAGTCGCCGAACCGCTTCGAGACGTTGTGGATCGAGATTCCCATCAGACGGCTTCCTCTCTGATCCGTCCGCCCTGCGACGAGGGCGAACCGGGTCGAATCACGGTCATGGTCACGAGGACGATCACTGCGATCAGTGCCAGTACCAGCGAGATCGCGTATGCGCCGGACAGGTCGAAGCTCTCGTAGCGCTCTTGCACCCGGAGGGTGGCGGTCTCGGTCTTGCCTTGGAGCCGACCCGAGACCACGGCGACGGCGCCGTATTCGCCCAGGCAGCGCGCGGTGGTGAGGATCACGCCGTAGATCACGGCCCAGCGGATCGAGGGCAGCGTGATCCGCCAGAAGGTCTGCCATCCTCCGGCGCCCAGCGTGCGGGCCGCCTGTTCCTGCTCGTCGCCGACCTCGCGGAGGGTCGGCACGACCTCGCGCGCGACGAACGGAACGGAGACGAAGACGGTCGCGAGCACCATCGACGGCAGCGCGAAGAGCACCTGGACGTCGTGGCGCGAGAGCCAGCTGCCGAACCAGCCCTGGCGACCGTAGAGCAGGAAGAGGGCCAGGCCGACGACGACCGGCGAGAGCGCGAGCGGCAGGTCGATGAATGCGTTCAGCAGACCTTTGCCCGGGAACTTCCGCCTGACGATCGCAAGCGCGCAGACGACGCCGAAGACCGTGTTCACCGGCACCGCGATCGCCGCGATGATCAGCGTCAGCTCGAAGGCGTGCACCGTGTCGGGCGAGGAGAGCGCGTTCCACGCGGGCTCGAAACCGTGCTCGAACGTGCGCCAGAAGACGATCGCGAGCGGTCCGATCAGGATCGCCAGGAGGTAGACGATCGCGACCGCGCGAGGGACGTATCTACCCACGCTCGTGCCTCGTCGTGAAGTGGCGGATGCCTCCGATCGAGAGCAGGAGGGCAAACGACAGCGCGAGCAGGACGACCGCCGCCGCCGACGCGCCCGTCTGGTCGCCGCTCTCGATGCGGCCGAAGATGTAGACGGACGAGACCTCCGTCTTGTACGGCAGGTTGCCGGTGATGATCACGAGCGACCCGAACTCGCCCACAGCCTTCGCGAACGCGAGCGCGACCCCGGAGAGGATCCCAGGCAGGATGTTCGGCAAGACGATCCGGCGGAACGTCGTCACCTCGGAGGCGCCGAGCGACCGGGCGGCGTGCTCCATCTCCGCGTCGAGCTCCTGGAGCACGGGCTGCACGGTTCGGACGACGAAGGGCAGCGTGACGAACATCAGCGCGAACACGATTGCCGTCCGGGTGTACGCGACGTTCGTGCCGATCGGCGAACGAGGCCCGTAGAGGGCGAGGAGCGTCAGCCCGGCGACGATCGTCGGCAGGGCGAACGGCAAGTCGATGACGGCGTTCATCACCGACTTCCCGGGAAAGTCGTCCCGGACGAGCACCCAGGCCGTGACCGTGCCGAGCACGGCGTTCAGCACCGAGACGACGAGCGAGGCAAGAAGCGTGAGCTTCAGCGCGGCCACGGCCTGCGGGCTCGAGACCGCATCCCAGAAGCCGCCGGCGCCTTCCTGCGTCGACTGCCAGGTCAGGGCTGCGAGCGGCAGCACGACCAGTACCGAGATGAAGGTCGTGACGAAGCCGAGGGAGAGGGCGTGCCGGCCTTCTCCCGTTCCGAGCGCCCGATGCGCCCGATCGCGGTGACGGCGCTAGCCAGTTACGCCTCCGATCCTCTTCTCGATCCCGGCCATGACCCCGCTGTCCGGATCGAAGAAGTCCTTCTGCACCTTCGTCCAGCCGCCGAGGCCGAGCTGGTTGATCGTGAACTGGCCGGGTCGCACCGGGAACTTCTTCCGGTTGGCTTCGAGGACGGCCTTGACGATCGGCCGGTAGCCGCGGTCGGCGAACACCTGCTGGGCGGCGGGCGTCTTCAGGAAGCGGATGAACAGGTTCGCCTTGTCCTTGTTGGAGCTGTTCTTGAGGACGGCGATCGGGTTCTCGATCAGGATCGTCGAGCGCGGGATCACGTACTGCAGCTTCTGGCCGGCGAGCTGCGCGCCGATCGCCTCGTTCTCGTAGGTGAGCAGGACGTCTCCCTTGCCGGACAGGAAGGTGTTCAGCGAGTCGCGGGCGCTCTTGTCCTGAACCGCGACGTGCCGGAAGAGCTGGAGCAGCTTCGCCTGCGCCTGCGCCCTGGTCTTCCCGAGCTTGAGCCACGCTCCGTACGCCGCCATCACGTTCCAGCGGGCGCCGCCCGAGGTGAACGGGTTCGGCGTGATCACCTGGACGCCGGGCTTGAGGAGATCGTCCCAGGTCTTGATGTGCTTCGGATTGCCGTCGCGAACCGCAAAGGCGACGAGCGAGTCGGTAACGATCCCCTTGTAGGACTGCTTGTCCCACTTGCCGTCGACGAGCCCCGCCTTGACGAGCGTGTCCACGTCGGGCCCGAGCGAGAGGGCGACGATGTCGGCCTGGAGACCGGCCTGCACCGCCCGCGCCTGGTCACCGGAGGCGCCGTACGACTGGGTAAAGCTCACGCCGCTTCCCGCCGGCGTGCCCTGGAACATCGGGATCAGCTTCGCGTACGCCTCGCGCGGCGTCGAGTAGGCGACGAGCGACAGCTTGACGTCCTTGCCCGAGGCGCCGGCCACTGCGCTGAGGCCGAGGGTCAGCGCAAGCGCGATAACAGCAAACCAAATACGCTTCATCTGTTTTCCTTATCTCTCTATATTTCCTACT
>CAVRBW010000009.1:0-89109 GCA_963719325.1 uncultured Actinomycetes bacterium
CCTAGCCGAACGTGAACGAGTAGGCGTTGACTCCGGGCGAGAAGCGCAGCTCGAGCACGCCTTCTCGCCGCATCTGGCCCGAGAGCACCGTGTACAGCTGATCCGAGTCGACGCGAATCGTGCGCGCCGCCTTGCCGTCGACGAGCGCCTGCACCGTGCCTTTCCCGCCCAGGACGATGTAGACGTTGCGGGCGACGAAGTGCAGCCGGAGTCGCGCGTCGGCGACCGCGACCGCCCGCTCGCCGCCGATCCGCCAGGTGCCGTTGTACGACAGGTCGTTCTGGCCGAGCGCCGAGTCGAAGGTGTATTGGGCGACCTCGTTCTCGCGGATCGGCGAGCCCTGGTAGCGCTCGATCCGCGTATAGCCGAGGTACGTCTCCGGCGTCGTCAGCTCGGTGGGAGTTGCGTCCGCGACCGCTGCCTTGTGTCGCGGCACGGAGGCGCCGGCCTCTGCGAGCAGCTCGCGGATCGCCTGCTCGGTCTCGTCGTACTCGCCCTCGCCGAAGTGGATGTGGCGCACCCGGCCGGTCTTGTCGATCAGGTACTCGGCCGGCCAGTATTCGTTCGAGTAGGCGTTCCACGTCTTGTAGTCGTTGTCGAGCGGGACCGGCCAGATGACCTTCAGGCGGCGTGAGGCGCCGCGGACGTTCGAGAGCTCGTGCTCGAAGGCGAACTCCGGCGTGTGGACGCCGACGATCTCGAGCCCGTCCCGGTGGTAGGCGGCATACCAGGCGCGGAGGTGCGGAAGCGTGCGGATGCAGTTGATGCACGAATACGTCCAGAAGTCGACGAGCACGACCTTCCCGCGCAGCGAGGCGAGCGTCAGCGGCCGGTCGCCCGGCGTGTTCAGCCAGTGAGAGATGCCCTGGAACTCCCGGCCGCGGCCAAGGACCGGCAGCTGGGAGCCCGGCTGCTTCGGGGTCGCCGCCGCGAACGCGTTGCCGCCGCCTCGGAGGTCGTCCAGCCTCTTCTTGGCCACGGACGTGATCTCGACGTGCTCCTGCAACGTGGTCGAGTAGCCGCCGAGCGCAGTCTGGAGATCCTGTTCGACGTTGAAGATGATCGCGACGGCGGCACCGGCGACGACGAGGCCCATGGCGCGGCGCAGGTTCTCGCCGCCCGCGCGCAGCCGCTGCGCGACCCGCTGGCCGCCGATCGTGATCAGCAGCAGCGGCCCGGCCGCGCCAAGCGCATACGCGAGCGTGAGCAGCACGGTGTCGAGGCTGAAGCGATGCTGGGCCGAGAGAACGGTGATCGTCGCGAGCACCGGCCCGGCGCACGGCACGAAGACGAGCCCGAGGCTGACGCCGAGGACGAATCCCCCGCCCAGGTCTCCGCCGCGCCGGCGCGTCATGAACGCGAGCGGCCGCTCGAGCCAGATGCCGAGCTTCGGCCAGAACATCGTCGCGGCGACCACGAACAGGAGCGCGATCGCGACGTTCCGGAGGAAATCCTGCGGCAGCCCGAGCGCAGAGAGCACCGCGGCCGCGGTCAACGTGAACAGCGTGAAGCTGGTGACGAGGCCGGCCATGATCGCGAAGGGCCGCCGGCCGCCGCCGGTCGCGCCGCCGGCGAGCACGACCGGGAGCACGGGCAGAACGCACGGCGAGACCGACGTGATCACCCCGGCGGCAAAACCGATCGCGAGGAGAACCAGCATTCCCGGACCAGGCTACGGGATGCATCCTTACGCGCTCGTTAATTCGACCGGCGCCCAGCTTCTTAAAGAATGCTTACGGCTTCGGGCGGGGGCTCTTCGTTGACGCAGACTTGTGACGAGATCCCACAAGGAGGCCTGAATGAGAGTCCGCACGCTCGTCGTCGCCGTTCTCGTTGCCGCTGTCGTCCCGGTCGCCGCGCTCGCCGGCTCGGCGGCGATGCACCCCGAGCTCTCGGCGAAGCTCACCGGCAAGACCGAGGTGCCGAAGGGCGCACCACGCGGCCACGGCATCGTCAACCTGACCCTCAGCTCCGCCAAGGGAACGGTCTGCTGGCACTTCGAGGGCATCGGCGGAACCGACAAGCCCTCGGCCGCGCACATCCACAAGGCGCCCGTCGGCAAGGCTGGGCCGGTCGTCGTCCCGTTTGGCGCCGCCTACAAGGCCAAGGGCTGCGCGAAGGCTGCGAAGGCCCTGATCGGCGCGATCGAGGCGCACCCGAACAGGTACTACGTGAACGTGCACACCGCGAAGTACCCGGGCGGAGCGATCCGCGGCCAGCTCGTCGCCGGGATGATGACGATGTAGGTTCGGCGTCGACCGCTCGTGCGAAACCCGCTGCAAGGCGGGTTTCGCGTTTTCGAGCCCGCGGTTTCTCCGCGCACAGGCAGGAAGGCAGGCGCGCCCCGAGGAATGTTCACCGGGTTGAGCGATTTCGAGCCTGAGCGCAACGACGGCCACGCCGTGCGCGTTCGCGCGTACGAGATCTCGCAGAGCCCGGACGCAGGAACGCCCGACGAGAACTGGTTGCGCGCCGAGCGCGAGCTCACGGTCGCGCACGAGTACGACACGCTCGACCGGGATCTCGAGCGGCTCGGGATGGCGATCTCCCGGCTCCCGCTCGAGGCCGGTGTGCTCTGGCGGTTGCGGCTCCCCAGAGGCGAGCGCGTGGAGGCCTGGGAGCCCGGAAACGAAGGGCTTGCTCCTCCCGCCGAGATCAGGCAGTGGATCGAAGGAGTCCTCGCCGGCAAGGAGCTCGTCCCGTCGCCTCCGGTGAGCAAGGACCCGGGAGCGATGCGATTGCGCGAGATGATCGAGACCCAGCGGCTGGAGCTCCTCCGTCACGACCCGGGCACTCGCCTCGGGACCGATCCGGAGAACCTGCACGAGCACCGCGTTGCCGGCAGGCGCACCCGTGCCTTCCTTCGTGCAACGCGAAAGCACGTCGACTCGACCTGGAGCGCGTCGATCGCCGGACCTCTCGGCGAGCTCGGGAAGGCGACGGGCCCGGTTCGAGACCTGGACGTCGTCCTCGAGCACGTGCGGAGCGAGCTCGGATCGCTCGACCAGGACGACCTCGCCGGAGGGGAGAACCTCGTCGCGCGTCTCAAGCTCGAGCTCGACACGGCGAGGCGCAAGCTTCTCGACGCTCTGAACGGCGACTCCTACCGCGCGCTCCTCACGCGACTCTGCCTGCCGCCGAGGCTGGCGCCGGAGGTCGACGCGATTCCGCTGAGGCGGATCGCGCGAAAGGAGTTCCGGCGCCTGCTCGAGGCCGTCGATCGGCTCGGCAAGCAGCCGGACGACGCCGCCATCCACCGCCTCCGGATCAGGCTCAAGCGCGCCCGCTACGCCGCCGAGCTGTCCGCGCCGAGGGGCAAGGCAGGGCGGCGCTTCATCGGCGAGGCGAAGCGACTGCAGGATCTCCTGGGCGAGCACCAGGACGCGATCGTCGCGGAGCATCGTCTGCGGGAGGCCACGGTCGACGACGCCCAGACCGCGGCGGCATTCGTCGCCGGCCGCCTCGCCGAACGGCAGCGGGCCCGCCGCGCGCAGGTCACCGAGCGCCTACCCGCGGCGTGGAAGCGGCTGCGCAAGCGCGGCGCTCAGCTCGGCTGAGAGCTCACGCTCGGGGCATTTCGACGACGAGCCTTCGTCCGGGCGGCTCTCGGCGACGCGGTAGCCGAGACGCTTGTCTGCGCCAGGCGCCGCAGCGCCGCCAGGAGGCTGTCACCGAGCACCGTCCCGATCACAACGCCTTCGAGGGCGCTCTCGACGTCGGGCCGTTTGAGGACGGCCTCCACCTCCGCCTTCGCGATCGGCTCGACGGCTGCCGCGTAGTCGTCGAGCAGCGCAGCGAGGTCGTCCTGGCCGAGCTCTTCCAGGGTCGCCACGACCTGGACGAGCAATTCCCATGCCGGGTGCTCGCGCTTGACCGACCAGCCGCGGCGACGGATCAGCTCCTCGACTCGCCGGGATGCTGCCGCCAGTGCGACCTCGTCGATGTCCCGACGGAGGCTCGGCGTCACCGCATGCTGCGCCTTGCCGAGCGTCTCGTGCAACGTCTTCCCCGGCGAATCGATGGACGCGAGCACCTCTCGGGTGGTGGCAATCGAGAGCCCGCCGATCTCGACCAGCGCACGGGCAAGCCGCAAGCGGCGTAGGTGCGTCTCGTCGTATCGAGCCTGATTCGGGCTCGTGAGCTCGCCGCCCGGCAGCAAGCCCTCGCGCACGTAGTACTTGATCGTCGGCACCGAGACGCCGCTCCGCCGGCTCAGCTCCGCGATCCGCATCCGTTCTCGTCTCCCAGGGTCTCCATATGGATAGTATAGCTTGCCAATAGTGGGAAGTCTTGCTATCTACTTACGGCGACAGTCAAGAGAGGCTCGGAAGGGGCATCATGGACTCGTTGAGAATCAGCTCGATCGCCCTTGCCAGCGCCAGGCATCCATGGCGCACAGTCGGCGCCTGGGTCGCGGCGATGGTCGTCGCGATCGTCGCCATCGTCGCGCTGCTGGGCGGAGCGCTGACGACGGAGGGCAACCCGACGAACAACCCCCAATCTCAACGGGCGGAGGACGTGCGCAACGAGGCGTTCCCGCCGTCCGTCGGCGCGGCGGTGACGGACATCGTCGTCGTCCGCTCGTCCCGGTACACGGTCGGTGACCCCCAGTTCAGGGCCCTCGTCCGGACCGGCGCCGCCCAGATCCGTCAAGCCGGCGGAGTCGACAGCGTCCGCTCCTACCTGGACACGAACGACCCGGCGCTCGTCTCGAAGGATCGTCATGCGACGATGATCCAGTTCTCGGACGCCTCCGACGACGGCATCGACGACATCGTCGCCGCCGTCGACCGGGCCGACGCGAGCGCGGCGTTCGAGGTCTCCGTCACCGGCCAGAGAACGCTCGACCGCGACTTCAACGAGCTCTCCCAGAGCGATCTCCAGTCCGGCGAGCTCCAGGTCGGATTGCCGGCCGCGCTGATCATCCTCCTGCTCGTCTTCGGAGCGGTCGTCGCCGGACTCGTTCCGCTGCTGATCACGCTGCCGTCGATCGTCGTCGCGCTCGGCCTCGTCGCCGTTCTCGCCCATGCCTTCAGCCTCTCGGTCTTCGTGATCAACATGCTCACCGGGATGGGCCTCGCGCTCGCGATCGACTACGCCCTGTTCGTCCTCTCTCGCTTCCGCGAGGAGCGAGGCCGAGGGCGCGAGAAGCTCGACGCGATCGCCGCCTCCGCGGCGACCGCGAACCGGTCGGTGGTGTTCAGCGGGACCACGTTCGTGATCGCGATGTTCGGGATGCTGATCGTGCCGAGCTCGATCATGCGCAGCCTCGCTGTGGGCGCGATCCTCGTCGGGATCGTGTCGGTCGTCGCCTCGGCGACGCTGCTCCCCGCGTTGCTCGCGCTGCTCGGCGACGGCGTCGACCGGCTCCGGATCCCGCTGGTCGGCAGACGCTCGATCGAGGCCGCCAACCCGGAAGGCCGCGTCTGGGGTGCGATCGTCCGTGCGGTGCTGCACCGCCCGGGGTTGAGCCTCGCGCTTTCGGTCGCGGTGCTGCTCGCTGCGGCGGCCCCGGTCTTCGGAATGCACGTCGGCACGAGCGGCGCAACCGCCCTGCCCGACCGCTTCGAGTCCAAGCAGGGCTTCGCCGCCCTCGAGCGGAGCTTCCCCGGGGCGACGTCGGACCCGGTCGAGATCGTCGTCGCGAAGGGCGCGGCCCAGCCGGCCGCCGAGCGCGCCCTCGCCCGGCTCCGCACGACGCTGGCCGCCGACCCGCGCTTCGGTCGGGGAGAGATCGACCGGTCGGCAAACGGACAGGTCGCGCTGCTCTCGGCGCCGGTCCGAGGCGACCCTTCGGGCGACGGCGCCGTCTCGGCAGTGCGGGCGCTCCGCTCGACGATCGTCCCGGCCGCGTTCAGGAACGCCGATACCGAGGTGCTCGTCGGCGGCACGACCTCCGAGAACATCGACTACTTCAACTCGGTCACCGGGCCGGCGCCGTGGGTGATCGCGCTCGTGCTCGTGTTGACGCTCGTCTTCCTGACCGTGGTCTTCCGCTCGCTCGTGGTCGCCGGAACGGCGGTGGTGCTCAACCTGCTCTCCGTCGGAGCGGCCTACGGGCTGCTCGTGCTCGTCTTCCAGCACGGCTTCGCTGCGGGGGTGTTCGGCTTCCACCAGGTGGACACGATCGAAGCCTGGGTACCGCTCTTCCTGTTCTCGGTGCTCTTCGGGCTGTCGATGGACTACCAGGTCTTCCTGCTCAGCCGGATCAAGGAGCGGCACGACGAGACCGGCGACACGACGGCGGCGGTCACGTTCGGCGTCGCCTCGACCGCACGCATCATCACCGGCGCGGCGCTGATCATCGTCGCCGTCTTCTCCGGGTTCGCGAGCGGCGAGCTGATCATGTTCCAGCAGATGGGGTTCGGCGTCGCCGCCGCACTCCTGATCGACGCGACGATCATCCGCTCGGTGCTGCTGCCGGCGGCGATGGGGCTGCTCGGCGCCTGGAACTGGTACTTGCCGCGGTGGCTCGAATGGCTGCCTCGGGTGCAGGTCGAGAGTCAGACCGAGCCCGCACGAGCCGAGGCGTAATCGAGCCTGCGGGACCCGCCCACGCCCAAGGCGGGTCCCGCTTCTCGATCTAGGCAGCCTCGTCGAAGGCCACCTCAGACTCGGCCTCCGGGAGAGCCTCCGTCGAACGCGCCGGCAGCCGCACCACCATGACGAGGACGCCGAGGGTGGCGACGATCACGGACACGGCGATCGCCGGGTGGAACCCGTCGAGCAGCGCCTGCGGAGAGCTGCCTGACGTGTACGCGCTGTTCACGGCGGTGGTGATTGCGAGCCCGAGCGCGCCGCCGAACTGGAACGACGTGTTCAAGAGGCCGCTGGCGAGCCCCTGCTCGTGCGGCGCGACACCGTTCGTGGCCGCGATGTTCAGCGGCGCGAACGTGAGGCCGAAGCCGAGTCCGCCCAGCAGGAAGGTCGGCAGCATCGCCGCCCAGTACCCGGAGTGCAGACCGATCGGCAGGAACAGGGCGTACGCGGCGACCAGCGAGGTCATCCCGACGAAGATCAGCCGGGCGACCCCGAAGCGGCCGATCAGCGGAGCGATGCGGGTCGAGAGGAGCGCGACGAGGAAGCCGGCCGGGAAGATCGCAAAGCCGGTCTCGAGCGCGGACCAACCGCGGAGCTGTTGCAGGTACAGCGTGAGGATGAACTGGAATCCGACCCACCCGCCGAACAGGGTCATGAGCGCGACGTTCGCCCGTACCAGCGAGCCGGAGCGCAGAATCCCCAGCCGGACGAGCGGGAAAGCTGCTCGCTGCTCGCGTGCGACGAACGCTGCGAAGATCGCCGCCGAGCCGAGGAACGAGCCGATCGTCCGCACCGAGGCCCACCCCACATCGGGCGCCTCGACGACGGTGAAGACGAGCAAGAGCATCCCCGCGGTCATCGCCGCGGCACCGAACAGGTCGAACGACCGTGCGGCCCGAGCAGGAGCTTCGTCTCGAGGGACGAGCGGGATCGCCGCGGCCAGGACGACGGCGGCGACGGCGACGGGCATGAAGAAGACCCACCGCCAGCCCACCTCCGTGAGCAGGCCGCTGAACACGAGCCCCAGCGAGAAGCCGGTCGCGCCGGTCGACGTGTAGATCGCGATCGCCTTGTTCCGTGCGGCGCCCTCGGCGAAGCTGGTCGTGATCAGGGACAGGCCCGCCGGAGCGGTAAACGCGGCGCTGACTCCCTTGAGGAACCGCGTTGCGATCAGCAGGCCCGGATCGTTCGCGAACCCGCCCAGGGCGGAAGCGACGAGGAACACCGCCAGCGCGATCAGGAACATGCGCCGCCGGCCGAACAGGTCGGCAGCCCGGCCGCCGAGCAGCAGGAAGCCGCCGTATCCGAGCACGTACGCGCTCACCACCCACTGCAGCGAGCTCGTCGACATGTCCAGGTCGGCACGGATCGAGGGCAAGGCGACGCCGATCATCGACACGTCGAGCGCGTCGAGAAAGATCGCGCCACAGAGGACGAGCAACATCCCCCAGGCACGGCTGCTCAGCTTGTCGGAGGTGTTTGCGACTGACTGCTGTCCGGGTAGTGACAAACCAACCAACTCCTTCCGGCACTAAGGCCTTGGCGCTATTGTTCGATCAGGACCTTACTTATAATGTTCGACGCTCGTCAAACATTCCCGGAAGATGCCGCCACCGGCGGTCAGATTCATCACCCGGACATCTCGGAGCTCGACTTACCCTCGCTCCTTCACGCGCTCAGCGATCCGATGCGACTCGAGATCGTTCGCAGCCTCGCCTGTTGCGGCGAGGGCGCACTGGCGTGTAACAAGATCACGCTGCCGGTGAGCAAGGCGACGGCGAGTCACCACTTCAAGGTGCTCCGCCTCGCCGGCGTGATCGCCCAGCGAGACGAGGGCACACGCCGGATCAGCTCATTGCGGCGCGACGATCTCGAGCAGCGCTTTCCCGGCCTGCTCGACTCGGTGCTCCGCGCCGCGCAGACGGACGAAGCAGCACGAACGGCGTCGACCGGTTCCTAGCGCCGACCGACTCCTGACCATGGCGACTCCGGTCTGCACCCATCTCGACCAGATTCGCGTCACGGCGCTGCCGGAGCCGGTCGTGGGCTGCGAGGAATGCCTGAAGATCGGCAGCAGGTGGGTTCATCTGCGCATGTGCGAGACCTGCGGCAAGGTCGGGTGCTGCGACTCGTCGCCGAACCGGCACGCGTCCCGGCACGCACATGAGGACGCGCACCCGATTGCCCGCTCGGCCGAATCCGGCGAGGACTGGAGCTGGTGCTTCGTCGACGAGGTGGCGTTCGTGGTCGGCGAATGAGCGTAGGCACGGACGGCATGAGCAGCCCGCCGCGGATCGGGCCGCCGCTTCCCGAGCTGCCGCTCGAGCCATGGGAGGCGACGAAAGACACCCTTCACCTCTGGTCCCAGGTCGTCGGCAAGGTGCGGCTGGCCTCGACCGCGCCGAAGAACCACTGGTGGCACGTTCCGCTCTACGTCGGGATCCGCGGCCTGACGACCAGGCGAATGCCCGCAGCCGACGGAACCGGGTTCGAGATCAGATTCGACTTCGTCGACCACCGACTCGTGATCGAGTCGAGCCGCGGCGCCGAGTCCTTCCCGCTCGTCCACGGGCTCTCCGTGGCCGAGTTCGACCGGAAGCTCCACGAGGGCCTCGGCCGGCTCGGCATCGACGTCGCGATCAAGGAGATGCCGTTCGGGGTGCCGATGACGACCCCGTTTCCGGACGACCGCGAGCACGCCTCGTACGACGCGGCCGCGGTCGAGCGCTTCTGGCTCGTCCTCCAGTGGACGAACGAGGTGTTCGAGGAGTTCAGCGGCTGGTACTGCGGCAAGACGAGCCCCGTGCACCTCTTCTGGCACTCCTTCGACCTCGCCGTCACACGATTCGGCGGACGGCGCGCGCCCGCGTTGCCCGACGCCGACCCCGTCACGCGCGAGGCGTACACGCACGAGGTGGTCTCATTCGGCTTCTGGGCCGGCGATCGGAACGTGCGCGAGCCGACCTACTACGCGTACGCCGCGCCCGAGCCGTCCGGGCTCCGCGAGCAGCCGCTTCAACCCGCGTCTGCGGCCTGGGTCGAGCAGGGCGCAGGCTCGCTCGCGCTGCTGCGCTACGAGGACGTGCGCACCGCCACCGACCCCCGGGCGACGCTGCTCACGTTCCTGGAGAGCGCCTACCAGGCCGGCGCGACCGCTGCGGGCTGGAACCGCCGGGACCTGACGTCGTCCTGGTGCCCGAGCCGGCCTCTGGACGGGCTCTCGAGCTGACCACGGCCGACCGTCGACCACACAAAAAGGAGGGAACGATGGACGACACCGGGATTCACCAGACGATCGAGCAGCTCGTCGCCGAGGAGCACGAGCTGTGGGAACGCGAAGCCGCAGGCAACGCCGGAGAGGACGACCGGCGCCGCCTCGACGAGCTCGCGGTCTCGCTCGATCAGTGCTGGGACCTGCTGCGCCAGCGACGCGCGCTCCGCGAATCCGGCGGCGATCCCGCGGGAGCGCGGGCCAGAGATCCGGAGGTCGTCGAGCGCTACGAGCAGTAGCGCGTGACAACCGAGGGGCGGCCGGCGACTCTCTCGGGGCGGACTGCGTGGACGCGCAGCCTCGAGACGCCGCTGCGCAGCTTCCTGCGAACGGAGACCGGCAGCTCCGCCGTCTTGCTCGCCGCCACCGTCGCAGCGCTCATCTGGGCGAATGCGGACGCATCGTCCTACGAGCGCACCTGGCACACCATGCTGTCGATCCGCGTCGGGGGCAGGGGGATCGCCGAGGATCTCCGGTACTGGCTGAACAGCGGGCTGATGACGCTGTTCTTCTTCGTGGTCGGGCTCGAGGTCCGCCGCGAGTTCGACATGGGCGAGCTGCGCGAGCGGAGACGCTTCGCGCTCCCGCTCGTCGCCTCCCTCGCCGGGATGGCGCTGCCGGCAGGGATCTACCTGGCGGCGAATGCCGGCCACGGCTCCGCCGACGGCTGGGGTGCCGCGATGTCGACGGACACCGCGTTCGCGCTCGGCGTGCTGGTTCTGGTCGGACCGCGGTTCCCAGGACGCCTCCGGGCGTTCCTGCTCACGGTTGCCGTGGTCGACGACGTCGTCGCGCTCGCCGTGATCGCGACCGTCTATACGGATCACGTGCGGATCGGTGCGCTCCTCGCGGCGCTCGGGATCTTCGGCGCGATCTTGCTCGCCCGCGCGGCGCGGATCCGGCGAGGACTGGTCTACGTCGCACTCGGCGCGGCGGCGTGGGTCGCGCTCTTCGAGTCCGGCGTCGACCCGGTCGTCGTCGGACTCGCGATGGGAGTGCTCGTGTACGCCTACCCGGCCGCACGCAGCGACCTCGAACGCGCCACCGAGCGATTTCGCCTCTTCCGTGAGCAGCCGACACCGGAGCTTGCCCGGTCGGCGCGCCTCGGGCTCGAGTCGGCGATCTCCCTGAACGAGCGGCTGCAGGCGCTCTACCACCCCTGGACGAGCTACCTGATCGTGCCCGTCTTCGCGCTGGCGAACACCGGTATCTCGATCGACGGCCGCTTCCTCTCGCAGGCGTACTCGTCGCCGATCACGCTCGGGATCCTGTTCGGCTACCTGCTTGGCAAGCCGGCCGGGATCCTCGGAGCTTCCTGGGTCGTGGCCAAGTCGAGCCGCGGACTCTTCCGGCCGCCGGTCGGGTGGGCCGCCGTCGCCGGCGGCGCCTCGGTCGCGGGGATCGGCTTCACCGTCTCGCTGCTGATCGCGAACCTGGCGTTCGACGGTGTCGAGCTCGAGCGCGCGAAAGTCGGCGTTCTCAGCGCCGGAATCTGCGCCGCGGCTGCGAGCTGGCTCGTGTTCCGGGCGACCGCGTTGCTCCCGAAGCCGTTGCGGATCCGGGCGCTCATCGGCTCGTCGGAGCCGATCGCCGACCTGGCGGTGCCGGTCGATCGCGATCGCGACCACATCCGCGGCCCGGAGGACGCGCCGGTCACCGTCGTCGAATACGGCGACTTCGAGTGTCCGTACTGCGGCCAGGCGGAGCCCGTGATCCGCGAGCTGCTCGCGGATTTCGGCGACCTTCGATACGTGTGGCGGCATCTGCCGCTGAGCGACGTCCACCCCCGGGCCGAACATGCCGCCGAGGCGGCCGAAGCAGCGGCGGCGCAGGGCAAGTTCTGGGAGATGTACGACCTACTGCTCGGGAACCAGGACGCCCTCCGCCCCGACGACCTCGTCGGATACGCCGACCGGATCGGTCTCGACCTGGAGCGGTTTCGGGACGACATGCGGAGGCACGCCGGTGCGGCGCGGATCGCGGAGGACGTCGACAGCGGCGATCTCAGCAACGTCTCCGGAACGCCGACGTTCTTCGTCAACGAGCGCCGCCACCACGGCGCCTACGACATCGAGGGGCTCTCTGCGGCGGTGCGAGTCGCTCGCGCCCGCGCCGCGAGCGCCCCGTCCCGATGATCGGCCCGGCGCAGCTACGGTGGGCCGATGGCCGAGCATGAGGTCGTCGTCTGGTCGGACTATCTCTGACCCTTTTGTCGCGTCGGCCAGGTCCTGGCCGAGTGGATGCGCGAGCGCTTCGGTGCGACCGTCGAGTGGCTGCCCTTCGACCTCCACCCCGAGTACCCGCCGGAGGGCGTGGCACGGAATGCCGAGCGCGCAGAACGAACCAAGCGCCTCTTCGAGGCGCAGGGACTCGTCCACAACCCACCGGAGATCGCGCCCCGCTCGCTGGACGCGCTCCGGCTGACCGAGCACGCACGGGCTCAGGGCATCCACGACCGCTTCCACGACCGCCTGATGGATGCGTACTGGTCCGAGGCCCAGAACATCGGCGATCCGGAGGTGCTGCGCGCGCTCGCCGCGGGCGTAGAGCTCGACGGCGCCGACGAGGTGCTCGCGGGCGATCGCTACGCCGACACCGTCCGTCAGTCGACGGCCGAGGCGCACGCTCTCGGGATCAACGGCATCCCTGCCTTCCTGCTCGACCGGAAGCTGCTCGTCCTGGGCGCGCACCCGAGGGAGGTCTTCGAGCAGGCGTTCTCGCAACTCGAGTCGGCGTAACGACTATCGTCTCGCCGGTGCAGGCGACAGGGATCCCGGCCGAGGAGCTGCAGGCGCGCCGCGAGCGGCTGCTCGAGCACGCCCGGAGCAACAGGCTCACCGGCGTCGTCCTCTTCGACCAGGCCTACATCCAGTACTTCACGAGCTTCAGCTTCCTGTCGACCGAGCGGCCGGTCGCGTTCGCGCAGAGCGCGTCGGGCGAGATGGTCGTGTTCGTCCCGGAGTTCGAGGTCGAGCGCACACGCGCCGAGACCGCGTTCGAGCGGGTCGAGTCCTATCCGAGAGTACCCGGGCACCGAGCACCCGATGCGCATCTTCGCCCGCGTGCTCGCCGACCTCGGCATCGCCGGGTCGCTCGGCGCCGACCAGGACGGCTATCCCGGGATCCTCGGCTACGAGGGCCCGCCGCTGAGCGAGGCGACGGGGAGCAGCGTCCTTCCCCTAGCGCCGTTCATCGAGAGTGCGATGGCGCGCAAGAGCGACGCCGAGGTCGAGCTGATCCGCGAGAGCGCCAGGTGGTGCGAGCACGCTCACCGGCTCCTCCAGGACTACTCCCGGCCCGGGGCAACCGAAGCCGAGGCGAGCCTCCGGGCGGGCCACGAGGCCACGATCGCGATGCTCGCCGCGCTCGGCCCCTCCTACGCGGGCCAGCTCTCCTCCTCGGACGGCGCGACCGCCGGCTACCGAGGCCAGATCGGGCGCAGGAGCGCATGGGCCCACGCCGTTGCTCACAACATCGCGTTCGAGGAGGGCGACGTCCTCGTCACCGAGACCGCCGCTCCCGTCTGGGGCTACAACGCCGAGCTCGAGCGAGCGATGATCGTCGGCTCCCCGACCGACGAGATGCGACGCCTCTTCGAGCACATGCTCGCCGCCCAGCAGGCTGCCTTCGGGACGCTACGTCCCGGGGTGACGTGTGCCGACGTCGACAACGCCGTGCTCCGCTACTTCGAGGACAACGACCTGCTGCCGTACTGGAAGCAGCACACCGGCCACGCGATCGGGCTACGGAACCACGAGGCGCCGTTCCTCGACGTCGGCGACCACACGCCGATCGAGCCCGGAATGGTCTTCACGATCGAGCCTGGCGTCTACTCCGGCGAGGTCGGCGGGTTCCGCCACTCCGACACCGTCGTCGTCACCGAGGACGGGATCGAGATCCTCACCGACTATCCGAGCGACATCGAGAGCCTGACGATCGCGACCTGACCCGGCTTCGCCGAGGTCACTTTTGGTTTTATAGTTATGCGAGCTCAGCCCGAAGGAGGAGGGAAGATGGCTCTACAGATTGGTGATACCGCGCCCGATTTCGAGGCGCAGACGACGGAGGGGACGATCCGTTTCCACGACTGGATCGGTGATTCGTGGGCGGTGCTCTTCTCCCATCCGAAGGACTTCACGCCGGTGTGCACGACCGAGCTCGGCTACATGGCGAAGATCAAGCCCGAGTTCGACAGGCGGAACGTGAAGGTGATCGGCTTGTCGGTCGACGCGACCGGCGATCACGAGGCGTGGGCGAAGGACATCGAGGAGACCCAGGGGCAGGCGCCGAACTATCCGATCATCGGCGATGCCGACTTCGCGGTCTCGAAGCTGTACGGGATGCTGCCGGGCTCGGTGGCGGGTGATCCGAAGGAGCGCACCGCGGCGGACAACCAGACCGTCCGGAACGTGTTCGTGATCGGCCCGGACAAGAAGGTGAAGCTGATCCTGGTCTATCCGATGACCACCGGGCGGAACTTCGACGAGGTGCTGCGGGTGATCGACTCGTTGCAGCTGACCGCCACCCACCGGGTCGCGACCCCGGTGAACTGGCAGCAGGGCGAGAAGGTGATCATCTCCGGCTCCGTCTCCAACGACGAGGCGAAAGAGATCTTCGGCGACTGGGAATCGCCCAAGCCCTACATCAGGATCGTCCCGCAGCCCCACTGATCCCACTGGTTCCGCGAGGCCCGCCTCGTGGCGGGCCTCGCCGCGTCATCGCGATGTCCTGGCTAGCGGACTGAGCCTGCCTCGGCCTGGAGGCGCATCGCCTCGCTGAAGATCTCGAGCGCCTCGTCCTTCCGGTCCTGCTCCTTGAGCAGCTCGCCGAGCTTCGAGTACGCCTCGATCTTGTAGCGATGCGGCCCGGGGAACATGTCGGCCGCACGTCGGTAGGCGGCAATCGCCTCGTCGACGTCGTCATGCTCTTCGTGGACCTCGGCGAGGACCATCAGCGCCCGAGCGGCATCTTCGGGACTCGCTTCGCTCATCTCGGCGCTCGCCAGCTCGGCCATCGCCCGTGCCTCGTCCAGACGCCCGAGCTTCGCGAGCGCGCGCGACTTCTCGATCTGGAACAGCGCGAGCTCGTAGCCGTTTCCTCCCTCGACGATCAGCGGCCAGCCGTGCTCGAGCAGCTCCAGCCCGTCCTCGGCCTCACCGCGGTCGAGCTTGATGTGCGCCAGAACCTGATGGGCAAGAGCGGCGTAGCGGACGTGCTCGGTGAGGAGCAGCGTGTCCAACGCCAGGCGCGCGTAGCGCTCGGCCCGGACGGGATCGCTCTGGAGCGCGTGGACGCGCGACTGCGTCCACCAGAGCCGCGCTCTGACCACCGGGTCGCGAAGCTCGCCGCCGATTGCCAGGGCATGGCCCAGGAGCTCCTCCGCGCGCGGGAACAACCCCCGGTCTGCGAGCGCGTTCGCGAGGAGCACCGAGAAACGGATCGTCTCGATCAGATCCTGGCGCTCCTCGGCCGCGCTCAGACGGCGCTCGAAGATCGCGATCGCCGACTCGTACTCCGACCGCATCGCATACGCGCGACCGAGGCTGTCTGCGAGGCCTGGGTCTTCCGCCTCGAGCGCGGGCCACTGCTGCAGCGCTGCCTCGAACCGCCGGATCGCGTCGACGTGGTCGCCGGCATCGAAGGCGACCTGGCCCAGACCGGCGAGGGCGCGGGCTCGCGTTCGCGCGTCGCCGGCGGCTCCCACGATCTCCTCGAGCTGGCGGCGGGCGGCGGCCGGATCGTCGAAGCGCAGGGTCAGCTCGGCCTCGGAGACAGGGTCGACCGGGGCAACCGGCTCGTCCTGCCCCCACGCCAGATAACTCTCGGAAACGCCTGTCCTGCGGGCGAGCTCGCGGAGCACCTGGAGCGACGGCACGCGCGCGGCATTCTCGATGCGCGAGACGTAGGCAGGCGAGCAGCCGGGGAAGGCGATGTCTCGCTGACTGAGCCCGGCATGTTCGCGAGCCTCTCGGAGGCGTTTGCCGACCGAAACGGCGTCGTCCACGTGCGCATGCGATTGGCGAGCCACCGGGAAGAACCTACCGGAACTTACTGCGCGGGCTGACGGCAGGCTCACCGGGCGAGGGGAGCTGGTGGCGGGAGTCCAACCGGTTCCCGCCACCAGCCGCACCGGGCCGGGCCTACGGCCAGGCCGGGCCGACGCCGCCGAATACCGCCGCAAGGGCAAGGGCAGCGACGGCCGGGTACGCGAACCACCGCATGGTCGCCTCTCTGTTGGCTGAACAGGGGAACCAAGGCCCTGGCGATCACCACTGTACGTCTGTCATGCATCGCTGTCTAGAGGCATTTCGGGCCGCGGATGGGCTAGCCATGCCGGTCGGGCACATGGCCGGGCATTTCAGGACATGGCCTAATCCGAGGGACATATACTGATGTCAACATGAGAACGCCTGGAGCGGATTTCGAGTTGACCTCTCGGGTCCTCGTCCCGAGCTTCGGCGGGTGCGGCGTGCAGCTGAACCAGCACGTCTACGCCAAGATCACGGGGCTCGCCGCCGACCGCTTCCAGGAGCTGGAAGAGCGGGTCGTGGCGCTGAAGCCGCACCTCGTTCGGTTCTTCTACAACGACAGGCAGGCCGGCGATCCCTCAGGCACGGGGCAGACGAACGCGCAGAAGGACCGGTGGGCCTCCTTCGTCCGCACCGCCGAGCTCGCCCAACGCAGCGGTGCGGCGATCAACGTCACCTGGCAGTCCGGGCGGCTCGCGACGCGAGCGGAGCGTGAGACGAGCATGGCCCGTTTCGCAGGCGTTCTCCGGCATCTGGTCGCGAAGAACGGCATCTCGAACCTCCGCTGGGTGACGCTCCAGAACGAGCCGAACACGCCGCCCAGGAACGGACGGGTGAAGGCGGTGACACCGGAGCGCCTCGGCGAGATGTACGAGCTCCTCGACCGGCGGCTCGACAGACACGGCCTGCGCGAGCAGATCCGGTTCATGGGCGGCGATCTGATCGAAGGCTCGCGAGATCCGCACAGCCCGCTCAATCAGCGGCCGTGGTTCGCCTACATGTCGAGCCAGCTCTCCGAGCTGCTCGACGCGTACTCGATCCACGTCTACTGGGACTACGACGACGTCGGCCGGTTCCAGCGTCGGCTCGCGGACGTACACCGGATCGTCGGGAGCCTCGCCAACCGGAGACCCGTGTTCGTCACCGAGTACGGAGTGCGCGGGAAAGATCGCGGCGTGCGCGGCGTGATCGATCCGGGGAACTTCCGCGACGGCACCCGGAGGATTCCGCTCTGCCGGACCAACATCGCTGCCTTCCAGCACGCGTGGTTCCAGATCCTCTCTGCCCAGCTCGGCTACGCGGGGACGGTCAAGTGGGATTGCCACTTCGGCAGGTACGACCGGGGACGCCAGGCCTACTACGCGATCGGCGAGCCGACGGTCGACGGGTGGCCGCTCTACCCGATGTACTTCCTCCTCCGCCTGGTGACGCTGACCACCGGTGCGGGCTGGCGCGTCGTCGCGCTCGACCAGGCGAAGCGCGCGGCTGGCACGAAGAGGGTCGTGGCCTTCGCCGGCGGCGCCGAGGAGGTGACCTTCCTCGGCCTCGACACGAGGGGCGCGACGCTGAACGGTGTTTCCCCGGTACGGGTCGACTATGCGCTCGGCGGGTTGCCGCCGCGCACGCCGTTGAGGCTCCTCCTCTGGAATCGCGCGGGGGACGGGAAGCTCCACGTCGACACGACGCTCACCGCGGATTCGGCGGGGGTCGCCAGGATCAGAGCGCCCCTCCACTCCGTCTTCGCGCTGACCTCGAAGGCGCTTCCTGCATCATGACGGTGTGACCGACGCCGAGCGCCGCGCCCGCTTCCGAGAACTGCACGCCGGCAGCCGATTGTTCGTGATGCCGAACCCGTGGGATATCGGATCGGCCCGGCTGCTCGAGACGCTCGGCTTCGAGGCGCTCGCAACCACCAGCCAGGGTCTTGCGTGGTCGCTCGGAAAGCTCGACTACGGCGTCACGCGCGACCAGCTCGTCGCGCACGTGTTCGCGCTCGCCGGCGCGACCGCTCTGCCCCTCAACGTCGACAGCGCCGACTGCTACCCGGATCATCCGGGCGGCGTCGCCGAGACGGTGCGGCTCCTCGCCGAGGCCGGCGCCTCCGGCTGCTCGATCGAGGACTACGACCCGGAACACGGGCTCGTCGACGCGGGCCTCGCCGCCGAGCGGGTGGCGATTGCCGCCGAGGCCGCGCACAGCCGGTCCGAGCCGATGGTGCTCACGGGCCGTGCGGAGAATCACATCCGCGGGGTCGACGACCTCGACGACACGATTGCCCGGCTGGTCGCGTACCGGGACGCGGGCGCAGACTGCCTCTACGCGCCCGGCCTGACCGACCTCGAGCAGATCCGGCGAGTCGTGGAAGCGGTGGCCGCGCCGGTGAACGTGCTCGCGCTCCCGGGCGGACCGTCCGTCTCCGAGCTCGCGTCGGTCGGCGTGCGCCGGGTGTCGACCGGGAGCCAGCTCGCCGCAGCGTCCCTCGGCGCCCTGGTGGCGGGGGCGCGGGAGCTGCTCGATGCAGGCACCTCGGGCTACGCCGAGAACTTGCCGCGGGACATCCTCAGCGGCGCTTTCGGCTCGTTGCGGTAGCGGAGACGACGGCGCAACTCCGCGCTCCGCCCGGCCCCTTTTCGAGACCGATGATGGAGCAACGGCCTTCTCGCGCGGAGGCGAGACCGCGCTCTCGCCGGAGCGCAAGAGCGAAGAGCCACGCGCGCCCAAGGAGGGGGCCCGTGGGGGAACCCTGGGTTCCCCCACGCTAACCGTCGGTGCCGAGGTAGGCCTCGATCACGGCCGGGTCCTGCTGCACCTCCTGCGGCGTGCCGGCGGCGATCTTGCGGCCGAAGTCGAGCACGTGCACGCGGTCGGAGACGCTCATCACCAGGTTCATGTGGTGCTCGACGAGGAGGATCGTCAGGTCGAAGTCCTGGCGCATCCGGCGGATGAACGCACCGAGGTGCTCGACCTCCTCGTGCGAGAGGCCGCCGGCGGGCTCGTCGAGCAGCAGCAGCTTCGGCGACGAGGCAAGCGCGCGGGCGGTCTCCACGCGCTTCAACGTCCCGTATGGAAGCGCCCCGGCGACGCGGTCGGCGACGTCCCCGATGCCGACGTAGTCGATCACCTCGTCCGCGCCGCGATCGCCCGAGCGCCCGTGGGTGCCGACGAGCACGTTCTCGCGCACGGTCATCGTCTTGAACAGCTCGAGGTTCTGGAACGTGCGCGCGATCCCGCGGCGGATCACGTCGTGCGGTGCCGTGTTCAGCAGGGATTCGCCCTCGAAGTCGAGCTCGCCCGAGTCGGGGCGGTAGAGCCTCGTGATGACGTTGAACGCGGTCGTCTTGCCGGCACCGTTCGGCCCGATCAGCCCGACGATCTCGCCCTCTTCGGCGTCGAAGGAGACGTCGTCGAGGGCGACGATGCCGCCGAAGCGGCGGCTGACGTGCTTCACCTCGAGCAGAGGCATCCGCGTACCTTACGGCTCGTGGAGCGACGCGACGTGGTCGTCATCGGAGGAGGTGCGATGGGCGCCAGCGTCGCCTGGCATCTTCGCGAGCTCGGAGTCCGAGATGTCGTCCTGGTCGAGCGCGATTCCCTGGCTGCCGGGTCGACGAGCCGGTCGGCGGGAGGGATCCGCACCCAGTTCTCGGACGAGCTGAACGTCCGGATCGCCCTGCGCTCGCTCGACGAGTTCGAGCGCATGGAGGGAATCGACCTGCGCCAGCACGGCTACCTCTTCCTCCTCGACCGCGAGGACGACGTCGCCCGCTTCCAGGACGCGCTCGCGCTCCAGCACAGCCTGGGAGTGCCCTCGCGGGAGCTGTCGGTCGAGGAGGCGCTCGCGATCGTCCCGCAGCTCGAGCCCGCCGGACTGCTCGCCGCGACCTACTGCGAGCTCGACGGCTACGCGTCGCCGGAGGCGGTCGTGCAGTGGTACGCGCGCGGACTCGACGTGCGGCAGGGCTGCGAGGCGACAGGTATCGAGGTCGCGGCCGGCCGCGTCGCCGGGGTCGAGACGACGAATGGTCCGATTGCCTGCGATGCCGCCGTCTGCTGCGCCGGCGCGTGGTCGCGTGAGGTTGCCGCGCTCGCGGCCTTCGACTTGCCGGTCGACGGCGAAAAGCGGTGGATGTGGTTCACCCCGGAGGACGGCGGGCTGCCTCCGCGACTGCCGCTGACGATCGACTTCTCGACCTCGTTCTACTTCCACCGTGAAGGGCCTGGGATCGTGTTCGGGGGCAAGGAGCAAACGCTCGAGGGGCTGGCCGAGCCGGCTGCGCGTCGACTGCCCATGCTCGCCGACCTGCCGGTGCAGTCCTCATGGTGGGGCTACTACGAGGTCAGCCCCGACTGGAACGCCCTGGTCGGCGAGGCGAAGGAGCCGACGGGGCTCTTCTACGCCACCGGGTTCTCGGGCCACGGGTTCCAGCAGGCACCGGCTGTCGGCGAGCACCTCGCGGAGCTGATCGCCGGACGCGAACCTACCCTGGACCTGTCCGCGTTCGACGTCGCGCGCTTCGAGCGCGGCCTTTCGCGCCCCGAAACCTTCGTCGTCTAGGTCTGTCCCTGCCTGAGAACGGCTGCGTCCGTCACCGGCGTTTGGCAGGCAAACCGCTCGCAGACGTACAGCGTGGGTTTACCGTCCACTCGGATCTTGCCCGCGAGCAGCGGCACCTCGTCGCTCGGACCGAACGCGACGACCGCGTTCGGATCGAACGGAGCCAGCGCCGTGCGCGCGATCTCGTCGTCCGGTGAGCCGACGATCGCGAGCTCGCGTGGCGGCGAGAGGTGGAGGTCGAGCGCGCAAAGCGCCCAGCCGAACGCGGTGGGCGCGCGCGCCATGCCGCGTTCGAGCAGGCGAAGCACGCCGACCGCGCGCCGCTCGAGCTCGTCGTCTCCGTAGATTCGCGAGAGCCGCAGCAGCACGTGCGCCAGCATCGAGTTCCCCGACGGGACGGGATTGTCGTCGAGATCCTTCTTCCGCGCGACGAGCTGCTCGGCATCGTTGGCGGCCATGAAGAACCCGCCGCGCGTCTCGTCGGCGAAGAGCTCGACGGCCAGGCGGGCGAGCCGGTTCGCGTCCTCGAGCCACCGGAGCTCGCCGGTCGCGACGTGCAGCTCGATCAGCCCGTGGGCGACGTCGGCGTAGTCCTCGAGGTACCCGGGGATGCTCGCGCGCCCTTCTCGCCAGGTCCGGAAGAGGCGACCGTCGGGCGTGGAAAGCGGCCCGAGCAGGAACTTCGCGAGCTTCCGAGCCGCAAGTAACACTGTGTTACTTGCGAGCCGTCGCCCCGCTTCCGCGAGCGCTGCCAGCGCCAGGCCGTTCCAGGCTGCGACCACTTTGTCGTCCCGCGCCGGCTGCGGCCGGCCTGCCCGCTCTGCCAAGAGACGCGCCTTCAGCTCCGGGTCGAGCTCGCCGCGGACGATCGAGCGGCCGCGCTCGAACGGCCGGAGCAGCTCGGGCGGGACGCCCTCGTCCTCGGTCCAGGTGTAGGTGAGCCCTTCGACGCCGCCGGTGTCGGCGTCCTGGGAGGAGGCGAACCCGCCGTCCGGGAGAGCCAGGTCGCGAAGCAGGTACTCGCACGTCTCCTCCGCAACCCGCCGGTAGCGGTCGTCGCCCGTCACGACCCACGCGTGCAGGTACGTGGGGACGAGCAACGCGTTGTCGTAGAGCATCTTCTCGAAGTGCGGGACGAGCCACTGCGCGTCGACCGAGTAGCGGTGGAAGCCCCCGGCGACGAGGTCGTACATCCCGCCGGCGGCCATCCCGTCGAGCGTCTTGGTGACGACGTCCAGTCCGCCGCGGCGCAGGAGCAACTCGAGCGCGGACGCCGGCGGGAACTTCGGTGCGCCGCCGAATCCGCCCCACTCCGGGTCGACGCTACGGCGGAGATTGTCGACCGCCTGCTCGAGAACGCCGGCGGTCAGCGGCTCGCTCGACGGCTCGAGCTCGCTCGCCGAGCGGACCGCCTCGACGAGCCGCGTCGCGGACTCTCCGACCTCAGCTCGGCGCTCGCGATACGCACCGGCAACCGCCTCCAGCACCTGCCTGAAGCTCGGCAACCCGTGGCGAGGCGCCGGCGGGAAGTAGGTGCCGCCGTAGAACGGCTCCCCTTCGGGGGTGAGGAAGACCGTCATCGGCCAGCCCCCCTGTCCGGTCATCGTGACGACGGCGTCCATGTAGACCGCATCGAGATCGGGCCGCTCCTCCCGATCGACCTTCACGCTGACGAAGTGCTCGTTCATCAACGCGGCCGTGCCTTCGTCCTCGAAGGACTCGTGCTCCATGACGTGGCACCAGTGGCAGGCCGCATAGCCGATCGAGAGCAGGATCGGGCAGTCCCGCTCACGCGCGCGGGCAAGGGCCTCCTCCCCCCACGGGTACCAGTCGACCGGGTTGTCCTTGTGCTGCAGGAGGTAGGGGCTCGTCTCTTCGGCGAGTCTGTTCACCCCGGCCACGATAATCGCGCTGATGCCCTTCGCACCGCTCGCAGGAACCCGCGTTCTCGACGTGACCACCTCCTATGCCGGGCCGACCTGCACCCAACTCCTGGCCGCGCTCGGGGCGGACGTGGTCAAGGTCGAGCCGATCGGCGGCGACGAGGCGCGGCTCTGGGGGCCGCCCTTCGCCGGCGGCCTCGGGACGCTCTTCGTCGCGGCCAACTCGGGCAAGCGCTCGGTTGCCCTCGACCTGCGCCGGGGAAACGACGTCGTGCTCAGGCTCGTCGACCAGGCCGGCGTCTTCGTCCAGAGCCTGCGGCCGGGGCTCGCCGACGAGCTCGGGCTCGGATCGGACGCGCTGCGAGGACGAAACCCCGGGCTCGTCCACTGCACGATCTCGTCGTACGGCCGGACGGGGCCGAAGCGCTCGCTGCCGGGCTACGACCCGCTGCTCCAGGCAGCCGCCGGGCTGATCAGCGTGACCGGCGAGGCGGGCAGCGGCGGCGTCCGGGTGGGTGTCTCCCTGGTCGACCACGCGACCGGCATGTACGCCGCCCTCGCGATTCTGGCCGCGCTGCACGAGGGCGGCGGCCGGACGCTCGACGTGTCGCTCTGGGAGACGGCCCTCTCGTTCGTCTCCTACCACCTGATCGGGAACCTCGAGACCGGCTCCGTGCCCACCCCGCAGGGCACCGCCTTTCACGCGATCGCGCCGTACCAGGTCTTCCCGACCGCAGACGGCGGCCTGATGATCACCGCCGCGAACGACGGGATCTTCGCGCGCCTCGTCCAGGCGATCGGCGCGCCGGAGCTGGCCGCCGACCCACGCTTCCTCACGAACCCCGACCGGGTCCGCAATCGAGAGGCGCTCGTCCAGGCGCTCTCTGTGCGGTTGCGCGAAGAAACCCGCGCGGCGTGGCTGGACAAGCTGGCGGAGGCGCAGGTTCCGGCGGCGCCGGTTCAGGACATCG
This sequence comes from uncultured Actinomycetes bacterium, assembly GCA_963719325.1. Classification (GTDB taxonomy): domain Bacteria; phylum Actinomycetota; class Thermoleophilia; order Gaiellales; family Gaiellaceae; genus DATBLE01. The sequence goes on from CAVRBW010000009.1 coordinate 23,250, forward strand.
GCGAGGTCGCCCTCGATCCGCAGACGGAGGCGATCGGGATCCTCGAGCAGCTCGACGGCTTCACCACGCTCGGTCCCGCCTTCTCGGCCGACGGCGAGCGGCCCGTGTATCCCTCGCCGCCGCCGGCGCTCGGCGCGCACTCACGCGACGTGCTCGGCGAGGCCGGCTACACGGAGGACGAGATCTCCACGTTGGCCGCAGAGGGCATCGTCCGTCTCGGCTAACGCACGGCCGCGGACCCGGCCACGTGAAGCCGAAGCCGCCCTTCCAAGTAACAGTCTGTTACTTGGCTAGCCGGACACCGTGCGCGGGATCTGGATCTTGCCGGCTGCGATCTGGCTCTTGATCCCGTCGAGCGCTGCGACCTCGCTCTTCGGGACCTTCGCGCTGATCTTGCCGAGGCCGACGCCGCCCTGGGCGAGGCCGTAGGTCGCGTCGCCGCCCCGGAACTTCCCGTCGACGACCGACTTGATCGCCAGGAAGACGGCCCGGTCGACCTTCTTCGTCGCGCTGGTCAGGATGTGCGGGCCGAGGAAGGACTGGTCGGCGTCGACCCCGATTCCCCAGACGCCCTTCTCCTTCGCCGCGTCGAGCGCGCCGAGGCCGCACCCGCCGGCGACCTGGAAGACCGCCACCGAGCCGGCGGCGATCTGGTTGAGGGCGATCGCCTTGCATTTCGCCTGGTCGGTGAAGTCCTGCGAGTAGGCGTTCAGGGCCGTGACGCCGGGATCGGCCTTCTTCGCACCCGCCTGGAAGCCGGCGACGAAGCGGTCGACCGGCGGCTGCCGTTCGCCGGCAACCGAGCTGACGACGTCGTTGCCGGGCAGCCGCTTGGCCTCGAGACCGGCGAGGTAGCCGGACAGGTAGCCGACCTGCTCCTCGCGGAAGAGCAGTCCGAGGACGTTCGCTGGCTTCCCCGCGAGGTCGTTGTTCGACACGTCGACGATCGCGAAATGCGTCTTGGGGAACCTCTTTGCGGCCGAGCCCATCGCCGCGATCTCCGTGTAGCCGACCCCGATCACGAGGTCGTAGCCGCGGCGCGCGAACGAGGCGAGGTTGGGGACGTAGTCGGCCGCCGACTTCGACTCGGCGACCTGGATCTCGACGCCGAGCTGCTTCTCGGCCCGCTTCAGACCCTGGTAGGCGAGCGCGTTGAAGCCCCGGTCGTTGAGGCCCCCGACGTCCGTGACCATGCCGATCTTCAGCCCGCCGGCCGCAGTCGCAGTGGTCGTTCCTTCGTTGCTACTGCTGCCGCCACAGCCGGCCGCAAGCAGCGCCACCGCCGCCGCGAACACCGGCACCGCCGTCCTGAACGCCGTCATCCTCGCCCTTTCGCTAGTTTACGACTGTGGAGCGAAAACCTCACCTGGACCATAGCAGCCCGCTTCACGAGACGGTCGCGGTGGTGCTCCAGGTGCGCGAGCGCAAGCTGCAGGTGCTGCTCTGGCGGCGGGCCCTCGCCCCCTTCTCCGGGCGCTGGGCCCTGCCGGGGGGAACGCTCGACCCGAAGGAGACGCTCGAGCGCTCGATCCGGCGGCACCTGGCGGCCAAGGTCGACGTGCGCGAGCTCTCCCACCTCGAGCAACTGGAGACGAGCGCGGATCCGCAGGGCGGGCGGGTGACGACCGCCTACCTCGGTCTCGTCCGCACCGGTCTCGACCCGACAGTGCCCGACGACACGCAATGGCACCCGGTCGACGATCTGCCGCCGACCGCGTTCGGCCACGGCACGTTCACACTCGCCGGCCGCGATCGCCTTCGGGCGAAGCTGTCGTACACGAACCTCGGCTTCGCGCTCGCCCCGCCGACGTTCGCGATCTCCGAGCTCCGCGAGCTCTACTCGGCCGCGCTCGGACACGAGGTCTCGGCGACCAACCTGAAACGTGTCCTCCTCCGGCGGAGCGTGCTCGCCCCGACGGGCGAGCGTCGCGCCCCCGGCCGAACGGGAGGCCGTCCAGCCGAGGTCTACCGCTTCCGCTCACCCACGCTCGAGATCACCGACCCCTTTGCGGTCCTGCGGCCGCCGGATAGGGTTGCAGCCCGTTGAAGATCTTCGGCATCGGCGCGCTCGTCGCGGGCAGCATCGCCGTGCTGGCCGGCTTGCTCCTCGCGACGGTGCTGATCGGGCCGATCCTGTTCTGGCTCGCCTGGAACGTCCTCGACTTCGCGCACGCGGTCGGGCTCCCGGAGCTCGGGTTCTGGGGGATCGTGCTCGCGACGCTCTTCCTCGGGTTCGGACTGGCGGGAAAGCTGGTCGTGACCGCGATCGTCTTCCTCGCCGATCCCTCGTGGTTCCACGGCGCCGCGCAGATGCACTGGCCCGAGCCCACGTTCAAGAACTTCGTCGCAATCGCGCTCCTGGCCGCGATTGCGACCCGTCCGCGCGCATCACGCAAATGGGAGAAGCGCCGGCGCGGGCGCTGCGGCTGGTCAGGCTAGAACGCCGGCCGTCTCGAAGCGGTCGGCGAGCTTCACCGCCCAGGAGCGAATCACGTCCCAGTTGCGGACGTCCGCGGCCGCCATCCGGTTGAAGGGGAAAGCGACCTTCGCCGGGTCGAACGCACCCCCGAAGACCCTGACCTCGAAGGGCTTGATCGGCAGCCGCTTCAGGTTTCGCCTGAGCTGCTGCTCGGACGCGGTCTGATCCTTTGCCTGGTCGGTGACCGGACCGAGCGCGAAGACCGCGACCGGCACCCGGCGCAGCTCTTCCTCGAAGAGCCGCACGAATCCGCGCGCGTCGCGGTGCCAGCGGCCGATGTAGATGCCGCCGCCGAGCACGACCCCCCCGTACGGGCTGAGGTCGTCGACCTCTTCGGCAGGGAGCACCTCCACGTTCAGCCGGCGCTCGCGCAACGTGGCGGCGATCGCCTCCGCAACCTCGGCGGTGGTGCCGTAACGCGATGCATATGCGACCAGAATCGGTCCCGCCATGTCGAGCCTCCTCTCGGGTTGGCGCAGAGTCGCACCGACTCGAGGACGCGCCATCGGGGCGTCGCCGGAACGCTCGTCCGTGGGAACTGCTGACAAAGCGTCCGTAGCGTGATTTGCTCGACCCGTACCCGTCTCTCGTCTCGGAGGACACGATGCTCACGGACTTCAAGGCCTTCCTGCTCCGCGGCAACGTCGTCGATCTCGCCGTCGGCGTCGTCATCGGCCTCGCCTTCGGCGCCGTCGTCAACTCGCTCGTCGCAGACCTGATCACCCCCGTCATCGCGGCGATCTTCGGGTCGCACGACTTCTCGAGCCTGACGTTCTCGATCAACGGAAGCGTGTTCCGCTACGGAAGCTTCCTCAACGCCGTGCTGTCGTTCACCCTGGTCGCGACCGCCGTCTTCTTCTTCGTGGTCATGCCCGTGAATCACCTCGTCCAGCGGGCCCGGAAGGAGCCGACGCCGGACCCGACCACGCGCAAGTGCCCCGAATGCGTCAGCGAGATACCGGTCGACGCCCGCCGGTGCGCGTTCTGCACGAGCGAGGTCGCCGCCGCGTAGTCCGGCAGATCAGACCCTGCGGAGGAGCGCGATCGAGCGGCTCTCGACCTCGAGCTCGCCGCGAGCCGGCCAGGAGCGCTCGCCGTCGGTCCACTCCGGCTCGGCGGTCGAGAGCTCGAGCTGCCACTGCTGGCCGAACCGCCGTGGCGGCAACAGGAACGTGACCGGCTGGTCGTGGGCGTTGAACAGCAGGAGGAAGGTCGAGTCGCCCACCGGCTCGCCGTCCAACGTCCGCGCCGGGATCTCTTCGCCGTTCAGGAGGAGCCCGACCGTGCGCAGATCGCCGTCGCCCCAGTCGCGCCGGGTCATCTTGCGGCCGTCCGGCCGGAACCACCAGCTGTCGGGCAGGCCGGAGCCCTGAGGCGCGGTGCCGGTCAGGAACTGCGTCCGCCGGAACACCGGATGGGCGAGCCGGAAGCGGATCAGGCGCCGGGTGAACTCGAGCAACCGCCGTTGCCGGTCGCCGAGATCCCAGTCGAACCAGCTGATCTCGTTGTCCTGGCAGTACGCGTTGTTGTTGCCGCCCTGCGTGCGACCGAGCTCGTCTCCGCCGAGCAGCATCGGCACGCCCTGCGAGAGGCACAGCGTCGTCAGGAGGTTGCGGAGCTGGCGGTCGCGCACGGTGTTGATCCCTGGGTCGTCGGTCGGCCCCTCGACGCCGTGGTTCCAGCTGCGGTTGTCGTCGCTCCCGTCACGGTTGTCCTCACCGTTTGCCTCGTTGTGCTTCTGGTCGTAGGAGACGAGGTCGGCGACGGTGAAGCCGTCGTGCGCGGTGACGAAGTTGATCGAGGCGAACGGCCGCCGACCGTCCGACTGGTACAGGTCGCTCGAGCCGGTGAACCGCTGGGCGAACTCGCCGAGCCCGGCCGCGCCGCGCCAGAAGTCGCGGACGGAGTCGCGGTACATGCCGTTCCACTCGGTCCAGAGGATCGGGAAGTTGCCGACCTGGTAGCCCCCCGGGCCGACGTCCCACGGCTCTGCGATCAACTTGACCTGTGAGAGAACGGGGTCCTGGTGGATGACGTCGAAGAACGCCGACAGTCGGTCGACGTCGTAGAACTCCCGCGCGAGCGCCGACGCCAGGTCGAAGCGAAACCCGTCGACGTGACAGTCGACCGCCCAGTAGCGGAGCGAGTCCATGATCAACCGGAGCACGCTCGGGTGCACGGGGTTGAGGCTGTTTCCCGTGCCCGTGAAGTCCATGTAGTAGCGCCGCTCGTCCGGTACCAGTCGGTAGTAGGAGGCGTTGTCCACGCCTCTGAACGAGAGCATCGGGCCGAGGTGGTTGCCCTCTGCGGTGTGGTTGTAGACGACGTCGAGGATCACCTCGATCCCGGCGCGATGGAGCGCCTTGACCATCCCCTTGAACTCCCGGATCTGCTCGCCGCGCTTGCCCGTCGCGGCGTAGAGCGCGTGCGGCGCGAGGTAGCCGATCGAGCTGTAGCCCCAGTAGTTGGTCAGGCCGCTATCGACCAGGTGGTGCTCGTCGATGATGTGGTGCACGGGAAGGAGCTCGACCGCGGTCACGCCGAGCGAGGTGAGGTGCGCGATCGCCGCCTCCGAGGCGAGCCCCGCGTAGGTGCCGCGCAGGTCCTCGCGGACGCCTGGATGCCGGATCGTGAAGCCCTTCACGTGCACCTCGTAGATCACGGTGTCGTGCCACGGGGTGCGGAGGTGCTCGTCGCCTTCCCAGTCGAAGACGGGGTCGATCACGATGCATTTCGGGATCGCGAGCGCGTCGTCTTCGTCGTCGACCTCGAGGTCGGCGTCCTCTCCGCCCGGCACGTACGGAAGCGTGCTCGCCGCATCCCAGTCCACCCCGCCTTCGATCGCCTTCGCGTACGGGTCGATCAGGAGCTTGTGGGGGTTGAAACGGTGGCCCTGCTCCGGCGCCCAGGGCCCGTGGACGCGGTAGGCATACCGCTGGCCCGGGCCGATGTCGGGGAGGTAGCAATGCCAGTTGTAGGCCGTACGCTCGGCGAGCGGGACGCTGGTCTCGTTGTCGTGCTCGTCGAACAGGCAGAGCTCGACGTGCTCCGCCCCTTCGGAGAACAGCGAGAAGTTCGTGCCGGCGCCGTCCCACGTCGCGCCGAGCGGGAACGGCGCCCCCGGCCAGACCTTCACGCGCGCAGCTCCAGGGTCTTCGCCCCGAAGTCGACGACCAGCACGGCATCGCCGCGCCGCATGGTCAGCACCTGTCCGCCCGCCTCGACGTGCACCTCGCGCGGCAGCCTACGTCGCAGCGCGATCAGCCTGCGGTAGTGATCCCGCGCACCTGGCCGCTCCACCCGGGAGAGCTTCGAGCGGCGGAAGGCCTCGGGATCCTGCGGATCGGGGACGTCGTCGCGCGAAAACCCCGTGAAGGCCGCGAACTCGCGCCTGCGCCCCTCGCGCGCCGCGGTCGCAACCCGCGGATCGACATGGTCGGTGAAGAAGAGGAACGGATTCGCCTCGCCGTATTCCTCTCCCATGAACACCAGCGGCGTCTGGGACGCAAAGAGCACGACCGCGGAGGCGAGCCGGAGGAGCTCGGGGGCGAGCCGGTCGCCGAACGCCCGGTTTCCGACCTGGTCGTGGTCCTGCGCACAGACGACGTGGGCGAACGCCGGGCTACGGGCAAGCTCGCGGGCCACGTCCGCGGCCAGACCGTACGGGGCGTAGTAGCCGTCACGCTCCCCCGTCAGCGCCGCGTGGAGCGAGTGGTGGAGGCCGTCGGCCCAGCGAGCGTCATGCCCCCAGTCGAGCAGCGGACGGTCGTCGTCGATCGACGTCTCGGACACGAGGAGCGCGCCAGGAGCGGCGGCCCGAACGCGGTCGGCCAGCTCGGCCATGATGTGGCGGGGCGAGTCGTCCACGATCGCCTGCACTGCGTCGAGCCGGAGTCCGTCGATGCCGTACTCGCAAAGCCACATCAGCGCGTTCTGGATCACCCACTCGCGCACGCCGCGCTGCGAGAAGTCGAAGCCGCCGCCCCAGATGGTTCCACGGCCGCCGCCCAGATAGGGAGCAAACGCTCCGAGTGCGCCGGCGCCTGGCCCGGCATGGTTGTAGACGACGTCGAGGATCACCCCGAGCCCCTCGCGATGAGCGGCCTCGACGAACCTGCCCAGCCCTGCGGGGCCGCCGTAGGCAGGGTGCGGCGCGTACGGGTAGAGGCCGTCGTATCCCCAGCCGCGTGCGCCGGGGAAGGTCGCCGCCGGCATCAGCTCGACTGCGGTGATCCCGAGCACGCGGAGCGGCGCCAGATGCGGGATGGCGCCGTCGAACGTGCCCTCCTCCGAGAAGGCGCCGACGTGCAGCTCGTAGATCACGAGCTCTTCGAGCGGAAGCCCGAGACGGACGGTGCGTGGCACGTCGACGATCTGCGACGGCCCTGCGACCCCATGCGGTTGAAAGCGCGAGCACGGGTCCGGCAGCTCCCGGGCCTCGTCGAGCACGTAGACGTAGTCGTCCCCGGCTCGTGCGCGCAGCTCACCCGCGAAGACGCCGTCCTCGGCAGCCTCGAGCTCGTGACTCTCCCCGCCGATCCGCACGTCGACGCGGTCGGCTCGTGGCGCCCAGACCCGGAACGAGGCGGTCCCGTCGCGGCGGGGAATCGCTCCGAGCGACGTCACACGCCGACGGAGGGAAGGGGCTCCCTGCGGCGGTGTGCAGCGCCGCGCACGGCTGCGGCTCCGCAGGCGGCCGCGGCGATCGAGACGGCCGCGAAGAAGTACCACGCGGCATCGTCGCCGTACGCGCCGCGAAGCTGAAGCCCGATGAAGGGGCCGAGCGCAAAGCCGACTCCCGCCGTGCTGCCGAAGGCGCCCATGTAGGCGCCGCGCACATCCTCGGGCGCGAGCCGGGCGACGATGGCTTGCGAGGTCGGCACCCAGAGCATCTCGCCGACGACGAAGACCAGGATCACGAGAACGAACATCGCCGCCGACCCGCTGAGCAGCAGGAACAGGAATGAGCCGCCCATCAGCAGCATCGCCGTGACGAGCTTCGGCCCGGCGGGAAACGCAGAGGTCCGCCGCGTCACGCGCAGCTGGAAGAGCGTCACCAGAGCCGGATTCAGGATCACAATGAATCCCCAGGTCGACGGCGCGATCCTGTGCGTGTCGACAGCCGAGATCGGCAGAACCGTCTCGAAGGCGACGTAGGTGAGATACGCGAGCGCGCCCGAGAGCAGGAAGAACAGGAACGCCTGGTCGCGCCGGATGACCCCGAACGAGCCGCGCGTCGGCGGCTCCGCGGGCGTGAAGGCGCCGCGGCGCGGCAGGTAACGGTAGGCGATCGTCCAGCCGGCGAGCGAGATCAGCGAGACACCGACCCACAGGACCGGCCAGTGCCGACCGATCAGCAGCAGACCGGCGACCGGCGGACCGAAGGTGACGCCGAGGTTCGAGGCGATCCGAACGGACGCGTAGGCCGCTTCGTGGCGCTCGGGCGGGACGAGGTCGGCGACCATCGCCTGGTCGGCACCCTGGCCGATCGAGCCGAGGGCAGCGCCCAGCGACACGAGCGCGATCGCGAGGACGACGTGATGCCCGACGAAGATGTAGCCGAGGATCACGACGGACTGAAGGCTCCAGCCGAGGAGGATCAAGGGCCGGCGACCGACGTGGTCGGAGGCGTGCCCGCCCAAGTAGCCGGCGATCGCGGAGGCAACGGCGCCGATCAGGAAGCCGACGCCGAGCTCTCTCGAGGTCGCGCCGACGTGCTGGAGCGCCCAGATCCCGACGAAGGTCCACGCGGCCGAGAAACCGGCGGACTCGACCAGCGACACCGCGAGCACCGGCCGCAACGCGCGATCGACCTCGTCGCCCCAGACGAGGCGAAAGAGCCTGGCAAAGAGACCCACAGCCTCAGGCTATCCACGCGCCACTCGTCCGCCGGGCGCGGCACCGCTGGCTCTGCGCCAGGTTTGTAAACATCGGTAGATCGCTACGTTGTGCGGTCGACCTCGAACGAGGACGATCGGAAAGCGGGCTCCCGCGGGCGCGTAGCGAGCCGGCCGGGGGCCAAGCGGCGCCCTCGGCCGGCTCGCGTACGGCGACGCAGCCGTCCGCCGCGCGCGCGAGACTCGGGTCGTGTTGCGGGAGGAGCTGAGCCGGCTCGGCGGTTGGGAGGAGCGGCACAGGCGGCTCGTCGCCCGCGTGACGATCGCGCTGGGGCTCACGGTCGTGGTCGACGTCGTCGGCGCGCTGCTCGTCTGGCATTTCGAGCGGCATGCAAGCGGGACTCAGATCCACGACCTCGGCGATGCGTTCTTCTTCTCGACCGTCCAGCTGCTGACGATCTCGTCCCAGCTTGCGAACCCGTTCACCGCGGCCGGCCGGATCGTCGACGTCGTGCTCGAAGCCTGGGCGCTCATGGTCGTCACCGCGCTCGCCGGCTCGTTCGCCGCCTTCTTCGTCGGCGGCGATCGCGACTAGTCCGCCGGCGCGAGCCAGACGACGCCGAGCGGCGGGAGCGTCAGCTCGGCCGAGAACGGCTGGTCGTGCCAGGGCCTGGCCTCGGCCGCGATCGAGCCGAGACTGCCGACACCGGAGCCGCCGTAGTACGCCGAGTCCGTGTTCAGCAGCTCCTGCCAGTCGCCGCTTCCCGGCAACCCGAGCCGATAGCTCTCGCGAGGGACGGGCGAGAAGTTGCACACGCAGACGATCGGCCGCGCCTCTCCGGAGCCGAGCCGCAGGAAGGCGACGACGTTCGACGACGCGTCGTTGGGCTCCAGCCAGCGGAAGCCGGCCGGCTCGAAGTCCACCTCCCAGAGCGCCGGCTCGGCTCGGTAGTGACGGTTCAGGTCGCGAACGAGCGCCTGGACGCCCGAGTGCTCGGGTTGCTCGAGCAGATGCCAGTCGAGCGAGCCCTCGGACCGCCACTCGCTCTCCTGGGCGAGCTCGCCGCCCATGAAGAGGAGCTTCTTGCCGGGGTGCGCCCACATGAAGGCGTAGAGCGACCGGAGGTTCGCGAGCCGCTGCCAGAGATCGCCCGGCATCTTCCCGAGCAGCGAGCCCTTGCCGTGCACGACCTCGTCGTGGGAGAGCGGCAGCACGAAGTTCTCGGAGAAGGCGTAGACGAGGCTGAAGGTGAGCTGGTGATGGTGGTGGCGCCGGTAGATCGGATCGTGCTTGAAGTACTCGAGCGTGTCGTGCATCCAACCCATGTTCCACTTCAATCCGAAGCCGAGCCCGCCGAGGTAGACCGGACGCGACACCCCCGGCCAGGCGGTCGACTCCTCGGCGATCATCAACACGCCGGGCTCGCGTGCGTGGGCGACCTCGTTCAGCTGCTTCATGAAGGAGACGGCGTCGAGATCCTCGTTGCCGCCGAACTCGTTCGGCACCCACTCCCCGGGGTTGCGTGAGTAGTCGAGGTACAGCATCGACGCGACGGCGTCGACGCGCAGCCCGTCGGCGTGGTACTCACGCAGCCAGTAGAGGGCGCTGGCGAGCAGGAAGTTGCGCACCTCGTTCCGCCCGAAGTTGAACACGAGCGTGCCCCAGTCGGGATGCGATCCGCGCCGGGGGTCCTCGTGCTCGAAGAGGGCGGTGCCGTCGAACCGGGCGAGTGCCCAGTCGTCACGCGGGAAGTGGGCGGGCACCCAGTCGAGGATCACGCCGACACCCGCCTGGTGGAGCCGATCGACGAGGGCGCGGAAGTCGTCGGGATCGCCGAAGCGGGCCGTGGGCGCAAAGTAGCCCGTCACCTGGTAGCCCCACGACGGGGCATACGGGTGCTCCATCACCGGCAGGAGCTCCACGTGGGTGAAGCCCATGTCGGTCGCGTACTCGGCGAGCTCGTCACCGAGTTCTCTGTACCTCAGCGGCCGGTTGCGCTCGAGCGGGTTGCGACGCCAGGAGCCGAGGTGCACCTCGTAGACGGAGAGCGGGCGTGCGAGCTGATCGGTCGAGCGGCGCCGCTCGAGCCACTCCTCGTCGCCCCATTCGTAGCTCGACTCGTAGATACGCGACGCGTTTGCGGGAGGAACCTCGGTCCGGAATGCAAACGGATCGGCCTTCACCCGCAGCTTTCCGTCTCGCGTCCTGAGCTCGAACTTGTACTTGGTGTCCGTGTCCAGCTCGGGGACGAAGAGCTCCCAGATGCCGGAGGCGCCGAGCGAGCGCATCGGATGAAGCCGTCCGTCCCAGCCGTTGAAGTCGCCGACGACGCTCGCCGAGGCCGCGTTCGGCGCCCAGACCGCGAATGCGACACCCACGACCCCTTCCATTTCTCGCGGATGCGCTCCAAGGGGGCGGTAGAGCTCTTCGTGACGTCCCTCGGCGGCGAGGTGCAGATCGAGGTCGCCGACCGTGGGCAGGTACGCGTAGGGATCGCGGAGCACGTAGGTGTCCCCAGCCGGATAACGCACCTCGAGCCGGTAGTCCAACGGGAGGGAAGCGCCCTCGAGGATCCCCTCGAAGACCCCGTCCCCGTTCGCCGGGGCAAGCTCGACGTCCATCGGGAGAACGCGCACCGACTCCGCGTCGGGGCGGTACGCGCGGACGAGGACGCCGCCCTTCGCCGGGTGTGCACCCAGGAACCCGTGGGGGTCGGCGAGCTCGTAGACGTGGGTCATCCCTGTTCGCTTTCCCGATCGCGCAGCGCCCACGCCTCCCTTCCTGCTCACGTCCCGGCCGCCTGCTCGAGCAGGCGGAGAATCCCCGCGACCGGGATCGACACCCAGTCGGGCCGTGAGTTCAGCTCGTAGCGCAGCTCGTAGACGGCCTTCTCCAGCTCGAAGACGGACAGCAGCCGATCGAAGGCCTCGCGACCCGACGGGACGATCGTCGGGTCGACGCTCTCGAGATACGCCTCCAGGAACTCCGTTCGCGCCCGCTCCTCCCAACCGGGCGGCGTGATCCCGCCGCGGAGCAGCTCGACCGCCGAGGCCGCGTACGCGAACGACCGGAGCATGCCGGCGACGTCTCGTAGCGGCGAGCGCTTGCGCCGCCGGTCCGGCAGCGAACGGGCAGGCTCGCCCTCGAAGTCGAGGATCACCCAGTCCCCAGGGGGCGCCGCAGGCGCCCCCGTCTTCGGGCCGGGCGCCGGCGGCTTCGCCCCCGGCGCTTCCAGCCCAGAGCCGGCCCAGAGCGTCTGGCCGAGGTGGTAGTCGCCGTGGTGGCGGATGATCCGCCCCGAGGTGCCGGCGTGCGTGCGCTCGCGGAGCCGCTCGCGCACCTCCTCCCCGCGCCCCGCGATCGGCGCGAGCGCGTCCACCTCCGGCGGCAGCCTGACGAAGACCTGATCGATCTCCTCGTCGATGCTCGCGGTGAGCAGGCCCAGCGCCTCGGGGCTCGGCTCCTCCGGGTTGAAGTTGGGGTCGCCGGACTCGGACGCGAGCACGTTGTGCATGAGCGCAGTCACGTGGCCGAGCCGGCGGAGGCGGCCGAGGAAGCGCTCCGGCGCCTCGGAGAGCTCGTCGAGTGCGAGCTCCCAGCCGTCGAGCCCGTCCGGCACGAACTCTTGGAGGATGCCGAGCGTCGCCTCGAGCGGGCGGCCGACGTAGGCGTACCAGCCTCCGAGGGCGGCGATGTGCGGGAAGCCGCGCTCGGTCAGGAAGCGGAGCATCTCCAGCTCGGGATTGATGCCCGGCTCGAGCCGCCGGTAGGCCTTCAGGATCAGCTCGTCGTCGAAGACCACCGAGCTGTTCGACTGCTCGGTCCCGACCAGCCGAGCGCTGCCGAGCTCGCCCCCGAGTGCCGCGAACCCTTCGAGGCGTCCGAACTCCACCGTGCCCTCTCCGGCAGGCAGGGACTTCCCCGCTCGGATCAGGTGGACGAGCTCGCGCGCAAGCGCAGGATCGGCAAGGCCGTCGTACGCGGTGAACCCGCCTGCGTCGCCGATCGAGACGTCGGCCCATCCCTCTGCCCGAGGTCGAAGACCGAGCGGCAGCTGGTAGAGCTCGTGCGTTCCCGGCCGGAAGCGGACCGCGAGCAGCGCCAGGACGAGGCCGGGCACCTGGTCGCGCAGGACGGCGGTGTCGACGACGTGGGCTCCCACGCGCTCGCGCGCCTTGGAGCCGAACCAGCGCTGGCCGGCCACGTATTCGCCGAGCACCTCCGCGTCGAGCGCCCAGACGGCCCGCTCAGGGCTGGAGCTCATGGTCCTCCTTCCGCAGCCGGAACCAGAACCACCCGCGCGGCGCAAGCGTGAGCAGGTAGGGAAGCGTGCCGACTCGCGGGAAGCGCGAGCGGCCGAGCATCTCCTCCGGCACGTAGCCCTCGAACTCCGCCAGGTCGAGCTCCACCGCTTGCGCCGAGCGGGCGAGGTTGTGCACGCAGAGGACGACGTCCTCCGAATACCGGCGGATGTGCGCGAAGATCCTCGGGTTGTCCGGCCGGAGCGGCTCGTAGGTGCCGAGCCCGAAGACCGGATGCTCCTTGCGCAGCGCGATGAACCGGTGGAGCCAGCGCAGCACCGATGCGGGCGTACGCAGCTGCGCCTCGACGTTGATCGCCTGGAAGCCGTACACCGGATCCATCAGCGGCGGCAGGTAGAGCTGCGCGAAGTCGGCACGCGAGAAGCCGCCGTTCCGGTCGCCCGTCCACTGCATCGGCGTCCGGACCCCGTCCCGGTCGCCGAGGTAGACGTTGTCGCCCATCCCGATCTCATCCCCGTAGTAGAGGACCGGTGCACCTGGCAGCGAGAAGAGAATGGCGTGCATCAGCTCGATCTCGTCCCGGCCGCCGTCGAGCAGCGGGGCGAGGCGCCGCCGGATGCCGAGGTTCAGCTTCATCCGCGGGTCCCGCGCGTACTCCTCGTACATGTAGTCCCGCTCCTCGTCGGTGACCATCTCGAGGGTCAGCTCGTCGTGGTTGCGCAGGAACAGGCCCCACTGGCAGTTGTCCGGGATGGCCGGCGTGCGGTCGAGGATCTCGAGCATCGGCTTCGCCTCTTCGCGGCGGAGCGACATGAACATGCGCGGCATCACCGGGAAGTGGAACGCCATGTGGCACTCGTCGCCCTGGCCGAAGTAGTGGACGACGTCCTCGGGCCACTGGTTGGCCTCCGCGAGCAGGACGCGGTCGGGGTAGCGGGCGTCGATCTCCTCGCGCACGCGTCTGAGATAGGCATGGGTCTCGTTCAGGTTCTCGCAATTCGTGCCTTCGCGCTCGTACAGGTACGGGACGGCGTCGAGACGGAAGCCGTCGAGGCCGAGGTCGAGCCAGAAGCGCAAGACGTTCAGCATCGCCTCCTGCACCTCGGGGTTGTCGTAGTTCAGGTCCGGCTGGTGCGAGAAGAAGCGGTGCCAGAAGTACGCCCCTCCGACCGGGTCCCAGGTCCAGTTGGAGGGCTCGGTGTCGATGAAGATGACCCGCGCGTCCTGGTAGCGCTCGTCGGAGTCCGACCAGACGTACCAGTCGCGCTTCGGCGAGTCGGGGCTCGAGCGCGACTCCTGGAACCACGGGTGGTCGCTCGAGGTGTGGTTCATGACGAGGTCGGCGATCACCCTCATGCCGCGCTGGTGCGCCGCCTCGACGAAGGTCTTGAAGTCCTCGACGGTGCCGTAGTCCGGGTGGATCCCGAAGAAGTCCGCGATGTCGTACCCGCCGTCGCGGAGCGGGCTCGGGTACATCGGGAGCAGCCAGATGCAGTCGATCCCCAGCCACTGCAGGTAGTCGAGCTTGTCGTTCAGGCCCCTGAAATCGCCGGAGCCGTCGTCGTTGCCGTCGAAGAACCCGCGGATGTGGATCTCGTAGAAGACCGCGTGCTTGAACCACAGCGGATCCTGCTCGAACCAGTGCCCGGGCTCGCTCATGACCCGAATGGCCGCCTGTGGACGAGGTGTTCCAGGGACTGTCCCTCCGACGCCGTCGAAATGGCCCGCAAACAGTCCACGCCGGCGGCGTCCCCAGGCGGCGCTTGTGGACGAACGTCCTGAGGGACTGTCCCTCGGTCACGGCCGAAGCGGCTCGTCACTTCGTCTCCACGCGCAGGAGGTGGGCTTGCCCCGGGCCGAGGCGGACGTAGTTGCGGCCGATTCGCCAGTGGAAGCTCTCGCCGGCGAGCAGATCGGAGACGACGTATGCGGGCGGCAGGCCCAACGACACCGGCACCACCACGACGCCCTCCTGCTCGGCCCTCGGGTCGAGGTTGACGCACACGAGCACTACGTTTCCCTCGGCGCGCCGTACGTAAGCGATCAGCTGGTCGTTCTCCGTCTCGAGGAAGTCCAGGCCCTCGAGCCACTGGAGCGCGACGTTCGCCCGGCGAGCCTCGTTCAGCGTCCGAACGAGCGGCAGGAGCGGCCCGTCGAGCTTCCGGCTCTTCAACTCGTACTTCTCCGAGTCCAGGTACTCCTCGCTCCCTTCGCGCACCGGAACGTTCTCGCAGTGCTCGAACCCGGAGTAGATCCCGAAGCTCGGCGAGAGCGTCGCCGCGAGCACGAGCCGAGCCTCGAATGCCGGCCGGCGTCCGCGCTGGAGGTACTCGTGAAGGATGTCCGGCGTGTTCGCAAAGAAGTTCGGCCGGTAGAACTGCGGCATCGTCGAGCGGGTCAGCTGGGTGAGGTACTCGACGAGCTCGGCCTTCGTGTTCTTCCAGGTGAAGTACGTGTAGGACTGATTGAACCCGGCCTTGGCCAGGGCGGCCATCATCGCCGGTCGCGTGAAGGCCTCGGCCAGGAAGACGACGTCCGGATCCGCGCCGCGCACCTCTCCGATCAGCCACTCCCAGAACGGCAGGGGTTTCGTGTGCGGGTTGTCGACACGGAACACCTTCACGCCCTGCTCGAGCCAGTAGAGGACGACGTCGCGGAGCGCAGCCCAGAGCCCCGGCCAGTCCTCGCTCGCGAAGTTGACGTTGTAGATGTCCTGGTAGCGCTTCGGCGGGTTCTCCGCGTACTTCAGCGTCCCGTCGGGCCGCCGGTGGAACCACTCGGGGTGTTCTGCCAGCCACGGGTGGTCTGGCGAGCACTGAATCGCGAAGTCGAGCGCGATCTCGAGCCCGAGCTCCCGTGCCCGGGCAACGAGACGCCGGAAGTCCTCGATCGTTCCGAGCCCTGCGTCGATCGCCGTATGCCCACCCTCGGCGCTGCCGATCGCCCACGGACTTCCGGGATCGCCGGGCGCGGCGGTGAGCGCGTTGTTCTTGCCCTTCCGGCTCGTGCCACCGATGGGGTGAACGGGCGGGAAGTAGACGACGTCGAATCCCAGCTCGGCGAGCTCGGGCAGCGCCTGCTCGACCCCGGCGAAACCGCCCCACGATCGCGGGAAGAGCTCGTACCACGACCCGAAGCGCGCCCGCTCACGGTCGACGTCGATTGCGAACGGACGAGGGAGCTCCGTGAGCTCGGCCTGGTCCCGCTCGGTCCCCGCCAGCCCGGCCTCGACGTCGAGCTCGGGAACACCCAGCAAGACGGCACCCTCCTGCAGCTCGCTGGCGAGGTCGGCCTGGCCCGCCTCGACCTTGCGGCGGAGCTCGTCTCGCCACGAGGCGAAGCGGTCGACCCACGCCCGAACCGTGAACTCCCAGCGCCCGCACGCGTCGACGGTGAAGGAGGCGCTCCAGCGATCCGCCCCGACGTCCTCCAGCGCCGTCTCTCGCCACTGCCTGGCGCCGGGCGGCCGGTAGCGCACCGCCGCCCCGAGCACGTCGTGCCCGTCGCGGAAGATCGTCGCCCGGATCTCGACCGTCTCTCCGACCGAGCGCTTGACCGGATACCGGCCGCAGTCCAGCTGCGGCCAGACGTCCTCGATCTGGATGCGTCGCTGTGTCGTTCGGGGTACTGGCATCGCGTACGGTGAGCTTTCAGCGAAAGGCTGGTGTGAAACCGTATGCAGATTCCACGATCGAGCGGCGTGCTGCTGCACGTGTCCTCGCTCCCGGGGGGAAAACTCGGGCGCGAGGCGTTCCGCTTCGTCGACTGGCTGGCCGAGGCGGGCCAGTCCTGGTGGGGGCTGCTACCCCTTGCACCGCCCGACTGGGCCGGGTCGCCCTACGCTTCGTCGTCCGCGTTTGCTGCGTATCGCGGCTACCTCGAACGCCCGAACGCGCCGGTCACGACCGACGAGATCGAGGCCTTCGTCGCCCGGCAGCGGTACTGGATCGCGGACTGGGCCGCCTTCACCGGGCCGGGCGCGATCGCCGACCAGGTTCGATTCGACCGCGAGTGGACCGCGATCCGCGGCTACGCGGCCGACCGCGGCGTCCGTCTGTTCGGCGACATCCCGATCTACGTCGCGCGGGACGGCGCGGACGCACACGCTCATCCCGAGATCTTCCAGCGCGGACTGGTCGCGGGTGCGCCTCCGGACGGACTCAGCGCCGTCGGGCAGCTCTGGGGCAATCCCGTCTACGACTGGAGCGCGCTGCGCGCAGAGGGCTACCGGTGGTGGATCGAGCGCCTGCGCCG
This sequence comes from uncultured Actinomycetes bacterium, assembly GCA_963719325.1. Classification (GTDB taxonomy): domain Bacteria; phylum Actinomycetota; class Thermoleophilia; order Gaiellales; family Gaiellaceae; genus DATBLE01. The sequence continues at coordinate 40,083 of CAVRBW010000009.1, forward strand.
GACCTTCGAGCTCGTCGACGTCGCGCGGATCGACCACTTTCGCGGATTCGTTTCCTACTGGGCCGTGCCGACCCGCCTGAAGATCGCCAAGAACGGCCACTGGCGCCGCGGCCCGGGCGCGGACCTGTTCGAGGCGGCCGAGCGCGAGCTCGGGCCGCTCCCGATTGTCGCCGAGAACCTGGGGGTGATCACGAAGCGGGTCGAGGAGCTCCGCGAGCAGCTCGGCATCTACGGGATGCTGGTGATGCAGTTCGCCTACGGTGGGCCGCCGACCAACCCGCACCGGCTCGAGAACCACGCTCGACACAGGGTCGTCTACTCCGGCACCCACGACTGCGACACGGCCCTCGGCTGGTGGGGCGCGCTCACGCCGCGGCGGCGGAGAGCCACCGGCCTGGCCGGCGCCGAGCCGCACTGGGAGCTGATCGACGCCACGTTCTCCTCGCGGGCGGACCTGGCGATCGTCCAGGCCCAGGACGTGCTCGGCCTAGGCAGCGACGCGCGGATGAACAGGCCCGGAACGAGTGAGGGCAACTGGCTCTGGCAGCTGCGTCCGGGGCAGCTGACCAAGCGGCTCGCAGCCCGGCTCCGAGCCGCGACGGAAGCCGCGGGGCGGCTCACCACCTAACCACCGAACCGTCACCGCACCGAGGCGAGGAGCAGCCCTACCGTGCGGGAAGAGGATGACGTGAGAACGAGACGGACGCCCTTGCTCTGCGAGCTCCATGCTCACTCGACCTGGAGCGACGGCGTCTTGACCTTGCAGGAGCTCGTGGATCTCTACGGGCGCAGCGGCTTCGACGTTCTCTGCGTCACCGACCACGTCGTCCGCAGCGACGAGCCGTGGCACCGCCCCGACTGGCAGCTGGGCAGCGCGGCCGGCTTCGACGACTACCTGATCGCCGTCGAGCGGGAGGCGCGGCGCGCCCGAGTCGCATACGGCCTCGTCTTGGTGCCGGGACTCGAGCTCACGTACGACCACGAGGATCCGCTGCGCGCCGCGCATACCGTTGCGATCGGCCTGCGCAGCTTCGTGGGGGTGGATGCCGGCCTTGAGCAGGCGCTCGCCGATGCCCGTGCCGCCGGCGCAGCCCTGATTGCCGCCCACCCCTACGCCCCCTCGGCGGCCGACGGCGCGCCCCGAGAGACCGCCCGCTGGGCCGCCGAGGGGAACGCGCTCTCCCACCTGGTCGACCGCTACGAGCTCGTCAACCGGCGAGAATTCTTCCCGTGGGTCGCCGAGGCGGGGCTGCCCGGAGTCGCCGTCGGCGACTTTCACCGCCCCGAGCACCTCTCCACCTGGAAGACGCTGCTCCCGTGCGCCGCCACCGAGACCGCCGTGATGGGCTATCTGCGATCGGGCCTGTCCGCCTACCTCGTCGACCTTGCGGAGCCTGCTCGGATCCAAGCGGCCGCCTGATCTCCGGCCGGCCCTGGTCACCGGGGCCGGAGTCCTTCCTCTTCAGACAAACCTCCCCGCCCGGCGAATCGTCGCCACCGGCATGCTCGTCGCCCTGCTCGTCGCCGCCCTGCAGGCCCGGCACACGCTCGTGGACACCGGCGCCAAGCTCCAGGCGCTGCACCCGTTTCCGGCGCTCCTCGGAGCCGGAGCGTTGCTCGTCACCCTGACCGCCTCCGCCGGAGCATGGGGCTGCGCACTACAGGCGGGCGGCGCGGAGATTCGTTTCCGCGAGGCGTGGGGCTGTTACGGCCTCGGCTCGCTTGCGAACGCCGTCCTTCCGGCCCGGCTGGGCGATGCGGTGCGAATCGGCCTCTTTGCGAGCAGGCTCGCTCAGCGCGACCCTTGCTGGCTCAGCGGTGGCGCCTGCGTGACCGTCGCGGGGGCCCGAGCCGCCGTCTACGCGCTCACATGCGCGGGAGCGGCTGTCGCCGGCTTGCTGCCCATCTGGACGCTCGCCGGCCCGCTCGCCGCGGTCGCGTTCGCAGCAGCGGCTCTCACGGTCCGCCGTCGTCGCGGCGCAGGACGCCTGGCTCGGCTCGGCCTCGCCGGTGTGCTCACTCCCGGGAACGCGGCGCTGATGCTCGCCTGGGCCTCGCTCGCCGCATTCGCGCGACTCGCGGGGGCGGTGCTGGTGTTCCGCGCGCTCGACGTTCCGAACCCCTTGGCCAACGCACTGGTCGGCCTCACCGCAATGGCCGTCGCGGGCACGATTCCGCTCGCGCCCGGGGGTGCCGGGCTGGCGGGGGTCGGCATGGCCGTCGCTCTTCAGCGCTCCGGCGTCGCCCCGGGGAGCGCGATCGCGGCCGCCGTCGTCTTCCACGCGCTCGAGACCCTGGCAAGCCTCGTCTTCGGGTCGAGTGGGTGGATCGCGCTCCGCACAACGCCGTCCGTTTCGCCGCTTGCAGTGCCGGGAAGCAGACGCCATGCGGTTTCGGTACTACCGCGGCAAGAGACCGCCGCGCTTCGCGCACCCGGCCGAGGAGGAGCTCGCAGAACTGCTCGACGAGAACGGGATCGCGTGGGACTACGAGCCGCACACGTTCACGCTCGAGGCCTCGGCGGACGGCACCGTCCACCAGGCGATCACGCCCGACTTCTACCTTCCCGAGCTCGGCTCCTACATCGAGTGCACGGTGATGAAGCAGGCGAACACGAACAAGAAGAACCAGAAGGTGCGCAAGCTGCGGGAGCAGTACGGGGAGGTGGTGACGCTCCTCTACCGGCGTGACTTCCAGCGCCTTCGGCGCAAGTACCGCGCGACCAACACGTCGCCGACGAACCGGGTTCCGCGAGTCCACGAATAGTCCGGACCATGGCACCCGAGTACCGCTTCGTCGACCGGTGGGCCGTCCAAGCGCCGATCGATCGCGTCTACGAGACGATCGGCGACCCGCTGGGCTACGAGCGGTGGTGGACCGACTTCGTGATTCGCGTGGAAGGTGACGGAGGCGAGCCCCGGCCCGGCAAGCACAACCGGCTGCTCGTGAAGTCCTTTCTCCCGTTCAAGGTCCGATTCGAGCTCGAGGTGCTCGAGGCGGAGCCGCCGGCGAGAATCCTCAGCCGGCTCAGCGGCGACTTCGACGGAACCGGCGAGTGGCAGCTGACCGAGACCGCCGACGGGACCGAGGCCGTGCTCGACTGGCGGCCACAGGTGAACAAGCCTCTGATCAGGAATCTGACGCCCCTCCTCCGGCCGCTCTTCCGCGCCAACCACAACTGGGCGATGAAGCGCGGCGAGCGCCAGATCCGCGCCTACTTGGGGATCGGCTCGAACTTGTAGCCGACGCCGTAGCGCGTCTGGACGAAGGTGTGGCGAGCCTCGTGGCGGTCGAGCTTCTCGCGCAGCTTCTTGACGAAGACGTCGACGGTGCGGTCGCGGTGCGTCTCACGCCTGCCCCAGAGCCGCTGGAGCAGCTCGTCGCGGGTGACCACCCGTCCGTGCTCCAGGGCAAGCGCGTACAGGAGCCGGAACTCGGTCGGCGTCAGGTCCGCGCTCCGGCCGTTCACGAACGCCTGCACCTCGCGCGGGTCGATCCGCAGCTCCGCGACCTCGATCGCCTCGCCGCGCGGGGCTTCCTGCGGACGGACGCCCCGACGCGCCGCGGCCCGCACCCGGGCAGCGAGCTCCTTCATCGAGAACGGCTTGACCAGGTAGTCGTCGGCGCCGATCTCGAGCGCATGGACACGGTCGTGCTCCGTTCCCCGCGCGCTGACGACGACGATCGGGGTTCCGATCCCTTCCGCGCGCGCAGTCTCGATTACGCTCCACCCGTCCCGCTCGGGAAGCATCAGGTCGAGCACGCAGACGTCGGGCTGCTCGTAGCGCAGGCGTGCGAGCCCCTGGTCGCCCTTGGAGACGACCATCGGCTCGAAGCCCTCCGAGGCGAGGTGCGCAGCCATCCCCTGCGCGATGATCTCGTCGTCCTCGACGATCAGGATCTTCGCCATCGCGGCGAGCTTAACGCGGGAGCCGAACGGCGCCGGAGCCAGCCGGCGAGACGAATCCAGAAACTAGGCCGCCCAGTTGCCGTCGCCGCGCGACTGCCGCCGGATCCGCCAGCGGGTCCCGCCGCACATCGGGCAGCGGTCCGGAACCCGGCCGGACGCGACTCCGTAGCCGCACCGCATGCACGCGTGATCGAGGAATCCGTATTGCACACCGCGCGAGACCGGCTGCTGGTCTACTGACGCCATGATTCCACGGTAGACGCGTCCGGCTCTAGCGTGGGCATCGTCTCGGTGAAGCCGCGGCTACCAGACGGTGAGCGGCTGTGGAGAACGTTTGGTGAACGACGCGAGGCACGCAGGCCTCCGAATACGATCGGTGGGTGAAGACCACGCTGGAACGTGAGCTCAAGCTCGACGTCGAGCCTGATTTCACGCTCCCCGACCTGGGCGGTGAGCCGCTCTCGAGGCGTATCTTCACCTCCACGTACTACGACACCGCCGATCGACGACTCCTCCGCTCCGGGATCACCCTGCGGCGACGGGTGGAGCAGCGGAAAGGCGCGTGGCAGCTCAAGCTCCCCTCGGAGAACGGCCGGTTCGAGCTCGAGCTGCCGGGCGGCCCGGCGCGTCCGCCCGAACGGCTCGTCCGTCTCCTCCCGGCGCTTCTGCGTGGAGAGGCTGTGCTCGAACAGGCCGCGAAGCTGCGGACGAGACGAGGCGGCGTCGCCGTCGTCGACGGAGCCGGGCGGATCGAGGTCACGGTCGATCGAGTCGCGATCCTCGACGGCGGCGGGAAGGTGGCGACGACGTTCGCCGAGCTCGAGGCGGAGGTAATCGACGGAGACGGAACAAGCCTCGCAAGACTCGGCAAGGTGCTGCGCAAGGCGGGCGGGCGCGCGAGCGACGGCCGGCCCAAGCTCCAGCGCGCGGTCGCGCTCCCCGAACGGCAGCCGCACGCCGGCAGCGAAGACGCCGGCGCGAGATTGCGCGAGCTGCTCGTCGACCAGTACGAGGCGATGATCGCCAACGACCCCGGCGTGCGTCTCGGCGAGGACGCCGAAGCACTCCACCAGCTGCGCGTCGCGACCCGCAGGTCCCGCGCGTTGCTGCGCGCGGCGCGAGGCCTCGTCGCCCCCGAGTGGGCCGAGCCGCTGCGGGCCGAGCTCGCCTGGATCGGCGGCCTGCTCGGGCCGGTCCGCGACCTCGACGTCCTCCTGGAGCACCTCGACGCCGAGTCCACTCGCCTCGACGGCGACGACGCGCGCGCATTCCGGAGACTTCGGTCGAGGCTTGCCGCCGAACGTGAGACCTCGCGGAAGGCGCTCCTCGACGCGATGGACGGCGCACGGTACCTCCAGCTCCTCGACGCGCTCGAGCGCGCGGACGCAGCGCCCGCGTTCGAGAGCTCGGCGTCTCTGCCCGAGATCGCCGCGGATGCGTTCGCACGCCTCCGCAAGGTCGTGAAGGCGCTCCCCAAGCGCCCCTCCGACGACCAGCTGCACCGCGTCCGCATCGCGACGAAGCGCGCGAGGTACGCCGCGGAGCTCGCCGAGCCCGCGTTGAAGAAGCCCGGCGCGCGATTCGTGCGCCGTGCGAAGACGCTCCAGGACGTGATCGGCGAGCACCAGGACGCCTGCGTCGCCGAGGCGAGGCTTCGCGAGCTCGTCGCCGGCAGCCGCGGCCAGACCGGGCTCATTGCCGGACGGCTCGTCGAGCGGCAGCGCGCGCGCAAACGGAGTGCGCGGCGGTTGTTCCCCGACGCCTGGCGGGCGCTCGACAAGGCCGGACGCGCCGCGTTTTGACGAGCGAGGCGGTCGTCCGCGCTGCCGGCGGAGTGGTCGTGCGCGACCGTCCGGGCGGTCGGGACGTCGTCGTCGTCCATCGCCCGAAGTACGACGACTGGACGCTTCCGAAGGGCAAGGCCCTCGACGGTGAGAGCGACGAGGCTTGCGCCGTGCGGGAGGTCGAGGAGGAGACCGGTCTCCGCTGCGAGCGTGAGGCAGAGCTCGCAAGGAGCTCGTACCGGGACGCTTCGGGGCGGCCGAAGATCGCGCGGTACTGGCTGATGCGGCCGGTCGGCGGCGACCTGCAACCGTCGCTCGAGGTCGACGAGGCTCGCTGGGTTCCGCTGGCCGAGGCTGCGGAGCTGCTCACCTACGAGCGAGACCGCGAGGTGCTCCGCTCGCTCCCGGTCTAGTGCAGGCGCTGCTCGTCAGGCACGCGCGCGCCGGTGACCGGGAGACGTGGAGCGGCGACGATCGACTGCGGCCGCTCGACAAGAAGGGGCGCCGCCAGGCCGATCGAATCGCCGAGACGCTCGTGCATTTCGGGGCGACACGGCTGCTCTCGAGCCCCTACGTGCGCTGCGTACAGACCCTCGAGCCGGCGGCGGCGCTCCTCGGCCTCGGGATCGAGGAGCGCGCGGAGCTGGCGGAAGGAGCGTCCGCGCTCGAGGCGCTTGCGCTGCTGAGCGAGCTCACCGGGTCGCTGCCGGCGCTCTCGACCCACGGCGACGTGCTGCAGGAGCTGCTCGGCGATCGAGAGTGCAAGAAGGGCTCGATCTGGGTGGTGGCCGTCGTCGGGGGCGGCGTCCGCCCCGATCGTTACGTAGCTGCCTGAAGGAGCCGAGGCCGGTCGAGCAGCTCCAGGGCGAGGCCCTCGCGCAGGCCGCCCCGGCCGACCTCGAGCGGGACCCCGAGAAGCCTCTGGACTTCCAGCAGGAGCGCCGTCCCGGCGGGCAGGGCCTGCGCGCGCCAGCCGTCGACCTTGTAGCGGGTGGCCACGGCGTGGGCCGGCTCCTTGCGAAGGATCCTCATCGCCTCTTTCAGCTCGTCGCCGGCGAGGGAACGGCCGACGAGCTTCTTCAGCGCGCGCGCCGTCCCTCCGACCGCGATCGCCTGCATCGGCAGCGGTGGAGTGACGTGGGCGAAGGCCGCCTGGGCCTCGGCCCGGAGAGCGGCGATATCGGCCTTGGACGGTGGATCCTCGATCGGAACGCGCGCGCTCAGTCGCAGCGAGCCGAGGTCGACGGAACGAAGCCAGGCCGGCCCTCCCGAGGCGGTTCCGACGGCGATCTGCGCCGAGCCGCCTCCGATGTCACAGACGGCGACCGCGCCCCGCGGAGCGGCGTACGCAAGCGCCCCGTCGAACGCCAATCGCGCCTCCTCCTCTCGGGAGAGCACGCGCACGGCGACGCCGGCAGCGCGCGACAGGGTGTGCACCAGCTGATCGGCGTTGCGAGCCTGCCGGCCGGGCGACGCGAGAACGATCTCGATCGCCTCTGCGCCGACCGCCCGCGCGAGCGTCGTGAAACCGCTCAGGCACTCGGCCGCCTCCGTGAGCTTGGGCGCCGAGACGACGCCCAGGCGCTCGATGTCCGCGCCCAGCGCGAGCGTCCGCCTGCCGCGCGCGACGCAGACGAGGCCGCGCCGCGACTGAGCGGCGACGAGCAGGCGGATCGTGTTCGACCCGATGTCGACGACGGCGACGGTCATTCCCAGCGCTATTCTCCCGGCCGCCCCGGCTGCCAAGCGGGGAGCAGTTGGTAACCAGGTGGTGAAGTGAGTCGTGGGGGAACCATGATTCCCCCACGACTCACTTCCTTCTCGCTCTCCTCGACCACTCGATCGTGGCCTCCCGCCGGGCAAAGCCCGGCTCCGGCCGCCGAGGCCGTGGATCGTCGGACGTGTCAGAAAGCTTAGAACTCGTTCTTAGGTCGCCTGCCGCGAGCGGCGGCGCCTGCGGGCGGCGCGCATCAAGGTCGCTTGCCCCGACCGGGGCTGGTCCGGCTTCTTCGCCGCGACCCGCTTCCACCTTCCGTCGCCCTGCAGCACCCATGCGGTCTCGTCCTCGAGCAGGGCGTCGAACGCGGCGCCGAGCCGTTGCTGGAGCCGCGCGTCCTGAACGGGTGCGACCGCCTCGAGGCGGTGATCGAGGTTTCTCGGCAGCAGGTCGGCGCTGCCCACGTAGTACTTCCGGTCGTCTCCCGCCTCGAAGTGGAGAACGCGGCTGTGCTCGAGGAACCTGCCGAGCACGCTGCGGACGTGGATGTTCTCGCTCAGCCCTTTGATCCCGGGGCGAACCGCGCAGATGCTCCGCGTGATCAGCTCGATCTTTGCTCCCGCCTGCGAGGCCTGATAGAGGGCCTCGATGATCGCGCGGTCGCTGAGGTTGTTCACCTTGATCCGGATGAGCGCATGCTTCTTCGCTTCTGCTGCCGCCGCGACCTTCCGGATCTCCTCGATCACCCGGTCGCGCAGGTTGAAGGGGGCGACCAGCAGCTTCCGGAACTCCTCGGGCCGGCCGAAGCCGGTCACGTAGTTGAACAGGTGGGCGACGTCCTCGGCGATCTCCGGATCGGCGGAGAACAGGCCGAAGTCCTCGTATACGCGGGCCGTGATCGAGTGGTAGTTGCCGGTGCCGATGTGCACGTACCGGCGAAGGCCGCCCGCCTCTCGGCGCACGGCGAGCGTCGCCTTCGCGTGGACCTTCAGATTCGGAAAGCCGTAGACGACGTGAACGCCTGCGCGCTCGAGGGCCTGTGACCACTCGATGTTCCGGCGCTCGTCGAAGCGCGCCTTCAGCTCGACGAGGCAGACGGTCTGCTTGCCGTTCTCTGCCGCCTCGATCAGCGCCGGAACGAGTGGCGTCTCGTCACTCGTGCGGTAGACGGTCGCCTTCAGCGCGATCACGTCCGGGTCGCTCGCCGCGGTGCGGACGAACGCCTCGAAGCTCGTCGCGAACGAGTCGTACGGATGGTGGACGAGGATGTCCGACTTCGCGATCTCGGAGAAGATCACGCTCGCCCCCGACGCGAACCGAGGATGGGTGGCCGGGACCCACGGGTCCTCCTTCAGCTCAGGCCGGTCGAACCGAGCCACCTCCATCACGTCGGCGAGGTCGAGCAGGCCGCGGACGAGGTAGATCTGGTCGTCGCCGACCCCCAGCCCCCGCTTCAGCCGATCCAGCATCGCAGCGGAGGTCTTGGACGAGACCTCGACCCGGACGACATCCCCGAATCGCCTCCTGCGAAGCTCGACCTGCACCGCCTCGAGCAGGTCGTCGGCCTCGTCCGAGACCTCGAAGTCGGCGTCGCGGGTCAGACGGAAGACGGCCCGCTCGCTGATGTCCATCTGCGGAAACAGCGTCCCGAGGTGTTGGCCGATCACGTCCTCGAGCGGAATGACGAGACCGCGGCTGCCGAGCTCGATGAAGCGGGGCAGCGCCTCTGGCACTTTCACGCGGGCGAGACGTTCCTCGCCGCTGTCCGGGTCGCGGACGAAGACGGCGAGGCTCAGGGAGAGGGCGGAGATGTACGGGAACGGCTGCCCCGGCCCGACCGCGAGCGGAGTGAGGACCGGGTAGATCTCCTCCTGGAAGCGAGCCGCCAGCTCGGCGCGCTCCTCCTCGGTGCAATCCTCGACACGGCCGATGACGATTCCCTCCTCGGCCAGGGCAGGACAGAGCTCACGGCTCCACAACCGTCCCTGGCGCTCCATGAGCTCCTCGACGCGCGTGCGCACCTCGCCGAGCGTCTCCTTCGGCGAGCGGCCGTCGTCGGATCGGACGTTCAGCCCCGACGCGGCCTGATCGAGCAGGCCCGCGACCCGGACGGCGAAGAACTCGTCCATGTGCGAGGAGAAGAACGCGCAGTACTTGACCCGCTCGAGGAGGGGCAGGCTCTGGTCGGACGCCTGCTCGAGGACGCGAACGCTCCAGTCGATCCGGGAGAGCTCGCGGTTGAGCAGCATGTCGGCCGCCTTGGGCCGCCGCTGGGCCGGGGCCACTACTTGGCCTGGGCCTCGAGCTTGTAGCCGACCCCGTGGCGAGTGTGGATGAATGCGTGCCTTGGTGCCCGTCGGTCGATCTTATCCCGCAGTTTTCTGACGAAGACGTCCACTGTCCGGTCACGGTAGCGGTGGCGCCGACCCCAGATGCGCTGCATGAGCTCCTCGCGGGTGACGACCCTGCCGGCTTCGAGCGCGAGCGCGTGCAAGAGGCGGAACTCCGTCGGCGTCAGGTCGGCGCTTCGACCGTCGACGTAGGCCTGCACGTTGCCGGGGTCGATCAGGAGCTCCTCGAGCTGGATCGGCTCGCCGCGGTCGGGCGCCTGGGCGCGGACACCCCGGCGGACGGCTGCGCGGACCCGGGCGACGAGCTCGCCCATCGAGAAGGGCTTGACGAGGTAGTCGTCGGCGCCGAGCTCGAGCGCCCGGATGCGGTCGCCCTCGGTCCCGCGCGCGCTGACGACCACGATCGGCGTCCCGATCCCCTCGCCGCGCACCGTCTCGATCAGGTCCCAGCCGTCGAGCCCCGGCAGCATCAGGTCGAGCACGCATGCGTCCGGACGCTCGTAGCGCAGGCGGGCGAGGCCGGCCTCGCCACGCTCGACCAGCAGCGGATCGAAGCCGGCGAGCGCGAGATGACTCGCCATTCCCCGGCCGATCACCTCGTCGTCCTCGACGATGAGCACCTTGGCCATTGCGTCCGGTGTCATGATCGACGCGAGGTCGAGGACCCCGGGTGCCATGGCAGTGAAGATTCGGTGAACAGGTGGTGATGCGACGGCTCCTGCGCGGGAGCCGGGCTGACCACGGCGAACGCGAGCGCATGGCGGTCGAGGCCGCGCGAGGCCGGTTCCTCGTCGAAGAGAGCCCCGAGATCGTCCTCGTCCTCGACGAGAACGACGTCGTGCTCGCCGCGAGCAGGCGCGCCCGCGACTCGCTGACGGGCGTCGCGCACGGCGTGCGCATTCCCCCCGAGCTGCTCCAGGAGGACGCAGCGCGGATTCCCGTCGTCGTTCCGTACGAGGTCGGCGGCCGGCGCGAGCGCCTCGTATACCTGAGCAGCCGGTCGGGCGAGCTTGCCACCTACGAGGAGCTCCGCGCCGGGTTCACGGCTGCGGTCTCGCACGAGTTGCGGACGCCGCTGGCGCGCCTGCTCGTGCTGCTCGAGACGGCGGAGCTGCCGGGCGCCGATGCGAGCTCGGTGATCGAGCAGGCCCAGGCAGAGGTCAGACAGATGGGCGAGTTGATCGACGACGTGCTGTTCCTCAGCGAGCTCGAGACGGGGCGCGAGGTGGTGTCCCTCGGCAGCACACCGGCAGACCCGTTGCTCAGGGAAGTCCTCGACGAGGCTGCCGACCGCGCAGCGCGAGCCGGAGTGAGGTTGATGGTGGAATGCGAGGAGGGCGTCGAGATACCGGTTCGCCCGCGGATGCTGCGGGTACTCGCCTCGAACCTGCTCGAGAACGGGATTCGGTACGCCGGTGAGGGAACGACCTTCGCCCTCCGGGCCCGGCGGTGGAGAGGAGATCAGGTGCTGCTCGTCGCCGCCGACAACGGCGCCGGCGTCTCGGAGGAGGACTTGCCGCGTCTCTTCGAGCGCTTCTACCGGGCAGACCGTGCGCGCTCGTCTCGAGGGACGGGTCTCGGGCTCGCGATCGTGAAGCACATCGTCGTGTCGGCGGGCGGAACGGTCGAGGCGTCGACCAGCCCGGGGGGCGGCCTGACCATTACCTGCTGCTTCCCCGTCTGATATAGGCCCCCTGCATGCAGTTTCGCCTCGTCCCCCAGCGCCGCGAGTTCTTCGACTTGTTCGGTCGGGCGTCGTCGAACGCCGTCGACATGGCGCGCCTGCTGGTCGAGCTGTTCAACCGCTTCCCGGAGAACGGGGCCGAACTCGTCGACGACATCAAGGAGCTCGAGCACCGCGGTGACGAGCTCACGCACGAGGCGGTCACCTTGCTGAACCGGACGTTCGTCACTCCGTTCGACCGCGACGACATCTACCGGCTCGCGACGGCGGTCGACGACATCTGCGACTTCGTGCACGAGAGTGCCGGCAACCTCTACTCGTACGGCGTCACGCAGGTGAACAAGCGGGCACGGGACCAGGCGGACGTGATCCTGCGGGCGACCGTCATGCTCGACGAGGCGATGCAGCGGCTCGAGGGATTCAAGGACTCGAGCCGTCAGCTGATCGAGCTCCGCTCGCTCGAGGACGAAGGCGACCGCCTCCTGCACGAGTCGATCGCCGAGCTGTTCCGCTCGAGCACCGACCCGCTGACGGTGATCCGCTGGAAGGACATCCACGAGGGCCTCGAGGAGGCAGTCGACGCCTGCGAGAACGCCGCGGACGTGCTCGAGGCGATCCTGGTGAAGAACCGCTAACCAGTCGTGGAAGGCGATGTCCTCGTCGTCGTGGCGATTCTCGTCGCGCTCGGTTTCGACTTCACGAACGGCTTCCACGACACGGCGAACGCGGTTGCGACGTCGATCTCGACCCGGGCGTTGTCTCCACGCATGGCTGTCGCCGTGGCGTCGGTCGCGAACCTGGTCGGCGCCTTTGTCACCACCGCGGTCGCGACCACGGTCGGCAAGGGGATCATCGACACCGGCCTCGCGAGCACCAAGACGATCCTCGCGGCCCTGATCGGCGCGATCTCGTGGAATCTGCTCACCTGGTGGCTCGGCCTCCCGTCCAGCTCTTCGCACGCCCTGATCGGCGGGCTCGTCGGCGCAGCGATGGCGCAGTCGGGCTCGGCGGGCGTCCAGTGGCACGGCCTGGCGCACAAGGTCGTGATTCCGGCCTTCGTCGCCCCGACGCTCGCCTTCGCGGTCGCATTCGTGCTGCTGGTGGTGATCTACTGGCTCTTCCAGCGGATGTCGGCGTCCGCTGCGAACCGGACGTTCAGGATCGGCCAGCTCGCCTCCGGCACGTTCGTCGCGTACACGCACGGGTCGAACGACGCGCAGAAGACGATGGGAGTGATCGCGCTCGCCCTGTTCGCGAACGGCTCGATCGACCATTTCTACATCCCCTGGTGGGTAAAGCTGGCGGCGGGATCGGCGATCGCGCTCGGGACCTACGTGGGCGGCTGGCGGATCATGCGGACGCTCGGCCAGCGTCTCTACAAGATCGAGCCCGCGGCCGGCTTCTCCGCGCAGGTCTCGGCCGGCGCCGTGATCGAATTCGCGACCCGGCTCGGCTACCCGCTCTCGACCACGCACGTCATCTCCGGTGCCGTCCTGGGCGCCGGCTCGACGAAGCGGTTGTCCGCCGTCCGTTGGGGGATCGCCGGAAACATCGTCGTCGCCTGGTTCCTGACGATCCCGGCCGCCGCGCTCGTCGCGGCCGCCTTCTACTGGCCCGTCCAGGGGATCTTCTAGACGTTCGTTGCGGGATAGTCCGTAGGCGGGTGCGGGGCAAACGCCGATGCCCTCGCAGCCGGCAAGCGTCATCGTCTATCTGCGATCAACGATGAACGCTCGCATGGAGGTGCGCGATGAACTGCTTCGAGTGCGCAAAGACGAACGACACGGTCGCCGCCGTCGGTGTCTGCCGGCTCTGCGGCGTCGCTCTCTGCCTCGATCATCTCGTCGAAGCGCGTGAATTCCGGGTCGGCGGCACGCTCTTCGGCTGCGGCCACGAGCTGCCCACCCCGAAGCGGCTGCGGGGCGTTCCCGCCGGGATCGCCGACGGCGCCCGTCACGCCCGCACGGTCGTCAGGTGACGATCGCGGCCGACGAGCGGCGCGGTCTCGACGAGCTCGCGCTGCTCACGAAGGCGCTCGGGCATCCGGCCCGCATCCAGATCCTGCGACTGCTGCTCGCCCGTGAAGCCTGCTTCTGCGGGGAGATCGTCGATCATCTGCCGCTCGCACAAGCGACTGTCTCTCAGCATCTGAAGGTGCTGAAGGAGGCGGGGCTGATTCAGGGCGAGATCGACGGTCTCCGCACGTGCTACTGCGCTTCGCGCGAGCGGCTCGCCGAGCTGCGCGCGCTCGTCGGCCGGCTGCTCGAGGAGGCGGTCGAGCTGGCGGAAGATCGGCGCCGTGGCTGCAGCTGAGCCCGCTGGCGGCGTGCCCGGCGGAAGCGCGCTCGCAGTACGGGCGCGGCTGGTCGAGGAACGACATCCATTCTGGCTGCTCGCAGGCGCGGTCGCAGCCTGGTTCGCCCTCTACCTGGCGCTGCTGCCGTTCTGGGACCACCTGCTCTACGGCGCCTTCGCCGTGCCACGCGGGCCGCGTTGGGCAGACGCACTCCACTTCTTCCTCTACGACAGCACGAAGATCCTGCTCCTGCTGGTCGGGATCATCTTCGCCGCCCGAGTCCTCCGGAGCTTCCTCTCAGTCGAGCGCACCCGCACGCTGCTCGGCGGCCGCCGGGAAGGGCTCGGCAACGTCGCCGCCGCCGGGCTCGGAGTCGCGACCCCGTTCTGTTCCTGCAGCGCCGTCCCCGCCTTCATCGGCTTTGTCGCCGCCGGCGTGCCGCTCGGAGTGACGCTCTCGTTCCTGATTGCGAGCCCGATGGTGAACGAGGTAGCGGTCGTGCTTCTCTTCGGCCTGTTCGGGTTCGAGATCACGGCGCTCTACATCGGCTTCGGCTTGCTGATCGCGATCGTCGCCGGCTTCGTGCTCGGACGGATGAAGCTCGAGCGCTACATCGAGCCGTTCGTGCTCCAGGCAGCGGAGCAGGCCCCCGCGGCCGGCGTTGCCGAGCTGAAGCCGAGCTGGTCGGAGCGGATCGAGCTCGGCGTCGGCGAGGTGAAGACGATCGTCGGCAAGGTCTGGCCGTACCTGCTGGTCGGGATCGCGCTCGGAGCCGCCATTCACGGTTGGGTGCCGACCGACTTCTTTGCGCGTGTCGCCGGCTCCGGGAACCCATTCGCCGTCCCGGTCTCGGTCATTCTCGGCGTTCCGCTGTACTCGAACGCCGCCGGCGTGCTGCCGCTGGTCGAGGCGCTGCACGCGAAAGGAATGGCGATGGGGACGGTGCTCGCCTTCATGATGGCTGTCGTCGCGCTCTCGCTGCCGGAGATGATCCTCCTCCGGCGCGTGCTCCGCCCGAAGCTGCTCGGGATCTATATCGCGGTCGTGGCGAGCGGCATCGTCGCCACCGGCTACCTCTTCAACGCTGTCCTCTGAAAGGAGTAATGCTCATGTCGACGATCAAGGTGCTCGGCAGCGGATGTGCGAACTGCCGGCGGCTCACACAGCTGACCGAGCAGGCGCTCACCGAACTCGGCCTCGACGCAAGCGTCGAGAAGGTCACCGACTACGCGCAGATCGCCAGCTACGGGGTGATGACGACCCCGGCGCTCGTCGTCGGCGATCAGGTGCTGCTCGCCGGCCGCATCCCAGGGCTCAGTTCGCTGAAGGAAGCGCTGGCCCAGCGGCTCGCAACCAGCCACCAAGGAAGCATCGCCTGATGGCGGTCGTCGAGGAACGGCGCTCCGTCACACCATCGCAGGCGACCGATCAGGCAGTGCTCCGAAAGCTGTCGACGCTCGACCGCTTCTTGCCGCTTTGGATCGCGCTGGCGATGGGCGCCGGGGTTGGACTCGGCTCGCTGATCCCGAGCCTGAACGACGGGCTCGACAGGTTGCAGGTTGGGACGGTCAGCCTGCCGATCGCAGCCGGGTTGCTGCTGATGATGTACCCGGTCCTGACCAAGGTGCGCTACGAGGATCTCGGCCGGATGAGCCACGACGGCGTCTCCAATCGCCGGTTCTTCGGCGTCTCGCTCTTTCTCTCCTGGATCGTCGGCCCCGCGCTCATGTTCGCGCTCGCCTGGCTCCTCCTCCCCAACCAGCCCGCCTACCGCACCGGCGTGATCATCGTCGGGCTCGCTCGCTGCATCGCGATGGTCCTGATCTGGAACGACATCGCGAAGGGCGACCGCGACCGAGCCGCCGTCCTGGTCGTCTTCAACGCGCTCTTCCAGGTTGCCGCCTACTCGCTGCTCGGCTACTTCTACCTGACCCTGCTGCCGGGCTGGCTCGATCTCGACACGCAGGGGTTCGAGGTCGGCATCTGGGAAGTCGCCCGCACCGTCCTGATCTTCCTCGGCATCCCGCTCACGGCCGGTTACCTCACGCGCCGGATCGGTCTTCGCCGCCGCGGCCGCGACTGGTTCGAGCAACGTTTCGTCCCACGGATCGCTCCGATCACGCTCTACGGTCTGCTCTTCACGATCGTGCTCCTGTTCGCGATCCAGGGCGACCGGATCACCGCGCAGCCGCTCGACGTCGCCCGGATCGCGCTGCCGCTCCTCGTCTACTTCGGACTGATGTGGACGGCCGGCTTCGGAGCGGGGAGGCTGCTCGGCTTCCCGTACGCGCAAACCGCGAGCCTCTCCTTCACGGTCGCGAGCAACGACTTCGAGCTGGCGATCGCCGTCGCCGTCGGCGTCTTCGGCGCGACGTCGGGCCAGGCGCTCGCGGGAGTCGTCGGGCCCCTGATCGAGGTTCCCGTCCTGGTCGCGCTGGTGTACGTCGCCCTCTGGGCGCGGCGGTTCTGGCGCGAGCGCGGGGACGAAACGCTCCCGGCGGTCGCGCCGAGATCCTCCTAGGATGCTCCGGCGAGCCGGTCCGCTCGCGGCTTGGCGTTTCACCTGCGCGCAGGACTGATATAAGGGCCGCGTGATCGTTGCCGCCTCTACCGTCGCCGTCGTTGCGATCGCAGCCGCGATCATCGCCGTCGCCCTCGTCGCCTGGTACATCCTGCCCCGAGGCGGCCGACGAAAGCCTCCGCCGCCCACGTAGCGGCGTTTCGCGCATCCCTCCTAGCCAGACCTTCCCCGCCCGTTCACCGGTCCGCTGCCCACTGCGCCGCCGGGCGGCAGGAAACTCCGACCGTGGAGATGCAGCGCATGGAAGCCGCCTTTGTCTTCCTCCTCAGCGGCGAAGAGCGCGAAGCCCTTGTTCGTGTTCTCCGGGTCGTCGAGGACAACTGGTGGCTGGACGAGGTCGAACGCGCCCTGCTCGAACGCTTCGAGGGCACGGACGCCACGGCCCTCCCAGCCGCCTGAGCTCCTGACCCGTTCGGGCGGAGGGTGTCCTCGGGGGACGGCACCCTCCGCCATGCGTTGCCGTCACGAGCCTGAGAAACACGGCGGGCGCCTCGAAGGGCGCCCGCCACACCAGCACCGAAGGGAGGGTGCTAGGCCTGAACCTTCTTCAGGGTCTTCTCGGCCGCGACCAGCACGACCTTCGGAATCGGGACGAAGAGGAGCTTTGGCCCGAACTTCTGACCCGCGGTGAGGGCATAGAAGACGAACTTGCGGATATCGGCCGCCTTGTCGCTCTTCGTCGGCACGATCACCCACGTGAACGTGCAGATCGGGTACGCGAGCCTGTTCGCCGCAGGCGGATCCACGATCGAGAGCTTGTTGTCCGCCGGCACCGACTTCACCGTCGAGGCTGCGGCGGCGATCGCACGGAGGCCCGGGGTGACGAACTTGCCGGCCTTGTTCTTCACCGACATGAACTTCAGGTGGTTCGCCAGCGAGTACGCAACGTCGGCGTAGCCGATCGCGCCCTCGGTGTTCTTGACGACACCTGCGACGCCCGAGCTGCCGCGGCCCCCAACGCCGGCCGGCCAGTTCGCGTTGACGCCCGTGCCGATCTTCGACTTCCACGCCGGGCTGACCGTGGAGAGGTAGTCCGTGAAGTTGTAGGACGTGCCGCTGTTGTCGCTTCGGTAGACCGGAGTGATCTTCAGATCAGGCAGGTTGACCTTCGGGTTCAAGGCCTTGATCTGCGGGTCGCTCCACGTGGTGATCTGCCCGAGGTAGATCTGAGCGATGATCGGCCCGGTGATCTTCAGGTTGTTGGGAACGTTTGGCAGGTTGTAGAGGATCGACGTCGAGGACAATGCCCACGGGATCTGGACGCAGCCCTTGCATGCTGCGAACTGGTCTGGTGTGAGCGGCGCGTCGCTGGCCCCGAAGTCGACGGTGCGCGACGTGATCGAGGCGATGCCGCCGCCAGAGCCGATCGGGTTGTAGGTGATCGAGACGCCCGCCTTGTCGGGGTAGTCCTTCTGCCACTGGGAAACGAGCGGCGCGACGAACGTGCTCCCAGCACCCGAGAGCGAGCCCGCGGTCTTCGCCGAGCTCCCCGCCAGGGCACCGGTAGTCGCGGCAAGCGCCGTGACGGCGAGCGCGACGATGGACAGAAGCTTGGTCTTCATTCCTCCCTTTCTCCTTTTGTTGCCGACAGCGTCAGTGTCGTCCGGGATGTGCCCGCAGTGGGAACCTGCTCGGTGACGTTGTGGTGAAAAGGATGTGAAAGACGCAGGCGCAGTGGGGGAACCACGGGGTTCCCCCACTGCTCTAGCCGCGCTCGAGCTTCCGCCGGCTGCGCGCGAGAAGCGCGCGCGAGGCGAGGCTCGAGACCAGTACGAAGGTGATCAGGACGAACGCGGCCGCCCACGCCTGGTCGTTGAGGTGCGAGTCCGGCGCCTCCGAGTACGTGAAGATGATCACCGGAATCGAGGCAAGCGCGTGGTCGAGGCCGCCCGAGACCATGTTGCCGAACAGCGACGTCGTGAAGAGGAGCGGAGCCGTCTCGCCGGCCGCCCTCGCGACGGCGAGCGTCGTGCCGGTCAGGATCCCGCTGAACGTCGTCGGCAGGATGACCCCGAGGATCGTGCGCCACTTGCTGACACCCAGCGCGAGGCTGCCTTCGCGCAGGTGGTTCGGGACGAGCGCGAGGACCTCCTGAGTCGAGCGCGACACGAGCGGCAGCATGATGATCGCGAGCGCGATCGAGCCGATGAACGCGTTCTGTCCGCGGCCGACGACGAGCAGCGCGAACAGGAAGATGCCGATCACGATCGACGGCAGCCCGTTGAGTACGTCCAGGGCCAGCTTGATCCCACGCGCAACGCGCTGGTCTGCAAACTCGCTCACGTAAATCGCCGACAGCACTCCCACCGGAAGCGCCATCGCGACTGCGACACCGACGAGGACGAGGCTGCCGACGAAGGCATGGGCGATCCCGCCGCCCGGTTCGCCGAACGTCGCCGGCGTCTTCGTGAAGAGGTCGCCGTCGAGCGCCGGAAGACCCTTGACGAACACCGAGACGGTGACGATGCCGAGCACGGCGACTGCGAGACCGGATGCGAGCAGCCAGCCGCCCTCGACGACGTGGTTGACGAGTTTCCGCCGACGCACGCGGCCACCGGCAGCAAGGGGCGAGCGTTGCGTGGACATCAGCTACCCCCCGTGCGTTGGAGCTCGAAGCGGTTGACGACCACCTGCGCGGCGACGTTCGTCAGGAGCGCGAAAACGAGCAGAATCAGCGCGAGGTAGACGATCGAAGCGACGTGCAGATTCGAGACTGCGCCCTGATATTGCGCGGCGATTCGGCTGGCGAGCGTGTCACCGGGTTGGAAGAGCGACGTGGGAATGCCCGCGAAGCCGCCGATCACCTGGGTGACGGCAATCGCCTCGCCTACCGCTCGACCCATCCCGAGCAGGATGGCCGCGACGACGCCCCCCCGCGTGTACGGGAAGACGACGCCGCGCACCATCTCCCAGCGGGTCAGGCCGAGGCCGTACGCGCCCTCCTTCAGCTCCGGCGGAACAGCCTTGAACAGTTCCCGCATGATGCTGGCGGAGATCGGGACGATCATGATCGCGAGGATCAGGATCGCCGGCATGATCCCCGCCTGTTGCGGCGTCCCCGAGAAGAGTGGAATCCACCCGAACCACGAGTGCAGCCAGGGATCGAAGTGGTCGCGCACGAACGGGCCGAGCACGAAGATTCCCCACAGGCCGAGGACGACGCTCGGCACTGCCGCCAACATCTCGACGAGCGAGCCGATCACTCCGCGCACCGCCGGCGGCGCGAGCTCGGTCAGGAAGAGCGCGATCGCGATCGAGAGTGGGCCGGCAATCAGCACGGCCGCGAACGAGGTCACCGCCGTTCCGTAGACGAAGTCGAGGGCCCCGAACGTGTTCGCGATCGGGTTCCAGGTCTTGTGCCACACGAACGAGACGCCGAACTCGTCGATCGCTGGCCACGCACCATCGACGACCCGGTACGCAATCAAGCCGACGATCGCGACAGATCCGAATGCCGCAAGGCCGGTGACGACGTGTAGCAATGTGTCGCCGATCCGGTCGGTCAGCCGCCGGCGCGAGGCGAGCGCGCGCGGGAGCAGCTCGGAGCGGGACGCATCCATCGATGCGGAGCTTTACAGTGACGCAGAGGCCCCGAAAGCCAGTTCACCACCTCGACACCACCCGTTCACATCCCGTAGACCCGGAGCCGCGAACCGATGAGTGACACTCCCGACGTGTCCGCCGAGGTCGCAGCGATCGACGTCGCCTCGAGCCTGAAGCGCAACGAGGCTCCGGTCGCAAAGCGCGACGTTGTGTTCGGAATCGACGACCTCAGCGTTGCGTACGGCACGAACGTCGCCGTCAAGGACGTCAACCTCGACGTCTACCGCAACCTGATCACGGCCGTAATCGGGCCGTCAGGCTGCGGAAAGAGCACGTTCATTCGCTGCCTGAACCGGATGAACGACCTCGTTCCAGGGGTGAAGGTGGGCGGCCAAATCCTCTACCACGGCGAAGATCTCTACGGCGCCGGCGCGGACCCCGTCGAGGTGCGCCGGCGAATCGGGATGGTCTTCCAGAAGCCCAACCCGTTCCCGAAGTCGATCTTCGACAACATCTCCTTCGCGCCCAAGGTGCTCGGGATGGGCGGCAACATGAAGGAGCGGGTCGAGCGGGCGTTGCGCGGAGCGGCCCTCTGGGACGAGGTCAAGGACCGGCTGGATCGAAGCGCGCTCGCGCTCTCCGGCGGGCAGCAACAGCGCCTCTGCATCGCCCGCGCCCTGGCGGTCGAGCCGGAGGTGATCCTGCTCGACGAGCCGGCTTCTGCGCTGGATCCGATCTCGACGGCGGCGATCGAGGACCTGATGCACGAGCTGAAGCGCGACTACACGCTCGTGATCGTCACGCACAACATGCAGCAGGCCGCTCGTGTCGCCGACATGACCGCGTTCTTCAGCCTCGAGGTCGCCGACACCGATCGCTACGGAATCCTCGTCGAGTACGACGAGACCACGAAGATCTTCACCCACCCGTCCGACAAGCGGACAGAGGACTACGTCACCGGCCGGTTCGGCTGATGCGGACCACGTTCCACGAGGAGCTCGGCCAGCTCGAGACCCAGCTGCAGACGGAAGGCGACCTCGTTCTGCGCTCGCTCCGCGGAGCGCTCACGGCGCTCGGCCGAAACGACGACGAACTCGCCGACGAGGTGATCGCGTTCGACGATGACGTCGACTCCTGCTACCTGGCGATCGAAGAGGGGATCCAGAACCTGCTCGCCCGCCAGACACCCGTCGCGACCGACCTTCGTCTTGTCCTCGCGATCCTGCACAACAACCTCCACCTCGAGCGGATGGCCGACCACTGCGTGACGATCGCCAAGCTGATCAAGCTCACGAACGGCTTCCCCGGCGAATCGGGGCTGATCGAGGCGTTCGAGGAGATGGGCTCGCGCGCCGAGGAGATGATCCGGGTCGCAATCGACTCCTTCGCGGCACGCGACGTGCCCCGTGCCGAGACGCTCGTCGAGTTGGACGAGCTGATCGACCGGGCAAACCGCCGCGCCGTCGAGCAGGTGTTCGCGATCGCAGACGACCTCGACGCCCGCCGATGGGGACTGCGGATGCTGATCGTCTCGCGTTCGCTCGAGCGGATCGGAGACCACGCCGTCGACATCGGCGAGCAGACCGTGTACCTGGTCACGGGTGAGTTCCGCGAGTACACCGACTACTCGCGCCCGAGCCTCGCCGGCGCCTAGCGAGACGAAGCTGCGTCCCGCTAGCATCCGAGGATGCTGAGCCCGAGTCAGGGACGCGGTTGAGGACGACCTTCCACGAGGAGCTCGATGCCCTCGAGGAATCGCTTCAGCAGGTAGGACGGCTCGCGCTCCGCTCCGTCCGGGCGGCCGTCAATGCGCTCGTGCACCAGGACGTCGAGCTCGCCGACGAGGTGATCGCGTTCGACGACGAGGTCGATTCCGCGTACTTCGCGATCGGCTCGGGCGTGGAGTCGCTGCTCGCGCGGCAGACGCCCGTCGCCAGCGACCTCCGCCTCGTGCTCGCGATGCTCCACATCAACGTCCATCTCGAACGACTGGCGGATCTCTGCACGACGATGGCAAAGCTGACGAAGCTCGTTCGGGATACCGAGCCGGAACCCAAGCTGATCGAAGGATTCGAGGAGATGGGCTCCCGTGCGGAAGAGATGATCGTCCTGGCAATGGAGGCGTTCAGGACGCGCGATCTCGCAAAGTCCGAGTCGCTCGTCGAGCTCGACGAGCTGATCGATCGTGCCAATCGGCGGACCGTCGACCGCGTGCTCGAGCTCGGCGCCGACGCCGACCGCCGCGAGTGGGGCCTGCGCATGCTGCTCGCCTCACGCTGCCTCGAACGGATCGGCGACCACACCGTCGACATCGGCGAGCAGACCGCCTACCTCGTGACCGGCGAGTTCCGTGAGTTCACGGACGCATCGCATCCCGAAGCGCAAGAGTTCGTATAGCCGCGCCAGAGCGGCCGCGCTCGTGGCGGTCGTGGGGCTCGCCGGAGCGGCGCCGGCCGCGGCGGCCTCCCCACCCGTGGTGCGGTTCGCCTTCACGGGCGACATGGCGCTGGTCGCCGGGCCGGCGAGCGCCTACTTCCGGTCGGTCAGCCTCGACCTGAGCGGCGACGTCGTGCTGGGGAACCTCGAAGGCACGCTGACCGACCGCGGCTCCTCGAAGTGCGCGGCCGGCAGCACGAGCTGCTACTCGTTCCGTGCTCCGCCCTCCTACGCCCGGATCGTGCGCGCCGCCGGGTTCACGGCGGTCAACCTCGCGAACAACCACGCCCTCGACTTCGGCACGGTGGGACAGGCGGACACCGTCGCCGCCGTCCGCGAGGCGGGACTCCTGACCACCGGCCGGCCGGGCGAGATCGCATACGTGAACGTGCGCGGGACGCGGGTGGCGATCCTCGGCTTCGCCCCGTACCGGTGGGCGCAGAGCCTGCTCGACCTTCGCACCGCGCAGGCGCTCGTGCGGAAGGCCGACAAGTGGGCGGATCTCGTCGTCGTCACCGTGCACGCGGGAGCCGAGGGAGCCGAACACGGGCACGTGAGGCCGGGTACCGAATGGTTCCTCGGCGAGAACCGGGGCGACGTCTGGGCATTCGCACACGCGGTCGTCCGGGCGGGAGCCGACCTCGTGGTCGGGAGCGGGCCCCACGTCCTTCGCGGGATGGAGTGGTACCGCGGGCGACTGATCGCGTACTCGCTCGGCAACTTCGCCGGCTACCGGACGCTCAACACCCGCGGCGTGAGCGGCGTCAGCGCGATCCTCGAGGTGACCCTCGACAACACCGCCGCGTGGACGGCCGGCCGGCTCGTTCCCCTCACGCTGGCACCCGACGGGATCCCGCGGCCCGACTCCTCGAAGGCCGCCCTTGGAGTCGTGAGCACGCTCTCGCGGGCGGACTTCGGGAAGCGCGCGGTGCTGGTCTCGCGCGCGGGCCTCCTCCGCCCGCCCGAGCTTCGTTAGGCGAGCGCCTGCTCGAGCGCCCGGGCGACGAGGACCCTCGCCAGGTGCCGGCGGTAGTCGGCGCTGCCGGCCGTGTCACTCGGAGGATCGGAGCCCTCAGCGGCCTGCTCGGCGGCCGCAGCGGGGCTCGATCCGCCGGCGAGTGCCTGCTCGACCGCCCTCGCCCGGACGGCCGTCGGGGCCATGTTCGTCAGCGCCACGCGAGCGCCGCCGCCGGCGCGCACGGCCGCGACTCCGACCGTCGCCCAATCCTGCGAGCGGCGACGGAACTTCAGGTAGGACCAGCCGCCGTCGAGCACCGGGACGCGGATCTCGGCGAGCACGTCCTGCGGCCCGATATCGGTCTCGAAGATCCCGCGGAAGAAGTCGGCCGCCGGAACCGTCCGGTCGCCTTCCGGCCCACGCACGACCAGCTCCGCTTCCACGGCGAGCAGCACCGCCGGCATGTCCGCCGCCGGATCGCCGTGGGCGACGGAACCGCCGATCGTGCCCCGGTGTCGCACCTGCGGGTCGCCGATCAGGGACGCGGTGTGGGCGACGATCCCGCAGTGCTTCCGCAACGCGGGATCGTGTGCGAGGTCGTGGTGGCGGGTGAGCGCGCCGATCGCGATCCGGTCGCCGTCCTGGCGAACGTAGGAGTGGGATTGGAGCCGCCCGATGTCGACGAGCAGCGACGGCCTGGCCACCCGCAGCCGCATCAGCGGGAGCAGCGAGTGCCCGCCGGCGATCAGCTTCGCCCCCTCGTTCGTGCCGAGCAGCTCGACCGCCTGGTCGACGGACTCGGCGACCTCGTATTCGAAACGATCGGGAATCATCGCGCCGCCTCCTCGATCGCACGCCAGACTCGCTCGGGAGTCGCGGGCATGTCGATGCCCGTCACGCCGAAGGGCGCGAGGGCGTCGACGACGGCATTGATCACGGCTGGTGTCGACGCGATCGCACCCGTCTCGCCGACGCCCTTCGCCCCGAGCGGATGATTCGGCGAGACGGTCACCGTCCGGTCGACCTCGAACGACGGCAGCTCCGCCGCCGACGGAACGAGGTAGGTGGCCAGCGAGCTGGTGACGAGATTGCCGTCCTCGTCGTAGACCGCCTCCTCGAACAAGGCTTGCGCGACACCCTGCGCGACGCCGCCGTGTACCTGGCCGTCGACGATTTGCGGGTTGATCACGTTGCCGACGTCGTCGACGGCGACGTAGCGAACCAGGTCGGCTGCCCCGGTCTCGGTGTCGACCTCGACGACCGCGATGTGCGTGCCGCTCGGCCAGCTGAAGTTGGATGCGTCGTAGACCGCTGTCTCCTCGAGGGCGGGCTCGAGCCCGTCCGGCAGGTCGTGAGCGTGCCACGCCGCGAAGGCGGCCTCCTTCACCGTCATCCCGCTGTCGGGACTACCCCTGACGCTGAAGCGGCCGGCCTCGTACTCGAGATCGTCCTCGGCAGCCTCGAGGGCGTGCGCGACGATCTTGCGCGCCTTCACGATCACCTTCTCCGTTGCGTTGAACAGCGCAGTCATCCCGATCGCCAGGCTGCGGCTGCCGTAGGTGTCCATCCCGAGCGGGACGATCGACGTGTCGCCGTGCAGGACCTCGACGTCGTCGAACTCGATGCCGAGCCGATCGGCGACGACCTGCGCGAACGTCGTGTCGTGGCCCTGCCCGTGCGGTGTCGTCCCGGTCAGCACCTGGACGGTGCCCGTCGGCAGGCAGCGGATCGTTGCCGCCTCCCAGCCTCCGGCGGCGTAGCGAAGGGCGCCGAGGATCCGCGACGGCGCGAGCCCGCACATCTCGAGATACGTCGAGAAGCCGATGCCGAGCTGCCGAACGTCACGGCGTTCCCGCCGTTCGGCCTGCTCGCGCCGGACGGCGTCGTAGTCGAGGATCTCGAGCGCCCGGTCGAGCGCAGCGTGGTAGTCGCCGGAGTCCACTTCCAGGCCCGAGGCGAGCGTGGCCGGGAACTCGGAGATGAAGTTCAGCCGCCTGAGCTCGACCGGATCCCGGCCGACCCTGCGCGCGAGCGCGTCGACCGCACGCTCGATCGCGTAGGTGGCCTCGGGACGACCGGCGCCGCGGTAGGCGTCTGTCGGCGTCTGATGGGTGAACACGCCTTCGCACGTGAACTCGTAGGCCTGGAGGTCGTACGCGCCGCCGTAGACCCAGGCGCCCAGCAGCGGCGTGCCGGGCGTGATGATCTGGAGGTAGGCGCCCATCGAGGCGGTGAGCCGGACGCGGACGGCGGCGATCTTGCCGTCCGCCGTTGCGGCGAGCTCGATGTCCTGGATCATGTCGCGCCCGTGATGGGTCGCGAGGTAGTTCTCCGAGCGCTCCTCCGTCCACTTCACGGGCAGGCCCGTCCGTCGCGCCAGCGCGATCGCGAGCGCCTCTTCGGCATAGACCTGGAGCTTCGAGCCGAACCCACCGCCGACGTCGGGGGCGATGATCCGCAGCTTCGACTCGGGGACGCCCGTCGCGAGCGCGAGCGTGACCCTCGCGATGTGAGGGATCTGGGTCGACGTCCAGAGCGTCACCTCGCCGACTGCCGGGACCGGCTGGGCGAGCACGCCGCGCGGCTCCATGGGAGTGGGGATCAGGCGTTGCTGGCGATACCGCTCCTTGATCGTGACGGCCGCGTCGGCAAAGAGCCTGTCGACCTCACCCTCCTTGAGCGTCCACGTGTAGCAGTGGTTGGTCCCGAACTCCTCGTGGACGAGCGGAGCGCCGCCGGCAAGAGCCGCCTCGACGTCGGTGACCGCCGGGAGGGGCTCGTACTCGACCTCGACCAGCTCGGCTGCGTCCTTCGCCAGCGCACGGCTCTCGGCGAGAACGACGGCGACCCCGTCGCCGGCGTACCGAGCCTTGTCCTTCGTCAGCGGCCAGTGCGACGGGTTGTTGATGTCCTCGGTGACCGGCCAGGCCATCGGCAGAGGCGACGGCCAGTCGTCGGCGAGGTCTGCTCCGGAGAAGGCGGCGACCACTCCCTCCGCGGCCAGCGCCTTCGAGACGTCGACGCGCGTGATCCGCGCGTGGGCATACGGGCTGCGGACGAGCGCCATCCACACCATTCCAGGCACTGCCAGGTCGTCGACGTAGCGGGCCTGCCCGGTGAGGAGCTCGGGATCCTCTTTGCGCCGAACGGCGGTTCCGACCACGGCCATCTCAGACCCCCGCAGCCGTCTGCACGGCCTTGACGATGTTGTGGTAGCCGGTGCACCGGCAAAGGTTGCCCTCGAGCCCGACCCGGATCTCCTCCTCGCTCGGGCTCGGCTGCTCCCTGAGCAGGCTCACTGTGGCAAGCACCATCCCTGGCGTGCAGTAGCCGCATTGCAACGCGTGCTCCTCGTGAAAGGCCTGCTGCACGGGGTGGAGCTCGCCGTCCTGCGCCAGCCCTTCGATCGTCGTCACGTCCCGTCCGTCGGCCTGGACCGCGAGCAGCGTGCACGACTTGACCGACTCGCCGTCGAGCAGCACGGTGCACGCGCCGCACGAGGACGTGTCGCAGCCGACGTTCGTGCCCGTCAACCCGAGCTGCTCCCGGAGAAAGTAGACCAGGAGCTGCCGCGGTTCGACCTCCGCGTCTCGCCGCTCACCGTTGACGGTCACAGCGATACGTTTCACGCCGCCTCCTTCGTCGGGTGGGGCGCGAGCATAACGGGTCCGAGCCGCGCGAGGCATTGACAAGTTTCGATGTTTGATGTATTGATGTTTATCGATGAATGCGCTGCCCGTGATCTCGTGCTGCCGGCCGCTCGCTGCGCCCGCGCTCTCGAGCGAGGAGGTCGACGCGACCGCTCGGCTCTTCAAGGCGTTGGGCGATCCAGCGAGGGTGAGGATCATCAACCTGCTCGCCACGACCGACGGGCCGGTCTGCGTCTGCGAGCTGACGGAGCCGCTGGGCCTCAGCCAGCCGACCGTCAGCCATCACATCAAGAAGCTCGCGGACGCCGGCCTCTTGACCCGCGAGCAGCGAGGCGTCTGGGCCTATTACTCGCTCGACCTGGAAGCGGTCTCGCAGCTGCGTGCCGTCGTCGAGCTCGGACAAGGAGGACGACATGAACGACCGGCTGCGTGAGCAGGTCCGCGAGCACTATGCGGAGGCCGCCCGGGGGAGCAACGGCTGCGGCTGCGCCCCGGAGTTCTACGGCGACGAGGCGCCCGGCGACATCCTCAGCCTCGGCTGCGGCAACCCGACCGCGGTTGCCGAGCTGCGTGAGGGCGAGACGGTTCTCGACCTCGGCTCCGGCGCCGGCCTCGACGTGATCCTGTCTGCGAAGCGCGTCGGCCCGACCGGGATCGCCTGGGGTCTCGATATGACGGAGGAGATGCTGGCGCTCGCCCGCGAGAACGCTGCGAAGGCGAACGCCGCCAACGCGCACTTCCTCAAGGGCCACATCGAAGACGTCCCGCTGCCCGCCGACAGCGTCGACGCGGTGATCTCGAACTGCGTGATCAACCTCTCCACCGACAAGCCGGCCGTGTTCCGGGAGCTTGCCCGCGTGCTGAAGCCGGGCGGCCGCCTCGGCGTGAGCGACATCGTCGCCGAAGATCGGCTCACGCCGGCGGAGCGGGCCGAGCGCGGAAACTACGTCGGCTGCGTCGCAGGCGCGCTCTCGAAAGGGGAGTACGAGCGGCTGCTCGGCGAAGCCGGCTTCGAGAACGTCTCGGTCGAGTTCCTGTACGACGCCGGGGACGGAATCCACGGTGCGACGATCAAGGCGACGAAGCCGGAGGCGGCCGCAACGCCGAAGCCGTTGCCGCTCGTCGGTGCTCGCTCGGGATGCTGCTAGTGCGCGCCTTCGCCGCGCACGAGCTGGTAGGCGAAGGCTCCGATCGAGGTGCCGACGACCGGAGCGAGCAGATAGACCCAGAGCGCGTGCAGGTTGCCTGAGACCAGCGCGGGGCCGGCGGACCGGATCGGGTTCATCGATGCGCCCGAGATCGGTCCGCCGACCATCGCGTCGAGGCCGATCGTGCCCCCGATGGCGATCGCCGCTGCCTCGCCGACCGCGCGCGTATCGGTGGCGACGGCCATGATCACGAACATCAGGAACGCGCTGAGCACGATCTCCCAGAGGAACGACTGGCCCTGCGATCCGGACGGAAGGGTCGCGCCGACGTCGGCGACGTTGCCGAGCGAGCCGCGCAAGAGCGCGGCCGCGACGAGCGCCCCGATCAGCTGCGCCATCCAGTACGCAACCGCCTTCGACCAGGGGAAGTGCCGCGTGAGCGCGAAGGCGAACGTCACCGCAGCGTTGAAGTGCGCGCCCGACACATGGCCGACCGCGTAGATCATCGCCATGATCACGAGCCCGAAGGCGATCGCCACCCCGATGTGGCCCAGAGCGTGCGTCTTGGCGTCGACCATCACCGCGCCGGCGCCGGCGAAGACGAGCGCGAACGTGCCGATCGCCTCGGCGGCGAGCGCGCGGAGAAGCGGCACTAGGAGCTCTGCGTCAGCTCAGAGATCAGGTTCTTGACCCGCGCGTCGATCTCGTCGCGGATCCGCCGCACCGTCTCGACGTCCTTGCCTGCTGGATCCTCGAGCTCCCAGTCCTCGTAGCGCTTCCCCGGGTAGATCGGGCACGCGTCGCCGCAACCCATCGTGATCACGACGTCCGCCGCCCTGACGACCTCGTCGGTCAGCGGCTTCGGGAACTCCTCGCTCATGTCGACACCGATTTCCGTCATCGCCTCGACGACGGCGGGGTTGATCTCCTCGCCCGGGGCGCTGCCGGCCGAGCGGACGTGGACGCGGCCTTCCGAGCGTAGCTTGACCAGGCCCGCGGCCATCTGCGAGCGACCGGCGTTGTGGACGCAGACGAACAGAACCTCGGGCTGTTCCTTCACGATCGCTCCTTCCACCTGGGCGAGCGCCTTGAGGCGCTCCCGCGCGAAGCGGTGCGCCAGAACGGGAACATAGACATTGATGCGCGAGTCGCCGAGCAGGTCGAGCGACTCCGCGATGTAACGGGCGATCGTCTCCTCGGAGAAGGTCCCCTTGAACTCGCTCCCGAGTGCAGAGGCCGCGCGGTCGACGTGGTGCTGCGTGACTGGATCGAGGATCTCGGGCATCGTCCCTCCTGTGCGCATCGATGACGATCGATGGCAAGATGATGCCAATGGCATCGATGTGTGTCAATATGACTCCCGTGCAGACGATTGCCACGATCGCGGCCTCCTGCCCGCCCCTGCTGCAAGGAGCGCTCAGCGACGAGGAGGCGCAGCGCCTCGGCCGGGCGCTGAAGGCGATCGCCGACCCTGCGCGGCTGCGGCTGATCAGCCTGATCCAGGCCCAGCCCGACGGCGAGGCATGCGTCTGCCACCTGACCGAGCCGCTCGGCCTCAGCCAGCCGACCGTGAGCCACCACCTGAAGGTGCTGCTCCAGGCGGGACTGGTCGAGCGCGACCAGCGCGGGAGCTGGGCGTACTACCGCGTGGCTCCAGAACCGCTGGCTGCGCTGCGCGACGTGCTTTCATAAGCGGCTGTGAGCCAGGTCCTGACGATCGGCCGTGTCGACGCACGCGCACGGCTCGAACGACGGGCGCGACTGCTCGCCTGGGGCGGAATCGGCTGGCACGCGGTCGAGTTCGCAATCGCTCTCGGCGCCGGGGTCGCAGCAGGCTCGATCGCCCTGATCGGGTTCGGCGCCGACAGCTTGATCGAGGCCTTCGCCGGGCTCGTCGTCGTCTGGCTCTTCACCGGCCGGCGGGTCGGTTCGCGCGCTGCCGAACGGAGGGCGCAGCAGCTGATCGCCGCGAGCTTCTTCTTGCTCGCCGCGTACGTCGGCGTCGAGGCCGTGCGCACGCTGATCACCACCGCCAAGCCCGGGACAAGCTGGGTCGGAGTCGGGCTGGCAGCCTTCACCGCCCCGACGATGCCGCTCCTCGCGTTGGTGAAAGTTCGCATCGGCCGGCAGCTCGGCTCGTCGGCAACCGTCAAGGAAGGAGCACAGAGCATGCTGTGCGCGTACCTCTCGGTCGCGCTCCTGGCAGGCCTGCTGGCGAACGCGCTCGCCGGCTGGTGGTGGGCCGACCCCGCCGCGGCGCTTGCCATCGCCGGCGTAGCGCTGCGAGAAGGGCGCGAGAGCTGGCGCGGCGAGGGCTGCTGCGAGCTGTGCTAGCGGCGGGCGCCCGTTAGCAGCCTGAAGCTCCCCGCAGCGCCGGATCGAGGCGTCCAACAACTCGACCGGGTGCAACGCCGGCAGCGCGCAGCCAGAACGACGGAGATGCGTGGAGACCTGAACGAGGCAGCCGGGGTTCGCAGCGGCGTAGACGTCGGCGCCCGTCGCGGCGACGTTCGCGGCCTTGCGCTCGCCCAGCTCCCGTGCCGGCGCCGGTTGCATGAGGTTGTAGATGCCGGCGCTGCCGCAGCAGATCGCCTGCTCGGCAGGCTCGACGAGCTCGAGCTCCGGGATCGAGCGGAGCAGCGCACGCGGGGCGTCGCGGATCCCCTGCGCGTGCGCGAGGTGGCAGGCGTCCTGGTAGGCGACCTTCAGCCGGAGCGGGCGGCGCCTGGCCCTCGGGCCGAGCTCGGCCAGCAGCTCGCTCACGTCGACGACGCGGACTCCCAGCTCCGCCTCCTTCAGGTGCGAGCCGCAGCCGGCCGCGTTGACGACGACGGCGTCGAGGCCTCGGAACACCTCGCCCAGCTGCTCGGCGCGGCGCCGTCCCTCCTCGGGGCGGCCTGCGTGGAGGTGCAGCGCGCCGCAGCACCCCTGTCCACGAGGCGCCACGACCTCGCAGCCCTCGGCGGCAAGCACGCGTGCCGTGGCCGTGTTGACGTCGCCGAAGACGACCCGCTGGACGCAACCGAGGAGCAACCCGACCCGTGCCCTCCGCAGGCCGGCTGCGGGCGTGACCTCTGGCGGCAGCTCGGTCGAGCGCCAACGCGGCTTGAGCGCCGCAAACGGCTTCAAGCGGCCGGGCAGCCACGGAGGGGTGAGCGCGAGCGCAACGCGCAGGCGCCGCGGGTGCGGAACGGCGGCAAACACGAGCGCGCGCTGGAGGCGCTCCGCGAGCGGACGGTCGAAGTGCTCCTCGACGTGGGCGCGCGTCTGCTCGATCAGCGTGCCGTACTGGACGCCGGACGGGCAGGAGGTGACGCAGGCCATGCAGCCGAGGCAACGGTCGAAGTGCTGGACCGTGGTCGCCGAGAGCGGGACGGTTCCGTCGAGCAGCGAGCCCATCAGGTAGATACGCCCGCGCGGCGAGTCCATCTCCTCCTGCCACAGCCCGTAGGTGGGACAGGTCGGCAGGCAGAAGCCGCAGTGGACGCAGTCCGAGATCAGGGCGCGGTCCAGCGCGGGGGAACCCCGGGTTCCCCCGCGGTCCCCCTCCTTCGGCGCGCGTGGCGGAACGCTCTTGCGCTCCGGCGAGAGCGCGGTCTCGCCTCTGCGCGCCGACGGCCGGTTCTCCATCACACGAGCACCCCGCTCGGGTCGAATGCCGCCCGCACCCGTTCGGCCAAAGCAACTTCTACGGGGTCACGACGATCGGGCACGGGCTCGGCCACATACGCGACGCCGGCCGAGACCCGGACAACCGCCTCTTCGAGAGCGCCGAGCGTCGCGCCGAGGGAGCCGGGCGCGAAGAGTAGCCTGCCGCCGGCCGCGCCCTGGCGCGCACGGATCTCGTCCCAGATCGACCCGTCGTCCTCGGCGCCCCCGACAAGAGCCCCGGCCGCGGCGAGCTGCTCCTCGACCGCCCGCGACGCTCCCTCGAACAGGATCGCGAGCGATCCCGGCCAGAGCAGGTCGACCGCCGACGGCGCGAGCGGGGCGCGCAGGATCCGCCGCGCCTTCTCCTCGGCCTCTGCCGGAGATCCGACCGGGACGACTATGGCGCGTGCGGCGTCCGGCTGCGGGTGGAGCCGAAGCGCGACGCGCACGATCAGGCCGAGCCTTCCCTCCGAGCCGCAGAAGAGCTTCCCCAGGTCGTAGCCGGCGACGTTCTTCACCACTTTCCCACCCGAGCTCGCGATCGTCCCGTCCGCGAGCACGACGGAGACACCGATGACGAGGTCGCGGGCGGTGCCGTACCGGTGACGTCGCGGCCCGGACAGGTTCGCGGCCACGCACGCGCCGATCGTCGGGTTCCCTGGCGGGTCGAGCGCGAGCATCTGGCCGGCGGCAGCGAGCCGCTCGTTGAGGTCACGCACGCGCACTCCCGCCTCGACGATCGCGGTCAGATCGCCGGCCTCGTGCTCGAGCACCTGGTCGAGCCGCGCCGTCGAGAGCACCAGCTCGCCGCCTTCGTGGTCGATCGAGACCCGCGTGCCCTGCGCAGATGCCTTCGCCAGGAGGTCGGCGGCCTCGTGCACGCTCGCGACCTCAGAAACGCTCGGCAAGGCCTGCCTTCTCGAGGGGATGCACGCGGTACGGCCCCGGCACCTCGCCGCACAGCCGTGGCGTCGGCAGCACCTTGCCGGGATTGCAGAGGCCGGCCGGGTCGAACGCGGCGCGGAGCCTGTCCATCGTTGCCAGGTCGTCGGAGCCGAAGAGGAGCGGCATCGAGCACACCTTGTCGATGCCGATCCCGTGCTCGCCGGTCAGGGAGCCGCCGACGTCGATGCATGCCTCGAGGATCGCCTCCGACAGCTCCTTCGCCCGTTCCGCCTGCCCCTCCACCCGTCCGTCGTAGAGCACGAGCGGATGCAGGTTGCCGTCGCCCGCGTGGAAGACGTTGCCGACGCGCAGTCCGTACTCGCCCTCCAGGTCGGCGATTCGCCGGAGCACCTCGGGCAGCTTCGTCCTGGGCACGACGCCGTCCTGGACGTAGTAGTCGTTCGCCACGCGACCCATCGCTGCGAACGCCGACTTGCGTCCCTTCCAGAGCAGAGCGCGCTCGTGGTCGTCGGCGGCGATGCGGATCTCCCACGCGCCGCACGAGCCGCAGATCGCCTCGACCGCTGCGAGGTCCTCCTCCACCTGCGGCGCCGGTCCGTCGAGCTCGACGAGCAGCAGTGCCCGCGCGTCGGGATAGCCGGGATGGACCGCCGCCTCCGCGGCCTCGATCGTCAGCCGGTCCATCATCTCGATCGCGGCCGGGAGGATCCTGGCGGCGACGATCCCGGACACGGCGGCGCCCGCGGCGTCGGTCGAGTCGAACGCGGCCAGCACCGTGCGCACACACTCAGGTCGGGGCACGACCCGGAGCGTGATCTCGGTCGCGATCCCGAGCGTCCCCTCCGAGCCGACGAAGACGCCGAGCAGGTCGGGCCCGGGCGACTCCAGCGACTTCCCGCCGAAGCGGGCGACCTCGCCGCTCGGGAGCACGACGACGAGCCCGGCGACGTGGTTGGCGGTGAAGCCGTACTTGAGGCAGTGCGCGCCGCCGGAGTTCTCGGCGACGTTGCCGCCGATCGTGCAGACCTGCTGGCTGGAGGGGTCGGGTGCGTAGAAGAGTCCGCCGCCGATCACCGCCTCGGTCACCTGCAGGTTGGTCACCCCCGGCTGGACCACCGCGCGCTCGCCGTCCAGGTCGATCTCCAGGATCCGCGTCATCCGGGCGAGCGAGATCACGACGCCGTCCTCGACGGGGAGCGCGCCTCCCGAGAGCCCGGTCCCGGCGCCGCGAGCGACGAACGGGACACCCGCTGCGCAGCAGGCGCGGACGACTGCCTGCACCTGCTCCGTGGTCTCCGGGAGGACGACGAGCGAGGGAATGACCCGGTGGCCGGTCAGCCCGTCGCACTCGTAGGTCTTGAGCTGCTCGGGCTCCGAGATGACGGCCCCGTCCGGCACGGCGGAGCGAATGTCGTCGACGAACGTCATCCGGCGCCCACGCTACCGCCAGACGTCGGTGATGCCAATGCGTCTGGGATGGAGGTTCGGGTTGGCCAGGTCGAAGCGCGGCACGTAGCCGATCGTCCACTCGCGACCGCGCACGTCCGGGTATCCGACGAGAAATCCGCTGCCTGCGCACTCGTAGCGCACGAGATGCCCGGCCAGCACGAGGTTCGCGCCCGAGACGCTGAGGACGCAGCGCTTCGCGTTCGCCGTCCAGACGCCCCACGGTGCGTTCGTGCGAGCAGGCCTCCTCGACGCGCGCGGCAACGGTCGCGTCAGCTCGACGAGCCGGACGTTCTTCGACCAGGGATCGAGGGGACAGACGACCGTCCGGCCGCGACTGGTCGCCGAGAAGCACGGATCGATCCAGTGCTGGTCGGCGAAGCAGCGCCAAGCGTCGGCGCGGGGCGTCGACCGCGCAGAGCTTGCACAGCGACCGGCGACGTCCTCCGTGACCAGCAGGTGGGCCGCGGGCTGTGCGCCCCGAAACCAGACGGTGTCGTGGAACACGGCCAGCGGCCGGGGCGCAGCAACCGCGAGCGGCAGCAGGACGGCGGCGAGAGCGACCCGGACCACGCAACGCATCTTCGCAGCAGCGCTAGAGTCCGGCCCCGATGGCCGATCTCCCGGCAGGCGTCGAGCTCCACGGGGAGGTCGTCGACGACGGAATCCTCTCCGCTGACGCGCTTGCGTTCGTGGCCGACCTCCAGCGCACGTTCGGCGGCCGGCGGCAGGAGCGGCTGACCGCGCGCGCCGCACGGCAGGAGCGGCTGCTCGCCGGCGAGCTGCCGGACTTCCTCGAGGAGACGCAGGCGGTTCGGGACGACCCTTCGTGGAGGGTCGCCGAGGCGCCGCCGGACCTGCAGGACCGCCGCGTGGAGATCACCGGGCCGACCGACCGGAAGATGGTGATCAACGCGCTCAACTCTGGCGCCCGCGTCTTCATGGCCGACTTCGAGGACGCGAACTCGCCGACGTGGTCGAACCTCGTCGAGGGCCACCGCAACCTGATCGACGCGATCGAGCGCACGATCTCGCTCGACGCCGGCGAGAAGAGCTACCGGCTGAACGACGCGGTGGCGACGTTGCTCGTCCGCCCGCGTGGCTGGCACCTGCAGGAGCGGCACGTGCGCGTCGACGGCGAGCCCGTCTCAGCGAGCCTGTTCGACTTCGGTCTCTCCATGTTCCACTCGGCGCGGCGTGCGCTCGAGCGCGGCAGCGGTCCGTACTTCTACCTGCCGAAGCTGGAGGGCCACCTCGAGGCCCGGCTCTGGAACGACGCCTTCCTGCATGCGCAAGACGCGCTCGGGATCCCCCGCGGGACGATCCGCGCGACCGTCCTGATCGAGACCATCCTCGCTGCGTTCGAGATGGAGGAGATCCTCTACGAGCTGCGCGAGCACTCGGCCGGGCTGAACGCCGGCCGCTGGGACTACATCTTCAGCGTGATCAAGAAGTTCCGCCACCGCGACGACTTCGTCCTGCCCGACCGCTCGGCCGTGACGATGACGGTGCCGTTCATGCGTGCGTACACGGAGCTGCTCGTGAAGACCTGCCACCGTCGCGGCGCGTTCGCGATCGGGGGCATGGCGGCGTTCATCCCCAGTCGCCGCGACCCGGAGGTGAACGAGACGGCGCTCTCGAAGGTGCGCGAGGACAAGACGAGGGAGGCGGGAGACGGCTTCGACGGAACGTGGGTCGCGCATCCGGATCTCGTGCCGGCGGCGCAGGCCGAGTTCGATCGCGTCCTCGGCGAGCGCCCGAACCAGCTCGACCGCCAGCGTCCGGAGGTGTCGGTGACGGCGGACGAGCTGCTGTCCGTCCCGGACACTCCGGGCGAGGTGACCGAGGCCGGGGTCCGCCAGAACGTCTCGGTCGGGATCCAGTACCTCGCCTCGTGGCTGGGCGGGACGGGCGCGGCCGCGATCTTCAACCTGATGGAGGACGTCGCCACCGCGGAGATCTCGCGGTCGCAGCTCTGGCAGTGGGTACGTCACGGGCGGGTCGAGCGGGAGCGGGTCCTGGCGATCGCGGACGAGGAGGTCGCGTCGATGCCGGCGTACGAACGGCTCGCCGAAGCCCGCTCCGTCTTCGAACAGGTCGCGCTCGCCGACGAGTTCGTCGAGTTCCTGACCCTGCCTGCGTACCAGCTTCTCTAGCGTTGCGCGCAGGCGGGGGCGCCGAGCTTGCGGGCGAGGGCGGCCGTGTCCTTGCCGAGGGCGTCCGCCTTCCCTGCTGCCTGCGCGACCGTCCCGAGGTCGTTCTTCTTCGCCGCGGCGATCAGCTGGCTGACGAGGTTGCGGAGCTGCCTGTACTCGGAGAGGAACTTCTCGGCGTCCTGCTTCAGATCGCCCGGGGGTTCGAGCGCCTCGGCCTGCGGGAGAGCCCTGTCGAACTCGGCGATGAGCGCCGGCCCTTTCGAGACGAGCTCCGGGAGGCTGCTCGGCAATCCGGCCTTCTTCACCGTCGTGGCACAGATCTGGTTCAGCTTGGCACCGTAGTCCTCCTTGCTGAGCCCCTTGCTGCCGCCGCCCCCGCAGCCCGCGACCGCGAGCGCGAGCACGGAGCCCGATTGCTCCGTTTCTCACTGGTGCCTCCACGTCCCTTGCGCCGAGCCTACTACGATCCCGGGGATGGACACCTGGCTCGCAATCGCCAGCCGGCGTGAGGTGCGGGAGTATGCCGATCGGGCGCTGCCGGAAGAGACGGTGGAGCAGATCCTCGACGCCGGGCGCCTGTCGGGAAGCGCCGGGAACAAGCAGCTGTGGCGGTTCGTGGTGGTCGGGGATGCGGCCGTTCGCGGGAGGCTCGCGCAAGCAATCTACGAGCCCGGCAACATGAGCAGCGCGCAGCTCGTGGTCGCGATCGTCGGGCGGAGCGGCTTCGACACTGGCCGCGCCGCCCAGAACATGCTGCTCGTCGCCTGGAACCAAGGCGTCGGCGGGTGCCCCAACGGGCTCCGCGACCCGGATGGAGCCCGCGAGGCCCTCGACCTGGCCGGCGAGGACGAGATCGCGATCGTGCTCACCTTCGGCTATCCGGCGAGGGAGCGCGATCCTTCCAGGCACACGCCGGAGGAGTGGAGCGCCCGCGCGAACCGCAAGCCGCTCGACGAGCTCGTCGAGCGGCTCTAGCCGGTCGCCGCGAGCGCGTCACACTTCCGTTCCAGGGACTGTCCCTGGGTCATGTCCTTCTGTGGACAGCGCGTCACGGTTTGGTCCGAGGGACTGTCCCTGGGACCAGGCTGGTCAAGACACCGACAGCACGAGCTTGCCGAAGTGCTCGCCGGCCTTCATCCGGTCGTGCGCCGCTTCCGCCTCCGCCAGCGGCCGGACGCTGTCGACCACCGGCCGCCAGGTCCCGTCGTCGACCATGCGGAGCATCCCGGCGAAGTCGCGCGCCGAGCCCATCGTCGTTCCGTGGATCGACTGCCAGCCGAGGTAGAGCGCACGCACGTCGAGCGTCACCTCCGGCCCTCCCGTTCCGCCGAACACGACGAGCCGGCCGCCGCGGCGCAGCGCCCGCAGCGAGTCGCGCCACGTCGTCCCGACCGAGTCCAGCACGAGGTCGACCGGGCCGACCGCATCTGCCCAGCCGTCCTCGGTGTAGAGCACGCCGCCCTCCGCCCCGAGCTCCTTCGCCCGGGCGATCTTCTCCTCCGACGAAGACGTGACGAGCACTCGCGCGCCCGCCTGTGCGGCCAATTGGACGGCGAACGTGGACACGCCGCTCCCCGCTCCGAGCACGAGCACGGTCTCGTCGCCGTGCAGCCGCCCGACCGCGAACAGGGCCCGCCAGGCCGTCAGCGCCGCAAGCGGGAAGGCAGCCGCCTCCTCCCACGAGAAGCGCTCCGGCTTGGGAAAGACGTTCTCGGCCGGCACCTTGGTCAACTCCGCGTACGTGCCGTTGTCCGGGCCGCCGAAGATGCGCCAGTCGGGCCCGGCGGCATCCTCGCGGTCGCCCCAGTGCAGCCCCGGGTAGATGACGACCTCCTCGCCGGTGTCACGCCGGATGCCGGCACCGTCCGAGCCGGGGATCACCGGCAGCGGAAACTGGTACGCCGGTCCGGGCGGATTCCTGACGAGCAGGTCGCGCCGGTTGACCGCCGCCGCCTTCAGCTCGACGACGACCTCCCCCGGCCCGGCGACCGGATCCTCGACGTCCTCGTACGAGAGCGCGCCGCCTTCGCGAACCAGCACGGCCTTCATCGCAACGACCCCCAGGGCTCTTCGCTCGACACGTCGACTGCGACGTATCCCCCATCCCCGACCGCCGGCGCGAGCACGACCTGCAGCTCCGCGGGCTCCGAGAAGTCGTTGTACGAGCCGTGCACGACGTCCTTGTCGATGTAGATCGAGTCGCCGGGCCCCAGCTCGACGGACTCGTCTTCGAGAAACTGCGTGACCCTGCCCGACTTGATCACGATCATCTCGTCCTGGTCGGGATGCTTGTGGAAGCTATGGAAGAAACCCGGATCGAGGCGCACGTCCATTACCACGAGCGACCGGCATCCCGTGCCGGGGGGCGCGCAGCGCATCCCGGCGGTGCCCCAGTCGAACGCGTCCGTCGGCACCTCTCCCGCCATGACGAACCTGCTCATGTCGCTCCCCTCATCTCCGTCCTCCGATCGGTATCGACTTGAACCGCTTCATGTTCTCCGTCATCGCCACCTCGGTCGGCAGCCGCTCCATGCTCGACGCGCCGAAGAAGCCGACTACCCCGGTCGTTCGCTCGAGCACGTACGCCGCGTCCTCCGGCTCGGCGATCGGACCGCCGTGGCAGAGCACGACCACGTCCGGCTTGACCTCGACGGCCGCGTCGCGCATCGCCTGGATCAGCTCGACCGACTCGTCGAGCGTCTTCGACGTGCTCGCGCCGATCGCACCGCCGGTCGTGAGGCCCATGTGCGGAACGAGCACGTCCGCCCCGGCGTCGGCCATCGCGCGTGCCTCGTCCGGCGTGAACACGTACGGCGCGGTCAGCAGGCCGGCCTCACCCGCTGCGCGGATCATCTCGACCTCCAGCCCGTAGCCCATCCCGGTCTCCTCCAGACCCTGCCGGTACGTGCCGTCCATCAAGCCGACGGTCGGGAAGTTCTGGACCCCGGAGAAGCCGATCTCCTTCAGCTGGCGCAGGAAGACCGGCATCAGCCGGAACGGATCGGTGCCGCAGACCCCGGCGAGGACCGGCGTCTGCTTCACGACCGGGAGCACCTCTGCCGCCATGTCGACGACGATCGCGTTCGCGTCCCCATAGGGCATCAGCCCCGCAAGCGAGCCTCGCCCGGCCATCCGGTAGCGGCCGGAGTTGTAGATGATGATCAGGTCGCAGCCGCCGGCCTCGGCGCACTTGGCCGAGAGCCCAATTCCGGCCCCGGCCCCGATGATCGGCTTGCCCTGCTCGATCTGCGCGCGCAGTCGCGCGAGTGCCTCCTGCCTCGTCATCGCGCCTCCCGAACGAGTTGGTCGAGACGGCTCGCCATCGCGTCGGCGAACGCGGGGTCGTTCACGTCCGTGGCGACCTCGTGCAGCTCCACGTTCGGACCGAGGTGCTCGCGGAGCGCGGCGAACAACGCCTCGTCGGCTTCCGCGTCGTGGAACGGCTGGCCATCCGTCGCGATCATCGACACGCCCGCGAGCGGGACGAACAGAGCCGTGGGACCGGTCGCGGCGCTCAGCTTGCGCGCGATCTGCCGGCCCAGCTCGGCGCACTCCTCCGGCGTCGTCCGCATCAACGTGACCGTCGGGTTGTGGACGTAGAGGTTGCGATCCTCGAACTGCGCCGGCACCGTCTCGCGCGGGCCGAAGTTGACCATGTCGAGGGCCCCGAGCGAGACGACCTGCGGCAGGCCGAGCTCCCCCGCTGCCTGGAGGCGGTCCGGCCCGGCAGAGAGGACGCCGCCGACGAGCTCGTCGGCGAGCTCGGTCGTCGTGATGTCGAGCACGCCGGCCAGGAAGCCGCCGCGGGCGAGCGCCTCCATCGACTGCCCGCCGGTACCGGTGGCGTGGAAGACGAGCACCTCGTAGCCGAGCTCCTCGAGGCGCTCGCGGGCACGCGTGACGCACGGGGTGGTGACCCCGAACATCGTCGCGCCGATCAGAGGCTTCGCCTGGCTGCTCTCGGCGACGGTGACCTTCGCCATGCCCGCGATCGCGCCGGCCGCGTTGGAGAGGATCCGCTCCGAGATCCGGTTCAGGCCGGAGATGTCGACGACCGAATAGGTCATCGACACGTCGGTGGCGCCGACGTACGGCCGGGTGTCGCCGGAGGCGAGCGTCGAGACGATCAGCTTCGGCACGCCGACCGGCAGCGCGCGCATCGCCTGCCCTGCGATCGACGAGTTGCCGGAGCCGCCGACGGAGAGGATCCCGTCCAGGCGACCGTCGGCATGCAACCGCCGGACGACCTCGGCCGCACCGCGCCCCATCGCGTCGACGGCAGCACCTCGATCGCCCGCCTCCCTCAACGCCGCGACGTCCGTCCCGGCCGCCGCGGCGACTTCGTCCTGCCCGATGTCGGGGCTCACGAGCGGCTCGAAGATTCCCGCGTCGACGAGCACGACGTCCACCTCCAGCTCGCGGAGTCGCGCGCGGAGGTAGTCGTACTCCTTGCCCTTGGTGTCGAGCGTGCCGAGGAGGACGACGGTGGGCACGTCAGGATCCTACTTCGGCGGCGACGGACGCCAGGCCGGGTTCGAGTCGTTCCCGCCCGAGGTCAGCTTGGACTGCCTCCCGTTCTCCTCGACCCAGATCACGCCGTCCCGCGAGAAGCCGAGCCTCCCGTCCGGCGCCCACGCCGGCTGGATCACGTCCACGGTCGACTGCGTCACCTGGCGCACGTCCCTGCCGTCGGCGCGGACCGTGTAGATCTCGTAGTGGTCGAGGCCCGCGTTGCTCTGAAAGGCGATCCGCTCGGCGTCGGGCGACCACGCGGGGAAGCCGCTCACCTGCCGCAGATTCGTCAGCTGCCTGATCCGGCTGCCGTCGGAGCGCATCACGTACAGCTCGCGAATCGAGAACCCGGGCTTGCGGTAGTCGTAGGCGATCTGCGTGCCGTCAGGCGACCACGCCGGGTTCGCGGCACTCCCCAGCCCCTTGCCGAGGCGATGCGGTTTCCCGCCCGCGGCCGGCACGACGAACAGCGCGCCCTCCCGGGCGAAGGCGATCTGCTTGCCGTCGGGCGACCAGCTCGGGTGGTCGTCGTTCTGTGCGCCGCTCGTGAGGGCCTTCGCCCCGGTTCCGTCCGCGCTCATCACGTAGATGTGCGAGGCACCCTGCCGCAGGCTGGCGAACGCGATCCGGCGCCCGTCGGGCGACCAGGCGGGCTCGACCTGGAAGAACAGCCCCTCCTTGGTCGTCGCATCGCCCTTCTCCGTGGTCAACCGGTGCACGTGCTTGCCGCGGGTGTCGGCGCCGAAGATCGCGTAGTCGCCGTCCTTCGTGCTGACGAAGACGAGCTCTGGCGGCCCTTTCGGTGCAGAGCCGCCACAGCCGGCGACGAGCAGGGACGCGAGCGCAGCCGCCGGCACGAGTGCGAAACGTCTGAGACCGATCATCGCGAGCTAGCGGGCGACCGGCTCGACGCCGAGGTAGCGTCGCTGGAGCTCCGGGTCGCCGGCAAGCGCTGAGGCGGTCGTCTCGGTCGCGATCTCGCCGCCGACCATCACGAGCTGACGCTCGGCGATCGACGTTGCGACGCCGAGGTTCTGTTCGATCAGGAGGATGCGCAGACCCTCTTGCTCGAGCTTGCGGAACGTGTCGATCAGCATCTCGATGATCGTCGGCGCGAGGCCCTCGGACGGCTCGTCCATGATCAGCAGCTTCGGATTGGTGACCAGCGCGCGGCCGATCGCGAGCATTTGCTGCTCGCCACCCGACAGCTGTGCGCCACCGTTCCGCTTCCGTTCGGCCAGGCGCGGGAACAGCTCGTAGACGCGGTCGACGTTCCACCGCCTGTTGCCGTTCCGGCCCGCGACCATGCGCAGGTGCTCGTCGACGCTCAGCGACGGGAACAGGCGCCTGCCCTGCGGCACGTAGCCGATCCCGAGGCCGGCGATCTTGTGCGACGTCCGCCCGACCAGCTCGCTTCCCTCGAACCGAACCGACCCGCTGACCCGGGGCGGGCTGATGCCCATGATCGCGGCGCAGAGCGTCGTCTTGCCCATCCCGTTCCGGCCGATGATCGCAACTGCCTGCTCGCCCAGCTCGAACGAGACATCCTGGAGAACGTGCGCGCTGCCGTAGTACGCGTTCAGCCCTTCGACCGCGAGGAGCGTGTCACCCACGGTGACCTCGGCCCAGATAGAGGTCGTGAACGAGCTCGTTGCCGCGGATCTCGTCGGGGGTGCCCTCCACGACCACCCGGCCGTCGTGCATCATCGTCACCTGTTCCGCGACCCTGAGCGCGACGTCCATGTCGTGCTCGATGACGATCAGGGTGATGTCTCGCTCGAGGGCGAGCAGGAGTTCGGTGAGCAGCTGACGCTCGCCGCGCGAGAGGCCGGAGGCCGGCTCGTCGAGCATCAGTATTCGAGGTTGGGCCGCCAGTGCAACCGCGAGCCCGACCTGGCGGTGTTCGCCGTGGGAGAGCGAGCCGACGAGCTCCGACAGCTTGTGGTCGATCGCCACCCGCCGGGCAGCCTCACGCGCACGCTCGCGCATCTCGGCGTCGCGGCGCGTGATCACCGGCCGGAGATGACCGCCCGTGACCCCGACGATCGACAGGTACACGTTGTCCTCGACCGATAGGCCATCGAAGAGCCTGGACTGCTGGTAGGTGCGCGCCAACCCCGTCTTCGTCCGTGTCCGAGCCGGCAACGGAGTGACGTCGCGCCCGAAGAGCTCGACGGTGCCGGCCGTGGCCGGGAAGTCTCCGCAGATGACGTTGAACAGCGTCGTCTTGCCGGCTCCGTTGGGGCCGAGGATCGCGCGACGCTCCCCCGGTGCGACCTCGAGATCGACCTCGCGCACCGCGTGAAGGCCGCCGAAACGCCGGCCGACCCCCCGCAAGCGGAGGGCCGGCACGGCGTGTTCGGCTACTGCTGCTTCGCCCAAGCCCCTACTTGATCACCTGGTTCGTGACCTTGCCGTTCTTGACCACCTTGATCTTCCCCTGCCAGGGCGTCTTCACCCTCTTGCACGG
The DNA here is from genome assembly GCA_963719325.1 of uncultured Actinomycetes bacterium. Classification (GTDB taxonomy): domain Bacteria; phylum Actinomycetota; class Thermoleophilia; order Gaiellales; family Gaiellaceae; genus DATBLE01. Next base: position 83,282 of record CAVRBW010000009.1, read on the forward strand.
GGGCTGCGTGCGTCCGGGCGGCGGGCTCGTCGGCTTGAACAGACCGCCGAACGACTGGTCGACGCTCGGGACGTAGGCGACGACCTGCGGACCCACCGACCCGTCCTTGTTCTTGACGAGCTGGAGCTGGTACTGGTCCTGGATCGCCTGGCGGCGGGAGTCGAGCCTCACCTTGCCGCCGTTCGACAGCTGGAACGGCCCCTCGATCGACCGCGGCATCGACGCCTGGAGCTTCGCCCCGAGCGCCCCGCCGGACTTCTGCAGGCCCTGGACCAGAGCCTTCGCGGCCATGTAGTAGTTGTACGTGAACCCGTCGTCGGCCGGGATCTTCGGGTACAGCTTGGTCATGAACGCGCGGTAGGCGTCCATCTTCGGCGTGTGCACGCCCGGCGCGTTGCCGAACCCGCCGACGTAGGAGCCGACGAGCTTCGGAGCGACGACCTTGTCCGCGCCGAGGAAGCCGAAGAACAGGTTGCCGATCCACTGCTTCGGGTCGAGCTTGCCGTAGGCCTGCTCGAACGCCTTCAGCAGCGCCGCGGTGCCCGTTCCGCCGACCGCCGAGAAGTAGCCGTCCACCTGGTTCGGCGGCGGCAGCTGGCGGACGAACGGTGCGTAGTCGGTGGTGTTCAGCGGCGGGAACACCCGCTTGACCATGTTGCCGCCGACGGCGCAGTAGTCGGCGATCATGCCGGCCGCGGACGTCCAGCCGAAGCTGTAGTCGTCCATGATGATCGCGGCCTTCTTCCAGCCGAGCTTCTTGTACGCCAGTTCGCCGATACCCGCGTTCCACTGGGCGCCGTCGCCGTGGTAGCGGAACTCGTTCTTCGGCGCGATCTGCATCGTCGGGTCCTGCGACCCGGCGGTGCCGATGATGAACGTCTTGTTCAGGTGCGACTTCGCGTAGTTTGCGATCGAGACCGCCTCGTCGCCCGACAGCGGGCCGATCATGACGTCGGCGTTCAACTGCTCCATCAGGCGCTTCGTCTCGGTGATCGCCAGCGGAACGGTGTCGTTGCCGCAGCCGTAGCCGACGATCTTGATCTGAGTGTCGCCGACCTTGATGCCCGTCATGCCGGCAGACGGCTTCGCGTGGCTCTTCGTGACACCGTGTGCGAATTGCGCGAACGCGCCCTGGGCTCCGCCGATGTCGTAGTCGTAGCCGAACGCGAAGGCGCCCTTGCAGTCGGTCATGATCGCGACCTTGACGACCTTGGCGTGGGACGCCGCAAGCGAACTCGACGCCCAGACCGCCACGGCGGCCACGGCCACAACCAGGACTGCGGCTGTCCTCCAGCTACGCAGCGTGAGTCTCCTCATCTGATGATGCCCTCCTCCCTCTCGTGATCTCGAAGGTGTGGCGATTCTCGCGCAGGAACCACCTGACTTTCAACCCTGATTCAGTTCGTCGGGGTCAACCCGGCCGGCTCAGTAGCCTCTCGAGGGCGCCCTCGTCGCCACCTGGTCGGACCGCCTGGGGTGAAGATCCAGTCCCAGAGACCCAGCAGGCCGTTGGGCGAGACGACGACGATCGCCAGGAAGATGATCCCGATGATCGTGTTGAAGCTGCCGCCGAAGAGCGTCCCTCCGAGCCCGAGCCCCGGGATGTGCGTGTTCGGCGTGATGTAGGTGTTCATCACCGTGAAGGCGAAGGCGCCGATCCACGCGCCCTCGATCCTGACGAGGCCGCCGATCACCGCCATCACGAGCAGGTTGATCGTCTGGGGCAGATCGACGTTGCCGGGCGAGATCTGCCCGCTCCACCAGACGTAGAGGATCCCGGAAAGCGAGGCGAGGAAGGCGCAGAAGCCGAACGCAAGGGTCCGGTGCAGCGCGACGTTGTAGCCGAGCGAGGCCATGCGGATCGGCTCGTCGCGAACGCCCTGGAGCGTGAGCCCGAACGGCGTACGGACGACGTAGCGGATCAGGACGTACACGCCGATCGCAGTGCCGAGCGCGATGTAGTAGAGACGGTTCGGGTGGCCGAGGATGTCGCCCACCCAGCCGGGTGTGTAGCGGTTGACCCCGCCGATGCCCGAGAAGCCCGAGATCTTCGTCACCGAGCCGAGCGTGAGGTTGGCGATCACCGAGTAGGTGAGCGTGATCATCAGGAAGTAGATCCCAGCGCTCCGCGCGGCCACCGCACCGCCGATCAACCCGATCAGGGTGGTGAGCGCGATCGCGACCAGAAGCGCGACGGTCGGATCCCAGCCGAGGTGGAGGCCCTTGGAGGTCCCCCCGGGGCCGCCCTTCGTCGCCAGGTTGCCGAGGATCACCCCGGCGATCCCGGCGAGCGCGGTCTGCGCGAGCGAGACCATGCCGCCGTAGGCGGACAGGAAGATCAGGCTGGCGGCGGCAATGCCGTAGAAGAAGGTCGAGATCAGGATCGTGTGCGACCAGTACGTGCTCATCCCGGTGGCCGGCCACACGATGACCAGGACGAGCGCGGCGATCGCGAGCGCGCGCTCGGCTTGCTGCCTCGGAGGCCAGGTCCGCGGGTTCATCCGGGTCGCCCGAAGAGGCCCTGCGGCCGGAAGGCGAGGACGAGCGCGATCAGCGCGAAGGTGAAGATCGGCGAGTACTGCGTGCAGCAGTCGGATCCGGTCACCGGCAGGTACGAACCGCTGAAGTTGAGGACGAAGGCAAAGAGGATCGCACCTGCGGCCGCGCCGAAGATCGAGCCCATCCCGCCGACGATCACGACCACGAGCGAGTTGAGCAGCCACTGGCCGTCCTGGCCGGACGCGATGTTCGACTGCGAAGCCCAGACGACGGCCCCGAGCGCGGCGAGCGCCGACCCGACTGCGAACGCGATCGCGAACGTCTTCTGGATGTTGATCCCGAGCGCCGAGGTCATCTGCTGGTCGTCGACGCCGGCCCGGATGATCATCCCCGTCTTCGTCCGGTAGAGCCAGAGCCAGAGCGCCGCGGCGACGGCGACGCCGATCCCGAGCATGACGAGCCGGGCGAGCGAGTACGAGACGCCTCCGACATGGAGGTTGACGAAGCGGTCGGTCCACCCGGGCCAGGTCAGGTCGACGGCGTTGCCGCCGAAGCGCTGCCCTTGAGACGTGTTGCGCGGGAAGTGGGCGATGATCTGGTCGGCGATGACCACCGAGACGGCGATCGTGATCAGCGCCTGCCGGAGCTCCTGACCCTGGTTCCAGCGCAGGAACGCCTGTTGCGTGACAAGGCCGACGACGGCGATGCAGGGCGCCGCGACGACGAGCGGGACGAGCCATTCCCAGGTGTTCACATCGCTCGACTGGAGCGAGAACCCCTGACCGGTCATTCCTTGCTGGACCTCGTACGCGATGTAGCCCGCGAGGAGGTAGAACGCCCCGTGCGCCATGTTGACGATCCGCATCAGCCCGAAGATCAGGGCGAAACCGCTCGCGACGATGAAGAGCGCCGCGGCAAAGGTGACGGAGTCGAGCACGATCTTCAGGAAGGACGAGGGATCGTGGACCGCCGAGCCGAAGGTCGTCGTCCTCCAGTTGCTCGCCCCGGAGGCACCCGGGATCGCGGCGATGAAGAGGACGTAGGCGAAGGCGAAGACGATGGCGCCGGCGACGACGAGCACGGGCAGGCGCCGCCACGTCAGCCACGACCTGACCTCGAACCGGTCCGGGATCCTCGCCGCCAGCGCGCTCAGGCGCCGACCGTACCAGGCAGGTTTGTTCCTTTCAAACGGGGTCGGTCGGGCCGGCTACGACAGGTAGAGCGTCGCCATGGCCGCGTCGCCGTCCTGGCTGACCATGCTTTCGAGCGGGACGATGTCCGCCTGGACGTCCGGGGCGAGCGCGCTCACGTCCGGCCAGTCGACCTCGACCAGGTTGCCGGCGGGGTCGCGGAGGTACAGCTGGACCCAGCCCGCGGGATGGCTCCGAAGGGACCCGCCGAAGGCCTTGGTGTCGAGGATCTCGCGCTCCTTCGCCTGGCGATAGACGCCCTCGAAGTCGTCGACGTCGAGCCCGAGATGGTGCCGAAGCGTCGGCTCGTGGTCGTCGGCCTCGAAGAGGTGCAGCTGCTGGTCGCCGATCTTCAGCCAGAGAACGGGCTGCGGGAACGTCGCGGTCGGGATCCGCTCTGCCCCGAACAGGTCCTCGTAGAACCGAGCCGACTCCTCGAGGTCGTCGGCGACGATCGAGACGTGGTTGATCCGCCTGACGCGCACGATTCTTGACGCTACAGGACGGCGGTCGTAGCCTCAATGCGGTTGTCAACCGAGGAGGGGGCATGGCACGCCTGAAGATCCCGTACGAGTCGCTCGACCCGCTGACGATCGGCGCCTCCGGCGACGATTCGAAGGTCACACGCGACGAGCTCGAGCTCGAGGTGCCCGACGGGAACCTGATCGCAGCGGTCTATCCCGACGAGCCGCCGCCGGTCCCCGACGCCACCGAGGGCGCCCGCCGGCGCTCGAGTCGCCGGTCTCCGGCCCGCGCTTCTCCGAGCTCCTTTCCTCGGCGACCAAAGTCGCGGTCGTGATCGACAACCAGTTCCGGCCGACGCCCCAGTCGAGGCTCCTGCCGGCCGTGCTCGACGCGATCGAGGCAGCCGGGAAGCCCGCCGTGGTCGCGTGTGCGAACGGCAAGGTCTTCCCGATGTCCGAGTCGGACATCGAGCAGAAGATCGGCCGCGAGAACCTCGCGCGGATGGAACGCCTGGGGATCTCCTTCCACCAGAACGAGCCTCGCAATGCCGAGGCCTACACCTACGTCGGCGTCTCCTCGCGCGGAACGCCCGTCTGGTTGATGACCGCGGTCGCCGAGTGCGACCTGAAGATCACGATCGGGCAGGCCCAGTCGAACCACTGGGGCGCTGGCGGTGGAGGAAAGCTGATCCTTCCCGGCGTCGTGTCGGACGAGACGATCGAGTCGAACCACTGCGCGTTCGTCCCCTCGCCGCAGACGCACTACGGCGCCTACGCCGGCCCGATGCGCTCCGACATCGACGAAGTGGCGACGATGTGCGGGCTGCAGTGCACGATGAACGTCGTCCTCGACACGCGCGGCCGGGTGATCGAGTGCATCTTCGGCTCCCACCCCGATGCGCATCGCCGCGCGATCGAGCGCTTCAACGAGATCTACGCCTACGAGCACCCCGGCACGCAGGCGGACATCGCGATCTGCGGCGTGTTCGCGCCGACCGACCACCTGTTCTTCCACACGGGGTGGGGCTGCATGTCGGCCGACTTCGTGCTCAGGGACGGAGGCACGCTGATCTACGCGTCGCCCTCCCCCGGCGTCTCGACGGCGGTCGGCGACTTCCCGGGGCTGGCGCTGATGGACCTGATGAAGCCGTACATGCCCCCGACGTCCGAGAACTACCAGCAGGTCCTGCGCGACATCCACGCCCGGACGATCCAGATGTGGGCGGGCTGCATCTGGGTGCCGATCTACGAGGTGATGACGCGGAAGCACCTCAAGCTCGTCACGCTCGAGGACAATCTGGAGATGGCGGCCGACATCGGAATCGACGCGACGACCTCGCTCGACGACGCCTTCGCGGAGGCCCTGGGCCGCCATGGGCCTGAGGCAAAGGTGATCGTGCTCCCGTTCGCGCGCTACCAGCTGCCGCGAAACGTCGTCCGCATGGACGCAGAGCCGCTCCGCTTCCCACAAGAAGCCCGCGTCCACTAGCGCGGGATGCGCCGTGGCGCCCTGGTTTTTCGCTGCGGCGCCCGACCTGTGCGGGCGCCGTCCAGGACGGTTTCTGAGGTGCGAGCGTCTGGGGAAGGGGGCGCACGGGGGAAACCGGCCGTTTCCCCCGTGAAAGCGAGCGGAGCGAGCGTGTGGGCGCTTACACTCCCTACGTCATGCAACAAC
>CAVRBW010000010.1:0-38932 GCA_963719325.1 uncultured Actinomycetes bacterium
GGCGGGCCGGCCGCCGTGTCGTGTCGGGGCTGTTCTTCTTTCCGCGCGGCGGCTCGGCTCAGGTGGTGCGCGCACTCAGCCGGGCGCTGGCGCAGACGGGCTGGGAGGTGACGCTGGCGGCCGGCTCGCTCCGACGGACCGGAGGGCAGAACCATGCACCGACCTTCTTCGGCGGCGCCGACCTGGTCACCGTCGACTATTTGCCGGGCGGACGCCGCGACGAGGGCGCTGTGCCATTCCAACCTTCGGTACAAGGACCGGCCCGGCGCGCCCGATCGCGTCTTCGCCACCGTCGACGACGAGTCGTACGAGCGGCTGGTCGGCGTCTGGGTCGAGGCGCTCGACCGCGCCGGCGCGGCACGCGCGGAACTGCTCCATCTCCATCATCTGACCCCGGCGAACGAGGCCGCGTTGCGCGCTTTCCCGGCGGTGCCGATCGTCGGGCAGCTGCACGGCACCGAGCTCGCGCTGCTGCGCGCGATCGAGGCCGGCCCGCCCGCGGGCTGGCGCTCCCGCCGAGCGCTGGCAGCAGCGCATGCGCGGGTGGGCGCACGCCTGCGAGCGGCTGATCGTCCCGCCCGGTGCAAGCGCCGAGGTGAGCACGCCTCCTCGCCCTCCCGCCCGGGAGGATCGTCGAGGTGCGGAGCGGTGTCGAGCTCGACCTGTTCCGGCGCCGGCTCTCAGCCGCGAGCAGCGGCTCGCCCACTGGCGCCGCTGCGGGCTGGTCGAGCAGCCGCTCGGCTGGGACGAAGACGGCGACCCGGGCGGCGTCGCCTACCACGAGGACGACCTTTGGCCGTTAGGAGCCGGAGGCGATCCTGCTCTACGTCGGCCGCTACACCGCCGTCAAACGGCTGCCGCTCCTGATCAGGGCGCACTCCGAGGCGCTCGCGCGTGTCGACCGGTCGCTGCCGCTCGTGCTCGTCGGTGGCAGCCCCGGCGAGTGGGAGGGCGAACACCCGCTTGCGGTCGCCCGCGCACTCGGAAACAGGCAGGTGTTCCTCGCAGGGTGGCGGCCGCACGACGAGCTTCCCGAGGCGCTGAATGCCGCCGACCTGCTCGTGCTTCCCTCCGTCGCCGAAGCGTTCGGGCTCGTCCTCGTCGAAGCGATGGCCTGCGGCCTGCCGGTGATCGCCGCCGACGCCCACGGACCCGCCCAACTCGTCGCCGCGGGAACCGGCTGGCTTGTTCCCACTGACGACCAGGACGCGCTCGCAAAGACGCTTCTGGCTGCCGCCTCCGACCCGGAGGAGCGGAAGAGACGCGGCAACCGCGCCCACCGGCACAGCCGAACCAATTACGGCTGGCCGCTGATCGCCGCGCGTATCGTCAACCTTTACGACGAGATCATCGGCCGCCTCGACAAGGAGCAGGTCGCTCGCGCGTAGTCGACAGGCTTCGAGCGCAACTCGGTGTTCACCGAATCGCCCCCCGACGGTTTCCGGATCGCAGCCTGGTCAGCCTCGACGACTGCTAGCGTCGGGAAACGGGTGCTGACGCAGAGGCCCGCAATTCGATACGACCTTCTCCGTCACTGTCTGAGCGACGGGGAGCAGACAACCGTCTACGTCGTGCGGCACCCGCGTGCGCGGACGAGTCTGAGCGTCCAGCACTTCGCGGTTCCCCAGCAACTCGACCGCTGGTGCCGACGATTCGGCGTCCGAGAAGCGATCGTCGGCGGCTTCTTCGTCCGCCCACACGGGCCGCCGCTCGGCGAGCTCTGGATCGACGGCCGCCAGGTCGAGACGGAGCCTGTTCTCGACGGGTACGGAGGGGCGCGGGCGGCGATCTACGTCGACGAAGGGGAGATCCGCGTCGGCCCCCGTGCCGAGCTGCCGGAGCGACCAACCGGGCACCTGCTGCAAGCAGGTCCCATGCTTGTCCGCGGCGGCGGGCCGGCCGCCGTGTCGTGTCGGGCCTGTTCTTCTTTCCGCGCGGCGGCTCGGCTCAGGTGGTGCGCGCACTCAGCCGGGCGCTGGCGCAGACGGGCTGGGAGGTGACGCTGGCGGCCGGCTCGCTCGGACAGACCGGAGAACAGACCCACGCACCGACCTTCTTCGGCGGCGCCGATCTGGTCACCGTCGACTATTTGCCGGGCGGAGGGCGCGACGAGGGCGCTGTGCCTTTCCAACCTTCGTACGAGGACCGGCCCGGCGCGCCCGATCGCGTCTTTGCCACCGTCGACGACGAGTCGTACGAGCGGCTGGTCGGCGTCTGGGTCGACGCGCTCGACCGCGCCGGCGCGGCACGCGCAGAACTGCTCCATCTCCATCATCTGACCCCGGCGAACGAGGCCGCGTTGCGCGCTTTCCCGGCGGTGCCGATCGTCGGGCAGTTGCACGGCACCGAGCTGGCGCTGCTGCGGGCGATCGAGGCCGGTCCGCCCGCAGGCTGGCGGTTCGCCGAGCGCTGGCAGCAGCGCATGCGCAGGTGGGCGCACGCCTGCGCGCGGCTGATCGTCCCGCCCGGTGCGAGCGCCGAGGTCGCACGCCTCCTCGCCCTCCCGCCCGGGAGGATCGTCGAGGTGCCGAGCGGTGTCGAGCTCGACCTGTTCCGGCGCCGGCCGCTCAGCCGCGAGCAGCGGCTCGCCCACTGGCGCCGCTGGCTGGTCGAGCAGCCGCTCGGCTGGGACGAGGGCGGCAACCCCGGCAGCGTCGCCTACCACAAGGACGACCTTTGGCCGTTCCAGGAGCCGGAGGCGATCCTGCTCTACGTCGGCCGTTACACCGCCGTCAAACGGCTGCCGCTCCTGATCAGGGCGCACTCCGAGGCGCTCGCGCGGGTCGACCGGTCGCTGCCGCTCGTGCTCGTCGGTGGCAGCCCCGGCGAGTGGGAGGGCGAACACCCGCTTGCGGTCGCCCGCGCACTCGGAAACAGGCAGGTGTTCCTCGCAGGGTGGCGGCCGCACGACGAGCTTCCCGAGGCGCTGAATGCCGCCGACCTGCTCGTGCTTCCCTCCGTCGCCGAAGCGTTCGGGCTCGTCCTCGTCGAAGCGATGGCCTGCGGCCTGCCGGTGATCGCCGCCGACGCCCACGGACCCGCCCAACTCGTCGCCGCGGGAACCGGCTGGCTTGTTCCCACTGACGACCAGGACGCGCTCGCGAAGACGCTTCTGGCTGCCGCCTCCGACCCGGAGGAGCGGAAGAGACGCGGCAACCGCGCCCACCGGCACAGCCGAACCAATTACGGCTGGCCGCTGATCGCCGCGCGTATCGTCAACCTTTACGACGAGATCATCGGCCGCCTCGACAAGGAGCAGGTCGCTCGCGCGTAGTCGACAGGCTTCGAGCGCAACTCGGTGTTCACCGAATCGCCCCCCGACGGTTTCCGGATCGCAGCCTGGTCAGCCTCGACGACTGCTAGCGTCGGGAAACGGGTGCTGACGCAGAGGCCCGCAATTCGATACGACCTTCTCCGTCACCGTCTGAGCGACGGGGAGCAGACAACCGTCTACGTCGTGCGGCACCCGCGTGCGCGGACGAGTCTGAGCGTCCAGCACTTCGCGGTTCCCCAGCAACTCGACCGCTGGTGCCGACGATTCGGCGTCCGAGAAGCGATCGTCGGCGGCTTCTTCGTCCGCCCACACGGGCCGCCGCTCGGCGAGCTCTGGATCGACGGCCGCCAGGTCGAGACGGAGCCTGTTCTCGACGGGTACGGAGGGGCGCGGGCGGCGATCTACGTCGACGAAGGGGAGATCCGCGTCGGCCCCCGTGCCGAGCTGCCGGAGCGACCAACCGGGCACCTGCTGCAAGCAGGTCCCATGCTTGTCCGCGACGGAACACCCGTCCGCGACCTGCACGATCCCGAGGGATTCGTCGCCGGCGCCCACCAGTTCGACTCGGACATCACCTTCGGCCGACACCCGCGAGCCGCACTCGGTACCTCCGATGACGAGCTGATCGCGCTCGTCTGCGACGGCCGCAGGACCGGCATCGACGCAGGACTCACGCTCGTCGAGCTCGCCGAGCTCATTGCCGACCTCGGCGCTCGCCAGGCGATCAATCTCGACGGCGGCGGTTCCACCGCACTCATCCACCACGGTCACTTGCTCAACCGGCCCTACGAGGCGCAAGACCAGCCGAGCATCGACGCTCGGGAGGTCGTGACAGCCGCGATCTTCCACCACCCGGCAACAGAGCAGCACGCACTCAGCGGCGCCGCGTAGCGGCGACAGGCAACTCGCCCACGTTCGTGCAACGTCACGGCGAAGGCCGGCGAGGCGCGCTCAGCAGATCGCGACACACATCCTGCTATTCCGATCGCTCGACGTGCAAACCGTCCTGCTCGAAGCGGACCTTTTGCCGCCAGCATCGCGACGTGGAGTACGTGAAGGGCTCACGTCAGAGCGGGGAGCATCGACTCACCTGCAGAGACTCTCCCAGAAAGGGTTCACCGAGCCGGGTGCGCTTTCGTCCCCCGTCCCCGCCGATCTTCCGACCCAGGCCTTGCGGCCTCTTCGTCCAATCGCCGGGAGCGGCTTCGACCTACTCGCGTCCCGTGCTCGGTGCAATCGCCACCCTACAGGGAGCGGCGCGCGAGGCAAGGGCCGTCGGGATCGAATTGCGCAAAGAGCGTGGAATTCCTTCTCCGAAGGGCCGAGCGAGGAGCCCTAGCCTGCCGGGTCGACGCGATAGAGGGTTCCCTTGTCGCTCGTGACGTACGTCTGGCCGAGGGCGTCGGCTCCGAAGCTGGTCGGCTGCTCGACCCTGAGACCGAGAGGTTGCTCGCTGATCGTCCTCGCGGCCGGGTCGATCGCGTACAGCTGGCCGTCGCACAGGTCGGACCAAAGGTAGAGGCCGTTCAGCCTCGGGAGCCGTTCGTCGCGCTCGACGACGCCGCCCGTTATCGAGCAGCGCGTGGACCCGTGCGGGTATTCGTAGAGCGGCGGCGTCAGGATCGCCCGGGCACAGGAACCCGGAAGGGCGACGTCCGGTGTCGTCGTCCCTTCCTTGCACGGCCAGCCGAAGTCGAGGCCGAGGTGGTCGAGCGGAAGCCGATCGATCTCCTCGCGCGCACCTTCTCCCACGTCTCCGATCAGCATGCTGTTCGTCTGCACGTCGATCCAGAACCGCCACGGGTTCCGCAGCCCGTAGGCGACGATCTCCGGCCGCGCGTCCAGCTTCGAGCTGAACGGGTTGCTCGCCGGAACGGCGTATGGATCGCCTGCCCGCGGGTCGATGCGCAGGATGCTGCCGAGCAGGTCGTCGAGCGTCTGGCCGAACACGCCGACTGGGATCGTCGGAGGGTTGGCACCGCCGTCGCCGACGGAGATGTAGAGGTACCCGTCTGGGCCGAACTGCATCATCCCGCCGTTGTGGTCGGCCGTCGGTTTGACGATGCGCAGCAGCTCCCGGCTGCCGGGGCCTGCCTCGTCCGGGTCGTCCGCCGAGCGTCTGAGCTCGACGACGCGAAGGTTGCCGTTCAGGTCGTTGTAGTCCGCGTAGAGGAGTCCGCTGATCGCATAGTCGGGCGCGAACGCGATCGAGAGCAGCCCCTTTTCCCCGTCGGCGTGCACGACGCTGCGGAGATCGAGGAACGGTTGCTCCTCGAGGACGCCGTTCTTCATCAACAGGACGAGCCCGTCTTGCTGGACGATCATCAGCCGCTGCGTGTCGCCCGCCGGCGAGACGACGTCGGTCAGCGGGCCCAACCCGCTGGCGACCGGCGTCAGCCGCAGATCGGTGCTGGACGATTGCGCGGACCCACCGCCCGACGGAGCCGCCGGAGCCTTCGTCGCTCCGACGCGCAGCCTGCCCTGCATACCGAGCGCTCGATGGCCCGCAACGCTGCAGTAGAAGGCGTACGAGCCTGACTTCGGAAACGAGATGGTGATCGTCTGCTTGTCTCCCGGTCGCAGGACGCGCGTCCGGCCGCCTTTTGCGAAGACCAAGTCGTGTGCGACCGCGCCATTGTTGACGACGTCGAAGACAACCCGACCACGAGGGACGACACTCCGCGAGAAGCGAATCCGGAAGTCGAGAAGCGTGACCGCGACCTTGGTCGGCGTGGCCGCGCGAACAGTGAAGGCGGACGAGGCCCTGCCGGTGGTTGAGCCTGCGGCGAGGACCGCGATCGCACCAAGCACGAGCAAGCGAAGCCAATGGCTTCGCACAACCTCAACCCCCGGCACGGACGAGATGAGACCACTCTATTCTGAGAGCTTCCTGAGAACGCCATGCAGCCACTCGTGACGTCGCGTCGGCAGCTCACTCGTGCAGGGCGACGCCAGCTGCGGCGATGACCAGCTCCACGTGGAGGCGCCGGTGCCTTAGCGGAGCTTGAGCTCGCGGTCACGTAACCTCGGCCCCTACCTCGCCTGGGCCGAATGGGTCGGCGCCTTTCACGTCAGCCTCTCTGTCCCGTCGCCGCACGATCAGTTGCCCCCTTCGGGGGATTGCTCGGAGGCCTTGCATGACGAGGCTGAGCCTATGACTGCACGTGACTTCGAGTTGCTGGACGAGGAAGAGGCGACCGAGATTCTCTGCTCCCGGTTTCGCCGGCTGACCGATCTGGGCTTCGACTGCACGCAGGCGCTCGTTCTCGCCATCCATCCGCAGTTCGAGCTCGACGGCGCCGCGGAGCTGCTCAGCAGCGGGTCGTCCGAAATCGCCGCCCAGCTTCTTCTCCAGCGCGCCGCTTAGGAACCGCGCGCGCCTCAGATCCCTCGGTCGAGGGAGGAGCGGGCCGCAAGTTTCCGCCCCCGGCGGCATCTACAGGGCGTCGGACGTCTGTATCAAACCAGCCCTGGGGGTCACATGAGCGAACACGGAAGCTTCCACAGCCAGCGCACCCGGACCATCGTCGGTGCTGTAGTCGTAGCGGCAGCGCTGGCAGCCGCAGGCGTGCTCGGGGGAGTCGGCTTCGCGAAGAGCTCCGTCTCCGCGGCGCAGTCGCAGTACGGCAAGACGACGCTGTGCCACAAGACCCACTCGAAGAAGCATCCGTCGGTGTCGATCACGGTCAGCCCGAGCGCCGTTCCCGCCCATACGCGCCACGGTGACACTATGGGCGCATGCGCCACGACGACGACCACCACCACGACGACCGTCGGCACGACCACCACGACGACCGAGACGACCACGACGACTCTTGCCGCCGCAACCGCCAGCTCGCCCGGCAAGAGCGGCGCGCACGGCAATTCGTCGGAACACGGACACAAGAAGAAGTAGGCAGGCTCCCTCCTCGGCGCGAGAGAGGCGGGATCGGTCCCGCCTCTCTCTTCGTGCGATCGCATGGATAGCCCGGAAGTCCCTGATTCGAGGGAGGCTGCCGTCGGCTCGATCGGTTATACGGGACCGATGGCTTTGCCAGCGAGCCGGGGACGCCACGATCGGGTCTTCGAGCGCCTCTACCGGCGGCACGTCGACGACGTCTATCGCTATGCGCTCGCCGTGCTCGGCAACCGCGCCGACGCGGAAGACGTCACCCAGACCGCGTTCCTCAACGCCTACCGCGCCTTTCAATCGGGGCAGCAGCCCGAGCAGCCGCTGAACTGGCTGATCGCGATCACGCACAACGTGTGCCGTCAGCGCTTCCGCGACGCCGCCCGGCAGCCGCGGGAGGTCGTACTCGAGCGCGAGCTCGCGGCGGAGACGGTTCATGACGAGGAGCGGAGCTTTCGGCGGGAAGACATCGTGCGCGCACTCGCTCAGCTCAGCTTCAGTCAGCGCTCGGCGCTGGCGATGCGCGAGCTGGAGGGGCGTTCGTATCGAGAGATCGCCCTGGTGCTGGGCGTCACCGAGGCCGCGGTCGAGACGTTGATCTTCCGCGCCCGGCGTGCCTTCCGGGAGCAGCTCGAGGGCTCGCTCAGCTGCGACCAGGCGGAACGGGCGATCTCGCGGCAGCTCGACGGGATGCTCGCGCGCAGCGACAAAGGGGCGTTGCGGGCCCATCTCAGGGCCTGCGCCGAGTGTGCGTCGCTCGCGCGCCGGCTACGGGCCCATCGGACTGCGCTGAGAGGAGCCGTCCTCGTGCCGCTTCCGCAGTCGCTGGCGAGCTTCAGCGCTGCGGGCGGATCGGTTGCAGGCGGTGCTGCGCTCGGCGCCGGCCTCGCGATCAAGGCTGCCGCGTTCGGGGCGACGGCATTGGTTGCCGCCGGGATCAGTACGCAGGTCGTCAGCGATACGGCGACGAGTCCGGCGCGAGCCACGCCCCACGTCGGCCAGGCGACGCCGCAGACCGTCTCATCGGCGGGCGTGGTCGAGCAGCGTCCGGTGAGCCTGGCCAAGGCGCCGACCCGCGCGAAGACGCACGTTGTCGCGCAACACCGCAGCTTTCCCAAAGCCCCGCATACGCGCCGCGAGCAGCATCGGGAGAAGCCGGTCCACGCGGCAAGCGCAACCTCGACCGCGCGCAGCGACCCCGTGGTGCACGCGTCCGTGGGACGTCCTCTGCACGCATCGGCCAGTGCCACGGCGAGCGATCACGGGGCGGGTGCCACGCACGGGGGGAAGGAGCCGACCGCCTCGCACGTCGACAACGCCGTCCACACGAAGCCGGCGAAGGCAGAACCTCCGGGCACGTCTCCTGCCAAGGCGCCACACCCCACGAAGAAGCAGAAGCCCAGGCGGAGCGTGCCCGCAGCCGTCGCGGCCCTGCAGACGGAGCGTGGCGCGGCGCCGGTAACTCCGGCCGTCGCGGAGAGCGCGACGGCCGAACCGCCTCCTGCCCCTTCCGATCACGGCGGCGGCTCGCCCGAGACCCGCCCGTCGAGCAACGCTGCGCAGCCGTCACCGGCGGCGGCCAAGGCGAAGAACGCCGAGAAGGAGAAGCACTAGCCGCTACAGTCGGGGCAGTCGAGTCCTCGGAGATCTGGCGTGACGGGAAGGTTGATGCTCCTCCTCGCGGCTACCGCCGCTCTCGTCGCAGTTCCTGCGGTGGCGCTCGGCAGCGCGTCGCGTCACGTCGGCAACTCCAAGACCTTCGCCGACGCCACCGGCGAGGACCCAACAGCTCCGGACATCACGAGCGTCGCCCTCTCGAACGACGACGCCGGGAAGATCACGTTTCAGGTCAACGTCAGCAACCGCCCGGCCTTCACGCAGGACATGTACTTCCTCATCTTCCTCGACACCGACCGCAATGCCGCAACCGGGAACCCGGACTTCAACGGTGCCGACTACATCGTCGAGCTCGACCCCGGCACGATCGGCCTGTTCCGATGGAACGGCAACGATTACCTCCCGGCCGCGTCCCAGACGCTGACGTATGCCTATGCCCCGACCGGGGCGACGATTCGGATTGCGGCGTCCGAGCTCGGGAAGACGAAGGGATTCGGGTTCGCGGTCTACGCCGTGTCCGGGGCGACGGTCGATGCCAATGGAAATCCTGATTTTGCGAACGTCCACAGGGATGCCGCGCCGGATCCCGGACGCGGTTTGTTCGACTATCAGGTTCGGACGAAGCTGGTCCTCGGCGTGACCGCGTTCGTCAGCTTCCCCAAGCCGGCCGAGGCCGGTGCGGCATTCGCGGCGTCACTTGCGGTGAGCGAGAACGACACCGCGGGCCCGGTTCAGAAGGGCACGGTCGCGTGCAGTGCGACGATCTCGTCTCGTCGGATCGTCGCGGGCACGCGGACTGTCGCCAACGGGGTCGCGAGCTGCATCTGGCGGATCCCGGAGGCGGCGAAGGGCAAGACGATTCGAGGCAGGGTCTCCCTGACGACCGGAGGGGTGACGGTGTCTCGGTCCTTCTCCTCGACGATCCACTAGTGACCGACGACGCGGCCGCCCAGGGTGCCGCGCAAGCTGGTTCCGGCGAGCCCGAGGATTCCGGGTGACGCCGCCGGCCCATCCACCGTCACCGTCCCGGCGAACCGGAGCGGCGCCGAGGCGGCCGTCAGCTGGATCTTGCCGCTGATCGTCACGCCGCGGACGATGCTGTAGCGGGTGAGCGTGAAGCCTCGGCCCGACGAGACGAGCTTGCCTTCGAAGATGCCCGGCACCGGCTTCGGCGCTGCCGTCAGCCAGATCGCCTCGGCGTCGCGAAGCGTCTCCGCAGCGATCGCGTACGTGGTCAGCGCGCCGTGCGGTCGCGTAGGGCTCGCCGAGCCAGGGGCAGGCAACGCCGCGATGGGCGGCAAGAGCGCCTTCGGGCGCGAACATCGATCAGGCACGGCTCCGCCGTTGATCCAGGTTCGGACGGCTCGCGCCGCGCAACCGGACTGATCGGCGGTGACCACGCTGTGACCCACGCCGGGGACGACGAGCAGGCGGCCCTGGGGGAAACGCGAGACGATCGACACCGCGCTCGAAGTCGGCGTGCGCATGTCGAAGCCGCCGCTGATCGCGAGGACGGGCACGTTCGGGAGCGGCCCGGCTCCGAGCGGTCCTCCCCCTGACGGGTTCGGCCAGTCGAGGCAGAAGTCGGCGCTGCCGAAACGAGCCGCCCAGGCTCCGAAGGGCCCGAGCGAGCCGGCGGGAAGGGCTGCGACCGCGGCCTGGTAGAGCGCAGACCGATCGGGGAGCGGGGCGTCCGGCTGCCAGGGGAACGGGCCGTCCCGGCAGACCGTGGCGGCGTAGAGACCGGCGCTGAGATCCGGGGCCGCCGTGAGCGAGCTCGCGTCGTGGATACGAGCGAGCCGCAGCAGCGGCTGCGTGTTTCCGACCCGCGCCGCATGCACGACGGCCGGAAGCTCCGCGGCGAGCCCGGGGGTGAGGTCGGCGTCGAGCACCATCGACAGAAACGTGAGCGCCTCCAGGCGCTCGGTGGCGGTGCCACCGTTCGGGAGCAGCACCTTGCCCTGCAGCGGCTTCGTCGCGAGCCGGTTTGCGACGGCGGCGACGTCGCCGGCAAAGTCCCGCGTCGCCGCGCGACAGCCCCCGTCGGAGCAGAAGCTGCTCAAGGTCGCCGGGATCTGGCGGAGGACGTTCGCGGCGAACGGGTCCGAGAGGTCGGGCGGCACCACCGAATCGAGCAGGAGCCGCTCGACGTGCTCAGGATGGGCGAGCGCATACGCCGTCGCGAGCTTCGTTCCGTAGGACACGCCGAACAGGGCGATCTTGTCGACCGCGAGCGCTGCGCGAACCGCCTCGAGATCCTCGGCGTGGTCGCCGGTGCCGTAAAAGGATCGTTGAGCGCCGATGAGGGTCGCGCACTGGGCGGCGGCCGTTCGCTGGGCGTCGGCGGTGATCGCCGCCTGCAAGGACGGACAGTCGAGGAGGCCCGAATCGCCGGTGCCTCGGTCGTCGTACGCGACGAGCGTGTACCCGGGGAAGAGGAAGCGATAGAGGGCCGCCGCCGAGGGCGTACCGAGATCGAATACGTGAGCGGAGCCTTGGCCCGGCCCGCCGGCGACGAGGAACACCGCGCCCCGTGGCACGCCCTGCGCGGGGAGGACCTCGACGTGCAGCGGGATCGTCCCGGGCGTCAGCCCGGTCCGATCGAGCGGGACGTCGACCGTCGTGCATGTGAGGCCGGGTGTCTCCCCGCATGGCGTCGCGGCGCCAGCGGATGGCGCGGCCGAGGCGAAGGCGAGCAATGCGAACAGAAAGGCTGTGGCCAGGCTGCGAGTCACACCGCCCTGTCCACTGATCGGCCCCCGCATCACGGGCCGCGAACTGTATCGGGTGGGCCTGGCCTCAGGACGCGCGCAGGACGACGAGCCCGATCGCGAGCGCGACGAGCGCCGCGGACAGCGCCAGCAGCGCCGCTTCGTTGCCCGCGACGATCGTCTCGCGGGTGATCGCTTCGCGGCGTCCGTCCTTCAGCTCGATCGTGCCCGAGACCACTGTCGCCTCCCGGCGAAGGCGACGAACGGGGTTCGACAGCCGTCGTTGCGCGTAACTCGACAAGGCGGCGAAGCCGGCCGCGAGGAGCGCCTCCCACCGCAGCCGGCCGGCGGAGGCGAAGTACGCGGTCAGGAGCGGAAAGGCACCCCACGCGAGCGCGAACGTGAGGTCGCCGTGGAAGCGTCCGCCGAAGAGCTCCAGGTTGTACGCGCAGACGATGAAGCCACCGGTGGCGACGAACGCAAGCAACCACAGATCGCGCGTCACGGCGCCGCCGATTCCGATCGCGATTGCGGCCGAGATCGATCCGACTGCCAGCACTGCGAGCGTCCGGTCCGGAACCAGCGTCGACAGCGGTCTGTCGTTGAGCTCGTCGAGCGCATGAGCGCCGATCCCGACAGCAAGGAAGAAGGCGACGAGCGTGGCGATGAGGCGCTCCGGCCGCCAGGCCGGGGCAAGGGCCGCGCCCATCACCACGTAGCTGAGATGCCAGAGCGTGTAGGGCGGGTGGAGGAGCGTCACGTAGTCGCGCCAGCGCCCGGCTGGAAGGGCGTAGAAGGCAGGCCGCGCCTCCGTGCTCATCTCCGACGGCCCCAGATCACGATCCCGCCTCCGAGGCTGAGGCGCCGGAACTGCACGTCCTCGATTCCGGCGTCCGCCCAGAGCTCGAGCAGGCGCGGAAGCGGCAGGACGCTCCAGAACGACTCGATGCTCGGGCCGAGGAAATCGCCCACACTCGCCCAACCGGGCGAGATCAGCCGTCCCGCGACGGGCAGCCCGATCCGGACGTAGATGCGCCAGAGCGCCCGCGAAACGGGGTCGGTCGGGACGCCGAACTCGAGGCCGGCGATCGTCCCGCCGGGCTTGACGACCCGCGCGAGCTCCCTCAAGGACGCCCCGGGGTCGTCGACGTAGCGAAGGAGGTACGTGAACGTCAGCGCGTCGAACGTCGCGTCTGCGAACGGCATGCCGCCGGCGTCGCTCTCCACGAGGCGAACGCTCGGCAGCCTCGTTCGTGCGACGGCGAGCATCTCGGCGCTCTGGTCGACGCCCACCACCGAGCACCCCTTCCGCCTCAGCAGCTCGAGGGCGACCGCGCCGGTTCCAGTCGCAACGTCGAGGACGGTGTCGTTCGAGCCTGCCTCGACGCGGGAGACGAGAAAGCGCCGCCAACGAGGATCCTGGCCGAACGAGAGGAGGCGCGCATACCGGTCGTAGGTCGGCCCGAGCGGGGAAAACAGGGCCTGCGCGTGTTCCCGCCGGGCGGATCCGACCGTCACGTACCGAGTGTACGGTCGAGATGGTTGATCGGTAATAGCCGTCGTCAACCATCTAGCCCAAAAGGATTCGCAGCATCACCTGCGCGACGACGATCTTCGCGATCACCGCCAGCGGATACACGCTCGCGTACCCGAGGTTCACCTCACCCTCGTCGGCAGTCCGCTCGCCGGCGAACGCCAGCACGGCCGGCTGGGTCTGGATCCCCGCGATCACTCCGCTGAGGGCGGCGCCGTCCAGACGCAGGACGCGAATCCCGACGAAGAGCGCGAGTCCCACCGAGGCGCTGGTGACGAGCACGCCGGAAGCGACGATCAGGAAGGCCTGGCTGTCCGCGATCGTCGAACCGAAGCTCTCGCCGGCCCGCGTCCCGATCCCTGCGAGGAAGAGCACGATCCCCAGCTGGCGGAGGGTCAGGTTGGCGCCGTGGGGAATCTGCCAGACGAAGGGTCCGGTGCGCCCGAGCGCACCGAGGCAGAGGGCGACGATGAGCGGTCCGCCTGCGGACCCGAGCTCGAAGCTCCCCGGTCCCGGGAACGGAAACGGGATCAGGCCGAGCGCGAGCCCGAGCGCAAGCCCGGCGGCGAACGTGAGCACGTCGACCTCGCTGAGCGCGCGATACGAGTCGCCGAAAAAGGTGCTGATCTCGCCGAGGCGGCCGCGGCGGGCGACGACGCGCACGCGGTCACCGAGCTCCAGCACCATGTTGGGGTCGGCGAGCAGGTCCGTATCTCCCCGCCGGACCCGGGTGATCGTCCCACCGAAGCGGCGCTGGAGGTCGAGCTCTGCGATCCGCATCCCGGCCAGCACCTTGCGGCTGACGACGATGCGGCGGTAGTCGACGGCGGTCCGATCGAGCTCGACGGCTTCCTCGCTGCGTGTGCCGAGCTCGGCGACGACCGAGGCCACCGACTCGGGCGCACCGACGACGGTGACGAGGTCGCCGGGAGCGAGAACGTGCTGGTCGACCGCGGGCGTGGTCGTTGTTCCATGACGGAGCCGGCCGAACATGACGCCGTCTTGATGAGCGTGGCGGATCTCACCGAGCGGCGGCAGCCCGCCGCGCTCGACCAGCGCGGTCGCGGTCACGAGCGGCGCCGGACCCGACGTGGCCGCTCGCCGCCGGCCGAGCCAGTAGACCGCGAGCAGCGGAATGACGACGCCGAGCGGATAGGTGATCGAGTAGCCGGCGACCGGCTCCGCCGCCAGCCGGTCGAAGTCGGCGGCTGGGACGACGCTCTTCAGCGTCTCGATCGCCGCGGCGAGCGCCGGCGTGTTGGTGAGCGAGCCGCTGAAGATGCCGGTCGCGGCAGCACCGCCGAGAGCGAAGAGCCCGACCGGGATGCCGACGGCGACTGCTGCCGCCGCCGCCAGGCAGCCGACGACGAGCAGGTTGGCGCCGAGGCCTCGTCGCCGCAGCGCGACGAAGAATCCGGGTCCGCTGGCGAGTCCGACGGTGTAGACGAAGAGCGCCAGGCCGAGCACCCACACCGGGTCGGGGAGCTTCAACCGGGGATCGATCGCTCCGGCGCCGATGCCGGCGAAGAGCACTGCTGCGATACCGAACGAGAAGCCGGCGATCCGGACGTGCCCCAGGACGACGCCGACGGCGATGACGAGGAAGAGGAGCAGGATGGGGTTGTCGGCAAGAGTGTCGACCACGCTTCACAGGATCGGCGGGCGCGAGCCGCAGGCCATCCGGAAACCGCCTGATTCCGGCTGCGGATCGGTCGCAGGAAAACGTGCCCTTTGGTAAGTGTCTGTCCGGGCCGATACCTACGGTGAGTTGGTGCCGCAGTGGATCATCTTTCTCGTGGTTGCGATCGGGGGCTGGCTCGCGCTTTCGGTCGGAGGCGGGCTGCTCCTCGGACGCCTCCTGAGCGCGGCTGAGCGTCGCCGGCCGCGTCCGCGTCGCCGCCTGATCTAGGGCAGCCGAGGCGAGTAGAGCGCCGACAGCAGACCGGCGGCGACCAGCAGCGCTGCGCCCAGGAAGAGGAACTCGTAGGTGACCTCTTTCTTGCCCGGCTCGCGGCCGACGAGGGATCCGAGATTCGCGTAGGCGGACTCGAGGGCCTTCGACGAGCGGGCGGCGAAGAACTTCCCTCCCGTGGTCTGCGCGATCTGCCGCAACGTCGCCGGATCCGGCGGTACGGGAATCCGTTGTTGCCCGAAACCGCCCCCACCGCCTCCGAAACCGCTGCCGGGGCCGCCCGGACGATCGAGCACGCCGTTGGGCGTTCCGAGCGCGATCGTGTACACGGGGATGCCGGCAGCTCGCGCCTTTGCCGCGCCCTCGAGCGGTTGCAGCAGCCCGCGGGTCTGATGGCCGTCGGACAGGAAGAGAATCGAGACCGGGCTCTTGGTCTTGGTCGCAACCGTGTAGGCGATCGTCTGCGCGCCGTTCGGGGTCGGCGGCTTGACGAGCTCGACGGCGGTCGCCAGCGCGTCGCCGATCGCCGTCCCGCCGAAGCCCGAGAAATAGTCCAGGCTGTCGAGCGCCTGGCGGACGAGCTCGTGGTCCTGGGTCGGCGGCGCGGCCACCTGCGGGTCTCCGGCGAAGGCCACGAGCGCCACTCGCACCTTCGGCGGCACCTTGTCGAGGAACCGCCGGACTGCGGCCTGGGCGGCTCCGAGGCGGCTCGGCTTGACGTCGGTTGCCCGCATGGAGCCCGACACGTCGATGACGAGCACGACGGTCGAGCGATCCGACGGGACGAGCGTGTTGCGATGGGGTCGCGCGAGCGCCAGGCACAGCGTTGCCAGCGCGACCAGGATGAGGGCGGGCGGGATATATCGGCGAATCGAGCGACCGCGTGCGACCGTGGCGAGGAGGTCCAGGTTCGTGAACGTCATCGCGTACCGGACCGGGCGCCGCTCCAGGTACAGGTAGAGGGCGACGGCCGCCGGCAGGACGAGCAGCGTCAGCAGCAGGAACGGGTTCGAGAAGCTCATGGGCCAACCTCTGGCCGATGAGCGGGGAGCGGTCCCAGGGGGACCGGGAGGTTCCCCGGACAAGTCGGCCTCTGGAAGAAGGGGGTCCGTGGGGGGACAATGGTGCCCCTCATGGGAGCGAGCCGGAGGCGAGCGACGCTCACGGCCCACCTGCGCAGACGGCGGAGATCTGGACTACGGCCTGACCTTGGCGCGCGTGGGCGACGGCGACGACGCGCTGGCCGCCGCCACGAACAGTCGTCGACAGGCTGGCGACGAGCGCGGGCGTGGGGGGTGTCGCCGTCAAGAAGCCTCGTGCGGAATACCAGCCGACGAGCCGCTCACCCGCACGGCACGACGCGACGACGCGCTTGGTCGCGCCGATGCGCGCGGTGACCACACGTCGCACGGTGGGCTGGCCCGGCGGGAAGACTGCGGCGGCGCCGGTCGGCGTCCGCGGCCCGCCGCCGCCGCTCGCGGGCACGCAGCCGATGTGCGGCCGGAATGTCGGGGCGGGAGCACCGGCACCGACGTACGAGCCGACGAAGACGACCGAGCGCGACGTCGTTATCCCGGGACTGACGGGGCTTCCGGACACACCGAGGAACGCCAGGTCGATAGCACGGTCGCTGAGCTCGGCATCGAGCCCGGCGACGATGAACCCGCGCGGACAGGTGAGCTGGAACTGGACTTCCTGGCGGGGCGTCGTCCGGGCCACCGGTACGACGACCCAGGGCCCGGGGACCGGAACGCAGGGATTGAGGCCACGGCATTCGTTGGTCGCGCCTGCCGTCGGGGCGGCCGCGAGTACCGCGACGGCGATCGCTCCCCCCAGGAGAATGCGGGCGGTTCTCATGCGACCTTCCTGAACCACAGTACGGACAGCGCTGCGCCCGTGAGGAGCAGCACGCCGGCACCTCCGGCGAAGAGATCGGTGACCTCGCGCGAGGTCGTCTTGTGTCCGAGCCGGGAGCCGAGATCCGCGTAGACCTTCCGCAGCTCTGTATCGGTGGTCGCCCGGAAGAACTGTCCGCCGCTCGTGCGGGCGATCAGTTGCAGCGTCGCCGGGCTGGGCGGTACGCGGATGATCTCGGTGTAGCCGCCGGGAATCTGGTGGCGGACGGTCCCGCTCGGGGTGCCGAGCGAGACCGTGTACACCGGGACGTGCAGCATGCGAGCACGCTGCGCTGCGACTCGCGGTGCCGTCCGCCCGCCGTCGCGCGCACCGTCCGAGATCAGCAGCACCGACGTGGGAGGGATCGCGCCGTCGCTTGTCCGCTCGCGGAGCCCGAGGCGAGCCGACAGGAGCACCGCATCGCCGATCGCCGTTCCTTCACCGGGCTTCAGCGCCGCGATCGCCTCGCGGACGAGGCCGCGATCGTCGGTGGGCGCGACGCCGATCTGCGCGCGGGTCGAGAACGAGACGACGCCGATCCTGAACTTCTTCGGCACCTGGTCGACGAACCGGTTGGCCGCGTTCTGAGCGGCGGCGAGGCGCGTCGGGTAGACGTCGGTCGCGCCCATCGAGCGCGACGTGTCGATCGCGAGCAGGACGGTTGCCTCCTCGCGCGGGACGCTCACGTTCGCGTGCGGCCTGGCCACGCCGACGATCAGTGCGGCGAGAGCGACCAGCAGGATCGCCACCGGTAGATGCCGTCGCCGGCCGGGAGCTCGGTCGATGATGTTCGGCAGGAGGCCGGGCGTCCCCCAGCGCGCCGCGAACCGCCCTCGCCTGCGTTCGCGGAACAGGTAGAGGCCGACGACCGCGGGGATCGCGATCAGCCACAGCAGCGAGTAGGGAGACTGAAAGCTCATTGCCCTCTCTTCAAGAACGCGACGAGGCTCCGAAGCCAGTCGCCGGACGTGCTGAGGACAGCGTGCCTGACTCCGAGCGAGGCGAGCTCCTGCGTCACCTCGTCACGCTCGGCAGCCGCCGCCGCCGCAAAACGCGTGCGGAGCTTCTCGCTGCGCGTGTCGACGCGGAGGTGGCGACCTGTCTCGGGGTCGACCAGCCACAGCTCGCCTGCGTTCGGGAGCTCCTGCTCGCGGGGGTCGCGGATCTCGACCGCGACGACCTCGTGGCGTCCGGCGAGCTGGAGCAGCGGCGGCCGCCAATCCCGTGGCCCGCGGAAGTCGGACACGATCACGACCAGGGAGCGCTGGTTGGAGAGTGAGTCTGCGTGGCGGACGGCTCCGCCGAGTGACGTCGCGCCCACGCGGCCGTGGGCCGGCTCGGGCTCGTCTCTCAGAACTCCCAGTAGACCGAGCAGACCGACCCTCCCCTGTCGAACCGGCGTCGAGCGAGGCGCCTCGTCGCCGAACGTCAGCGCGCCGAGCCGGTTGCCCCGACGGGTCGCGAGATGTCCGATCGCGATCGCCACGCCCTCTGCGACGTCTGCCTTCCGCCGGTCGGCGGTTCCAAAACGCATCGACGGCGAGGTGTCCAGGACGAGCCAGGTGACGAGAACGCGTTCCGCGAGCTGCACGCGGACGTGCGGCTCGCCTGTTCGCGCGGTCACGTTCCAGTCGATGCGCCGGACGTCGTCGCCCGGCGTGTAGGGGCGGATCAACGCGAGCTCGGTCCCTTCGCCGAGGAGCGCCGACCGATAGTCCCCGGCGAGCAGGCCGTCCATCCTGCGGCTGATCGTGACGTCGAGTGCACGCAGGAGCCGGTCCGGGATCGGCCCAGGCCCGGGACGGTCGGGTGTTACCGCCGGAGCGGCAGTTCCAACGACGCTCATCGGACGACCTCACCATCTCGCCGAAAGCCCGTCGCCGCGACCGACATGGCGGGCGCGGCACCCAACCGTTGCTGAGGTACGAACGCGTTCAGGGAGGGGGGCTCATGGGGGGAACCGGCCGTTCCCATGAGAGCGAGCCGAAGGCGAGCGACGCTCACGCGGCGCTCGTCTCGGCGAGGTCGAGCTGTGGCAGGGGCACTGCTGCAACGACGCGCTCGAGGATGGTGTCGGGGCTCACCTCCTCTGCCAGCGCCTGGTACGAGAGCACGAGTCGATGGCGCAACGCGTCTGCGGCGAGCGAATGGAGGTCCTCGACGACGACGTAGTCTCGACCCCTCAACAACGCGAGCGCGCGCGAGGCCTGTACGAGGCTGATCGGCCCGCGGGGGCTGGCGCCGTACGAGATGTACGGCCCGAGCTCGGGAAGGCCGTATCCGCCCGGATTGCGCGTCGCGTCGGCGAGCGTGACCGCGTAGCTGATCAGCCCGGGGTCGACGTACACGCCGAACACCTCGCGCTGGAGGCCGCGCAGGTCGTCGAGGGTCAGCGTCTCGCGCAGCTCGGGCGCCGACTCGAGCTGCCGCTGGACGATCGTCAGCTCCTCGTCGTGCGACGGGTAGCCGATCAGGATCTTGAGCATGAAACGGTCGATCTGCGCTTCCGGGAGCGGATACGTTCCCTCCGACTCGATCGGGTTCTGCGTTGCCATCGCGAGAAACGGGTCGGGCACGGGATGCGTCTTGTGTCCGATCGTCACCTGCCGCTCCTGCATCACCTCGAGCAACGCCGATTGGACCTTGGCCGGGGCTCGGTTGATCTCGTCTGCGAGCAGGAAGTTGCAGAACACCGGCCCGAGCTCCGTCTCGAACTCGCCTTCGCCCTGGCGGTAGATTCGCGTCCCGACGAGATCCGACGGAACGAGGTCGGGCGTGAACTGGACACGCGAGAACGACCCGCCGAGGACCGTGGCCGTTGTCTTGATCGTCAGTGTCTTCGCAAGTCCCGGCACACCCTCGATCAGCAGGTGGCCGTGCGCCAACAGGCACACGAGGACCCGCTCGAGCATCGCATCCTGCCCGGCGATCACGCGGCGGATCTCGAACAGGGCGCGCTCGAGGCGCTCCCTCGCCTCCGCGGGCACGGGAGTGGGGCGGTCGTCGGCGGACGCGGTCACGAACGGGCCTCCTTGGTCGCGCTGTTTGACGACGTGCTCGTACAAGTTACCCAGACTTTCCTGAGTATTAGGTGAGAGCTGCGAATCGGTTTTCTGCCCGCAACGAGCACGGCCGTATCATCGAGCCGTGGAACGCGGAGCCGATGCCCGGCCGACGATCGAGGCCCTCGAGGAAGAGCGGCGCCGGCTGCAGGAGCTGGAACGGAACCTCGCCGCGGAGCGGGAGCGCGTACAGCGCGCCGCCGAGCGCGAGATCGCTCGCATGCAGGAGGTGCTGCGCGAGGCGGCCGAACGGGCAGCGCGGCGCGAGCGTGAGCTCGAAGCCGCTCGGAAGAGGCTCGAGCGCCGGCTCGAAGGGGGTCGGCTCGGCCGGCTCGCCGGGTTCCGCTCCGAACCGAAGGATGAAGGACCCTCTCTCGACCGCGACCGGGCTCTCTCGGATCGAGAGGCCCGGCTCGACGAGCGGGAACGGGCGTTGGCAACGCTCGCCGAGGAGGCAACCTCCGAAGCCACTCGGCTGAAGGACCTGCAGGCGACTCTGTCCAGGGCGCGCGAGGGCCAAGACAGGGCAGAGGTCCTGGAGGGCCGCGCCAAAGCGCTCGCGGCGCGCGCGGACGAGCTCACCGCGCGAGAAGTCGAGCTCGAGCACCGCGTCGACGAGGTTGCCGGCGCCGAGCGACGCAACGCGGGCCTGGACGAGCGGGAAAGGATCCTCGACGGAGAAGCGGCCGCCCAACAGGAGCGGGAGGCCGCGCTCGTGCTCCGCGAGGCCGCCCTCGCCGAGCCTGAGGCGCTGCTCGAAGCGGCTCCGTCGTCGGTGGGGACTCCGCGAGACTCCGGCGCGATCGCCCCCGATCTCGGTGCGGAGCACGATCGCCTGGAGGCGAAGGCGCGCACGCTGGAACAGGCGGAGCAGCGGCTCGTGAGCGCGCAGTCCGAGCTGGCTGTGCGAGAGGCCTCGGTCACGCGCCACGAGACGATGCTCGCCGAGCAGCGCGCCGAGCTCGGCGAGCGCGCCGACCGACTTCAGGACGTCGAGCAGCGGGAAGCTGCCCTGGTCGACCGCGCGACCCTGCTCGATGCGCGTGAAGCGGAGCTCGCCGAGACGGTCGCCGAGCTCGAGCAGCGCGAGCGAGAGCTGACGGCGCTGCGAGAGGAGCTCGATGCCGAGCGCGAGCAACTCGCCGCCCGGGCCCGCCGCCTCGGCGATGCCGAGCGGCGAGCGCCTGCACGAAGCGGCTACGCACCGCGGCTGGTGGGCTTCAGCGACGGGTTCCAGGCTCTCGCGCGCAAGCGGGGCGCGGCCTGAACCCAGCTGTTAGCGTGCGCCCGTGCAAAGAGCTCCTGACGCAATGAGCAGTTGTGTCCCCGGGCCGCGCTGGGCGGCGCGCTGCTTCGTCCTCAGTCGCCCCCATAGCGTTCAGCTATGGGGGCTCCCTGCGTCCTTGCATCGCACTCGCCCATCGCACCCCGGGAACGAATGCCCATTACGTCAGGAGCTCTGGGCGCCCTCGCCACCGGCCACAAGGTCGGGATTGCGGTCGTCGCCGGGGTCTTCATCGCCTTCGCGCTGGCCTCGTCCTTCCTGCTTCCGGCCCTTCGGCCGCAGTTCCCGGGCCGGCGCGTCGGCCTCTTCGCGCTCGTGACGGCCATGGTTACCGCGGGGATGCTCGCGACGATCATCGCGCTCGCCGGCGAGCCGAAGGAGGCACGCGGCGCCGAAGGAGCGACAGGGACGGAAACGACCGCTCCTTCTCCGACCACCCCGGCGCCGGCGGCGCCGGCGGGCGATGCGGCCGCAGGCAAGCAGCTCTTCGCGGCGCAGGGCTGCGGCTCCTGTCACACGTTCAAGCCGGCGGGTGCAACCGGTACGGTCGGACCGGATCTGGACCACCTCGCCGCGGACGCCGCGAAGGCTGACCGCGGCTCTGTGCAGCAGTACGCGGCCGAGTCGATCGAGGATCCGAGCGCATACGTCGTTCCCGGCTTCCCGAGCGGCGTGATGCCGACCTTCCAGCTGAGCCAGAAGCAGGTCAGCGACCTCGTCGCCTTCGTCACCGCCGGCGCGAGCTAGGCTGGATCCACCCCGGAGAGGTGTCCGAGCGGCCGAAGGAGCGCGACTGGAAATCGCGTACTCGTCGAAAGGCGGGTCGCGGGTTCAAATCCCGCCCTCTCCGTAGACGCGGGGGAAACGGCCGCTTTCCCCCGCGTGCCCTTCCCTGGCTTGCACCCCAGAGTCGGCTTCTTGCCGCGCCCGCCATCTCGGTCGCGGCGCCGAACCCGCGAGTACGGACGCGAGCGCTCCCTGTCGCACGATCGACCACCCAGCTGACGCTCAGTCAGAGGACGTCAGACACGTCGCGCGGGCGTGCGGTCCGTGCTCCGTCGGGCTAGCCTCGTTCCGTGCGGTTGGCGCGCCGGTTCGGCCTGATCGTCGCAGTCGTGCTCGCGGCGGGAGCGCTCGCGGACGGTGGCGCCCCGGCGGTGGAGCACGGGCAGACCCTCGTCTTCCCACGCGATCTGCGTGAGATCAGCTACTACCCCGCCGACGGCGGCTGGGTGCTGATGTGGAGCGACTGGCGTCCCGATCGCTACGCGGCCGACTTTTCGCGCATCCGGGATCTCGGCGCGAACACCGTGCGAATCATCGTCCACCCCGAGCTGTTCGGCTATCCGCAGCCGGATGCGGTGTACCTCGACCGGTTGCGGCAGATGGTCGACCTGGCCGGTGCGAGCAGCCTCCGCGTCCAGCTCACGCTCTTCGACTGGTTCTACCGGTTCGACGACGTCGCCGGTTCGCAGCGGTGGGCGGAAGCCGTGCTCGCTCCGTTCGTCGGCGACGAGCGGGTGATAGTGGTCGAGCTGAAGAACGAGATCGACACGGGGGATCCGGTTGCGCTCAGCTGGGCGCGGGCGATGATCCCCTTCCTCCAGACGCTGCTCGAGCACCGCACCCCGGTGACGATCTCGGCGGTCGGAGCCGATCAGGTGGATGCGCTGACAACGCTCAAGGCATCACTCGGACAGATGCGACCCGATTTCTACAGCCTGCACGACTACGGCGGCGGGGGCGAGCGCGCGTACTGGGTCTTCAGGGCCGCCAAGCGACTCGTGGCTCCGGCTCCGCTCTGGATCGGCGAGACCGGTTATCCGAGCACGCCCGCGTCGACCGGCTACGGCGACCTGCCGCTCACTCCCTCGGCGCAGGAGGCGGCCCAGGCGCACTTCCTCAAGACCGTCGCCGTGGCCGCCTGGCGGAACGACCTGCCGCCGATCGGAGTCTGGGCCTTCACGGACTTCCAGCCCGGCGCGATCCCGCCGCAGGACCCCGCGTCGCCGAAACCCGTCCCCGAGGCCGAGTACCACTTCGGCCTCTACCGGACCGACGGCTCCGCCAAGCCTGCCGCCGATGCCGTTCGCCGCATCTTCACGGGGTCGCAGCCGCCACTCGAGTTCAACAACGGTTTCGAGAAGGCCGTTGTCGGGGCGAACGGCAAGGCTTTCCCCGCGGAATGGTCAGGCGGAGCCTTCCCCAACGGCGTCCTGACGCAGGCGACCTCGGTCGCGCACAGCGGCCGGGCTTCCGTGGAGGTGCGCTCCCTCGACAGGCGCCCCACCACCGGGGCGCTCTACATCACGCCGAGTGACGCCGCGGTGCCGGCCAACGACACCGTACGAGCCTCCGTCTGGGTCCGCGTCCGCGGCGCGAGGGCGCAGACCCGCCTTGCGCTCGTTTGGCTCGGCGCGCGTTCCCAGCCCGTGGGGACGCGCGAGGTGCGGCTGGGCCGCCACGGCTCGGGCTGGACGCAGCTCCGCCTCGCCTCCCGGCGGCCGGCAGCTGCGCGCTCGACGCGGATCTACCTCAAGGTAGTGGGGAGCACCGGCGCGGTCTGGTTCGACGACGTACGGTTCACGGTCGAGCCCCCGGCGAGGTAGGAAGGGGTCGAGCCGCTGATCGTCCGACCCGGTCCCTGCCCGCGGAGCGGGCCGGCCGCCTGCTCGGGCGCTCAGCGGCCGACGGCGTAGCCCTGCATGCCGCGCGGGTTCGCTGCGGCTTTCAGGATGCCGCCCGGCTCGCGGCCGGCGGTGCTGACCCGGCCGAGCGACCAGCCGTCGGCCACGACCACCTCGTGGCCCAGCTCCCGGAGCTCGTCGATGACGTCCGCGCCGATCCGCTCCTCGACCTCGAGCTCGTTCGGCCGGGCCTCCCGTGGATAGAACGAGCTCGGGAAGTGGTTCGAGTGGAAGCAGGGCGCGTCGATGGACGCCTGCAGATCGAGCCCGAAGACGGTGTGCGCGAGGAAGAACGTCAGCGTCCACTGGTCCTGCTGGTCGCCGCCGGGGGTGCCGAACGCCAGGTACGGCTCGCCGTCGCGGAGCGCGAGCGACGGCGACAGCGTCGTCCGCGGCCGCTTGGCGGGTGCGAGCGCGTTCGGGTGCTCGGGGTCGAGCCAGAACATCTGCGCACGCGTCCCGAGCGGGAAGCCGAGCCCCGGCACGACCGGCGAGCTCTGCAGCCAACCCCCGCTCGGCGTGGCGGAGAAGAGATTGCCCCGGCGGTCGACGACGTCGAGGTGGACCGTGTCGCCGCGGGTCGGCTCACCGGCGCCGGCAAGCCCGGCGGCGCCGGTTACCTGGGGCGGCAGCCGGCCCCCTCCCGGCCGCAGCTCGGCGGACGCAGTCTCGCCGACGAGCGCGCGGCGCTCGTCGGCGTAGGCATGAGACAGGAGCCGGTCGATCGGCACATCGACGAAGTCGGGGTCGCCGTAGAAGGCCTCGCGATCGGCGAATGCGAGCTTGGCGCACTCGACGACGGTGTGGACGTACTCCGCGCTGCCCAGACCCATCGCCTCGAGGTCGAAGCCGTCGAGGAGCGCGAGCTGTTGCAGGAAGACCGGAGCCTGACTCCACGGCCCCGCCTTCAGGACGCGCGTCCCGCGAAAGTCGTAGGCGAGCGGCTGTTCCAGGCGGGCTGACCAGCCGGCGAGGTCGTCGCCGGTCAGGAGCCCGTCGTTCGCCTCGTTGAACCGATGGAGCGCCTCGGCGACGAAGCCGCGATACCAGAGCTCCCGCGCGCGCTCGATCTCGTCCTCGCGCGAGCCACCCCGCGATTCGTCGACGACTCGGCGGTACGTGGCGGCGAGGTCCGGATTGCGGAAGAGCTGCCCGGGGCGGGGCGCCGGGAGGTACAGCTCCGCGGACGCGGGCCACTCGCGCAACAAGGGCTCCACCGCGCGGATCGTCCGGGCGATCCCCTCGACGGCGGGATAGCCGTGCTCCGCGTAGCCGATCGCGACCTCGGCGACGTCTGCGAGCCGCCAG
This sequence comes from uncultured Actinomycetes bacterium, assembly GCA_963719325.1. Classification (GTDB taxonomy): domain Bacteria; phylum Actinomycetota; class Thermoleophilia; order Gaiellales; family Gaiellaceae; genus DATBLE01. The sequence continues at coordinate 25,176 of CAVRBW010000010.1, forward strand.
GTGCCGAATTCCCCGAGCAGGAGCATCCAGCCGTCGAAGGAGCCGGGGACGCACGCCGCGAGCAGGCCCGTCCCCGGGACGAGGTCGAGGCCGCGCTCGCGGTAGGCCTCGATCGTCGCCGCCGCGGGCGCCGGACCCTGCGCGCAGAGGACGAGCGGCTCGTTCCGTTCGGCACTCCAGAAGATCGCCGGCAGATCGCCGCCGGGTCCGTTCAGGTGCGGCTCGACCACCTGGAGCACGAGCCCGGCCGCTACCGCCGCGTCGAACGCGTTGCCGCCGCGCTCGAGGACGCCCATCCCGGCCGTGGACGCGAGCCAATGGGTCGACGCGACCATCCCGAACGTCCCGCGCAGCTCCGGTCGAGTTGTGAACGTCACGCCGCTATTTTGGGTGCTTCGCCGCCTGCACCGATCAGATGGCACGCCGCGAGGTGCCCGCTGCCGAACTGCCGGAGCGGAGGCACCTCCTCGGCACAGACCGGCTGCGCGAGCGGGCAGCGCGTGCGGAAGGCACATCCGGAGGGAGGGGAAAGCGGACTCGGCAGGTCGCCGGAGAGGACGACACGTTTCCGCGCGCGCTGCACGACGGGGTCGGGCACGACCGCCGCCGACAGGAGCGCCTGCGTGTAGGGGTGCTTCGGGTCGGCGAAGAGCTCGGCCCTGGGGGCAATCTCGACGATCCGGCCGAGATACATGACGGCGACGCGATCGCAGAGGAACTCGACGGTCGAGAGGTCGTGCGTGATGAAGAGGCAGGAGAACCCCAGGTCGCGCTGGAGGTCGCGAAGGAGGTTGAGGATCGACGCCTGCACCGAGACGTCGAGCGCGGAGACCGGCTCGTCGGCAACGAGAACGCTCGGTCCGACCGAGAGCGCGCGCGCCAGCCCCACACGCTGGCGCTGGCCGCCCGACAGCTCGTGCGGATAGCGGAACCGCAGCTCCGGGCGTAGGCCGATCTGGTCGAAGAGGTGAGCCACGCGGTCGTCGATCTCGGCTCGAGCGGCAAGCCGGTGCAGGCGAAGGGGCTCGCCGACGATCTGTCCCGCGGTCATCCTCGGGTTCAGCGAGGAGTACGGATCCTGGAAGACGATGTGCAGCCGTCGCCGGTGCGGGCGCATCGTGCGGCGCGAGAGATGCGTGATGTCGTCGCCGTGCAGGTGGATCGTCCCGGCAGTGGGTTCCGTGAGCCGCACGACGCAGTTGGCGACCGTCGACTTGCCGCTGCCGGATTCGCCGACCAGACCGAGGACCTCCCCTTCCTCCAGAGCGAACGAGACACCGTCGACGGCGCGAACGACGCCTCCGTCGGCGAGCAGGCGGCTGCCGACACGGAAGTGCTTGACCAGCCCGTCGACCTGGAGCGCTGCCGTCACGCGGCCGCCGGTTCCCGCCCCGGCCGAACGCAGGCGACGGCATGGCTCGGCCGGATGCCTGCGAGCCTCGGCTCGCGCGCGACACACATCTCGACCGCCCGCGGGCAGCGTGGCGCAAACGCGCAGGCGTCGGGCAGGACGGCCAGCGAGGGCACTCGCCCAGGGATCTCCTGCAGACGGGGCGCGCCCGCGCGCGGCACCGCACCGAGCAGGCCGATCGTGTACGGGTGCTGGGGCGCGGCGAACAGCTCCGCGACCGGCGCCTCCTCGATCTTCCGGCCCGCGTACATGACGACGACGCGATCGGCGATGTCCGCGACGACGCCGAGGTTGTGGGTGATCAGGACGATCGCCGTGCCGAGTCGCTCGCGCAGCTCGCGCATCAGATCGAGGATGCCGGCCTGGATCGTCACGTCGAGGGCGGTCGTCGGCTCGTCCGCGATCAGGATCTTCGGATCGCACGCGAGCGCCATCGCGATCATCGCCCGTTGCCGCATACCCCCGGAGAGCTCGTGCGGATAGTTGTCGAGCCGCCCCCCCGGCGCCGGAATGTGCACGAGGTCGAGTAGCTCCACGGTGCGCTCGCGCGCGGCGCTGCGTGAGAGGCCGAGATGCCGGCGGAGCACCTCGCCGATCTGCCGGCCGATCGTGAAGACCGGATTCAGCGACGTCATCGGCTCCTGGAAGACGAAGGAGATCTCCCGCCCCCGGACACGCCGCAGGTCGGCGCCGGGCATTCGCAGCAGGTCGACCCCCTGGAACGACGCGCTGCCGGTTACGACCGCGGTCGGAGGCAGCAGCCGCAGCATCGCCATCGTCGTCACGCTCTTCCCGCAGCCCGATTCGCCGACGATCCCGAGCACCTCACCCTGGGCGAGCGAGAACGAGACGCGGTCGACCGCATGCACGGTTCCCTCGTCCGTCTCGAATCGGACCGAGAGGTCGCGGACGTCCAGGAGTTCGCTCATCGGCGAGGCGCTCTGGCTTGGCAAGAGGGTTTCGTCGCCGCGACCGACATGGCGGGCGCGGCTGGCGTCGGTTGCTGGGGTGCGCACGTCTTTAGGGAAGGGGGTACGCGGGGGAAACCGGCCGTTTCCCCCGCGAAAGCGAGCCGGAGGCGAGCGACGATCATCGCTGGGTCTTCGGATCGAGCGCGTCCCGGAGGCCGTCGCCGAGCAGGTTGAAGGAGAGGGTGCAGAGCAGGATCGCGAGGCCGGGGTAGACGGCCAGCCGCGGTGCCTGCGACAGGTACGACTGGGCGTCGGCGAGCATCACGCCCCAGGAGGGAGTCGGCGGCTGGACGCCGAGCCCGAGAAAGGAGAGCGTCGCCTCGCCGATGATCGATGTCGGGATCCACACCGTCGCCTGGACGAGCAGCGTGCTCGCCATGTTCGGGAGCATGTGGCGCCCGAGCACCACCGGATCCGACGCGCCGTTGGCGATCGCGGCGCGAACGTAGTCCTCCTCCCGGAGCGCAAGCGCCTCACCGCGGGCGATCCTGATCAGCTGTGGCGTCGCCCCGATGCCGAGCGCGAGCGTGGCGTTCAGGAGCGACGGCCCGAGAATCGCGGCGAGGCCGACTGCAAGGATCAGAAACGGAAAGGCGAGCAGCACGTCGGTCAGTCGGGAGATCACCGGATCGATCCAGCCCCGGTAGTAGCCGGCGACGAGTCCGATCGGCACTGCAACTGCCAACGCGAGCAGGGTCGCGAGGACGCCGGCCTGGATCGAGGCGCGGGCGCCCCAGATCACGCGCGAGAGCTGGTCGCGGCCGAGCTCGTCCGTTCCGAGCAGGTGGTGGCCGCTCGGCTGCGCCAGCACGGAGTCGAAGTCGGTCGCCGAGGCGCTGTACGGCGCGACCACCGGCGCAAGCACCGCGGCGAGCACGAAGGCGAGGGCGATGACGAGGCCAGCGACGGCGAGCGGCCGCCGCAGGAATCGCGTGAGGAGTAATCGCCGCTGGCGTGCGCGCGGCGAGACCTTGAGCAGAGCGACCTCGGCCTCCGGCTCGACCTCGACGTAGCTCATCCGCTCGCCCTGCCAACGCGGATCTTCGGATTCAGCAGCGAGTAGACGAGATCGACGCCGAGGTTGACGACGACGTATCCGGTCGCGGCGACGAGGACGACTCCCTGGATCAGGGCGTAGTCGCGCTGGTTGACCGCATCGATCGTCAGACGCCCGAAACCGGCGATGCCGAAGATCTGCTCGGTGATCACGGCACCGGAGATGAGCGCTCCGAGCTGCAGGCCGATCACCGTGGTGACCGTGATCAGACTGTTCCGGACCGCGTGGATGCCGACGACTCGCCACTCGGGCAACCCTTTCGCCCGCGCCGTCCGGATGTAGTCGGCGGACAGCGAGTCGAGCATCGCCGAGCGCATCTGTCGCATCAGGATCGCCGAGAGGCCGGTGCCGAGCACGAGCGCAGGCAGGAGCAGGTGCCGCAGGTTCTCGACCGGGTCGTGGGCGAAGGAGACGTAGCCGCTGGCGGGAAGCCAGCCAAGCTTGACGGCGAAGAGGATGATCCCGAGCAGACCAAGCCAGAAGTGGGGCACCGACAGGCCGACGAGGGCGAAGCCGGTCGCCGCGTAATCGGACGCCTTGCCCCGTTTCCATGCGGCGACGATCCCCGCAGCCACGCCGATGACGGAGCCGATCAGGACGGCCAGGAACGAGAGCTCGAGCGTTATCGGGATCTTGGTCACGATCGTGTGCGCAACCGGTAGCTGCCGCGTATCGACGCCGAGATCACCCTGGAGCGCAAGCGACGCCCACTTCGCGTACTGAATGGGTAGCGGCTGGTCGAGGCCGTACTTGTGCCTGACGCTGGCGAGGACCTCCGCGTCGCGCTGCTCGCCGCCCAGCGCGAGCGCAGGATCGCCGGGGAGCGCTCGCACGCCGGCGAAGACGAGGATGCTCGCGAGGAAGATCACGATCAGGGCGGCCCCCGCCTTCTTCAGCAGGAAGCCGCCCATGATCGCCCGGCCCGTCTCTCTCTACGTGGCGAAGCCGGCGTTGTAGGCGCGAATCAGCCCGTCGCCGTAGACGGTGACGCCCTGGACCTTCTTCGAGACGCCGTAGTAGTTGGTCTGGTGATAGAGGTAGATCAACGGCTTGTCGCGGTGGATGATCTTCATCGCGGCAGCGTAGAGCGTCGTCCGTGCCTTCTGCGTGACGGACTTGCGGGCGCCGTTGAGCACGTAGTCGAGCTTCGGGTTCGAGTAGCCGGCGTCGTTCAACGTTCCCTGCGTGTGGACGAAGCCGAAGATGTTGCCGTCGGGGTCGACTCGTCCGGACCAGCCGACCTGGAACATGTCGAAGGTGCCCGCGTCGGCCTTGCTCAGCGACGAGACGAACTCGGTCGGCTCGAGGACGACTCTGAAGCCCACCTTCTCCTCCATCGACTGGATCACCTGGCCGAGTCGCGCGGCGACGGTGTCGGTGTTGAGCATCAGATGAACGGTGATCGGCGTCGAGACTCCGGAGGCCTTGACGAGCTTCTGGGCGAGCGCGACGTCCGCCTTCTTGTTGCACTGCAGGCCCTTCGTGGTCGCGTACCACGGGCTGACCGGCGAGATCGGGTAGCAGTCAGGCGACTGGAGCCCGTTGAAGACGACCTTGTTGATCGTGTCGCGGTCGAGCGCGGCGTCGAACGCTGCCCGCAGGTACTGCGAGCGGGCAAGCGGCGTGCCGACGTTCTGGTACGGCAGCTTGAGCAGGCCGTTCTTGTTGCCGACGTTGATCGTCAGCCCCTGGTAGCCGATCGTCGGCACCTTGAGGACGGTGAGCTGCGCGTTCTTCTGGAGCGTGGGCACGTCGGTCGACTGGATCCGGTCATGCACCTGGATGTCGCCGGCCCGCAGCGCCTGGGTGCGGGCGCTCTGGTCGGTCAGGATCCGGAAGACGATCGTCGCCAGGTGGACGTTCTTCGCGTCGTAGTAGTTCGGCGACTTGACGAGCGTGATGTGGTCGCCCGCGACGCGGTCTTTGAACATGTACGGGCCGACGCACACCGGTTTCTGCGCGAAGCTGTCACCCTCGGTGGCGAGCGCCTTCGGGGAGAGGACCATCCCGGCGCGGTCGGCCAGCTGTGCCGTCAGCGGCGAGAACGGCACCGACAGGTGCAGGACGACGGTGGTCCCGGAGGCGTCGACCGACTTGATCGGGGAGATCTCGCTCTTGCGGGTCGAGCCCTTGAAGGTCAGGTAGCGCTCGAGCGTCGTCTTGACCGCCGCTGCGTTCAACGGCGACCCGTCGTTGAACTTGATCCCCTGGCGGAGCTTGATCGTGTAGGTCAGCTTGTCCTTGGAGACCTGCGGTAACGCTGCGGCGAGCTGCGGGACGACGTTCAGGTTCTTGTCGAGGTCGTAGAGCTTCTGGCACATGTGGGCGAACACGATGCGGCCGACGAAGGTGCGCGCGATCGTCGGGTCGAGCGCGTCTGGGTCCTCGGCGAGACCGATCGTCAGTGTGCCGCCGTTCCGGATGCTCGACGCCGTGCTGCGGGCGCCGGCGCCGGCGGCGCTCGCCGCAACGATGCCGGCAAGTGCAAGAGCGAGCAGCGCGAGGCGCATGGATGAGCCTCTCATGCCTGATTCCCCCTTGATCGAGATGCGTTTACAACGTCCTCCTCTACGGAGGAGGCCCGGATCGTAGATTGGATCCATTTTGTAGTCAACTGGATCCAAAAGCGTTAAGGTCGCGGGCGTGAGCTCGTCTGGAGGGACCGGGTCACCTCGGCTTCGGCTGGGACGTGCCGACGCGCCGAGACGGGTTGCGAGCCTCGAGCTCGACCGGCAGGCGCTCGTCGACCACATCGCAGCGACGCTGCACAGTCGGGTCGTCCGTGGCGAGATCCCCAGCGGTGCTCGGCTCCGCCAGGAGTCGGTCGCGTCCGAGTTCGGTGTCAGCCGCACGCCCGTGCGGGAGGCGCTGAGAAAGCTGCAGGCCGGCGGGCTCGTCGAGCTGGCACCGCATCGTGGAGCGATCGTCCGAGGGCCGACGGTGCGCGAGATTCGGGAGGCGTACGTCGTGCGCGGCGAGCTGGAGGGCCTCGCCACCGAGTTCGCGGCGGCGTTGATCACCGATGAGGAGCTGCAAGGGCTTCGCGATTCGGTCGCGCTGTTCCGACGCTCGATCGGCGATCTCGTCGAGCGCCGTCGACGCGGAGGCGAGAGTCGCACTCGCACGGACATCGAGCAATGGACGCAAGCGAACGACAGCTTCCACCAGGGCATCCACCAGGCGGCGGGGAACGAGAGGCTCCGCGCGACGCTCCTCGACCTCCACCGAAGCTTCCCTCGGGATCTGACCAGCACCGTGCTGAGCGAGAACTCGCGCCTACTCCAGGAGAACGTCGAGCAGCACGCGCGGATCCTCGAGGCAATCGAGCGCCACGATCCGGCCGAGGCGCGCCGCCGCATGGTGCACCACGTCCAGAGCGCCGGCGAGCTGATCGCGCTGCGATACGAGCAGCGCAACGTCCGTTAGCGCCTACCGAACGTCGACCGCCCGCCGGAAGTCCTCAGACTTCCGGGAGCCGTACGGAGGGGGAGGGATTTGAACCCTCGATCCGCCTAACGACGGATAACGGTTTTCGAGACCGCCGCATTCGACCGCTCTGCCACCCCTCCAGCGGAGAAGGAGGGATTCGAACCCTCGATGCAGGTATTCACCCACATAACGCCTTAGCAGGGCGCCGCCTTCAGCCACTCGGCCACTTCTCCGAACCGTGGAGCATCGTAGCGGACGGCTTTTCGGGCTCCTGGCGGTCCCTTCGAGGCGGGCTGAATATCACCCTTCAGGGGCATGCCTGGTCATCCCGGTCGCGGCATGCTGAGAGCGCCGGATCTCCCCTCACATACCCCACCGGCTTGGAGACGCCCGCCTCGCGCGGGCGTTTCTTTTTGGAGAGCTAGTCGTGGACGCGGGCGATCAACTCGCCGCGCCGGATCACCTTCACCGCGGTTCCGGCGAGGCGGACCTCGAAGCCGGCGTCCTTGGGGAAGAGCACCTGTCTCACCGGGCTCGACGCCGCCGGTCTCTGTACCCACGGCGATCACGATTCCCGTGCGCGAGCCGGCGTCGGCGCTCGCGGGAATGATCAACCCGTGGCGCGTCTCCGCCTCCTCGTCGCTCGGCTCGACGACGACGTAGTCGTCGAGCGGCTCCAGCGTGACGACCGGATGCCGGGTTTCCTCGAGCATCGATGAAGCGTAGCTCCCGACATGGCAGGTCTGAAGGCCGAAGCCGGGAAAGGAGGGTTCGTGCGCATCGGCCGTCGTGACGTCAAGCTGACGAACCTCGACAAACCCTTCTTCCCCGGCCCGGGCTTGAAGAAGGGCGACCTGATCGACTACTACGTCGACGTCGCCGAGTGCGTCCTTCACCACGTGCGCCGCCGGCCGATGCAGATGAAGCGCTACCCGGACGGCGTGGACGGATTCTTCTTCTACCAGAAGCGCGTCCCGGAGCCTCATCCCGATTGGCTCGACACGGTGCACATTCGTTTTCCGAGCGGGCGGACCGCGGATTTCCCGGTCGTCGCGGACGCGGCCGGGCTGGCCTGGATCGCAAATCTCGGGTGCATCGAGCTGCACACCTGGCATTCACGGGTCGCCGACATCGAGCGTCCGGACTACCTGCTGATCGACCTCGACCCGAGCGATGGGAATCCGTGGTCGCACGTCCGGGAGATCGCGATGGTGGTCAAGGAGGTGATGGACGAACTGGGCCTCGCCTCGTTCCCGAAGACCTCCGGCGCCACCGGGCTCCACATCCTGGCGCCGATCAAGCCCGAGCTCGAGTTTCCCCAGGTGCGCGACTTCGCGAAGGCGCTCGCGAAAGAGGTGGAGACGCGAATCGACGACCAAGAGGTCGCCACCACCACGTGGAAGGTCGCCGACCGGCGCGGAGTCTTCGTCGACTACGGTCAGAACGCGCGCGACCGCACGATCGCCTCCGCCTACTCGATCAGGCCGACCGAAGACGCGCGGGCCTCGGCGCCGCTCCGCTGGGAGGAGGTGCCGGACTGCGATCCGGCCGAGTTCACGCTGACGACGATGCGTCGGAGGATCGACGCGGTCGGCGACCTCACCGCCGGAATGTGGCGGCGGAAGGTCAGCCTCCTGCCGAAGTTCAAGCGCCTGAACCTAGAAGCTCCGACACCGTGAGGTCGTCGGCGCGTGGCGCCGGACGGACCTCGCGCCACGTGCACTGCTGGGGGTCCTTGTCCTCGCGGAAGCGCAGCAGGCGGGTGCCGTGGCGGAATCGGTTGCCCTGCACCTTGTCGTAGCGGACCTCGACGACCAGCTTCGGCTGGAGCGCAGATTGCTCGAGCTCCCCGCCGCCCCAGCGGTTCGGCTCGGAGAAGCCGCGCTCCGGCGCGCCTTTCAGCAACGGCTCGATCATGGTGAGGATCTCCGCGTGCCGGCTCGCGGCGATCGCGCACGAGCCGACGTAGTCGAGCCCGCCCTTGCCGTTGTACAGACCGAGCAGGAGGGTGGCGAGCTTGGTCGGCCGCTCCTTCCAGCGCACGCCGATGACGACGCAGTCGGCGCTGCGATGAGCTTTCACCTTGACGACGCCCTCCCGGGATCCCGGAAGGTAGGCGACGCCGAGCCGCTTTGCGATCACCCCGTCGAGGCCTGCGGCTTCCAGCCGGTCGAGCCAACCTGAAGCGACCGCGGGATCGCGCGTGGCCGGCGAGATCCGGAACGATCCGGCCAGCTGCTCGAGCTCGCGCCGTCGCTCCTCGAGCGGGCGGCGGTGGATCGGCTCGCCGTCCCAGAGCAGGACGTCGAAGGCGATGAACTGCGCGGGAATCTCGGCGGAGAGCTTCCGAATCCGGCTCTCGGCCGGGTGGAGTCGAAGCTGCATCGAGTCGAAATCGAGCCGGCCGTCCCGCTCGATCACGATCTCGCCGTCGAGGGCGGAGTGGGGCGGCAGCAGGTCGCCGAGCGGCCGCAGCTCGGGGAAGTACCTGAGCAGCGGCCGCTCGTTCCGGCTCCAGAGCGCCAACTCTCCTCCGTCGTTCTCCAGCACCCCTCGGAAGCCGTCCCACTTCGGCTCGTACTGCCAGCCGTCGCCGTCCGGGAGCTCACGGACGAGCTCGGCCTCCATCGGCGGAAAGGGGACCCGCTTCCCCGGCACGCCGGAGACGTTACTTCAGCCAGGGCGCCAGGAGATCCTCGATGTCGCGGCAGCCGCGCGGATGCGACAGGCGCCGCTTCACCTGCCGGTCTTCCACGACGACGAGCGTCGGCACCTCGTCGATCTGGAAACGCTCGAGCAGCTCGGGATGCTCGTCGACGTCCACCTCCCGTAGCACGAACGTCCCGTGGTTCTGACGGCGCTGGAGTACCTGCGCGACGAATCCCTCGACACGCCTGCACTTGCCCGAGTACTTCGAATGGAAGAAGACGAGCCGCGGCTTGGTGCGGACGTCCTCGCGTAGAGCTTCGGCAGCTTGAGCCATTCCCCACCCACCTCCGGTTCCGTTGCTTCGGTCTTTCGGGCGAGGGCTGGGCCCGCGTGAGTCGTTTGCATACCCGTTCTTACCGTCCGTGTAACCGCGGGTAGGCTCCGAGCGATGCGACGCGTGGTCGTAACGGGGCTGGGCGCGGTGACGCCGCTCGGAAACGACTGGCGTTCGACCTGGGACGCGGCTGTTTCGGGCCGGAGCGGGATCGGCTTCATCACCTCCTTCGACGCGAGCGGTTTCCCGGTCCGGGTTGCCGCGGAGGTCAAGGATTTCGACCCTGCGGGTGTGGTCGGGCCGAAGGAGGCGCGCCGCCTCGACCGGAACGTTCTCCTTGCGGTCGCCGCCGCCACGGAAGCCGTCGCCGACGCGAGCCTCGACAGCGTCTACGAGCCGGGCCGCGTCGGCGTGCTGTTCGGCAGCGCGATCGGCGGTGTGAGCGGCGTCGCGGAGCAGAACAACGTCCTGCGCGACCGAGGCCCCGATCGCGTCTCGCCGTACTTCATCCCGAGCGTGCTCGTCGATGCCGCGAGCGGACAGATCGCGCTGACGCTCGGGATCCGCGGCCCCAACTACGCGCCCGTCTCGGCGTGTGCGACCGGATCGACCGCGATCGGCGAGGCGGCGGAGCTGATCAAGAGGGGCGACGCGGACGCGGTCCTGGCGGGCGGTGGGGAGGCGTGCCTCCATCCGCTGATCCTGGCCGGCTTCTGCGCGATGCGAGGTCTCGCCGCAGAGGAAGACCATCCGCCGAGGGCGTCGCGACCCTTCGACGCGACTCGGGCCGGCTTCGTGATGGGCGAGGGTGCCGGCGTGCTCGTGCTCGAGGAGCTGGAGGCGGCGCAGGCTCGCGGTGCGCACGTCTACGCGGAGGTGCTCGGCTACGGCGCCTCGAACGACGCCTACCATCTCGCCACGCCCGATCCCGCGTCGACCGGGGTAACCGAGATGATGCGCGCCGCGCTCGAAGGCGCGGGCGTCAAGCCGGAGCAGGTGGGCTACATCAACGCCCACGGGACGTCGACGCCGCTCGGAGACGCGGCGGAGACGCGCGCGATCAAGGAGGTGTTCGGCGATCACGCATACCGGCTGGCCGTCTCGTCCACCAAGTCCGTAATGGGCCACTGCTTCGGAGCCGCCGGGGCGATCGAGGCGATGATGTGCGTACTCGCCCTCCACGACGGCGTGCTTCCGCCGACGATCAACTACGAGACACCGGACCCGCAGTGCGATCTCGACTACGTTCCGAACGAGGCGCGACACGTCCAGGTCGACGTCGCGCTCTCGAACGCAATGGGCCTCGGCGGCCACAACGGCTGCGTCCTCTTCGGCCGTGGCGACGCCCGGCCGGAAACCGGGGGGCCTGAGGCGCCCCCGGTGGGGACAGTCCCTGGAACAAACGTGTGACGCTTTGTCCACCGGTGGTGCCTGGCACCACGGTTGGAACGAAAGCGTGACTAGCTCTCCACCGCAGCGGGCGTGAGCTCTGCCAGCGAGGCGAGAACGACGTCGGCCTCGGCGAGGGCCTCCTCGCCGGGCGGGAAGGCGGGGTTCGGAATCGCGATCACGCGCATGCCGGCCGCCTTCGCCGAACCGATGCCGGAGTGGGAGTCCTCCACCGCCGCGGCCCGAGCTGGGCTCGACGCCGAGCTGCCTGCACGCCTCGAGGTAGACGTCCGGGGCGGGCTTGCCACGGGCGACCTCCTCCGACGAGACCGTGGCGCGGAACAGCCGATCCAGTCCCGAGAGCTCGAGCACCAGGTCGATCAGCGGCCGGTTCGAGGACGACGCGACCGCGAGCGGCCAATGTGCCGCCAGCCGCTCGACCGCCTCGACGGCCCCGTCCATCAACGGCAGGTGCTCCCGGTACCGATCCTCCAGCCTCGCGATCACCTCCGCGGAGATCTCCTCGGGGGACCCGGGCACCCCGACGTGCTCGTGCATGTAGCGGGACCACTCGGGCGAGCTCATGCCCATCATCGCCCGCTGCGCTTCGGCGTCGTAACGCCCGCCGCGGTCGCGGGCCAGCCCTTCGCGGACCTCGTGCCAGAGCTCCTCGGTCTGGATCAGGAGCCCGTCGAGATCGAAGACGACCGCATCGATCAAAGCGCTCGGTACCCCGCCTCCACGTGGACGAGCGGTCGCGATGCCTCCCCGAGCTCGACCGAGACCGCCTCGCCGACGAAGAACGTGTGGTCGCCCGTCTCGAGCTCGTCGGTGATGCGGCATTCGACCCAACCGGCCGCCCCTTCGAGCAGCGGCGCACCGGTCAACCCCTGGCGGCTGGAGACGCCGTGCCACAGCGCGATCGGGGGTACGCCGCGCGCGAAGTGCTGTGCCACCGCAGCCTGATCCGCGGCCAGCAGGCTGACCGCGAAGCTGCCGGCCTCGCGAAGGAGCTCGTGCATCGCCGCGTACCGACTGATGGCGAGGCCGACGAGCGGCGGCTCGAGCGAGAGCGACACGAGCGAGTCGATCGTCAACCCGAGGCGTTGCCCATCGGCATCGACGGTGAGAACCGCAACGCCGTGCGGAAGCCGGCGCAGCAGCGTTCGCAGCTCGGCCACCTGCTCCACGAGCTCGATGCTATTCGTCCGCGAGCTCCTCGCCGAGCAAGCCCGCCGCGTACGCCCTCCAGGCGAGGTCGGTGTTGCCGAGCAGCGCCTCGAGCGCTGCCTCCGTCTGTGCCAGGCCGCGCCGCGTCGGCCCGCAGCGCCTCGAGCCCGCGGATCAGCGCCGCACGGCGCTCGGGGGTGTCGAGCTCCGCCGCAAGAGCGGTCACCGCGCGACCGTCGAGCTCGAGGGAACGACGAGGATCGCCGCCCGCGGCGAGCAGGAGCATCGCCCGGCGCAGAGGGCCCCGAGCCTCGTCGGCGTCGAGGCCGACCTGGGCTCCGGCGAGCCAGGCCAGCAGCGTGAGCGCGTCGTCGCCTTGCGCCGCCTCGACCTGCTCGAGCCATCGCCGGTTCACGGCCTACGGCGCCAATCGCTCGACGGTCCAGCGCCCGCTGCTTCCCCGATAGCGAAATCGGTCGTGCAAGCGGTCGACGCGGTGCTGCCAGAACTCCCATTCGTGCGGGACGACGCGGTAGCCGCCCCAGCTCTCGGGTCGCGAAACGTCCTCGCCGGCAGACCGTCCAAGCTCCAGAGCGGCGCGTTCCAGCTCCTCGCGGCTCGCGACGACTTCGCTCTGCGGCGAGACGGCGGCAGACAGCCGGCTACCCAGCGGCCGCGAACGGAAATAGGCGTCCGAGGTCGCTCCCGCAAGCCGTTCGACGGCACCTTCGACGCGTACCTGCCGGCCGAGCACATGCCAGTAGAGAAGAAGGGCGGCGCGCGGGTTGACCGCCAGCTCGTGCCCCTTCCGACTCTCGTAGTTCGTGTAGAAGGTGAGGCCGGTCGCGTCCGCATCCTTGAGCAGGACCATTCGAGCAGAGGGCCGACCGTCGGCAGACGCCGTCGCCAGCGTCATCACGTCGGGCATCTCGACGCCGGCCGCCCGAGCCTCGTCGAGCCAGCGATGCAGCACGACAAGCGGATCAGGGTCGAGGTCGGCCTTGCGGAGGGGCCGATCGCGCTCGTCGATCATCGGCGCGAGTCTATGCTCCCGCCGTGCGCCTCCTCGCGCTCGCCGCCGTGCTCCTCGCAGCGACGACCACGACCGCGCACGGAGCTGCTCGTGCCGCGTGCAGCGTCGCAACGGCGCGGGCGGCGATCGCCTCGACGCATCCGCGGATGAAGCTGCTCGGCTCGAACACGGTCGGCATCGACCCGAAGGACGCTGACCAGGTGATCTGCTTCGACTTCACCAGGGACGGCCGGCGCGATCTCGCCGTCACGATCGCCAGCGGAGGCACGGCGGGCGACATCGGCTTCGTCGTCTTTCGCGCGACCGCAACCGGC
>CAVRBW010000011.1:0-175023 GCA_963719325.1 uncultured Actinomycetes bacterium
AGTCCTCAGTGCGCCCCGTCGAGGCATGAGAGGGATAAGGAAATTCGCGCTCTTTGCGCACCTTCAGGCGGCCGGGGCTTGCCCTCGTCGCGGATCGACCGTAGGGTCGTGATCGCACCGAGTACGGGACGCGACTAGGTCGAAGCCGCTCCTGGCGATTGGACGATGAGGCCGCAGGGCCTGGGTCGAAATGTCGGCGGGAACGGTGGACGAAAGCGCACCCGGCTCGGTGAACCCTTTCTCGGGCGGTACTCCGCGAGCTAGCTTGAGCTCGCCCACTGCATCTTCAGCGCTAGGTGCTGATCAGGCGCGAGAGCCACCCGATGAGCGCACCGAGTACCGACCCGGCCTCGGGCGCGAGCGGAACGTCGGTGGTCACGCTGACAAGGATGCCGAGCGCCAGGCCGATCACCGCGCCGGCAACGACGAAGAACCACGATCGCCTGGTGTCTGTCCGCTTCGGAGATCCATGCCGATCATCCTCCCCGCCCGACACAACTCGCAGCCGCGTCGCGAGTCACGAATCGCGACACATGTTGAAGTAACACAAATTTGTGCGATATCAGATATGTGTGTATCATGTCGCCATGCCGACCGACGCTGAGATCACCTTTGCCGACCACATGGGTCGGTTCTACGCCCGCCGCTACTCCTTCCCGCCGATGGTGGGTCGCCTGCTCGGCTATCTCGCCGTCTGCGATCCGCCGGATCCGACGATCGGCGAGCTGGCGGAAGCCCTGCTCGCCAGCCGCAGCGCGATCGCCGGCGCGGTCAAGGTCTCGGAGACGTTGCATGCCGTCCGCCGGACGCGGGCGGCCGGTGAGCGGATGGATCGTGTCCGGATCGATTTGAGCTCGCCGCAGTCGCTGGGGATGGACGTCTCCGAGTACGAGGAACTGCTGGAGCTGGCGCGTGAGGGCCTCGACGTCCTGCGGGATGCCCCTACGGAGCGGCGTGCGGTGCTGCTGGAGACGGCGGCGTTCGCGGAGTTCCTGCTCGAGCAGATACCGCGGTTCCAGCAGGAGTGGGAGGCGCGGCGCCAGGCGCTCGTCGCGTCCGGCGACTTGCCCGAGAAGCGCCCTGGCCAGGGGAGGCACCAATGACCGCTACACGTCGGCCCGCCGTCGTCGCGACCGGTGTGCAGAAGTCGTTCGGCGAGACCGTCGTGCTCCACGGCGTCGATCTCACTGTCGCCGAGGCCACGATCTTCGCTCTCCTCGGCCCGAACGGCGCGGGCAAGACGACGATGGTGCGGATCCTCTCCACGCTCATTCCCACCGACTCGGGCGACGTGCAGGTGGCCGGCCACGACGTCGTCGGCGACCCCGACGGCGTGCGCGCGTCGATCGGCGTCACCGGTCAGTTCTCGGCAGTGGACGACTTGCTGACCGGCAAGGAGAACCTGCAGCTGATGGCCGACCTGAATCACCTCGGCCGCGTCGCCGGCCGCGCTCGCGTCGACGAGCTTCTCGCCCGATTCGGCCTCGTGGACGCGGCCGGCAGGCCGGTGTCGACGTACTCGGGCGGGATGCGCCGCCGCCTCGACCTGGCGATGACGCTTATCGGCTCGCCGCGTGTGATCTTCCTCGACGAGCCCACGACCGGGCTCGACCCGCGCAGTCGCCGGCAGATGTGGGACGACATCCGCGAGCTCGCCGCCGGCGGCGCCACCATCTTCCTCACCACCCAGAACCTCGACGAGGCCGACGAGCTCGCGGATCGGATCGCCGTCCTCGACCACGGCCGCATCGTCGCCGAAGGCACCCCCGACGAGCTGAAGCGCCGGATTCCAGGCGGTCAGGTTCATCTCCAGTTCACCGACCTGCCGGCACTGCGCGCAGCCGCCGCCCTGTTCGACGGCGCGACGCCCGACGAGGAGCGACTCGTCCTCCGCGTGCCCGGAAACGGCGACGTCGCGTCCCTCCGTCATCTGCTCGGGCGGCTCGACGACGCGCGGATCGCGGTCGAGGAGCTCTCGATCCACAGGCCCGACCTGGACGACGTCTTCTTCGCCGTGACCGGCCAACAGCCCCTCGAGCAGGAGGCAGCGTGATGAGCACCCTCGCCTACACCGTCAGCGATTCCAGGACGATGCTCCGCCGCAACCTTCGGCGGCTGCAGCGGTACCCGTCGATGACACTGCTCCTCGTCGGCATGCCGATCGTGTTCCTGCTGTTGTTCGTCTACGTCTTCGGCGGTCAGCTCAGCCACGGCCTCGACGCCCCGTACGCCGCCGGGCACACCGGGCGTGCCGGCTACCTCAACTACGTCACGCCCGGAATCCTGCTCATGACGGTCGCCGCAGCCGTCCAGGGCACCGCGATCGTCGTCGCGATGGACATCACCGGAGGCATCATCGACCGCTTCCGCACGATGGCCATCGCCCGCTCCGCGGTCCTCACCGGCCACGTCCTCGCCAGCCTCATCCAAAGCCTCCTCAGCATCGGCATCGTGCTCGGCGTCGCCGTCGCACTCGGCTTCCGCCCCGAGGCAGGCGTGCTCGACTGGCTGGCCTCGATCGGTCTACTGACGCTGTTCGCGTTCGCGCTCATCTGGCTCGCCACCGCCCTCGGTCTCGCCGCCAAGAGCGTCGAGACCGCGAGCAACACACCGATGTTCCTCACCTTCCTCCCCTTCCTCGGCAGCGGCTTCGTGCCCGCCGCCTCCATGCCGACCGGGCTCCGTCAGTTCGCCCACTACCAGCCATTCACACCCACGACCGAAACCTTGCGCGGGCTCCTCACGGGAACACCGATTGGCACGAACGCCGTCGCGAGCGCTGCCTGGAGCGTCGGCATCGCCCTGGCCTCCTACCTCTTGGCCCGCCACCTCTACAACCACAGGCGCTCGGCCTGACGCCGGCCGCTCGCGCGCAGGCGGATTCTCATTCGCCGCCCCGAAACCAGGTCCCTGCCGACTGAACGCTTACCGAAAGGCCCGCATTTGCGGGCCTTTCTGAGTAGCGAGGGCGGGGTGTGGACACATTTCCCCCACCGCGTCACGTACCGCTTTACGAGATTAGACAGCTGGAATCGACGTGAAGCGTTTGCCCTTTGCGGCGTTTGCCGGACACATCGTGCGCGCAGGCGTGCGCACATGGTCTGGATCAGTCTCACCCGCGATTCGGGTCGTGAGCCGTCCTGACCCGCGCTCTCATAGGCGCCGCTGTGGTGGCGCGCCGAAAGGCTGGAATCGCGTCCTACCGCCGGACGCCGGGGTGTACGAGTCCCGTCTCGTAGGCGAGCACGACCGCCTGGACCCTGTCTCGCAGGTCGAGCTTCGAGAAGACGCGGTTGACGTGCGTCTTGACGGTTGCCTCGCTGACGACGAGCCGGCCCGCGATCTCGGAGTTGGAGTGTCCGCGTGCGATCAACTCCAGCACCTCGCGCTCTCGATCGGTCAGGGCGGTCACTTCGGGCGGAACCTTCTGCCCGGGCGGCGGACGGCGAACGAACTGCTCGACGAGCCGGCGCGTCACGGCCGGTGCGAGGAGCGCCTCACCGTCGGCGACCGTCCGGACCGCGTCGGCGAGCTTTCCGGGGGGAACGCTCTTGAGGAGGAAGCCGCTGGCGCCCGCCTTCAACGCTTCGTAGACGATCTCGTCGCGGTCGAAGGTGGTCAGCACGAGCACACGTGCGCCGGCATCCTCCCCGAGGATCTGCCGGGTCGCGGCGATGCCGTCCAGGATCGGCATCCGCACGTCCATCAACACGACGTCGGGCTGCAGCTCGCGCGTCAGGGCGACCGCCTGCGCGCCGTCCTCGGCCTCCGCGACGACCTCGAAGTCGTCCTGGGCCTCGAGGATCATCCGCAGGCCGCCACGGACGAGCGCCTGGTCGTCGGCGACGAGGATCCGGATCATCGCGTCGGCGGCTCCAGCGGCAGGGTCGCGTGGACGGCGAAGCCACCGCCGGTGCGCGGCCCCGCCTCAAGGGTGCCACCGAAGACGGCCACTCGCTCCCGCATCCCGATCAGGCCGTGTCCGCCGCCGGCGCCGTTGGCCGAGCCGGCGCCGTCGTCGACCACCTCGACCTCGAGGGCTTCGGGACGGAAGCGCAGCCTCACCTGCGCGCGTGCGTCGCCGCCGTGCTTGCGGGCGTTGGTCAGCGCTTCCTGCACGATCCGGTAGGCAGAGAGGTCGAGTCCCGGCGGCAGCGGCCGCGGTGCTCCCTCGACCGTCAGCTGGGCGGGAAGGCCGGACTGCCGTGTCTGTTCGAGAAGCGCGTCGAGGTCGCCGACGCCTGGCTGCGGAACCAAACCGAGCTCCTCGCCGCCGTCGCGCAGCATCCCGAGCAGCCTGCCCATCTCCGAGAGCGCCTGCCGGCCGGTCTCCTGGATCGACCGCAAGGGCTCGAAGGCCCGTTCGGGCGAACGCTTCGCGACCTCTTCGGCGGCGCCCGCCTGGACGATCATCACGCTGAGCGAGTGCGCGATCACATCGTGCAGCTCGCGGGCGATCCGGGCCCGTTCCTCCTCGACGGCGACCTCGCGCTCGAGCTCGAGCCGCGCTGCGCGGTCCGCATGCTCCACCGCTTCGAGCGTGCGCCCATGCAGCGCCCGCCCGACGAGCCACGGGCCGATCAGGAGGAACGCCACGAACGCCCGGTCGGTGCCTCCGTACGACTCGCCGTTGGCGACCGCGAGCTGGATCGAGGCAAAGATCCCCGCGATCGCGGCCGCGAGGCCGACCGCGGCGCGCGGCAACGACTCGTACTGCGCGACCGAGTAGACGACGATCAACCCGACGACGATCGGGCTGAGCGGTGCGTGCAGCGAGACACCGGCCGCGGTCTCGATGAAGAGCGCCGCCGACGCGGCGAGCAAGGCCGCCAACGGTGCCCGCCGCCGCCAGGCGAGCGCGACCGCCTGGACGAGCACGAGCGGCACGCTCGCCGCGTACGGGGAGAGCTGCTCGGTGTCGACCTCGACCATGCCGAGGGCGGCAACCGCCAACACGAGAACGGCGTCGACGGAGCGGGGCGACAGGCGCAGGCGCAGGCGCAGGCGCATCAGCACAGCCTGCCGCAGCGGACACGTGTTGTCACTCGACCCGCGGGTTGATCCAGCTCCACCACCGAGTGGAGACGTTGACGCCCCAGGATCAACCCGCGCGCGACGACAGATCAAGCCGCGCGCCGATGACGAAGCCGACGCGCGCCCGTAGCGTCGAGGACGTCCAACTCGTCGCCTCAGGAGGTTTTCGATGAACCGCTACAAGCTGCTGACCGGACTGTTCGCGCTCGACGTCGCGCTCTTCGTCCTCGCCGGCGTGCCGGCCTTCAAGCACGCCCATCACGGCGTCAAATGGATCGCCGGCGGCATCGGCTGGTTCGGAGGTCTCGCCTGCACGCTCGTCCTGATCGTCCTCGCCCTCACCACCCTCGTCCAGCACGCCCGCACCCGCCGCACGCGGACGAGCTAACTCGCCCGAAGGAGCAAACCATGACCAGATTGCATGCACTCGTCGCCGCCCTCGCGGCAGCGTTGGTCGCGGCCGTCACCACCGCGTCGGCGGCTCCCACCGCCTCCGTCATCCACCTGAAGCTGCCGGGCACGAAGAGCAGCTACGTCGACCTCGGGCCCAAGGGCTACAGCGCCGGTGACTATTTCCTCGCCACCGGACGCGTCCTCGACCGCACGTCCGGCAAGCCTGCCGGCCGGCTCGGCGGCGTCTGGACGATCCTCAGCCGCGCCGCCGACAACGCCTCCTTCGACCTTGGCCTCGCCCACGGCACCCTCATCGTCGACGGCCAAATCGTCCACGCAGCCAGGCAAAGCGTCCTAACCGTGATCACAGGCACCGGCGCGTACGCCGGAGCCCACGGCACCCTCACTTTCCGGTACCTCACCCAAACAACGGCCGCGCTCGACATCCAGCTTCGCTGACTACCGCCTCGGAATGACGGGGCGGGCCGCCCCGTCATTCCAGAGGTCGAAGTCCTCGCGAACACGCGGGCAATCGGCTATGCGACGTGCTCCCTGCCGGAACGCAGGGTCTCGCCGGACCTGATTTCGGCGATGGGTGTACAAAGGGGTATACAACCGCGCTCGTCGCGCCTAGCTAGAAAACAAAAGGCCCTGACTAGCAGGGCCTTTGTAGTAGCGGGGGCAGGATTTGAACCTGCGACCTCCGGGTTATGAGCCCGGCGAGCTACCTGACTGCTCCACCCCGCGTCGCGAGCGGCAGTATACCAGGCAGTGGACGCCTTTTTGTGGGCTGCGCTGGGCTTTCTCGTCCTCGCGACCGTCGCGGGCGGCGTCTTCGTCGGCGTCCGAACCTGGCAGGCGTGGAACGCGTTCGTCTCGCTCGCAGCCGGCGGGGGTGCCGCAGCCGAACGGCTGCTCAGCGCAGTCGAGCAGCTCGCGGCGCGCGGCGAGCATGCAGCCTCGCAGGGCGACAATCTCCTCGCCGCCGTCGATCGTCTCGAGCGGTCACTCGCGCGCGGACGCACCCTGCTCGGCGCGGTCGGGGAAGCGCGCGATCTGGTTCGAGCCGTGACAGGGCTCGTGCCCCGCAAGTAGATGCGCGTCGGCGCGATCGACCTCGGCACCAACTCGACGCGCCTGCTCGTTGCAGACGTGGAAGACGGCGTCGTCCACGAGGTCGAGCGCTCGCTGCGGATCACCCGCCTCGGAGAAGGCGTCGACAAGCGCCGGCGTCTTCTCCCGCTGCCGATCGCCCGCGTGCGCAACGTCCTCACCGACTTCCACCGCACCCTCGACAGACTCGGCGCCGAGCGGACGCTCGCCGTGGCAACCAGCGCCGTTCGCGACGCCGAAAACGGCGAGGCGTTCCTGGGCGAGGTCGAATGGAGCTACGGCTTCTCGACGCGGCTGCTGGGCGGCGACGAGGAGGCGCAGTTGACGTTCCAGGGCGTCGCTGCCGGTCGCCGGCTCGAGCCGAACACGCTGGTCGTCGACATCGGCGGCGGCTCGACGGAGCTGATCCTCGCCGACCGGCACGCGAGCCTCGACGTCGGCTGTGTCCGGATGACTGAGCGGTTCGGCGACCACGTCGCCGCGACCTCGGCGCACGTCGCTCGGCTGCTCCCCGATCTCGACGCACACGCGGGGATCGGCGTCGCGGGAACGGTGACTTCGCTGGCCGCGCTCGACCTCGGCCTGACGGACTACGACCCCGACCGCGTGCACGGACACGTGCTGAGCGCGTCGGCCGTGGACGAGCAGCTTGCGCGCCTTGCGTCGCTTTCGCTCGAGGAGCGGCGGCGCGTTCCCGGGCTCGAACCCGAGCGGGCTCCGGTGATCGTCGCCGGCGCGACGATCCTGCGCGAGATCCTCCGCCGATACGGGCTCGACCGAATCGAGGTCAGCGAGCGCGACATCCTCCACGGGGTCGCCCTCGTCGCTGCGGAGCTGCCGGAGCCCGTTGAAGGAAATGCCCCACCTGGGGCATATACCTGTTGCTAGCCGCGGGTCGATCTAGATTCGGTCCGTGCGTCGTTTTGTCCTGCTCATCGCGCTGATCCTCCCGGCGTCGGCAACAGCCGCGCCGGTGCCGACCGTCGCCGCGTCCGCGACGTCGGGACCGGCTCCGCTGACGGTTCATTTTCGCGCCGACCCATCCGCAACGGACCCCGCGCCGGCAGTCCTCTCCTACAGCTGGAGCTTCGGCGACGGCACGAGCGCGCCCGGTCAGACGGTCACGCACCGGTTCGCCAAGCCGGGCCGGTACACGGTCACGGTGACGATCACCGACGCCCTGGGCGGGACATCGTCGGGCACGACGGCAGTCGACGCGCAAGGTCTCGAGCTCACGTTTACCCCGGCGACGGTCGTCTTCGGCAAACGTGTCGTCGCGCGGGGCGCGCTTGCGCCGGCGGCCGCCGGCGCCCGGGTCGCACTCGAGCGGCGGGTCGGCTCCGCATGGCAGGTCGTGAAGACGGCCCGCACCGACAGCGCCGGTCACTTCAGCACGAGCCTGCTCCCCGGCCGCAACGGCGACTGGCGCGCGAGCATCGGATCGCTCCGGTCGATGCCCACGGCCCTGACCGTCGCCCCACGACTCGACGTCCGCTCCGAAACCGGCACCGCGTTCCTCGGAGCGCCGATTCTCGTCCGCGCCCGGCCCCAGACGCGGGCGCCGGTGCGGGTGACCGTTCTTCGGGGCGGTCGCGAGGTCGCCCGGGCCCGTGGCCTCGCCGGACGTCGGTTCGTCGTCCCGACGCCGGGAGTCGGCGCGTTCTCCGCGCGAATCGAAGTCGGCGGCGGCGCCGTCACCGTCCCCCTCCACGCAGAGGGCCGCGCTCTCGCCCCCGGCTCAACCGGACCAGATGTCGTCGCGCTTCGTGCGCGCCTGGCGCAGCTGCACGTCCACGTGCCGTCGCCCTCGTCGACGTTCGGGTCGGAGCTCTTCGACGCGGTGACCGCCTTCCAGAAGGCCCGCGGGCTTTCGCGCAGTGGAGTCGTGGACGAAGCGACGTGGCGGGCACTCGCTCAAGACGTCGTGCCGGCACCGAGGTACCACACGCAGGATTCGCACATCGAGGTCAGCAAGAGCCGGCAGATCCTGCTCGTCGTCCACAACGGCGAGACGGTCGCGTACCTCCCGGTCTCGTCCGGAGCGGGCGGGATCACGCCTGCCGGGAACTACCGCATCCGCTGGAAGGCACCGGCGACGACCACCTGGCTCGGCTCGGCGATCCTCTACCGGACGATGACCTTCCGCGGGAACAACTACGCAATCCACGGCTTCCCGTCGGTACCGGCCTATCCGGCGAGCCACGGCTGTGTGCGCGTGCCGATCTGGCTCGCGGACTGGCTCTACCAGCAGTCGCCGGTCGGCGAGCCGGTCTACGTCTACGAGTAGCCCTCGGCCTCAGGCGATTCCGCGGGGTCTTCCTCGGCGAGCCGGCGCTGCACGACGGACCGCGAGAGGACGCCGACCAGGCGGCCCTGCTCCAGCACCGGCGCGCGCTCGACCTCCGCTTCCTCCAGCAGGCGATAGCCCTCCTCGAGGGGGAGGTCGGCGTCGAGCGTCAGGACCGGCGGTTCAGCCGCACGGGAGAGAGGAGTCGAGGCAGGGTCGAGCCCCGCGGCAACCACATGCTCGACGAGCGAATCCGGGGTGACGACGCCGACCAGCGCTCCGGCCTCGTCGACGACCAGCACCGCGCGTACGTCGGGCCGAACCAGGTGCTGCGCCGCCTCCTGCACGGAGACTCCAGCGGGGAGCGTGGCCGGGTCCGACAGCATGCCGTCGCGGACAAGGCTGTTCGTCACGGGTAGAGCCCACGGGCGTCGAGGGCGGCGGCCA
The DNA here is from genome assembly GCA_963719325.1 of uncultured Actinomycetes bacterium. Taxonomy (GTDB): domain Bacteria; phylum Actinomycetota; class Thermoleophilia; order Gaiellales; family Gaiellaceae; genus DATBLE01. The sequence continues at coordinate 9,275 of CAVRBW010000011.1, forward strand.
CCTCGCGGATCCCGGTGACGAGGGCTGCCTGGCGGAGCGTGAATCCTCGGCTCTGACTGAGGTCCCACACCCGGTCGAACGCGTCGCCCAGCTTGTCTGCGAGGCGAGCACGGATGTCCTCACGACCCCAGAAGAGCCGGCCCAGGTCCTGCACCCACTCGAAGTAGGAGACCGTGACACCGCCGGCGTTGGCGAGGATGTCCGGCAGTACGGGGATGCCGCGCTCGGCGAAGACCGCATCAGCCTCGAGCGAGGTGGGTCCGTTCGCGCCCTCGGCGATCATGCGCGCCTTGACCCGCGGCGCGTTATCCGCCGTGACCTGGTCCTCGAGCGCAGCCAGGACGAGGATGTCGCACGGAAGCTCGAGCAGTTCCTCGTTCGTCAGGTGCTCTCCCTCGAACTCGGTCAGGGAGCCGTGCCCGTGCTCGACTGCATGGGCGTGGAGGGCGGCGACGTCGAGGCCTTTGTCAGCGTGGACGGCGCCGGACACGTCGGAGACGCCCGTCACGATCGCCCCGCGCTCGGCCAGCTCGAGCGCCGCGACGGCGCCCACCTTGCCGAAGCCCTGCACGACGCAGCGCAGCCCCGCGAGGTTCCAGCCCAGACGCTCGCAGGCACGCTCGACCACCATCACGACCCCGGCTCCCGTCGCCTCGGCGCGGAACACGGAGCCTCCGATCGAGATCGGCTTGCCGGTGACGATCTCCGGCACCGCGTGGCCGACCTGCATCGAGTACGTGTCCATCATCCAGGCCATGGTCTGCTCGTCCGTCGCCATGTCGGGCGCCGGGATGTCCTCCTGCGGACCGATCACCGGCAGGAGCTCGGCCGTGAAGCGGCGGGTGACAGCCTGGAGCTCGCGGCTCGAGAGCGCGCGCGGATCGCAGCGGACGCCACCCTTCGCACCGCCGTACGGAAGACGCAGCAACGCGCACTTCCAGGTCATCCACATCGACAGCGCGGCGCACTCGCCCAGCGAAACGTGCGGGTCGTAGCGAACGCCCCCCTTCGTCGGACCCAGCACAGTCGAGTGCTGGACGCGGTATCCCGTGAAGACGGTCCGGCTGCCGTCGTCGAGGCGAACGGGGACAGCGACGATCACGGACCGCTCCGGAATGCTCAACCGCTCGGCGATCGCATCGCTGATCTCCGCGTGCGGCAGGACTTGTTCGAACTGCGCGAGGGCGGTGTTGAAGAGCGGGGTTTCCCACTCGAGGGACCCTCGTTCGACCGGTACCTGCTCGACTCCTGGCACGCGGGCAGTGTAAGGACGCCGCGGCGGCGGACGCTCAAGGAACGGCGCGCAGGAGCCGATCCTCTTCGTGTCGAAGCAAGGTCTCCAATGGCACGATCTCTGAAGCTCAGCGCGATCTTCTCACTCGTCGCCTACGCGAGCGGCGCGGCCGCGCTCCTCTGGCGCCGCCACTAGCCGCCGGCGCCCCTTCGTCACACTTTCGTTCCAGGGACTGTCCCTGGGTCACGGCTCCTTCAGCCACGGCGGTCGCGGCCACGTCGCGTTTCCTTGACCGATCCGTCAGACTCGTGGCGTGACCAGCGTGCTGATCGTCGTCGCGATCGTCGTCCTCGTCGCCGTCGTCTGGGCGTTCACCTCGATCAAGATCATCCGCGAGTACCAGCGGATCGTCGTTTTCCGCGTCGGCCGCTGCATCGGCACCAAAGGGCCGGGAATCATCCTCTTGATCCCCGTGATCGACCGACCAGTCTGGGTCGACCTCCGAGAGCAGTACCTCGAGATCCCACAACAGAGCGGGATCACGAAGGACAACGCCACGATCTCGATCGACTTCATCGTCTTCCACCGCGTCGTCGACGCCGTGGACTCCGTGGTCAAGGTGCAGAACTTCGCGGGCGCGGCGGAGAACATCGCCGCCACCACGCTCCGCAGCGTCGTCGGGGACATGCCCCTGGACGACGTGCTGTCCAAGCGGGAAGAGATGAACCTGCTGCTCCGGACGAAGCTCGACGAGGTGACCGAGCGCTGGGGCGTGAAGGTGACGAACGTCGAGGTGCGCGAGATCATCCCGCCGCCGGGCGTCCAGGAGGCGATGACCAGGCAGATGTCCGCCGAGCGCACCCGGCGGGCGGTCGTAACCGAGGCAGAGGGATCCAAGCAAGCCGCCGTGACGGTCGCCGAGGGCGAGAAGCAGGCGGCGATCCTCACTGCCGAGGGCGATCGCCAGGCGGCGATCCTGCGCGCGGAGGGCTTCTCGCTCGCGCTCGCGAAGATCTTCGAAGTCGCGCAGACGATCGACGCGAACACCATGAGCCTGCAGTACCTCGAGGCGCTGAAGCAGATCGGCAACTCGCCCGCGACGAAGCTCGTCGTCCCGATGGAGCTGACGGGCCTGCTCTCGAAGGTCACCGGCCTCGCCGAGGACTCATTCGGCGGCGGCAAGAAGCCCTAGCGAGCGACTAGATCATCGTTCGATATAACCCGCGGGTGGGCCTTGGGGCTGAGATCGAGCGTGCGGCGCAATTTCGAGCTGGTCTTCGGCGCTTCCTGCGTCAAACGCAGGAGGTCACCTCTCGTAGGGGTCTGTCGTCGCAACGGTATGACCTGCTCTTGTTCGTCCAGGCTGCTTCGGGTCATCGAACGACGACGACAGACTTGACGCGGATGCTCCAGCTGGGTCAGCCCGCCGTAACCGAACTCGTCAACCAGGCAGAAAACGCCGGGCTTGTTCGGCGCACGCCGGACGGCCTCGACCGTCGACGCATCTGGATCGAACTCACCCCTGCCGGGCGCGACCGCTTGTTGCGTTGCCTGAAAGTGCTCGGAGACGCGAGAAACGAGCTGGCGGCGGCGGTCAGCGAGGCTGAGTCGAGCTATCACCTGAGCCGCTAAGTGTCGAAAGCAGCCCCGCGGTTTGACCACCTCGTCTTACGGAGACACATCAGGAGTTGATGTTGTTCGTGCCTAACCAGGAGGGGCAGGTCATGAAAGGATTCTTACGCGTAACTGGCGCAGCTGCCGTGATCGCGATGGTTTGTGCGGGATCGGCGTCCGCGGCGGCGCCCGAGACGAAGTCGCCGCCGACCATCGTTGGCGCGCCGATCCTCGGCAAGACGCTGACGGCCGGAAACGGCTTATGGCGCAACAACCCGGACACGTTCACGTATCGCTGGATGCGCTGTGACGCCAAAGGCAACAACTGCAGCACGATCACCGGTGCCACTGAGAAGACATACGAGCTGGTTACTGCTGATCTCGGGCACACGATCCTCGTCCTCGTGACCGCCAAGAACGACGACGGCTCGCAGACGGCCAACTCACATCCGACGGACGTCGTCACGAAGGCGGTGGCGCCGACGAGCAAGACTCCACCGACGATCACAGGCAAGGCAGTAGTCGGCGCGCAACTCGTTGCTGATGCCGGCACCTACGGCGGAGGAGCGGTCGAGAAATACGCCTTCCAGTGGCGCCGCTGCGACAAGGCCGGCGGGGGTTGTGTCGATGTCGCAGGAGCCACGGGCCAGACGTACGGCGTTCGCGGCGCAGATCTCGATCACACGCTACGAGTCGAGGTGACAGCGAAAAACGACTACGGCAACACGGTCAGCGAGTCAAAGGCGACCGCGGTCGTTCAAGCTGCGACCGTTCCCGCAGTAACCACCAAGATCGCAGCCTCCCGGACGACGACGATCTGCTGCCAGACCGTTCGCTTGAGCGGTCACGTCTCCTCGAACAAGGCCGGAGAGCCAATTGTTGTCACCGCCCGCGAATCCGGCCAGGACGTCACCGAGACTGTCGCGAAAACCGTCAGCGACGCAACCGGAAACTGGACCGCGCTCGTCAAGCCGCTGATCGCAACAACCTACACCGCCCAGACGAGCACCTCGAAGAGCCAGCCGGTCTCAGTCGGTGTCCACCCACGCGTCGGCTTCGGCATCTCTGGCAACAACTTCTCCGCGAAGATCACCGCCCGTGACACGTTCGCGGGCGCGATCGCCCTCTTTCAGGTGCGCTCGGGCTCAACCTGGCTCACGCGTTCGCTGATCGTCGTGAACACCTCCTCAGTCGCACGCTTCCACGTATCACTCAAGCGGGGACGCACCTACACCGTGCGGATCTACCTGCCACAACGGCAGGCAGGCCTCGGCTACCTCGACGGCTCCAGCCACATCCGCCGAGTCGGCGGCAACTCCTAGCTCAGACCACCCGGGGCGGTCTTCACGGATCCGAAGACCGCCCCGGCATCTCCGAACCCGGGGGACGGACCAAAGCAGGGCAGCGGGCGGAGTGCCGGGGGAGGGACTCGAACCCTCACGCCCCCTGGGGGACACCTGGTTTTAAGCCAGACGCGTATGACCAGTTTCGCCACCCCGGCCGGAGCCAGGATAGCCCGGCCATCGCGACGCAAACCAGGCACGGCCCCTGAGGACTGTCCCTAGGTGCCGGGCGTCAACTGGCCGACCGGGAATCGCTCCGGGCCCTTGCCGCGGAACTCGTCGCGGAACGTCTTGAACGCGTTCTCGCTGAAACGAGAGCAGCTCGCGACGACGTTCGTTCCGCTGACGACGTTGCCGTCCTGGATCTCGACCGTCCAGGCGGTCAGATACACCTTCGACCCCGGTGCGGCGTGCTTGGGGTACTTGACGTCCTTCGCGGTGTTCGCGATCGGCGTGACGAGCATCGCGTTCGGGCTCTCGTCGTAGAAGTCGCTGATCTGCTGCCGCTCGGCGTCGGAGACGCCGGGCCCCACCCAGATGACGATTCCGCCGTGCTCCATGTTGTGCACGGCCACCCTCGGATCGACCTCCTGCGTGTAGTTCCCCCAGATCGCGGGCGTGTTGTAGTGGCGTCCGCTGACCGGCGGGTAGGTCGAATAGGTGACCGACTGGCTGAGGGTGGAGATGTGCTGCGCCGAAGGCGAGGCCTGGCTCGTCGAGAGCGTGCACCCGGCGGCGGTCAACGCCGATCTGACTGCGTTCGGGTCGCCGGCGCCGCCGCTCCCGCCGCCTCCACCCACGATCACGACCAGGACGACGACGAGCGCGACGATCCCGGCGCCGGCGACGCCGTAGAGGATCCAGCGGCGCTGGTCCTCTGTGAGGCCCTGCCGGGGTGCGTGGCGTTGCTTCGGCGCCTGGACGCGGCGCGGCGGGTCTGGCGTGCGGGGCTTTTTCGCCACGGCGGGCGACTGTATCAGGCGCTGAGCAGGGCCTCTGCGGCGAAGAAGTCCTCGACCGCGGCGCGGTCTGACGTGACCGGGCAGGCGGGCACGGACTCGAGGAACGCCCGGCCGTAGGGCTGGGAGCGCACGCGAGGATCGAGGATCGCGATCACCCCGCGGTCGGCGTGCGATCGGATCAGCCGCCCGACGCCCTGGCGCAGTTGCAGCACGGCGGATGGAAGCGAGTACTCGCGGAACCAGTCTCCGCCGAGTGCGTCGATCCGCTCGCACCGGGCCTCGACCAGCGGGTCGCCGGGCGCGGCGAACGGCAACTTGTGGATCACGAGCAGCGACAGCGACTCGCCGGGGACGTCGATCCCCTGCCAGAAGGTGGAGGTGGCGACGAGCACCGAGTCGACCTCTGAGCGGAAGCGGTCGAGCAGCCGCTCGCGCGGCGCCTCTCCCTGGGCGAGCACCTCGTAGGGGACGCGCCCGCGGATGCCGGCCGCGATCGCTTCGAGCGCCCGGTAGGAGCTGGTGAGCACGAGCGCACGGCCCGCGGAGATCCGGCAGAGCGACACGATCTCGTCGACGGCACGGTCGAGCGCGTCCTCCGCACGCGGATCCGGGACGCCGCGGGGCAAGTAGAGGAGTGCCTGCGAGCGGTAGTCGAAAGGCGACCCGACCGCGACCTCGCGCGCGTCACGGAGGCCGAGTCGTTCGCGGACGAACCCGAACTCGTCGCCGGCGGTCAGCGTCGCCGAGACCAGGACGGACGGTCGGGCCGTCGTCCCACAGCAATTCCGCCAGCGCGGGCGCAACGTCGATCGGCGCCCAGGCCAGAAGATCGGGCTCGGCCCAGACGACGCGGTTGCCGTCGGTCTCGAGGCAGGCGCCGACGTCCGCCGACAGTCGCAGTGCCCTCCGGGCGACGGCGTCGACCTCGTCCTTCTTCCCGGTCAGAGCCGCAGCGAGCTCGGTGAGCCGCGCCCCGAGCGCCTGGGTCGGCTCCTCCGGCACCTCACGGAGGCGGCGCCTGCCCGAGGTGGGCGCAACGGTCGCGAGCAGCCGCTTCCCTGCGGCCTCGACGCGATCCAGCGCGCGCGCCGGAACGGGAAGCGCCGCCTCTCGGCACGCTCGATCGACGTCCCGGAGCAGCCGGTACAGCACCGGTCCGCTGATCCGTCCGCCCAGCCAGGTGGCGGCGGACTCCTCGAGCCGGTGCGCCTCGTCGAAGACGACGGCATCGTGCTCGGGCAGGACGGCCGGCGAATCGGTCCGGCTGCGCAGGCCGAGGTCGGCGAAGTAGAGAGCGTGGTTCGTGATCACGAGCTCGGCCTGCGACGCGCGCTCGCGCGCGGCCTCCGAGAAGCACGAGCCGGCGAAGACGCACCGGCGGCCGAGGCAACGGTCGGCGCCGACCGCGATCTCCGACCAGACGGCGTCCGGCGGCTCGACCTCGAGCTCGGCCCGGTCGCCTGTCTCGGTGGTCTCGATCCAACCTCGCATCGCCTCGAACGCCGCCGCGTGGTCCGCTCGCGAGAACAGCTCGCCTCCGAGGAGCCCGAAGCCGTGCAGGCCGTTCCGGCAGAGGTAGTTCTGGCGCCCCTTGAGCACGGCAACCTTCACCTCCCGCCCGAGCGCGGCGGCGGCGACCGGAACGTCCTTCGTCAGCAGCTGCTCCTGGAGGGCCTTCGTCGCAGTCGAGACGACGACGCGCCGGCCCGAGTCGAGAGCGGGAACGAGGTAGGCCAGGCTCTTGCCGGTTCCGGTGCCGGCCTCCGCAAGCAGATGCTCGCCCGCGTCGAGGGCCGCCTCGACCGACTCCGCCAGCGCAACCTGCTCGGCGCGCGGCTCATAGCCCGGCAGGACCTGCGCGAGGCGCCCGCCGGGCCCGAAGAATCCGTCCACGAGCCAAGGGTAGGGACGGACGCGGCTGGAGGAACACGCGTTCGACCGGGCCAGCCGAAAATCCCGCTCGGAGCGGGCTTTTCCGGCTTGACAGGCATCTGCCGCCTGTTAGGGTCGTGTCCGTCAGATCCGGTAGGCCTTCGGGCTCGCCGGATCTGGCTTTTTTGTTGCCCATCTCCGATACTTGGGTCTCCGCCCTACGAGGACAGGAGATGAGATGGGCTTCCTCGACAAGCTGCTCGGCCGCAAGAAGACCGACGCGGACGAGGGAATGCAGACCGCGCCGCCGCCCCCGACGATGCCGGCGGGCGATACGCATGAGCACGAGCATTCGCACGGCGAAGACGAGCACTCGCACGAGCACGAAGGGGAGTCGGGGGGCACGCCCTCCTAGGCAGCACACTCCGGGGCCGGGGGCCTACCCCCGACCCCGGGCGCCGTCCGACGGCGCGGGTAGCGTTCTGCGGCTCCGATGGTGATCGCAGCGTTCGTCGTAGGTGCGGCTCTCGGCGGCTTCGCCGTCTGGCTTGTCCTGCGCGAGCGGCTGACCGCACAGCGGCGTGCCGGAGACGAGCTTTCGGCCACGTTCAAGGCACTCTCGGCCGAGACGTTGCAGCAGACGACGACGTCCTTCCTCGATCTCGCCAAGGGGAAGATCGAGGACGTCGCCACCGCCGAGATCAAGCCGATCAAGGACTCGCTCGAGCGGTTCAACGAGCACGTCCTGGCGCTCGAGCGGTCCCGTCAGCGTGCGCAGGGTGAGCTGACTCGAGAGCTCGACCTGCTGCGTACGACCCAGGAGAGCCTCCGCAAGGAGACGTCCGGGCTCGTTACCGCGCTGCGGGCGCCGGCGGTGCGCGGACGGTGGGGCGAGATGCAGTTGAAGCGCACGCTCGAGCTGGCCGGGATGGTGAACCATTGCGACTTCTTCGAGCAGCCCACCTCGACCGACGAGGACGGCCTGCTCCGCCCCGACGTCGTCGTGCGGCTCGCGGGCGGCAAGAACATCGTCATCGACGCCAAGGTTCCGCTTCAGGCTCTGCTCGATGCCGCGCAGGAACAGGACGACGACGCGCACGCCGTGCGCCTGCAGGAGTTCGTCCGGCACGTCCGCGACCACATGGCGAAGCTGAGCGCGAAGACGTACTGGCGGCAGTTCGCGCCTTCGCCCGAGTACGTGATCATGTTCCTGCCGTCGGAAAGCTTCTACCGCTACGCGATCGAGCAGGACGCCGGGCTGCTCGAGCGCGGTCCGCAGCAGAAGGTGATCCTCGCGAGCCCCACCACCCTGATCACGCTGCTGCTCGCAGCCGCGGCGGGCTGGCGCGAGCAGACGCTCGCCGAGAGCGCCCGCGAGATCAGCGAGCACGGTCGCGAGCTCTACGAACGGCTGGCGACCATGGGCGGCCATCTGGGAAAGCTCGGTAACCGGCTCGGCAAGGCGGTCGAGGCGTTCAACGAGACTCTGGGCTCGCTCGAACAACGAGTGCTGCCCGCGGCCCGGCGTTTCCCCGAGCTCGGCGTTTCGTCGAAGACCGACCTTCCGCTGGTCGAGCCGATCGAGCTCGCGGTCCGACCGCTGACGGCACCCGAGCTGACCGACGGCGAGCCGCCGGTGCTGCCCCGCGCGGTCGACGCGGCCTAGTAGCGCAGCAACGCGCCGATGCCTTCGACCGGGTCGAGGTCTGCCCGGCTCGTCAACGCACACACGGTGCCGCCGTTCGAGATCGTCTGGTGGACGGCGAGGCCGACCCCGTCTTCCGCCTGCCCCAACGGCGTGCCGTCCAGCGGACACGTACCCTCCTCGGCGGCGAGCCGGCCGCAGCTCGGGCAGCGCCACGCCGCGTGCTCGAGCCCGTCGCGGTAGAGCAGCAGGTCGACTCGGCCGTCGTTCGCAGCCTCGAGCGTTTGCTCCCAGCCGGTCGTTGCACGGCCGTTGCGGCTCGCCTCCTCGCGCCAGCGGTCAATCGTGCGCTGCTCCTCGGCGGCTCGCCACATCTCGAGCGCCGGCGTCGCCGCGGCGAGCAGCTCTGCAGGGCCGGCGTGCGCCTCCGCCGTCGTCCAGCCGACGATCGCGTCCTGAACCCGCCGGGAGAGCAGGTTCTCGAACGCTGAGCGCGTGTTCTCGCTCGAGACGACGACGATCTGCTCCGAACGACCCCCGACGAGTCGGTCGAGCTCGGAGGCAACGCGCTGGAGATGCTCGACGACCAGCTGCTCGATGTGGCGCTGGAAGTTCGCCTGAGACCACCCGCCCTGGTCGTGTCGTCCGGGCTGCTCCTCCGAACGGTCGACCACCGGCTCGAGCCGTCCCTCGCGGAGCCGGTAGAGATCGCCGCGCTCCCGGCCGACGACGGCGATCAGCACGCCCTCGCCCCGACCGACGAGCGGAATCAGCGGCGTGAGGTGGAGCTCCGCGTCGACCTTGACCGCGTCGGCGACCGACTCGGCCAACGTCAGTGGTTGCCAGAGTCCGTCGCCCTCGTCGGCGAAGACCGCCAGCCCGTGCGCCCCGTCGCGTACCAGCTCCTGCTGGAAGTAGCGGCGGATCCGCTCGAGGTCGGCCTTCAGACCCCGCCGCTGGTCGTGGGTCAGATCCTCTCGATCGAGCTGCTTCGCCGCCTCGGACAGAAGCGAGTTCACCCGGGTCTGGGCATCCACGGCGGTCGGCGTCAGACCGGGATCGAGATTCAAATAGAAGCTGAGCGCGATCCCACTCGCCGCGCGAAAAGCCGCGAGGCCTCTGAGCGCATCCCAGCTGACGGTCGACGCCATCCCTCAGTCAGCACCTTTGCCCGTCCTGCGCGATTGTAGTCACGCCGTGTCCACCCTGTCCGAGATACTCGGTGCAGGACCCGTGTCGCGTAGGGAAGCTTCGACCGGGGTATGTCGTTTACTCAATCGATGAGCGATATTCGTGAACTGATCGTGATCGGCGGCGGCCCGGCCGGGTATACGGCCGCCCTGTACAGCGCGCGCGCCAACCTCCGACCACTCGTGATCGAGGGCTTCCAGTGGGGCGGGCAGCTGATGATCACGAGCGAGGTCGAGAACTACCCCGGCTACGCCGACGGCGTGATGGGGCCCGAGATGATGGCCGACTTTCGCCGCCAGGCGGAGCGTTTCGGCGCGGAGTTCGTCACCGACGACGTCACCCGGGTGGACTTCTCGGAGGAGCCCTTCCGGGTCTGGGTCGGCGACGACGAGTACCAGGCGCACACGGTGATCGTGGCGACCGGCGCCTCCGCGCGGTGGCTCGGACTCGAATCCGAGCAGCGACTGCAGGGCCACGGCGTCTCGGCCTGCGCGACGTGCGACGGCGCCTTCTACCGCGACAGGGAGATCGTGGTCGTCGGCGGCGGCGACTCGGCGATGGAGGAGGCGCTCTTCCTGACGCGCTTCGGCACGAAGGTCACGATCGTGCACCGCCGGAACGAGTTCCGGGCGTCGCAGATCATGCTCGACCGCGCTCGGGCGAACGAGAAGATCGAGTTCGTGACGAACGCGATCGTCGACGAAGTCCTCGGCGAGGGAAGCGTCGAGAGCGTGCGGCTCCGTTCGAGCCTCACCGACGAGACCTGGGAGATTCCCGCGCAGGGCTTCTTCGTCGCGATCGGCCACGATCCGAACACGAAGCTCTTCCTCGACCAGCTCGACCACGACGAGAACGGCTACCTCGTGACGAGTCCGGGCTCGACGGAGACGAACGTGCCCGGTGTGTTCGCAGTCGGCGACGTCCAGGACCACACCTACCGGCAGGCTGTCACGGCCGCCGGGTCGGGATGCATGGGAGCGCTCGACGCCGAGCGGTTCCTGGCGGCGCGGGAAGGCCACCTGATGGCCGCCGAAGCCGCGCCCCGCGACTACTAGCCGACTCGTTCAGTAGCCTCGGCGTTCGTGCCGGCGGTCTGGATCGACCTGCTCGACCCGGGCGAAGAGGAGCTTCGAGCCAAGGCCCCACGGGAGTTGGAGGAGAGCGCGCTCCAGCTGCTCCTCCGGCCGCCGCAGCACCTCGACGAGCCGCGACCGACGATGCAGTCGCACGTCGCCTACGTCTTCGGAATCTTCCTCGCGGCCAGGTACAGCGAGGAGAAGCGCGAGATCTTCTACTCGGAGATCGACGTGGTGATCACTCACGACGTCATCCTGACCGTGCGCAAGACGCCCGAGAACTGTCCGCCCTTCGAGATCGATCCGGTCAAGAAGGCAGTCAGGCGTGACGACCGGCCCGGGATGATCGCCTACCGGATCGTCGACGAGATCGCCGAGCAATATCTCGACCTCATCGACCAGCTCGACGAGAAGATCGACGACCTCGAAGACCTCGTCGAGTCGCAGCCGGCCGAGCGGACCCGCGCGCGGATCTCCGAGCTTCGGCACGGGATGCTGCACATCCGCCGCACGCTCGCACCGATGCGAGATGCGATCCGACGGGTCGTCGACGACGTCGTCGAGGTCGAGGAAGGCGACGAGGTCTTTCCCAAGGAGGTCGAGATCGCGTTCAACGGCGCCTACGACAAGCTGCTCCGCTGCGTCGACGGTCTCGAGCTGACCCGCGACCTGCTCGCCTCCGTCCGCGACTACTCGCAGGCGAAGATCGCCAACGACCAGAACGAGGTGATGAAGCGGCTGACCGTCGTCGCCTCGATCCTCCTGCTCCCGACCCTGATCGTCGGGCTGTACGGACAGAACTTCGACCACATGCCCGAGCTCCACTGGTGGTGGGGGTACTACTTCTCGCTCGGCCTGATCGCCGTGTCCACCGTCGCGCAGCTCGTGTACTTCAGGTGGAAGCGCTGGATGTAGCGCCCGGTACATTGGGCGCGTGCCGTTCTACATCTGCCCGAACTGCAAAGACCGCTCGATCGACATCGACGGGTTCGAAGGCATGTCCCGGCAAGCCGTCGCCTGCCGGCGATGCGGCTTCGGCTTCCTGTTCGAGCTGATGGACGACTACTACCCGGGACCGAACACCGGTCTCGTCGTCTGCGACCAGGAGGGACGGATCCTCGCTTCCGGGCGGGGTGTCTTCGAGCTGACCGGTTGGGGCGAAGCCGACCTCATGGGCAGCGACGTCGTCAAAGGGCTCGGCTTGAGCGGGTTCGCGGAGGACAAGAACCCGGTCTCGCTCGCGCTCGAATGGGGCGTCCGCCGCCTCGGGGAGCAGCTGGAGCTCCGGACGAAGGCCGGCGTCGTCAAGCCGGTGATCGCAGACCTCTTCCCCGCTTACGACGCCGACGGAGGATTGCTGGTCGCGCTCAGCCCGCGCCCAGGCTGAGCGCTCAGTCCAAACGGCGCACCTTGTCGCCGGACGCCAGTTCAGTGAAGCCGGCGCGGAGCAGAGCCCGGACGGAGCCTTCGTTGTCAGGGAGCGTCTCTCCGCCGTAGGCCCAGGGCGGGAAGGACATCGCCCGCCTGGAGCGCTTCGCCCTCCTCCGGCGCGAGCGCGTGGAGGAGCAGCCTCGGCGACCTCAGGTCGGGCATTCGGTCACACGACGACCCGGGCGGACGGACACAGCTCGTTGAGCACGCAGCCGTCGCACCTCGGCACCCGCGCGGTGCACACCCGTCGGCCGTGCCAGATCAACAGATGCGGGAACACCCCCCAGTGCTCGCGGCGAACGAGTCGCTGGAGGTCGCGCTCGATCTTCACCGGGTCGTCCTCCTTCGTCAGGCCCAGACGCTGCGACAACCGTCTGACGTGGGTGTCGACGACGATGCCCTGCGGGTCGCCGAGCTCGGCGGCGACGACGTTCGCGGTCTTGCGTGCCACTCCGGGCAGCCGGATCAGCTCCTCCAGGCGTCGCGGCACCTTCCCGTCGTGCTCGGCGAGCAGCATCAGCATGGTTCCCCGGATCGCCTTCGCCTTCTGGCGGTAGAAGCCGGTCGCGAAGATGTCGCGCTCGAGCTCTTCGGGCGGGACGGCGAGGTAGTCCTCGGGGCGGCGGTACTTCTGAAACAGGCGCTCGGTGACGCGGTTCACGTTCACGTCGGTCGTCTGTGCGGAGAGCATGACCGAGACGAGGAGCTCGAGCTCGGATCGGAAGCGCAACGCGATCGCCGCGTCGGCGTGCTCTGCCTCGAGGCGTTCGATGATCGGCCCGATCCGCTCGCGCTTTGGCCCGACGCGGCGGCGAGCCTCTCGAACGAATGTGCGGGCCACTACCGGGCGAGCGAAGGACCGGCGCAGACGACGTCGAGGGCCGGACAGCCGGCGCAGGCGAACTCGCTCGGCCGCGGCGGGAACTCGCCGGCCTGGATGCGCGCAATCGCCTCGGAGAGCTCAGCCTCGAGAGCGGACAGCTCCTCGCGGCGGAAGGCCGCCGAAACGAGCTCCTCCGGTCGCTCGAGGAACTGGTAGACGACCTCGACCTCTTCGGCGCCCGCGCGAAAACAGGCGATCGCGTACACGAGCCGTTGCAGCCGGTAATCGGAATCGACCACCTCTGCCGGTTCCGCCCCGTCGAGCACGTTGGACTTGAAGTCTGCGACGAGCGCGCGACCGCCCTCGACGTGAAGCGCGTCGAGAAAGCCGTGGAAGAGGACTCCGTCGTGCTCGAACGCGAATGGCCGCTCGGAGGCCGCTCCCGCGAGCGATGCCACGCGGACCGCGAGTGACGACTCGCAGTACGCGGCGACGAGCCCGGCGATCCGTTCCAGCTCCTCGTCGTTCGCCCCCGGATACCACCCGCGAACCTGTTCGACCGGCGGGGCCGCAGGCTTGTCGAGATCGACACCTTCGAGCAGCCGATGGACCGCGTCTCCGATCTCGGTCGCGGCCAGTCCGGTCTGCCCTGGGACGCGACCGCTGCCGTCAACCGGGCGCATTCCGGCCAGCCGCTCCGCGTAGAAGCGGTACGGGCAGCGGCCGAAGAGCGCGAGAGCGCTGTACGAGAGCCGCCGCACCCGTTCGACGGGCGGCGCTGCGACGGGCTCCAGCACCGAGAGCTGGGGAACGGTCGCCGGAGCCGCGGCCGGGGCGCCCGCATCGAACAGGCTCAACTGAGCCGGCGCAGAATCGCCGACCGCCTCCGAGGCGACCTCCGTCTCGGCGGTGAACCGATCGACCTGGAGCTGGAGGCGTGCCTCGCCGCGGACGACCTCTCCGTCGGTCAGCTCGTCCAGCTCGAGGCGGTCGAGCACCCACGCGATCGGCGTACGAGCGTCGCGCCGATCCGGGTCGATCGAGCCCGCGACGATCAGACGGTCGATCGCCCGCGTCATCGCCACGTAGTAGAGGCGCAGGCGCTCCGCCTCCTCCGCCCGCTCTTCGGCGGTCCGCACCTCGTCGTACTCGAATGCCGCTCTGCGCTGGCCGGTTGCCGGGTCGACGACCTTGAAACCGAAGCGGCCGTCGGGCAGGCAGATGATCTCCTCACCTGTCGGCTTCGGGCGGTCACGTCCAGCATCCGCCACGACGACGACCTTGAACTCGAGCCCCTTCGCGGCATGGATCGTGAGCAGCCGCACCGCGCCCGCTCCCTCCTCTTCGGCGACCGCCTCGAGCTCCTTCACTCCCGCCGCGTCCTGCTCGAGCACGAACCGGACGAAGCCCTCCAGGTCCGGGCCACGAAGCTCCTCGAACGATCGGGCGAGTCGCGCGAGCTTGCGCAGGTTCGCGTACCGACGCCGCCCGTCCCACTGCGCGAGCACCGCGAGGTCGTAGTCGTGCTCGACGAGGATCTGCTCGCACAAGCGCTCCAACCCGACGGTGCCGGCGAGCTCCGCCAGCCGGCCGTATCGCTGCCGGAAGGCCTGGAAGAGTCGCGCGTCGCGCTCGCTCAGCCCGTCGGGCAGGCCCTTCTCGAGGCCGGTGAAGAGTGGCCTGCGCGGAGCCGCCCGCCGGAGCAGGACGAGCGCGTCGTTGGAGACGCCGACGAACGGCGACGCGAGGACGGTCGCGAGTGCCTCGTCGTCATAGCGGTTGTGCAGGAGTCGGAGGTAGCCGAGCAGGTCGACGACCTGTTGCTGGCCGAAGTACCCACGGCCAGTGGCGCGGTAGGTCGGCAGCCCGGCGGCGCGCAGCTCCTCCTCGTACGTCTCGGCGTCCGTTCCCGCGGCGAACAGGAGGACGATCTCGCCCGCCTCCGCCTCCCCGGACTCGACGATCTCGGCGACACGACGGGCGACCGCACGCGCCTCGCCGCGCCGCCAGGCGACACCCGTGCCCTTGTAACTCGCCTTGTCGGTGACGAACAGCTCGACGACAGGCCCTGCGGCCGGATCCGGGAACCGGCCGGCCGCAACGAGCCGCTGGAACTCGTCACCGAAGGCAGAGGCGAAGAGGTGGTTGACGACCGCGAGCACCTCGGGCCGCGAGCGCCAGTTGCTCGTCAGCGGCAGCACGTCCCCGACCCGCTCGCGCCGCTCCTTGAACACCTCGACGTCGGCGTGCCGGAACCGGTAGATCGACTGGAACTCGTCACCGACGAAGAACAGCTCGTCGCGCGCGACGAGATCGATCACCTCGCACTGGAGGCGGTTCGTGTCCTGGAACTCGTCGACGCAGACCTGACGGAAGCGCAGGCGCTCCCGCTCGCGGATCGTCTCGTCGTCGCGGAGCAAGTCTCGCGCGCGCAGCTGCAGGTCCTCGAAGTCGAGTGCCGACTCACGGTCCTTGGCCGCCTGGTAGGAGCGCTCGAAGGACTGCAGCAGCTCCTGTAGCAGGTCTCGATCGCGCGCAGCCACCGTGTTCAGCGCCGCCTGCTCGACCGCAAGTCGTGCCTGCTCGTAGTCCTCGTCTCCCTTGACCGCGTACGCGGAGAGCTCGAGCAACACGTCGGGAGTCGTTCCGCGATCGATCAGCTCGACGAGCCGAGCCGCCTCCGCGGCTGAACACGCGGCCGCGACGCTCCGAAGCTCTCGTGTGCGCTCGTCCAGGCTGGGTGCGTCTCCGAGGGAGAGCTCGAGCGGGCTCCCGGCCGCGCGAAGGGTCTCGTACACGCCGGTGAGCATCCGCCGGAGCGCCTTCGACCCGTACGTCGAGAGGAGCGCAAGCCGCTCCGGTTGCTCGCCGAAGCAGAAGTCGGCGAGCGCCTGGTCGAAGGCTTCGACTCGCAGCACCGCCGCCTGGCTCTCGTCGAGCACCCGGAATCGCGGATCGAGCCCGGCCGCGAACGGGTTCTGCTTCAGCAGCCGAAGGCAGAAGCCGTGGATCGTCGAGATCCACGCCCCGTCGAGGTCGCGCGTCAGGTCGGGCCGGCCCAGCTTGGCGAGCCGTGACCGGATGCGAGTGCGCAGCTCGGCAGCCGCCCGCTCCGTGTAGGTGATCACCAGGATCGACGCGACGTCGACTCCGGCGTCGACTGCGCGGACGAACCGCTCGACGAGAACCGTTGTCTTGCCGGTCCCCGCTCCCGCCGAGACGAAGACGAGACCGGGCGTCTCGATCGCGGCGTGCTGCTCCGACGTCGGCGGCCTGACCGCGGGGGAAACAGCCGGTTTCCCCCGCGAACCCCCTTCCCCAGACCCGGTCGCACCCGAGTGGCCGTTGGTGGCCGCGCCCGCCTTGTCGGTCGCGGCGGCGGAAACCCCAGCCGAGCTCGATCGAGGGGCGCGACGGCTCATGCTCTTCTCACCCGGCAGATCGAGCCGAGATCACACCAGGACGGGCACGAGCCCTCGCGCGGATCGTGCCGCACGTCGCCGTCTCGGATCCTGGCGACGATCGACCGGGCACCCTCCTCCGCTCTCGCGACCTTCCCCCAGAAATCCTCTTCCTCGGCATAGTCGAGCGGCGAGTACCCGGGGACGCCGTCACCGCGCGCGGAGGCCCGGAGCAACCCTCGGGCCTTGCGGTCACCGGCGAGCGGCCGATACAGCCCACCGAGCGGCTCGACCCCGACGAGGTCGCGCAGCACGAGCATGTACAGCGGAATCTGCAGACGCAGCTCGCGCTCGATCTCCGCTGCCGAATGCGCCTTCTTCCCCGACTTGTAGTCCCAGACGACGCCGCGCGCCGCGAAGGGATCGAGATCGATCCGGTCGATCTTGCCCGAGAGCCGGAACGTCTCGAGGTCGAGCCCGCGCTGCAGCTCGGGTGCGGACCGCTCGGATCCGAACGACACCTCGAACTTGCGCGGAACGAGCGGAAGCTCGGAGTCGGCTTCGGCCCGGACGAGCCCTTCGAGATCGCGCCAGAGACCCTGCTCCAGCTCCATCCGCTCCAGGTCGGTGAGCTCTAGGCGAGACTCCGCTCCGCCCGCGATCGCCTCGGAGAGACACTCGCGCATGAACTCGAGGGCTTCGTCGAGTCGCTCCGGCGGGACGCGTTCCGAGTCGAGCCGCTTCGGCAGCCCGGAGAAGAACTTGAACAGCGCCTGGTGGGCGACCGACCCGCGCATCCGCGCATCGACCTCCACGTCCATCGACTTCGGGTCGATCACCCGCTCGACGAACCAGATCGACGAGCACCCGGCGAACGATTCCAGCTCGGTGACGCCGAACATGCTCTTCCCCCGCAGCTGGTCGAGCACCGAGGGATCGGTCAGACGAATCGGCCGGTTGAACGCCCCGAGTGCGCGGTCGAGCCTGCGGTCCCAGCCGTTCGCGCGGGCGAGAGAATCGGCCGCCGGACGGTCGGTCGTCGCCAGCCAGGAAAGCGCGCGCAGTCGTTCGCGTTCGCTCGGAGCCGCCTCGATCGGCCAGACCAGCTGTGAGAGCGGCCGCCGCCGCGTCCAGCGGGAGACGTCGTCGGGTCGAAGAAGCGCGCAGACGTCCTCCCAGAACGGGCTCGCCTGACGCGGTGCGCCGTCGTCGGTCGCGGCCTCCCGAACGAGGTACAGGCGCCGCGAGGGCCTCGTGCAGGCCGTGTAGAACAGATACCGGGCACGCGAGACCGGGTCGGCTTTCGTGATCCGTGCGCGACCGTCGAGCCCGCGACGCTGCTCCTCGTCCAGGAACGGCGACGGCTGGGTCCGCTGCGGCAGGACGCCCTCCTCAAGGCCGAGCAGGAAGACGACCTCGGCGCGCCTGGTCCGTGCCCGGAGGAGATCGACGACGGCGACGTCCCCTTCACGGGGTGGACCGGTTCGCACCGGCGCGCGCTCGAGCGAGGCGACGAGCTCCTCGACGGGCAACTCGCCGCCCAGCTCGAGCCAGCCTTCGAGCTCGTCCGCCAGCGTGAGCGTCGCCTGGTAGGCCCGCAGATCGAGCCGCGCAGCCTCGGCTGCCGGCGGAGCATCCAACCCGTACGCAGCTCTGAGCATCGAGGCCGCGAGCTCACGCACGGCCGCCACCGACGACGGCGCAGCTCGGAGCCGGTCGAGGAACGCAAGCGGCTGCCCGCGCAGCTTCACGGTTTCGGCCTCGACGCGCTCGGGCGAGCGAATGCCCCGGCCGCGCAGCCGGCCCTCCAGAAAGTCCGCGTGCGACCTCGGCAGTCCCGAATACGGCGAGCGGACGAAGCCGAACAGCTCCCGACGGCCACCCCCGAGCCAGGCGAAGCGCAGGAGCGCGAGCAATGCACGGCCAAACGGCAGCTGCGGGAGGCGGAGGACGCCGTCGAGCGCGTATGGCACGCCGAGTGGTCCGAACGCGGCCTCCAGCGGGGCGCGGACACGCTCCAGCGACGGGCAGACGAGCAGGATGTCCTCCGCCGCGGTGCCGCCTCGAATCAGCTGCAGCACCTCGTCGGCGACGAGCTCGAGCGTGGCCCGCGTGCCGGCGGCCTCGAGGAATCGAATCGCCCCCTCCGAGGAGGGCGCCGCCGGGACGACGTCCTGGAAGAGCGCCCGCTCGAGGTGCGCGAGCGCCGGGTGGGCGATGTCCCCGGACCGCGGAGCGAGCTCCTCGATCCGGCTGTCCGCCAGCCGAGCAAGATCGGCGGCGGTGCGCTCGAGCGACGCGAATGCCGCGCGGCCGGGTTCGTAGGGCAGCGAGACCGTCACGTCGGCACGGCCGGCGAAGGCGTCCAGCAACCCCCACTCCGCGGCCGTGAGGTCCTCGAACCCGTACGCGTAGACCGGCCGGCCGTCCCACGCCTCGAGCTCGCCCGCGAGCCGGTTCACAGCTTCGCGGCGGCGCAGGTCGCGATCCCAGAGACCGAGCCGGTCGAGCTCCTCTCGGTAGCACCGGTAGAGCTCGGCGAGATCGCCGTCCAGGTCATCGGGATCGAGCAGCCCGGACTCGAGCTCCGAGATGGCCGTGCCGAGCGCATCGCCGAAGCCTGCGAACCGGGCCGAGCTTCCGAGCTCCCCGAGTCGCGCCCCCCGCACGACCCGGCGAAGGACGAGCACGCGCTGGGCATCCCCGAGAACCGGCCGCCGGCCGGAACTACCGGCCGCAAGCTCCTCGAAGACGTCGTCGAACGTCCCGATCGAGCCGCCGAGGAGCGCACCGGCGCGCGTGAGCAGGTCGCGCTCCACGCGCTCGACGTCCGATCGGTTCGGCACGATCAAGACAGGCTCGCGCGGGAGATCCGCAAGGTACCGATCCAGGAGCAACGCGACCTTTCCGGCGTTCGCCGGTCCGGCCAGCAACGTCAAGGCCATCGGCCCATAGTAGTCCTGGCGCTTGACGATTCTCCCCCGCGCGTCCGGGGCGAATCGAGGAACGTGCGAGAAAAATCGGGGCGCCGGCGACGACGCCCCGATCGAGAAAGCTAGAAGGTGCTAGGCAGCGACGGCCTTCGGCCGCCGGCCGCGACGGGCGGTCGCGCGCCCCGGCATCCCGCCGGCACACGAATCGCAGAGGTCGGCCTCCTTCGCGCCGCGGCGGGCGTCCGAAAAGGTCAACCGCATCGTCGCGCCCTTTCCTTCTTCGACTTCTCTCTCGCACTTGTCACACACAAGGACTGTCTTTCGAGCCATGAAACCTCCTTCATACTGGCGACTGGATACGTTTTAGCCTAACGCAATCTTCGCCGGAATGCAGAGCGCATTCGAGTGATCGGAATTACCCTTGTCGACGTTTCACCGCCTGGGTGGCGGGGGACGTCTGCGCCGTGCTGCGATTGCGACGCGCCGACTGTTCCGCGCTCGGAATTCGCCGGCAACGCCGGGGCCGGGGATTCACGTACATCGACGAGCGCAGCCACGAGCCGATCCGCGATCGCCAGACGTTGGCCCGCATCGATGCGCTCGTCCTGCCTCCCGGCTGGAATGACGTGTGGATCTGCCCCTACCCGAACGGCCACATCCAGGCGGTCGGAATCGATTCACGTGGGCGTCGTCAATACCGCTACCACGATCGCTGGCGCGAGCGCCGTGACGCGCAGAAGTTCGACCAGATGCTCGACTTCGCGCGCGCCCTGCCTCGCCTGCGAGAGGCGACGAGTCGTCACCTGCGCCGGCGCGAGCCGACGCGCGAGCGGGTGCTCGCGGGCGCCGCCCGCCTGCTCGACCGAGGCTTCTTCCGGATCGGCGGCGAGGAATACGCCCACGAG
Source organism: uncultured Actinomycetes bacterium (assembly GCA_963719325.1). Lineage (GTDB taxonomy): Bacteria > Actinomycetota > Thermoleophilia > Gaiellales > Gaiellaceae > DATBLE01. The sequence goes on from CAVRBW010000011.1 coordinate 29,705, forward strand.
AACGGGACCTACGGCCTCGCCACGATCGAGAAGCGCCACGTCCTGCTCCAGCCTGGAAACGTGCTCGTCTTCGATTACCCGGCGAAGGCCGGAAGGCGACGACTGGAATCGATCGTCGATCCTCAGGTGTATCGGTTGGTCGTTCAGCTGAAGCGTCGCCGCGGCGGCGGAAACGAGCTGCTCGCATTCAAGGAGCACGGCCGCTGGGTCGACGTGCGGTCGTCGGACATCAACTCCTACATCAAGTCCGCTACCGGCGGCGACTTCACTGCAAAAGACTTCCGCACCTGGAGCGCAACCGTGCTCGCCGCGGTCGCCGTCGCCGTCTCGGGCCCAGCTGCCGGGTCCCGCACGGGACGCAAGCGAGCGATCTCACGAGCGGTCCACGAGGTCGCCTTCTACCTCGGGAACACACCGGCGGTCTGCCGTGCGTCGTATATCGACCCGCGGGTGTTCGACCGGTTCGACGCCGGCGTAACGATCGCAGAGGCGCTCGACGCGCTCGGGGGTGCCGACGTCGGCGAGCCGGCCGTTCAAGGCGACGTCGAGACCGCGGTCGTCGCCCTGCTCGCCGGCGGCCAGTCAGCGGGCTCGCGGCGGGCCGCCTGACAGAATCGGGGTATGGACTCCTCGACGATCGTCGTGCTCGAGGGAGACGAGACCGGACAGGAGCTGCTCGAGGAGGCTCTTCGTGTTCTCGCGCCGGACGTGATCGGCGTCGAGCTCGAGTTCCCGCGGTACGACCTCTCCCTGGCGAGCCGCCGCAGCACGAAGAACCAGGTCGTCTACGACGCCGCCGCCGCGATCCGACAGGCGGGCCTGGGGCTGAAGGCGGCGACGATCACGCCGGAGGGTCGCGACGACATCGGCTCGCCCAACAGGATCCTTCGCGAAGAGATCGGCGGCAAGGTGATCGTCCGGACCGGCCGCAGGATCCCCGGGGTCGTTCCTTTCGGCGGCGTCCACGCGCCGATCTCGGTCGTGCGCATGGCGGTCGGGGACGCCTACGGCGCGAAGGAGTGGCGGGAGGGCGAAGGCGACGACGAGGTCGCGTTCCGGACCGAGCGCATCGAGCGGCGAATCTGCCATGCGGTGGCGGAGTTCGCGTTCCGGGAGGCGGAGCGCTCGGGCGCGAAGGTCTTCGGCGGGCCGAAGTACACCGTCAGCCCGAGCTACGAGGGGATGTTGAAGGAGGAGATGGACGCCGCTTCGGGACGCCACCCGGACGTCCCGTACGACCCGCAGCTGATCGACGCCACGTTCGCGTTGCTGATCGCCTCGACCGGCGACCCGTTGATCATTCCGGCGCTGAACCGCGACGGCGACATCCTCTCCGACCTCGTCCTTCCGCTCTTCGGGTCGATCGCCGGCGCCGAGTCGCTCGTCGTGGCCTTCGGCCGCGACTTCGAGCCGGACGCGGTGATCGCGGAGGCCGCCCACGGAACGGCACCCTCTCTCGCGGGCAAGAACGTCGCCAACCCGATGGCGATGATCCTCGCCGGCGCCGCCCTGCTCGCCCACGCCCGAGCCGCTGCTCAGGCGTCTCGGGCGATCCGGGACGCTTGCCTGGAGGCGGTCGCCGACGGCGTGCGGACCGCCGACCTGGGCGGACACGTCGGTACGAGCGAGTTCACCGCCGAGGTGATCCGGAGGGTGCGCTCGAAGCTCTAGCCGAGCGATCAGGGACGCGCGCCGAAGGAGGAGGCTCGTGGGGGAACCACGGGTTCCCCCACGGTGAACGTTGCTCCAATCGCCCCGGACTCCCATGCCTCGAGGAAGGCGAGTGCGACATCCGGGTCGAACTGGCTTCCAGAACAGCGGTCGACCTCCGCCACCGCGCGCTCCGCCGGGAGCGCCGCGCGATACGGACGGTTGGACGTCATCGCGTCGAACGAGTCGACGACGGCGAGGATGCGCGCCTCGAACGGAATCTCGGCTCCCGCCCGGCCGCTCGGATAACCGGCACCGTCCCAGCGCTCGTGGTGGTGGAGGACGCCGGGTATCGCAGGCCGCAGCGTGTCGTCGAGCATGACCAGCCGGGCGCCGGTATCGGGGTGCCGGCGAACCTCTTCCACCTCGGCCTCCGTCAGGGGCCCCGGTTTGTTCAGGATCGCCTCCGAGACCGCGAGCTTGCCGACGTCGTGCAGGGCCCCGCCGAGACCGAGGGCCGCAAGCCGCGCCTCGTCGAACCCGAGCCGCAGTCCGATTGCATGGGCCATCCGCGCCACGCGCGTGGAGTGGCCGCGTGTGTACGGATCGCGGGCCTCGATCGCCTCGGAAAGAGCGAGAAGAGCGCTCACGGGCGCTCGATTCGCCTCGAATGCCCGTATCCCTCTGTTGGGTGATCCCGCCATGCCCCTTCTGGGTGATGGTGGCAGGTGGCTCTGACGGTGCCGGCTTCGTCGCGCAGTCAGAATGGCCACGTGTTCCAATCGATCGTCGACGCCGTCTCGGGATCCGCCTGGAGCTACGGGATCGTCTTCGGCGTCTCCGCACTCGACGCGTTCTTCCCGCTCGTACCGAGCGAGACGACGGTGATCGCCGCCGGCGTACTGGCCGCGAACGGCGACCTGCGCATCGAGCTGATCGTGCCGGCTGCCGCGATCGGCGCGATTTGCGGGGACAACGTCTCGTTCTGGATCGGTCGCACGCTCGGAGAGCGAATCGCCGGCAAGCTCTTCGCCGGCAACCGGCGCCGGCACCTCGACCGCGCCCACCGCATGCTCGAGGAACGAGGCGGCTACCTGATCGTGATCGCCCGGTTCATCCCGGGCGGGAGAACCGCAGCAACCTTCGCGGCGGGCAGCCTGGACTGGCCCTGGCGCCGCTTCATCGTCTTCGACGTCGCAGCCGGCGCGATCTGGGGCTCGTACGCCGGCCTGCTCGGCTACTTCGGCGGCAAGACGTTCAAGGACAGTCCGTTCAAGGGATTCCTCGTCGCGTTCGGCATCGCGCTGACGATCACGTTCGGCGTCGAGGTGATCCGCTGGCTCCGCAAGCGAGCGGCTGCGCAACCTTGACTACGCCGAGGGGCACTCGCTCACTAGAGTTGCGCACGTGAAGATCGGGGTGCCGAAGGAGACCGCCCAGGGGGAGCGCCGCGTGGCGCTGGTGCCGGAGGTGGTCGCCAAGCTTGTCGAGGCTGGGCACGAGGTCGTCGTCGAACGCGGCGCCGGAAGCGCCGCTTCGTTCGAGGACGGAGCATTCGAGGAGGCCGGGGCAACGCTCGTCGACTCCGCCTGGGACGCCGACGCGGTCGTGAAGGTGCAGACCCCGTCCGCCGAAGAGACCGGCCGGCTCCGTCGCGGCGCCGTCCTGATCGGGTTCCTCCAGCCCTTGACCGACCACGACGGGATCGAGCGACTCACGGCGCAGGGCGTCGTTGCGTTCGCGATGGAGTCGGTGCCGCGCATCACGCGTGCGCAGTCGATGGACGCGCTCTCCTCCCAGGCGACCGTCGGCGGGTACAAGGCGGTGCTGATCGCAGCCGACCGCCTCCCCCGCTTCCTCCCCATGCTGACCACCGCCGCCGGCACGGTCCAGCCCGCGAAGGCGCTCGTGCTCGGCGCCGGCGTCGCCGGGCTCCAGGCGATCGCAACCGCGCGGCGCCTCGGCGCCGTCGTCCACGGCTTCGACGTCCGCCCCGCCGTCAAGGAGCAGGTCGAGTCCCTCGGCGCCAAGTTCCTCGACCTCGGCGTGCGCGGCGAGGAGACGGCGGGCGGCTATGCGACCGAGCTGACGCCCGAGCAGCAGGCGCAACAGCAGGCAGAGCTGGAGAAGCGCCTGCCCGACTACGACATCGTGATCACGACCGCCGCGATCCCGGGCCGTCCGGCGCCGAAGCTGATCCCCGCTGCGGCGGTGAAGGCGATGCGGCCCGGCTCCGTGATCGTCGACCTCGCCGCCGAGACCGGTGGGAACTGCGAGCTGACCGAGCCTGGCAAAGAGGTCGTCCGTGACGGCGTCCTGATCGTCGGTCGACTGAATCTGCCGAGCGAGATGCCCTACCACGCCAGCCAGCTGTACGCGCGCAACGTCCAGGCGCTCCTCACTCACCTCGCGCCCGAAGGCGAGCTCGTTCTCGACTTCGAGGACGAGATCACCGCGGGCTCGTGCGTGACCCGCAAGGAGAACATGGAAGAGGCTCGCACATGAGCGTGCTCGCGAGCGTGAGCGGAGGCTTCCTCCTCCAGCTGACCGTCTTGATCCTCGCCGGGTTCCTGGGCGTGCAGGTGATCTCGAAGGTGCCGACGCTGCTGCACACGCCGCTCATGTCGGGCACGAACGCGATCCACGGGATCGTGCTCGTCGCGGCGATCATCGTCGCCGGCGTCCCCGGCCAGCCCACCTGGCTCCGCATCGTGACGCTTGCGGCGGTCGCCCTCGGAACCGGCAACGTCGTGGGCGGCTTCGTCGTCACGGACCGGATGCTGGAGATGTTCAAGCCGCGCAAGAAGCCCGAGCCGGAGAAAGACCAGCCGTGAGCCGCTCCGACTGGATCTACGTCGGCTACCTGGTCACGATCGTCTCCTTCATCATCGCGCTCCAGTTCCTCTCCCACCCCGCCCGCGCGAGGCACGGAAACTGGATCGGCGCGTTCGGGATGACGGTCGCCCTGATCGTCACGTTCTTCACCGCCCACCTGACGAACTTCGCGTCGATCTTCATCGTGATGGCGATCGCAGCCCCGATCGGGGCCTATGCGGCACGCGCCGTGAAGATGACCGCGATGCCGGAGATGGTCGCGCTGTTCAACGGCGTCGGCGGCGGCGCGGCGGCGCTCGTCGCGTTCGCGGACTTTCACAACACGATTCCCGACCCGGGGCGGCTCAGCGGCAAGGAGTCCGTCTCGATCGTGCTCTCCGGCCTGATCGGCAGCGTCTCGTTCGCCGGCAGCATGCTCGCGTTCGCGAAGCTGCGCGAGCTGATCGGCGGCCGCCCGATCACGTATCCCGGTCAGCAGTTCGGGAACATCGGCCTGCTCGCGACGCTGGTGGCGATCGGGATCGTGATCGTCGCAGGCCCGCAGAAGCTCTTCCTGCTGGGCATCATCATCCTCGGCGCGCTCGCCTTCGGCGTCCTCTTCGTGCTGCCGATCGGCGGCGCCGACATGCCCGTGGTGATCTCGCTGCTGAACGCGTTCACCGGCGTTGCCGCAGCTGCGACGGGCTTCGTCCTCGACCAGAACGTCCTGATCGTCAGCGGCATGCTCGTCGGCGCGTCCGGCAGCCTGCTCACCCTGATGATGGCGCGCGCGATGGGACGGTCGGTGGCGAACGTCTTCTTCGGCGCGTTCGGGCAGCTGCAGGTCGCAGAGGGCACCGAAGGCACCTCCGACGGCGGCACTGTCAGGTCGGCGACAGCCGAAGACGTGGCAGTCATGCTCGCCTACGCCGACCGCGTGATCATCGTCCCCGGCTACGGCCTGGCGGTCGCCCAGGCGCAGCACTCGGTCCGCGAGCTCGCCGACGAGCTGGAGAAGCGCGGCGTCGACGTGAAGTACGCCATCCACCCCGTGGCAGGCCGGATGCCGGGCCACATGAACGTATTGCTCGCCGAGGCAAACGTCCCGTACGAGCAGCTCGTCGAGATGGACGACATCAACCCCGAGTTCGAGCGCACGGACGTCGCCCTCGTGATCGGCGCCAACGACGTGACCAACCCCGACGCACGAACCAACCGGGCGAGTCCGATCTACGGCATGCCGATCCTGAACGTCGACAAGGCCCACGCGGTGGTCGTGCTCAAGCGCAGCATGCGCCCAGGCTTCGCCGGGGTCGACAACCCGCTCTACACCGAGCCGAACACGCAGATGCTCTTCGGCGACGCACGCGAGTCCGTCGTCAAGCTCGTCCAGGCCGTCAAGGCTCTTTGAGAGCGATCCCCCTCTTCAGGGGGCGCGACGTCCGGGAGGCGGTCTCGCCCGAGCGCGCGGTCGACGCGGTACGCGACGCGTTCGTCGCCTATGCGCGGGGCGACTGGACGATGCCGCCGAAGGTGTACGTGCCCGCCTACCCGGCCGGCGACTTCCGGGCGATGCCGGCATTCGGCGCCGGCCACGCGGCGCTGAAGTGGGTGACCTCGTTCCCCGGCAACCCCGCCCTCGGCTTGCCGACCGTGATGGGCGTCGTGCTGCTGTCAGACGCGACGGACGGGCGGCTGGTCGCGGTACTGGACGCGGCCGCGGTGACGGCCTTGCGTACCGGCGCCGCCGCCGTGCTCGCAGCGGAGACGCTTGGCCGCGACGGGACTGCGGCGGTCGTCGGCGCCGGAGTGAACGGCAAGGCAGCCGCGCGCACCTTCCTCGCCCGCGGCCGCGAGGTCGTGCTCTGGGATCGGGACCGCCCACGGGCGGATGCGGCCGCGGAGGAGCTCGGGGCCCGCGTCGCCGGCAGCCTGGAGGAGGCGCTCGGAGCCGACCTGCTCGTGACGATGACGCCGGGTCACGACGTCCTTCTGCCTGAGGGCGCGCTTCGTTCCGGCCAGCACGTCAGCCTGATGGGCGCGGACGGACCGGGCAAGGCGGAGATCGCGGTCGCCGAGCTGACCCGTACTCGAGTCTTTTGCGACGACTGGGGCCAGGCCAGCCACAACGGCGAGCTGGCCCACGCCGTCGAGGCGGGCGCTCTCGGCCGGAGCGACGTCACAGAGCTCGGCGCGGTTCTGGACGGAACCGCCGCCGGCCGCCGCTCGGACGACGAGATCACCGCGTTCGACTCGACCGGGCTCGCGATCCAGGATCTGGCGATCGCGCTCGCGGCGATGGAGCGAGCACGCGAGCTGGATCTGACCGTGATCGATCTCTAGCTCGGGTTCAGCGTTCGGCGCCAGCGGTGCTCTTCTACGCCGCTCTCCTCTTCCGGGCGGCTCGTTCCGTCGGGTTCGAAGCCGGCCCGTTCGTAGAACCGCTCGGCACGCGCGTTGCCGGCGAACGTCCACAGGGCAACGGTCCGGTAGCTCTGCTCGCGCAGACGATCGAGCCCCGCGTCGAAGAGCAGGCGGCCGATGCCTCGGCCGATGCGCTCGGGAGCGACGTAGAAGCCGTACACCTCGGCCTCGCCGCCTCGCGCCGGATCGGCCTCTGCGGCCGGGCCGACGCGGATGAACCCGACCACGCTGCCGTCCTCTTCGGCGACGAGCAGCGTGTGCGAATCCGGGATCGAACGCAGATACGCCCGCCACGCATCAGCCAGCGGCTCGGTCGCGCGGCGAGCCAGGAAATCGGCAGGCAGAAGCTCCGCGTAGGCCTCGAGCCAGCCACGACGGGAGACGTCGGCGATCGCTTCGGCGTCGTCGGGTCGCGCCTCCCGAATGGACGCGTTCTCCGGCACCGGCCGCAGCGTAGCGAGCGCTCGCTGGAGATCTGTCATGCTCGCGAGCATGAACACCATCGTGCATTTCGAGCTACCCGCGAGCGACACGAAGCGGGCTCGGAGCTTCTGGGGCGGCCTCTTCGGCTGGAAGTTCCAGGATTGGGATGGCCCCGTCGAGTACCACCTGCTCGAAGGCGGCGAGCCCGGCGGCGCCATCTATCCGTCCGAAGACGCCGGCAGCGGTCCCCTCGTCTACTTCGGCACCGACGACATCGACACGAGCGTCGGCAAGGTCCGAGACCTCGGCGGAACTGCGGACGACAAGCAGCCGATTCCGACGATCGGCTGGTTCTCGCGCTGCAAGGACACCGAGGGCAACCGCTTCGCGCTCTTCCAGAGCGACGAGTCGGTCAGCGGCTAGAGCAAGCGCTCGGGATCGAACCAGGCGAGCTCGGGCGCCTCGCGTCCGAGCATTGCCTCTGCGACGAGCTCGCCGCAGAGGAGGCCGAGGACGTTGCCGTGCCCCGAATAGCCGCCGGCGACCCAGACGCGGTCTTCTCCCGGAACGCGCCCGACGACGGGCAGGAAGTCGAGCACGAGCCCGAAGATCCCGGCCCAGCGGTGCTCGACGGAGACCGGCCGGCCGACGAGCCCGGCCACGAACGTCTCGAGGGCATCCTGGATCTGCGGCGTCGTCTGCTCCTCGGCCGTGAACTCCGACTCGAGCGCGAAGTCGCGGAAGCCGCCGGCGAGGATGCGCCCGTCGGGCGTCTGCTGCCAGTAGTCGAAGCCGTGCCGGCCGTAGTGGGGGCACTCGAAGATCCGCTCGTCGAGCGGCTCGGTGGCGATCATCTGTCCCCGGGCCGGGACGATCAGGCCCTCCAGCCGGCCCAGGAGCCCACTCGGGTAGCCGTCCGTCGCAACCAGCACCTGCGCCGCGTCGACGTCCTCGAGCGCGTCGACGCGGTCGTGCTCCCGAATCTCGACGCCCGCCTCGGCCGCCAGAATCGCCAGCCGCCGCACCCACCGGGCCGGCTGGAGGGCGGCGTCGCCGGGATGGAAGATTGCGGCGCGAAACCGGCCGTCGAGCGGGTCGGCTACCCAGCCCGCAGCGAACCCGTCCTCGCGCAGCAGATCGAACTCGATCCGCAGGGCTTGCGCTTCTTCGTCGTCGGCGGCGAGACGGAGGCTGCCCGTGCGCCAGAGGGCGTCGCCCGCGAGCGATGTGAGGCGGTCGAGCGCCCCCTCGGTCAGCTGCCAGAGCCGGCGAGCCTGTCCGCGCCCGATCGTCTCCGCGGTGACGTCGTACGGGGCAGCGCCGCCACGCAGGGCGAAGCCGCCGTTGCGCCCACTCGCGCCGCCGGCAACCTCGCGCGCGTCGTGGAGCCGTACGCGCAGCCCCGCCTCGGCCAGGGCGAGCGCTGCTGCGCAGCCGGTCACCCCGGCCCCGACCACGACCACGTCGGGCGTGCCGCCGAGACGCCGAGTCGGGATCGGCGGCGACGGCTCCGCGAGCCAGTAGCTGGTCAGCGGATGTCGGAGGTCGCCTTCGCCAGCGGCACGAGCGCGAGCTTACTCACGCGGGCCTGGAGGCACGGTAGACACCCGCCGTCTCCGTGAGGAGCCCCTGGAGCTCGAGCTCGGTCAGCGCCGCCGCGACCGCGGCTGCGTCGATTCCCATTGCGCGGACGAGCTCGTCGACCGAGTGCGGGCCGTCGCGGATCTGATCGAGTACCGTCTTCCCCGCGCCGGAGAGGACGGGCGGTTGCGGATCCGGCGCGGCAAGCCCGAACGCGTCGAGCACGTCGGCGGCCGACGTCGCGATTGCCGCTCCGGCCTTCAGCAGTGCGTTCGATCCAGCTGACAGGGCCGAGGTGATCTCACCCGGCACCGCGAACACCTCACGACCCTCTTCGAGCGCGAGGTCGGCCGTGATCAGCGCACCGCTCCGTTCCCTCGCCTCGACCACGACCGTCGCCTGGGTGAGGCCGGCGACGATCCGATTCCTTGCCGGGAACCGCCAGGGAGCCGGTTCGACCCCCGGCGCGTATTCGGAGACGATCAGTCCCACATGGCAGATCCGGCGAGCGAGCTCCGCGTGCGAGGCCGGGTAGTCGCGGTCGATCCCGCAACCGAGCACCGCGACGGTCGCCCCGCCTGCCTCGAGCGCGCCTCGATGCGCTTCGCCGTCGACCCCTCGGGCCATGCCGCTGACGACGACGAGCCCGGCCGCGGCCAGCTCGCGTCCGAACGTTCGGGCCACGTGCGATCCGTACGCCGAGCACGCACGCGCGCCCACGATCCCCACGGCCGGCCGGTCGAGCAGCTCGAGCGCCGCCTCGCCCCGAACGAACAAGCCCGGAGGTGGATCGAAGATCGACGCGAGCGCCGGCGCGAACCCCGGGTCGGACCGGCCGACCCAGCGTATTCCTGCGGCATCGAGACGCGCCCGGAAAGCGGCCTCGTCGAAGGAGCGGCTGAAGTGACCGAAGGGGGCGCCTCTCGGCTCGGAGACGACGTGGCCGCCGGTCGCAGCCGCGAACGCCGCGAGCGCCAGCTCGGTCACGAAACCCCGTCCAGCTCACGCGGCGACCGGTAGCCGAGCGCCTCGGCGACGTGCTCGGGCAAGACCGTCTCCGATTCGGCGAGCGCCGCGGCGGTACGGGCGACACGCGCAACGCGTGCGCGTCCACGACCGGAGAGCGGCAGCCGCTCGACTGCGCGCGCGAGCAGCTCGTCGGCCTCGGACGTGCGGCGAGGGGCAGCTGCTCGTAACCGGTCTCGCGCAACGGCGACGCGAGCGGCGACCGCCTCGGATCCCTCCGACGGACCGGCGGCGAGCTCGTCCGCACGCGGCCGCGGCACCGTGACGACGAGATCGAAACGGTCGAGCAGAGCCCGCGAAAGCTTCTCGCGGAACGAGGCGAGGCGCTGGGCGGAGCACGAACACTCCTGAGCCCGGTCGCCCCGGGCCCCGCATGGGCAGAGGTTCATCGTCGCGACCAGCTGGAAGCGGGCGGGATAGACCGCTCGGCCCTCGGCCCGGGCGACGCCGACGACCCCGTCTTCGATCGGCTGGCGCAGCGCCTCGAGCGCCGGACGCATGAACTCCGGCAGCTCGTCGAGCAGGAGGACGCCGCGGTGGGCGAGGCTGACCTCGCCGGGCCGTGCGCTTCGCCCGCCGCCGACGATCGCCGCCATCGAGGCGCTGTGGTGGGGCGCGCGAAACGGAGGCTCGCGGATGAGCGGGTGCTCGACCGAGAGCATCCCGGCAACGGAGTGGATGCGCGTGACCTCGAGGGCCTCGTCGGGCTCGAGCTGAGGAAGCACACCGGGAAGCCGGCGTGCGAGCATCGTCTTCCCCGTTCCCGGCGGGCCCGCCAGCAGCAGGTTGTGCCCGCCCGCGGCGGCAAGCTCGAGCGCCCGTCGCGCTCGCTCCTGCCCGCGGACCTCGGCGAGGTCGGGGTAGACGGATGCCGAGGCGCGTCCGTTCGTAGGAGACGCCTCGTAGGGCGGCGGCGCCGACTCGCCGCGCAGGTATGCGGCCGCCTCGGCAAGGTGCCAGACCGGGACCGGTTCGATGCCGGCGAGCGCCGCCTCGGCCGCCGACTCCGCCGCACAGAGGAGGCGCTCGATTCCGGACCGCCGGGCACCTTCGGCGGCAGCAAGGACGCCGCCGACCGGCCGCACACGCCCGTCGAGAGCCAGCTCGCCGACGGCGGCGTGGGTCGCCAGCCGATCGGCGGGGATCTGGCGGGACGCTCCCAGGACCGCCAGCGCGATCGGCAAGTCGAAGCCCGATCCTTCCTTCCGCAGCGCCGCCGGTGCGAGGTTGACCGTGATCCTGCGCGAGGGCCAGTCGAGCTCCGCAGAGGCGATCCCGCTACGGACTCTGTGCTTTGCCTCCTGGCAGGCGCGATCGGCGAGTCCGACGATCGTGAAGCCGGGCACGCCGAGCTCGACGTGCGCCTCGACCTCGACCCGGCGGGCGTCGAGACCGACCAGAGCGTGCGTAACGATGCGCGCAAGCACGCTGCCATGGAAGCGGGCCAGCCGTCGCGTGTCTGTGACAAAAGTGAGCCGAAACTAGCTGCGGCTCGCAGTGATGTACGTCCAGCAGCAGCGGAAGGTCGGCCTGCCGCCGAAGATCGTGTTCAGCGACTCGCGCAGCAGCTCCAGTCGCGCGGCGGCCGCTTCGGGTGACGCCGCCTCGCCGTCGACCTTCGCGGAGCCGCCGACCCAGCCAAGGACTGCGTCGGCGTAGGCGGCGAGGAACTCGTACCACTCGTCCACCCGCGCCTCGATCGTTCGCTCGGTGACGTCCTCGATCGCAAAGCCGGCTCCCCTGAGCGCGGCAAGATAATGCTCGAGCGGACGTGGTGCGAGGAAGACGCGGTCGCGCCAGTCGAGGTACGCGCGCATCCGCCCGGAGTCTTCCAGCACGTCGCGATACGCGGCCCAGCGAGGATCGGTGCGAACCAGCCCGGTCGCCACCTCGTGCACGACGTAGACGGTCTCGTCGATGATCCACTCGTTCTCGGCCGCGCGCGGGTTGCGCAGATTGCCCGAGTTGATGTGCACTCGGCCATTCGGCTTCAGCACGCGGGCCCAGGCCAGCAGCGTGTTCTCGAGATCGTCGTAGAGGTGGATCGCGTTCGTGGAGACGATCTCGTCTGCGCCGGGGAACGCGTCACCCAGCACCTCGTCGACGTACTCCAGTCGCTTCTCGTCCTTGAGGAAGCGCAGGCGGCGGAAGGCGACGCGCTCGTCGCGCCGAAATCGCTCGAGCGCGACCCGCAGGAACTTCGGCGAGCTGTCGACGACGACCATGCCGAACTGGCGATCGAACACCCGCAGGCCGAGCCGGTCGAGGAGGATCCCGGTTCCGCCCGAGTAGTCGATCAGCACGTCGCCCTCGTGCAAGTCCTCGGCGAGCTGCTCGACCGTGAGATCGAGGTTGTCGTACCAGCCGTGGTTCTCGACGGTGTCGTAATGGAGCCCGAATGCGTCGACGGGCTGCTCCACCCAGTCTTCGCCCGGAATCCGGTCGAACCCCTCGGGCCAGGTGAACTCGTAGCCGGGCTGACCGAGGGGATCGACGACCGGGCGGCTGAATGACTCGTGCGTGGCGATGAGCGCAGCGACCTGGCGAGGAGGCAAGCGCCCCCAGCCGCAGGGGGTGGCAATGCCGAACTCGCTGGCGCAGCCGTATGCGTCCGCGATGCGGCGCGCCGTCTCCTCCTCGGGCTCTCCCGGATGAACGAGTCCGAGGTACAGCTCGGTGACGGCCTGGAGTCGTAGCTCTCGCAGCGGCGCGAGCGAGGCGGCATCGCCACCCTCGCGCGATACCGGCATGTGCACCCAGTTCAGCGGACGGTCGAGGCTCGCGGCGAGCGCGTTGGCGATCTCGACCATCCTGCTCATGTCGGCCGGAACGTGCCGTGGGGTTGCCTCGTCGTGCCCGAAGCAGAAATGGAATCCGAGCTCGACGTCGGGAGGCACCAGCCGGCTGATCCGGATGAGTCGCTCGAGAATCCCGCCCTTGACGTCCGGGAACCAGACCGGGACGTCGCCTTCGAGCATCCCGAACTCGAAGTTCGTGTCCCACTGGAGGGCGAGCTGGTCGTGCGGGATGCCTACGAGGATCTGCTCGAGCTCGACGACCATCGCCGCCTCGTACGCGGGCTCGGCGACGGTCTGATCCTCGAGGGCGACGAACGCGCTGATCGGTGCGAGTGGCGTCGGCAGTGAGACCTGGAAGCGGCAGCCGCGCGGGAGCGCGCCGTCGCGCTTGAGCATGCTGAACGCTCGAAACGCGGAGAGCGCGGCATCGGCGTACCCGAGCTGCTCGAACTCGAGCTCGGCTCCGTCGTCGCCGTCGCGCAGACGCAGGCGAGGCAAGGCGCGATAGGAGCGAGGAGTCGGTGGCGCGACCTCGAACTGCGCTCGCGAGCTCAGGACGGGGTACTGCCAGACGATCCAGTCCGCGCGCGGGCCTGTCTCACCGTCGGGGATCCGGCGCAGGCGGTCGCCCAACTCGCCGCCGAGCGTGCGGAAGACCTCTTCGGCGTTCGCCAGCGGCACGCTCCCGACCAGGTGCACGCCAAGCGGGACGTAGGCGGCACCCACCGGCGCTTCGCCCATCGTCGCGACGACCGTCTCGCCCGGGCGGGCCATTGTGGCGAAAGGCTACTACCGAGCTAACAATGACATCGGTTTGACCGTGACTTATGTGCGCCGGCGACGAGGGCGCGCCGGTGGATCTGCGAGCTTGTCCAGATTGAGGTTACCGCCCGTATCGCCAAACACGGCAAGCGCCTCGGCGCGAATACGTGCGACCTCTGAAAACGCGCGCGCCGCAATGAGACCCGAGAGCAGGACGGTTGCCTTGAGCAAGCGTGCTCTGAAGTCGCCGATGCCGCTGACGCGCTCCCAGAACTCGTCCGACGCAAGAACGATGACATTGGGGTCCTGACTGAGTGGGCGACTCTTGCTCCGGCCCGAGAGCACGGCAATGAACATCTCGACTGGCCTCTTGCTTGCGCGGATCGCTGCCGCTCCAGCACGAAGGGCGTTCACGTCTGACCGCCTTCCACCAGAACTCTTCGTGTTCGGCGCTGACTGGACGGCGTACAGCTCAATCACTCCGGAACGATCGAGTTGGAGATCGACGCCGCTTCCGGGCTTGAGGCCACGCGAGACGATCCTCGCAACCTCCTCCTGCCACGTGCCAAGATGACCCTCGATGGCCGACGTTTCCCAGTCGTCGAGGCGACGGTCAACCCATTCATCAACGCTGGTCGCTCCGCGAGCTGTGTAGATCATGGGATTGCGCTTGGCGAGCTTGTAGGCATCGAGCCCACTGAGGTTTTGCTGTAGTGGCTCCGCGACATGCCGCTCGAACGCGACGATGATCTCGTCTGCCACTGCCGCACTGACGCCAAGCGTGGCGGCGACATTCGCCACGAGACCCGCGGGACGATTACCCGTTGGCGACACAGACGAGCACGTCCTCGAAGAACTCGCCGGCACGGCGTCCGGTCCTTCGGTTGACGTGCCGGGTCAGTCTCTGTTCGAGCGCTAGACCTGAACGTTCGAGAATCTCCGGGTAAAGACCCTTCGAGTCGTTGACGACGATCACGACTTGAGCGCCGACCGGCAGCTGCCGCTTCGCGTTGGCGAAGACGGCAATCGTGTCCTCAACGTACGCGCGGACAGCCAGCCGCGACTGGCCACGAGAAGCAGGACCGATCTCTTCCTCACGTCGATCCACGAGCTCTAGGAGTTCGTAGGCATAGCGATGCTGCTCGTGGTAGTCGATCAGGCCCGGATAGGGCGGCGACGTGATGATCCCAGTGGGATTGAGAGGAAGGCGGACTTCGCGAGAATCTTCATGAAGAACGAGAGCGTCTGAACCCCCGCGCATCGACGAGAACTCGCGAAGCCGCCGAATCGTGTCCAGGGTGTAACGCCGCAGGAATTTCGATGCCTCGTCGACCGGGCGGCAGGTGCGACGATGTTTGTGACACCAGTACGGCTCGAGTTGAGGCTCCCTCGGAAAATCAAGGTCGAAGTGCGTGGTCCGGCGAGCCGAACGCGCAGAGCGGCTTAGGATGACCCGGCCCACGTCCGCGATCGGATTGTCGAGCTTCGTAATCGCGGCGCGGTAAGCCAGCAGCTCACCCAAAGCGCGTTCCGAATACCAGGCTCGGAGCCAGTCACTCACCTGACCATCGGGAGCTGGACAGGTTCGCCGAGCATCCTCGAGCGCTCCCTTCAGACGCAACTCCAGCGTGCCGAGCGAGTAGTGAGCCGTCTTGACGTGGGAGAGCAGGCAGTTGAACGCCGAGATATCGCAGCCAACCGAAGCTGCTCCGTAGACATTCGCCTCGACGAGGGTCGTACCGGAGCCTACGAAGGGGTCGTAAACGCAATCCTCAGGCCTGAAGTAGCGATGCAGGAAGACGTCGACCAGCTGAGGGATGAACTTCCCCAGATAGGGATGGAGGCTGTGGACGTGCTTTGTCCGCTCGACCTGCGGAAGCTCGTCTTCGGACCAGGAAAGCTCCAAGTCAATGTCAGCGTATAGGGCCTCTTGCGTCCTTCCCGCCACGAGAGCCGAGTCTATGGACCGAGGCGGACCGCATTAGAGAACGTCCTGTGTCCGCGCCACCGATCCCTGAGTTCGGCGGCGCGGAACGGAGTCCTGGTCCTGCTAAACGATGCCGCGGGAGCGGTCGTACTCGCGCAGGCGGGCGATCCGCTCTTCGATCGGCGGATGCGTCGCGAAGAGGTTCGCGACCCCGACCGCCTTCAGCGGGTTGACGATGTACAACGACGAGGTCGCCGGGTTGACCTGCATCGGCACCGCTTGGCGCCCGCGCTCGAGCGTCTCCAGCGCCTCCGCCAGCGGCTCGCCCGTGCCGAGCATGCGGGCGGCGGTCGCGTCGGCGAGATACTCGCGCTGACGCGAGACCGCGAGCTGGAGCAGCGTCGCCGCCAGCGGAGCGATGATGATCGTCGCCAAGGCGCCGATCGCGCCGAGCGGGTTGTCGCGGTCGTCTCCGCCGAACATCGCCGCGAAGAACAAGATGTTGCCGATCGCGGAGATCGCGCCGGCGATCATCGCTGCGATCGAGGAGACGAGGATGTCGCGGTTCTTGACGTGCGCGAACTCGTGGGCGAGCACGCCGCGGATCTGGTCGCGAGGCATGTACTGGAGCAGGCCCTGCGTGACGGCGACGGCGCTGTGCTCCGGGTTCCGGCCGGTCGCGAACGCGTTCGGCTGGTCCGAAGGGATCAGGTAGACACGCGGCTTCGGCACGTCGTAGAGCTGAGCGAGCTCGCCGACGATGTGGTGGATCTCAGGCTGCTCGGACTCGGAGACCTCCTTCGCCCGCGCCGCCCGGATCGCGAACTTGTCGGACATCCAGTACGCGGCGAAGTTCATCAGCACCGAGAAGACGACGAAGAACCACAAGACCGCTCC
Organism: uncultured Actinomycetes bacterium; assembly: GCA_963719325.1. Lineage (GTDB taxonomy): Bacteria > Actinomycetota > Thermoleophilia > Gaiellales > Gaiellaceae > DATBLE01. The sequence continues at coordinate 46,007 of CAVRBW010000011.1, forward strand.
GCCGATCGCGGCTCCGACTCCGATGAAGAGAGCTGTCAGCCCGGCGAGCAGAAGCCATGTGCGGGCTTTGGTACTGAAGCTTGCTCTGTTGACGTTCACGGCACTCCTTTCGGCTGAACGCTAGACCACACGAACAGCCGAAGGTTTCTCCCGCCACCGATTCGGTGGCCGACGCGCCCGGGCCTTGCGACCGTTCTGACGAGCGACATCCGTTCGGGGATAGTGCCCCTCGGCAGTTTCAGAGTACCAGAGGGACCCGCCGTATCCGCCCCGACGTCAGGCCGACCGCCTCGAACGAGACCTCCAGACCGTCGCAGTCGGGATGCGCCGCCAGCCAGGCTTCGGCGGCTCGACCCAGCCGCCGCAGCTTCTCCGCGCCGATCATCTCGAGCGGGTCGCCGAACCGGGCGCCTTCCTTCGCCTTCACCTCGCAGAAGACGACCCGCCGGCCGCGACGAAGCACGAGATCGAGCTCGTAGCCGCCTGCCCATGCGTTCGCGTCCAGCACGCGGTAGCCGTGCAGCCGGTAGTGGAGCCGCGCCTTGCCCTCGGCCGCGCGACCTGCGCTACTGGTCGACCGCTGCGAGCGCTTCGGTTTCGTCGGCGGCGAGGTAGCAAAGCGCCTGGAACGAGCGTCGGTGCAGCTCGCACGGGCCGCGCTCGCGCACGATCGCGGAATGCCCGGGAGTGATGTAGCCCACGTGCGAGACGAAGCCGTACTGCGGGAAGACGGCGTCGAGGCGCCGCATCAGACGATCGCGGGTCACCTTGGCGACGATCGACGCGGCGGCGATGGCTGCGCTTTTCTCGTCGCCGTCGACGATCGCCGTGTGGGCAGGAGCCGACGGACCCAGCCGGAAACCGTCCACCAGACACGTCTCCGCAGGTGGGGTCAGCTCCCAGAGGACAGAGCGCAGTCCGGCGAGGTTGGAGCGGTGAAGGCCCGCCCGGTCGATCTCCCGGTGCGAGATCACTCGAACTGCGATCCGACGCGAGCAGTTCACGACGGCCCGGAACAGCTCTTCGCGGCGGCCGGCATCCAACTGTTTCGAGTCGTTCAGCAGCGCGAGCGGCCGGACGCGATGATCGCGCAACTCCGCGTAGTCGAGCAGAACGCCGGCGACGACGAGCGGGCCGGCCAGCGATCCTCGTCCGGCTTCGTCGGCGCCGGCGACGAACCTGGCGCCGAGCCGGCGGTCGAAGCTAAGAAGCCTCTTCCCCGTCCGGCGGAGCTTCTGCTGCGGTCTCGGCTTCAGGCCCGACGGCAGCTTCGGGCTCGGCTTCGGCGACCTCGGCGACCGGCTCTTCGAGCTCGGCCTCGGCCTGCTCGGCCTCTTCGACGACAGCCTGTCCGCCATCGAGCGAGGATAGCTTGTCCCTCCGCTGAACAGCCCGGACGCGCGCCTTCTTCCCCACTTTCTCGCGCAAGTAGTAGAGCTTGGCTCGGTTCACGTCGCCGATCTGCATCACCTCGATCTTCTCGATCTTGGGCGAATGCAGCGGGAAGGTGCGCTCGACGCCGACCCCGAACGACTGCTTGCGGACGGTGAACGTCTCACGGACGCCGGGACCCTGGCGCTTGATCACGATGCCCTCGAACACCTGGATCCGCCTCCGCTGGCCCTCGATCACCTGGAAATGCACGCGAACGGTGTCCCCTGCCTTGAAGCGGGGCCGGTCTTTGCGCAGCTGCCGCTGCTCGAGGAGCTCGATCGTCTTGCTCATAGGAAGACGGCCCGGCGGGCCGACGCGGAATGGTAGCTGATGTGGCGTGGGGGAACCACAGGTTCCCCCACGGGCCCCCTCCTTGGGCGCGCGTGCCGAAATCGCTCGTGCGCTCCGGCGAGAGCGTGGTCTCGCCTCCGCGCGCAAGGGCCCACTCTCAATGGGGCGAGTACGAGATCAGCGGGGCGCGTACGAGATCAGCTCGAGCAGGCTCCCGTCCGGGTCGCGGAAGTACACGCTCTCGCCGGTCCCGCCGGCACCGTTCCGCTCCACCGGACCCAGCTCGATCTCGACACCGTGGCTTCGAAGATGCTCCGCCGCGCCCTCGATCGGCCCGTCCCAGGCGAAGCAGAGGTCGCTGTTCCCCGGTCGCACGCGATCCGCCGCAACCGGGAAGGGCTCGCTCCCGGGCCCGTGGACGTTCAGCTGCTGAGCCCCGAGGCGGTACGCCCACCGCCCCTTGTCGAGCTCGACGAGCTCTGCCCCGAGCACGTCGGCATAGAAGCGGTTGGAGCGCTCCCAGTCGGAGACGGCGATCACGCAGTGGTCGAAGCGGAGGCTGAGGCTCATGGCTCGGTATGGTTGCACGAGCACACTGCCGCCCGCCGTCAGCAGGCGATGCGAGCGAGCGAAGGAGAGGCCGGCGGGGGAACCCTGGGTTCCCCCGCTATCGGAAGCCAAGTCGGTTCGGCGGCCAGTAGACCGCGAACACCGGGCCGACCAGGTTCCCGCGCGGGACCGACCCCCACTCCCTCGAGTCGCACGATTGGGAACGGTTGTCGCCCATCATGAAGTACTCCCCCGGCGGGATCTTCCGGGCGTCGTAGGAGACACCGGTATCGCGGCGGTCCGCCCGCACGTACGGCTCGATCAGCTTCTTCCCGTTGATGTAGATGAATCCGTTCTTCTCCTGCCACGTCTCGCCCGGCAGCGCGATCAGCCGCTTGACGAACGTTCCGCCGGCTCCGCAGCGCTCCTTGGCGAGCGGAGGCGTCTGGAAGACGACGATGTCTCCGCGGTGGGGGCTGCGGAAGTGGTAGATGAAGCGGTTCGCGAGGACGCGGTCGGAGAAGCGCGCCTCACAGCCCGGACCCGGCCGCGCGCAATGGAGGGTCGGCTCCATCGATGACGAGGGAATCCGGTACGGATTGACGACCCATGCCTTGATCGCCAGCACGATCGCGATCGCGCCGGCGATCGTGACGATCCAGTCGATCGTGATCCGCCAGCCGCGCGGCAGGTTGCGCGTCATGCGCGTGATCGGGTTCAGCGTGTACGGGTGCTCCTCCGGGGTTGCCTCCACGGGCTCAGCCGGCGGCGGTGCACGCCAGATCCCGTTCGAGCGGTCGTAGTCGCGGCGGCGCTCGGGATCGGAGAGCACCTCGTAGGCCTCCCGCACCTCTCGGGCGCGGACGTGGTCCTCCGCGGTGTCGAGCTCCTCGACGCGTAGCCGGCCGTAGTAGGCGTCTCGGATCTCCTCCGCCGTGGCGTCGGGACCGACACCGAGCACCGCGTAGAGATCGCTCATCGGGTGGTCCTCGCTCGGCTCTGCTCGCGCCGCCAGTCCTCGATGTGCCCATGGTCGCCGGAGAGCAGCACCTCCGGGACCCGCCAGCCGCGGAACTCCGAGGGCCGCGTGTAGTGCGGATATTCGAAGCCGCCTCCGAGCCCGGGGGAGAACGTCTCGTGCTCGGTCGACCCCAGGCTCAGTGCGCCGGGCTGGAGACGCGCGATCGCGTCCACGAGCACCATCGCCGGCAGCTCGCCACCGGACAGAACGTACGGGCCGATCGAGATCGCATCCGAGCAAAGGTGCGTGAGGATGCGCTCGTCGAAGCCTTCGAAACGCGCGGAGAGCAGGGTGAGCCGCTCCTCACCAGCCAGTTCCGCGACGACGGACTGGTCGAGCTGGCGGCCCTGCGGGGAGAAGGCGATCACGCGATGATCGGGCGCTCCTCGGTAGACCGAGTCCAGAGCGGCAGCGACCACGTCGACTCGAAGAACCATGCCCGGCCCGCCACCGTACGGCGCGTCGTCGACCTGGCCGTTGGGCAGCGGGGTCGTGTCGCGGTAGCTGAAGAGGCGCAGCTCGAGCTCGGACCCGAGCACGGCGGCGAGCGGGCGTTGCTCGGTCAGCCACGCGAACGCATGGGGCACGAGGGTGAAGATGTCGATGTGCAACGGCGAGTGAGGTTACCCGTCTGCGAATCCGGCGGCGACGACGACTCGGCCCGCATCGAGGTCGATTGCGCGTACGCACTCCTGGTGCATCGGCAGCACGAGACCGGAATCGAGCTCGAGGACGTCGTTCGCGACACCGGGCACCACCTGTCGCACGGCGCCCAGGCGGCGCCCTCCCTCCTCGACGACCTCGAGCCCGACGAGCTCGAAAACGTAGTAGCTGCCCTCGTCCGGCTCGGGCAGGTGCGAGCGCGGCACGGCCAGCTCGGCCCCCCGCGGCACCGGCTGGTGGAGCTTGATCACGAGCCTCCCTCCGGAGCGCTTCCGGCTCGCGATCGTGACCGGCTCGGCGCCGGCGAATAGTTCGGCTCCCGGCTGAAAGAGCGCATCGTTCTCGCTCGGCTGTTCGACGACGAAGGAGCCGTCGAGTCCGTGCGGCCGGCCGACGCGTCCCACGACCACGCGAGCGTCAGTCAACGATCTCGAGCACGACGCGCCGGTCGCCCCGTGCGCCGCTGGCTCGGACGACGGTCCGCAGCGCGCGAGCGATGCGGCCTCCGCGGCCGATCACGCGGCCGACGTCGTCGGCGGCGACCCGGAGCCTGATGACGAGCGCATCGTCCTCCTCGACCTCCTCGACGCTCACCGCGTCCGGATTCTCGACCAGCCGACGTGCGAGGTACTCGACGAGTGCGGCGCTCAAGCGATGTTCTTGGCCTTGAGCAGCCGCGAGACGGCGCCCGACGGCTGGGCTCCCTTCGAGAGCCAGTCCTTCACCTTCGCCTCGTCGAACTCGATTACCGAGGGGTCGGATTGCGGGTTGTAGCGTCCGACGATCTCGATGAACTTGCCGTCCCGGGGCGAGCGGGAGTCCGCGATCACGACCCGGTAGATCGGGTTCTTCTTCGACCCGACCCGGGTCAGCCTCATCCGTACTGCCATGTGTGCGTTACCTCCGTCCTGCTTTCGTCATTTGCGGCGGGAGCATCGGCATCTTGCCTTGTCCCATCCGTTTCATCAGCTTCTGCATCTCCTTGCGCGCGTTCAGGAGGCGCGAGACCTCCTGCACCGTGGTACCGCTGCCACGCGCGATCCGCTGCCGCCGCGATCCGTCGATCACGTGCGGGAGGCTCCGCTCTCGCGGCGTCATCGACAGGATGATCGCCTCGACCCGTCCGAGCTCGCGCTCGTCCACCTCCAGCCCCTGAAGCTGCTTGCCGACACCGGGGATCATCGACAGGACGCCCTTGATCGGGCCCATCCGGCGGAGCATCTTGTAGCTCGCGAGGAAGTCGTCGAACGTGAACTCTCCTGCGCGGAGCCGCTGCTCGAGCTCGGCCTGCTCGTCCGCCTCGACGGCGGCCTCCGCCTTCTCGATCAGGGTGAGCACGTCGCCCATCCCGAGGATCCGAGAGGCCATCCGGTCGGGGTGGAACCACTCGAGCTGGTCGAGCTTCTCGCCCACCGATGCGAGCTTGATCGGACGCCCCGTGACCGCACGGACCGAGAGCGCCGCGCCCCCGCGGGCATCGCCGTCGAGCTTCGTCAGCAGGATCCCGTCGAACGCAATCTGCTCCCGGAAGGCCTGCGCGACGTTCACGGCCTCCTGCCCGGTCATCGCGTCGAGGACGAGCAGGACGTTCGTCGGTCTGACCGCCTCGGCGATTCGTCCGAGCTCGTCCATCAGCTCGGCGTCGAGCTGATGGCGGCCCGCCGAGTCGACGATGACGACGTCGGCCTGCTGCTCCTTTCCCCAGTCGACGCCCTTGCGAGCGGCGGCAACGGAGTCGGAACGCTCCTCGGTGTAGACCGGAACCTGGATCTGGCGACCGAGCTGGTCGAGCTGGTCGATCGCGGCCGGACGCCGGAGGTCGGCGGCGACGAGCGCCGGGGCCTTCCCCTCCTTGCGCAGCATGAGCGCGAGCTTTGCGGCCGCCGTCGTCTTCCCGGACCCCTGGAGGCCTGCCAGGAGGATGACCGTCGGCGGCCGGCCGGCAAAGGCGAGCCGCGAGTCGCTGCTGCCCATCACCTCGGTCAGCTCCTCGTGGACGATCTTCACGACCTGCTGGCCGGGTGTCAGGCTCTTCGTCACGTCTTCGCCGACCGCGCGCTCCCTGACCCGTGCGACGAAGTCCTTGACCACCTGGAGGTTGACGTCCGCCTCGAGCAGCGCGAGCCGGATCTCGCGCATCGCCTTCGAGACCGATTCGTCGTCGAGCCGCCCGCGACCGCGGAGGTCGCCGAGGGTGTGCTGCAGCTTGTCGGAAAGGGTGTCGAACACCGGCCGAACAGTGTACGCGTCCCTCTGCGCAGTTCGGTTCGCGCGGAGAAGCCAAGTAACAGTCTGTTACTTGGCCTGGGGAGAAGGCGTCACGGACTCGGCACGAACGGTGCGCAACCGACCGCGATCCTCTGATCATGCTTGCCGCCGCGCCTCGCATCGACAGCCGCTTGGTCGCCGCCGTGCCCCTGCTCGACGCCGGAAGCCATCCGATCGCCGAGACAAACCGCCGAATTGGCGTGCTCGCGGGCGATCTTGGGCTGCCGAAGCCGAGCTACGAGCAGATCCGAACGCTCGTCAAGCAGCACAGGCGCGGCCGGCTCCGCCCGACCGCCGGACGCGTCTTGCTCGACATTGCCCTTCGGGTGCGCCCTCCCACGGCGCTGCTCGACTACCTCGCCGACGTGCCGATGCCCAAGTAACAGTCTGTTACTTGGAGGTCATGCGGTGACGAGGGCCCGCGCGAAGTCCTGCGGATCGAACGGCCTGAGGTCGTCGAGGCGCTCGCCGACTCCGATCAGCGTGACCGGCAGGCCCAGCTCATAGGCGATCGGAACGGCGATGCCGCCCTTCGCCGAGCCGTCGAGCTTCGTCAGCGCGACGCCCGTGACGCCGGCAGCTTCGCCGAAGAGCCGTGCCTGCTGCAGGCCGTTCTGACCGGTGGTGGCGTCGACGACGAGCAGGGTCTCGTGCGGAGCGCCGTCGATCTTGCCGGCGATCACCCTGCGCACCTTCGCCAGCTCCTCCATCAGGTTCGTCTGCGTGTGCAGGCGGCCCGCGGTGTCGACGATGACGACGTCTCTGCCGCGCGAGGTCGCGGCCTCGATCGCGTCGAAGGCGACCGCCGCCGGGTCACCTCCGCGGGACGAGCCGACGAAGTCGGCGTTCGCGCGCTTTGCCCAGACCTCGAGCTGCTCCTCGGCCGCCGCGCGGAACGTGTCCGCCGCGGCGACGAGGACCGTACGCCCGTGCTCGGCGAGCGTCGCGGCGAGCTTGCCGATCGTCGTCGTCTTACCGGTGCCGTTCACACCGACGACCAGCAGCACGGAAGGACGGGCGGCCAGGTTCAGCGTGCCCGGCTCGCCGAGTAGAGCCGCCAGCTCCTCGGCCAGCGGCTCTTCCAGGCTCGTCAGCCCACCTCGCGCTTCCAGCCTCCGGACGATCTCCGCGGTTGCCCGGACGCCGACGTCGGCTCCGATCAGCGCCTCCTCGAGCCGCTCCCACGATTCGTCGTCGGCGGGATCGAACGCCGCGGCGGCCAACTGCTGGGCGAGCGCGCGGCGCGACTTCGAAAGCGACTCGCGCAGCCGCCCGAACAGACCGACCTGTTCGACTGCCGACCCGCCGGTCGCCTCTTCCCCGAGCAGCTCGGCCCACGTTCTCGCCACGGCGACCAGCCTACTCGCCTCGAGACGGCCGGCCCGGCGTGCCGCCGCCGCCTCGATCTCTCACGCCGCCCTGGTTCAGACCGACCGCTGGTACGCCCCGACGGCCCGGCTCGCGACGACGCTGCACGCGAGCAGGAGCCCGCCGAGCAGGGCCATTCGCAGCCCGACGGTGGCCGACCACGTGCCCGTTCGCGACGCCACGACGGCCCAGTCGACGGGATTGAACTTCGAGATCCCGTGGATCCAGCCCGGTAGCAGGTTCGAGGCCATCAAACCCGAGGAGAGAAACATCGCAGGGAAGACGACGAACTGGACGGCCCCGATCAGGGTCTCCTCCTGCCGGGCGACGAGCGCGAGCCCGTCGGAGAGCGCGCAGATCGAGCCTCCCAGCAACGAGGCAGCCAGCAGCATCACCACGACGTCGAGCGCCGTGAAGTCCGCGCCCAGCGCCGCGGCGACTCCGACGATGATCAGTGACTGGATCAGGATGATCACGACCTGTTGCGCGACCCCGGCCGCGATCAGCGCGATCCGTGACACCGGCGAGACGAGGAAGCGGTCGACGATCCCGCGATCGATCGCGTTGATCCAGCCCATCCCGTGCCAGCCCGCGGAGAAGAGTGCACTCATCACAACGATGCCGGGCGCCAGGAAGTCGACGTACGAGCCTTCCTTGAACCCCGGGATGTCGACGACCCGCTTGAAGAGCGCGCCGAAGAGCAGCAGCCAGATCATCGGCTGGACGAGTGTGATTGCGACGAACCATGGCTGACGCCAGAGCGCGAGCAGCTGCCGAACCGTGAGCGCGCGTGTATGTCGAAGGACGAGACTCATGCTGCAACCCCCTCTGCCTCGGAAAAGCTCCTGCCTGCGTGACGGAGATACACGTCGTCGAGGGAGGGCCTTGCGAGTGTCGCAGTAGCAACGCCGACCCCGGCCGCCTCCAGCGCTGCCAGCACAGCCGGGAGAGCACGCGCGCCTTCGTCGGCACGGGCTCGGAGGACACGGCCCTCGAGCGAAAGCTCGCGCACGCCCGATAGCGTCCTGACAGCGCCGAGCGCGTCCTCCCCCGCTTCGACGAGCTCGACCACGAGCGCGTCGCCTCGCAGCTCGCTCTTCAGCTCCTCCGGCGTGCCGGCGGCGACCACATGGCCGCGATCGACGATCGCGAGCCTCGCCGCCAGGCGGTCCGCCTCCTCGAGATAGTGCGTGGTCAGAAGCACGGTCACGCTTTCCTCGCGGGCAAGACGCTCGATCGTCTCCCACATCTCGGCCCGCGCCTCGGGATCGAGGCCCGTGGTCGGCTCGTCCAGGAAGAGCACCTCGGGATGGTTGATCAGGCCCATGGCAACGTCGAGCTTGCGCTGCATGCCGCCCGAATACGTGCGCACGAGCCGCCCCGCCGCCTCGGCCAGACCAAATCGCTCGAGCAACTCACCGGCCCGCGTGCGTACCTCACGGGATGGGAGTCCGTAGAGATCTCCCTGGAGCACCAGGTTCTCGCGCCCGGTGGCGTCGGGATCGACACCCGGCTTCTGGCCGACCACTCCGATCGCGTGCCGCACGCGCTCCGCCTCACGGCGGACATCGTGTCCGGCGACCCACGCAGATCCCTCATCGGCACGCGCGAGCGTCGTGAGGATCTTGACCGTCGTGGACTTGCCTGCGCCGTTCGGCCCGAGCAGCCCGAAGATCGTCCCCGCCTCGACCTCGAGGTCGAGGCCGTCGAGTGCATGCACCTCTTTCGGGTAGATCTTCGTGAGGCCGCTGGCCTCGATCGCATGCCTTGTCATCGGCTTCCTCCTGGAGTACAATTGTCTTGATTCGTTGATATCTTATTTACCAAGCAATCAGATTGTCAAGAGAACAGTTGATGCGTGAGTTGCTGGCCGAGGTCCGCGCCTCCCAGGTGGCGACGGACGCGATGGACCAGGCGGCGGCGGACTTCCTCGGGATCAACAGGACGGACTACCGCGCCCTGGACGTGCTCGACCAGAAGGGACGACTCACGGCCGGCGAGCTCGCCCGTGAGATGCACCTGACGACAGGCGCCGTGACGAGCGTTCTCGACCGGCTGGAGCGCGCGGGCTATGCGCGCCGCCTCCGCGACCCCGCCGACCGCCGGCGTGTTCTCGTCGAGATCTCACCCGAGGTGAGTCGCGCCGGCGAGCAGATCTACGGAAGACCGGAGGACGCGTACAAGGCCTTCTCGAGGTACACCGAAGCCGAGCTCGAGGTGCTCCTGCGCTTCTTTCGGGACGGGCGTCGCTGGCAGGCCGAGCGCCTGGCGCACATCGCCGAGCTGCCGAAGGGAAAGGAGCGCTAGGCGGCGGAGACGGCGACCGCGTCCTCGCGCGGGAGACGCCGCGAAACGACCTGTGAGACGCCGTCGGCGCCCATCGTCACGCCGTACAGCGAGTCGGCCGCCTCCATCGTGCGCTTCTGGTGCGTGACGACGATGAATTGCGCGCGATCGGCGAACCGGCGGAGGAGGGCGCAGAAGCGCCCGATGTTCGTGTCGTCGAGGGCGGCCTCGACCTCGTCGAGGAGGTAGAACGGGCAGGGCCGAGCGAGGAAGAGCGCGAACAGGAACGAGATCGCGCCGAGTGCCTTCTCTCCTCCCGAGAGCAGCGAGAGGCGCGTCACGCGCTTGCCTGCCGGTGAGAGCTCGACCTCGATTCCCGGCTCCGCTCCCTCCTCCTCCGGCTCGGTCAGCCGCAGCCGTCCTCGTCCCCGGGGAACAGCGTCTCGGCGACCTCGGCGAAGTTGCGCTGCACCGCGTCGAAGGTCTCGGCGAAGCGCTGGTCGACCGTCTCGGTCAGCTCGTCGCGGAGCTTGCGCAGCTCGTCCAGCGACCGCTCCAGATCCTCGCGCTGGGTGCGCAGCTCCTCGAGCCGTTCCTTCTCCCGGGCGTACTCCTCCTTCGCGAAGGGGTTCACTCCGCCGAGCTGCTCCCGGCGGCGCTCCAACCGCTCCAGCCTCTCGGCGAGCTCCTCGCGCGACCCTTCCGCGGGCTCACTGCCTGCCTGCTCGAGTCGCCGTCTCGCCTCGTCGCGATCTGCCTCGAGGCGGGCGACCTCGACGTCGACCGCTGCAGCGCGATCCGAGGCCTCTGCCAGCGAACGGCGCAGCTCGACCTCCCGACCGCCGAGCGCACGAAGCTCGGCGGCGAGCTCTCCGGCCCGTGCTGCTCCCCGATCCGCGTCCTCCAGGAGCGGCGCCTGGATGCGCTCGGCCGCGCGGATCGCAGCGGACAGCGCCTCGACGACCGACGCGGCCCCCGCAACGAGGGCCGGGTCGGGAAGCCTGGGCAGCGCCCGCGAGGCCTGCTCGCGCAACTGCGCGGCCTCCTCGAGGAGCCGCCGGCGCTGAGCCTCCAGCTCCAAGAGCACCGCCTCGGCAGTGTCGCCGGTGAAGGACAGGACGCCCCGAGCCGGATCGAAGAAGTGGCCGGCCAGCGTCACGGCTGGCCCTGTCGCGCCGAGCAGCTCCTCCGGGGCGACCACGTCGACACCCTCGAGCGGATCGACCCGCTCGGGCCGCACGAGAACGGTCAGGTTGCCGAGCCCCCGCTCCCGGGCCTGCTCGAGGAGCCGCATGCCTTCTTCGGGAGTCGCAGCGACGAGCGCGGCGCCGACCGCGGCCGCGACCGCGCGCTCGTATCCCGGCTCCACGTCCGCGAGCGCGAGCGCGAGCGTCGCGCCTTCTTCGGCGAGCGCGCGGGCGGCCGGCGGAAGACCTTCGCGCTCGGCGATCGCGCGCTCGATCGCCGTCGCCCGCGCCTCGGTGAGGCTTGCCCGCTCGACCAGGGAGGCGTCGACGAGCGGCGGGGCCTCTCGCAGCCGCCTGAGCAGCGTCTGCGCCGCCTCCAGCCGAATCTCCAGCCGCTCGGCCGCGCTGCGGAGCCGGTACAGCGTCCCTGCCGAGCCCTCCCGGCCGCCCGCAGCGTCGGCAAGCGCCTCTTCCGCCCGGCCGCGCTCGGCCAGCAGCGCTTCCAGCTCGCCGTCAGCGCGTCGCTTCTCCTCTGCGAATACGGCATGCCGCCCCGCGGCAGCTGCGATCTGCGACTCGAGCGAGTCGAGATCCAGCGTCGCGATACCGGCCCGAAGCCCGGCGATCTCCACCGCCAGCTTCTCCGCCCGCTCGGCGGCGGTCGCCTGCAACGCGAGCGGCCGGAGCCGCTTCGCGACCTCGACCTCGACGTCGCGCGCACGCTCCACCTGGGTGGCGACGCGTGCCAGCTTCAGCTCGGCGCGGTGCCGCCGCCGCTTGAAGCGTCCGAGCCCGGCCGCCTCCTCGACCAGCTGCCTTCGCTCGTCGGGCTTCGAGGCGAGAATCGCCTCCACCCGCCCCTGGGAGACGATCGAGCCCATCGCGGAGCCGAGCCCGACGTCGGCGAGCAGCTCGACGACGTCCGTTCGGCGCACGTGCGCGCCGTTGACCAGGTACTGACCCTCTCCGCCGCGATGCAGCCGGCGCATGATCGAGACCTCGGAGAAGTCCACTCCCAGCTCGCCGCCGCCGTTGTCGAACAGGAGCTCGACCTCGCAGTGCGCCGCCGCCGAGCGCGTCGCCGACCCCACGAACAGCACGTCGTCGGGTTTCTCGGCGCGCAGCTCGCTGGGAGCGAGACTTCCCGCAGCCCAGATCAGCGCGTCGGCGATATTCGACTTGCCGGAGCCGTTCGGACCGACGACCACCGCAACGCCGGGCTCGAGCCGGATCTCGACCGGCTCCGGGAACGACTTGAAGCCGCGCAGCTTGATCGCTCGCAGATGCATGCGAGCCGGAAGTATCCCAGCCCGGTCGGAGGACCTTCGTGGGGGAACCCGTGGTTCCCCCACGGGGCCCCCTCCTCAGGCACGCGTGCCGCGAGCGCCGGTGCGCTCCGGCGAGAGCGCGGTCTCGCCTCCGCGCGCACATGCCAGTCAACCAAGATTGCGTCGCCGCGCCCGACATGTGCGGGTGCGGCACGTGACCGGTCGCCGTCAGCAGGCGACGCGAGCGAAGCGAGCGAGCCGAGGAGGGGGCTCATGGGGGGACCAGGGGTTCCCCCATGCTAGCGAGCGACTCGCGGGCGGCCTCCTGCTCGGCGTCCTTCTTCGTGCGTCCGGCTCCCGTTCCGACCTGCTCCCCGTCGATCACCGCAGCGCAGGTGAAACGGCGGTCGTGGGCCGGGCCCTCGGCCTGAAGGACGGAGTAGGTCACCTGCCGGCGCTGGCGTGCGAGCACCTCCTGGAGCTCGGTCTTGTAGTCGACGTGCTCCGTGGCGGCGTAGTCGATCTGATCGGAGAAGGCGGCGACGATCGCGGGCTCGACTCGCTCGAAGCCCCATTCCAGGAACGCCGCCGCCAACGCCGCCTCGAGGAGTGCCGCGAGCACGTTCCGGTTGCGGACGAGCCGCCCCAGCTCGCTCGACGGCAGCGACTCACCGCGGGCGGCGAGCCCGGAGCCGAGGTCGATCTCCTCGGCGACCTTGGCGCAGCTCTGGCGCGAGACGACGTGCGACCGGATCTTCGCCAACCGGCCCTCGGTGAAATTGGGGTAGCGCTCGTACAGCGAGCGGGCGACGGCCAGCTCGAGCACGCTGTCCCCGAGGAATTCGAGTCTCTCGTAGGACGCCGCGCGGTCGAGCGCCCACGACGAGTGTGTGAAGACCTGCTCCAGTCGCCCCGGAGGGAGCGAGTCGATCAGCGTGCGCAGCTCACGCGGGCCGCTCGGCCCGGCGCTAGCTTCGTCTCTGGCTTTTTTGGCGCCGGCCGGGCTTCGCCCGGGCGGCTGCGGGCTATTGGTGCGACGTGACGTAGTCGACGGCCTGCCCGACGGTGGTGATCTTCTGGGCGTCCTCGTCTGAGATCTTGATCCCGAACTGGTCTTCGAGCTCCATGATCAGCTCGACCAGGTCGAGTGAGTCTGCGTCGAGATCTTCCTGGAACGAGGCCTCTTCGGTGATCTGATCCTCGTCGGTTCCCAGCTGCTCGACGAGCACGTCCTTCACCCGCTCGAAGACTTCCTCTCTCGACGCTGCCATGACACCTCACTCGATGAATTGGGTCTCTTGGCACCGGCCGGGCTCTGCCCGGACGGTTGCCGACAAGACGGGGGTAAGAGCGCGCCGATCATACACAGCGGTCGAGCTAGTGCCTACGCAATGGATTCCGCCCTTTCGGCAGGCGCGCAGCCAGGCGGCCCGTGACGTCGTGCTCGACCCCGCGCGCGGCGAGGCGGATCGCATTGGCGATCGCCGTCGCAGGACGAGTTGCCGTGCGCGATCACCGCAAGGCCGCGCAGGCCGAGAAGGTACGCCCCGCCGTAGGTATCCGGGTCGAGCCGGCGGCGCAGGCGCCGAGACGCGGGGCGGATGAGCAGACCGCCGACCTTGCCGACCGACGTCGCGCCGATCTCGTCCCGCAGCCCCTGAAGGACGATCCGGATCGTGCCCTCGAGGGCTTTGAGCGCGACGTTGCCGGTAAAGCCGTCGGTGACGACGACGTCCGCAGCCCTCGCAAGGAGGTCACGACTCTCCGTATTGCCCTTGAAGTTCAGCGAGCTCTCGGCGAGCAGGCGATGGGCCTCGAGCGTGAGCTAATTCTCCTTCTCCGGCTCCTCGCAGATCGAGAGAAGAAGAAAAACACGCAATGGATTCCGCCCTTTCGGCAGGCGCGCAGCCAGGCGGCCCGTGACGTCGTGCTCGACCCCGCGCGCGGCAAGGCGGATCGCATTGGCGATCGCCGTCGCAGACGAGTTGCCGTGCGCGATCACCGCAAGGCCGCGCAGCCCGAGAAGGTACGCCCCGCCATAGGTATCCGGGTCGAGCCTGCGGCGCAGGCGCCGAGACGCCGGGCGGATGAGCAGACCACCGACCTTGCCGACCGACGTCGCGCCGATCTCGTCCCGCAGCCCCTGAAGGACGATCCGGATCGTGCCCTCGAGGGCTTTGAGCGCGACGTTGCCGGTGAAGCCGTCGGCGACGACGACGTCCGCAGCCCTCGCAAGGAGGTCACGGCTCTCCGTATTGCCCTTGAAGTTCAGCGAGCTCTCGGCGAGCAGGCGATGGGCCTCGAGCGTGAGCTGGTTCCCCTTCTCCGGCTCCTCGCCGATCGAGAGCAGCCGCACTTCGGGATTGGCGATGCCGAGGATCTCCTCGGCGAAGATCGTCCCCATGTGGCCGAACTGGAGCAGGTGCTCCGCACGGGCATCCGCGTTGGCGCCGCAGTCGAGCAGAACCGACGGCCCGTCGCGAGCGGGGATCGGCACCGCGATCGCCGGTCTGAGGACGCCCGGCAGCCGCCGGATCTCGAGCAGGCCCGCGGCGAGCATCGCGCCGGTGTTCCCGGCCGAGACGACCGCTTCGGCCGAGCCCTGTCCGACCGCCCGGCAGGCAGCCACGAGCGAGCTCTCAGGCTTGGCCCGCACCGCCTCTGCGGGCTTCTCGTCCATCGCGATCACCTGCTCGGCGACGACGTGCTGGAACCCGTGGGCCGCCACCGAGGCGGGGCCGTACAGGATCGGGGCGATACCGTCGCCCGCAGCCGCGAGCGCCCCGGCCACGACCTCGTCCGCGCCGCGGTCGCCGCCCATCGTGTCGACAGCAATCCGTACGGCGCTCACTTGAAGGTGAGGCGGCCCCCCGGGCGCGGAGGCGCGACCGAGCCGGAACGCGATCGAGCTTCATCACGCGCGCCGAAGGATGGGGCCCCTGAGGGAACCATTGGTTCCCCTACGCTAGAGCGGGGAGCGGAGCGGCTCGACCTCACGCCCCTTGTACGTCTTGCAGTTCGGGCAGACGCGATGTGGCCGCTTCGGCTGACCGCAGGTCGGACAGACGTTGACACGCGGCGCCTCGATGCCGTGTTGGGCGCGGCGCTTGTCGCGGCGGGACTTCGACGTCTTCTTCTTGGGCACAGCCATGCGGCCGCCGAGTATAGCTGCCGAGTCTGGGCTACAGTCAGACGGAGGGCGTGGACGGTCGGCGCCCATCGATGTGAGATCGGCGGCCCACCGACACTCACGCGCGAGCCCGCGGGACTAGAGCCGGTCCTTTAGCTCGGCCAGCGACGACCAGCGTGGATCCGGCTCGTGATGGCCGTGGCTGTGCGGCTCGCGGTTCAGGTCCTTGCCGCAGACGGGGCACAGGCCCGCGCAGTCGGGCTTGCAGAGGATCTTGTCCGGGAGGGCGAGGACGAGGGCGTCACGGGCCCACATGGAGAGGTCGAGCCGGCCGTCGACGAGGTATGGGGTCGCCAGCTCGTCCGAGTCAGGGCTCGTCGCCTGGTACTCCCGCAGCGAGAGTCGCTCCTCGACGACGGCGTCACCGAGGCAACGCACGCACGGGCCGTGCAGCCGTACGCCGAAGCGCAACTCGAACACCCAGCCCGTGGACGCGCGCGTCACGGCGAGCTCGGCCGGGATCTCCTCGGGAACCGCGATGTAACGCTCGCCTCCCAGCTCGACGGGAGCGACCGCAACCTCGACAGCCTCGCGGTGCTCCTCCCCCGACCTGACGCGGACGTTGCGCAGGTCGAACATCGTCATGGGCTCAGCGTACCGCTCGGTACCCGTCGAAAGCCGTCGCGCAAGCGCGGCGGCCTAGCGGCCGCGTGCGACGGCGACCGCCGGCCGCGCCTCGACCGCCGGCTCGGGAGCGCGCTTCTTCGGCGTCCGCATGATCAGGGCGACCGCGGACAGGATGATCCCGCCGCCCACGAGCGTCCGCCAGGTGATCGGCTCACCCAGCAGCATCGTCCCGAGCAGGACGGCGATCACCGGGTTCACGTAGGCGTAGGTCCCGACGAGCGAGGTCGGGGCAGCCCGGAGCAGCCAGATGTAGGCGGTGAAGCCGAGCAACGACCCGGCTGTCACCAGATAGGCGAGGCCGAGCCAGGACTCGAGCGAGATCGCCTCCGGATGGACTCGACCGAGCTCGCCGCCGGCGGCGCCGATCACCGTCAGCATCAGGCCCCCCGCGAGCATCTCCATCGCCGCCCCGACGAGCGGACGCCTCGGCAAGGGGGCGTTGCGCGAGTAGAGCGAGCTGATTGCCCAGGCGAGCGACGCGGCAACCAGGACGAACGCTTCACGGCTGCCGGCACCTTCCGCGCCGCCGGGTGCGACGAGCAGGCCGACGCCGCCGAAGCCGACGACGAGCCCGATCACGATCCCGCGCGCCAGCCGTTGCGCACAGAAGATGCGATCGAGCACGGCCATCCAGAGCGGAACGGACGCGATGATGAGTGAGGTCAGACCGGTATCGAGCTTCTGCTCGGCCCAGCCGACGGACGCGTTGCCGAAGGCGAGCATCGGGCCCGCGATCACGAAGGCGGAGAGCCAGTGGCGTGGCGTCGGCCGATCGTCGCGATCGCCGTGCCGGATCGCCCACGCGTACAGGAGCCCGCCGGCCACGAGGAACCGGGCGGCAGCCATCAGAAACGGCGGGATCGTCCGCACCGCCAGGTCGATCCCCAGGTACGTCGAGCCCCAGACGACGTAGACGATCGCCAGCGCAGCCCAGATTCGGGCGCGCGACGCTCCGGGGCCCGTCACCCGGCTGCTACCGCAAGCGGTGGCCGGGCCACCAGCCTCGCCGGTCGCGGTCGTCGTAGTCACGAGAATCCGGTCCCATGACCGAGACAACGCCGGCAAGGAGCAAAAGCGTGAGGACGACGATCATCTCCATGCCTGCAGAGTGCCCACGCACTTCAATAAGCACCAGTCGTGTAATGTGTCGATTCGATTATGGATCCTGATCGCTGGTTGGGGCTGGAGCTGCGCCATCTGATCGCGCTGAAGGCAATTGCGGAGGAGGGCACGTTCGGGCGAGCCGCAGCGAGCCTCGGTTACACCCAGTCGGCAGTAAGCCAGCAGATCGCGATGCTCGAGCGCATCGTCGGGCAGCGGCTGATCGACCGCCCCGGCGGTCCGCGTCCGGTCTCCCTCACCGAGGCCGGCGAAGTGCTCCTGCGCCACGCGGACGCGATCGACGCTCGCCTCCAGGCCGCCCAGGCCGACCTGGCTGCGCTCGATGCAGGCGACGCGGGCGCGCTCAACGTCGGCACCTACCAGAGCGTCGGTGCCAGGCTCCTCCCGACGCTGCTGCGAGAGTTCGGCGCCGCCTGGCCGAAGGTCGACGTATCGCTGCGCGAGTCGGCGGACGACGGGGAGCTCGCGCGCCTGGTCGAGCGTGGCGAGCTCGACCTCAGCTTCGTCGTCCTGCCGCTGGAGCCCGGCCCGTACGAGACGGTCGAGCTGATGCGGGATCCGTACGTCCTGCTCGTCCCTGCCGGCTCGCCGCTTGCGTCGAAAGACCGAGCTCCTCGCCTGCGGGAGCTCGTCGAGCACCCCTTGATCGGGTTCCGAACCTGCCGGACGACGTACCACGTCGAGGATCGGCTCCGCCAGACCGGCCACGATCCCCAAATCGTCTTCCGGTCGGACGACAACGGCACGGTGCAGGGGCTCGTTGCGGCCGGAGTCGGGATCGCCATCGTGCCGCGGCTGACGGTCGACGAGACGGACAAGGCGATCGAGGTCGTCGATCTCGGCGACCGGCTTCCCCCGCGTCTGATCGGGATCGCCTGGCACCGCGACCGCCGGCAAACCCGGGCGGCCGAGGCGTTCGTCGCGCTCGCCCGGCACCTCAGCGACGGGCTGGATCTGGCCGCCGCCGCCGCGTAGCTACGAGGAGCGCTGCGATTCGAAGAACCCGGCGGCCTCGGTCGCCGTCGGAACCGCCAGCAGGTTCTCGGGGATCCACCGGTCGGCCATCGGCCAGCCGCCCGCGCGGATGCGCTCGGCGGCCGCCTCGAGGTCGTAGGCGGTCCGTCGCAGCTCGGGCTCCCCGTCCTCGACGAGCGCCCAGTAGGCACCCGGCCGATCCTCGTAGGGCATGCCGACACTCCCCGCGTTGACGAGCCTCAATGTGCCGAGCTGCCGGTCGAACTGCGAGTGCGTGTGGCCGATCACGACCGTGGGCTGCTCGACCTCGCCGATCGTTTCCGCCGCGAGCTCGTCCGGCGTGAGCACGGTCACGAACGGCATGTCGTCGGACGGCGTCGCGTGGCAGTAGAGGACGTCGTCGACGACCGCCGTCGGCTCGAAGGACGCCAGGAAGTCGAGCTGTGAGCCGTCGAGCTGCTCCGCCGCCCAGCCCGTGAGCGGCCCGGACTCTCCCTCGACCATGTCGCGTTCGCAGTTGCCCCGGACGAACCGGGCATGATCGAGCGACCGGAGGAGGTCGATCGTCTCCGCGGGGAGCGCACCGGCGGCGACGTCGCCGCCGAACAGGAGCACGTCGGGCTGGATCTCCTCGAGCTCCGCGAGAACTGCCTCCAGAGCCGGGAGGTTTCCGTGAACGTCGTAGAGCGCGGCTACGATCACGCCGCCGCGCAGCTCGCTAGTACGGCTCGTCGCTGTTGCCGGAGACGCCCGCGACCACGGTCTCCTGCGAGCGCTCGTGCAGCCGCTCTCGGCCTCGCTTGACGGCCGTCAGGAACTTGTCGAGGTTGACCTCGAGCGTCGACAGGATGCCGTCCGCCCAGTCCTCCATCTCCAGACGCGTCTCGCGGGCCTGCCGTCGCGCCTCGTCGATGATCTCCTGTGCCTGGCGCTCGGCAAGCTTGACGATCTCGGTCTGCGACGCCTCGCGTGCTGCCTGCTCGCGCGCCTCGCCGAGGATCCGGTCGCACTCGCGCTTCGCCTCGGCCAGCATCTCCTGCCGCTCCTTGACGATCCAGCGAGCCTGCTTGATCTCCTCCGGAATCGTCGCGCGCATCTGGTCGAGGATGTCGTAGATCTCCTCGCGGTCGATGCGCACCTGGTCGGTCAGCGGCACCGCTTTCGCGTTGTGCACGAGGTCGTCGAGCTTGTCGATCAGAACGAGTACGTCCATATCTGCCTCTCAGTCTACTCCTGCGGGCTGGTGGGAGCACCACCGCGCCCCTCGGGGAACATCTCGCGGAAGCGCGTGGCGACCGCGGGCGGAACCAGCCCGTCCACGTTTCCCCCGAACGCGGCGATCTCCTTCACGCCGCTGGACGAGATGAAGGAGTACAGCGGGCTCGACATCACGTACACCGTCTCGATCTCCGGCGCGAGGTGGCGGTTGAGCTGGTTCATCTGGAACTCCCACTCGAAGTCCGAGATCACGCGCAGGCCCTTGACGATCGCCTTCGCCTCCCACCGGCGCGCGAACTCGACCACGAGCTCGGCGAACACGTCGACCTCGACGTTCGGGACGCCCGCGAGCGCCTCGCGGACGAACTCGACCCGCTCCTCGATCGCGAAGGTCGGCTCCTTGTGGTGCGGGTGGCGGACGACGCCGACGACGACACGATCGAAGATCGAGGCGGCGCGACGAATCACGTCCACGTGTCCGAGCGTGACCGGGTCGTAGGAGCCGGGAGAGATCGCCGTGATCACAGCACCCGCTCCGGCGCCGGCAAAGCCGGCACCTCCGCTCCTTCCCCGCTCCGGCGCCGGCAAAGCCGGTACCTCCGCTCCTGCCCGGCTCCGTGGAGCCTACGCCGGTGGGAGCCTCTGTCAAGCCTAGGGCTCATGCTGGAACAGCGTAAGGCGTGCCGAGCCGTACGTGCGCGAGGTGCGGATCGCGAGCGCGTCGATCCGGGGCTCGTTCTTCGCGCCGGTCTCGTAGACGAGCAGTCCGTCTTCGGCCAGCATCCGGGCCAGGTACCCGCCGAGCCGGACGTGGTCGGCGAAGTCGTACGGCGGGTCGCAGAGGATCAGGTCGTAGGTTCGGGGATCCGCGGCGAGCATCTGCAGGGCGTCTCTGCAGAGGACGGTCGCGCCCGGCAGGCCGAGCTTGTCGAGGTTCTGGTCGATCGCCCGGCAGGCGTCGCGGTCGGATTCGACGAAGACGGCAGTGGCCGCACCACGCGACAGCGCCTCGAGCCCCATCGCCCCCGAGCCGGCGAAGAGGTCGAGGACGGACGCTTCATCCACCGGTCCGATCAGGTTGAAGGCGGCTTCGCGCACGCGGTCACCTGTCGGCCGGGTCGAGAGCCCCTTGGGCGCGACGATGCGGTGGCCCTTTCGAGAGCCGGCGATGATCCTCACCGGCAGTGAATCGCGGCCACCATCGTCTCGGCCGCCTCGGCATTCGAGAGGCCGCTGCGCTGGACAAGCGACTGCCAGGTCCTGAAATCCAGTGCCAGGTCGAGGACGGCAGCGGCGCGCCCTCGACGAGGAAGCACCTCGGACAGTGCCTCCCGAATGGCCGCGAACGCCGACCTGCTACGAAGCGCGTGCATCTCGCGTGTGAGCGGATGTACTTCCGCGTCGCGGAGGACGGCGGCAAGCATGTCGCTCACGCGGTCGTAGAACTCGTAGAGGTCGGTCAAGCCTCGGCGCAGCCGCGCCTGAGGGTCGGCGATCGTGCGCCAGGCCTCGGCGTCGGGAGGTGGATTCGCCTCGAAGACGTGACCCGAGCAGGCGATGAACAGAGCCCGCTCGTCGGGAAAATGACGGTACAGCGTGTGCCGCTGGACCCCGGCGGCGCGGGCGACCTCGCTGAAGCTCGTCCGCGCCGGTCCGAGCGTGCCGTGGAGGTGAACCGCGGCCTCGACGATGCGGCGTCGCGTCTCGGCTTGCCGCTCGGCGCGCTGCTTGAGCTCGTACTTCCTCGCCATCCGACCAAATTGTTGCACACCGCTGTGCTCTGATGTATATATCGCTGCACATACTCGTGCAACCAAAGGAGGGCGCAGTGGAAACGCGGATCGACAACATCGTCGGCGGCATCTACCGGATCTCGACGATGACCGAGCCATACGGAATCACGTTCAACCAGTTCCTCATCGACGACGAGGAGCCGACGCTCGTCCACACCGGCGAGTACGAGTGGTACGAGACGATCCGCGGAGCGATTCAGCGAGGTGCTCGACCCGGCAACGCTCGCCCACGTCGTGCTCCTCCACTGGGAAGGTGACGAGAACGGCGGGATGGATCGCTTCATGGCAGAGGCGCCCCGAACGGACCTCGTCGGCTCGGCGCTCTCGATCCAGCTGAACGCGAAGGGCTTCGGGTTCACGGATCGCGCTCGGGGCTTCACCGACGGCGA
Organism: uncultured Actinomycetes bacterium; assembly: GCA_963719325.1. Lineage (GTDB taxonomy): Bacteria > Actinomycetota > Thermoleophilia > Gaiellales > Gaiellaceae > DATBLE01. The sequence continues at coordinate 67,656 of CAVRBW010000011.1, forward strand.
GCGGCTCGAGCTCGGCAGGCACACGCTGCGCTTCCTCGAGACGCCCCACGTCCACCACTGGGACTCGATGATGGTCGTCGAGGAGTCGACCTCGAGCCTGTTCCCGTCAGACCTGTACCTCCAGCCCGGCGACCAGCCGCCGGTCGTGACCGAGAACCTGTCGGACGCGATGCTCGAGGTGTACCGCGGTGTCGGCATCTTCGCCCACGAGAATCCCGTGCGCGCCGCCGTCGACCGCATCGAGGAGATCGAGCCGGCCTGGATCCACGCGATGCACGGCGGGACGCTGACCGGCGACGTCCTGCCCGCGTACAACCGGGCGCTGCGCGAGCACGAGTTCGCCTACGCGGGCTGGCTCCTCGGCCGCGAGGTCGGCGCGCCGGCAACCAGCCGCAGCCTAGGCGGCGGCTGCCCGATCGACATCGGCGAAGGCCCGCACGAGCTCGTCGTCGAGCGGGCCTTCGTAGTCGATCAGCTCGAGCGCGGCCGCGCGTGCCCGGTCGAGCAGCGGGCGGTCGACCCGCAGCTTCGTGAAGCGCAGATCGGAGAGGCCGGACTGACGGGTGCCGAGCAGCTGACCCTCGCCGCGCAGCTCCAGATCGACCTCGGCGAGCTCGAAGCCGTCGGTCGTCTCGACGAGCGCCTCCAGCCTGCGCGCGGCGGCGTCCGTCAGCTCCTCTTTCGGCCGCGAGACGAGCAGGCAGTAGGACTGCTCCGCGCCTCGACCGACTCGGCCCCGCAGCTGATGGAGCTGCGCGAGCCCGAAGCGGTCGGCCTCCTGGACGATCATCACGGTCGAATTCGGGACGTCGACGCCGACCTCGATCACCGTCGTCGCCACGAGCACGTCCAGCTCGCGCGCCTTGAACTGCGCCATCAGCGCGCGCCGGTCGGCCGGCTTCAGCTTGCCGTGCAGGCAGCCCACCCGGAACCCCCTGAGCTCGGCCCGGCACAGCCGCTCGGCCTCCTGCTCCGCCGCACGCGCTCTCGACGTCTCCGACTGCTCGATCAGGGGGCAGACGACGTACGCCTGACGGCCCTCGCGGAGCAGGCGCGTGAGCCGGCGGTAGGCCTCGGGCGCCCGCTCCTCCGGAATCCACCGCGTCACGATCGGCTTGCGCGAGGCTGGCGGCTTCTCGATCTCGCTCACCGCCAGGTCGCCATAGACGGTGAGCGCCAGCGTCCGCGGGATCGGCGTCGCGGTCATGTGCAGCACGTGCGGGCTCCGGTCTCGCGCCAGGGCGGTGCGCTGCTCGACGCCGAAGCGATGCTGCTCGTCGACGACGGCCACCGCGAGGCGGTCGAGCTCGACTCCCTCCTGGATCAGCGCGTGCGTCCCGACCAGGATCGCAGCATCGCGAGCCGCATCGCGTGCACGCTTCCCGGCCGAGCTGGTCAGCAGCCCGACGCGTACTCCGAGCGGCCCGCAGAGCTCGTCGAGCGTGAGGAAATGCTGCTCGGCGAGCGTCTCCGTCGGCGCCATCAGCGCTCCCTGGAACCCTTTCTCGACCGCGCGCAGCAGCGCGTAGAGCGCCACCACCGTCTTGCCGGAGCCGACATCGCCCTGCAGCAGGCGCTGCATCGGCACGTCGCCTGCGAGATCGCCGTCGAGCTGCTCGATCGCCTGCTCCTGGTAGGGGGTCAACCGGAACGGCAGGACCTGCCGGTAGCGGGCGACGAGCTCTCCCGGAGTCCCGAGCGCGATCGCGACCTCGCTCTCACGCTCGCGGTTTCTCCGGGCGAGACCGAGCTGGAGGAGGAGCAGCTCGTCGAACGCAAGCCGGCGCCGGCCCGTCTCCGCCTCCTGAAGCGTCGCAGGACGATGCAGCGCATGGAATGCATCGGCGCGATGCGGGAGCGTCTCCGCCTGCTTGAGGCTCGCCGGGAGCGGATCGGGCACGTTGCGCACCAGGCCGAGCCCCTTGTCGGCCAGCGCTCGGATCCGCGGCGGCGCGATCTCCTCGCCGGCCGGGTAGATGGGCGCCAGGTCGCTGGTCGCGGCTGCCCCGTTCAGGTCGTAGGAGCGCACGGCGAACTCGTTTCGCCGCAGCTGCCCGCGGAGGCGGATCCGCGTCCCGGGCCGGAGCTTCTCGGCAAGCCAGTCCTGGTTGAACCAGACCGCGGGGATCGAACCGCTCTCGTCGGCGACGGTCGCCTTCAACACCGTCAGCCGGCGGCGCGTCCGTCGCAGCGACACGCTCCGTACCTCTCCGACGATCACCGCCTCCTGCTCGCCGAACAGGTCGACGATGCGGCTCTCCCCGACGGCCCGCTGGTAGTCGCGCGGGCGGTGCTCGAGCAGGTCGCGCACCGTGCCGAGCCCGAGCTTGCGTAGACGGGCGGCGATCTTCGGCCCCACCCCGGGGAGGGAATCGAGAGGCGCGTCGAGCCGCTCCGGCCGTGGCTCTCCGCGCAGGCGCGGCCAGACCTCGGGTCGGTCCACGCTGGCAAAGCCCGTCGGGCGCGTCACTCGGTCCGAGTATAGGAGCCGGTCCGGCGGACTAGCCCGGGTGGAGGCGGACGACCGCGTCGATCCCACCGCCGGGCCGCCCGAGGAGCTCCGCCTCGCCGCCGTCGAGTGCGGCGAGACGCCTGACGATCGCCAGCCCCAGCCCGGAACCAGGCCCGGAGGAATGGCCGCGCCAGAACCGGTCGAAGGCGCGGACGCGCTGCTCCTCGGAGAGCCCGGGGCCACGGTCGACGACGTGGAGCTCGATCCACTCGCCCGACCGCCGCGCCGTCACGGTGACCTCGTCGGAGACCGCGCGGGCGTTGGCGACCAGATTGTCCACGACCTGTCCGAGACGGTCAGCGGAGCTGCGGACGACCAGCCCCTGCTCGACCGCCCGGTCGACGCCGTCCCAGTTCACGAGGCGCTCCGCCAGCACCTCGTCAAGCTTCACCGGCTGGCTCGGGGCTGCCCGCGCGTCCGCTCGCGCCAGTGAGAGGAGGCCCTCGACCAGCCTGCCGAGCCGGTCGGCCTCGGCGAGCGCAGGTGCCGCAGCCGACCCCATGTTCTCGAGCCGGAGCCGGAGCGCGGTCAGCGGCGTGCGCAGCTCGTGCGAAGCGTCGGCGACGAAAGCTTGCTGGGAACCGAGGAGCTGCTCGAGCTTCGCCGCGGTTTCGTTGAACTCCCGGGCAAGCTGTCGGACCTCGGTCGGCCCCTCCTCGGGCGCACGGACATTCAGGTTCCCGGCCCCGACTGCGGCCGCGGCCTCCTCCAGACGGCGAAGCGGCTTGGTCACACCCCGCGCGACCCAGACTCCGAGGAGGGAGACGCCTCCCAGCACGACCGCCGCGATCGCCGCCAGCGTCAGCCAGTAGCGCCTCACGCGGCGGTCGAGCGTCGAGGTCGGATAGGTGATGCGAACCGCACCGAGGATCGTCCCGCCGGAGGCGACGGGAACGGCCACGTACAGCAGGTCGACACCGAGCGTATTCGAGTGCCGGACGCCCGTCGCGACGTTCCCGGAGAGCGCCGCCGCGACCTCGGGTCGGCTGGCGAAGCTCGTGTCGCCGGGGATCGGGTGCGAGTCGACGGCGGCGGTTCCGCGCCGGTCGACGACGACGACGCGCCCGCCGGTGTCGGCCTGGTAGCGGCGCGCAATCGCCGCCAGCGCCGGAACCGACGTCTCGCGGCCACCCTCGAGCAGGCCCTCCGAAAGCGACGCGACCGTGACGGCGTCCCGCTCGACCTTCGACTCGAGATCGCCCCGCTCGTTCCGGGAGTAGGTGACGCCCAACGGCACCTCGAGGGCGGCGAGCACGAGCAGCGTCAGGCTCAGGTAGCTGAGCAGAAGACGCCTGGACATGGTCAGGCGCGAAGGCGGAAGCCCACGCCGCGAACGGTCTCGATCCAGGCCGGGTCGCCGAGCTTCTTGCGCAGGGCCGCGATGTGGACGTCGATCGTCTTCGGCGACCCGTACCAGCGCGTCTCCCACACCTCTTCGAAGATCCGCGTGCGACTCAGCGCGGCGCCGGGCTCCGACGCGAGCAGCGCGAGCAGGTCGAACTCGCGCGGCGTGAGCAGCAGTTCGCGCCCGTCGAGGCTCGCCCGGCGCGTGCGCGGGTCGACCTCCAGACCGTTCACCCGCCTCGGCCCCTCCACGGGGGCGGGCTCCAGCCGGCGCAGGACCGCCCTGATGCGCGCGACCAGCTCGCGCAGCCCATACGGCTTGACCACATAGTCGTCGGCCCCGAGCTCGAGCCCGACCACGCGATCGACCTCCTCGCCGCGCGCGCTGACGACGATGATCGGCACGCGCGAGCGCTCGCGGAGGCGCCGGCAGACCTCGAACCCGTCCAGATCGGGCAGGCGCAGGTCGAGGAGCACGATGTCCGGCTCGGGCGCCTCGAGGGCGGCGAGGCCGGTCGCGACGCGCTGCACACCGAAGCCCTCGCGCTCGAGGCCTTCGACGAGTGGCTCCGCGATCGCGTCCTCGTCCTCGACGACCAGGATCTTCACAGGCCAATCCTCGCACCGGCCCGGGCGCAGGGCATCCGGTCCTTCCCGAACCTTTACCGAAGGCAGTACGAAGCCTTGCCGAGCGCTCTCCCGAGCCTAACTCCGCCCGCCGTACGGTCAGGACGAGTCAACGAATGGAGGCCACGGTGAACAAGAAGCACGCACTCGCGATCTCGCTCGCAGTCGGGGTCGCGGCCATCGCCGGGACCGTCGCCGCGACGAGGACGGTCCACCTGGGCGCGGGAACCTCGACGGTACCCGCCTCGTCCACGGTCGTCGCGCAGCGGGCAAAGGCACTCGACCGGACCGAGATCGCGCTCCGGAAGGCGCTGGCGCAGCGGCCGCCGAAGCTCCCGCCGCTGCCCGCGAAGATCCAGGGATCCGGCACGCCGGCCGGCGCGCCGCTCGCGGCGGCGCCGAGTCAGCGGGTCGTCTACGTCCGGCCCGCGCCGATCATCCGTCATGTCCACCGCACCGGCGGCGACGACCACGAAGCCGAAGGCTCGTCGGAGCACGAAGGCGGCGAGGGCTTCGATGACTAGCCACACCGCCCGCCTCTACGCACTCGTCGGCGCCGTTCTCGTCTTCTTCGTCGCCTGGGCGGCGATCGCAGCCCGCCCCTGGCAGAAGCAGAGCGCGGTGCCGAACGACCCTCGCCTGGCGGCGCTTCAGGTCCGCGAGCAGCGGGTCCGGGCGGAAGCCCTGGCAGTGCAGCGAATCGTCGACCGGCGCTGGGCCGCCTACCGGACGCAACTCGCCCAGCGCAAGCAGCAGATCGCAGCCGTCCGGGCCGCAAACACAAAGACGCGCGCCGCTTCGCTCGCATCGGCACCGGCCTCGCCCTCGACTCGAGCTCGAGCGGCGCGGCATCGGCTCCCTCCGTGCGCGTGGTCACGCTCCCGCCGCTGACGATCACGAGGACCTCGTGATGCAGCGGCGCTCCTTCCCCGCGATGGGCACTCAGGTCGAGCTGTTCATCGACTCCGAGCCGAGCGCCGAGAGCGAACTCGCCTTCGCCCGAGCCGAGCAGGAGTTCGAGCGGCTGGAGGCGCTGCTCTCGCGCTTCCGCCCCGACTCCGAGCTCTCGGCGCTCAACCGCTCCGGCGCGCTCGACGCCGGCGACGACCTCGTCACGGTGACGAGGCTCGCCGTCGAGGCGCGGGAACGCACCGGCGGACGCTTCGATCCCACCGTCCACGACGCCCTCGTCGCCGCGGGCTACGACCGCACGTTCGACGAGGTCGCGCCCGAAGGCGAGGCCCAACCCGCGCGAGCCTGCGGCGGCAAGATCCGGATCGACCGCCGCCGAATCGAGCTCGAGCCCGGCTTCCGGCTCGACCTCGGCGGCATAGCGAAGGGCTACGCGGTCGATCGCGCGTGCGCTCTGCTCGACCGAGCCGGTCCCTGCCTGGTCAACGCCGGCGGCGACATCGCCGGCCGAGGCCGCCTCTGGCCGGTCGGAGTCGAGACCGGAGACGGCTCGCTCACGCTCGGTCTCCAGGACGGCGCCCTGGCAACGTCGGGCCGCGACCGCCGCCGCTGGCAGCGCGATGGCATCGAGGCACACCATCTGATCGATCCCGACACCGGCAGGCCTGCCGAGAGCGACCTGCTCCGGGTGACGGTGGTCGCGCCGACCGCTGTCGACGCCGAGGTGCTCGCGAAGGCGATCTTCCTCGGCGCGCCGGCGGACGCGCCCGCTGTCCTGATCGGTGCAGACGGGCGCACGGTGCTGACCGGAGGGCTCCGGTGAAGACCGATCCGACGTTCTGGCTGCTCGCCCGCGCCACAGGCCTGACCGCCTACGCGCTCCTGACCACGTCCGTGCTGGCCGGGCTGACGGTGAAGTCGAAGCCGTTGGGCACGCGGGTCAAGGCCGCCGTGGCGACCGACCTCCACCGGTTCGTCTCGCTGCTCGCTCTCGGGGCGATCGTCCTGCACGGGCTGACGCTGACTCTCGACCAGACCGTCCGCATGCCGCTTGCCGCGCTGCTGGTGCCGGGCCTGAGCCCGTACCGCCCCCTGGCAACCGGGGTGGGAGTGCTGGCGGCCGAGCTGATGCTGCTGATCTACGTCTCGTTCTCGTTCCGCCGCCGGATCGGCGCGCGGAACTGGCGTCGACTTCACTACCTGACGTTCGGGGTGTTCGGCGCCGCCACCGTCCACGGACTCGCCGCCGGCAGCGACCGGTGGGCATTCGGGCTCTACGCGGGCTCGATCGCCGCCGTCGCCTCACTGACCGCGTGGCGGGTGATCACGAGAGGAGGAAAGGCGAATGCCCGGATACCGCGTCCAGATCGACAGGTCGCTCTGTAGCGGCTTCGGCTCCTGCGTCGATTCCGCCCCGGAGGCGTTCGCCCTCGGCGGCGACGGGATCGCCGTCGCTCGCGACAGCGGCCTCGACGACCGCGCGATCGAAGCCGCTCGAGGCTGCCCGATGGGGGCGATCGCCGTATTCGACGTCGACACCGGCGAGCGGCTCGCATGAGGGTGCTGATCGTCGGCGCGGGCCTTGCCGGAGCCCGCTGCGCGGAGACACTCCGCGCGGAGGGCTTCGACGGCCCGATCACGATCGCAGGCGAGGAGCCGATCGCGCCCTACGAGCGACCGGCGCTCTCGAAGGAGCTGCTCGCGGGCACCCGCGACAGCGCCAGCCTCGCCCTTCGCCCCGCGGGCAGCTGGGCGGAGAAGCAGATCGAGCTGCTCACGAGGACGCGCGTCGTGGGGCTTCGCGGGCGCACGGCCGTGACCGACGACGGCCGCACGCTGCCCTGGGACGCGCTGGTCGTGGCAACGGGCGCGTCGGCGCGGACCGTTGCGCCCGGCCGCCATCGCCTCCGGACGCTCGCCCACGCCGAGGCCCTCCAGGAGGCGCTCCGGACCGGGACGAAGCCTGACCGTCGTCGGGACGGGCCTCGTCGGGACGGAGGTCGCCTCGACGGCCCGCGCCCTCGGAGTCGAGGTCACGCTCGTCGGCGACCCACCACTCGAGCGCCTGCTCGGAGCGCAGGTGTCCGCGCTCCTCGCCGAGCGGCATCTGCACCACGGCGTCCGCTTCGTGCCGCGCGGGACTCCGGCCGACGGAATCGTGCTCGACGCAGTCGGAGCGCGGCCGGCCACGCGCTGGCTCCGGGGGAGCGTTCCGCTGCGGCGTGACGGCAGCGTGGTCACCGACGCCTGCGGCCGGACGCCCATGCCGGGGATCTACGCCTGCGGCGATGTCACCGGCACCGGCCACTGGACCGCCGCCGCCGGGCAGGCCACCGCGGCCGCCCGCGCGATCCTCGGCATCGAGCGCCCGTACGAGGACGTCCCGTACTTCTGGTCCGACCAGCTCGGGCTTCGGCTCCAGCAGGTCGGCGACCCGCGGTCGGCCGTGTCGGTCGACCTGGACGGGGACCTCGACTCGCTCCGGGCCCGCTACCTCGACCCGGCCGGGCGGCTCGTCGCCGCGCTGCTCGTGAACCGGCCGCACGAGGTCGGCGAGCTCCGTCGTCAGCTAGCCTCGGCACCGTGGGATCTCGTCGCAGCCTGAAGATCGGGCTCGTCGCCGCCGCCGTCGCCGCGGCCGCCGCCGCCGCCATCCTGCTCAACCTCGCTCTCCTCGGCTACGCCCAACCGAGGAATGATCCGGTGGGCAAGCTCAGCCCCCGCGCCGTACTGACCGGCGGGACAGCCACCACGCGCACCCCTGTGGTCACGGTCGAGCAGCACAACGGCGGTGACAACCACGACAACGACGACTAGGCGTCGTCGTCGTCGAACCAGAAGAGCCCGACCGCGCCGGGTCCGGCATGCGTGCCCACCACGGCACCGAGCATCGACTCGACCTCGATCTGTGCCTGCGGCCGGGCACGGCGGACGAGTTCGCGTAGGGCGTCGAGCCGCTCGGGCGCATCTGCGTGGACGATCCCGACTCGCAGCGACGGACCGCTCGCGGCTTCCGCCTCGAACGAGCCCGCGAACTCCAGAAAGGCCTTGTGCGCGCCCCGGACACGCTTGCGCGGGACAACCTCTCCGTCCTCGATGCCGAGGATCGGCTTGATGTTCAGCAACGTCCCGGCCATCGCCGCCGCCCTGCCGATCCGGCCGCCCTTTGCAAGGAACTCGAGCGTTTCGACGGTCCAGACGAGCCGCTCCTCGCGCCGGAAGCGCTCGACCAGAGTGTCGATCTCATCGTCGGTCGTCCCGCGGTCGAGCCGGCGCTGCACTGCCAGCGCAAGCATGGCGAGCCCGGCCGAGACCGTCCCGGTGTCGATCGTGCGCACGCCGTTGCCGCCGAGCTCCTCGCCCGCTCGCCGCGCGCTTTCGAGCGTGCCCGACATCTTCAGCGGGAGGTGCAGCGACAGAATCCGCTCGTAGCCGGAGAGCTGCCGGTACACGGTCAGGAAGTCCTCGGGCGTCGGCTGCGAGGTCGTCGGCAGCGCCGCCGCGGTACGCAGCCGCGCGTAGAACCCGGAGGGCGCGAGGTCCTCGTAGTCCTTGAAGCTCTCGTCGCCGAAACGCACGTAGAGCGGGACGACGCGCCAGTTCGAGAAGCGCCGCGGCGCGTCGGGGAAGTCGGCAGTCGAGTCGAGCACGATTGCGGTGTTCGCCGCAGTCAGGTCCATCAGTTCACCGGCGCCGCCGCTCGGATCGCGCCCACGATCGCGTCGAGCGACTCGTCCTTGCGGACGTACGCGACCGCGCCGGCGGCGAGCATCGCCTCGATCTCGCGCTCTCCGGCGGCGGCGGTGAGCGCAATGATCGCAACGTCCGGGCAGCGTTCGTGCACGAGCTTCGTGACCTGTACACCGTCCAAGCCCGGTAGACGGTAGTCGACGAGCATCACATCGGGTCTCAGCTCGTGGCAGAGCTCCGCAGCACGAACGCCGTCGGGCTCCGAGGCGACGACCTCGATCTGGCCCTGGAGCGTGAGCAGCAGCTCGAGCGCCTGGCGGAAGACCTCGTTGTCCTCGATCAGGACGACCCGGGTCATTCGGCGGAGAGCAGGAGCTGGTAGTGGGGTTGCCCGCCTTCGCGAACCTCGACCTCGACGTCGGGGTGCTGGGCGGCGATCCGATCGACGAGGCCGTCCACCCGGGGGGCCTGCTCCCCGGTCAGGATCGTCAGCACACCGCGCGGCTCGACGAGCAACCGTTCGATAACCGATTCGGCCACCTCCTCGAAGTCGTCGCCGCCGGCGATGGGCTGGCCCTCCGCGAGGCCCAGAAACGACCCTTTCTGGACGGCGAGGCCGTCGAGCTCGACATCGCGCGAGGCCGTCGTCACCGCCCCGGTCGTCACGGCGTCGACCGCCTCGTCCATCACGGCGGCGTTTTGCTCGGCGCCGAGTCTGCCGTCGTAGGCGACCAGCGCCGCGATGCCCGCCTGGATCGACTGTGTCGGCACGACCCAGACCGGCTTCGACGCGTGCTCTGCCGCCTGCTGGGCGGAGAGGATCACGTTCGCGTTGTTCGGCAGCACCACCACCTCGTTCGCGGCCGTCGCCTCGATCGCGCCGACGATCTCCGCAGTCGACGGGTTCATCGATTGGCCTCCCTCGACGATCTGCGCCGCTCCGAGACTGCGAAACAGCTCTGCGTTTCCGGCTCCGGCGACGACGGCGACCACGTCGCTCTCGCGCGCGTCCGGGACGACGTGCAGGAGACGCGTCTCGCGCTCCTCGGTCTGGCGGTGCATGTTCGCGATCTCCACGCCTTCGAGCGCCCCGTGGGCCACGCCGAGACTGAGCGCAGCACCGGGATCGTCGGTGTGCACGTGGACCTTTAGCGCGGTCGAGTCGCCGACGACCATCAGCGAGTCACCCAGCCGCTCGAGCTCGTGCTCCATCGCGGTCGCGTCAAGGCCCTGACCCTCGACGACGAAGACGGTGCAGTACCGGTACCGCGAGAGCTCCTGGTGGACGGCATCGAAGCTCACCTGCTCGAGGTCGGCGGTGGGCCCGGCGAGCTGCTCGCCCGTTACTCCGGCTGCGAGGCCGCGAACCAGCTCGAGCAGCCCGGCACCGCCCGCGTCGACGACGCCGGCCTCGCGCAGGATCTCGAGGTACTGAGGGGTACGCGCCAGCGTCTCCTCACCTCGGTGAACGAGTGCACGGAGCAGGTCGCCCACCGGCAGGTCGACGCTCGCCTGCGCCTCGGCCTCTTCGGCCAGCTCCCTGATCACCGTCAGCATGGTTCCCTCGACCGGCTTGCGCACTGCGCGATACGCCGCGTCGCTCGCCGAGCGAAATGCGCGCGCAAGGGTCGGCGCGTCGATCGCACCCGCCTGGCCGAGGACCTCGGCGAAGCCGCGCACGATCTGAGACAGGATCACGCCGGAGTTCCCGCGCGCGCCCATCAGCGCGGCGCGGGCGATCTCGCGGGCGAGCCGCTCGCGATCGTCGTCCTCGAGCTGGTCGAGCGCCTCCCGCACGGCGCGCACGGTCAACGCCAGGTTCGTGCCGGTGTCCCCGTCCGGAACCGGGTAGACGTTGAGGTCGTCGATCCGCCGCCGGCTCGCCTCGAGCGCGGCCGCCGTCGGCACGGCGAGCCGCCGGACGGCTTCGAGGTCGCTCATTGTCGCTCGCCTCCGGCTCGCTTCCGCGGGGGAAACAGCCGGTTTCCCCCGCGAGCCCCCTTCCCGAAACTTGCTCGCACCTCCGCTGCCGCCGTGAGCCGCGCCCGCCATGTCGGTCGCGGCGATGATGTCTCGCTCTTCTGCTGAGGATGCCCGTTCATACCGACGCTCTCACGTCGTCGATGTGCACCTCGATTGCGGCGATGGGGAGCCCTGTCATCCGCTCCACCTCGTACCCGACGCGGTTGCGGACCGTCGAGGCGACCTCCGCGAGGTTGAGCCCGTGCTCGACGACCACGTGGAGCGCGATCGAGAGCCCGCGCTCGCTCCCGGCGACCTCGACTCCTCTCGTCAGCGGGTCACGGGCGAGCAGCTTCCCGATCCGGCCGGGCGCGGTCATCGCCACGACGCCGTAGCACTCGGCGGCAGTCAGGCCGACGATCTGCGCGATCGCGTCGTCCGTGATCGCGACGCGGCCGAGATCGGAGCTGGCGAGGACGAAATCCACGGCGCGAGATTAGACCCGAAACAGGCCCCGCGCAGTTGCGAGCCCCCGGCTGCTAGACCTTCGTGACCTTGCCGCCCTTCAGGCAGCGCGTGCAGACGTAGGCGCGCTGAGGCGCGCCACCGACGAGAATCCGGACGCGCTGGAGGTTGGGATCGAAGCGGCGCTTCGTCGCCACCATGGAGTGGCTCCGGTGGTGGCCGAACGACGGCTTCTTCCCGCAAACAGAGCAGACCTTCGACATGCGGCCGGGAAGTGTAGCGGCTACCGCGTAGCGGCAGCCGTGCGGAGCTGCGCGAAGACATCGGCCATCTCGAGCGCAGAGCGCGCTGCCCAGGCGCCACGATCGACACGTGCCTCCGCCTGCTCGGCCGTCTCGCAGGTCAGCACCCCGAAGGAGACCGGGACGCCGGTCTCGATCCCCGCCAGCTGCAGCCCGCTGGCGGACTCGCTCGCGACGAAGTCGAAGTGCGGCGTCTCGCCCCGGATCACGCAGCCGAGCGCGACGACGCAGGCATAGCGCCTCGTCTTCGCGAGCGCCATTGCCGCAATCGGCAGCTCGAACGCACCGGGAACGGGCATGACGAGGATCGCGTCCTTCGCGACCCCGGCCTCCTCGAGCTCGGCGAGCGCCGACTCGAGCAGCCGGTTGGTGATCTCCCCGTTGAACCGGCTGACGACCACGGCGACCGACCGCCGGTCTCCGTTCGGCGCCCCTTCGAGCAGCGCGTAGCCGTCCGGAACGTTGAACGCGCCCTCGGCATGCTCGTCGGCGGCGCTCCCCTCTGCCGGCTCCTCCACCGCCTCGCCGGCCGGCTCCTCGGAGGTCTCCGGCTCGGACGCCGCCGGCTCTCCCTCGTCCGCCCCGACCCGGGTGGACTCGGCCGGCTCGGGCTCGACGTCGAGCTCGACAACCGGCTCGACCTCGCCTTCCTCGTACAGCACCTCCGGCTGGCCGTACTCCTCGTCCCCGCCGTGCTGGTGCCCGCCCGGTGGACGGAGGTGCGACGACGGGTCGCGCAGCGGCCAGTCCTGGGGTTCGTCCACGTGCTCGCTCATTCAGCCGGAGATCGTAGCCCGGCGAGCTTCTCGACGTACTTTGCGAGCACGTCCACCTCGAGGTTGACGTCGTCGCCGGCCCCGGCAGAGCCGAGCGTGGTCGCGGCAAGCGTGTGCGGCACGAGCGCCACGGCGAAGCCTTGGTCGTCGATCGCGGCGATCGTCAAGGAGACGCCGTCCGCGGCGATCGAGCCCTTCTCGACGCAGTAGCGGAGGATCTCGCCGGGCGCGTCGAGCCACACCCGGGAGCCGTCGCCTTCGGGCTCTACCGAGCGAACGCGTCCCAGACCGTCGACGTGGCCTTGGACGTAATGGCCCCCGAGCGGCTCCCCGGCACGGAGCGCCGGCTCGAGATTGACCCCGTCTCCCGACCGCAGCTTGCCGAGATTGGTGCGCGCGAGCGTCTCCGGGACCGCGTCGAACGCGAGCGTACGGCGGTCGCCGTCGACCACCGTGAGACAGACGCCTGCGACCGAGACGGAATCGCCCATCGCCGCCGCCAGCGACGACTCCACTCGGAGGCGTCCGCCCTCGAACGAGACGACCTTCCCCACCTCGCGCACGATCCCCGTGAACACGTCGTGAACGCTAGTCCATCAGCGCGAGCGCCTCGAGCGTCTCCCGAACGAGCGGCTCGAGCGCGGCGCGCTCGCCGGACCCCGAGTCCGCGAGCTCGGCGCGCAGCTCGTCGACCAGCTCTGCGCGATCGCCCGACAGCCCGGCCCAGCCGGCCGTCTCGAGCTCACGACGGAGCCCGGCGTTGTCCAGATGGCGGGCGAGCCACCGAGAGAGGAGCGCGACGATTCGGTCTTCAGGGTTCATGGACATAAGCGGTGAGGAGGACATCCTCGCCGACCGTCGCTGCCTCGAGCCGATGCAGCCGCACGGGCTCGAGGAGCTCGCCGATGAACCTCGGCCCCCGTCCCGCGAGAGTCGGCGCGACGAAGACGAGCAGCTTGTCGACGAGGCCGCGCTCGAGGAACGCGGTCGCGAGCGTCGGCCCGCCTTCGAGCAGCAGCGACTGCACGCCCTCGTTCGCGAGGCGTGCGAGCTCCTCGTCGAGCGAGCCGGCGAGCAGCTCGAGGTCGGAGCCGTTCGGTAGCGGCCCGTCGCCGAACGCGAATCGGCGCGGCTGAGCGGCCGCCTCTACCCCACGCGCAGTCAGCTCCGGCTCGTCCGCGCGGACGGTCCCCATCCCGACCGCGACCCCGTCCGAGCGGGCCCGGAGCTCGTGGACGAGCCTCCGGCTCTCCTCTCCGGAGACCCAACGCGAGCCGGGAACCGAAACGCGTCCGTCGAGCGTCGCGGCCACCTTGTACGTGACGAACGGCCGGCCCGTCGTGATCCAGGTCCGCCAGGCTTCGTTCTGCACGCGGGCGGCGAACGAGTCGGCGTCCTCGACGTCGACCCCGCTCGTCCGCAGGAGCTCCAGACCGCCGCCGGCCTCGGGATTCGGGTCGAGCGAGCCCGCCACGACCTTCGCGACGCCCGCCCGGAGGACGGCCTCGGTGCAGGGCGGCGTCGAGCCATGGTGGGCGCACGGCTCCATCGTCACGTAGAGCGTCGCCCCACGGGCACGAGCTCCCGCAGCATCGAGGGCGATCACCTCTGCGTGCGGGCCGCCCTTCCGCTCGTGCCATCCCTCACCGACCACCTCTGCCCCGGAGACGACGACCGCGCCGACGACCGGGTTCGGGCGGGTCGTCCCGCGACCGCGCTCGGCGAGCTCGAGCGCGCGCTCGAGATGGGTCATATGAGGACGTGGACGAGCCTGCGGTAGGCCCGCGGCAGGTCCTCCATCCCGAAGATCGACGCCCCGCAGACGATCAGGTCCGCGCCCGCGTCGTACACGGTACGGATGTTGTCGTTCGTGATCCCGCCGTCGACCTGCACGTGGACGTCGGCGGGGAGCGCCGCCCGGAGCTCCCGGAGCCGCCCGACCGCCTCGGGGAGGAACTCCTGGCCCGAATAGCCGGGATGGATGCTCATGCAGAGGACGAGATCGAAACCGGCCGCGGCGGCGACCGCATCCTCGACGCGCGTCTCCGGCTTGAAGGCAAGGCCCACCTGAAAGCCGTGCTCGCTGGCCCTTGCGGCCACCCGGGCCGGATCCTCCACGGCCTCGACGTGGAACGTGACGCTGTCTGCACCCGCGCCCTGCAGCGCAGGGAAATGGTGCACCGGATCGTCCACCATCAGATGACAGTCGATCACTCCGCCGCCCTGGTGGACGAGCGGCGCGATCGACTCGAGGACGATCGGCCCCATCGTCACCGGCTCGACGAAATGGGCGTCGCCGATGTCGAAATGGAAGACGCGGGCGCCGGCGCGCAGCAGGTCCTCGATCTGCTCGCCGAGGCGCGCGAAGTCGGCTGCATAGAGCGAAGGCTCGATCTCGATCGTCCGGATCCAGCGGTCCCAGCTCACACGTCGAGTATGACTCGCCGGCGCGGCGGTTTCAGGCCACGCAACGCAATCGCGCGATGAAGAAGCCCGAGGTCCCGTGCCGGTGAGGCGTCGTCAGGAGAAACTCGGGCCGCTTCGGGTGCCGGAACCGGGGCCACTCGACGCCCAGGTCGTCGATCGCCAGGCCGGAGGCGTCGACGACTGCCTCGTTCTCGTCGGCGTTCAGCGTGCACACGGAGTAGACCAGCCTTCCACCGGCCTTCACCCGCTCGGCCGCCGCCCGAAGGAGCGCGAGCTGGAGCTCCGGCAGCGGCTTGGCCCGCCAACGCAGGTCGGGCCTCCCTGCGAGGACGCCGAGCCCGGAGCAGGGCGCGTCGACGAGCGCCCGGTCGAAGCCGGTCAGATCCGCCGGCAGCGCGAGCGCGTCTGCATGGACGACCCGGACGTTCGCCGCCCCGAGGCGCCGGACGTTCTCAGCCAGCTCCCGCGCCCTGCCGTCGTGCAACTCGACGGCGGCGACCTCACCGGCGAGCATCGTCGCCTTTCCGCCCGGCGCGGCGCAACAGTCGAGAATGCGCTCGCCTGCGACGGCGCCGACGACGAGACCCGCGAGCTGGGAGCCGCGACTCTGCGGCCAGATCCGGCCCTCCGCGAGCACGCGCTCGTCGACCCGGGGGACGCGATAGGCGCCCGGCACGTCAGTCGGCTCGCCGCCCGTGTCGCCGCGGACGAGCCGGACGACGGTCTCGGGCGCCTCGTTCTGGGCGCGCATCAGCGCGAGTGCCTCCTCTACGCCCCAGTCCCGGCGCCAGACGTCCCAGATCCAGTCGGGATACGAGTGCTTGAGCGGCCCTTCGGGGAGGTCGTCGAGCAGCGTCTTCAGTCCCCCTGCGAGCCGGCGCATCACGGCATTCGTGAACGCGACCGCGCGTTCGAGTCGCGCCAGGCGGACGAGCTCGACGGACTCGTTCACCGCAGCATGCGCAGCGACACCGCCGAGGTAGACGAGCTGGTAGGCACCGATTCGAAGAGCGGCACGAACCGGCGGATCGAGCTTGCGGACCGGGCGGCGTCCGAGTGCCTCGATTCCGTGGTCGAGCGCTCGCACACGCTGCACGGTGCCGTACGCGATCTGCTGGGCGAACGCGCGGTCGCGGGCGTCGAGACCCGACGCCGCGCCCGCGAACACCCGGTCGGCGTAGGCGTCCTCCTCGAAGACCCTGAGGACGACCTCGTAGGCGGCCAGCCGGGCCGGGCTTACCGTCGGCCGCGGAGCCACGCCTCGTAGCTCATCCGGCGCCCACCCTCGGGCTGCACCTCGACCGGGACGAGCCGGCCCTCCTCGACCCTCGCACGCCAGATCAGGACCGGCCGGCCCTCGAGCTGCGCGCGGGCGCCGATCTGAGGGGAGAGAGCTCGCACCTGGCGCTCGAGCTCCTCCGCCGGCCGGGACCAGTCGAGCTCGCGGTCGGCGGGCGTCAGCTTCTCCGCGTACGTGACGCCGTCGTCCGGCTGCGGCACGAACGAGGGCGCGCGCAGCACCTCGTCGATCAGGTCGTCGGCCGCTTCCGCGGCTTGCCTATACACCGCTTCAGCGTCGTCCTCGGTCCCGATCGGGAACGCCCGCTGGGCGCCGATGGGCCCTGCGTCGAGCTCCTCGACGAGCTTGATCACCGTCACGCCGGTCTGCTCGTCGCCTGCCATGATCGCCCGTTCGACGGGAGCAGCGCCTCGCCACCGCGGGAGCAGCGACGGGTGAACGTTCAGCCAGAGGTGGCGTGCGAGGACCTCGCGGGGGATCAGACGGCCGTAGGCGACGAGGACGATCGTCTCCTCGTCGAGCGGCGCGTCGAGGCTCTCGACGACGCGAATTCCGAGCTTCAGCGCGGTGAGCTTCGCCGGCGTCGGGCGCAACCCCCGTCCTCGGCCCGCGGGTGCGTCCGGCTGGGTGAGCACGAAGGCGATCTCGTGTCGCGCGGCAAGTCGTTCGAGCACGTCGGCTCCGAACGGAGCGCTCCCCGCGAACCCGAACCTCACGGATCAGCCCAGGACGGGACGCGGGCGCAGCTCCGCCATTGCCTGGCGCCTCGCCTCGGGCGTGGTCCGGTCGAGAATCAGAACACCGTCGAGGTGGTCGAGCTCGTGTTGCACGACGCGGGCGTCGAGACCCGTCAGCTCCAGGCGGAGCGGCTGGCCGTGCACGTCCTGCGCCTCGAGCACGACGGAAAGGTGGCGCTCGACCGGGACGAGCACCCGCTGCAAGGAGAGGCAACCCTCGTCGTCCGCCTCACGCTCGTCGCTCGGCTCGACGATCCGCGGGTTCACCGCGGCGATCGGCTCCTCCTCGCCGCCGGCACGGAACACGAACACTCGCCGGACGACGCCAACCTGGGTGGCGGCGAGGCCGACGCCGTTCGCGTCTCTCATCAGCGCGTCCATGCGCACGACGAGCCGGTGGAGGTCTTCGTCGAAGTCCTCGATCTCGCCCGCGCTCATCCGCAGCACGGGGTCGGGCCACTGGCGAATCTGAGCGAGCGCGAGCCTGCGGCGCGCCTCGCGCTCCGCGTCCAGCTGCTCGTCGACGACCTGCCCGTGTTCCTCCGGCTCGGTGCTCGTGGCCATGGGTTGAGTCTATTCAGAGCGATTGTGGATCGACGTCGACGACGACGGCGAGGCCCGCCTTGCGCATCGCGGGAGCCGCCGTAGCGAGTGCGCGTGCCGCTCGCGCGGCCAGCGCCCGCGGCTGCTCGGTCTTGGCGACCAGCTGCGCGCGATACCGCCCGCGAAGGCGGAGCATCGGCGCGGGCCCGAGAAGCTCGTCGCCGCCGAGCGCGTTCTTGAGCTCCTCCAGGGCCTGCAGAGGGCCCTCGGGCTCCTGCCCGGAGACGACGATCCGGACGAGGTGGCGAAAGGGGGGATAGCCCAGCGCGCGCCGCCGTTCGAGCTCTCCGGCGAGGAAGCGGTCGACGTCGTGCCGCGCGGCGAGCGCGACCGGCCGCGCGTCCGGCTGGAAGGTCTGGATGAGGACGCGCCCGGGGGCGTCCCGCCCGCTGCGGCCCGCGAGCTGTGTCAAGAGCTGGAACGTGCGTTCCTCGGCCCGGAAGTCGGGCAACGCCATCGCCGTGTCGGCGTCGACCACCGCAGCCAGAGCGACACCTTCGAAGTGGTGCCCTTTGGCGACCATCTGTGTGCCGAGGAGAACAGCTCGATCGGTTGCCGCGAAATGCTCGAGGGCCGCCGTCGGATCGCGGGTGTCGGCGTCGAGTCGAACCAGCTCGAGCTCGGGCACGCGGGCCGCGAGCTCGCGCTCGAGCCGCTGGGTGCCGGCGCCGAGACGGGCGAGCTCGGCCGAGCCGCACTCGGGGCAGAGCCGGGGCGCCCCTTCCTCGTGACCGCAGTGGTGGCAGCGCAGGGCTCCTCCGGCATGGAGGACGAGGGCGACGTCGCAGTTCGGGCACCGGCGGGTGACCCCGCACGAGCGGCAGTGGAGCGCCGGTGCGACTCCGCGGCGGTTGAGGAGGAGGATCGCCTTGCCGCCCCGCTCGACGAGCTTGCCCAGCTCGGCGAGCAGAGGAGCCGAGAGCGGGTAGCCCGCCTCGCGGCGCAGATCGACCACGCGGACCGGCGGCAGCCTGCCGGTCAGCCTGCCGCCCAGGTCGATGCGCTCGAGCCCCGCCCAGCTCTCCGGCCGCGGCGTCGCGCTCCCGTAGACGGCGACGGCGCCCTCGAGGGCTGCCCGCTTCGCCGCGACCGTGCGGGCGTCGTACCGCGGGTCGGACTCCTGCTTGTACGAGGGGTCGTGCTCCTCGTCCACGCAGATCAATCCGAGCCCGCGGACGGGCGCGAACACGGCCGATCGGGCGCCGACGACGATGCGCGCCTCCCCGGAGGCGACTCGCTCGCGCTCGTCCCGGCGGCCCGCCTCGGTCAGCCCCGAATGCAGCAGTGCGATCCGATCGCCGAAACGCGCTTGAAAGCGCCCGAGTGCCTGCGGCGTGAGGGCGATCTCGGGCACGAGCACGATTGCGCCCAGCCCACGCTCGAGGACCGCGGCGCAGGCTTGGAGGTAGACCTCCGTCTTGCCGCTTCCGGTCGCTCCGTAGAGCAGGAACCGCCCACCGCCGGCGTCGATCGCCGAGACGACGCGGGCGACGGCGGCCACCTGCTCCGGCGTCAGGCGCTCGGGCGGCGGCTCCCCGGCGAGGCCGGGTCCAGGCGTCTTCGCCTCCCCGCGGCGCGCGCGCTTGCGCGGCGCAACGAGGTCGAGTGCCCGCGCCGGGGTCGAGCCGTAGTAGTCGGCGACCCAGAGCGCGAGGTCGACGAGCGCGGGCGGGATCTCGTCGAGCACGCGTCCGACCTGAGCGGGCGTCACACCCGGCGGCGGCGACTCCTCCTCGCCGACGACGATGCCGCGCACGCTCGCGCGGCCGAAGGGAACGGAGACGACCGACCCCTTCCCCACTCCCTCGGGCGCCTCGTAGGTGAACGCACGGGCGACCGCCCGGGCCGAGACCAGCGGATAGACGGAGACGAGCGGCACCCGCTGACCCTAGCCGGCCCGGCCGCCGGCTAGGTCAGGTCGACCACGACCCCCGAGGCGTACCACTGGAGCCACACGAACAGCACCGAGACCAGCACGATCCCGACCGGAACGGCGGCGGCGACCGCGCGCAGCGGAGTCCGGCTCTGCTTCCGCAAGATCGAGGTGGCGAGGACGACGCTCCAGACGAATCCGACCGTGAGCAGCGCCGCGGCCGCAGGCTGCACGACGTGGAGGAACTCGAGCGCGTCGTCGCCGAACGAGATCACCGCGGTCCCGAACTCGAGCGGCAGCAGCGCGTAGCCGAAGGTCATCAGAGCTCGTCGCCACGGAATTCCCGCGAGCGGCGCCGCGACCGCGCAGGCGACGAGGTAGGCGAGGGTCGCGGCTCCGATCAGCCCGAAGAAGCGGACTCCCCAGGAAAGCTGCGCGAGCGCCGGGGAGCGATGCCCCACCGCCGCGTACATGCCGAGCAGGCTCGCGACGAAGAGCGACTCCCACAGGTTCGGCGAGCGCGGCTCGAGCAGCTCGGCTCCCGGCGCGCGCCAGCCGACCTTGAGAGAAGCCCGTTCCGGCGGGCAGTTGAGCACGCAGCTCCAGCAGGCGAGACAGTGCTGGTTCGTCTCGAGCTTGGACGGGTTCAAGGCGACCGGGCAACGCCCGGCTCTCGCCGTCCCCGTCAGGCAGGGCTTGTCGGGGCAGGTCGCGCACGCGGAAGGATCCGGCCGCAGGGCGATCGGGCTGAGGCGGGCGATCCTGGCGAGCCATCCGCCGACCGGGCAGAGATACCGGCACCACGTCCCGCGCCGAAAGAGGAAGCCGACGAGCGCCGCGACGGCGATCACGCCCAGGAAGAACACCGCTCCTGCGCGAGCCTGCTGCTGCACCGGCAGCCCCTTGACGATGAACGTGACGAGGATGAACGAGGACGGCAGGAGCCAGCCCATGCGCACTGCCTTCGTCGTCGTCGCGCCGCGGCCGAGGCCGAGCCGGTCGGCGAGCGACCGCGCCGCATCCGTGACGAGCCGAAGCGGGCAGAGGTTCCCGCACCAGACCCGGGCAAACAGAAGCGTCGCGATGCTGAGCAGGGGCAGCCACACGATCCAGAGCACGAGCGAGAAGAGGTTGTTCTCGTCCTCGCCGACCGCGAACGGGCCCAGGCGAAGCGGCCCGCGGTTGTCGAAGGGGCCGACGTCGACGTGGAGCAATGCGACGAGGACGAGCGCCGCGAGCCCGATGCCCATCGCACGCGGCAGCAGCCGGAGCGCACGCCCTCCGCGCACGACCCGGTAGAGGGGGTGCCGTAGTCTCGTCCGATCGGGACGAAGCGTCCGCTGCTCGGGTTGCGCGTAGAGGGTCAGGACGAGCGCGACGTAGCCGAGCACGAAGATCAGCTGCAGCAGCGACGGTCGCGCCGTGTAGCCGAGGAGCGCGGAGAGGGCCGCGCCGACGGGCGAGTTGTCGGGCAGCACCGAGCTCGTGTCCCAGAGCTGGATCGTGCCGGGGAACAGGCCGCCGGCCTGGAGCGCGAGCGTCGCCCGGCCGACCAGCCCCGCCGCGAACGCGAGCAACACGATGGTCGTGACCTCGAAGAACCGGCGCACGTCGAGCGTACGGGCACCGCCGCGGTAGATGGCGTAGCCGCCGAACGGCGCCCGCGGCGAGCCCGAGACCGGCCCGGCCGCGACGCCGTGCGATTGGCCGGCCGATGCGGTCGCGCCGAGGTACAGCGCGGTCTCTGCACCTTCGCGGAAGACCGTCAGGAAGACGAGCGCGAGCAGCGCGAGCCCCGACCCGGCGGCGACCGCAGTCTCGGCTTCGACGCGCACCGTCGTCACGAGGCCGCGGCTGCGCCGCCGCATCCACCAGAGGACGTAGGTGAGGACGCCCGCTGCGGCGACCATGACGAGCCCCTCGGTGAGCTCACGGCCTCGGCGCGAGCCTGCGGCGCGCCTCGCGCTCCGCGTCGAGCTGCTCGTCGACGACCTGCCCGTGTTCCTCCGGCTCGGTGCTCGTGGCCATGGGTTGAGTCTATTCAGAGCGATTGTGGATCGACGTCGACGACGACGGAGAGGCCGGCCTTGCGCATCGCGGGAGCCGCCGCAGCGAGCGCGCGTGCCGCTCGCGCGGCCAGCGCCCGCGGCTGCTCGGTCTTCGCGACCAGCTGCGCGCGATACCGGCCGCGAAGGCGGAGCATCGGCGCGGGCCCGAGAAGCTCGTCGCCGCCGAGCGCGTTCTTGAGCTCCTCCAGCGCCTGCAGCGGGCCTTCGGGCTCCTGCCCGGAGACGACGATCCGGACGAGGTGGCGAAAGGGGGGATAGCCGAGCGCGCGCCGCCGTTCGAGCTCCCCGGCGAGGAAGCGGTCGACGTCGTGCCGCGCGGCGAGCGCGACCGGCCGCGCGTCCGGCTGGAAGGTCTGGATGAGGACGCGCCCGGGGGCGTCCCGCCCGCTCCGGCCCGCGAGCTGCGTCAAGAGCTGGAACGTCCGTTCCTCGGCCCGGAAGTCGGGCAGCGCCATCGCCGTGTCGGCGTCGACCACCGCGGCCAGGGCGACACCTTCGAAGTGGTGCCCTTTCGCGACCATCTGCGTGCCGAGGAGAACAGCTCGATCGGTTGCCGCGAAATGCTCGAGGGCCGCCGTCGGGTCGCGGGTGTCGGCGTCGAGTCGAACCAGCTCGAGCTCGGGCACGCGGGCCGCGAGCTCGCGCTCGAGCCGCTGGGTGCCGGCGCCGAGACGGGCGAGCTCGGCCGAGCCGCACTCGGGGCAGAGCCGGGGCGCCCCTTCCTCGTGACCGCAATGGTGGCAGCGCAGGGCTCCTCCGGAATGGAGGACGAGGGCGACGTCGCAGTTCGGGCACCGGCGGGTGACCCCGCACGAGCGGCAGTGGAGCGCCGGTGCGACTCCGCGGCGGTTGAGGAGGAGGATCGCCTTGCCGCCCCGCTCGACGAGCTTGCCCAGCTCGGCGAGCAGAGGAGCCGAGAGCGGGTAGCCCGCCTCGCGGCGCAGATCGACCACGCGGACCGGCGGCAGCCTGCCGGTCAGCCTGCCGCCCAGGTCGATGCGCTCGAGCCCCGCCCAGCTCTCCGGCCGCGGCGTCGCGCTCCCGTAGACGGCGACGGCGCCTTCGAGGGCTGCCCGCTTCGCCGCGACCGTGCGTGCGTCGTACCGCGGGTCGGACTCCTGCTTGTACGAGGGGTCGTGCTCCTCGTCCACGCAGATCAAGCCGAGCCCGCGGACGGGCGCGAACACGGCCGATCGGGCGCCGACGACGATGCGCGCCTCCCCGGAGGCGACTCGCTCGCGCTCGTCCCGGCGGCCCGCCTCGGTCAGCCCCGAATGCAGCAGTGCGATCCGATCGCCGAAACGCGCTTGAAAGCGTCCGAGGGCCTGCGGCGTGAGGGCGATCTCGGGCACGAGCACGATTGCGCCCAGCCCACGCTCGAGGACCGCGGCGCAAGCTTGGAGGTAGACCTCCGTCTTGCCGCTTCCGGTCGCTCCGTAGAGCAGGAACCGCCCACCGCCGGCGTCGATCGCCGAGACGACGCGGGCGACGGCGGCCACCTGCTCCGGCGTCAGGCGCTCGGGCGGCGGCTCCCCGGCGAGGCCGGGTCCGGGCGTCTTCGCCTCCCCGCGCCGCGCGCGCTTGCGCGGCGCAACGAGGTCGAGTGCCCGCGCCGGGGTCGAGCCGTAGTAGTCGGCGACCCAGAGCGCGAGGTCGACGAGCGCGGGCGGGATCTCGTCGAGCACGCGTCCGACCTGAGCGGGCGTCACACCCGGCGGCGGCGACTCCTCCTCGCCGACGACGATGCCGCGCACGCTCGCGCGGCCGAAGGGAACGGAGACGACCGACCCCTTCCCCACTCCCTCGGGCGCCTCGTAGGTGAACGCACGGGCGACCGCCCGGGCCGAGACCAGCGGATAGACGGAGACGAGCGGCACCCGCTGACCCTAGCCGGCCCGGCCGCCGGCTAGGTCAGGTCGACCACGACCCCCGAGGCGTACCACTGGAGCCACACGAACAGCACCGAGACCAGCACGATCCCGACCGGAACGGCGGCGGCGACCGCGCGCAGCGGAGTCCGGCTCTGCTTCCGCAAGATGGAGGTGGCGAGGACGACGCTCCAGACGAATCCGACCGTGAGCAGCGCCGCGGCCGCAGGCTGCACGACGTGGAGGAACTCGAGCGCGTCGTCGCCGAACGAGATCACCGCGGTCCCGAACTCGAGCGGCAGCAGCGCGTAGCCGAAGGTCATCAGAGCTCGTCGCCACGGAATTCCCGCGAGCGGCGCCGCGACCGCGCAGGCGACGAGGTAGGCGAGGGTCGCGGCTCCGATCAGCCCGAAGAAGCGGACTCCCCAGGAAAGCTGCGCGAGCGCCGGGGAGCGATGCCCCACCGCCGCGTACATGCCGAGCAGGCTCGCGACGAAGAGCGACTCCCACAGGTTCGGCGAGCGCGGCTCGAGCAGCTCGGCTCCCGGCGCGCGCCAGCCGACCTTGAGAGAAGCCCGTTCCGGCGGGCAGTTGAGCACGCAGCTCCAGCAGGCGAGGCAGTGCTGGTTCGTCTCGAGCCTGGACGGGTTCAAGGCGACCGGGCAACGCCCGGCTCTCGCCGTCCCCGTCAGGCAGGGCTTGTCGGGGCAGGTCGCGCACGCGGAAGGATCCGGCCGCAGGGCGATCGGGCTGAGGCGGGCGATCCTGGCGAGCCATCCGCCGACCGGGCAGAGATACCGGCACCACGTCCCGCGCCGAAAGAGGAAGCCGACGAGCGCCGCGACGGCGATCACGCCCAGGAAGAACACCGCTCCTGCGCGAGCCTGCTGCTGCACCGGCAGCCCCTTGACGATGAACGTGACGAGGATGAACGAGGACGGCAGGAGCCAGCCCATGCGCACTGCCTTCGTCGTCGTCGCGCCGCGGCCGAGGCCGAGCCGGTCGGCGAGCGACCGCGCCGCATCCGTGACGAGCCGAAGCGGGCAGAGGTTCCCGCACCAGACCCGGGCAAACAGGAGCGTCGCGATGCTGAGCAGGGGCAGCCACACGATCCAGAGCACGAGCGAGAAGAGGTTGTTCTCGTCCTCGCCGACCGCGAACGGGCCCAGGCGAAGCGGCCCGCGGTTGTCGAAGGGGCCGACGTCGACGTGGAGCAATGCGACGAGGACGAGCGCCGCGAGCCCGATGCCCATCGCACGCGGCAGCAGCCGGAGCGCACGCCCTCCGCGCACGACCCGGTAGAGGGGGTGCCCGTAGTCTCGTCCGATCGAGACGAAGCGTCCGCTGCTCGGGTTGCCGTAGAGGGTGAGGACGAGCGCGACGTAGCCGAGCACGAAGATCAGCTGCAGCAGCGACGGTCGCGCCGTGTAGCCGAGGAGCGCGGAGAGGGCCGCGCCGACGGGCGAGTTGTCGGGCAGCACCGAGCTCGTGTCCCAGAGGTGGATCGTGCCGGGGAACAGGCCGCCGGCCTGGAGCGCGAGCGTCGCCCGGCCGACCAGCCCGGCCGCGAACGCGAGCAACACGATGGTCGTGACCTCGAAGAACCGGCGCACGTCGAGCGTACGGGCACCACCGCGGTAGATGGCGTAGCCGCCGAACGCGCCTGCGGCGAGCCCGAGACCGGCGCCGGCCGCGACGCCGTGCGATTGGCCGGCCGATGCGGTCGCGCCCAGGTACAGCGCGGTCTCTGCACCTTCGCGGAAGACCGTCAGGAAGACGAGCGCGAGCAGCGCGAGCCCCGAGCCGGCCGCAGCCGCAGCCTCGGCTTCGACGCGCACCGTCGTCACGAAGCCGCGGCTGCGCCGGCGCATCCACCAGAGGACGTAGGTGAGGACGCCCGCTGCGGCGACCATGACGAGCCCCTCGGTGAGCTCACGGCCTCGGCCGTTCAGCTCGCCGACGGTGACGACGAGGGCGACGCCGAGCAGCACGCTCGCTCCGGCGGCGATCGCGACGCCCAACCAGACGACCCGACGCAGCCGATCGTTGCGCTCCCGCGCGAGCAGGGCGAACACGACGCCGACGAGGAGGCTCGCTTCGAAGGACTCCCGGATCGTGACGACGAGCGCGGAGGAAATCGGCTCGCTCCTCTCTTGTCAGGTTGACCTTACAGTTACCATAAGGGGGACCTGCGGCAAACCGTAAATGGCCGAAACGAGAATCCCGATAGCGATCTCCTGTGACGGAGGGACTCCGGCGGCTCGGCTCGCGGCGCACCTTGTCGCCTCGCTCGACGAGCTCGGCGCGGCCGAAGCGACGCCGGACATCGAAGACGCCGTCGCCGCGGCGCGTGCCGGTAGAGACGTAGTGGCGCTCAACGGCTGCCAATCCGCGTGCCGGAGCCGGGTGCTCGACGCGAGGGGAGTACGCGCCCGGGCACTCGACGTCGCCGAGCTCCGCGCCACGGTCGACCCGACCTACGAAAAGGATCCGGCGCAGCTCGCAGTCGAAGCCGCCGCCCAACTGCATTCCGGCAGGCTCCTCCGGCCGCCCCGCCCGTCACGTCCCCACCGGCCGGCTGCGGCAACCAGGGCAAAGCGGGCGCACACCGTCGCCGACTACCTGCTGGCGATCGACGCGCTCGCCTCGACGAGCGTCGAATGCGGCGCGCTCGCAGCGGAGGCGCCGACGCTCGCCGCACACGTCTCCCGCCTCCTCGGTGTCTCGCGTGCGTCCGCGGGAGAAATGCTGGCCCGGCTCGAATCCGACGAGCTCGTCGAGCGTAGCGAGCGCAAGGAGCTGCTCCTGACCGCGACCGGCCGCGTCACCGCCGACCGCGCCGTCTCGCGGCACCGACTGCTCGAGCGCCTCGCAAGCGATTTCCTCGGTTACCCGCCCGCGGAGTGCTACGAGCGGGCGCGCCTCCTCGACGACGCCTTCGATCCGGACGCGATCGAACGGGCGAGACGGGCGCTCGGCGATCCGCAGCGCTGCCCGCACGGGTGGCCGATCGACCCGGGGCGCGCAAGAGCCGAGAGCCGCGAGCTGACCACGCTCGCCGCGCTCGCCGACGGAGCAGAAGCGACGATCGTGCGGATCGCCGAGCACGACGGCGCACTCATTTCCCGCCTCGACGGCCTCGGGCTCGTACCGGAAGCGGCCGTCACCGTCGAGCGCCACGAGCACCAGGCAATGCGCATCTCGGTCCGGACCGGCGGCTGGACCGGCCGCCTCGACCCGGCCGCGGCGGCCGGAATCTTCGTTCGCGCCTAGCCCACCAGGGTGTCGCCGACGTAGCCGCCGGGCCGTACCCCGGGCGGGACCGCGAAGAGCGCGCTCCCGGTGTGCTTGATGTACTCGTTGAGGGCGTCCCGTTCGGCCAACCGCCTCTGGAGGCGGACGAACGTCTGTGGGTCGTTCTGGTAGCTGATGAAGAAGAGCCCCGCGTCGAGCTGACCGAGTCGCACGTCCATGCCGTCGGTGAAGGAATAACCCCGGCGGAGGATCCGGCGGTCGGCGTTCTCGGTCGGAGCCGCCAGCCGAATGTGCGCGTCGACGGGCACGACCGGCCTCCCCGACGGCCTCCGGGCAGCAAGGTCGACCTGATCGAATTCGTCGCCGGCGCCGAGCGGGGCGCCCGTCAGCTTGTGCCTGCCGATCGTCGCTTCCTGGTCTCCGAGGCTCGCCCGGTCCCACACCTCGATCAGCATCCGGATCCGGCGGGTCACCAGGTAGGAACCGCCCCGCAACCAGTCCGGCTCGTCGCCGGAACCGACCCAGACGTGCTCCGCGAGCGCGCGCTCGTTCTCGAGCTTGATGTTGTTCGTCCCGTCCTTGAACCCCATCAGGTTGCGCGGCGTCCTCTGCGCGCTGCTCGTCGACGACGTCCGGCCGAACCCGAGCTGCGACCAGCGCATCACCGCAGCACCGCGCCCGATGCGAGCGAGGTTGCGGACGGCGTGAAACGCGACCAGCGGGTCGTCGGCACACGCCTGCACGGCCAGGTCCCCGTCCGAGCGCTCCGGGTCGAGCTCGTCGCCGGGAAACCCCGGCAGGGCGACCAGCGCCTTCGGTCGGGCTCGCTCGAGTCCGAACCGGTCGACGCCGCCTTTCGAGAACAGCGATCTCCCGAACCCGAACGTGACGGTGAGCCGTGCTGCCGGCAGGCCGAGGGCCTCGCCGGTGTCGTCCGGAGGCGCAGCGGCTTCCGGTGCGCGCGCGGTGACGGCCTCCCCGCCGCACATTCGCGCGGCGGCATCGGTCCATGCACGCAGGAGATCCCGAAGTTCCCCGCGGCTCTCGCCGGTGAGGTCGAACGCCGCGAAGTGGAGCCGATCCTGGGCGGGGGTGGCGATCCCAGCCTGGTGCTGCCCGTGGAACGGGACGACGCGCGACTCTTCTCCGCCGTCGTCCGCCAGCCGTCCGATCCCCACCCCAACGAGGGCGGCACCGGCCCCTGCCGCGCCGGCTGCGAGCAGACGGGTGCGAGTAAAACGGGCTGTCCCGCTCATCGCCCGACCTCGACGTTACTGACGAATCCCGTCGCCGCGCCCGACATGGCGGGCGCGGCTCGCTGCGGTCGCTCAGGTGCGAGCCGTATTGGGGAAGGGGGCACGCGGGGGAAACCGGCTGTTTCCCCCGCGAGAGCGAGCCGCCAGGCGAGCGACTTCATCCGGTGATGACGATCGCGGCCACGTGCGAGAGGGGCTCGGCGAGCGCGTCGATCGCCCGGCTCAGGGCCCGCGTGTCCTGCGGCTCGAGCTGCCCGTAGGAGACGAAGCCCTCCGAGCTGCGATAGGGGTC
This sequence comes from uncultured Actinomycetes bacterium, assembly GCA_963719325.1. Classification (GTDB taxonomy): domain Bacteria; phylum Actinomycetota; class Thermoleophilia; order Gaiellales; family Gaiellaceae; genus DATBLE01. Next base: position 95,926 of record CAVRBW010000011.1, read on the forward strand.
GAGAGCGTCGGCAACGCCGGCGAAGCGCTCGTCGATCCTGCGCGCGAGCTCCGGCTCGCGGGCGGCGACGATCGGCCTGACCGCCCGAAACGCGGCACGCGACCCGTCGACGTTCGCCTCGAAGTCGAGCAGGTCGAGATGCGAGTAGCGCTCCTCCTCACCCGTGATCTTCGACTTCGACACCTCGCCGAGGAGCTCGACGGCGCCGTTCGCGATCTGCGCAGCCTCGAGCCGGACCGTCTTGACGCGCCGCTCCAGGGTGCCGACGTCCGCGAGCAGCTTCGCTCCGAGGCGCGCGGTGCCCGTTGTCGTCCGCCTCACCCACAGGGTCCGTTCGATCGGATGGAATCCGGTCCAGCGGGCGGCGGGGACGTCACCGGAGCGGGCGTCGATTGCCGGATCGAGTCCGCCGAAGCTCTCCGCGACCGGCTCGATCCGCTCGTACGGGACGCGGGCGACGGCGTACGCGCGCTTCGCGACCGGCAGGTCGCCGCTGCGAAGAGCGGCGACGAACCGGCGCGTGGTGGTCACGAGCAAAGCCGTCTGCTGCTCGACGTATGCGCGGTAGCTCACCACCGCAGCGGACGCCTGCTTGGACGCCGAAGCGGCGGCCCCGCCCGCGACCACGAGCTGTCCGCGCTCGACGGTCTTCCCGCCCGGGCAGTAGGTGGTGTAGCGGCCCGGCTTCAGCGTGATCGAGAAGCTGCCCGAGAGCCCTGGTGCGAGATTCTCGACCTCGCCGAGGATGCGGTCGCCGTCGAGCACCTCGTACTCGCTGACCGCGTCGGCGCCGTCGTTCGCGACCTCGAACGTCGTCGCTCCCCCCGGAAGGCTCAGCTTCGCAGGATCGCAGCCTGCGTCGGTGAGCTTGACCGAGACGACGTGGCCGCCGGTCGTCTTCTTGCCCCCTCCCCCGCACCCGGCGAGGACGAGCGCCGCTGCCGCGAGGACGGCTGAGAAGACGAGCGTGCGTCCGGTCAAGCCGCGCGGCCGGCCGTGAGCGCCTCCGGCCGGCGCTGTCGGCGCAGGCGCAGATCGGACGGCCAGAGAACGTACAGTGCCATCGGAATCGCGAAGAGCACGTAGCCGACCGCCTCGGCGACGACCGGGCGCGGCTGGAAGCCGAGGATTCCCGTCAGGAGAGCTGCGCGGACGCTGCCGGGAGCGACGAGCCAGCGGAGGTCGAAGGCCTCGCTCTGCAGGCTGTTCAGCCAGCCGGCCTCGTGCGCGGTGTGCAACGAGCCGGCGACGAGCCCGGCGGCGACGAGCACGAGGACCAGACCGGTCACCCGGAAGAACCGGGCCAGGTTCAGCCGGACTCCGCCCTTGTAGATGCCGTACCCGATTGCGATCGCGACCAGGACGCCGAGCAGTGCGCCCCCGCCGGCCGCAGCGGGGTCGCTCGACGAGTCGAACGCGGCCAGGAGGAACACGGAGGTCTCGAAGCCTTCGCGGATCACCGCGAAGAACGCCATTCCGACGAGCGCGGCCACCGAGCCGCTGGCCAGGGCGAGCGAGGCGCGACCCTCGAGCGCCCGCCGCAGGCCGCGCGCGTTCCGGCGCATCCAGACGATCATGAACGTGACGGCGGCGACGGCGACGCCGCCGACGACCGTCTCCAGCGCCTCCTGCTCGGACTGGGGCAGGTTCCTGCTGACGAGCTCGAGCACGATCCCGGCGGCGACGCAGATCCCGGTCGCAAGCGCCACTCCGGCCCACATCCAGCGCAGCGCATCCCGCCGATCCTCCTGGCGGAGGAAGGCGGCGATGATCCCGACGATGAGCGAGGCCTCGACCCCTTCGCGCAGCCCGATGACGAAGGTCGGAAGCACTAAGAGAGCGGCCTGTATCCGGGCATCGTCAGGGGTTCCTTTGCATAGTTGTAAGGTGTGCCTTACAGACGGCGCCGACTATAGTGGCGGGCGGGCACCTCGTCAAATTCGACCAGTCATGGCGCAACGACACTCAGTCGACGACTACCTCGAGACGATCTGGTTCCTCGCCTTCCCGATCGGCGAGTACCGGCCGTCGACCGGCGGAACGCCCACCCTTGCCTCGCGCCTCGCCGAGATGCTCGGCATCTCGCGCGCCTCCGCGGGTGAGATGCTCAAGCGGCTGGAGGCGGACGGCCTGGTGCACCGTGGCGAGCACAAGGAGGCTCTCCTCACACCTGCCGGCCGGCGACGAGCCGAGAAGGTGGTCAGGCGCCACCGGATCATCGAGCGCCTGCTCACCGACTTCATGGGGTACACGGCCGCCGAAGCGCACGTGCATGCGGACGAGCTCGGCGACACGTTCAGCGACGAGATGATCGAGCGCATGGCCGAGAAGCTCGGCAATCCCGAGCGCTGCCCACACGGCTGGCCGGTCGACACCGATTTCGAGCAGGCTGAGAATCGCGAGCTCTCTCCGCTCTCGGAGCTCACGGCCGGAGATCGCGCGACGATCGTCCGGCTCGCCGAGCACGACGGTGAGCTCCTGCACTGGTTCTACGACCAGGGGCTCGTCCCCGGCGCCGAGATCGAGGTCCGGGATGCCCACTCCGCGGCGGGGCACTTCACGGTGCGCCTGAACGGCGGCGAGCGAGCCGTGGCCGAGCGGGCCGCCGAAGGCCTGTACGTGCGACGCGTCTAGCCGCTAGGCGGCGGTGCCCGACTGCCCGCACGGGACCCCGAGACCGGCGCCGGCTAGACCGAAGCGGTCGCGGAGGCCAGGCCCGCTGCTTCGCGCAACTGGTCGGCCTTGTCGGTGCGCTCCCACGTGAAGTCGTGGTCGTCGCGGCCGAAGTGGCCGTAGGCAGCCGTCTTCGCGTAGATCGGCCGGCGGAGGTCGAGGTCGCGGATGATCGCGGCAGGCCGCAGATCGAAGTGCTCGCGAACGAGCGCCTCGATGCGCGAAACAGGGATCCGCTCGGTGCCGAAGCAGTCGACCTCGAGCGACACGGGGTGAGCGACCCCGATCGCGTAGGCGACCTGGAGCTCGCACCGGGCTGCGAGGCCCGCGGCGACGAGGTTCTTGGCCACGTACCGGGCGGCGTAGGCGGCGGACCGGTCGACCTTCGTCGGATCCTTGCCCGAGAACGCGCCGCCGCCGTGGCGGGCGGCGCCTCCGTACGTGTCGACGATGATCTTCCGCCCGGTCAGGCCCGTGTCACCCATGGGGCCGCCGATCACGAACTTGCCGGTCGGGTTGCAGTAGAAGAAGTCCTTGTCGCCGAGCAGCCTCTTCTCGTCGTAGAGGTGGCTCGGCAGAATCGGGTGGAGAACGTGCTCGGCCAGGTCTGGCTTGATCAGCGTGTCGGCGTCCAGGCCGTCCCGGTGCTGCGTCGAGACGAGGACGCGAATGATCTCGGTGGGGCGGGTGTGCCCGTGCTCGTCCGTCTCGTAGCGGACGGTGACCTGCGCCTTGCCGTCCGGCCTGAGATACGGCAGGACATCGGCCTTGCGCACCTCGGCGAGCCGCCTGCAGATCGTGTGCGCCAGCGTGATCGGTAGCGGCATCAGCTCGTCGCTCTCGTCGGTTGCGTACCCGAACATCATCCCCTGGTCGCCCGCGCCTTCCTGGTCGAGCGGGTCGACGTCACCCGGGTCGTGCTGCACCTCGTAGGAGGCGTCGACGCCCCGGGCGATGTCGGCCGACTGCTCGTCGAGCGCGACGATCACGCCGCACGTCTCGGCGTCGAAGCCGTACTTCGCCCGGTCGTAGCCGATCTCCCGGATCTTCGCGCGGACGATCCGCGGGATGTCGACGTAGATCTCCGTCGTGATCTCACCGGCGACGACGACGAGACCGGTGGTGATCAGCGTCTCGCAGGCGACCCGTCCCTGGGGGTCCTGCGTCAGGACGGCGTCGAGGACCGAGTCCGAGATCTGGTCGGCCATCTTGTCGGGATGACCCTCGGTGACGGACTCCGAGGTGAAGAGAAAGGAGCTTTCGGGCACGGCGGAAGGCTACCGGACGCGGCCGAACACCTTCGCAGCCAACGGGCGACCCCTACTCGCCTCGAGGCTGACGGCCCATCAACGAGGCGACGAGGTCGCCGAGGCTCTCCCCCTCGAGCACGCGGCAGACACCGTCGGTGATCGGCAGCTCGATCCCCAGACGGTGGGACAGGTCACGCAGAACCGGAGCGGTGGTCAGGCCCTCGACGACCTGGCCGATCTCGGCGATCGCCTCCGCCTGCGTGGCCCCTTGTGCGATCAGCTCGCCGGCATGCCGGTTCCGGCCGTACTTGCTCCAGCACGTGACGATCAGGTCGCCCATCCCCGCGAGGCCCGCAAAGGTCTCCTGACGAGCCCCGCACGCCTCGCCGAGGCGCGCCATCTCCGCGAGGCCGCGTGTGATCAGCGCCGCCTTCGCGTTGTCGCCGAGCGCGAACCCGTCGACACCGCCGGCGGCGAGCGCGATCACGTTCTTGGCGGCAGCGCAGAGCTCCACCCCGATGACGTCCCGATTGACGTAGACGCGGAAGACCGTCGAGTTGATCGCGTGCTGGAGCTCGATCGCGAGCCCCTCGTCCTCGCTTGCGACCACCGCCGCGCTCGGCAACCCCTCGGCGATCTCCTCCGCCATGTTCGGGCCGGAGAGAACGGCCACAGGCCGGTCACGGACGAGGGTCGAGAGCCGTTCACCGGTCGCCGGGTCGAGCCCCTTCGTGAGAGACAGGGCCGCGCCGCCGGCGGGAAGCGTTGCGGCAACCCCGGCGAAGGCCTCGCTCGGAACGGCGAGCACGTACAGGTCGGCACCGGGCGGAATGTCGTGAGTCGCCGCGACGTCCCGGAGTTCGACGGTCGTCAGGTACCGAGGGTTACGCCCGGCCTCGTCGATCGCAGCCGCCTGCTCGCGGTCACGGCAAGCGAGAATGACCTCGTGGCCGCGGTCGGCGAGCAGCCGCGAAAACGCCGTTCCCCAGGAGCCGCCGCCGACGACCGCCACGCGCACACCTAGGACCTTCTCACGAAGTCGATCGAGACGGGGACCCCCTCCAGCTCGAACCGGTCTCGCAGCCGGTTCTCGACCCAGTAGCCGTAGTCTCGGGTGACGAGTCCGGGGTCGTTGACGAAGAACCGAAACCGCGGCGGCCGGGACTGCGTCTGGGTTCCGTAGAGGAGGTTGAGCCGCCGCCGGTCGCGCGAGGGCGCCTGCCGGGCAGCCCGCAGCTCGTCGAGGAAGCGGTTGAGCTGGGGAGTCGAGATCCGGCCGGTGTGCTTGACGAACAGCTGCTCGACCCGGTCGAGCAACCGGGGGACCCCCCGTCCGCTCTTGGCCGAGACGGTCACGATTCCGGGTCGCTGGCGCAAGCGTTGCTCGATCCGCGGCCGCACCTCCTCGACCTTTACCTGGCCGATGTCCCACTTGGACAGGACGACGAGCGTGGAGCAGTTCCCCTTGCGGGCGACGTCGGCCACCGAGAGGTCCTGATCGACGAGCCCCTCCGTGGCGTCGACGAGGACGAGTGCGACGTCGGCGCGGTCAACTGCGTCGAGCGCGCGGAGCTCGGAGTAGTACTCGATCCCCTGGCGCTGCCGCCGCTTCCGGCGCAGCCCGGCGGTGTCGACCAGGACGAACGTCTGGTCGCCGCGCCGCAAGACGGTGTCGATCGCGTCCCGAGTCGTCCCCGGCACGTCGGAGACGATCACGCGCTCCTCGCCCAGGATCGCGTTCAGCAGGCTGGACTTGCCGACGTTCGGGCGCCCCAGGATGGCGACGCGGATCGCCTCCTCGCCGACTTGCGCAGGGCCGGACCCGGGCAGCCGGGCGACGACGGCGTCCAGCAGGTCGCCCGTCCCGTGGCCGTGCAGGGCCGAGAGCGGCACGGGATCGCCGAGCCCGAGCCGGTGGAACTCGAGCGCCTCCAGGTCTCGCGACGGATCGTCGATCTTGTTCGCCAGCAGAAAGACCGGCTTCCGGGCCGCGCGAAGGATCGCCGCCACCTCCTCGTCGCCGGGGGTGGTTCCGAGCTTCGCGTCGACGACGAAGAGGACGAGGTCGGCCTCGGCGACGGCGGCGCGCGCCTGATCCGCGATGCTGCGCGTGATCGGCGACGGATCGACCACGTCCACTCCGCCGGTGTCGATCAGCAGGAAGCGGGTCCCGGCCCACTCGCAGACCAGCTCCTTGCGGTCGCGCGTAACCCCGGCAGTCTCGTGGACGACCGCGGCGCGCGTCCCCGTCAGCCGGTTGACGAGCGTCGACTTGCCGACGTTGGGAAAACCGACGACGGCGACCGTCCCGGCCAGAGCCTCCGCCATGGGACTAGGCAGGCGCGTGCTCGCGGACGAGCCGCTCGATGTGATCGACGACCTGGTCGACCGTGAGCTCGGTCGTGTCGATCAGCTCGGCGTCCCCGGCCGGTTGCATCCGCTCCGCGTCGTGCTTGTCGCGGAGGCGGAGGTCGGTCGCGAGCGCGTCGGCGCCGATCTCGGGCCGCTCGGCGAGACGGCGGCTCGCCCGCACCTGCGGATCCGCCTGCAGGTAGACCTTCACCTTCGCGCTCGGCACGACGACCGTGCCGATGTCACGGCCTTCGACGACGGCGCCGCCGTCCTGAGCCAGTTCGCGCTGACGCTCGCGCATCACCTCGCGGACCTCAGGATGACGGGCGACCACGGGGACGAGGCGGTCGATCTCAGCCCGGCGAATCGCGGCCGTCACGTCGGTGCCTGCGATGAAGCAGCGACCGTGGTCGTCGAAGTCGACCGGATTCGCCGCGGCGAGCTCGCCGAGGCGCGCGCCCTTGTCCAGCGGCACGGAGTCGCGCCGCGCAAGCCAGGTCAGGGCGCGATACATCGCTCCCGTGTCGAGATAGCGGAACCCGAGGCGCTCGGCCAGGCGACGGGCAACGGTGCTCTTTCCTGCTCCGGCAGGGCCGTCGATCGCGACGATCATGCGCTGCCCGCTTCGCGGCGAGCGCTAGCTGGTTGTCTCAGAGTCCTCTGCACCGCCAGAGTGCTACCGCAAGTCGCTCACCGCTGAGCGACCCGCGCAAGCAGGTCGAAGAATTCGGGGAAGGATATCGACACGGACTCGGCGCCCTCGATGCGCACCCCTTCCCGCGAGACGAGGCCCGCCACGGCGCCCAGCATCGCGATCCGGTGATCTCCGGCGGCGTCCACGTCGCCTCCGCGCGGGCGACTGGGGACGCCGCGAATGTGAAAGCCGTCGGGGGTCGAGCGAACGTGCGCGCCGATCCGACGCAGCAGCGCCGTGGTCGTCTCGATCCGGTCGGTCTCCTTTGCCCGCAGGTCCTGCGCGCCGCGGACGACGCTGTCCCCGTGGGCCAGAGCGCCGAGCAGACAGAAGAGCGGCAGCTCGTCGACGAGCAGCGGCACCTCGCGCGCGTCGATCTCGGTCGCGACCAGCTCGGCGTGCTCGATCTCGAGGTCGGCGACCGGCTCGCCGCTCGCCTGCCGGCGATTGAACAGGGAGATTCGTGCCCCCATCCGCTCGAGCACGTCGAGCAGCCCGATTCGGGTCGGGTTGACGTTGACACCGTGGATCCTCAGCCGCGACTCCGGCAGCAGCACGGCGGCGACGATGAACGGCGCCGCCGAGGAGAGGTCGCCGGGCACGTCGATCGAGAGGGGGCTCAGGCGCTCGGCCGGCCAGACGCTCGCCTCGCCTTGCCCTCGCTGCACGCGCACGCCCATCGCCTGCAGCATGCGCTCGGTGTGGTCCCGGGTCGGCGCCGGCTCCACGACCGTGGTCGGCCCGCCGTCCGCGAACAGGCCCGCGAGCAGGACGGCAGACTTGACCTGGGCGCTCGCAACCGGCAGCTCGTAGCGGACGGGTCGCAAGGGACCGCCCTTGATCGTCACCGGCGCATGACCGTCGGTGGTCGCAACCTCCCCTCCCATCTCCGCCAGCGGCGTCGTGATGCGCGTCTGGTCTCGCGACGAGAGCGAGTCGTCGCCGACGAGCGTGAACTCGCCGTCCTGTCCGGCCAGGATCCCGGCGGCGAGACGCAGCACCGTGCCGGCGTTGCCGCAGTCGAGCGGCTCGCCGGGCGGCCGCAGCCCGCGCAGCCCGACGCCTCGCACCCTGACCACGTCCGGCGCCACGTCGTCGACGCGTGCGCCGAGCTGCCGGGCGACGGAGATCGCCGACTCGGTATCGGCCGCCCGCCCGAAGTTTCGGAGCTCCGACTCGCCGTCGGCGAGCGCACCGAAGAGCACGCCGCGCTGGCACACCCCCTTGATGCTCGGGACTTCGATGCCGCCCTGGACGGAGACGGCGGGCGAGATCCTCACGACTCGAGCACCGGCGAGACGGACACGCCGTAGCCCTGTGCCTCGAGCAACGCGGCCGCGCGCTCGGCCTCGCCTTCACCCGTGACCAGCACGGTGAGGACACCGCCGCGGTCGGGCGAGAAGTGGCGCAGCTCGAAATCCTCGATGTTGATCCGCTCGGCACCGAGCGCCTGGGTGATGCCCGCGAGGACGCCCGGCCGGTCGGGAATGTGCACGGTCACTCGCTGGAGGGCCCCCGGGTCGGCGTACGCCTCGGCGAGCATTCGCCGGCGGTTCTCGGAGGCTTCTGCGATCCAGCGCGCGAGCGAGCCCGCGTTGCGCTCGGCCAGCCAGGATTCGAGCTGCTCGATGCGGCGGCGGTGCTCGGCGAGCGCCTCGGCGAGCTCCGGTCCGTTGTCGAGGAAGATGTCGACCCAGATCCGGGGGTTGGCGCCCGCGACGCGAGTCATGTCGCGCAGCGAACCCCCTGCCGCGAGCAGCGGGTCGTGGCCTTCGATCTTCCCCGCGCCGGCCTGGTTGACGATCAGGTTCGCGAGCGCGTGCGGAAGGTGGCTGGTGATCGCCACGAGGCGGTCGTGTGCGCGCGGGTCGATCGCGACCGGCACGGCCCCGAGGGCGGCGACGAAGCCGTGGACCAGCCGGTAGCGGTCCGGGTCGGTTCCGGTGACCGGTGTGAGGAACCAGGTTGCCCCCTCGAAGAGCTCGGCGGTGGCATAGGCGGCCCCCCGGGCCTCCCGGCCGCAAACGGGGTGACCTCCGACGAAGCGCCCCGTGAGGCCGAGCGACCAGTCCTTCGTCGAGCCGACGTCCGTGACCGTGCATGCATCCGGGGCCCGGCCGAGCGTCTCCTCGACCAGCATCGGCAAGACGGTGACGGGGGCGGCGACGACTGCGAGCTCGGCCTCGGCGACCGCCTCGGCAAGCGATTCGGCGACCCGGTCGACCGCACCCTTCTCTGCGGCCGCCTCGGCGGCCTGCGGGTCCGGGTCGAACCCGAGCACCTCGCCGGTGCCGGCCCGCTTCGCGGCGAGCCCGACCGAGGCGCCGATCAAACCGGTGCCGACGATCGCGAGGCGATCGACCATCAGCCGGAGGGTCCGTCGTAACGCCGCAGCAGCTCGGCGACGCGGAACGCGAGGTCGAGCGACTGCCGGGCGTTCAGGCGCGGGTCGCAGAGGGTCATGTAGCGGTCGTTCAGCTGCTCCTCGAGCAGATCCTCCGAGCCGCCCAGGCACTCGGTGACGTCTTCGCCGGTGAACTCGATGTGGACGCCTCCCGGCCAGACCTGCTCCGCCCTGCAGGCGGCGATGAACCCCTCGATCTCCGTCATCACGTCGTCGAAATGGCGCGTCTTCCGGCCGTCGGCGGTCGTGAACACGTTCGCGTGCATCGGGTCGCACACCCAGACGACCGGGTGGTTCGAGTCGCGCACCGCGCGCAGGAGCGGAGGCAGGAGGTCGCGGACGGATGCGGCGCCCATGCGCGAGATGAGCGTGAGCCGGCCCGGCTCCCGGCTGGGATTGAGGCGCTCGCAGACCTCGACCACCTCGGCGGGTGTTGCCGCCGGCCCGAGCTTGCAGCCGAGCGGGTTGTGGACACCCGAAAAGAACTCGAGGTGGGCGCCGTCGAGCTGGCGCGTCCGCTCGCCGACCCAGAGCATGTGCCCGGAGCAGTCGTAGTAGTCGCCGGTCAGTGAGTCGCGACGGGTCAGGCCTTCCTCGTAGTCCAGGAGCAGCCCTTCGTGGCTCGTCCAGACGTCGACCTCGTGCAGCTGCGGCGAGCGCGCGAGGTCGATTCCGCACGCAGCCATGAACCGCAGCGCACGCTCGATCTCGGACGCGAGCTGCTCGTAGCGCTGGCCCTGCGCCGAGCTGGCGACGAACTCCTGGGTCCACATGTGCACCTGGGTCAGGTCGGCGAAGCCGCCCTTGGTGAAGGCGCGGAGGAGGTTCAGCGTCGCCGCAGACTGGTGGTAGGCCTGCACCATCCGGGCCGGGTCGGGCACGCGCGCTTCCGGGGTCGGCGCCTCGCTGTTCACCATGTGCCCACGAAACGACGGCAGCTCGAGGCCTCCGAGCAGCTCGAACGGCGAGCTGCGCGCCTTCGCGAACTGGCCCGCGATCCGGCCGATCTTGACGATCGGCAGCGTGGCGCCGTAGGTGAGGACGGCGGCCATCTGCAGCAGGATCTTCAGCTTCTCGCGGATCCCGATCGCGGTGAACGCGTGGAACGACTCCGCACAGTCGCCCGCCTGGAGCAGGAACGCACGACCCTCGGCGACCTCCCCCAGCGCGGCCTTCAGCGCGCGGGCCTCCCCGGCGAAGACGAGCGGCGGCAGCGAGAGCAGCGTGTTCCGGGCGGCCTCGAGCGCGGCCGGGTCAGGCCATTCCGGCTGGTGCTGCGCGGGGTGATCGCGCCAGCCGGACGGAGACCACGTCGAAAGTGTCGCCGCCATCGCGAAATTCAGTGTAATGCGGCGTCACGGCTCCGCTCGCCGGAGGACTACTCGTCGAAATCGGTGGAGCGGGCGACCGAGTCCCAGGCGAGGAGCTCCTGTCGAGCACGGTCGAGATGGGCGGCGACGGCGTCGGCGGCGTCGCTCCCGAGCGGCAGTCGGACCGGCGTCTCGCCGGCGTTCAACGCGGTGAGAATGGCCGCCGCGGCCTTGGCAGGGTCGCCGGCCTGGTTTCCGTGCGAGCCGGACAAGGCGTCACGGGTGGCACCGGCAGTGTCCTCGTACCCGGAGATCGTCTCCGACTGCGTCATCGCGCTGCCGAGCAGGCCGGTTCGGAAGGAACCGGGCTCGACGATCAGCACCTTGATCCCGAACTCCGCCACCTCCTGGGCGAGCGCCTCGGACAATCCCTCCAGCGCGAACTTGGTCGCCGAGTAGGCGCCCACGCCGGGGAACGAGAACCGGCCGCCCTGGCTGCTCATCTGGACGATGGCACCGCTCCTCCGGCGCCGCATGTGAGGCAGCACAGCCCGCGTCAGTGCCGCGGGGCCGAAGAAATGCAGCTCCATCAGGTCGCGGAGCTCGGCGTCGGTGCTTTCCTCGACCGCTCCCACGTGTCCGCGTCCGGCGTTGTTGACGAGAACATCGACGCGCCCGTACCTGGCGACCACCTCGTCGACGAGCGCCCCGATCCGCGCCTGGTCGGTGACGTCCAGCTCGAGGGCGAGCACGCGCTCCGAATCGACTGCGGCGAGGTCGTCGAGCGTCTGCGGTCTGCGAGCCGTCGCGACGACCGCGTCGCCGGCGGCCAGCGCAGCCTCGGCGATCGCGCGACCGAAGCCGGAGGACGCGCCCGTGATCAGCCACACCCTGCCGGCCACGTGGGCAGCGCTCACCCCTGGCGCCCCGGCGGCTATTCCGGCTCTGCGATCGGCTCGGCGCCACGGACGAACAGCGCCTTGCCCACCCAGCGCGGGAACCACCAGTTCGCGCGACCGAGCAGCATCATCATCGACGGCACGAGCAGACCGCGGATCAGGGTCGCGTCGAGCAGCACGCCCGCCGCGAGCCCGATTCCGAACTGCTTGATGTCCGGGCCGGGGCCCGTCGAGAGCGAGAAGAACGCGAACACCAGCACGAGCGCGGCGCTCGTCACCAGCTTGCCCGTGCGAGCCAGGCCAAGCGAGATCGCCTTCGTCGTATCTCGAGTTTCGTCGTAGGCCTCGCGGATGCGCGTGACGATGAAGACCTCGTAGTCCATCGAGAGCCCGAACAGGAACGCGAAGATCATCAACGGGATCCAGGAGATCACCGCGTCGGTTGCCTTGATCCCCCAGATCGCGTCGCTGCCGTGGCCCTGCTGGAAGACGAAGACGACGACGCCGAATGCGGTCGCGAGCGAGATCAGGTTGAGAATCACCGCCTTCAGCGGGAGCACGACCGACCGGAACGCACGCATCAAGAGCAGGAACGTGAGCAGAACGACGAAGCCGAGGACGTACGGGAAGTTGCCATAGACGGCATGGACGAAGTCGCGGTCCTCGGGCGCGACCCCGCCGAGCGTGATCTGGGTCGGGCCGCCGACTTCCCGCTCGGCTGCGGGGAGCACGTCGTGCTGGAGATTCGAGATCGTCTTCCGTACGGACTTCACGGCGGTGTCCGTGCTCGCGAACGCCTCGACGAGCGCGGTGTCGCCCTTGCGCCAGCTGGGAGGCGCCGCTGCGCCGGCGATCCCCGGCGTCTGCTGGAGCCTCGAGACGATCGAGGTCAGGGTCTGCGGCTTCGAGTCCTTCTCGACCAGGATCACGAACGGCTTCAGCGCTCCGGCGCTGATGCCTGCCGAGGTGAGCGCGTCGCGGCCGATGAACGCGTCTCCGTTCCCGGGCAGGTTCTTCGCCTGGGCTTCGGCCGGATTCAGCGCCGAGGCGGGAATCAGCAACAGGGCGACGATCGCCAGCCCGGCCACGACGACGACGAACGGCCTGCGCACGACGATCCCGGCCCACCTGTGCCAGAAGCCGACGTCGCCCGGATCGGCGGAGACGATTCGCTTCGGGATCACGCGCAGGCTGTCGATCCGGCGACCGAGCTTCAGGAGCATCACCGGCAGCAGCGTGATCGAGGCCAGGACCGAGACCGCCGGGATGAGCATCCCGCCGATCCCGATCGAGCGGATGAACGGCAGCGGCAGGAGCACCATGCTCAGGAGGCCGATCGCGACGGTCGAGCCGGAAACGACCACCGAGCGGCCGGCGTGGGTCATCGTCTCGACGACGGCCGTCTCGACGTCCTTGCCGTGGTGGATCTCCTCGCGGAAGCGGAAGATCATCAGCAGGGCGTAGTCGATCGCCACACCGAGCCCGACGAGCGCGACGAGGAACTGGACGATGATCGAGACGTCGGTGATGTAGGTCACGATCCAAACCAGACCGAAGGTCGTCAGAATCGAGGTCGCGGCGATGACGAGCGGCAGCGCGACCGCGGACAGCGTCCCGAAGACGAACAGCAGGACGAGGATCGCGCCGACGCCGCCGATCAGGATCTCGATCGCGAGGCTCGGCCCCTCGGTTCCGCCGATGTCCTCCTGGAGCGGGTCGCGGCCGGTCAGATGGACGGTCACGCCGGCCGGCGCTGCCGTCCTCAGTGCAGCGCGGATCTTCTTGATGTGGACGTTCGAGCTGAAGCCCGGCTGGCCCGGCGGGTAGATCTCGGCGAAGGTCGTGTGCCCGTCCTTCGACACGTACGCCTTCGAGTTGGTGGAGAAGTACGAGCTCGTACGCGAGCCGGGGTTGACCGCCGCGCCTTGCGCAATTGCCGCGTCGATTCCCTTGACCTTCGTCACGTCGCCGTCCGAGCGGAAGACGGCGACGACCGGCGCCTGCTCGCCGTTGCCGAACGTCTTCAGCGTCCGCTGGTTTGCCTCGTACGCCGAGTAGCCGGGGATCGAGAACGACTCGAACCAGCGGTCGGAAAGGCGGCTGGTCGAGAAGAGCCCGAAGACGAACACGGCAAGCCAGGCCGCAACGACCCATCGGCGACGGCGAATGACGAGGCGGGCGAAGCGCTCGAGCACTGCCCGGCACGTTAAAGACAGGACAACGTGCTTCGCAAGCTCGTCACGCGAGTATCATGAAATCGAATGGTTACCGTCTTGCATCGGAACTGGGCGTGGCGTCGCGGGCGAGGCGAGAGCACGCGCACGGGCTGATTGAGCCCACAGCCGTCTCGTCCCTCCCAGGCCTCGCGAGAGGCCTTTTTCGTCCCTCCACGAAGGAGTCCAGCGACCGTGAAGATCTTCTCCGGAATCCAACCCACCGGCGACAAGCACCTCGGCAACCTGATCGGCGGCTTCCGCCAGTACGAGGCGACGCAGGAGCAAGGCGACGCCTTCTTCTGCATCGTCGACCTGCACTCGATCACGGTCGAGTACGAGCCCGACGACCTGCGGGCGCGCAGCCTCGACCTCGCCGCGATGCTGTTCGCGACCGGGCTCGACCCGCAACGCTCGACCGTCTTCTGCCAGAGCCACGTGAGCGCGCACGCCGAGGCGGCTTGGCTGCTCTCGGCCGTCACCAGCTACGGACAGCTCGGCAGGATGACGCAGTTCAAGGAGAAGGGCGACCGGCAGGAGTTTGTCTCCGCCGGGCTCTTCACGTATCCCGTCCTGATGGCGGGCGACATCCTCCTGTACCAGACCGACATCGTCCCGATCGGCGACGACCAGCGCCAGCACCTCGAGCTGGCACGCGACGTCGCGCAGCGGTTCAACTCGCGTTACGGCAAGACGTTCGTCGTTCCGGAGGGTGTCTATCCCGAGGTCGGCGCGCGGATCATGGACCTGCAGGAGCCGACGAAGAAGATGTCGACGACCGGCGGGACGGAGCAGGGGACGCTTCGGCTCCTCGACGGGCCCGACGTCATCCGCCGGAAGTTCAAGACCGCCGTGACCGACTCCGGCCGCGAGGTGCGTCGCGCGCCGGACAAGCCCGGGATCACGAACCTGATCGAGATCCTGTCGGTGGCGGTCGACGAGTCGCCGGAGGCGATCGAGGCTCGCTTCGACGGCTCCGGGTACGGCGACTTCAAGGAGGCGGTCGGCGAAGCGGTCGTCGCGCTCGTCGCCCCGGTCCAGGAGCGCTTCCGGGCGTTCCGCGACGACGAGGCGGAGCTGCGCCGGCTACTCGCCCTCGGCGCGGAGAAGGCGAAGGCCGCGTCGGCACCGACCCTGGCCACCATGTACCAGCAGATGGGCTTCGTCGCCGACTAGGCTCGCTCCATGCTGATCTCGACGATGAACGACGTTCCCGGTCACGAGGTCGAGGAGGTCTTCGGCGAGGTCTTCGGGCTGACCGTCCGCTCGCGCAACGTCGGCTCGCAGCTCGGCGCGTTCTTCAAGTCGCTTCGAGGTGGAGAGCTGAAGGGGATGACGAAGGTGCTCGCGTCGAGCCGGCGGCAGGGCATCGAGCGGATGGTCGAGGAAGCCGAAGCGCTCGGCGCGAACGCGATCCTGGCGATGCGCTTCGACGCCTCCGAGCTGGGCGGCACCTGGACCGAGATCTGCGCCTACGGCACCGCGGTCAAGATCCGGAAGGTCTGAGCGCGAGCCGGTAGCGGACCTCGTCGACCGGGGTCCGGAGCTCGCCGATCCGATCGGTCTTCTCGCTCCCATCGCGTCGCCAGCCCGCATGCTCGTAGAACCGGCGTGCCTGCTCGTTGCCGGCGAGCACCCATAGGGTCGCCACGACGAAGCCTTCGCCGCGAAGCGTCTCGAGCGCCGAGTCGTGCAGAGCACGGCCGAGTCCGAGCCCCCAGGAATCGGGATGGAGGTATAGGCCGAGCAGCTCGCCGACCTCGTCGCCCGCGTCCGGATCGCGCGAGCGACCAATCGAGGCAAAGCCGTAGACCCCGCTCTCGCCCTCGACGACAAGCAGCCGATACCGTCCCTCGACGATCGAGCGCATCCAGCGCGCGGCTCGAACCTCGATGTCGAGCGCCGCGAGCGTCTCATCGGGGAGCAGGCCGCGGTAGGCGCCGCGCCACGAGGCGACGTGCACCTCCGCGATCGCCCGGGCGTCGGCAACCGTCGCCGGGCGGATCACAGGCCGACCAGCGCCCGGAGTCGTGCGACTTCCTCCCCCGTCAGCCGGCGCCACGCACCGGGGGCCAGACCGCCGAGATCGAGGCCGGCGTAGCGGCTGCGGTGCAGGCTCCGGACCGGATGACCGACCGCCTCGCACATTCGCTTCACCTGGTGCTTCCTGCCTTCGTGGATCGTCAGCTCGATCCGGCCGCGGCCGAGTCGGCGCACGCGCGCCGGCGCGGTCCGGCCGTCGTCGAGCTCCACGCCCTCCGCGAGGCGGCTGAGCGCCTCCTTTGACGGATCGCCCTCGACCTCGGCCTCGTAGACCTTGTCGACCTCGTAGCGCGGATGCGCGAGCCGGTGGGCGAGCTTCCCGTCGTTCGTGAGCAGGAGCACGCCCGTCGTGTCCGCGTCGAGGCGGCCGACCGGGACGACGCGTGGCTCGTGCGGGAGCAGGTCGAGCACGATCCGCCGGCCGTGCGGATCGCTCGCGGTCGTGACGACGCCTGGAGGCTTGTGCAGTAGCAGGTGTGCGAGGCGTTGCTTCGTCACCGGGCGACCGTCGACCTCGACTGAGTCATGGTCGCCGACGAAGGTGTTCAGTGCGGCGGGCTTGCCGTTGACCCGGACGCGCCCGGTCTTGATCAGCTCGTCGGCGCTACGACGCGACGCGATCCCTGCGCGGGCGAGGTAGGCGTTCAGGCGCATCAGCGAATCCTGACGGAGTTCCTAGTCGTCTCTCAGGCGGTGTTCACGGCCGTCTCAGGAGCGCGGGCGACGATCCGGTCAGTCATCGACCGAAAGGAGCACCACGATGAAACCGAGATCGATCCTCACCGGCAGCCGGGCGGCTGCCGAGGCGGAGCGTCCGCCGTTCGCGACGACCACCGCCTCCTACCTCGGCTTGACGCTCGCCGAGCTTCAGGACGAGCTCGAGGCGGCGATTCTGATCGAGGCAGGCTCTCACCTGCGCGACGCCGGTGCCCTGGTCGCCGGGCCGACCGCCCACGTCGGCGCCTTCGTCGAGAGGCCGCCCCCGCCACCGGACCGCTCGCGGGTTCAATACAAGGCGGTTGCGAGCTGCCGCCTGAACCGCGAGCTGAGCGGGTGCTCCTGGCCCAGCTCGGCGAAGAGGGCGACCATGTAGCGGCGGATCTCGTCGCGTTGCTCGCCGCCTGCCGCGCGCACCTGCTGAAGGAGAAGCTCGAGAGCGCGTTCGTGGTCACCTGCGTCCAGCGCTGCGACGACCTCGGGCCGGTCCCCCCGCTCGCGCAGTTCCTCGACGAGCTGCTCCGCGGCGCTCGGTCCGAGCAGCTTGTCCAGGAACGCCGCCACCGACTGCGGCGACTGCGCTCCGACGAACTCGGCGACGACCTGGCCGTTCCGAAAGGCCTTCACCGCAGGGATGCTGCGCACCTCGTAGTGCTGCGCGAGAGCAGGGTTGGCGTCGATGTCGACCTTCGCCAGAGCGATGCCGTCACGTTCCGCCGCCTCGCGCTCGAGGACTGGCCCGAGCGCCTTGCACGGCGCGCACCACTCGGCCCAGAAGTCGACGACGACCGGCGTCTCGTGCGAGCGCTGGACGACCTCGGCGTAGAAGGTCTGGTCGGTTACGTCCATTGGTCAGGGTTGTATCAGCCGTCGCCGCGCCCGACATGTGCGGGCGCGGCACTCAACCCTCTGCCGTCAGCAGGCGATGCGAGCGAAGCGAGCGAGCGGAGGAGGGGGCTCGTGAGGGGACCAGGGGTTCCCCCGCGTCATCAGGCGGGTCGGCGTTCGGCGATCGCCTCGAGCCGCCCGCGGATCTCGTCCGCGTTGCCCCCCAGGTCGTCGACCCGCGGGAGCGCCGAGAGGCTCTCGAGTCCGAAGACACGCTCGAAGAGCGGCGTGGTCCGGTAGCGGATCGCGCCCCCTTCGTCGCGTCCGGACTCGGCGATCAGCCCACGCTCGACGAGGCCGGCGACGACCGAGTCGGCGGCGACGCCGCGGATCCTGGCGACGTCCGGCCGGCTGCACGGCCCAAGGTACGCGACGACGGCGAGGGTCTCGAGCGCCGCCTGCGAGAGGCCCCGCTCGACGGGCCGCTCGAACAGCCGTGCGCAGGCGTCCGCCTCCTCACGGGCCGCGCGGAAGGCATAGCCGCCGGCGACCTGCTCGAGCACGATCCCGCTTCGCCCCTCGGCGTACCGCTCGCCGAACAGGGCGAGCGCTTCCTCGACGCGGCCGAGATCGTCGTCGGCTGCGACCGCGAGGTCCTCGACCGAGAGCGGCTGGGAGGCGACAACCAGCAGCGCCTCGAGCGTCCGCGCGAGCTCGTCCAGGGGATTGGTCGTGATCAGGCGGAGCGGACGTTCCACGGACTCTCTCCTTCCTCGTCTGCGACAGTCATTCCTTCCTCGTGCCGGGCGATCCGAATCGGCGCGAACGGCGCTGCCTGCTCGATCACGATCTCGCCGGCCTTGCGCAGCTCGAGCAAGGCCAGGAAGGCCACCGCCTGCTCGACCCGGGAAAGACCGGTGACCTCCTGCTCGAAGTCGAACCGTCGCCGCCGCCGCAGCAAGGCCCGGAAGCGCTCGAGGAACTGGACGACCGGCGGAAAGCGCAACGCCATATGCGTGAGCGAGACCTCTGGGGGCTCGGCGGCGAGGGCGCGCAGCGCGCGAGCAAGCGTCTCGGGCGGTTGCGGTGCGATGCGCGGCTCGGCCCGAGGAGCGAGCGGCGCGGGGCCGAGGCGGAAGAAGCGGTCGCGCTCCTCCAGGAGGCGGTCGGAGAGCCAGCCTGCCGCCTCCTTCATCCGGCGGTACTCCTCGAGGCGCCGGGCCAGCTCCTCGGCGGCTTCTTCCGGGTCGAGGTCGCCCAGCTCGACCGCCTCCTCCGGGAACAGCTCTCGCGCCTTCAGCTCGAGCAGGGCGCCGACGAGCACCAGAAACTCGCCGCACGCCTCGAGGTCGAGCGCATCACGCTCTCCGCTGGAAGCGACGTCGGCAAAGCCGCCGTCGCCCGGCAAGGCGGCACCGGCTCCGCCAGTGCCGAGGCCGCTGGAAGCGACGGCGGCAAAGCCGCCGTCGCCCGGCAAGGCGGCACCGGCTCCGCCGGTGCCGAGGACCAGATGCTCGACGAACGTGACGACGACGTCGGCGACGTCGACGTCCCGCGGCTCCAGCTCCTCGCGCAGCACGAGGGTGAGCAGCAGGTCGAATGGCCCCTCGAACGCGTCGAGGTCGAGCTCGAGCTCCCGGACGTGCACGCGCGGGAGGCTAGCGGCGCGGGCGGACGCGGCCACGCGGGACGGCCATCGTGGGCCCGCGCGGAATCTCGCGGCGGCGCTTGACCGACGGACGCCCACCTCCCGCGCGGAAGAACTGCCACCAGACGAAGAACGCGGTCGAAAGCGCGAAGACGACGATCGTCACCCAGAAGTTGAGCCGCTCGCCGAGGAAGCGGTGTGACGGGTCGACCCGGATCAGCTCCTCGAAGGCCCGGCCGAAGCAATACACGGAGACGTACAGGGAGAAGAGCGCGGGGGGTTTGATCCGGAAGCGGCTGCCGATCCAGATCAGGATGCCGGCGAGGCCGAGGTCGTACAGGAACTCGTAGAGGAAGGTCGGGTGGAACGTGTCCGAGGTCGCGTACTGCAGCGGCCGATGCTCGGGGTCGATCTCCAGACCCCACGGCAGGTTCGTCGGCTTGCCGAAGAGCTCCTGGTTGAACCAGTTGCCCCAGCGACCGATCCCCTGCGCCACGAGCAGGCCGGGCGCTCCGGCGTCCATGAACAGCGTCATGCTCTCGCCGGCTCGGCGGACGACGAACGCGGCGGCGATGCAGCCGAGGAGAATGCCGCCCCAGACGCCCAGTCCTCCCTCCCAGACTGCGAAGGGCCCCCACCATTCGTCGGGCACCTGGTCCCAGCTCGTGATGTCGTGGTAGATCCGCGCGCCGACGATCCCGAACGCGACCCCCCAGACGGCGACCCGGATGACGAGGTCCCAGTCGCCGCCGAGCTTCGTCCAGCGCCAGCCCGTGAGACCGAGGCACGCTGCGATCGCCAGCAGCAGCATCAGCCCGTACATGTGAATGTGCAGCGGGCCGACGTCGAAGACGCCGGAGCTCGGGGAGGGGATCGAGGCGAGCAGTTGCACGGCCAGAGCCGTGATTCTGACTGCAGCGGCTAATGCCTGCTGGCTACTAGGTAACTAGAGCAGGATGCGCAGCGCAGTTTCGGACGGGCAGCCGCCCTCGAGCAGATCGACCGCGAGGTGGAGGTCGACTTCGAGGCGGCCGGCGAGCTCGGCGGCCTCGCCGGTGCTGTAACCCGCGCGCTCGAGCTCCTGCGCCCGCCAGCGCTCGATCCGCTCGCTTTCGGTTTCCCGGTAGACGTCAAGCTCTGCCGCAGACATGCCCGATCCTTTCGGTCGCTCCGTGTACCAGGTTGTTCGGCGCGTGGCGCGAATCGGATCTCCCCTTTTCGGGGGGGTTCGCCGACGGCCGTGCGCTCAGTGAAACGACCGCGCAACCCGGAGAGCCTCGTCGCGCGTGAAGTCGCCCTCCAGGCGGATCGTCAGCGGGCCGCGCTCCCACAGCAGCACGTCCCGCGCCAGCCGGATGCGCTCGTCGCGGATCTGGTTCGTCGGCGACAGGTAGAGGAAGTGCTTCGCGCCGGAGAGGAAGTAACCCTGACCGCCGTTCACGGTCACGGGCTCGATGTGCGTCGCGGGCTCCGCGAGCTTCTTGATGAAGTCCCCCTCCCGGGTCGCCCGGAGCTGCGAGACGAGCAGCCGCACCTGACCGTAGACGAACCACAGCTGCTCTCCGTCCCACGTCACGCGGTCGGGAGCGCCGAGCAGGCTCGATGTGAGCGGGCGGAAGCCCGTCGTCCGCTGCGCGTCGTCCAGCGCGATCGGAGCGCCGAGCACGAGCGGCTCCGACGTCTTCACCTCCGGCAACCGGTCGACGACCTCGATGATGACGCCCTGGAGGTGGAAGAAGCGCAGGATCGCCGAGCGCGCCGGCGGGACGGCGAACGCGATCGCGAGCGCGAGGGCAGCGGCGAGGACGAGCACGAGCGCCCGCCGGCGGCGACGTCGGGGCGTGAGGCGCGCGCGGACGGCCGGGCCGAGATCTCGCTCCGGCGGAAAGGCGACGAAGGGGGCCAGCGCTCTCAGCTCCCGCTCGTTCACGCCTCCTCCCCCAGGTCTTCCGGCCGCGCGTCGCCGGCTTCGCCGGCGACGCTTGCAGCCCCGAGCTCGTCCCGCAAGCGCTCCAGCGCGCGCGAGAGCCGAGACTTGACCGTGCCCGACCGGACGCCGAGCGCCGCCGCCGTCTCGGCCTCGGAGAGATCGAGGAAGTAACGGCAGGCGAGCGCCTCGCGGTCGGGCTCGGGCAACCGGTTCAGTGCCGCGAGGAGCTCGTCGCGGCGCTCGGCGCCGAGGAGCGCCGCCTCGGGGGACGGGGCCGCGTCCCCCGAGGCCGCGTCCCCCGAGCCCGCGTCCCCGGCCGCTCGCAGCGCCAGCGCCGCGCGGCGCCCCGCGGCCCGCCGCCTGTTCCGGGCCTCGTTCGCGACGATGCGCAGCAGCCACGGCTTGAACGGCGCGCCGGGCCGGAAGCGCCACAAGCCCCGATAGACCTTGACGAAGCCGTCCTGGGCCGCCTCCTCCGCATCGGATGCATTGCCGGCGACGAGATAGGCGGTACGAAATGCGATCCCTTGATAGATCTGCACCAGCTCCCCGTAGGCGTCGGCATCGCCACGCTTCGCGCGGGCGACGAGCTCCTTCTCGTCGAGTGGCCGGCCCACCACTGCTGCGTATACACCTCTCGCTCGACTCGGGTTCCAGGGTCGCCGGCGGCGGCCGCTCCCAGCGCCCTTTGCTCGAGCCCGAGTTACGACACGGCGGCTTCGCCGAGCAGCGCCTTCACCTCGGCGTAGAAGTCCGCCACCGGCGCGACCCGGTAGTCGGGCCCGAACTCGAGCGTGCGGGGACCGCCCGAGGTGTCGAGCGCGAGCACGACCTTCGCCTCGCCGGGGTAGTCCCGGACGACGTGGCCGAGCTCGCGGAGCGTTCCGGCCGGCGCCTTGCGGGCGTCGACCCGAAGCCGGACCTCGGTCGGAGCGACGTACGCCTCGAACTCCGACACCTCGATCGCGATGAGCTTCGACTCGCCTTCCTTGTGGTCGACCCTGGCTTTCATCACCAGGATCCGGTCCGCCTCGCACAGCTCGCGGGAGGTCGCGTAGACCGAGTTGAAGACGACGGCCTCGGTGCTGCCGGTCAGGTCGTCGAGACGGAGGAAGACCATCGGGTCGCCCTTCTTGGTCGTCAACGCCTTCACCGAGGAGACGATGCCTCCGACGACGACGATCTCGCCGTCGCGGCAACGCTCGAGCTCGGCGAGCGGCCGGTCGGTCTTCCGCCGCAACTGGTCGGCGAGTCCGGACAACGGGTGCTCGGAGACCCACAGCCCGAGCGTCTCCTTCTCGAGGCGGAGGAGCTCGTTGCGCTCGTACTCCGAAGCCGAGATCGACGCATGGTGGCGCGGGCGTTCCGCCCCGGTCTCTTCCGCGAGGTCGAAGATCGAGCCCTGTCCCGCGATCCGGTCGGCCTGCTCGCGGCCGCCCCACGAGAGCGCCTGGTCGAGCACGTCGACCATCCCCTTCCGCGAGGCACCGGTCGAGTCGAGCGCCCCGCTCTTGACCAGCGACTCGAGCGCGCGCTTGTTCACCACCTGCGGGTCGACCCGTTCGGTGAAGTCCCAGATCGAGGTGAAAGGTGCGCCGTCGTCGCGTGCGGCGATGATCGCCCGGCAAGCCGTCTCGCCCACGTTCTTCACCGCATTCAGACCGAAGCGGATCTTCCCTTCGACGACCGCGAAGTCGACCTGCGAGGTGTTCACGTCGGGGGGTAGCACCTCGATCCCCATCTCGTGGCAGGCGTTGACGTAGAAGGGCACACGGTCCTTGGTGTTCATCACCGAGGAGATCAGGGCGGCCATGTACTCGTGCGGATGGTGCGCCTTCAGCCACGCGGTGCGATACGCGATCAGCGCGTAGCAGGCCGCGTGAGACTTGTTGAACGAGTAGTCTTGCGACTGCTCCATGTCCTTCCAGAGCTGCTGCGCGACCGCGACCTGCGTGTCGGTCTCGGCGCAGCCGGCGATGAACTTCTCCTTCAGCGACGCCATCAGCGAGTGGATCTTCTTGCCGATCGCCTTGCGCAGGTCGTCGGCCTCGCCGGGCGAGAACCCCGCGATCCGCTTCGCGATCTCGAGGTACTGCTCCTGGTAGATGCAGATCCCGTAGGTCGAGCCGGTGATCTCCTCCAGGCGCGGATCGATGTACGTCACCGGCTCGGACCCGGCCTTCCGCCGCGCGTACACGGGGATGTACGCCATCGGCCCGGGCCGGTACAGAGCGACGAGCGCGATCAGGTCCTCGAACTCCGTCGGCTTGACCTGGCGAAGGGCCTCGCGCATCCCCGACGACTCGAACTGGAAGACGCCGACCGCCTCGCCCCGCTCGAGCATCTCGTAGGTGCGGGTGTCGTCGAGCGGGATGTCGTCCAGCTCGAGGTCGCCGATCAGGCGCAGGGCCTCGTCGATCACGTCGAGGTTCCGCAGCCCGAGGAAGTCCATCTTCAGCAGGCCGAGCTTCTCGACGTCGCCCATCGGGAACTGCGTCACCACCTCCTGCCCCACGCCCTTCTGCTGGAGCGGCACGATCTCGGTGAGCGGACGGTCGGAGATGACGACCCCCGCAGCGTGGATCGAGTCGGCGCGGACGAGGCCCTCGAGCGGTTTCGCCAGGTCCACGATCTCGCGGACGATCGCGTCGGAGTCGTACGCCGCCTTCAACTCCTGCCCAGGCTTCAGACAATCGTCCAGATAGACCTTCGGCCCCTCCGGGATCAGCTTCGCGACCTTGTCGACCGATCCGTACGGAATCTCCAACACGCGGCCGGCGTCGCGAACGGCTGCCCGCGCCATCATCGTCGAGAACGTGATGATCTGGGCGACGCGATCACGTCCGTACTTCTCGGCCACGTAGTTGATCACCCGCTCGCGCCCGGCCACTGCGAAGTCGATGTCCATGTCAGGCATCGACTTGCGACCCGGGTTGAGGAAACGCTCGAACAGCAGGCCGTAGCGCATCGGATCGACGTCGGTGATCTGCAGGCAGTAGGCGGCGAGCGATCCGGCCGCGGAGCCGCGGCCCGGACCGACCTGGACGCCGTTCGTCTTTGCGAAGTGGACGAAGTCCCAGACGATCAGGAAGTAGTCGGCGAACCCCATCTCGCGGATCGTCTTCAGCTCGAACTGAAGGCGGTCTCGAAGCTCGGGGGTGACCGTTTCGTACCGCCGCGAGAGGCCTGCCTCGCAGAGCTCGACCAGGTAGTCGAAGGCGTCCCGGTCGTCGGGGGTCGGGAACTTCGGCAGCAGCAGCCGGTCGGTCTCGATCGTCACGGTGCAGCGCTCGGCGACCTCGAGGGTCCGGCGGAGCGTCTCCGGGTAGGCCGCGAAATCGACGGCCATCTCCTCCGGCGTCTTGAAGTAGAACTGGTCGGTATCGAACTTCCAGTGGTTCGGGTTCTTCAGCGAGTCGCCCGACTGGATGCAGAGCAGCGCCTCGTGTGCGCGCGCGTCGTCGTGCAGCAGGTAGTGGACGTCGCCGGTGGCGACCAGCGGCAGCCCGGTCGCGTCCGAGAGCTTCGCGAGCTGCGGGTTGATCCGCTGCTGCGTCTCGAGCCCGGCGTTCTGGATCTCCACGTAGGTCGAGTCGCGCCCGAAGATCTGGACCAGCCGGTCGAGGTCGGAGGCGGCGTCCTGCGGGCGATTCTCCTCGAGCGCCTTCGAGACGCGGCCGGAGAGGCATCCGGAGAGGACGACGAGCCCCTGCGAGTGCCGCTCGAGCAGGCCCCAATCGACCCTCGGCTTGTAGTAGTACCCCTCGAGGTAGCCGAGCGAGGAGAGCTTGATCAGGTTCGCATAGCCCTCGTTCGACTCGGCGAGCACGGTCAGGTGGGCGTAGCCCTTCTCCTGCCGGAGGTGGTCGTCGGCGACGTACAGCTCGCAGCCGACGATCGGCTTGATCCCCTGCTTGCGAGCCTCGCGGTGGAGCTCGACCGCGCCCGCGAGCGACCCGTGGTCGGTGAGCGTGACCGCCGGCATGCCGAGCTCGGCTGCCCTTGCTGCGAGTGCCGGGATGCGGCAGGCCCCGTCCAGGATCGAGTACTCGGAGTGGACGTGAAGGTGGACAAAGGGCGCCTCGGACACCGGAGGGCCATCGTACAACTCGTCCAAGATGGCGCCCTTGCGGGCTCCCGGTCAGCGGCTCTTGGCGCCGGCGACGTCCCAGAATGCGAGCTCGTGACGGCTCGACTCCAGGAAGGCCGCGCGCATCCGGTTTCGATCGGCGGTCTCGGCCGCCTCGTCACAGACCTCCCTGCACCACTCGGCGAGCTCCTGGAACTCAGGTCCCGCGTACGCGTCGACCCACCGCGCGTAGAGCTCGTCGTCGGGGCGCGGAAGCGCGGCGGCGACCTCGGCATACCCCCACATGCAGGGGAGGAGCGCGGCGACGAGCTCGGAGAAGTCGCCGAGCGCGGCGACCCGTAGCAGGAAGTCGGTGTAGGCGCGGGTGACGGGCGCGGCCTCCTCCGCCTCGAGCTCGGCCTCGGAGATCCCCCACTCCTCCGCGTAACCGCGGTGCAGCTCCATCTCGGTGCCGAGGACCTCGCCGGCGAGGTCGGCGAAGCGCCGCTGCAGGTCGAGCCGCGGAGCACGGGCAGACGCAAGGGCGAGAAGCCGACCGTACTCGGCGAGGAACAGGTAGTCCTGCCGGACGTAGATACCAAACGCGTGCGAGTCGAGCGTCCCGTCGCCGATCCCGCGCACGAACGCGTGCGCGTGCTGTGCGGCCCAGATCGGCTCGGCCTCCGCCCGCAGCTCGTCGCTAAAGCGTGCCACCGAGCGCGTCCCAGTAGAGGAGCTCGTAGGCCTGGAGCAGGCGCGCCGCGCGCCGGGCTTGGTCCGGCAACTCCCCGCGTTCGAGTCCCTGTTCGGCGACGGCGAGCGCTCGGTCGGCGAAGTCCGCCGGCGGCCCGGCGAAGAAGTCGAAGAACGCCACGTCGTGGCGATCGCGGAGCGCGCCGGCGACGCGCCGGCAGGCATCGCCCCAGGCGTCGAGGTTGACGAGGAAGGCGAGCGCGACATCCGCCCGTCCGCCGTTGAGCGCAAGCCAGGCGACGAAGGCCGGGTAGGCCTGGCAGCCGGGCATCGGCTCGTAGGGATCGCGGCTTGCCCCGACCGAGGCGGCGAACCCCTCGAGCAGCGAGAGCGCCTCGCCCTCGCCGGCGGCCAGGTCGAGGAAGAAGTCACCAGCGGGCCTCTCGGGGAACCGGGCAGCGAGGTGCGCGAAGCTGCGCCGGTCGCTCGCGATGATCAGCCTCTGCTCGGCGGCAAAGGCCTGGAGCGACGCAGCCGGTGCCCTTCCGTCCTCGACGGCGGCAACGAACGGATGCTCTCGAATCTGGCGGTCGACCGCTTCGAGCCCCTGGCGCAGCTGATCGACAAGCTCGTGGATGCGGGACGGTTCCATCGCCTCAGCGCGAATAGGTGGCGGCGAGCTCGGCGGTCGCGAGCACGTGGCCCTCGACCGCTTCGTCGAAGCT
Organism: uncultured Actinomycetes bacterium; assembly: GCA_963719325.1. Classification (GTDB taxonomy): domain Bacteria; phylum Actinomycetota; class Thermoleophilia; order Gaiellales; family Gaiellaceae; genus DATBLE01. The sequence continues at coordinate 122,374 of CAVRBW010000011.1, forward strand.
GAGCCGCCGGTCCCGCGGCCGCAGGTCGAGCTCCACATCGAGCGCGTACAGACGGAATACGTACCGATGCGGCTTGCCGGGCGGCGGACACGGCCCCCGGTACCCCGGCGCGCCGAAATCGTTCCGGCCCTCGCTCGGCGCCGCTTCGCCCTCGCCGAGCGCCCCGGCTGCCGGCTCCAGCCCCCAGGCGAGCCAGTGCGTGAGCGGGTATCTCCCCGCGTCCGGGTCGTCGCAGCACAGCGCCAGCGCGACTGTCCCCACAGGAGGATCCGACCACGCGAGCGGGGGCGACAGGTCGTCTCCCTCGCAGGTGTAACGATCCTGGATCCGCTCCCCCTCCGCGAACGCCGTGCTCGTCAGATCCACGGGCTCGTTGTAGCAGCCGTCTACACGCCGGCGTCCTTCGCACCCTCGGCTCGCAGTCGCTCGATCAACGCGGACGCCGCTCCGCGTGTGGACGGGAACGGCTCTCCGCTAGGCTTCGGCCTCGCCGTTCCCGTCGCGCTTCTTGGCCTTCCGCCAGAAGAGCAACGCCCCGGCCAGGGCGGCGATCCCGGCCGCGAGCGCCGGCTTGTTCGGCTTCCCGCCCTCGACCGCCGGCACGGCCGCCTTCGCCTTCCGCTTCGCGACCCGCTTGCCGACCATCCAGGTCAGCCAGCCCAGTGCGGCGTTGCGCTTGTTCATGATTCCCATCGCTCGCTCCTTCCTAAGAGCTCCTACACGTTGGCCGCAGCTCTGCGCTTCGGCGGGAGGTGGATCGCGCGCCCGAGCGCGACCAGCCCCGCCTCCTTGATCGCCTCCGAGAGCGTCGGGTGGGGGGCGATCCCGTCTGCGACCGTCTCCACCGTCGCTTCGGCGTCGAGCGCGACTACACCTGCCTCGATCATGTCCGTCACGTGCGGGCCGACCATCACGAGTCCGAGCAGTTCCCCGTACCGCGTCTCGTGAATCGACTTCACCCAGCCGACCGTCTCGTTCTGCATCACCGCCCGGGCGTTGGCGACCCAGGGGAAGACCCCGACTGCGACGCTGTCGCCGTACTGCTCGCGGGCCTCCGCCTCCGTCAAGCCGACGGCGGCGACCTCGGGGTCGGTGTAGATCGGCCGCGGCACGCCGCGCGCGTCGACGATCGCGTCGTGCCCGACGGCGTTCTCGGCTGCGACCTCGCCCTCCCGGAACGCGGTGTGGGCGAGCTGCCAGTACCCGGCGCAGTCGCCGACCGCGTAGATGTGTGGCACCGTCGTCCGTCGATGCTCGTCGGCGGCGATCCCCTTGCGCCGGTCGAGCTCGACTCCGATCTCCTCCAGCCCGAGCCCGTCGACGAGCGGCGCCCGCCCGACACTGACGAGCATCAGGTCGCATTCGACCGTCTCGCCGTCTCCGAAGTGGACGGTCAGGCCATCGCCCCGTTCCTCGACCTTCGTGCACTGCTTCTCGAGGTGCAGCGCGACCCCGCGCCTGCCGAACTGCTTCGCGAGCTCCTTGGAGGCGTCCTCGTCCTCCATCGGGATCAGCCGCGGGAGCATCTCGACGATCGTCACCTCCGAGCCGAAACGGCGGAAGATCGAGGCGAACTCGCATCCGATGATCCCGCCGCCGAGGACGACCAGCCGCCGCGGAACCTGCTCCTGCGCGAGCAGGCCGGTCGAGTCGACGCAACGCGCCGAGTCGAGCCCTTCGATCGGCGGCCGCATCGGGTAGGAGCCCGTGGCGACGATCGCGCTCTTGAACGTGACGTCCTCGCTGCCGTCGACGGCGATCGTGTTCGCGTCCTTGAACCGGCCCGTTCCCCGGACCCACTCGACTCCGTTCGCCTTGAACAGTCCCGCGACGCCCTGGGTCATCTGCTTGACGACCGCCGCCTTCCACTCGTTCGCGGCGGCGAAGTCCAGCGTCGGCTCCCCCACCTGCACGCCGGCCTTCGCGAAGGTCTCCTCGGCTTCCTTCAGGTACGTCGCGGTCTGCACCCACGCCTTCGTCGGGATGCAGCCGACCCGAAGGCACGTGCCGCCCAGCTCCGGCTCCTGCTCGATGCAGACCACCTTCGCGCCGAGCTGTGCGGCGCGGATCGCGGCCGTGTAGCCGCCGGGGCCGCCCCCGAGGACGGCGACGTCACAGTCCATTTCGCTCCTCTAGTTGGCTTCCGCGCCGATCCTAGCGAGGCGTGGTCCCGCGGCGTCGATGCGCTCCACCCAGGGGGTCGCCCGGAGCCGCTCGAGGATCTCGCGCGCTTCGGCGAGCATGGGTCCAGCCTCGTCGGGTCTGCCGCGTCCGACGAGCCATTCTCCGTGCTCGAGCTGGGCGACCGCCAGATGGAACGTGAGCCCGAACTCGCGGCAGACGCTCTCCGCGGTCTTGAAGCCCTGCTCGACCGCGGCCTGGTCGTCGCGGACGGAGGCGAGCAGGGCCGTGAAGCGGGAGGCCTGGGCGCGCAGGAGGGGAGGCCGCTTACCGGGCGGAACCGCGTCGATTCGGGCGAGCAACCCCTCGGCCTTGTCCAGCTGTCCGAGCGCAAGGGCCGCGTCGATCCCCTCCGCCAGCGCGATCTTCTCGTCACCGGTGTGCAGGCTATGGGTCTCGTCGATCAGCTCGAGCGACCCGTTCGCTCGCCGCCAGGGCCTCCGCGTGCCTGCCCTGCGACCGGAGCGTCATGGCGCTCAGGACTGCGAAGCCGGAGCGATCCTGGAAGTCCGCCGAGCGCTCGTGCTGGGCGAGCAGCGAAAGCAGCCGCGCGGCCTCGTCGGCGTCGCCTCGCGCGACGGCGATCTCGATCAGGGCCGTGCCCACGCCGATCCCGAACTCCGCGAAGGCATCCTCGGGCACCTCCGCCGCAACCTCGAGCGCCTCGTCCCACTGACCGGTCCGGCCGAGGCACACGCTCAGCTCCCCGACGAGGTACCACTCGAAGGTCCGGTCGCCCGCCTTCCGGGCCAGCGAGATCCCCCGGCGGCTGACCTCGATCGCCTCCTCGTAGCGGTCGCGCCGTTCGAGCTGGTCGCTGATGTTGTTGTAGGCGCGCAGGGCGGCGGCGGTGAGATCGTGCTCGAGCGCGATCTCGAGGGCGTGCTTGCAGAGCGCCAGCGCCTGCTCGGCGCGGCCGTTGAAGCCGGCAATGATCCCCTGGGTGTTGAGCGCCTGCGCCAGCACCTCGGGAAGCCAGAGCGATTCCGCGATCTCGACCGCGGTGTCGGCGCGCTCGGTCGCAACCGCGATCTCACCCTTGAAGAAGTGAAGGCGCCCGAGCTGCGCCGCGAGCAGCGCGAGATCCTCGTCGGGCTCGTCCTCGGAGAGCACCGCGAAGGCTCGCTCCATTCGATCGAGCGCCTGCTCGAGGTATCCGGACCGCCACTCGACCTCTCCCAGACGAGCGGAGACTCGAGCGGCGGCGTGCGACATCCCGGCCCCTTCGTACAACCCGAGCGCGCGCTCGAAGTGACGTTGCGCCTGCTCGACGCGTCCTGCCGACCAGGCGGTGGCGCCGGCCCGCTCGTGGAGCGCCGCCTCGACCGACACGTCGTCGCTGAGCCCGGCCGCGCGCTCGAAGTGGTGCCGCGCCTCGTCGTTTGCCGCGAGAGACGCCGCTCGCTCGCCGGCACGCGTGAGCATCTCCCGGGCCCGGGCCTTGATCTCACCTGCGTCGTCCGCCTCCGGCGCCGCGTCGTAGGCGTCGAGATAGTGGGTCGCGACCACCTCGACGATCTCCTGCTCGCCCGCTCCGAACGCCTGTACCAGGTGGGCGGCCGCTGCGAGGTGGCGCGCCTTGCGCTCCGCCCGGGCGAGGGTCTCGTACGCAACCCGTCTGAGCAGGTCCTGGAGAAAGCTGTAGTGACCCCGCTCGGGCGAGCGCGGATCTGCCTGGACCGAGAGCACCTCCTTGCGCACGAGCGAGGCGACGAGTGGCTCGAGCGCTCGCTCGTCCAGACCGGACAATGCGGAAAGCCCGCCCCTGGTGAACGACTTGCCGAGCACGGACGCGTCCTGGAGCAACCGACGCTCCTCGACCGAGAGGCCGTCGAGCCGCGCGGCAACGAGCGCGTGCAGCGTCTCGGGCACATCGAGCGCCTCGATCGGCCCCGTCGGCCGGTAGACGTCGCCCTGCCGTGCGAGCAGCCCGCGGTCGAGGAGCATCCGCACCGTCTCGACCGCGTAGAGCGGGACGCCTTCCGCGCGCGCGAGCACCTGGGCGCGGAGCCCGTCCGGCAGCCCGGGCACGAACCCGTGCAGCAGCTCTTCCATCGCCTGCTCCGACAGCGGCTCGAGCGAGAGCGTAGTCGCGTTCCGACTCCCGGATCCGAACCCGGGCCGCCGCTCGGCTAGCTCGGGCCGAGCGAGCGCGAGAACGAAGATCGGATGGCTGCGCGACCATTCGAGCAGGTATTCGACGAAGTCGAGCAGCCCGGTGTCCGCCCACTGCAGGTCCTCGAAGACGAGCAGGACGGGCCCCTTCTCCGCGAGCCGCTCGAAGAACAGACGCCAGGCGGAGAAGAGATCCTCGCGATCCGGCGCCGTGCGCTCGGCGAGCCCGAGCAGGTGCGCGAGCCGCGGCTCGAGCCAGCTCCGCTCCTCCGGGTCCGGGACCTGCTCCTCGATCGACGCCCGCAGCTTCGCGAGCGCGCCGTGGGGCGGCTCCTCCTCGAGGATCCCTGCGCGCATCCGCACCATCTCCGCCAGCGCCCAGTAGGCGACGCCGTCCCCGTACGCCAGGCAACGGCCGCGATGCCACCAGAAGTTGTCCGCGAGGCCGTCGACGTACTTCTCGAACTCCCAGGCGATCCGCGACTTGCCGATCCCGGCGATCCCCACCACGGAGACGAGATGCGCCTTGCCTTCCTCCGCGCTGGCGTGGAACAGCTCCTTGACCAGGCGGAGATCGCGCTCGCGACCGACGAAGGGCGGCTCGAGGCCGACCGACTTCTGCGCTCCGCCGCGGGCGGCGGTTACCCGGACGGCGCGATAGACGGGCACAAGCTCTGCCTTCCCCTTCAGCTCGTGGTCGCCCTCGGCCGTGTAGGCGATCGCTGCCTCGGTCGCTCGTCTCGTCGCCTCGCCGACGAGCACGGTGCCGGGCTCGGCGATCGACTGGATGCGTGACGCGGTGTTGACCAGGTCACCGGCGACCATCCCCTGAGCGGACGCGCCTACTGTGACCGCCGCCTCGCCGGTGAGGACGCCCGCCCGCGCGGAGAGACTCGGGTCGAGCTCGGTCACGGCGGCGACCAGGTCGAGGGCCGTGCGTACGGCCCGCTCGGCGTCGTCCTCGTTCGCCACCGGCGCGCCCCAGACCGCCATCACCGCGTCGCCGATGAATTTCTCGACCGTGCCGCCGTAGAGCGAGATCAGCCGCTGGCACGTCTCGAAATATCGCGAGAGCAGCTCGCGGGTGTCCTCGGCGTCGCGGGCCTCTGAGGCAGACGTGAAACCGACAAGATCGGCAAACAACACCGAGACCAGCCGCCGCTCGGCCGCTGCGAGGGGGCGGTCGACCGGAGCCCGTTCGGCGGCGAGGGCAGCCCCACACTCACCGCAGAACTTGGCCGCGGGTGTGTTCGGCGAGCCGCACTCCGGACAGACGAGCGCGAGCCCTCCGCCGCACTCGCCGCAGAACTTGCGGCCGGGCTCGTTCTCGGTACCGCACGCGGGGCAGCGCATCGGACCCGACAGCGTAGAACCTCGCCCAGGGCTAGGGAAGCTCGGCGCGCATCACCCAGGCGCCGCCGCGCTCCCCGACCTTCGTGAAGCCGTGCTTCTCGTAGAGATGGATCGCGGGGTTGTCGGGCTCGACGCTGAGGCTGACCCGCGCGTAGCCCCCTGCGCGCGCCTCGCCGAGCAGCTCGGTGAGCAGCTCCTCGCCGAGTCCCTTGCCGCGCCTGCTCGGCACGACGGCGATCGTCAGCTCGGGTGTCTCCTCGTCGACGAATCCGTACCCCGGCTCGTCCTCGGAGAACGTCCGGTACCAGGCGGCCCCGACCGGCTGGAACTCGTCGATCGCGACGACCGCGGTGTCTCCCGGCCGACCCCAACCCGCGACGTACCGCTCCAGCGGCACGTCGGCCTCGTTCCCCCAGCGGGCGTAGTAGGCGTGGCGCAGCATGTCGCGAAGGAACGGGAGGTCCTGGGCGCCCGCGCGGCGCAGCATTGCCGCCCTACACCTCCTCGGTGAGCTGGATGCGGTTTCCGTCGGGATCGAACACGTCCAGGATCCTCACCTGCCCGTGGAGCTCGACGATCACACCGACCTCGATCCCGACGGCGCGCAGCCGCTCCGCCTCGGCCCGGAGGTCCGGCACGGCGATCGAGGCGACCCCGCCCTCGTCACCGCTCGACTCCCAGAGGGCGATCTCCATGTCGCCCTTCCGAAGGCGGATCCACCGGGCCTCCTCGTCGGCGAAGGTCTCTTCGAAGCCGAGGACACCGGTGTAGAAGGCGCGCCCGGCTTCGAGGTCGCGGACGCGGTACCAGACGTTCACGGCGTCACAGCGTCAGGGCCGGCTCTTCGAGGAGCTCCTTGACGGTCTGGAGGAACTCGGCTGCCGGCGCGCCGTCGACTGCACGGTGATCGAACGTCCCCACCAGGGTGGTCATCGGCCGCACCGCGACCTCGCCGCCGACGGGCACCGCACGATCCTCGATCGCCCCGACCGCGACGATCGCGGCCTGCGGCGGGTTGAGAACCGCCGTGAACCGCTCGACCCGGAACATCCCGAGGTTGGAGATCGTGAAGGTGCCGCCTTCGATGTCCTCCTGGCGCAGCTTGCCCTCCCGCGCCCGCGAGACGAGATCGGCGCGGGCGGCTGCGATCTCCGCGAGCCGGAGCCGCTCGGCGCTGCGGATGACGGGGACGACGAGACCCTGAGGCGCGGCGACCGCGATGCCGACGTTCGCCGCGGGGAAGCGGAGGATGGCGTCGTCCGCGTACTGGGCGTTCACCTCGCGGTGGCGCATCAACGCCGCCGCGCACACCTTCGTCAGAACGTCCGTCACGGTGGCGCGGACATCAGGATCGCGCTCGCGCACGCGAGCGAGAACCTCGTTCACACGGGTCATGTCCGCCGAGACCTGGAGCTGGAACACCGGCACCTGCCACGCCTCGGTCAGACGGCGCGCGATCGTCCGGCGGACGCTCGTCAGCTCGATACGCTCGACCTCGCCTGGCGGCGGCGCGACGGCCGGTGCCGGCGCGGCCTGCGGCGGCGCGACGGCGGCCTGCTCCACGTCCTCGGCGACGATCCGACCTTCGGGCCCGGTCCCGGCCAGCGCCGCGAGGTCGATCCCGCGCTCACGGGCGATCCGGCGCGCGAGCGGCGAGGCCTTGATGCGGCCGCCGTTCGTGCGCGCCTCCACCGGAGCGGGCGCAGCCACGCGCTCGTCCGCCTGCTCGGGCTCCACCTCTCGATCCGCGGAGACCGTCTCCGACGGTTCCGGCTCGGTGCGCACCTCGGGGACCTCTTCGCCGGGCTCGCCGATCACGGCGACCGTCCTGCCCACCGGCACCTCGCCTTCGGAGACGACGATCTTCAGCAGGACCCCGGCGACCTCGGCCTCGACCTCCTGCGTCACCTTGTCGGTGTCCAGCTCGTAGAGCGGCTCGCCCTTCGTCACCGCGTCGCCCTCCGACTTCAGCCAGCGGACGATCGTGCCGGCCTCCATCCCCTGCCCGAGGCGGGGCAGGATCACCTCGCTAGCCATTACGGCCCACCGTCCTCCGGATCGCGTCGAGCACGTCCGCCTTGTGCGGGACGACGAAGTTCTCCATCACCGGGGCGAACGGGACCGGCGCGAACTTCGCCCCCACTCGCTCGATCGGCGCATCCAGCCAGTCAAAGGCCTGGTACTGGACCACGGCCGCCACCTCTGCTCCGAATCCCCCACGCACGACCGCCTCGTGGGCGACCACGCAGCGATTCGTCTTCTTCACCGAGTCGACCAGGGTCTGCTCGTCGAGGGGCTGGAGCGTGCGCGGATCGACGACCTCGACGGAGATGCCCTCTTGCTCGGCGTCGCCTGCGGCCGCGAGCGCCTCGTGCACGAGGCGGCCGGTCGCGATCACGGTCACGTCCTCGCCCTCGCGGTGAACGCGCGCCTGCCCGAGCGGGATCGGCTCGAGCTGCTCGGGCACCTCCTCCTTGATCGGGTAGAGCGTTCGGTGCTCGAAGAAGAGGACGGTGTTGTCGTCGTAGATCGACGACCAGAGCAGGCCGCGGACGTCGGTCGGGGTCGAGGCGAAGACCACCTTCAAGCCGGGCACGTGGACGAACCACGCCTCGACCTGCTGCGCGTGTTGCGCGCCCGGCGACCAGCCCGCGCCGCCCTGCGTCCGGACGGTCAGCGGAACCTTCAGCTGCCCCCCTGACATGTAGCGGTGCTTCGCCGCCTGGTTGACGATCTGCTCCATCGCCAGGGTCGTGAAGTCCTCGTACATGATCTCGACGACGGGGCGCATCCCCTGCATCGCCGCGCCGATCCCCGCCCCGACGAGGGCCATCTCGGAGATCGGAGTGTTCCGCACCCGTTCCGGGCCGAACTCGGCGAGCATCCCCTGGGTGACGCCCATCGACCCGCCCATCTCGGCGATGTCCTCGCCCATGATGAACACGTCGTCGTCGTCGCGCATCGCCCGCGAGAGCGCGTCGCGGACAGCCTCCCTGTAGGTCATCTCCGCCATCAGGCGTACACGTTCTTGAGCGCGTCTTCGGGCTTCGGGTCGGTGCCCGACTTCGCGAACGCGACCGACGCGTCCGCGATCCCCTGCGCCTCCTGGTCGAGCGCGTCGAACTCCTCGTCGGCGAGGCCCAGCTTCTCCCGCAGCTTGACGATCGGATCCTGGGTCTCGCGAAGCTCCTGCTGCTCGCCTTTCGGCCTGTACACCTGGGGATCGCCGACGTAGTGGCCGACGAGGCGGTACGTCTCGCAGACGAGCAGGACGGGCCCCTTGCCGCTGCGGGCGTAGTCGAGCGCGCGCTTCGCTGCTCGGTGGACCGCCTCGACGTCCTGCCCGTCGACCTTCGCGGAATGCATGCCGAACGCGACCGCGCGCTTCTCCATGTCCTGGATCGGGAGCTGCTGCGCTGCGGGGGTCGACTCGGCGTAGTGGTTGTTCTCCAGCACGTAGACGGCAGGCACCTTCCAGAGCTGGCCGAGGTTGAGCGACTCGTGGAAGGTGCCGATGTTGGTCGCCCCGTCGCCGAAGAAGGCAACCGAGACCCGGGGCTCGCCGCGCAGCTTGAACGCGAGCGCGGCACCGGTGATCGCCGGCAACCCACCGCCGACGACCGCGTTCGCGCCGAGGTTTCCACGCTCGACGTCGTAGAGGTGCATCGAGCCGCCGTAGCCATGCGAGCAGCCCTCCAGCTTTCCGTACAGCTCCGCCATCACCTCGTTCGGGTGCGTGCCCCGGGCGAGCGTGTGCCCGTGCGCACGGTGGGTGGAGGCGAAGACGTCACCGTCCTCCATCGCCTGGCAGACGCCGACCGCGACTGCTTCCTGGCCGATCGCGACGTGGAGGAAGCCGGGAAGCTCGCCCGCGCGGAAACGCTCTTCGACCTTCTCCTCGAAGTGCCTGATCAGGAGCATCTCCCGCAAGAACTCGCGCAGCCGTTCTTGCGAGAGCGAGCCCCGCTTGCTCTCGACCTTTGCCACGGGAGTGAGTTTATGCTCCGGCCCATGACCCTCGTCGCGCAGTGGGAGCGCATCCAGGCAGACCTTTCCGCGGACTGGGCGGATGCACGGCTTGCGCTGCGCATCGCCGATGAGAGCCGGGCCGCCCGAGCCGGCGCGCTGCTCGGGCCGCTGATGCCGGGCCGAGCACGGACACTCTTCTTCGTCACCGCCGCGCGACACGGAGCCGGGCCGGCTCCCGCTGCCGTCGGACGCGCGCTCGCCCGACTCGACGCCGAGGGGATCGGCGGCGAGCTGTCGCTGGTCGGAGCCGGTCAAGCGGTCGTCGAGGAGGCGGCGGACAAGGAGCTGCTCGCCGAGCGCTGGGACGATTCTTTGACGACGCTCCCGGCGGACTGGACCGACCTCTACCTCGAGGTGGAGCTGACCTCCAGCGACCATCTGGATCCGGCCGCCCTCGCCCTCGCGCCGGTGAATCCCGCCCGCTACGGCGGAACGCCTGGATTCCGCTTTCGCTGCGGGCGTCGGTTCGGCTACGGCGCCTCGCCCGGGATGGTACGGCGCTGCCTCGCTCGGCTCGACGAGCGCGACATCCCCGGCACGATCCGCATCCTGCGCGCGCTGTCGGACACGAAGCCGGTCGGGACGCAGGGCCCCGTCTGGTACGTCGGCGGCAAGGTCGTGTAGGTCGTGCTCCTCTGCTGATGGCGGACCCGGCCTCCTGGCTCGTGATCGAGCGGGGATGGGCGGTCCTCGCCGCAGACGGCAGCACGATCGGCAGCGTCGAAGAGACGCTCGGCGATCCAGAGCTGGACATCTTCGCCGGCCTGGCGATCGCCACCGGGCTCCTGTCCAAGCCGCGCTATGTGTCCGCCGAGCGCGTCCGCGAGATCAGAGACGGCCAAATCACGCTCGACGTCCTGCCGAGCGAGGTCGGGCAGCTCGGGCCGTACGAACCGCCCCGGACCGCCTGACCCCATGCGGAGGCCCAGAGGGTTGATCGGCAATTCCTCGCCACGCGGCTGGTGGCTGAGACACGGCGCCGGCTGACGCCGTCCGTCCTCGCCCGTATTCGCGATACGACCTCGGACGGGCGGCGTCCCCGGCTTGGTCTCAGCCATCCCCGCATCGACGGCAATTACCAATCAACCATCTGGTGTTTTCGCCGCAGACACTGCGGTAAGGTCATGTCAGTGGCCGCTGTGAAGGTGAACGGGGTGGGCTGGGCGGCGAAAGAGGTCGTCGAGCGGGTGCGTTCCATCGCGCGCCTCGAGGTGGAGCTGGCGCTGCTCGAGGTGAAGAGGAAGCTCGTCCGGATCGCCGTCGGGATCGGGCTCGGCGTCGGCGCTGCCGTCTTCGCGCTGTTCGGGCTCGCCTTCCTGGCCGCCGGCGGCGCGGCTGCGCTCGCGCTCGTCCTGCCCGTGTGGGCGGCGCTGCTGATCGTCGGCGGAACGCTCCTGGGAGCGGCCGTCGCGCTCGTGGCGCTCGCCGGAGCCTCATTCAAGCAGGGAACCCCGCCGGTGCCGGAGGAGGCGATCGAGGAGGCCCGCCGGACGGCAGAGGTGTTGAAGAGCGATGGCCGCTAGGTCGACGGAAGAGGTCAAGCGTCAGATCGCGTCCGAGCGAGAGCGGCTCGGAAGCGCCGTGCACGCGCTTCGCTCACAGGCGGGAACGGTCCGCCGGCGGCTGCCGCTGATTGCGATCGGGACAGCCGGCGCGGGCGTCGCCCTCCGCACGGTCGCCAGGCGCGTTTTTTCGCGAAACCGGCGGGGGAGAGAAAAGCGTGCGCGCTTCCCCTTCCTCGACGGCCGCTGAGCGAAGCGTTTCCTCTCCCACCCGGCTGCACGTACGCGAATGGTTCGTGGTGTTCAAGCGGACGGGAAAGCGCTTCCTCGCCGACGACTGCATGGGCCTCGCCCAGGAGGTCGCGTTCAGCTCCCTGCTCGCGTTCTTCCCGGCCGTGATCCTGGCGATCGGCATGCTCGGACTGATCGGCCCCGGAGCCTACGACTCGCTCCATCGCCTGCTCGGCACGGTGGCTCCCGGCGCGGTCCTGGATGCGATCGACATCGCCAAGGAGAGCGCCGCCGGCCGCGGAGGCTCGGCGCTCGCGCTCGCCGTCGGAACCGTCGGCGCCCTCTGGGCGGCGAGCGGGGCGACGGGCTCGGTGATCAAGGCGGTGAACCGTGCGAACGAGCTGCCCGAGACTCGACCGTTCTGGCGGGTTCGCCTGCTCGCGATCGGCCTCGTCCTCGCCACGGGGGCCGTCACGGCAGCCGTCTTCGTGTTGATCGTCTTCGGTGGACCGCTCGGGGACGCAGTTGCTCGCCGGGCCAAGCTGGACGGCAGCTTCAACGTGCTCTGGGACGCCCTCCGCTGGCCGATCGCCTTCGCAGGCATCCTCGTCTTCTTCGCGCTCGTCTACTATCTGGCGCCGAGCCGGCGGCCGCTGAGCTGGCGCTGGATCACGCCCGGCTCGCTCCTGGGCGCGCTGCTCTGGCTCGCAGTCTCCGGTCTCTTCGCGCTCTACACGGCCTTCTCCAGCTCGTACGACCGCACCTACGGGTCCCTCGCCGGCGCGATCGTGCTCCTGCTCTGGCTCTACTACTCGGCGCTGGCGCTCCTGCTCGGCGCCGAGCTGAACGCGGAGCTCGAGCGCCGCGCGACCTAGCCGCCGCGGAGCTCGGCGCCGAACCGATCCCGAAGCGCCTCGACGATGCGCTGCCGAAGCCCGGCCGCGTCCTCGTCCGAGAGCGTCCGCTCGTCCGACTGGAAGACGAGGGCGAGCGCGACCGACTTACGTCCTTCGCCCACCTGGTCGCCCCGGTAGACGTCGAAGACCCTGGCGTCCCGGAGCTCCGCACCGGCCGCCTGTCTGGCCGCGTCGACGAGCTCGCCGGCAGGGACGTCGTCGGAGACTGCGACCGCGAGGTCCTGGCGAACGGGCGGGTACGTGATCACGTCCTCGTACGCGATCGTCTCCGGCACCTGCTCGAAGAGCGTCGCGAGGTCGAGCTCGAAGGCGCTCCAGCCCCGCAGGAGCGCGGGGTGGAGCTCGCCGACCCAGCCCGCGTCGATTCTGGCGCCCTTGCCCGGGTGCAGGAAGTCCTCCCGCGCGCGCTCGAAGCGCGCGTCCACATGCAATGCCTCGAGCAGCGTCTCGACGACACCCTTCGCCCGGAAGAACCCGGCCGACAGGATCGCGCCGACGCGCCAGCGCTCGTCGGGAAGCTGCCCGGCGACGGGAAGGTAGACGCGGGCGATCTCGAACAGCGCCACCTCGGCCGCACCGGCATCGACGTTGCGCCGGCCGGCGTCGACGAGGCTCGGCAGCAGGGCGGTGCGCAGCGCCGTGTGCTCGGTGGTCAACGGCGTCGGCAGCCGCAGCCCGTCCGGGCTCGTCTGCGCGCGGACGAGGCTCGGCGTGTACGTCTCCGAAAGCCCGCAGCCGAGCAGCACGTCCTCGACCTCACGCCGAAGGCGCTGGTCGCGGGTCAGCCGCCCGAAGAGCTCCCGCCGCTGCGGCAACGTGAAGGGCACGCGATCGAGCTCGAAGCGCGCGACTTCCTCGACGACGTCGATCTCGCGCGTCACGTCGCGGGCGCGCCACGTCGGCACCGTCGCCTGCCAGTCCGCCGCGACCTCGAAACCGAGACGTTCGAGGATCTCGCGCTGGCGCTCCGGCGGGGTGACGACGCCGTTCAACGCGTCCGCTCGAGCCGGGCGGTAGCTCACCACGGCGGGCGCCGGAAGCTCCGTCCGAACGTCGGCCGCTCCGGTCCAGCGCCCGTCCGCGAGCGCGACGATCAACTCGCTCGCCAACCGCGCCGCCAGCTCGGCGAGATGGGGATCGACGCCCTTTTCCCACCGGTTCGACCCGTCCGTGCGGAGACCGAGACGCTCCGAGGTTTGCAGGATCCCGACGGGCTCGAAGTTCGCCGCCTCGAGGAGCACGTCGGTCGTCTCGTCGCCCACCTCGGTGTCGAGCCCGCCCATGATCGCCGCCAGCGCGACCGGCCGGCGGGCATCGGCGATGACGAGATCGGACTGCTCGAGACGCCGCAGGGTTCCGTCCAGAGTGGTGATCTCGTCGCCGGAAGCGGCGCGTCTCACGACGATGCGCCCGTCGGACAGCTTGGTCTGGTCGAAGACGTGGAGCGGGCTCCCGAGCGCCTGCATCACGTAGTTCGTCACATCGACGACGTTCGAGATCGAGCGCATCCCGGAAGCGACCAGCCGGGCCTTCAGCCAGGGCGGCGAAGGGCCGATCCGGACGTCGCGGAAGAGGCGGCCGATGTAGACCGGGCAGCCCACGAAGTCTTCGACCCGGATGTCGACCGGCTCGTCGCCGGCGCGCGCAGGCTCGGTGCCGGGCGGCGGGGCGAGATCGAGGCCGAAGAGCGCCCCGACCTCTCGGGCGAGACCGTAGACGGAGAGCAGATCCGGACGGTTGCCGGTCACCTCGATCTCGAGGACCTCGTCGCGGATGGGGAAGAGATCGACGAGCGGTGTCCCCGGCTCGGCCGGCTCCGAGAGAACGAGGATGCCGGAGTGGTCCTGGCCGAGCTCGAGCTCCTGCTCGGAGAGGATCATCCCTGCCGAGCTCTCGCCCCGCACCGCCCGCTCTTCGATCCGCAACCCTCCCGGCAGGAGGCCGCCGGGCAAGACGACGCAGACGGTCGCTCCCGCCTCGAAGTTCCAGGCACCGCACACGATCTGACGCGGGCTCGGCTCGCCGACGTCGACCTGACACAGGCGCACGCGGTCGGCGTTCGGGTGGGCGGCGACGTCGACGACTCGGCCGACCCGGAAGTGATCGAGGTTCGCGTCGACGTCCGAGACGCCACGGTGCAGGATCCGCTCCACCTCGCACGTCGATGTCGCCAGCCGTGTCGCCAGATCGGGCAGCGGGACGTCAACCGGGACGTACTCGCGCAGCCAGGAGAGCGGGACGCGCATCAGAACTGCGTGATCACGCGGAGATCCGAGTCCCAGAGCAGCCGGACGTCCGGGACGCCGTGACGAAGCTGGGCGATCCGCTCGAGCCCGAGCCCGAAGGCGAAGCCGGAGACCTCCTCGGGGTCGTAGCCGACGAACTCGAGCACGGCGGGGTCGACCATCCCCGAGCCGCCCATCTCGATCCAGCCCGAGTGCTTGCAGATCGTGCAACCGCGGCCGTCGCACTCGAAACAGGACACGTCGGGCTCGAGAGACGGCTCCGTGAACGGAAAGTAGTGGGTCCTGAACCGGACACGCCGCTCCTCGCCGAAGAGCGCCCGCATCAGGCGAAGGAGCGTGCCTTTCAGGTCCGCCAGCGTGATCCCTCGGTCGACGGCGAGGCCCTCGACCTGGTGGAAGATCGGGTAGTGGGTCGCGTCGATGGTGTCGCGGCGATAGACACGGCCGTGCGAGATCATGTAGACGGGCGGTTTCCGCGCCTCCATGACGCGGATCTGCGACGGCGAGGTCTCGGTGCGGAGCAGGGTGTGATCGTCGAAGAAGAGCGAGTTGTGGTGCGAGCGCGCCGGGTGCCAGGCCGGGAAGTTGAGCGCGTCGAAGTTGTAGTGGGTCGTCTCGACCTCTCGTCCGTCGATGACCTCGTAGCCGAGGCCGAGAAAGACCGACTCGACCTCGCGCCGGATCTGAGAGATCGGGTGACGGCGACCACGCGGGACGCGCTCGCCCGGAAGTGTCACGTCGACCACCTCGTCGGTCAGCGCGCGATCGAGCTCGGCGCGCTCGAGCACCTGCCGCCGGTCGGCAAGCGTCGCCTCGAGCTGCTCGCGGAGAGTGTTGAGGACGGCGCCGGTCTCGCGGTCGCGAACTTCCCGCAGCGCCTGCTTCAGATCGCTCTTGCGACCGAGGTAGCGGACGCGGACGTCGTCGAGCTCGTCAAGCGAGGACGCGCTGGAAATCGCGCTCAGAGCCTCGTTTTCCAGCTGTTCTGCGTCCACGAGGCGACTGTATCATCGGCCTTCGCGCGCCTTTCCGAGGGGCTTCGAGCAAGCCCTCGGGCCTCGTAGGTGCCCCACCTCCTCCCCGCTGCGAGCATAGCGAGGAGCTCGGCGCAGAGGTGAGCCGCGCTCGTGACCGATGCGTGACGAACCACCCACAGCACAGGCCGGCCCGCCGGCGAGCCCCTACGACCGGATCGCCG
The DNA here is from genome assembly GCA_963719325.1 of uncultured Actinomycetes bacterium. Lineage (GTDB taxonomy): Bacteria > Actinomycetota > Thermoleophilia > Gaiellales > Gaiellaceae > DATBLE01. The sequence continues at coordinate 138,146 of CAVRBW010000011.1, forward strand.
AGCTCTACGACCCGTGGAGCAGGAGCGTCACCGAGGACATCGGGTTCTACGTCGCCGAGGCGCGCAAGGCGGCGGGAGCCGGCGGCGCCGATGGGCCGGCAGTGGTCGAGCTCGGCGTCGGCACCGGGCGGATTGCCGTTCCCACCGCCCAGGCGGGCGTGCCGCTGATCGGAGTCGACTCGTCGGCGGGGATGCTCGAGGTTTGCCGCGAACGGGCGGAGGCGGCGGGCGTCGCTGCGCTCCTCGACCTCCGCCAGGGCGATTTTCGGAACCCGCCCGTCTCGGCGCCGGTGCAGCTCGTCACGTGTCCGTTCCGCGCCTACCTCCACCTCTCGTCGGACGAGGAGCGGCTGGCGGCGCTGCGCCGTGCTCGTGGGCTCCTCGTCCCGGGCGGCCGCCTCGTGTTCGACGTCTTCTCCCCGTCTCGAGAGGACGTCGCGGAGACGGACGGCCGGTGGTTGGAGCGCGAACCGGGGATCTGGGAGCATGCCGTCTGGGACGAGCGGGCTCGGCGGCTGACGCTGAGTGTCCGCGGCGCGGAGTCCGAGACCAGCATGACCCTCTTCTGGCTTTCGGCGGACGAATGGGGTGCTCTGCTCGCCCGGGCCGGCTTCGAGGCGGAGGCGTGTTTCGGCTGGTTCGATCGCCGCCCCTACGAAGGCGGCGAGGATGCGATCTGGCTCGCGCGCCGCCCGTGACATAGGGTTCGCCTCGTGATCTGGGTGATCGTCATCGTGATCGCGGTCGTCGTCCTCCTCCTGCTCGTGCTGGTGGGGATGTTCAACAAGCTGGTCCGGCTGCGAAACCGGGCCGAGAACGCCTGGGCGCAGGTGGACGTCCAGCTTCGCAAGCGATATGACCTGATCCCCAACCTGGTCGAGACCGTCAAGGGGTACGCAGCTCACGAGCAGCAGACCTTCGAAGAGGTGACCCGTGCGCGGACGGCGGCCCAGCAGGCGACGGGTGTCGCCCAGCAGGCCGAGGCCGAGAACGTGCTCACTGCGGCGATCGGCCGGCTGTTCGCGGTCGCCGAGGCGTATCCGCAGCTCCGGGCGACGGAGAACTTCCAGCAGCTCCAGGGCCAGCTGACGGACATCGAGCAGCAGATCGCGATTGCCCGACAGGTCTACAACGACACCGTGCTCAGCTACGACAACGCGCTCCAGACGGTGCCGACCAACATGATCGCCGGGATGTTCAACTTCCGGTCGCGCGAGTACTTCCAGACCGAGGACGCGACGCGCGAGGCGCCCAGAGTGCAGTTCACCGAGCCCCAGGCGACGACGCCGCCCGCCAACCCGAGCTAGATGGTTGATCGACAATTCCTCGCCGCGCGGCTGGCGGCTGAGACACGGCGCCGGCTGGCGCCGCCCGTCCGCGCCCGTATTTCCGATACGACCTCGGACGGGCGGCGTCCCCGGCTTGGTCTCAGCCGTCCCCGCATCGACGCGAATTGCCAATCAACCATCTAGTGCGCCGCAGATCGCTGCTCCTGGCGGCCGCGCTCGTCGCGCTCGTCCTGCCCGCGGCGGCGAACGCGTACAGCCTCCCGAATGCGGACGTCGCCGTGCGCGTCTCCACCGACGGGTCGCTCCTCGTCTCCGAGCGCATCACGATCGAAGGCGCGTTCCACGGCGCGTACCGGGACATCCCGTTGCGCAAGGGCGAGTCGATCGACCAGATCGCCGTCAGCGAGGGCGGAACGCGCTACAGCCGCGGCGGGAGCACCGAGCTCGGGAGCATCGACACGCCCGGAACCTTCAACTACGAGTCGAGCAGCAAGCGCGTCCGAATCGTCTGGCACTTCCAGGCCGCCGGCGAGGCGCGGACGTACACCGTCTCGTACCGCTTCCGCGGGCTCGCCGTCGCCTACGACGACGTGGTCGACGTCAACCTGAAGGTGTGGGGCCCGAACTGGGACGCGCCGCTCACGAACCTGACCGCCTCGTTGACGCTGCCGCGGCCGGCGCCACTCGGGCCGACGTATCGCGTGTACGGCCATCCCGCATGGGTGAACGGGGTCGTCTCGCGGACGGCACGCTCGGCGACCCTGCGTGCGGTCAACGTGCCGAGCCACCAGTTCGTCGAGCTTCGCGTGGTCTTCCCGCGAGGGTTGCTCGCGTCGACGGCCGGCGCCAAGGCGGGATCGGGCACGGGGCTCGCCCGGGTGATCAAGCAGGAAGCCGACGACCAGGCCTCCTACCTCTCCGACCGGCAGAAGCTCGACGACGCGAAGCACCACATTGGAAGGACGCTCCTCTACCTGCTGCTGCTCGGGCTCGGCCCCGCGATCGCGGTCGTCTTCCTGGTCTGGCTCGTCTACGGCCGGGAGCGGCGCACCGGCTACGACCGCGAGTACGAGCAGGCACCGCCGACCGACACCGAGCCCGCGCTCGTGCCGCCGCTCCTCCGCCAGGACCGGACACCGGGCTCGCCCGAGTTCACCGCGACCCTGTTCGACCTGATCCGCCGCGGGCGCTACAAGTCGACACCCGTCAACACCGAGCGGAAGACCTGGGGCGGGCTTCGTCACGAGCAGGTCGCGGATCTCCAGCTCACGATCGGGGACACCTCGGTCGAGCTGGCGCGGTTCGAGGAACCCGTCGCGGACGTGGTCGACTCGGTGCTGGACTCGGACGGGGAACGACTCAGCCAGCTGCGCGACAAGATCGAGGACGACCGGACCGCCAACGCAAAGCGCTTCACGACGTTCAAGTCGCGGGTCGGCACTGCGATCGGCCAGCACCGCTGGTACACGGACGCCGGGGCCGGAGTGCTCGCAACCGCGATCGGCGCGTTCGCCCTCGCCGCGGTGGTCCTGCTGTGGATCGGAGTCGACGGCTGGCGGTCGGCTGCGCCACGCTGGAGCGACATCGTGCTGGTGGCTCTCGGGGGCTGCGCGATCGCAAACGCCGCCGTGCTCGTCGTCGCCATCACCAGGGTTCGGCTGTGGCGGCGGCGGACGAAGGCGGGCGAGACCGAAGCCGAGCGCTGGGACGCCTTCCGGCGATACCTGACCGACTTCCCGCGGCTGCAAGAGGCTCCGCCGGCGACTCTGGAGCTGTGGGAGCGCTACCTCGTCTACGGGATCACGTTCGGGATCGCGGAGCGCGTCCTCCAGGGAGCGCACCTGCACATGTCCGAGGAGCTGCACAACCAGAGCACCATCTACTGGATCAGCCCGACCGGCGATCTCGGCTCCGGCCCGAGCGCGCTCGCGATCGGCGACCTCAGCTCCGGCTTCGGCTCCGCCCTGACCCCGCCCTCGAGCTCCGGCGGCGGCGGCGGCTTCTCGGGCGGAGGCGGCGGTGGCGGCGGCGGTGGAGGCGGCGGCGCCTGGTAGCTACGCCCGCCGGCGGCGCCACTCGTAGAGCGCGATCGCCCCGGCGACGGCGACGTTGAGCGACTCGGCCTCCTCGGCCACCGGGATCGACGCGACCACATCGCACGACCCGAGCACGTCGTCCGGCAGTCCTCCCCGCTCCGAGCCCAGGACGAACACCGTCCCCTCGCCCAACTCGACGTTGCCGAGCGGCTCGCCGCCGTGGGCGACGAGCGCCACCCGCCGGCCGGCCGCCTCGTCGAACCGGCCGAGAGGCACGCGGAAGATCGCACCGGCCGAGCCGCGGAGGGCCTTCGCGCCGGTCGGGTCGGCGCAGCCGCCGGAGAGCGCCACCGAGGCGCCGAAGGCATCCGCCGTCCTGATCAGCGTGCCGACGTTTCCCGGATCGGCCACATGCCAGAGCGCCAGCTCGGCCGGGCGCCGCTCGAAGGCGGGCAGGTCGTCTCGCCGGAAGACCCCGATCACCCGCGGTGGGTACGCCAGCGTCGAGACCTCGGCGAGCAACGCCGGCTCGACCCACTCCCCGGCGACGAGCAGGTCGACCGGCTCGATTCCCGCCGCTGTCGCCGCGTCGACCAGATCCTCGCCTTCGCAGACGAAGAGGCCCAGCTTCGCGCGCTGACGACGGCTTGCCAGCCGCCGAACGAGCCTGAGCCGCGGGTTCGCCGCCGAGGTGATCACCTTGCCACTCTAGGGCTCGTAACGGTAGTTCAGGGACAGTCCCGAGGACTGTCCCTGAACTACGCCTGAAGTGCGGCTTTCGCCTGCTCGGCGATCGTGCCGAACGCCGCCGGGTCGCTCACCGCGAGGTCGGCGAGCACCTTGCGGTCGAGCTCGATCTCGGCCTTCCGGCACCCGGCGACGAACTGGTTGTACGAGAGGCCGTGCTGGCGGGCGGCGGCGTTGATCCGGATGATCCAGAGGCTCCGCATGGTCCGCTTTCGCACCTTGCGGTCGCGATAGGCGTAGACGAGCGAATGCTCGACCTGCTCCTTCGCGTGGGTGTAGGTCTTGGACTTGAGGCCCCAGTACCCCTTCGCCTGCTCGAGGACCTTCCGGCGCTTCTTGCGCGCGTGAACGGATCGCTTGACGCGAGGCATGGCTAGATCCCCAGCTGCTTCCTGACGCTCTTGGCGTCGCTAGGCGCTACGTGCTTGTCGCGCCGGAAGCTCCGCTTCCGCTTCGCCGATTTCTGCGCCAGCCGTCCCGGCGACGTCGCTCTCTTCGCTGCGTGCCGGCGAAGGAGCTTCCCCCCGGCCGTCACCTTGAACCGCTTCTTCGCTCCGCTGTGTGTCTTCTGTTTCGGCATCTCTCTTCACTCCGGCGTTCTTCGTCGGGCCCAAGACCATCACCATGTTGCGCCCGTCGAGCAGCGGGGGTTGCTCGACCGCCCCGATCTCCTTCACGTCCTCCGCCAGCCGCATCAGCAGGTCGCGTCCCCGTTCCGGATGGGACGTCTCGCGCCCGCGGAACATGATCGTGACCTTGACCTTCGCGCGCTGGTTGAGGAAGCGCTCGACGTGGCCCTTCTTGGTGTTGTAGTCGTGGGACTGGATCTTCGGTCTGAGCTTGATCTCCTTGACGTGGATCTGCGACTGGTGCTTCCGCGCCTGCTTCGCCTTCTGCTCCTGCTCGTAGCGGTACTTCGAGTAGTCCATCACCTTCGCTACAGGCGGGTCGGCCTGCGGCGCGATCTCGACGAGGTCGAGGCTCTTCGAGTACGCGTACTCGAGCGCCTCGGCGGTCTGCTTGATCCCGACCTGGCCGCCGTTCTCGTCCACCAGCCTGACCCGTGGAACACGAATCGCGTCGTTGATCCGGGTCTGGGGAACCGGGCGAACCGGAGGGTCCGGGCTCCGCCGCGGTCTCAAAGGCTATTCACCAAGCTCGCTTGTTCCTCCTTCTCAGATGACAAAGACCGCTGCAAGCAGCGGCCCGTTTTCTCAACAACCGACAATGCCTCGTCTGTCGACTCGGTTGAACCCCGCGCGGACCCACGCTTGTTGAAGGCATGGCCCGGGAGGTGAGGAACGGGTCGTCCCTGCTTGAGCAGAGTCACATCGTACCTAAGTCCGCGATCAATTCGTTCAACGACTTCGTCGACTGGCCGCCTCCGCGCTCGCGCACGGCCAGCGACTCGGCCGACTCGCGGTCGCCGTACACGACGACGCGCGGGATCTTCTCCAGCTCCGCGTCACGGATGCGCCTGCCCATCGTCTCGTCGCGCTCGTCCACGTCGGCGCGAACGCCGGCCTCGCCGAGCAGCCTCCGGACCTCCGCCGCGGCGCCCCGGTGGCTCTCCCCCACCGGCACGACCCGCACCTGCACCGGTGCGAGCCAGAGTGGGAAGGCGCCTCCGTAATGCTCGGTCAGGATGCCGATGAAGCGCTCGAGCGAGCCGAGCAGCGCGCGATGGATGACGACCGGCGTGTGTTCGGCGTTGTCGCTGCCCACGTAGCTGAGGCGGAAGCGCTCGGGCATCTGGTAGTCGAGCTGGATCGTCCCCATCTGCCAGGAACGGCCGAGCGAGTCGGTCATGTGCAGGTCGATCTTGGGGCCGTAGAACGTGCCTTCCCCCTCGCCGATCGCGTAGTCGAAGCCATGCCGCTTCAGCGCCTCCTCGAGCGCTCCCTCGGCACGATCCCATTGCTCCTCGGATCCGAGTCGATGCTCAGGCCTGGTCGAGAGCTCCGCGTGCGGGACGAGCCCGAACAGGTCGTACAGGTAGCGGGCGAAATCCACCATTCCCGCGATCTCGCCCTGGATCTGCTCCTCGGTGACAAACACATGAGCGTCGTCCTGCGTGATGTGCTTCACGCGCAGGAGGCCGTGCAACGTTCCGCCCTTCTCGTCCCGATGGAGCGTCGAGGACTCCGCAAGGCGCAGCGGCAGCTCCTTGTAGCTGCGTAATCGCGAGCCGAACAACAGCATGTGACCCGGGCAGTTCATCGGCTTGAGCGCGAACCGCCGGTCGTGCTGTTCGTGGCTCTGCACCCAGAAGATGTTCTCCTCGTAGTTCTGGAGATGACCCGACGTCTCGTACGTACCTTCGTCGTAGAGCAAGGGGGTCTTCACCTCGACGTATCCCCGCTTCAGGTTCTCTCGCCGGCGCAGGTCCTCGAGCGCGTTCCAGATCACCATCCCCTTCGGGTGCCAGAACGGCGACCCGGGTGAGTGGTCGGAGAGGTGGAAGAGGTCGAGCTGGACACCCAAGCGACGGTGGTCGCGTTTCCGCGCCTCCTCGAGCCGCGCGAGGTGGGCGTCGAGATCCTCCTGGGTGTAGAACGCGGTGCCGTAGATCCGCGTCAGCTGGGTGTTGTGCTCGTCGCCGCGCCAGTACGCACCGGCAAGGCCGGTGAGCTTGAGCGCCTTGATCGGAGCCGAGTCCTGCAGGTGCGGCCCGCGGCAGAGGTCGGTGAAGTCGCCCTGCGTGTACAGGGAGATGTCGCCCTCCGCGGTGTCGACGAGCTCGACCTTGTACGGCTCGTCCTCGGCGACGAAGCGCTCGCGAGCCGCCTCGCGCGGGATCTCCTCGCGCGCCCACGATCGGCCTTCCTTCAGCTCGCGCCGGATCTCGTCCTCGATGCGCTCGAGGTCGTCCTCGTGAATCGGCACCGGGAACTCGAAGTCGTAGTAGAAGCCGTTCTCGATCGGAGGGCCGATCGCGACCTTGACGCCCGGGAACAGTCGGCGAACGGCCTCGGCGAGCAGGTGCGCGGCGGAGTGACGGAGGACGTACAGCGCGTCCGGGTCGTCCCTGTCACGGGTGGTGAGAATCTGGATCCGCTCGCCTTCCTGAAGCGGGAGCCGCAGGTCGCGCAGGTTGCCGTTCGAGCGGACGAGCACGGCTTCCTTGGCTAGCTTCGGGCCGATCGCCCGCGCAGCGTCGACGCCGGTCGCACCGTCGGGAAGCTCGAGCTCGGAGTTGTCGGGCAGGACGACCTTCATCGAGACCAGGATACTTCGGCGCCCTCGAGAGCTAGCGGGGGAGCGCGGCCCGTACGTCGGGGCGGCCGAGAACCTCCACGAAGACGATCTCGCCGTCGATCGTGTCGATCACGAGGTCGCCGACCGCAACCTGCCTTCCTCGCCGAAACCAGCGCTTCATCGGCCGGCCTGTGTGGAAGCTCGCGCAGGACTCGACCTCGCAGGAACACGCGGCCGAGATCCGCAGCGAGCCGATCTGCTCGGCCAGGTCGGGACGGCCCTGGGCTCGCAATCCCTCTTCGAGCTCAGCGGCGAGAGAAGGCAAGAGCGCTGCGATCAGCGTCCCGTCGGCCATTCGGCAGTGTTGTAGCGCGCTTGCTAGCCTGCCGTGCAGTTAGAACGAGTACCGATGACGCAGTTCAGCGCCTTCTCTACCCGTTCGTGAGTGGTAAGGGAGGTGTTCATATGGCTACCGGTACCGTCAAGTGGTTCAACGCTGCGAAGGGATACGGGTTTATCACGCCCGACGAGGGCGGGAAGGATCTGTTCGTCCACCACACGCAGATCACCGGCGAGGGCTACAAGTCCCTCGACGAAGGCGCTCGGGTCGAGTTCGAGTCCCGCGAGGGACAGAAGGGTCCCGAGGCGACCGGCGTCACGCCCGTCGCGGCCTAGTTCGACGAATCGTGTGCCCCGCCTCGCGCGGGGCACACAGCTTTCCGAAAGGAGTCGCCATCGCAACCAAGGAAGAAAAGATCGAGTTCGAGGGCGAGGTGATCGAGGCTCTCCGGAGCGGCATGTTCCGGATCAAGCTCGACAACGACCACGAGACCCTCGGCTACACGGCAGGGAAGATGCGTCGCTACCGGATCAAGATTCTCCCCGGCGACCGTGTGAAGGTCGAGTTGTCGCCGTACGACCTGAACCGCGGGCGCATCGTCTTCCGGTTTCGCTGATCACGCCGCTCGCGCACTCCCTGTAAGGCCCTGTTTGGGGCCGGCCTCCTCGGGTACCCGTTCATTGACGAAAGGGGGCAGATGGGGAAGCACGTTCGCGACGTCATGACACCAAGCCCGCAGACGATTCAGGCGGGCACTCCCGCCGCCGAGGCGGCAAAGTTGATGAAGGAGGCCGACGCCGGGATGATCCCGGTGGTCGACGACGGCAGGCTGCTGGGAACGGTCACAGACGGTGACATCGTTCTCCGGCTCGTCGCCGACGGGAAGGATCCACGCTCGACCACGGCGGGCGAGATCGCGTCGAGGAACCCGTCCCGCGCGCCCGATCAGGACCTGAACGAGGCGTTGGGGTTTTGATGGCGCGCTACCAGGTGCGTCTGCGGCCCGTGATCGAGAACGGCCGACTCGTCGGCGTCGTTGCCCAGGCCGACGTTGCCCGCGAGGGCGACGAGCGAGAGGTCGGTCAGGCCGTCGAGCACATCTCGAGATAGTCGAGCCTGAAGCCCGCTCCGGCGGGGCTTCCTTCTTCAGCTCGCCAGCGCGACGATCCACGTCAGCGTGCGCGTCCGCCCATAGGGATCCGCGGCGGTCAGGTTCAGCGTGTAGCTCCCGGGACCGAGCAGGAACGGCCCGATGTTGATGCGCGTCGCACGGCCGAGGAAGCCGTGGTTGACGAGCGCTTTGCCGCCCCGGGAGACGCGGATACGCACGGCCGAGATCTGATTTGCGCGGCAATGGAGGATTACCGACCAGACGTCGCCGGTACGGGTCACGGTTGGCGCCTCCCGGGTCAGACGGAAGGGCCCGGCTTTCGCCGCCGCCCCGCAGAGGCCCAGGCACGTGCGCCAGCGAATCGTCCGGCCGCTCAGCCGGACCTCGAAGGTGTAGAGGCCGGACTTCGCAACCGGAAAGGGTCCCAGCGTCGCGCGCCCTGCGGCCACGCGCAGCGACAGCGAGGCCGCTACCCGGCCGGCGCGGAGACCGCGCACCCGAGCGAGGCCCGCCGCCGTAGTCGTGAATCGCAGCGTCACCCGGAACCGGCCGCCGCTCCGCGCGACGATCGGCGAGCCGAGCGACCTCAGCGCAGCCTTGGTCGAGGGCGGCGCGCTCGTTCCACCCGAGAACCGCGCGGCCACCGACTTTGCGGTGCTCAGCGTCACCGTGCAGGCTGCCTTCACCCCGGAGCAGTCGCCGCTCCAGCCGAGGAACGACCCGCCGGCGAGCGGCGTTGCCGTCAGCGTGACCCTCACGCCGGGCTTGAGGTGCTGGACACAGGTCTTCTGCGGGCCCGTTGCCGAGCACGATCCGCTCGAGGTCGAGACCTTCCCGCCACCGCTCACGACGAGCGACAGCGTCCCGGGCGTCCCGGCGCCGCTGAACGTGGCCGTCACGCTCTTCGCCGCGGACATCGTCACGATGCACGTCCTCGCGGTGCCGCTGCAGGCGCCGCCCCAACGGGTGAAGGTCGCGCCGGAAGCGGGGGTCGCGGTCAGCGTCACCGTCGACCCAGACGTTTCGCCGGCGGTGCAGGTCGAGCTGCCGCTGCCGCAGCTGATGCCACCTCCTGTGACCCTGCCGGCGCCGATGACGGAGACGTTCAGCTGCGACCCGGCCGTTCCACCCTGGAACGTTGCGGAGACGCTTCTTGCCGCGCTCATCAGCACCCTGCACGTCGGCGCCGTGCCGGTGCAGGCTCCACCCCAGCCGCCGAACGTCGCGCCGCCCGTGGGGGTTGCGGTCAGGCTGACGGTCGAGTTCGCCACGTTGCTAGAGCTGCTGCAGACGTTGCCGCCGGTGCCGCAGTTGATTCCGCCACCGGTAACCGTGCCGTTGCCCGTGACGGCAACGGTGAGCGCGGGGCCAGTCGTGCCGCCCGGAGTCCCTCCGGTGAAGGTCGCCGAGACGCTCTTCGCCGCGCTCATCGCCACGGTGCAGGTCGTGGTCGTGCCGCCGCATGCTCCGTTCCAACCGGCGAAGATGGCGCCGGTCGTGGGAGTCGCGACCAGGGAGACCGTCGCGTTCTGCGCGAACGTCGCCGAGCAGACGTCCGCCCCGTTGCCGCAGTTGATGGCGCCGGTGCCGCCGGTGACGCCGCCGTTGCCGCTGACCGCAACCGTCAGAGGCACAGCGGTCGTGAAGGTCGCCGTCACCGAGCGGTCGACGTCCATCGTGAGCGTGCAGGTGGGCACCGTCCCCGTACAGGAGCCGGTGCCCGTCCAGCCGGTGAATGCATAGCCGTCGCCCGGCGTCGCAGTCAGCGTGACAGTCGTTCCGGCCGATTCGATGGCTGAACAGGTCGCCGGGCCCGTGCAGTCCGCGCCGCGCCCCTTGACGGTTCCGCTGCCGGCGACCGTCACGGTGAGGTTCTTCGTCCCCGCGCTCGCATCCGCCCACGTCGCATTCACGGCGCGGTCCTGGCTCAGCTCGACCGTGCAAACCGTGGTCGCGCCGCTGCAGTCGCCGCCCCAGCCGCTGAACACGCTGCCAGCCGCCGAGGTTGAGCTCGACGCGGATCCCGTGCCGGTGAAGGTCGCGCTGTACGCTCTGCGCGCTCGACATGGTCACCGTGCAGGAGCTTCGGTTGCTCCCGAGCACAGCGCCACCCCATGCCGAGAGCGCGTCGGTGCCGAGACCCGTTGCTACGAGAGTGACGCTCGATCCTGTGGCCTCGTTGGCGCTGCAGGTTGTCGAGCCGCCGCCGCAACTAATGCCGCCGCCAGTGAACAGTGACCGTTGCCATTGACCGTCACGTTCAGCGGGAATGTCGAACTGCCGCCACCGCTCGGCGTCTCGAAGACAGTGAGCGTGGAGCCAGTCAGGGCGGTCCATTGACAATCAGAACCGGCAGGGGCCGCACCGCAATCGATCTGGGAGCCGGTCGGTGTGCTCTCGGGAGCGCTGATGTTCCCGTTGCCCGTAATACGACACCGAAAGCGTGCTTGTCGTCGTTGCCGGGCCGGCGAAGTTAGCCGTGATCAGGTAGCTGCTGGAGCCGCTGAGCAGGCAGCTGTCTCCCGAGACGGACGGGCAGCCGTCCCAGTTGTCGAAATGCCAGTCAGGCGCCGAGTCGCTCGGATTCAACGTGATCGTTCCCGCCCCGCTCGTGAAGGCGAGATTGCAGGCCTTCTTCCCGTCTCCGCACTCGATCCCGGAGGGGCTGCTGCTCGTCACGCGGCCCATGCCGATCACCTGCACGGTCACGGTCGTGAACGCAGCCGAGCGCCCGCCGGCGTTGCCCACGCCGAGCGCCAGCAGCGACAGCAGCACCAGCGGCAGCAGGACCCGTTTCACAGGAGGCCTCCCCTCCAACGTCGGGCGGAGCTTACGCGCTACAACCGGCATTCGCCATGTCTCAAGGTAGGAAGGCGACCCACGTCAGCGCCCGGACGCGGCCGTACGCGTCGGTCGCGTTGAGACGCATCGTGTAGTTCCCCGGCGAAAGCAGGATCGGCCCCACATCCCCGGGGCCTTTCCGGCCGGCGAAACGAACCTCTCTCGCAAGCTTCTTGCTGCGGTAGACGCGCAGGTCGACCCCCATCGGTTGCGTAGAGCCGAAACGGAGCGTGACCGACCAGAGCGCTCCGGCGTCGACGACCGTCGGGGCACTACGGGTGAGCGCGAACGGCCCTGCTCGGCGAGCGGCCGCCTCTCCGCAGCGCCCCCCGAGGCAGGCGTGCCAGTGCAGCGCCCGTCCCGACTGGGTCAGGTCGAAGGCATAGAAGCCCGGCTTGGCGACGGGGAACGGGCCGACCGTGGCCGCCCCCGCGGGCGCGGCGAACGAGAGCGCCGTCTCGAGCCGTCCCGCACGCAGCGCGCGCAGGTGGACCGTTCCGCGCTGACCCGTGCGAAAGCGCAGCGTGACCATGAAGCCGGACCTGGTTCGCTTCACGACCGGGCGGCCGCGGCGCTGCAAGCCGGTCGCAGAAGCGCGCGCCGCCGTCGATGCCGTGCCGAAACTGGCCGAGACCGTTCTCGATGCATCCATCTGGACCGTGCAGGTTGCCGCGGTGCCTGCTGCAGGCGCCGCCCCAGCCGGTGAAGCGGACCCCGGCCGCCGGCGCGGCGGTCAAGGTCACGTCCGCACCGGTGTTCTCGTCTGCGCTGCAGGCGCTGGCGCCGTTGCCGCAGTTGATCCCGCCGCCGGTGACGGTTCCCGGGCCGGTAACCGTCACCCTGAGCGTGGGGCCGCCGCTTTCGCCTTGCGAGAAGTCGGCCGTGACGCTCTTTGCGCTCGTCATGGTCACCGTGCAGGCCGAAGACGTGCCTGTGCATGCGCCGCCCCAGCCTTCGAATGTCCCCCCTGACGCCGGCGTCGCCGTGAGCGTCACCGTCGAGCCGGCCGACGCGTTGCTCGCGCAGGTTCCGCCGCCGGCGCTGCAATCGAGGCCGCCTCCGGTCACCCTGCCGTCGCCCGTCACGGCCACGCTCAGCGGGAACGTCGAGCCGGTACCGCCCGTGAACCTCGCGCTGACGCTCTTCGCTGCGTCCATCGTCACCGAGCACGTCGGCGAGGTGCCCGCGCACGCGCCGCCCCAGCCGCTGAACCCGGCACCCGAACCCGGCGTGGCGCTGAGCACCACTGTCGAGTCCGCGGTCTCGTCGGCGGTGCAGCCGGACCCGGCCGACGAGGTACACGCGATCTCTCCGCCCGTGACGGTGCCGTTCCCCGTCACCGTGACGCTGAGCTTCTCTGTCTCCGCGGACTTCGCGAACGTCGCGCTGACGGTCTGAGCGGAGCTCATCGTGACGGTGCAGCTCGCCACGGTCCCCGAGCAGGCTCCGCCCCAACCTTTGAACTCGTAGTTCGTGTCGGGTTCCTCGACGAGCGTCAGCGTCGAGCCCGTGTACACCCCCGACGTGCAGTTGGTCTCGCCGGGGTCGCAGTCGATGTCACCGCCGCTGACCGTCCCGCCCTTGTCCTCGGAGTCGCCGGTGACGCTGACTTTGAGCTGACTTGTTCCCGGTGCGGAGCCGGTGGGAGTGAAGGCAGCTGTGACGTCGTGGCCGCTACCGTCCAGGTCGACCGTGCACTCGTCGTCTTCCGGCGCGGTCGGGCAACCGCTCCAGCTGTCGAAGGTCCATGATCCCTGGTCGGTGGCGGTGAGGGTCACGCTCGAGCCCGTCACGTACGTCGCGTAACAGCTCGTTCCGCCCGCGCCGCAGCTGATCTGCCCCCCGCTGTCGGTCACCTGGCCGCCGCCGGTCACCTGGACGGAGAGAGTCGTCGTCGCGAGTGCACGCCCGTCCGCGCCGCCGGTGCCGAGCACGAGCGCCGTGAGCAGAACGAGAGCCGAACTGGCCAGCCTCCCCCTCATGCCCTCGGCAGCTTACGGCCTAGAACACGTACGAGCGCTGCCGGCTGAGGAAGAAACCGTGTCCGGCTCGGTTCGCGCAGCGCAGGCCGATCGTCCGGGAGAGGCAGGTGAAGGGGCCCTTCTTCCAGGTCCTGCCGTACTTGAGCACGGGCGCCCGCGGTTCGCGCGCCGTATCCCCGGCGCAGAACGGGGCTGCCCGGCCCTTCGCGCCGGCCATCGAGTATCCGTACCCCCAGTCGAGATCGCAGTTCTTCGGTCGCGGCGGGAGCGGATGCAGCCCGCCTCCGATGTCGCAGCGCAGATACGGCTTGTCATTGGCCGCGAACGGCGTCACGTAGATGCAGCCGATGTTCTTCGACGGCGTCTGGAAGGACGACGTGCTGCTGCTCGCCGCGGTCGCAGAGCCTGCGACGACGAGGACGAGCGCCACCCCGAGGACGGCTCGGCGCACGGACGAGATCGTACTCCGGTCAGGCGGCGAAGTACGGAACCACGAACGCCAGCGCCATCACCACGGTGACGACGAGCGCGAGCGCCACGTAGAGGAGAACGATCGAGCGGAGCACAGACGGCTCGGCGGCCGACCGTCCGGCGCGCGAAGACCGGCGCCGCTCCGGCCGACCGACGGGAAGCGTGTTTCCGCTCGTCGCCCACGCCGCCTGGAGATGCCTCGCTCCGTCCGAAGACTCGACGACCCGCGGCGGCTCGAGCTCGAGAATCTGGATTCCGGGGTCGACGACGACCCAGCGATGCTCACGATCGACGGTCGAGACGTCGCCGGCGAGGACGAGGCCGCGCTTCCCGGCATCGGTGCGGATCGCCAGCCCGATAGCCGCCCCGTCGTCCCCGCGCCAGATCTCCTCGACCACGCCGATCCGCGCATCGGCCGTGACGACCCGGAAGTCGTCGCAGCCGAGCAGGCTCTGCGGGAGGGAGGGCGCAAGCGCCATCTCGGGTCCCTTTCCCCGATCCCCGAGGAGGAGTCACTCCAGCAGGTGATTTCTCATCCCCCGTCTGGAGGATTTCTCGGCGTCGTTCGCATGAGCATCGCGGTCCTTCACACAGCTTAAGCGGCAAGAACCTTCTCAAAGCTTCGGGTGAAGCCAACGCCTGGCCCAGTCGATCACAGGCACGAGCACACCGAGGAACTTGGGGAGGACTGGATGATCCGGCTGCTGATTTGCGACGACTCTGCGGAAGCGCGGGCGATGCTGCGCACGATCCTTGCGGACGACCGCCAGGTCGAGATCGTCGGCGAGGCGGCAGACGGCGGCGAGGCGATCGCCGTCGCAGTCGACCTCTCGCCCGACGTCGTGCTGATGGACGTCGCGATGCCCGGCATCGACGGCGTCGAGGCAACCCAGCGCCTGAAGGAGCTGCTCCCGTCGACGCGGATCGTCGCGCTCGCCGGCTCCGACGACCTGGAGGTGGTGGACGCCATGCTCGAGGCCGGAGCCAGCGCCTACTGCGTGAAGGGCGCCCCGCTCTGGGAGATCGAGCGCGCGATCATGGGCGCCGAGGAGCCGCTCGTGCGCCTCGCGCACAGCCTCCCGCGAGCCTTCCCCGGCGGTGTCGGCCAGCTCCTCGCACGCGAGCTCCTCGAGCTCACGGGTGCGCTGTGCACGGCGACCTACCTCAGCTCGGCCGAGACGGGACTGTCGCTCGCCGGGCTGGCCGGCGCTCCGACCCGTGACCGGTTGAGCAGCCCTCCCGGCGTCGTCCTGCGCGCCTTCGCCGAGGCCACCTCCGCGCCCGCGGACGCACACGAGCTCGCCGAGCTCTATCGGCTGGGGATCCCGTGCGGAGAAGCGCTCGCCCTGCCGCTCGTCGGAGACGGCGTCCGTCTCGGCGCTCTGCTCGTCGCGATGCCCGCGAACGTGCAGCTCGAGCTCGACGTCGACCTCGTCGCCGCCGCGGCCGACCTCGCCGCCGCGTCGCTTGCACAGGAGCGCAAGCTCGCGCTCACCTGGGCCGAGGCACGTCGCGACGCGCTGACCGGCCTCCAGAACCGGCGCGCGTTCGACGAGCATCTCGACGACCTGCTCGAGCGCGAGCAGATCGCGCTGATCCTGTTCGACGTCGACCGCTTCAAGACGGTCAACGACACGGACGGTCATGCCGCAGGCGACGAGGTCCTGATGACGATCGCCCGCGTCCTGCTGCGCGCTGCACGCGCGAACGAGCAGGTGTTCCGCATCGGCGGAGACGAGTTCGCGCTGGTCGTCCTCGGCGACGCGAGGCGATGCCGCGATCGCGACCAATCGCGTGCTGCACGCGATTCGCGACCAGCGCCGCGGCGTGATCCTGCCGACGCTCTCCGCCGGGATCGCAGACGCTGTAGCCGGGACGACCTCGAAGGAGGATCTCTTCGCCCGGGCCGACGCTGCGCTCTACGCGGCGAAGAACGCCGGGCGCGATCGAATCGTCGTCGCGGACGATCAGGTGCAGCCGCGGCCGACCGTCACGATCCCCGTGCGGGCGTCGCAGCCCATCGCCGTCCCAGGCCCGCGCCCGATGCGGCTCCTGCTCGTCGACGACGACCCGGGCCTGCTGATGCTGTTGCGGACGACGTTCGAGATCGTCGACATCGAGGTCGAGGAGGCACGGAGCGCCGGCGAGGCCGAGGCCCGGATCGCCGCTCACGCGCCCGACGTGATCGTGCTCGACGTCGCGATGCCCGGAATGGACGGCCTCTCCTTCTGCCGGGCCCTGAAGGGCGAGCCGACGACCAAGGGGATCCCCGTCGTCATCCTGTCGGGCTCCGACACGGGCGACGACGAAGCACGGGCGGCAGGAGCGGACTCCTTCCTCCGCAAGCCGTTCAGCCCGCTCGACCTGCTGGGCCTGGTCGAGGAGCTGTCGGGCGGTCTCTTCGAGGGCCCGTTCCGGCTGATGGCGGACGAGCGCCCCGAGGAGCAGCTCTTGCTCTACGCGCGCGACCTCCGCCGTCTGCTGGAGATCGAGCGGGGCCAGCGTCACCTGATCAAGACGGCATACGAGGAGACGATCAGCGCGTTCGCGGGCGCGCTCGCCGCGAAGGACTTCGGCACCGGCGCCCACTCGCAGCGCGTCGTCCGCTATGCGAAGGAGCTGACCAGGGAGGTCGAGCCGGCGTTGCTCGACGACCCGAGCCTCGAGCACGGGTTCCTCCTGCACGACGTCGGCAAGATCGGCATCCCGGACTCGATCCTGCAGAAGACGAGCAACCTGACGCGCGACGAGCGGATCGTCATGCGATCGCACACGGTGCTCGGATCGCAACTGCTGTCGCAGGTCCCGCTCCTCCAGGGCGAAGGGCTGGGCGTGATCCGCTCTCATCACGAGCGCTGGGACGGCAGCGGCTACCCGGACATGATCGGCGGTGACGAGATCCCGCTCGGCGCGAGGATCTTCGCGGTGGTCGACACGCTCGATGCGATGTCGAGCGATCGCCCCTACCGGGACGCCTACCCCTGGGACGACGCGGTCGACGAGATCGTCGGGCAGTCGCGACGCCAATTCGATCCTGAGGTCGTCGAGGCGTTTCGGGCGATCACGCCACGGTTGCGCCGGCTCCGCGACGAGATGGCCGCCTGACGCCTAGTGGCTGTGCTCCATCGGCCGGTTCATCATCCGGAGCATCGGTAGCCCTCCGCCACGCCGGAAGTAGCGCCAGAGGAGCACCGCCGCAACGGCGAGGAAGACCGCATTGAGGAACGTCGTGTAGTTCCAGGTCACGCTGGCCTCGATCACCTTGGCGTTGCGGACCGTCCGGTCGAGACCGAGACCGCGAAAGGCGAACTCGACGACGAGCCCGACGGCGACCATCGCCGCGTAGAACGTGACGAGCAGGAACCCGGCCATCCGCCAGCCGTAGTACTTGCGGTAGATGTTGAGGATCGGCGCGACGATCAGGTCGCCGAAGATGAAGGCCAGGACGCCGCCGAAGCTGATCCCGCCGTTCCAGAGGACGGCCGCCAGCGGCACGTTCCCGACCGAGCAGACGAAGCTGAGGACGGCGACCACCGGCCCGATCACAGGCCCCCAGAGCTTCGCCGCGGTCGCGTGATCCTCGAGGAAGAGCCCCTGCCACCACGAGTGCGGCACCCAGGCGGCGAGCGCACCGGCGATCAGCAGGCCGCCGGCGATGTCCCGCCAGATCGCGGCCCAGTCCATGACGAAGTAGTTGGCCGTCGCCGTGAACCCCTGGGGCGTGCGAAGCCGCTGCCACCACGAGCCTTCGCCGGTCGCAGACATGTCCATCTCCGCGTGTCCTTCCATCAAGCCGACGAGGCCCTTGTTCGCCTGGTCGCGCGCCGCGTCCACCAGGCGCTTCTTCAGGAAGGCGCGGAACAGGAAGGCGACGAGGACGATCATCAGCGGCCCGCCGACGAACTCGCCGACCACGAACTCCCAGCCGAGCAGGAGCGCCATCACGATCCCGAGCTCGAAGACGAGGTTCGTCGAGGCGAACTCGAACGCGATCGCGGCGGTGAAGTCGGCCCCGCGCCGGAAGAGCGACCGAGTCAGGGCGACCGCGGCATAGGAGCACGACGAGGAGGCGGCACCGAGTCCGGTCGCGACCGCGAGCGTCTTCGGCGAGTCGTCCGGCAGCAGGCGGCGCATCTCGCGCTTCGACACGACCGCCTGCACGACCGCGGAGAGAGCGAAGCCGAGGATCAGCGCCCAGAGGATCTCCCAGAACATCCCGAACGCGAAGGAGAGTGCGTCCACGATCTCCCCACCGATGTCGGCCGCGAGCACCACGCCTCGAGATTATACCCCTGTGGGGTATCTAGCCTGGAGCTTCGGAGGGCAACGGCAGGCTCTCCCCCGGCGCGCCTGTCGCCTCGGTCTGGCTCGATCGCCTGGCCGGTCGAGTCGCGAGGAGCGAGCCGAGCAGCACGAGCACGAAGCCGAAGCCCATCCCGAGCGTGAACGACTCGTCGAGGATCGTGATCCCGAGCACCGCAGCGACCGCTGGGTTGACGTAGGTGATCACGGTCGCGCGGACGGGTCCGATCTCCGCGATCAACGCGAAGAAGAGCAGGAAGGCGACGGCCGTGCAGACGACGGCGAGGGCTGAGACCGAAGCGATCACGCGCCCCGCGGGCACGTCAGGCGGGAGGCTGAAGGCCGAGATCGGCGCGTACACCACTGCCGTGATCCCGAGCGAGAGCGAGATCACGCCGAGCGCCGGCAGTCCGTCGAGGAAGCGGGACAGCAGGATCGGGCCCACCGCATAGCCGACCACGACGAGGCCGAGCTCGACGAGCGCGATGCTGCTCGTCTTGCCCAGATCGAGCCCGACGAGGGCAGCGACTCCGGCGATCCCGACCAGCAAGCCGATCGTGCTCGAGGCGCCGAGGCGCTCACGATCACCGGTCGTGCGCGCGATCGCGGCCCCGACGAGCGGCACCGCGGCGATCATCAGCCCGGCGAGGGAGCTCGACACGTGGGTCTCGGCGCGCGAGAGCAGCACCCACGGGGCCGCGATCTCGACCGCCGCGAACACGAGGAGCGGGCGCCAGCGCGCGAGGACCGGGCGCAACTCGCGCCGGGCGGCCGCGATCGGCAACAGAAGGAGCGCCGCGATCGCCGTCCGGCCGAAGACGAGCGTCTCCGGGCTGAGCTCTCGGACGGCGACGCGGATCAGGAGGTACGGAATCCCCCAGATCACGCACATCGCCGCGAACAGGAGCAAGCCTCGCCGCGTCATCTCCCCACGGTACAAGCGCGTCGCGCCCGTCCACCAGCAGGATTCGTGCTCGCCTCGATAAGCACAAAGCCCCCTGCTGAGCTCATGCCGGCCGCGATGGAGAACGGTTCCGGTCCGGCTGCGCCGCGGCTGTCGATGCCGCGTAGCGCACACTTCCCCCGATGAGCACGCGCGGGTGGACCCTCTTTGCCGCCGTCTCGGCGCTGTGGGGTGTCGTCTACGCCGTGATCAAGGTGGCCGTGGACGACGGCCTCAACCCGGTCTTCATCACCTGGGTGCGGCTCGTCATCGCCGCCGCGGTGCTGCTGCCGATCGCGTGGCGCAGCGGCGGCTTCGGCTTCATCAGAGGCAGCCTGGGCTGGCTGACGCTCTTCGCAGCGGTCGAGGTGATCGTCCCGCAGCCGCTGATCGCCGCCGGCGAGCAGCGGGTGTCCTCGTCGCTGACCGCGATCCTGATCGCCGCCGCTCCTCTGTTCGTGGCGCTGATCGCTCTGCGCTTCGACGATTCCGAACGCCCGTCGAGTCGCGCCTTCGTCGGCCTCGCGGTCGGCTTCGTGGGGGTCGCGGCCCTGGTCGGCATCGACGTCCGTGGCGACTCCCGCGAGGCGCTCGGGGCGGCAATGATCCTCTTCGCGGCACTGTGCTACGCGGTGGGGCCGCTGATCGTGAAGCACCGGCTGCGCGACCTCGATCCGCGCGCATCGATGGGGGTCAGCATCGCCATCGCCGCGATCGTCCTGACCCCCGGGCTCAGCTTCGACCTGCCGAGCGCGCTTCCGTCTGCGGGTGCGCTTGTCGCTCTCGCCGCGCTCGGGCTCTTCTGTACGGCGGCCGCATTCGCGCTCTACGGCGCGCTCATCGTCGAGGTCGGCGCCGGCCGAGCTCTCGTCGTCACGTACCTCAACCCGCTCGTCGCCTTGCTCGTCGGCGTCGCGTTCCTCGACGAACGGCCGGGTCTCGGCAGCGCCGCCGGCCTGATCCTGATCCTGGGCGGGTCGTGGCTGGCGACGGGCGGGAGGCTGCGCACGCGCAAACAGCGTCGGGCGGCGGCCATCGGGACGCCTGCGGCCGTGGCGGAGGAAGACGCCGGGTGAGCCCACACGGCCGGGGCACTTGACGTTCCAGCCTGCCGCGTACGATGATGCCCGCGTGCGACGGCGTATTGTCGTCGGGAGTGTTCTCGTGGCGTGCTCGATCGGCGCCGTGCTCTTCGCAGCGGTCGAGGGAAGAGCGCGCCCTGCAAGTGGGTCGTCGGCGGTTGCACGGATCGACCCGCATGTCGCTGCCGGGGCTCACGACTTCGTCCAGTTCGCCTGTGCAGCGTGCCACGGCTCGCTTGGTCGTGGTGCCGTCTCACCGTTCGTGCCCGCCCTCCGAGGCGTGGGCAAGTCACTCACGGTCCAGGCATTGACCCGGATCATCACGCATGGGCTGGGCGAGTCCACAAACCCGAAGCGGCCGTACATGCCGGTCTGGGGGCCTGTGATCTCGAAGCGCCAGGTGGCCGACCTGGTCGCGTACATCCGGGCCGGTCTTCCGCAGGTTCAATACGCAACGCCGGTCCCGATTCCCGGTGACCAGGGCCCGGTGGTCGCGGGCATGGCCGCGTACGTGCATTACGGCTGCATCAACTGCCACGGTCCCAACGGGCTCGGCGGGGTGCCGAACCCGCAGTCGCCCGACAAGGCGATCCCGCCGCTATCGGGCCAGGACTTCCGCCAGGAGTTCGACACCGACGCGAAGGTCCTCCAGATGATCCGCTCGGGCAGCGTCATCGGCAGGCCGCCGATCACGAGCATGCCGCACTGGGGCGGGATCATCCCCGGCTGGCAGCTGAAGGCGCTCGTCGCCTACCTGAAGACGCTCAAGTAGCTCACCAGCCGTCAGGGTTAGGCGGCGCTGCGGACGCCGGCCATCATCAGGCCGAGCGCCTCCCGCGTGCTCTCGCGCGGGCTCACCTCGGCGATCACCTCGCCCTCGAACATCACGAGCACGCGGTCGGAGAGCGACAGCACCTCGTCGAGGTCCTCCGAGACGATGAGGATCGCCGTACCGGCGTCGCGCTGCTCCATCAGGCGTTCGTGGATGTAGTGGCCGGCGCCGACGTCGACCCCGCGCGTCGGCTGGGCCGCCAGGAGCACACGCGGGCGCGCCGACAGCTCGCGCGCGAGGATCAGCTTCTGGATGTTGCCTCCGGAAAGGTTGCGCGCCGGTGTGTCGAGGCTCGGCGTCTTGACGTCGAACTCGGCGACGAGCGCTTCGCAGTGCCTCCTGATCGCGCTGCCTCGGAGGAACCCCAACCGCGCGAACTCCGGCGCGCCGTTGTCGATCAGGAGCAGGTTCTCGGCGACGGAGAACGCGGCGACGACGCCGTCGCGCATCCGCTCCTCCGGGACGAAGCCGAGTCCCGCCCTGCGGACGTCGGCGGGACTGAGCCCGACGAGCTGCGTGCCCTCGATGTCGATCGAGCCGCCGGCGGCAGGCCTGAGCCCCGCGATCACCTCCGCGAGCTCGCGCTGGCCGTTTCCCGAGACCCCTGCGATGCCGACGATTTCGCCGCCGCGCACCTCGAGGTCGAGGTCGCGGACGGCATCGACGCCGCGGTCGCCCTTCGCGGTCAGATTGCGCACGACCAGCCGCGCGTCACCGTGGCCGTTCCCGGCGGGCGGCTCCTGCGACGGCAGCTCGTGACCGACCATCATCTCGGCGAGGCCGTGGCGCGTGACCTCGGACGGCAGAACGGTCCCGACCTTGCGCCCGTTCCGGAGCACCGTGATCCGGTCCGAGAGCTCGAGCACCTCGCGGATCTTGTGGGAGATGAAGACGAGCCCTCGGCCGTCGGCGACCATCTGCCGGAGCACGGCGAAGAGGTCGTCGACCTCCTGCGGCGTCAGCACGGCCGTCGGCTCGTCGAGGATCAGGAGCGAGACGTCGCGGTAGAGCGCCTTGATGATCTCGACGCGCTGTCGCTCGCCGACCGAGAGCTGCCAGATCGACGCCTGCGGGTCGACGCGCAGGCCGTACCTCTCCGACAGCTCCGCGATGCGCCGTGACACTGCCTCGAGGTCCGTGAGCGGCCGCCTGGTGGATCGTGTCCCGAGCGCGACGTTCTCTGCCACGGTCAGGGTGTTCACGAGCATGAAGTGCTGGTGGATCATCCCGATCCCGTGCGCGATCGCGGCGGCCGGGGACGTGATCGCACCCGGCTCGCCGCGCAGGCGGATCTCGCCTTCGTCCGGTTTGTAGATGCCGTAGAGAACGCGCATGAGCGTGCTCTTGCCGGCGCCGTTCTCGCCGAAGAGGGCGTGAACCTCGCCGGCCCGCACGTCGAAGTCGACGCGGTCGTTGGCGACCACTCCGGGGAACCGCTTCGTGATGCCGCGCAGCTCGAGCAAGGGCATCGCGTCGCCCGCCGCCAGGGCGGTGTCTCCCGGAGTGGTCGCCTCGACGGTCATTGACTGTTCGGGATGAGGATCTTGCCGCTGATGATCCCGGCGATGACCTTCCTCGCCGTCGCCTGGACGGTCTTCGGCGTGTTCGAGGCCTTGTTGAACTGGACCTTCTCGCCGCCGTTCTTCAGCGAGATCCGGTAGGAGACGCCGCCGAGCTTCCCGTTCTGGACGCGCGTGATGATCTGGTTGAGGACCGGCATCCAGTCGTACATCTGGGTCGCGACGACGTTCTTCGGGGCGAGCGACGCCTGCGTCCACTGCGTCCCGAACCACTTGAGGTTGTTCTCGCGGGCGACGGTGATCGCACCCACGACCGACTGCGAGCTGCCGGTCAGCACGTCGGCCTTCTGCGCGACGAACTGGCTGGCCTGCTTCGACATCAGGCTCGGGTCGCTGAACGAGCCCGTGTAGGCCACGTGTACGACCGTCTTCTTCGACTGCGCCTTCGCGCCGGCAACGAAGCCGTCGACGTAGAGCTTGGCGTCGCCGACCGCGATCGGGCCGATGACACCGAGAACCTTCGTCTTGCTCATCAGCGACGCGATGTAGCCGTTGACGTAGCCGCCCTCCTGCGAGTTCGCCTCGTACGCGTACACGTTCGGCTGGCCGTAGGTCGTTCCGGCCGTGCCCCACGCGAACGACGTCTTCGGGAACTGCGGTGCGAGCTGCTCGATCGTTCCTCCGTACTGCGAACCGTGCGCGATGATCAGGTCGTAGCCCTGGCTCGCGTACTGGCGGATGATGTTCGCCGCGTTCGCGACGACGAACTGGTTCTCCGAGACGGAGAGCTGGAGGTCGTACTTCTTCTGCATGTTGAGAAGCGCGTGCTGCATCGACTGCGTGAACGCGAGGTCGTTGTGCGCGCTCGGCGCGATCAGCGCGACCTTCAACTTGGTCGCGTGCGTCTTCAACGGTGCGCCGGCGGCCTGGACGGTGAGTACGAGCGCCGTCACGGCGGTGATCATGAGCAGGAACTTGCGCATTGCCGATTCCTTCTTTCGTTAGCTGATTCAGGTCGGTGGTCCGTGGTCTTCTCTGGCTCCGGCTGCCTCAACCTCCTCGCGTGTAGGGCGTGGCCAGGGCGGCCGGCTGCCGGAAGCGCCGCGCCACCGTGAGCAAGGCCAGGACGGTGATCACCGCGGGGGCCGCCGCGGCGAGATCGGAGACGCTGACCGGGATGATCCCGAGGCCCTTCCACGAGAGGACGAGGGCCTGCGTCAATCCGTAGAGGAGCGACCCGAGCATCACGCCGACCGGCCGCCAGCCGCCGAAGTAGACGAGCGCAACGGCGATGAAGCCCTCCGCGTTCGTGATGTTCTGCTGGAAGATCCCGACGTCGATCAGCAGGGTCGCGCCGGCAAGGCCGGCGAGCGAGCTGCCGATCGTGACCGTCGCGTAGCGGGTGCGCGCGACGCTCACGCCGAGGCTGTCGGCAGCCGCGGGGTTCTCGCCGACCGCCTTGACGTTCAGCCCGAAGGTCGTCCGGTTGAGCACGAACGCGACCACCGGGACAAGGGCGAACGCGGTGTAGACGAGCAGGTCTTGCCGGAAGAGGGTCTTGCCGAGGAACGGCAACTCGTGCAGGTACGGAACCTCGATCTTGCCGGGCTGGTCGATCGGAAGCGGCGTCCCGACGAGCTTCAGGAAAAGCAGCGAGGTGAATCCGAGCGCGAACAGATAGACGCCGATGCCGCTGATCCCCTGCTCCGCCCGCAACGTCACGCTGATGAACGCGGTCGCGAGCCCGAGTCCGGCACCGACCGCCATCCCTGCGAGCACGGCGAGGACCAGGTTGCCGCTCTTCAGCACGACGTAGTAGCTCGTGAATGCTCCGAGCAGCATGATCCCGTCGACGCCGAGGTTGAGCACGCCGCTGCGCTGGCCGAGCGTCTCGCCGAGCGAGGCGAGCAGGAACGGCGCAGCGAGCTGGATCGCCGACGCCACCGTCGCCGTCAGGATCGCCGTCGTGAAGAACTCGCTCATACGCCAACCTCGCCGATGCGGGTTTCCGTCGCCGCGACCGACATGGCGGGCGCGGCTCCCAACGGCTGCTGAGGTGCGAGATGGTTTGGGGAGGGGGGCCCATGGGGGGAACCGGCTGTTCCCCCCATGAGAGCGAGTCGAAGGCGAGCGACGCTCATGCGGGCCTCGGCGATGCGACGGGTTGCTCGACGCGCTCCGGCGACGGCTCGGGCGGCTCGCCCGGCGGCGTCGCCTTCGGGGCACGGGGGCGGCGGCGCAGAAACTCGACCGAGACGACGAACACGACGACGAGGCCGTTCAGCGCGACGACGAGGTCGGACGGGACGTTCGTGACCACCTGCATCGCGTCGCCGCCGACGAGCAGCCCCGCGAAGATGAACGACGAGAGGATCGTCCACAGCGGGTTCAGCCCGCCGAACAGCGCGACGACGATCCCGTTGAAGCCCGCGGACCCGGTGAAGCCGGTCAGGCTCCCGTCGGTGACCATCCGGTGCGAGATGCTCCCGAAGACGAGCATCGCACCGGCCATGCCGCACAGCGCGCCGCTGAGCGTGAGCGCGAGCGTCGTCGTGCGCGCGACGGGCATCCCCGCGTACGTCGCGGCGTCGCGCGACAGCCCGACGGCGCGGATCCGGAAGCCGAAGCTCGTCCGCCAGAGCAAGACGTAGACGGCGACCGCAGCCAGCAACGCAACGACGACGCCGAGATGAAGCTGCGTGCCGCCCTTCAGGATCGGGAGCCATGAGCTCTCCGGCAGGAGCCGGGTTTGCGGAATCAGCCCTCCGACCGATTCCGCCGTCCGGTCGCGCAGCGGCCCCGCCAGCATGTAGTTCATCACCTGGACGGCGACGAGATTGAGCATGATCGTGCTCAGGATCTCGTTGACCCCGAAGTAGCCCTTGAAGGCGCCGGGAATCGCACCCCAGAAGCCGCCGCCGATCGCGCCGGCGAGGATCGTGAGCGGGATCAGAAGACCCGCCGGCAGCCCGGGCAGCGCGAGCGCAGTCGCCGTCGCGAACAGCGCGCCCATGGCGATCTGGCCCTCGCCGCCGATGTTGAACACGTTCGCGCGGAACGCGATGCAGATACCCACGCCGACGAGCAGCAGCGGGACGGCCTTCACCGCCGTCGCGCTCAGCGCATAGCTGTCGCCGAACGCACCGTTGAGCAGCGCGCGGTAGCCGGTGACGGGATTCGCGCCGAGCGCAAGGATCATGGCGGCGCCGACCAGGAGCGCGGCGAGCGCCGACCCTGGGAGCGCGAGCCACGTGAGCCGAAAGTCACGCCAGTCGAGCCGTGGCACAAGCCGCCCACCAGGGGCTGAGCGAGGCCGGGGTCTCGCCTCTCGTCTCGTCATCGCACCTCGTCGAGTGAGTGGGATCGACCGGAAATGCGCCGTGGGTCTATGTAGGCGCACACGCGACGCGTCAACATCGGTAGTCGGCCGCACGGCGGATGCGGAACTGCCACAGGCGGCGGATGCCGGCTCCAACCGCGTCGCCCAGGAGAAGGTCGCGCGCCGATAGGGGATGGCCCCGACCCGTTCCGGGGTAGTGAGAAGCCGCAACATCGCAGCGGCTTTCCGTGATGGTCCCGGCCGCGCGAGTTGTCGAGGATCTAAGAATGGGCTCGGAGCGAGGTGCCGTTTGATCTGTCGGCTCCTTGCCATGACGCTTGTGGCTGTCACCGTCCCGGCGGTCTCCCTCGCTTCGTCGCCGCGCCTGGACGTTCGGGCAAGCCTGAAACCGGTCGGCTGCAAGACGAGCCTCTCCGGAACCAGAGTCACGGTCAGCGGCTGCTCCGCAAGCGCGCCCTTTCGTAGGCACGAGCCGTGGCAGGTTGGACGTGACCTACAGCGCGGTCGCCGATCTCGCTCGGGGCCAAGGCTCTCAGCGGGGCGTGCTGACTCTGCGCGGAGCCGGCGTGCACGACGTGCTCGTTCTCCGGTTCTCTGGCCGCGTCACGGTGAGCTCCGGGCTCAGCAGCGGGACCTGGAACGCTCTCAGACGCGGCGGCGGCTTCGCGCGAGCTCCCCGCACCGGCACGTACTCGAGTCGCACGCCGGACCAGGGCGTGCATATCAGCTTCAGCATCCGTGGCTAGCAGGGCTTTCGAGATCGTGCGGGCCGCGCGCAGACGCCCCAGCGTCGGGCTGATCTCGGTGCTCGTCTGCATCGCGGGAGTGGCGCTCGCCGCCGGAGCAACGGTCCAGCTCCGGCGCGACATCACCAGGACGCAGTCGGCCCGGCTCGCCGACCGGGCGCGTCAGACGACCACGCTCTTCACCTCGGTTGCCCAGGGGTTCACGGCGGTCTTGACGATCGGCGGCGTGGTCGCGGAGGTGACAAACGGTGACACGGCAGCGTTCGCCAGCACGGTCAAACCCAGGCTCGAGCAGACGTTCCTCTCGAACGCCGTGCTGCTCGAACGCCGTGGAGACCGCTTCAGGCAGCTCTCGTGGGTGGGTCGCGCACCACCGGTCCTGCTCTCGGATCTCGCAACCTCGGGCCGGCAGACACTGAGACGGGTCGGTAGCTCCGGCCAGCTGTTCGTCGTCGCGCGTGGAACGCACGCGTCTGCGCAGGTGCTCGGCATCGCCGCGGCACCGCACCCGCGCAGCAGGTACGTCGTCTACTCCGAGGTCTCGATCCCGACGGCAGTCTCATTCGGAAACCTGAAAGGAATCGACTTCGGCTTCTATCTCGGCCAGGAGACGCCCGGGAAGCTGTTCGTTGCGAACACGTCGCGGCTCCCCATCAGCGGTCAGCGTTTGGTCGTACGGATCGATTCCGCGGGCCTGGGACAGCAACCGCTGCTGGTATTCGGCGGCATGCACACCTCGACGCTCTCCTCGATCGGCCCATGGCTCCTGCTGGCGCTGGGTAGCCTGATCTCGCTGACGCTCGCAGCCCAGTTCGAGGCGATGCGGCGACGGCGCGACACGGCGCTCGCGCTCGTCGACGATCTGGAAGCGAAGAACGCCGAGCTCGACCGCCAGGGCGTGATCAACCGCCACCAGGCCCTCCACGACGCCCTGACGGGCCTGCCGAACAGGGCGCTCTTCCACGACCGGATCGAGCAGGCGATTCTTCGCGACCGGCGCGAGGGCGGCGGAGCTGCGGTGATCATGATCGACCTCGACCATTTCAAGGAAGTCAACGACAGCCTCGGCCACCACTGCGGAGACCTGCTGCTGCAGCGCCTGGCTACGCGACTCTCCGCGTCGATGCGCGCCAGCGACACCGTGGCCCGGCTGGGCGGTGACGAGTTCGGCGTGCTCATCGGATCGATCACAGGTCGTGAGGACGCGATCGCGATCGCCTCCAAGATTCACGGCACGCTCACCGTGCCGGTCGAGGTCAGCGATCTCTCTGTGGAGGTCGACGCAAGCCTCGGAATCGCACTCCACCCGGAGCACGGCGAGACGGTCGAGGCTCTGCTCCAACACGCCGACGTCGCCCTCTACCGGGGCAAGGAGGTCCACGCGCCGGTCGTGTACTCCGTCGAGGACGACAGCTATTCGCCGACCCGCCTGCGCCTGCTCACCGGCCTCCGGCGCGCAATCGAAAACGGCGAGCTCGTCGTCCACTACCAGCCGCAGGCGTTGACCCGAACCGGCGAGATCGACGCCGTCGAGGCGCTCGTCCGCTGGGAGCATCCAGAGCTCGGGCTCATACCCCCCGAACAGTTCATTCCCCTCGCCGAGCAGACCGGCACGATCCGGCCGCTCACTCGGCACGTCCTCGCCACCGCGCTCGCGCAGTGCCGGGATTGGCGCGACAGAGGCTGGCAGATCCGCGTCGCCGTCAACATCTGCGCGCGCGACCTGCTCGACGCAGGCTTCCCCGACGAGGTGGTAACCGCTCTCCGGTCGGCCGGCGTCGACCCGGCGATGCTCGAGCTCGAGATCACCGAGGACACGATCCTGACCGACTCGGTTCGAGCCCGTGCCGTCGTCGAGCAGCTCACCGGCCACGGCGTCCGCTTCGCCATCGACGACTTCGGAACCGGCCAGTCCTCACTCGCCTATCTGAAGCGGCTGCCGGTGCAGGTCCTCAAGATCGACAAGTCGTTCGTGATCGGAATGGCGCGCGACGCCGACGACGCCGTCATCGTTCGCTCCACCATCGAGCTGGCCCACAACCTCCGGCTGAAGGTGATCGCCGAAGGCGTCGAGACGACCAGGATCCGGAACCAGCTCGCCGCACTCAGCTGTGACGCCGTCCAGGGCGACGCCCTCAGCCGTCCGGTCATCGCGGCGGAAGTCGAGACGTTGTTCACGCGATCTCGGCCAGCCCGCTCCACGGCGATCGCGTCGGCACCCCAGGCGCTCAGGGGACTGGCCTAACCGTCGAGGCGGGCCGGCGTCAGGCGAGCAGCTCGCCGGCGAAGAGCGCGTAGACGGCGGCGCAGCGACGCATCGCCTCTTCGTCGATGAATTCGTCCGGGCCGTGCGAGACGTCGAGACGGCCTGCGCCGTAGCCGTACGCCGGAATTCCGAGCTGCGCGTACCAGCGCGTCTCGAGAACTCCGGGGCACAGCTCGAACCTCGGGGCGGTGCCTTCGACGCTCGTGATGCAGCGTGCGAGCGAGAGCGACGTCGGATGCGTCTCGTCGGTGCCGGCCGACGGCGCTTGCTGGAGGATTTCGACCGAGGCGTCGGCGTCGACGTTCGCGGCGGCCTCGGCGATCGTGTCGGTCAGGCGCGCAACCTCCTCGTCGAGGTCTTCCTCCGGGTTGAAGCGGCGATCGACCGAGAACCACGCCGACCCCGGCACGGCGTTGAAGCTCGCACCGGCGCCGGCAGAGCCGCCGACGACGAGCATCGAACCGCGCGCGGCGTCGCTCTCCATCGGGAACGCCGTTCGCTTCTCGAGCAGCTGATGGGCGAGCGTGCCGAGCGGCTCCGCGACGCGGATCATCTTCTCGAACGCGTTCACGCCCAGATGAGCCTGGCCGACATGGGCCTCTTTCCCGCGAACCTCGACGCGCAGCGTGATCGCACCACGGCTCGCATGCCAGACGACGCCGCCGGTCGGCTCCGCCGTGATCATGGCCAGGGCGTCGGATTCGATCAGATTGGCCTCCCGCAGGTAAGCCGGGCCGGCGTTGCCGCCGGTCTCCTCGTCGCAGACGAGGTGAAGGCGAACGCGCCCGCCGGCCAGCAGTCCCAATTCCCTCGCCGCGGCGGCACCGTAGAGCATGCTCACGAGACCACCCTTCATGTCTGCGGTCCCGCGACCGACGATCTTGCCGTTCTCCCTCCGCGGCCGGAACTGCGCAGGTGACTGCGCCGGGACGACGTCGAAATGCCCGTGGAAATAGATCGTCCGCGGCCCCTCGCCGACGCCTCCGCGCACGATGCACGGATCCTCGAGCCGGCCTGCCGGCGCAAGCTCGATCAGCTCGGGCGACAGACCCAGCCGCGCCAGCGCGTCGTACAGGATGCGGCCGCAACGACCGAGCCCGCGGCCGGGCGGGTTCTCCGTGTCGACGGCGACGAGCTCCTCCACCAACGCGGCCATCTCGTCGGCGCGCGGCTCGAGCCAGCCCTGGGTCTCGGCGACACGATCCATCATCGAATTCCCTTCTCATTAGACACAAGCCACAGCCTGGGCACGAACGCAGGAAGCGGTTCGATTCGGCAGCGGCTGAATGGTCATGACCGGACGAGACCCTCGACGACCGGGACCAGCAGCCGGCGCCACGCGGGTGCTTCCCAAGCAAGCTAGGGTGGCGACCATGGTCGTTCCACCACGGCCACCCGCATGAACGACCCGATCCGGGACGTCACCCCGCTGCCGAGCCTCCTGCGCGGACGGTCGCACGCGGGCCCGATCCGCGAGCGCCGGCCCCTCTATGTCGACCTGCTGCCGCCCTGCAACGCCGGCTGCCCGGCCGGCGAGAACATCCAGGCCTGGCTCTCGCACACCGAAGCGGGCCGAAACGAGCAGGCCTGGCGCCAGCTGGTTGCCGACAATCCGTTGCCCGCGATCCACGGGCGGGTCTGCTACCACCCGTGCGAGAGCGTCTGCAACCGCGCCGACCTCGACAGTGCCGTCTCGATCCATTCGGTCGAGCGGTTTCTGGGCGACCTCGCGCTGGAGCAGGGGTGGCAATTCGACCCTCCCCCGGTCCGCAGCGGCAAGCGGGTGCTCGTGGTCGGCGCCGGACCGTGCGGTCTGTCGGCCGCCTACCACCTGAGCCGACTCGGCCACGAGGTGGAGATCCGGGACTCCGGCGAGGAGACGGGCGGGATGATGCGGTACGGCATCCCGGCGTACCGGCTGCCCCGCGACGTGCTGACCGGCGAGCTCGACCGGATCGCGGCGATGGGCGTGCGGGTGACCTGCGGGCACACGGTCGAGGACCTGGTCGCCGAGCGCGAGGAGGGTGCCTTCGACGCGGTCTTCGTCGCGGTCGGGGCGCACCTCTCCAAGCGGGTCGACATCCCGGCTCGTGACGCCGGCCGGATCGTCGACGCGGTCTCGTTCCTGCGCAGCGTCGCCTCCGGCGACCGGCCGTTGATCGGCCGGCGCGTGGCGGTCTACGGTGGCGGCAACACGGCGATGGACGCCGCCCGCGTCGCCCGCCGGATGGGTGCGGACGAGGCGCTGATCGTCTACCGGCGGACCCGCGAGCAGATGCCCGCCCATCTCGACGAGGCCGAGGACGCCGAACGGGAAGGCGTGCGGATCCACTGGCTGCGGACGATCTCGACCTTCGACGGCCCGGAGCTCCAGGTCGAGCTGATGGAGCTCGACGAGTCCGGCTACCCGCAGCCGACCGGCCGGTTCGAGACGCTCGCCGCCGACACGGTGATCCTGGCGCTCGGCCAGGAGTCCGACACCGCCTTCCTGCGCCAGGTGCCCGGAGTGGAGATCGCGCGAGACGGGAGCGTGCAGGTGTCCGCGTCGCTCCAGACCGGGAGCCCCGGCGTGTTCGCGGGCGGGGACATGGTGCCGAGCGAGCAGACCGTGACGGTGGGCGTGGGCCACGGCAAGAAGGCAGCCCGGCACATCGACGCCTGGCTGCGCAGACGCCGCGGCCGCGAGCCCACCCAAGCACGAGCTGGCGAGCTTCGACAAGCTCCATCTCTGGTACTTCGGCGACCACGCCCGCCGGCAGCAGCCCGAGGTCCCGCCCGAGGAGCGGATTGCGGACTTCGGCGAGATCGTCGGCGGCCTCTCCGGCGAAGAGGCGGTCTACGAGGCGGGCCGGTGCCTGTCGTGCGGAAACTGCTTCGAATGCGACGGCTGCCTGGGCGCCTGCCCCGAGGACGCCGTGATCAAGCTGGGCGAGGGGCACCGCTACCGGTTCGACTACGACCGCTGCACCGGCTGCGGGGCGTGCTTCGAGCAGTGCCCGGTGCACGCGATCGAGATGGTCGCCGAGCCCGACTGAGATGCGCGGGACGGTCGACGGCAACGAAGCCGCAGCCTCGGTCGCCTACCGGCTGAACGAGGTCTGCTGCATCTACCCGATCACGCCCTCGTCGCCGATGGCCGAGCTGGCCGACGAGTGGGCGAGCCAGGGGCGCCCCAACGTCTGGGGCACCGTGCCGGCGGTGGTCGAGATGCAGAGCGAGGGCGGGGCCGCCGGCGCCCTGCACGGTGCGCTGCAGAGCGGTGCGCTGGCGACGACGTTCACCGCCTCCCAGGGCCTGCTGCTGATGATCCCGAACATGTACAAGATCGCCGGCGAGCTGACGCCCGCGGTGCTGCACGTGGCCGCCCGGTCGCTCGCGGCGCAGGGGCTGTCGATCTTCGGCGACCACTCCGACGTGATGGCCGTCCGCCAGACCGGCTTCGCGCTGCTCGCCTCGGCCTCGGTTCAGGAGGCCCACGACCTCGCGCTCGTGGCGCAGGCCGCGACGCTTCGGACCCGCGTGCCGTTCGTGCACTTCTTCGACGGGTTCCGGACCTCGCACGAGCTGAACACGATCGAGCAACTCTCCGACGACGATCTGCGGGCGCTGGTGCCCGAGGAGCTCGTTCGGGCTCATCGCAGCCGGGCGCTCTCTCCGGAGCGGCCCTTCATCCGGGGCACCGCTCAGAACCCGGACGTCTACTTCCAGGCGCGCGAGACGGTGAACCCCTTCTACGCCCCCGTACCGGACGTCGTCGAAGACTCGATGGCGCGACTCGCGGAGCGCACCGGGCGCCGCTACCACGTCGTCGACTACACCGGGCACCCGGAGGCCGAGCGCGTGCTGGTGCTGATGGGGTCCGGCGGAGAGACCGTCCTGGAAACCCTGGCCTCGCTCAACGCGCGCGGCGAGCGGGTCGGCGTCGCACAGGTGCGGCTGTACCGGCCGTTCCCGGCGCAGGCACTCACCGGCGCGCTGCCGGCGACGGTGCGCCACGTCGCCGTCCTCGATCGGACGAAGGAGCCCGGGTCGATCGGCGAGCCGCTCTTCCTCGACACGGTCACGGCACTCACCGAGTCGGTTGGCGACGGCGAGCGGGCGACGATGCCGAGGGTCGTCGGCGGCCGCTACGGCCTGTCCTCGAAGGAGTTCACGCCGGGGATGGTCGCGGGCGTGTTCGCCGAGCTGGCGGGAGAACGGCCGCGCCGCCGCTTCACGATCGGCATCAAGGACGACGTCTCCGGGACGAGCCTCGACTACGACGCGTCGCTCGACATCGAGCCGCCCGAGACGGTGCGCGCGATCTTCTTCGGCCTGGGCTCGGACGGGACGGTCGGCGCGAACAAGAACACGATCAAGATCCTCGGGGACGAGGGCCTGCATGCGCAGGGCTACTTCGTCTACGACTCGAAGAAGTCCGGCTCGCAGACGGTCTCGCACCTCCGCTTCGGGCCGGAGCCGATCAGGGCGCCCTACCTCGTTCAGCAGGCGGGCTTCGTCGGCTGCCACCAGTTCGGGCTGCTCGACCGGGTCGACGTGCTCGGCCCCGCGGCAGACGGCGCGACGCTGCTGCTCAACTGCCCCCAACCCCCGGACGAGGTGTGGGAGGCGCTGTCGCGCCCCGTGCAGGAGCAGATCCTTGCCAAGCACGTCGACGTCTACACGATCGATGCCGGCCGGATCGCGCGGGAGGTCGGCCTCGCCGGACGGACCAACATCGTCCTCCAGACCTGCTTCTTCGCCCTCTCCGGCGTCCTGCCGCGCGACCAGGCGGTCGAGCGCATCAAGGCGGCGGTCGCGAAGACCTACGGTCGCCGCGGCGCCGAAGTGGTCGAGCGCAACCAGGCCGCGGTCGACCGCGCGCTTGACGGTCTGCATCGGGTCGACGTGCCCGCGCGGGTGACCGCGAGTCGCGGGTTGCCGCCGGTCGTGCCCGCGCACGCGCCCGAGTTCGTTCGTACCGTCACGGCGGAGATGCTGGCCGGCCGGGGCGACGACCTGCCGGTCAGCGCGCTGCCGGTGGACGGAACGTATCCGAGCGGCACGGCGGCCTACGAGAAGCGGAACGTCTCGGAGCTGGTCGCGGTCTGGGACTCCGACCTCTGCATCCAGTGCGGCAACTGCAGCTTCGTCTGCCCGCACAGCGTGATCCGCTCGAGGTACTACGACCAGGCGCGCCTGGACGGCGCCCCGGACGGGTTCCGATCGGCGCCGCTGGATGCCGTCGGCCTGCCCGACGCCCGGTACACGCTGCAGGTCTACGTCGAGGACTGCACGGGCTGCGGGCTGTGCGTCGAGGCGTGTCCGGCCGTCGCGCCCGGCGACCCGGTCGTGAAGGCGATCAACCTCGCAGCGCGGGAGCCGCTGGTCGCCTCCGAGCGTGACAACATCGCCTTCTTCGAGACGCTGCCGGCGAGCGACCGGTCGCGGGTCGACTTCGGCACGGTGCGCGGCACCCAGTTTCTGGAGCCGCTGTTCGAGTTCTCCGGCGCCTGCGCAGGCTGTGGCGAGACCCCGTACCTGAAGCTCCTCTCGCAACTCTTCGGCGACCGGCTGATGGTCGCGAACGCAACCGGCTGCTCGTCGATCTACGGCGGCAACCTGCCGACCACGCCGTGGACGACCGGCGCCGACGGGCGCGGCCCTGCCTGGTCGAACTCCCTGTTCGAGGACAACGCCGAGTTCGGGCTCGGCTTCCGGCTCGCCGCCGACCGGCACACCGAGCTGGCCCGCCGGCGCCTGAACGAGCTGCGCGACGCGGTCGGTTCGGAGCTGGTGGACGAGATCCTGGAGGCGCCGCAACTGCGGGAGTCGGAGCTGCGAGCGCAGCGCGAGCGGGTGGCCGAGCTGAAGCAGCGTCTCGACGGGCTGGACGGACCCGCCGTCGCCGACCTGCAGAGCGTCGTCGATCACCTCGTCCGGCGCAGCGTCTGGATCGTCGGCGGCGACGGCTGGGCCTATGACATCGGCTCCGGCGGGCTCGACCACGTCCTGGCCAGCGGGCGCGACGTCAACGTGCTCGTGCTCGACACCGAGGTCTACTCCAATACCGGAGGCCAGATGTCCAAGGCGACCCCGCTGGGCGCGGTCGCGAAGTTCGCCGCCGCCGGCAAGACCGTGCCCAAGAAGGATCTCGCCCTGCAGGCGATCGCCTACGGCAGCGTCTACGTCGCCCGCGTTGCGATGGGTGCCGATCCCCAACAGACGCTGAGCGCCTTCCGCGAAGCGGAGGCCTACGACGGCCCCTCGCTGGTGCTCGCGTACAGCCACTGCATCGCACACGGCATCGAGATGCGAGACGGACTCGACCAGCAGTACCGCGCCGTCGCCAGTGGCTACTGGCCGCTGGTCCGCTACGACCCGGCGCTCCGTGCCGCCGGCGGCAACCCGTTCCTCCTCGACTCGCCGCGGCCGCGCATCCCGCTCGCGGACTACACGAACAGGGAGCTCCGCTATCGCACGCTGACGAACGCCGACCCGGCCGAGGCCGAACGGTTGCACAGGCTGGCCGAGCAGGCGGTCGACCAGCGCTGGGACGTGTACGAGGAGATGGCGACCCGCAGCGCGCAGCACTTCGCCGCCGACGCTCGCAAGGACGACCGATGAACCTCTCCACCGACTACATGGGCCTCACGCTGCGCAACCCGCTCGTCGCATCGGCGTCGCCGCTCTCGCAGACGGTGGATGACGTACGGCGGCTGGCCGACGCCGGTGTAGCCGCGGTCGTCCTCTACTCGCTCTTCGAGGAGGAGCTGCGCCGCGAGGCGGCCGAGAATGCGCGGCTGGTCGACGCCGGCACCGAGAGCTTCGCCGAATCGCTCTCCTACTTCCCTGCGGCGGCCGAGGACGAGACCGGCCCGCGCCGCTACCTGAGCCTGGTCGAGCGCGCCGCAGCAGCAGTCGACGTCCCGGTGATCGCCAGCCTGAACGGCGTCACGCCTGGGGGCTGGGTCGACTACGCGCGGGCGATGGAGGATGCGGGCGCCGCGGCGATCGAGCTGAACATCTACTACCTCCCCGGCGACCCGCGAATCTCGGGCCGCGACGTCGAGCAGCGGCACATCGACGTCCTGACGAGCGTGAAGGGCTCGGTCGGCGTGCCGGTGGCGGTCAAGCTGAGCCCGTACTTCAGCTCGACCGGCGAGATCGCGCTGCGGCTGGACGAGGCGGGCGCGGACGCGCTCGTGCTCTTCAATCGCTTCCTGCAGCCCGAAATCGACCCCGACAAGCTCGCGGTCGTGCCCCAGGTCGGCCTCTCCAGCCCGGCGGAGGCCCGGCTGCCGCGCACGTGGATCGCGCTCCTCCACGGACGGGTGAGGGCCTCGCTCGCGGCGACCACCGGCGTCGAGACCGCGGTCGACGTGGCCAAGTACCTCCTCGCCGGAGCCGACGTCGTGATGACCGCCTCGGCCCTGCTGCGACACGGCCCCGAGCATGCAACCATGCTGCTCGACGGCCTCTCGGACTGGATGGGAAGCAAGGGATTCGCAGCGGTCGACGATCTGCGCGGGCTGCTCGCCGTGCCGCCCGGAACGGACGAGGCGGTGTACGAGCGAGCGGGCTACGTCGGCGCGCTCCGCGAGGCCAACAGTGGCATCCAGGGGCCGCGGTAACCCGCGCGTTCCATCACCCTCGCCCCGCTCGTCGATGTCGCCTGGACAGGGCGTGGGGATCCAGTTGTCCGCCCGGTTCGCAGGCCGACCGCCATGCACGCGAGCACGACGGTGGCCGTGACGGGAACTGCCCAGCCGATCCGTTCTCCCAGTAGGAGCGCCGACCAGGCGACCGCGAGCAGCGGCTGCGCGAGGTTGAGCTGGCCGATCCGTGCGGTG
>CAVRBW010000012.1:0-24756 GCA_963719325.1 uncultured Actinomycetes bacterium
GCGGTTCGAGCGTTGCGTTGTGTCTAGAGTGATTCGGAGCATGCGCCGAGCGTTGCTGAGCGGCCTGGTCGGCGTTCTCGTGCTGGCCACGAGCGCTTCCGGAAACGCCGCCCGCACGGCGCCCGATCCCGTGCGCATCCAGCCCTTCACGTTCCACAGCAAGCTGCTGGCCCGCGACTTCCGCGAGATCCTGCTCTTCCCGCCCGGGCGCAGCCGCGGGCGCGAGCTGGTCGTCTTCCTGCACGGCTACACGCAGCCGACGGACGAGAGCGTCAAGTGGGTCGCGCCGGTGCTTCCTGCGCTCGGCGCCAAGGCGCCGATCGTCCTGTTCGTCGACGACGGCGACCTGACCAGCTGGTGGCACGATCGGGCAAGCGGAAAGTGGGGCTCGTACGTGCTCCGGGAGGTGATTCCGGCCGCGCTGCGGCGAACGGGGGCCGATCCGCACCGGATCGCGATCGGCGGCATCTCGATGGGCGGATTCGGCGCGCTCGACCTCGCGCGCCTCGCCCCCGGTCGCTTCTGCGCCGTCGGCGCGCACTCGCCCGCCGTGCTCCCTTCCCAGTACCTGCACAGCGCGGGCGCCTTCGACGACGAGGCCGACTTCGCCCGCCATGACCTGCTCTCGCTCGCGGCCGCGAAACGGCTCTACCGCGTCCCGGTGTACCTCGACGTCGGCCGCGCGGACGAGTTGCGCTATCCGGACAAGGAATTCGCGGACGCCGTGCGCGCGCACGGGACGAAGATCACCTTCAAGCTCGTGCCCGGTGGCCACGAGGGCTGGGCCGGGCGCGTGCTGACGTACCTCCGCTGGTACGCAGCCGCCTGCCCGTAGATCGCGTTCAGCTCTCGACGACGGGCACGCGCACGATCCGCGGGTCGGTGAACACGTCGAGCTCGTCGCGGCTGGTCGACGAGAACTCGGTCACCACCGCACCGTCCTCGCCGGCTTCGAACCAGTGCAGCGTGTCCGGCGGGATCGTGTACTGGTCGCCGGGCAGCAGCGAGATCCGCTCGCCGTCCACGTACAGCTCGACGCCGCCCCGACGGCAGCGGAATGTCTCCTCCTTGCCCGGGGTACCGTCGAACGGCGGGTGGCGATGCTCGGGGCACGTCTGCCCCGGATAGAGGACGAGCTCCTTCGCGCAGTAGCGGTCGGTGTTGACGTAGACGAGCAGCTGGAGACCTGTCTCCCGCAGGTTGCCGAGCCCGAAGTCCGCCACCTCGATCGCCGCCCGCTCCTCGTCGGTGACGGCGATGCCCGCGGCCCGCAGCTGCTCCGCCGCGTACTCCTGCGCCTCTTGTTGCTCTGTCCGGCTGATCACGGGCGCTCGCTCCCAGGTTATCGACGGCGCCCGCCGGGGACGTCCCGTTAGATTTCCCTCGAATGGGTCCGATCCCGCACGACCCACCGCAGACACTTCGGACAGCTTGATCCGGCACCTCGAGTACACCCGTGGGCGACTCGCGAGCACGTCCGCGCGGCTCCGCGCCCGGATCTACCCCGAGGCTCGGGCGGTCGACACGCTCGAGGTGACCGAGCACGTCGACCGCATCTCCTTTGACGAGGCGCAGCGCTTGCCGTTGCGACCGGCACGGATCGGCGAGCAGTTCGGTCCGCTCTGGGCGACGTACTGGTTCCGCATTCGCGCGACGATCCCCGAGGAGTGGCACGGCCGTCGCGTCGACCTGATCTTCGTCTCGAACAGCGAAGCCGCACTGTGGCGTGACGGCGTTGTCATCCAAGGGCTGAACACCGGCGGTGCGGGCGAGCGCCCCGACGCGGTGATCGGCGATCCCGCCGAGCCGGGGCCGGTCGAGCTGTGGGTCGAGCTCGCCTGCAACGGCATGTTCGGCAGTCGCGACTCCACCCGCGCCGAGGCGATCCTCGACCGCTGCGAGCTGGTCGTGTTCGATCCGACGGCATGGCAGCTCTACTTCGACTTCGAGATCCTGCGTGCGCTCGAGGCGGAGCCCGGGCTGGACCCGGGCTGGGCCGGCCACCTGCGCTCGGAGCTGAATCGCTTCTGCAACGAGGAAGACCCGCAGATCCTCGCGGACCTGTACGAGCACCGGAACGGCACGCGCACGCACGAGCTCGCCGCCATCGGGCACGGCCATCTCGACACCGCCTGGCTCTGGCCGCTCGCCGAGGCGTATCGCAAGGCGGTCCGCACCTTCGCCAGCCAGATCCGGTACATGGACGAGTACCCGGAGTACCGCTTCGCGTGCTCGCAGGCGCAGCAGCTCTCGTGGATCAAGGAACGGAACCCCGACCTGTGGCGGCGGATTCGGGAGAAGGTCGAGGCGGGCCAGTTCGTCCCGGTCGGTGGTAGCTGGATCGAGCCCGACTGCAACATCCCCTCGGGCGAATCGCTGCTCCGCCAGTTCGTCCACGGCCAGCGCTTCTTCGAGGACGAGTTCGGGGTCCGCTGCCGCGAGTTCTGGTCGCCGGATGCGTTCGGGTACTGCAACCAGGTGCCGCAGCTGATGCGGCTTTCCGGCATGACGCGCTTCCTGACGCAGAAGCTGTCCTGGAACCGCTTCAACCGGCCCGAGCATCACACGCTGGTCTGGCAGGGTGCCGACGGGAGCGAGGTGCTTGCTCACTTTCCGCCTGCCGACACGTACAACAGCGAGGCAACGGTCGCCGAGCTGCGACGGGTCGTGCGGGACTACCTCGACCACGAGCATTCCGCGACGAGCCTGCTCGTCTTCGGTCACGGCGACGGTGGAGGTGGGCCGACGAAGGAGATGCTCGAGACGCTCCGGCGAACGCGTGACCTCCAGGGGCTGCCGCGCACGCGCCCGGCGACAAGCGAGGAGTTCTTCGACGCCCTCGAGGCGGAGCCGGGCGAGCGGCCCGTGGTCGTCGGCGAGCTCTACTTCGAGTACCACCGGGGCGTCTACACCTCGCAGGCGTTCGCCAAGCGGATGAACCGGCGCTGCGAGCAGCTGCTCCACGACGCGGAGTTCCTGGCCTGCGCGAGGGGCGGCGAGTATCCCCGAGCCGAGCTCGACCGGCTCTGGAAACTGCTCCTCCTGCAGCAGTTCCACGACATCCTGCCCGGCTCCTCGATCCGGCTCGTCTACGAGGACGCGGAACGCGACTTCGCAGAGGTCGCCGCGGGCGCAGAGGCTCTCTGCGAGGCAGGCGAGACGCCGGTCAACACGATTGCGTTCCCGCGTCGTGAGGTCGTCCGTGATCCCGCCGGGGCGCTGCGAGTGGTCGAGGCGGCGCCGTATGCCGCCGGGCGGGCCGTCGAGTCAGACGATGCAGTCTCGCTGGACGGGCTGATGCTCGAAAACGCCCACCTCTCCGTCAGGCTCGGCGCAGACGGAAGCGTCGAGAGCGTGGTCGACAAGGCAACAGGGCGCGAGACGCTCGCCGCCCCGGGGAATCGCTTCGAGCTCTACGACGACCAGCCGGTCGAGTTCGACGCCTGGGACATCGACCCGTTTCATCTCGAGACCCGGCACGACTGCGAGCCCGCCGATTCGTGGCAGGTGGTGACGGAGGAGCCGTTGCGCGGCGAGATCGCGTTCGAGCGCCGGATCGGCGAGGCGAGCACCCTGCGGCAGGTCGTGCGCCTGGACGCGGGCTCGCGGCGGCTCGAGTTCCACACGACCGCCGAGTGGCACGAGAGCCACAAGCTCCTCAAGGTCTGCTTCCCGCTCGCCGTGCGGGCAACGAGCGCGACCTATGAGACGGCTTTCGGCTACGCCGAGCGCCCGACGCACTACTCGACGAGCTTCGACCGCGCCCGCTACGAGGTTCCGGGCCATCGCTTCGCCGACCTCTCGGAGTACGGCTTCGGCGCCGCGCTGCTCACCGACTCGAAGTACGGCTACAGCTGTTACGGCGGCGAGCTCCGGATCAGCCTGTTGCGCGCCCCGAAGAGCCCCGATCCGGAAGCGGACATGGGCAGCCACGCCTTCGCCTACGCCCTCCTCCCGCACGCGGGCGACTGGCGAGACGCCGGCGTCCTCGCCGAGGCGATCCGGTTCAACGCGCCCCTGCGCTGGACACACGGGGTCGGCGAGA
Organism: uncultured Actinomycetes bacterium; assembly: GCA_963719325.1. Taxonomy (GTDB): domain Bacteria; phylum Actinomycetota; class Thermoleophilia; order Gaiellales; family Gaiellaceae; genus DATBLE01. The sequence goes on from CAVRBW010000012.1 coordinate 4,046, forward strand.
GCTCTCTCGCGTCCGTCCACGACCCGAACCTCGTTCTCGACACGGTCAAGCGCGCCGAGCGGTCGGAAGCGTTGGTGCTCAGGTTGTACGAGGCCCACGGCGGCCGCGGCGTCGCGCGGGTGCAACTTGCGCCGCCGTTCGACGAGGCGTGGCTCGCCAACGCCCTCGAGGAGCAGACGAATCGCGTCGACGTCGAGGACGGTGAGCTGCTTCTTCCGTACCGGCCGCACGAGGTCCTGACCGTGCTGGTGCGCTGATTCGCATCGTTCGCGTCGGTCTGGCGACGCTGCGGCCGGGAGCGCCGCTCGTCTTCGCGGTGCTCCTCGCACTCGCACTCGCTCACGAGACTCGTGCAGGCGGCCCTCCACGCTGCGTGGGCGCTCGGTCTCGTCGGCCTCGCCCTCGTCCCCGCGCTCATGCTCCCCGGCGGCACCCGCGGCGTCCTGGAAGGCGCAACGGCGGCCGCGGCCGATTAGTCGCAGGGGAAACGAGCCCCGCGCCCGGACCTGCACGCGCTCCTGGGAGGGGCCCGCGGGAGGAACCGGCTGTTCCCCCCGCGTTACGGCACGTCCATCGTGCGGACGCGGCGCACGGCCAGCAGCACGAAGAGGGAGAAGACGGCGGCCGCGCCGACGATTCCCGCCGCCGGCGAGATCACGTGCTGATCCGGGCCGGTGAAGCGTGAGCCGTCGATCGCCGTGACGATGCTGAGCGTGTACTCGCGGACGCTCAGGTACTTGATCCGGTCGACGAAGCTCGCGAAGAGCCCCTCCCAGATGAACACGTAGAGCAGTCCGAACCCGAGCGGGTGCGACGTGACGAGGCCGGCCCAGAGGAAGACGGCGGAGTAGACGACGACGCCGATCAGGAATGCGATCGCCGCCGCGGCCGCGGCCTTGCCGGCTCCGTCCAACCCCGCACCGGAGAAGCCGATCAGCACCGAGGCCACCGAGCTCGCGACCAGGAAGGGCGCACCCACGGTGACCGCGGCGGCAAGCTTGGCGGCGACGATCCGCCAGCGCAGGACCGGCGTGAGGGTCAGGTTGCCGAGCGTCTTGTCCTCGATCTCGTTCCCGAACGCGGCCGTCGCGATTGCGAGGACGACGATGGGCAGGATCGCCGAAGCGAGCATTCCGTCGAGCAGCAGGTCGTCGAGGTGCGCGGCCGTCGGCTTGTCGCTCTGGCCGGCCGCGACCGCAGCCGGGATCAGCGGCAGCGCCGCCAGCCCGAGCAGGATCAGCAGGCGCCACTTCCCGAGTAGCTGACGGATCGAGAGGAGGTAGATCGTCGTCATTGAACTCGTTTCGGGGTGACGCTTCGCCGTCCGGGGTGCGATGGGTGAGTGCGAGGCAAGGACGCAGGGAGCGCCCATATGCAGCGCATATGGGCGCGACTGAGGACGAAGCATCGCGCCGCCCAGCGCGGCCCGGCGGCATAAGGCTTCATCCCGAAACGAGTTCTCATTGCTCGACGAGGTACTCGAAGACGCTCTCCAGCGAGTCGTCGAGCGGCTCCACCCGCATCAGCCTGATCGAGAGCTCGCTCGCGACGCGCGGAAGCTCCGTCTGAAGCACTCCGACGTTCCGGCTGAGAACGACGACCGCTCCATCGGGATCGACCTGCACGGAGTCGACCGCCGCGAGGCCGACGAGCCCGGCTGCGAGTCGCCGTGGGTCGTCGCCGACGATGCGCACGTGATACGGCCTGTTGTCGAGCGCCGCCCGGATCGCGTGGTGGTCGCCTTCGGCGGCGAGCTTCCCGTTGACCATGAGCAGCACCCTGCCGGCGAGCAGCTCGACCTCTTCGAGGATGTGCGACGAGATGACGACCGTCCGGCCCTCGCCTGCAAGCCGGCGGACGAGGGTCTGGAAGTCGACCCGCTGGCGTGGATCGGCTCCGTTCAGCGGCTCGTCGAGAATCAGTAGCTCGGGGTCGTGGACGATCGTGGCGGCGAGCTTGATCCGCTGCCTCATCCCACGCGAATAGCCGCGGATCCGCCGATCGGAGGCGTCGACCAGGTTGACCTCCTCGATCGCGTGCGCGGCGGCGGCTCGAACGTCCTCGACTCCTCGAAGCTTCGCCGACCACTCCACGAGCTGACGCCCGGTCAGGAAGTCGTACGTCGACTCGTGCTCGGACATCACACCGATCCGGCGATACAGGTCGATCGACTCGCGCGGATCCTCGCCGAACACGGCGATCCGGCCCTGGGAGGACTTGGCGAGGCCGGACATCATCCGCAGCAGCGTCGTCTTGCCGGCCCCGTTCGGCCCGAGCAGCCCGGTGATCCCGGGCCGCACGTCGAAGCTCACGTCGCTGACGGCGACGACGCTTCCGTACCACTTCGACACTGCGTCGACCGCAATCACTGCCCCAGTGGCGGCGCTCAAAGGCCGAGATCCCTCGTCGCGCAGGATTCCGCCGCGGCGACCGACATGGCGGGCGCCGCTCACAACGGCTGCTAGGGTGCAAGCGGGGTCGGGGAAGGGGGCCCACGGGGGAAACCGGCTGTTTCCCCCGTGAAGCGAGCCGAAGGCGAGCGACGCTCATACGGAGAGCCTTCGGGACTGCCGCCAGATCACGGCGAGCGCAAGGCCGACGACGACGAAGTACCACGCGACCTGGATCACGCCGGGAAGGTGCTCCGCTGCACCGTCTCCTCCGGTCGTCGGATCGCCGCCGAAGAGCAGGTCGTTGATCAGGAGAGGGACGTCACGGATGCTGAGGAGCGCGATCCACCGGCCCACCGACAGGCTGACGGCATCGGCGACGCCGCCGACCACGCTGGTCGTGACGACGAACAGCCCGACGAGGAATGCTGCCGCGTACGCCCGTCTGGTCGTGAACGAGGCAACCAGGGTGCCGAGAGTCGCGACGTAGACGGCCATCGCGGCTCCGGCGACCAGGAAGCGAGGGACGTCGAGCCAGTGGTCGCCCAGGTACGCCCCCGGGTCGGAGGCGCCGAGCGTCAATCCCACGAGCAGGAGCAGCTGGGGCAACCAGGCGGTCAGCGTCGTCAGCGTGACGAGGGCCGCCCACCTCGCGACCATGTAGTCCTCTGCGCGAAGCGGACGGACGAGATACAGGCTGATGACGCGGTTGCGCCGATCCGGACAGAAGAGCTCCGGCCCGACGACCGCCGCGAACAGCAGGAGGACGATCGACGCGATCGAGTAGAAGTCGGAGTAGGACGGGAGGTCGTGCCGCCGCGTCGAAGTCGGGAGCGAGACGATCGACGGCGCCGGCGACGAGCGCCATGATCGCCGCGATCACGAGCAACGCCGAGATGAACACCCACGGCAGCACCTTGGCCCGCGTACCGCGCCCGACGCCGAAGATCGCCCGCAGGCTGTCCTTGTAGACGGAGAGAATCGCCCGGCGGCGCCCCTCGCGCGGGCCCTCGTACCGCCTGAAACCGAGGTCGAAGACTTGGCCCTTGGCCTGGGCGATCTCGGTCACGACGCTGCCTCTTCGTCCGCCTCGTCCACGTCAGCCTGGAAGAGCTCGGTCAACGCACGGCGGCGCGGGGCCAGGCGACGGAGCGGGGCCCCGGAGGCGACGAGCGCCTCGCGGATCGCGTCGTAGCCTTCGGCGGTGACGTCCTCGATGATGACGGAGCTCCCTTCGAGGCCCGGCTCGAGGCGGCGCTCGCGGAGAGCGGCGACGAACTCGTCGCGGCTCGCAGTCACCTCCACGTAGAGCGTCTCGGTGTCGCCGATGAACGACGAGACCTGGCCTTCCTGCGCGACGCGTCCTGATTCGAGCACGAGGATCCGCTCGCAGACCCGCTCGACGTCGCCCATGATGTGGGACGAGAGGACGACGCTGATCCCGAAGTCGCGGTGCGTCTTCCGGACGAGCTCGAGCATCTCGTCGCGGCCGGCCGGATCGAGGCCCGCCATCGGCTCGTCGAGGAGCACGAGCACCGGATCGTGCACCAGCGCCTGGGCGAGCTTCACCCGTTGCTTCATGCCGGTCGAATAGCCGCCGATCGGCCGGTAGCGCTCCTCGAACAGCCCGACGTGGCGGAGCGTGTCGGCCGCTCGTGACCGCGCGTAGTTCGGCGGCAGCCCGCTGACGCCGGCCATGTGCGTGAGGAACTCGGACGCCGAGACGTTGTCGGGCAGGCAGTCGTGCTCTGGCATGTAGCCGAGCCGCGCGCGCACGGACACGTTGCTCGCCGCGTCCTCTCCCAGCACCTCGGCCACCCCGTCCGTCGGCTGGATCAGGCCGAGGAACAGCTTGATCGCCGTGCTCTTCCCCGCGCCGTTCGGCCCGAGCAGGCCCGTAACCGTGTCCTCGATCTCGAAGTCGACGTGGTCGAGGGCGACCACGTCCTTGTAGTGCTTCGTCAACCCGCGAGCCTGGAGCAGCACCGCCATCGCGCCGATCGTAGTCGCGCTGTCTAAGCTCGGTGATCCTTCGGCGGTCTGCTCGGCTACCGGTCGATCCGGGATCACCAGCTTCTTCGGCGGCTATCGCGCCCGGATGTGCGCGAGCTTGTCCGGGTTGAGCACCGACCGGACGGCGACGACCACGCCCTCGGCGATCTCGAGCGCCGCGACCCAGCGCGCCCGTCCGTCCGAGTCGGAGAAGACCACCCCGGGATCGCCGTTGACGAGCGCCGGGCGGTGCGAGATCCCGTGCGCGTGGGCCTGATCGCCCCAGCCGATCAGCGCCTTCGCGACGCGTTCGGCGCCAACCAGAGGCACCCGCACCGAGGGCGCCTTGCCGCCGCCGTCGCCGTGGATCGATCGCGTCGGGTGCAAGCACCTCCATGAGCGCGTCGGTGTCTCCGCCTTCCCATGCAGCCAGGAAGCGGCGGGCAACCTCGTCGCGCTCCTCGCGCGAGACGTCGAAGCGGTGCCGGCCTTCGTCGATGTGCCGGTGCGCCCGCACCAGGATCTGGCGTGAATTCTCGGTTGACTTCCCGACGATCCTCGCAACCTCCTCGTACGAGTAGTCGAAGACCTCGCGCAGCAGGAAGACCGCGCGCTCGACCGGCGAGAGCTTCTCGAGGACATGCAGGAAGGCGAGCGAGAGCGAATCGGCCATCTCGGCGTGACCGACCGCCTCGTCGTCGACGAGCGGCTCCGGCAGCCACTCTCCCGGGTACACCTCGCGGCGTGCCCGCGCGGAGCGGAGCTGGTCGATCGCGAGCCGGGTCGTGATCGTGGCGAGGTACGCCTTCGGCGACTCCGCCTCGACTCCCGACTCGTGGTAGCGGAGGAACGCCTCCTGGACGACGTCCTCGGCCTCGGCGACCGAACCGAGCATCCGGTACGCGATCGCGAACAGGTACGGGCGCAGGTCCTCGTGGCTCTCCATCGTCATCGAAGACGAAATACCACCTGCTCCCGTGACATGTCACGCGAGCCGACGGCTTCTCGTCCTCTTGGTAAAGCCAACCAAAGGAGAGAACGATGCGAGTCTTCGTCGCGGGAGCGAGCGGAGCGATCGGCGCCCGGCTCGTCCCTCAACTGCTCGAGCGGGGCCACGAGGTGGTCGGCACATCACGCTCGACCGAAAAGAGCAAGCTCTTGCGCTCGCAGGGCGCCGAGGCGGTCGTCCTCGACGTGCTCGATCCTCGAGCCGTTCGCGAGGCAGTCGTAGCCGCCCGGCCCGACGCCATCGTCCACCAGGCAACCGCGCTCGCGGGTCTGAGCGACTTCAAGAACTTCGACCGCAGCTTCGCGCAGACGAACCGCCTCCGGACCGAAGGCACCGACGCGCTGCTCGCCGCCGCCCGCGAAGCGGGCATCCAGCGCATCGTCGCACAGAGCTTCGCGAGCTGGCCGTATGCTCGCGAGAAGGGCGCGATCAAGACCGAGGACGACCCCCTCGACCCAAACCCGGCACACAACATGCGGGAGACCCTCGCCGCGATCCGGCACCTCGAGCAGGCGGTGACGGACGCAGGCGGGATCGCTCTTCGGTACGGGGGCTTCTACGGCTCGCCGGACGACGCGCAGCTCGAGCTCGTGCGCAAGCGTCGCTTCCCGATCGTCGGCGACGGTGGCGGCATCTGGTCGTTCGTCCACCTCGACGACGCAGCCGCAGCGACGGTGCTCGCGCTGGAGCGAGGAACGCCCGGCATCTACAACGTCGTCGACGACGAGCCCGCGCCGGTCCGCGAATGGCTGCCGGCGCTCGCGACCGCCCTCGGTGCGAAGCCTCCACGCCGGGTCCCGCTCTGGCTCGCCCGGCTACTCGCCGGCGAGAGCGGCGTCGTGCTGATGACCGAGATCCGTGGAGCCTCGAACGCGAAGGCGAAGCGCGAGCTCGGGTGGAAGCTTCGCTACCCGAGCTGGCGTCGGGGGTTTGTCGAGGCGTACTCCGGCCGACGACAGACGAGCGAGGCCGCGTAACGTCCGCTCCATGGCTCGACACATCGTCCTGCTGCGCGGGATCAACCTCGGCTCGCGGAACCGAATCGCGATGGCGGAGCTGCGCGAGACGCTCGTCGATGCGGGCTTCGACGACGTACGCACGTACGTGCAGAGCGGCAACGTGGTGCTCTCGAGCGGCAAGTCGCCCAAGCAAGTCGCCCGCGTCTGCGAGCAGAGGATCGCCGCCCGATTCGGCCTCGACATCGCCGTTGTCGCGCGCACCCGCGACGAGCTCGCCGCGGTCGTCGAGCGCAACCCGCTCGAGAAGGTCGCGGTGAATCCGAAGCGGTATCAGGTCAGCTTCCTCGCGGGCGAGCTCGATCCCGACACGATCCAGAAGATCGAGGCGGCCGCGATCGCGCCGGAGCAGGTCGCCGTCCTCGGCCGCGAGATCTACGCCTGGCATCCGGAAGGCGTCGGCCGGTCGAAGCTGTGGACGTTCCTCGCAGGCCCGCGCCTGGGCGTCACCGCGACGGCACGAAACTGGACCACCGTCACGACACTCCTGGGGATCGCGGACGAGTGAGCTCCAGCGCCGAGACGAATGCCTCGACTGCGCGCTGGAAGCTGTGCTCGGGGGCCGCGGCGTAGCCGACGACCAGGCCCGCTGACCCGCCGCGCTCGTAGTAGCCGTCTGCCACCAGCCCGCCGACGCCCACGCCGGCGGCACTCGCCGCAGCGATCGCGCGTTGCTCGGCCTTCGCACTCTCCAGCGGAATGAGGAGATCGAGCCCGGCCTCGCCCCCCGTCGGGCTCAGGGCCGGCGTCGTGGCGGCAAGTGCGCGGATCAGGACATCGCGACGGCGGCGGTACTGCAGGCGCATCTTGCGAACGTGCCGGTCGTACGCGCCCGTGCGCAGCAATTCGCCGAGCGCCAGCTGCTCGAGCACGCTCGAATGCCAGTCCGCGAGCTCCTTCTGGCGGATCACCTCCGCCCTGAGCGAGTCCGGCACGGCGAGCCAGCCGAGGCGCACCCCGGGCGCGAGCGTCTTCGAGACCGTCCCGCCGTAGACGACCACGGCCGGGTCGAGACCCTGCAGCGGGCCGATCGGATGGCGGTCGTAGCGAAACTCGCCGTCGTAGTCGTCCTCGATCACGAACGCCTCGGTCGCTCGCGCCCACTCGAGGAGCCGTGCTCGGCGCTCCGCGCTCAGCGTCGTTCCCGTCGGGTGCTGGCGATTCGGGGTCAGCACGACCGCGCCCGCGCCTCGTGACCTCTCGAGCTCCTCGATCCGCGCCCCCTCGCCGTCGACGTGGACGAGGGCGATGTGGTGGCCGGCCCCCCGGACGATCGCGCGGTGGAGGGGCATGCTCGGCTCCTCCATCGCCACTCGCTCGACACCCGCCGCGGCGAGCGCCCTGGCGACGAGGCCCAGTCCTTGCGTGAAGCCGGTGGTGACGAGCAGGTTCTCGGGCGCGACCCGGAGGCCCCGTGCGCGGCCGAGATAGCCGGCGAGCTCGCGTCGGAGCGAGACGTGCCCCTGCGGGTTGCCGTACCCCAGCGCGTCGGGCGACGCGTCGACAAGCGCGCGCCGGAGCGCGCGGAGCCATTCCAGCCGCGGGAACGAGCTCGTGTCCGGCCGGCCCGGACGGAGGTCGAACCGCCAACGCGTCGGACGCTGCTCGCGGCTTGCCGCGGCGCCACGGTGGAGCTCCGCGTCGAAGGCGACCACCGTCGCCGAGCCGGCACGGCCGGCAAGCCAACCTTCGGCCGCCAGCTGCCCGTACGCCTGCATCACCGTACCGCGGGAGACTCCGAGGTCCCGCGCCAGGGCGCGCGTTGCCGGCAAACGCGTCCCGCGCGACAGGCGGCCCGAGCGAATCGCCTCGCGCAGGCCGTCCTCGATCCGTCTGCGGAGGCCGCGACCGCGGTCCCTCGTGCCGAGCTCGACGAAGAGATCCAGCCCGAAAGCGGACCACTGCGAAGGTTCACGATTGGCCGTTGGCACTGATCCAGTGTCTGGGTACGGTACCGGCATGTCAATCGAGACCACCACCACGTTCGACCAGCCCCGCCTCGACCTGGGACGGCACGCCCGGGCCACATATCGCGCGATGGTCGCCCTCGACGACGCCGTCGAGATCGACTCCTCGCTCCGCGACCTCGTCAGCCTGAGGGCATCGATCCTCAACGGATGCGCCTACTGCGTCGACATGCACACCCTCGACGCCCGCGCGCGCGGCGAGACCGAGCAGCGTCTCTACGCGGTTGCCGCCTGGCACGAAGCACCGTTCTTCGACGACCGGGAACGCGCGGCCTTCCTGCTGACCGACGCCGTCACGCTGCTCGCCGAGTCGCACGTCCCGGCGGACGTCTTCGAAACCGCGCGCGCCCACTTCGACGACGAGGAGCTCGCCCAGCTGCTCTGGGCGATCGCAGCGATCAACGCCTGGAATCGCGTTGCCGTCGCGACCCGCACGCTTCCGGGCGAGTACAAGCCCGGGGGCTAGGATGACCGGGCCGGAGCTGCGTGCGCTCTGCCTCGGGTTACGCGGCGCGCGCGAGGAATTCCCGTTCAGCCCCGGGCTGTCGGTCTTCAAGGTCGGGGCGAAGATGTTCGCCTTGAGCGACCTCGAGGGGCAGCCGCTGCAGGTCAGCGTCAAATGCGAGCCGGAGGTCGGGCAGCAGCTCCGAGCCACCTACCGGTCGATCGCTCCCGGCTACCACCTGAACAAGCGGCACTGGCTCACGATCACCCTCGACGGGACCGTCCCCGACGCGCTCGTCACGGAGCTCGTCGAGGGAAGCTACGACCTCGTCGCCGCCTCGCTTCCACGCGCCACCAGGCGCGCGCTCGGCGTGACGACGTAGCGCGCTAGCTCAGGCGCACGCGCACCCGCTCGTCCCCAGCCGTGAGCAGGAAGTGCTCCGAGGCGGCGGCGCAGAACAGGCGGAGGCGCGCCGGCGCCTCGACGTCTGCGCGCACCCAGGGAGATGCTCCCTGCTCTTCGGATCGGCGCGAGAAGATGGCGATGCCCCGGTCGACGTCGGGGCCGTTCAGCTCCACGCCGACGGCGGACATGTACACGCCCTGTCCGGTGTTGATCGGCGCCTGGGAGTCGAAGATCACGATCGCCACCTGGGGACGAGCTGCGAGGTTGCGCGAATGCCTCGCCCCGGGGGAGGAGACCCAGAAGAACTCGCCGTACCCCGCAGCCGCGTACCAGACCGGCGACGCCCACGGCAGCCCGCTCGCGTCGGCTGTGCCGAGCGTCATGTAGCTGTTGGCGTCGATGATCGCCCGCGCGGTGGACTCGAGCTGTATGGGGTGGGTCATGACGGCTCCTTGCGTTGGTACGGCGAGTGGGTCGTGGTTTCGCTACTAGGACTGCCCCGCCGGGAGCGATTCATCGTCGGCGCTTCCTTGCCGGTGGATCCGGGGCAGCAGCGCAGCCGAGACGAGCGCCGCGGACACGAGCGCGAACGCGACCCAGAAGGTCGTGCCGAAGGCATCCGCAAGCGCAGGGGCCACCCGCGAGCGCTCCTGCTCGGGCAGGCGTGCGAGCCCGGCCAGGCCGCCGCCGAGCCCGGGCAGGTTGGAGGCGATCGTCCGCTGCAGGACGACGGCGAGCAGCGCGGTACCGACCGATCCCGCAATGCGCTGGATGACGTTGATCGTGCTGGTCGCCTGACCCACCGCCTCCCGAGACACGGTCTGATAGGCCACGGCCATCGACGGGACGATCGTGCTGCCGAGCCCGAGGCCGATGACGAAGAGCGCCGCGGCGAGGAACACGTACGAGGTGTCACTGCCCACCTGCGTGTACGCGGCTGTCCCGCCCAACGCCAGGACGACGCCGAGCGGGACGACCACGCGCGCCCCGAGCTCGTCCGTCAGGCGCCCGGCGATGGGCATCGCGAGCGCCGCGCCGAACCCCTGCGGCATCGTGAGCAGCCCGGTCGCGAGCGGGCTCTCGCCGCGAACGAGCTGGAAGTAGAGCGGCAGGAGGATCAAGGCGCCGAACAGCGCGATCCCGACGAGCAGGTTGGTGCCCGCGGCCGCAGCGTAGGCGCGGTTCGAGAAGAGCGTGACGTCGATCAGCGCGCCGTGTCCACGACGGCGAGCGTGCCAGACGAAGAGCGCGACGAGCGCCACACCCGCTCCGATGCCGGCCACGGAGCGTCCGGCCCCGAAGCCGCCGGCGGAGCCCGCCTCGGACATGCCGTAGACGAAGATCGCGATCCCGGGCGAGAGCAGCATGAGGCCGCGAAGGTCGAGACGGTCGCCGCGTCGTGCGGCTGTCTCGGGGAGGAGCCGCCAGGCAAGGACGACGGCGAGGAAGCCGATCGGCAGGTTGACGAAGAAGATCCAGCGCCAGCTGATCTCGTCGACGATCGCACCGCCGATCACCGGCCCGAAGATCGGGCCGAGCAGCATCGGCACCCCGACCACGCTCATCACCCGGCCCATGCGCTGCGGGCCGGCCGCCTGGGCGAGGATCGTCTGCCCGACGGGCATCAGCAGGCCGCCGCCGACACCCTGGACGACGCGGAAGGCGATCAGCGCTTCGATCGACCACGAGGCGCCCGCCAGCGCCGAGCCGGCCATGAACAGGACGAGCGCCGTGATCCAGACCCGCTTGGCGCCGAATCGCGCGCTTGCCCAACCGGTGAGCGGAATCACGCTCGCGAGGGCGAGCAGGTAGCCGGTCATCACCCACTGGATCGTCGAGATCGACGTGCGGAAGTCGTTCCCGAGGGTCGGGATCGCGACGTTGACGATCGTCGCGTCGAGGATTGCCATGATCGTCCCGACGACGACCACGCCTCCGAGCACCAGGATCTCGCGATCGAGAGCCTGTGAAGACTGGGTCTGTGTGTTTGGTGTAGTAGCCATAAATTTATTGTAACCATAAATCTTGGGTAGCCGCAAGTTATGAGATAGAATGGCCGCATGAGCTCAGAGCCCGGCCTGCGTGAGCGCAAGAAAGAGCGAACGCGATCGCTGATCGCGGACGCGGCCCATCGCCTCTTCGTCGAGCGGGGCTTCGAGGAGGTGACGGTGGCCGAGGTCGCGCGCGCGGCCGACGTCTCCGAGGGCACCGTCTTCAACTACTTCCCCACCAAGGAGGACCTCTTCTACGGCCGCATGGAGGCCTTCGAGGCGGCTCTGGTCGAAGCAGTGCGCCAACGTCCCGCCGGCGAGTCCGTCGCGGCCGCCTTTCGCCGGTTCGTACTGGATCGCTCCGGGCGCCTCGAGGCCGAGGAGGTCGCGGACGTCATCGAGACTGCAGCGCACCTGATCAGCGGCAGCCCGGCGCTGCTCGCGCGCGAGCGCGAGATCGTCGCCGAGTACACGGACTCGCTCGCCTCGCTCATCGAAGAAGAGCAGGGCAGCCGTCGGAACCCTGTCGAGGCGTGGGTGGTCGCGAATGCGTTGATGGGCGTCCAGCGCGCGCTCGTCGTCGAGGTCAGACGGAGCGTGCTCGAGGGGCGACGCGGCTCCAAGCTCGCCGCCTCGACGAGAGCGCAGGCGAAGCGCGCCTTCGAGCGACTGGATCGTGGCCTGCGCGAGCGTGCGGATGTCTCTTGAGCGCACCTACGGCGGTCTGAAAACGCTAAGGCGTGCGCCACACCGGTCGCGCATACCTGCGATGGTGGTGGCATCCAACAACAGAGGAGCAGTCATGGCCGTACTCATCCGGCACCGTGCCGCGGGAATGACCCCGGCGCAGTACGACGAGATCTCACCTCGGCTGGTCGAGAAGCTGAAGACTCAGCCGGGCTTCATTCTCCACGTCGCCTTCACGGACAACGGAGTGTTCACCGTCTCTGAGATCTGGGAGAGTCAGGAGCAGCACGACCGCTGGTTCGACGAAAACGTCAAGCCGAACGTCCCGGGCGTCGACCAGGAGGTCGTCGACCTCCACGCCGTTCACACGCCCTGAGGCTGCGAACGACTGCGACGAAGTAGACAAGCTCTCGGCCATGTTCGACGAGCGGGCGGTTCGGTGACGAGCCGCCCGCTCGTGCCTTGTCGCAGGCTGCGGAAATGCGACCAAGCCAACCGTTGTTGGTCGAGCGCGAGACGGTACTCGGGCGACAGCCGCTTGACGTGCCGAGTATGGCGCCGGAGCTCGCTGAAGCGGGACGCCCGTCGTGGCATGCTCAGCCGGTGCATTCGGCAGACCGGTACCGCACACGCACGATCGGGCCTCTCGGGATCGAAGCTCGAGACGGCTGGCGGATCAAGGTCTACGGGATCGCCTACGACCGGAAGGCCCCGCGGAGCGATCTCGTCGACGCCGCCACTGCGGTGGCCTTCGAGTTGCTGCCCGAGCCTGCCGAGAGCGAGACCCGGTATGCCGTCGGCTTCCTCGGCGTCCACGACGGCCGCGGCGAGAACTTCGTGTTCGTCGACTGGTGGGAGCACGAAAACGAGCTCCACCACCACGTCTTCTTCTCCCCCTCAGCCGAGCCGGCTGGGCTGAGGCCGGCAGTCGACGGCGACCCGATCGCATGCGTGTGGGACCTGGCGGTCGTCGCCCACGAACGGGATGCCTGGGTCCGCCACGTGCTCGCGAGCGAGGCCGGGCCCGATTTCGACGCCTACCTCGCCGACCAGCTGAGCGGCCACCTTTAGCGCACCCGCTGCGGATCGGCGGGTCAGGCGGGCGGGATCGAGTGGTTGCCCCGGATCACGTTCCCTGGGTCGTACTGCGCCTTGACCTGTCGGAGTCGCGCGTAGTCGCTCTCCGCGAACAGCTCGCTCGGATCGGCCTGCCGTTCGGTGAAGTTGAGAAACGACCGACCGGCACTCCATGGGCCCAGCTCGTCCTGCAGCTTCGCCGCGTGCGCCTCGGCAGCCGCCTTCATTTCGGCACTCATGGCGGCCCCGACCGCGTAGAGCGCGAACCCCGCGTCGATCGCCGCGAGCGCCCCGTTCGCAGACGACGCCTCCGCGAGCGCGCCCCCGAGATGTCGCACCTCCACCGAGAGGAGCGGTGAGCCGGAACCGGCACCCGCAACGGCGAGAAGCGCATCGACCGCCTCCGGCGGAAGCTCGGCGAGGAGCGCCCCGTCGCCTGCGCCCGGCACAGGCTCGGGCGGGTCCATGTGCAGCTCGCCGAGGCCTGGTACGGGGATCGTCGCGAACGTGTCCGTCTCCGGGTCAAGGGCACGTAGCGACCGAAGCAGCTCGGCGCCCTCGCTCTCGGGGCCGTCGTAGGCCGCTTCCACGACGACGAACGAGCGCCCGCGGAGATGCTCCGGCAGAGCCGGAACCGGCGGGAACTGCAGGAGACGGCCGAGCGAGGTGAACGCGTCCGGCGCGTCGGCGACGACCTCACGCCAGGCATGCAGGACGTCGCCGGCCCTCTCGATGGGCCAGAAGAGCGCGCCGGCATAGACCTCCGCGATCGGGTAGAGGGAGAACTCGAGTGCGGTCACGATCGCGAAGCTGCCGCCCCCTCCGCGCAGGGCCCAGAAGAGGTCGGGCTCGCTCGCAGCGTCGGCACGAACGCTCGTACCGTCGGCGGTCACCGCATCGACCGCGACCACGCTGTTGCAGGCGAACCCGTAGCGCCGTGCGAGCCAGCCGATACCGCCGCCGAGCGTGTAGCCGACGACGCCGACGTCCTTGGCCGAGCCGGCGAGGCCCGCGAGCCCGTGCTCGGCCGCGAGCGGGACCACGTCGCCCCAGACGGTGCCGGCGCCCACCCGGGCCCGTCGCGCCTCGGCGTCGATCTCGACACCTCGCATCCGCGAGGTCTTGACGAGGATCGTTCCGTCGAGTGGGCCGAGCGGCGCTGCGCTGTGGCCCGTCCCCTGTGCCGCGACCCGGAGCCCGAGGCCGCCGGCGAACTCCGCCACCGCCGACACGTCCGCGGCCGACTCGGGAAGCGCAACCGCTACCGGGCGCTGATCGACCGCGAGGTTCCAGGCCTGGCGCGCGCCATCCCACCCGTCGTCGCCGGGCAGCACGATCTCCCCGGCGAACCGTTCGCGGAGATCCCTCACGTCCACATTGGAAAGCTGGTTGCTCATTGCGCTCCTTTCTCTCATCTATCACAAGGTCCAAGACGAGGCCGGCGCCGGCCGTGTGAAAGAGCCAGCTCCTGCTTGACTCTTACACAACCGGCACACTCTGTTGTGTAAGCTCATGCTATGAAACGGTTGCAGATCATGATCGAGGAAGAGATCGACGACGCGTTGGAGAAGCGAGCCTTCCTGGAGAAGACGTCTAAGAGCGCGCTGGTCCGGCGCTTCGTGCGCAAAGGTCTTGGCCCGATCCCGCCGTTCGGCGAGGACCCGCTCGACAGGATGATCGGCGTCGACAGCTTCGAGCCGACGCCGGTCGACGACGTCGTCTACGGGTGATCTTCGTTGACTCGTCTTTCTGGATCGCGCTGCGCAATGCAGACGATCTGCATCACGGCGAGGCACGTGACCTGTGGGTGACCCACCGCGCGGGAGAGATCGTCACGACGAATCACGTCCGCGGAGAGACCTGGACATTCCTCCAGCGACGAGTGGGCCGGCACTCTGCCCTCGACTTCCTCGACAGCCTTCGCAAGACCGTTCTCGCGCGAGTCGAGTTCGTTGCGGAAGACCGCGAAGCCGAGGCCTGGCGCTGGCTGCGCCGTCATGACGAGCGCGAGTACTCGTTCGTCGACGCAACCAGCTTCGCGGTCATGCGCTCGCTGAGGATCCGAGAAGCGCTCGCGTTCGACGGCGATTTCTCCGCCGCAGGGTTCGTCGAGCTGCGCGGCTCCGCGGCGACCTAGAGGGAGCGCCGGTAGCGCCAGACCGCGAGCGGCACGAACACGAGCAGGATGCCCGCGACCCAGGCGAGGCACTGGAGGACGTCCGATGTCGCCGGCGTGCCGAGCGTCAGTGCGCGCGCGGCGGAGGCGGTCACCGAGACAGGCTGGTGATCCGCGAACGGCTGCAGCCACCCGGGCATCGTGTTGACCGGAACGAACGCAGAGGAGGCGAACACGAGGGGCGCCATCACCGGGAAGGCGGCGGCCTGGGCGGATTCCGGGTTGCGGAGGAACAGGCCCAGGGTCGCGAACACCCAGCAGAGCGAGTACCCGAACAGCAGCACGAGGAGCATCGCGAAGACGAACTTGGCGGCGTTCGCGTGCAGGCGGTAGCCGACGAGGAAGCCGACGCCGCTCATCAGGGCAACGACGAACACGTTGCGACCGAGGTCGGCGAGCGTCCGGCCCATCAGCACCGCCGAGCGCGCCATCGGCAGCGAGAGGAAGCGCTCGAGCAACCCGCTCTGCACGTCTGAGGCCAGCCCGATCGCGGTCGCGATCGCGCCGAAGACCGACGTCTGGACGAAGATCCCGGGCATCAGGTAGTCGACGTAGTCGACCCCGGGAACGCGGATCGCGCCGCCGAACACGTAGCGGAACATGAGCACGAAGACGACCGGCTGGATCGTCGAGAAGACGAGCAGCTGCGGGACGCGCCTGTAGGTGATGAGGCCACGCCACGCGATCGCCAGGGAGTCCGAGACCGCGGTCATGCCGCCGCCTCCTGCTCCTGCGGCGCGTCCGGCGTCGCTGCACGCTCCGCACGGTGGCCCGTGAGCGCGAGGAAGACGTCGTCGAGGCTGGGCTCGCGGACGGTGAGCGTGCCCGGAACGACTCCGCCTCCGTCGAGCGCTCTCAGCGCCTCGATCACAACGCGGGCCCCGTCCTCGACCGTCAGATGGAGAATCGAGCCCTCCAGCTCGATCGAGCCGAGCTGGCCGGGGATCAGCGAGCCGGGCACGCTCCGCAGTTGCGCAGGTCGGCGAAGCCGAGCTCGATCACCGTACTTCCGAGCCGAGCCTTGAGCCGGGCCGGAGCGTCGTTGGCGATCACACGCCCCTCGTCGACCACGGCCACCTGGGCGGCAAGCCGATCGGCCTCCTCCAAGTACTGGGTCGTGAGAACGACGGTGGTGCCGTCGGCGACCAGCTCCTCGATCATCCGCCAGACCTCGTTGCGGCTGTGCGGATCGAGGCCCGTCGTCGGCTCGTCGAGGAACAGCAGCGCCGGCCGGTTGACGAGCGCGGCCGCGAGGTCGATTCGCCGGCGCATCCCGCCCGAATAGGTGCGCACGGGCCGGTCGGCCGCCTCGGCGAGCTCGAATCGCCCGAGCAGCTCCGCAGCCCGCGGAGCGATCTCGCGACGAGGCAGGTGCACCAGCCGTCCGATCAGGCGCAGGTTCTCTCGACCGGTCAGGTTGCCGTCGACGGCCGCGTACTGGCCGGCGAGCCCGATCGCGCGCCGCACCGCCTTCGCCTCGTGCACGACGTCGTGGCCGAGCACCTCGGCGCGGCCGCCGT
Source organism: uncultured Actinomycetes bacterium (assembly GCA_963719325.1). Taxonomy (GTDB): domain Bacteria; phylum Actinomycetota; class Thermoleophilia; order Gaiellales; family Gaiellaceae; genus DATBLE01. The sequence continues at coordinate 20,721 of CAVRBW010000012.1, forward strand.
CGGGCGGCAGCACGGTCGCGAGCACGCGAATCGCGGTCGTCTTGCCGGCGCCGTTCGGGCCGAGCAGGCCGAAGACCGCGCCGGCCGGCACCTCGAGGTCGATGCCGGCCAGCGCGGTGACGGCGCCAAACCGTTTGACCAGCCCCTCGACTCGGATCGCCGGCTCGGCCACGCCCGTTATGTCTCGGTGTCCGGCGCCGGCTCGTCCTCCGCCAGCAGCGCGTAGAGGCCACGCCGCGCATTCGCGAGCAGCTTCCGCGCCTCGCCGATCTGCGCGTTGCTGCCGATGTGGCCGATCTGAGCGACGGCCATCATCAGCTGGCGAGTCTCGATCGCCAGGGAGGCGACATCGTCGTCGACAGAGCCGCTCATCTCGTCCCACGGCGCAGCGAGGTCGTCGCGGCGCTGCTCGACGTACGTGCGCCCGGCGTCGGTCAGGACGAACGTTCGCCGGCCGTCGTGCTCCTCGGTTCGCACCAGCCCTTCGTCCTCGAGCTGCGCCAGGGCGGGGTACACGGAGCGGGGCACGCGCCACGCGACGACGCCGAACGCTCCTTCGATCTCCTGCATGACCTGGTAGCCGTTCCGCGGCTCCTCGGCGAGGAGCAGCAGCGCTGCGGCGCGCACCTCGTTGCGACGCGCACGTGGACGCGGCGAAAGCGGCCAACGGCGTCATGGCGCCCTCGCGCGCCCCACTCGCATTCGTGACGAATCGAGCGGGAGTGCCACGGCGCCGGCTCGTGATACCCGTTGCCGCGAAGACCCATGAGAATCCTCGGGTAGCTCCGCTGCCGCGACCAGCTCGTCGGCCTCGCCTGAGCTCCTCCCTGCAGATCGCCTCGCCACTGCTCGACGCGCCGGATCACGAAGCAGGCCGCACCGTGCCGCCTCGTGCTCGGCCGTCGGAACACCTCTTCGACTGGTCGTCTCTCTTCCCTGACCACGCTCGTCCTCGACAGCACACGTCCTCCACTGGTGTTCGCCGAGCCGAGTCGGTCATCACCGAAAGCAATGCGAATGCGAGAGCTCCGTCGCCGCGATCAGCTGGTTCGAGCTCCCGGCGCACGAACGCATTCTCGTCACGATCCCCATCCGGTCCTGGCTCGAACGACTCGCCGGCCAGGTCCGAACGATGCCGCTCACGCCTGGGATCGCAGAGACCGCCGTCTCGCTTCCCACGTCCTTCCCCGGCGACCCTGCCGACCGCCTGATCTACGCGACTGCGATCGAGCACGGCTGGCGACTCGTCACGAAGGACGGCAGGTTGCGCGCGCATCGCCATCCCCGGCCCTTGACGCTGTGGTAGGCGATGAGCTGATCGTCGGCGACGCCGCCGCGTGGCGCGCCTGGCTTGCCGCTCATCACGGCGAGGTGGACGGCGTCTGGCTCGTGCTCGCGAAGAAGGGGACGACCGAGCCGACGACCGTCACCCATGACCAGGCCCTCGAGGAGGCACTGTGCTTCGGCTGGATCGACGGCCAGGCACGCGGCCGCGACGCCGCCACCTCCCTGCAGCGCTTCACGCCCCGACGGCGGCGCAGCTCCTGGTCGAAACGGAACGTCGGCATCGCGGAGCGGCTGATCGCCGAGGGCCGCATGCAGCCCGCCGGTATCGCCGAAGTCGAGCGTGCGAAGACGGACGGGCGCTGGGAGGCGGCCTACGCAGGGCCTGCGACGATCGAGGTGCCACCCGACCTGGCTGCGGCGCTGGCCGCCGAGCCGAGGGCGCAGGCCATGTTCGAGATCCTCACGAGCCAGAACCGCTATTCCGTGCTGTACCGCGTCACGACCGCGAAGCGCGCCGAGACGCGCGCGCGGCGGATCGAGCAGTTCGTCGCGATGCTCGCGCGAGGCGAGACGCCGTATCCACAGAAGCGAGGGCAGGGACAGCCGTAGGACCGTCCCTGCTGCTCTCGCTTCAGCCTCTCTCTACGTTCCCTTCTGGCAGTGCCGCAGGGCATTCAGGCAGCCGTCGACGAGCGACTGCAGGACGCTCTGGTTCCACGCGTTGAAGAAGTCGGCGTGCCCGGAGTACTGGCCGCCCGACGCAAGGACGAAGCCCGCCCCACCTGCAGTCGGATAGCGGAGGTTGACCTGGATCGCAGGCATGGCGACCGGATGGTCGGCCGGGCAACGCCCTCGCACCGAGTAGGCCATGTGGCTCTGGTGATCGGGGCTGTCGAGGTTGGTTCCGTCCCAGCAGTCCGGGAACTGGACGTGGAGCGCCAGCCCCATGCGCGCCGAGTTCGGGCACGACGGGATCGTGCTGGCCGGGCGAATGCCCGCGAGCGGTCCGCAGTTCCACGACGTCACCCTGAGGTCCTGGGCCGCGGTCGCCTTGGAGTTGCCGGCGATCATCTTGAACCCCTGCGGGAACGCCTGGACCGGCGCGAGCGTGTGCCGCCGGTAGTAGACGCTCGCCGAGCGCGGCTCGATTGCGGCGCCGGAGGCCGAGAGCAGCGTGGGCGCCCAGTAGGCCGCGGTGTCCCCTGCCCGCTTGCACGACGAGGTCGCCTCGAGCAGCGTGCCGAGCGACGAGAAGGCGTTGGTCGAGTCGTTGCCGATGAAGGTGTGGTCGTGCGACTTGGCCGGCTGACCCGGGAAGACGATCGGGTCGTCCGTGTTGCGGTGGCTGAACCGGCAGCCGCTGACGAAGTTCACGCCGCGCAGCCGGGCGGGCGACCTCACCGTCCGGACGTGCACGTTCGGCCTCGTGGACGCAGCCGCACGGGCGAACGAGCGTGTGCTGCCGGTCGAGCCGAATGCTGATGCCGCGGCGCCGGCGCCGACGACGGCGCCGAGGCCGAGGAGCGACGAGAGAACGACGACTCCGTAGCGCTTCATGTGACCCCCTTGGTCGAGCCTGCACTCGGGAGTGTGGGGCGCGGTTGGAAAGGTTCCGTAAAGGCTGGGTCAGGTCGGCGTAATTCAGCGACGGTAGACCGGCCCGAGCGGGCCCTCGGCCCAATCGTCGGTCGGCCAGGTCGCAAGCTCCGGAAGCGTGATCGCCTCCCGAGGCGGAATCGTCCGCTCTCGCCGCAGGCCGTTCGGAAGCGTGGGCGGGCAGCCGGCGGCGACCGCCTCTCCCGCGACGCGGAAGAGGCCGGCGATGATCTCCTCGAGCACCCGCGTGCCCTCCTTGTAGCCCTTGCCGTTCCGGGGGAGATCGAGCCGCACGGGCTCGCCGAAGACCGCGCAGCAGACCCGCCGGTTTCGGATGCTCCAGCCGAAGGTGTCGAGGGCGCAGGGGACGATCGGGACCTCTTCCTGGAGGGCGAGCATCGCCGCGCCCGTGTGCATCGAGCCGGGCCGGCCGATCTGCTGACGCGTGCCCTCGGCGAACACGGCAACCGCATGGCCCTCGCGGGCGACCCAGCGTGCGACCCGGATGGAGTCGCGGTCGCCCTCCCCGCGCCGGACTGCGAACGAGCCGGTCCACCGGAGCAGCTCGCCCGCGATCGGCACCTCGAGCAGCTCGATCTTCGTCATGTAGTAGAGCGTCCGTCGCGAGTGGAGCCCGAGGATCGCCGGGTCGATCGCGGAGAAGTGGTTGGCGGCGACGATCGCTCCCCCCGAGGCGGGGACGAGGTCGTGGCCGTAGCCCCAGCTCGGGGCGATCCGATCCACGATCGGCCTGACGAGCCCACGGGCGAACGACCAGGTCCGCTCCGGGTTCTCGTCGAGGAGCTTGTAGAGCCCGAGCCGAGTCAGCACGCCGCGAGTCTAGTTTCGCCGATTCGCCCGAGCGGGTGACGGTCGCTCTGCTACCTTCGGAGCGTGGCCGACGAAACTGCCCAGTCGGCGGTCTACGAGGTGACCTGTCCGCACTGCAACAAGCCGTTCCGCCAGGAGCTGCTGACAGGTCCCGCTGCCCGCTACAACGGATTCAAGTGCCCGCACTGCAGGCTGTTCGTTCCGTTCGAGCGCGTCGAGACAGACGAGGATGCTCCCGGTCCTGTCGGCGCCTCCTCCGGCGGCTGAGCACCCGACCGTTTCAGGGGAGGAGCGTGAGCGCCGCGCAGTGCTGCGGCCTCAC